>CAVRWF010000005.1:0-516167 GCA_963724845.1 uncultured Alphaproteobacteria bacterium
GACATACGAAAACTCCCCGCACGCGTATGGGACTGATTCCGCTTTCGCTATTTGCCCCATCAACACTACCTCCCAGAGGCAGTGTGACTTTTTCGCAACAAGCAAAGAGATTTAGAATATAGACGCCATAGACTCTATCAATATTATAGACAATATAAATGTCGCCCTATAAGAAAGGCCATGGAGTCTCAAGACTTAATTGAGGCGAACGTTTTGCATGGTCGTATGGCCAATAGTGAGATCTGGGGGCTCAAATGAAGAGGAAATTTTGGAACCGAGAGGTGTCTTTTTTTGCCATGGGGCTTGTCGCATTTGCTGCCTCCGGAGCTCCAGCGTTGGCCGATGACACCGCGGCGGAACTCCGCGCGCTGAAGGCGCGACTGGACGCCACAGTCAATGAAGTGCAGTCGCTCAAGTCGCGGCTGCGGCACTATGAAGGACGGACAGCAGAACAGGATCGCAAGATCAAGGAAGTCCGCACCGAAAGGCGCCGGAGCAGCGCGCCCCAGTGGAAACGGTCAAGGGGCCGCCCGCTCCCGTCAATCCGCCGCTTCCCTTCTTTGTCGATCTCAGCCACGGCCTCACCGTCGAATCGCTCGATCACGCCGACAGCTTCCATCTGGGCGGCCGCATTTATGTGGACGGCGGCGCATCGAGCCAGCCTGAAAAGGGCCTGGCCAGCACGGCGAATCTCACCCAGGCGCGTCTCCAGGTCGAAGGCCGCCTGCGCAGCATTTGGGAATATAAATTCCAGTATGATTTTGTCGGCGGCAGCAATGCGACGAACGTCGGCGCGGTCGGCGGCATTCGCGACGCCTATGTTGCGCTGAAATATCCGGGACTGACGCCGCCCGGCCTGTCCAATCCTGTCGAAATCCAGGTCGGCAATTTCTATCTGCCGCATGGCCTGGAACGCACCGAATCCAAGAACTACATCGACTTCGTCGAGCGCTCGCTGATGTCGGACACGTTTGGCGCCGCCCGCCATGTCGGCATCGCGCTGCTTGAGCATGGGCCCAACTGGACCTTCAAGGGCGCTCTCTCCAGCACCAGTGTTGAAGACGCGGCGCTCAAACCTACGGCGGATTACCCCGTGCCCCTCGGCGTGACTTCGAAAGCCGGCTGGGTTGCGACTGGCGGCAGTCAGTATTTCGACGCGACCGCTCGCGCCACATACGCGCCAATCTGGAGCGAAGATCGACTGTTGCACCTCGGCGTATCTGGCCGCTATCACCGCCCGAACAACTCCACCGCCGGCAATGACGATCGCGTGCTCACGCCGGGCGCCAACACTTACGCGGAAAGCAATGTACTTAAGGAAAATCTGCTCGGCACGCCCGATCTCTCCTGCGGCGCCTATGGCATTGCAGGAAACCCCGCGGTCGCCGGTCACTGCGTGAAAAATATGCTCGGTTATGGCCTGGAAGGCGTGGCCGTTTATGGGCCGGCGTCGCTTCAGGCGGAATATATGGACGCGCAATATAACCGTAATAACAGGTCGATCCTTGAGGCCAATATGGTCGGGATTTTGTCGCCCGGAGGCGCTTCGCTGAACTACAATGGCTATTACGTTTCCGGGATGTATTTCCTGACCGGAGAATCGAAAGCCGCCGCCTATCAAGTCGACAACAACTCCAACGGCGGCAGCTTCCGTCAGATCCAGATCAAACATCCGCTGAGTTCAGGCGGCTGGGGAGCCTGGGCGCTGACCGCTCGTTTAAGTGAAGTCAATCTGAACAGCGGCCCCTTTGAAGGCACGACCTACGCAAATCTAATCGCTCTTGCTCCGAAAACGTCACAGAAAGTTGCGGTGTTCAACTCTAGCGTCCTCGGCGGCCGTGAAGAAGACATCACAGTCGGCCTCAACTGGTACGCAGAACCTGGCGTTCGGGTGATGGCGAACTGGACGAGAGTGATGGCGCTGTCCGCTCCCTATAGCGCGCCCTATCTGAACGGCGCGCATCCGAATACGTTCCTGGTTCGCACGCAGATCGATTGGTGAGCCTCGGTTCCGCAGAAAACTGGCGCGCGCTGTCGGCGGATTGGCCAAGATGCGGGACGCCGCTCCGGCCGAAATTTAGAGGAAATCTCGCGATGAACTTCGGATACGCTGTTTTGACGGCAAGCTTCATTCTGATGGCGGCTCCCGTCGCCGCTCAGTTCGCCTTGCCTCATCCTCCACCTCCATCGCAAACCGGAATTCATTGCGAGGATTTCCGGCAGAAATCCAATGGATCCTGGACGCCGATAAGGAAAGTGACGCTCGTCGGTCCGCAAGGGCCTTTCGCGGTAGAGCCGGAAGAATCCTTTGGTATCGAAACCGGAGGCAATCTGTTCAATCTGAAGATCGCACAAATCTTGAACGACCAATGCAGATAAGTCACGACTTTACGAGATACTAAAGTGACGATGTTTTCGCGCCAAAGCGGCAGCCCTTTCTGTGGGCTGCCGTTTCATGATTTACAACCGAAACTTTTTCCCGGCTCACCTTGTTGAGATCGTGGGCAAAAAGGCTTTTTGGCGCCCAGCGAGCATCTCCAACTGTCCGGCATCATGCTCCATACCGTTTTGCTTGCATTCTCCGTAACGCGCCAGCACTTCGGTTTCTGCCAACATCCTATCTCGCAAAAATAATCATTGGTGTTTATCCACTCGAGTTCGTTAAACGGAAACGAGCAGATTAATTCATCTTTTCACCCAAATCGGCCCTTGCACGCATTTCTTCAAGGGTTAGCTTGTCCAAAATTTCAAAGATGGTTCGCTGAGCTTCGAGCAACGAAAGCCTTAATCGGCAATTCGTTTTGTCTATGCAATCGTCGCAGAGGTGATTACGTGCGTTGAGTTCGCATGGCAACAAAAAAAGTGGCCCGTTTAATATCCTGATGACTTCATTCGCGGTAATTTCATTCGGCTTTCGTGCCAGACTGTAGCCGCCATCCCTACCCTTTTTCGAAACCACTAGACCCGCGTTTTGCAACTCGCTCAGTATACTGAAGAGAAATATCGTAGAGATGTTTTGGCTTTTAGCAACTTTTGCCACTGTTGCACTTTGTCCGAGTGGTAATCCAGAAAGGAAAAGAAGCGCTTTCAATCCGTATTTGCTCTTCTTATTCAGCATCTCTGCAATTTCCCTGTGTGTGTCGAAATTTAGATAAGGACATAATGGTGATGAAGTCCGTCAAGGATCGCGTGTGAATTGATCATTCCAACCTCCTCAACAGCGCGGAAGTGTGGTGCATCTTTGTTCAACGACCGATGAGTGCTGATCTCGTTGTAATAATGCGTAAAGACTGCCAATTCCGACGTAATTGCGCCTCACCCAAGACGATGACTTGGTCCACCCACTCGTGGCGGATCGATCCGATTAACGGATCAGTGAATGCGTTCTGTCGGGGCAAAGCGGGCGCAATCGGCTTGTCCCTTATGCCCGTAGCCTGATCGATGTTTGACTATAGCGCCGACGATGCGATCCCGATCGCGGATGGGACATCAAATGCCTTCGCCAGCGTCGCGGTAATCATCTCTCAATGGTTCACTCGGAAAGATACGAGCCCTGGACAGCGACAGCGACACTGTTCCCGCGACCGTCGATGCCTCTTCAACAGACGAATCAATCTCGAGAATTTGGTCGTAACCGTCGATGGCTATAGTAGCGCGCATGCCGGCCGGAGTGCGACGAACGCTTTCGACTCTTCCTTCCAGTTCGCCTTCGCCTTTGGCGGCGATGACGATGTCGCGGGACGAAAGAAGACTCGCGCTGGACCGTCTCGGAGGCCATGAGTGTCAATGTGAATTTCATGTTTGCCAAAAGTCACATGGCCATTAGTGACGCTAACAGGCAACGCTACCGCTTCCCCAACAAACGAAATCACGAAAGGAGAGGCGGGGCGATCATAGAGTTCCTCCGGCGTGCCGATCTGCTCGATGCGGCCTTCATTAAGTACAACAACCCGATCGGCAAGTTCCATCGCCTCATCCTGGTCATGCGTCACGAAGACGGTAGTGAGCGCCGTCTGTCTGTGAATATCCCGAAGCCAACGGCGCAGATCCTTGCGTACTCGCGCGTCCAGCGCGCCGAATGGTTCATCGAGAAGCAGCACCCGAGGTTCGATCGCGAGTGCGCGCGCAAGCGCCACGCGTTGCCTTTGTCCGCCCGACAGTTGTGCAGGATAGCGTTTCCCTAATCCTTCCAATTGTACGAAGGCGAGCAATTCCTCGAACTCGGTTTGCTATCGCGTTGCGTGTCGGCCTTTGAGCCCAGGGTCGGATTCTCAAACCATAGGCGATATTGTTCGCGACCGTCATATGCTTAAAAAGCGCGTAATTCTGAAACACAAACCCTGCCCGTCGGTCCTGAACGCGGAGACGCGTTGCGTCTTCGCCGTCGAAGAGAATTCGACCACGATCCGGTGCATTTAGGCCGGCGATCACGCGCAGCAGAGTAGTCTTGCCTGAGCCCGAAGGTCCAAGCAGCGCGACCAGTTCGCCAGGCTTGATGTCTAGCGAAACGTCGCGCAGAGCAGGAAAAGCGCCGAAGTCCTGCTCGACGCCTTCGATGCGAATAGCAATGCCGCGTACTGCCGCTTCAGCGCCGTCTGGCACGCGCTCCGAGTTGGTCAGCATAGCGGTATTCGAGAACGGTCTTGAGCCCAAGTGTGGCGAGCGCAAGGCTCGCAAGAAGAACTGCGAGAGCGAAAGCGGCGACGTGGTTGTACTCATTGTACAGAATCTCCACTTGTAGCGGAATGGTATTGGTAAGGCCTCTAATGTGGCCGGAGACCACCGAGACGGCGCCAAATTCACCCATCGCGCGAGCGTTGCTCAGCAACACGCCATAGAACAGTGCCCACTTGATGTTGGGTAACGTGACGGTAACAAAAGCTCGAAAGCCGGAAGCGCCGAGAGTCAGCGCGGCTTCCTCTTCTACTGTGCCTTGTTGCTGCATCAACGGAATGAGTTCACGGGCTACAAAAGGGAATGTGACGAAGATGGTCGCCAAAACAATTCCTGGCATGGCGAAGATCACTTGTACGCCGTGCGCGGCGAGCCATTTTCCGAAAAGACCTTGCGCGCCGAACACCAGGACATAGACGAGCCCGGACACGACAGGAGACACTGAGAAGGGGAGATCGATAAGAGTGATAAGAAGGCTCTTTCCATGAAAGGAAAATTTCGCAATCGACCAGGACGCCGCCAAGCCGAATATGAAGTTGGCAGGCACGGCGATCGCAGCGATCAATAGCGTGACGCGTATCGCCGCGAGAGCATCTGGATCGTCGAAAGTTTCAAAGAATTTTGGCCAACCTTTGCTGATGGCCTCCACAAATACCACGATGAGCGGAGCAAACAGGAACAACGCGAGAAAGACCACCGTGACGCTGATGATTGCGCAGCGAGTAACTGGAGAGTCCTCGGTTGCGGCCGGGAGGGAAGGCGGCGATTTTGCTGGCAAAGCGACAACGAGTTCAGACATGCCCGAATCTCCGCCGACTCCATGCCTGAATCAAGTTGATGGCAAGCAAGGAGCAAAAAGAAATGGCCAGCATGATGGTCGCAACTGCGCTTGCGCCCGCGTAGTCATATTGCTCGAGTTTTGCCACGATCAGAAGCGGCACAATCTCTGAAACATAAGCGATATTGCCGCTGATGAAGATGACCGATCCATATTCTCCAATAGCGCGCCCAAAGGCGAGCGCGAAACCGGTGAGCAATGATGGAACGAGCGATGGCAATATAACGTGGACGATCGTCAGCCTGCGGTTGGCGCCAAGCGTGGCGGAGGCTTCTTCGAGTTCAATTTCAAGTTCTGATATGATTGGCTGGACAGTACGGACGACGAACGGCAGGCCAATGAAAATCAAAGCGACAAGTATGCCCCAGCGCGTGAAAGCCACCTTGACGCCAAAAGCCGCGAGCGACTTGCCGAACCATCCGTTCGGAGCATAGAGCGCGGCGAGGGAGATGCCAGCGACGGCGGTTGGCAAAGCGAAGGGCAGGTCGATGAATGCATCGAGCAGAGGACGAAAGGGGAATTTATATCGCGTGAGCGCCCACGCAACGACGAGTCCAAAGGCAAGATCGATGAACGCGGCGGAAAATGAGATCATAAACGTCGTTCGGAGCGCCGCAGCCACTCGCGGTTCAGCAGCTACTTGATAGAGGCCCGAAATTCCCAGGCTCGACGAACGCCACACGAGCGTAGCGAGCGGAAACAAGACTATGATCCCCAAGTAAAATAGGGTGTAACTGAGAGTTAGGGCGAAGCCCGGCATTGCGCTCGGAGCGCTGAATCGCCAGATGGGCGGTCGCATCGCGGCCGAGGCTGAAGTCATTTTGGCGCATCCTGCTTCTGTATCTCGTCGAAGACGCCGCCATCCGCGAAATGCTTTTTCTGAGCCGCTGCCCAACCGCCAAACACGTTGTCTACGGTGACGAGCTGGATCTTTGGCAGCTTCTTCAGATCGTCCTTTTCCGCAAACTCGGGATGCGCCGGGCGATAATAATTCCTCGCGATGATCTTTTGCGCCGCGGGCGTGTAAAGGAAGTCGAGGTAAGCCTCGGCGGCTTTTCGCGTGCCTTTTGCGTCGACATTGCTATCGACTATGGCGACGGGCGGCTCTGCAAGGATGGACATTGACGGAGCGACAATGTTGTATTTATCAGGGCCAAATTCCTGCAACGCAAGGAATGCCTCGTTTTCCCAGGCAATGAGAACGTCACCGAGACCTCGTTGCGCAAAGGTGATAGTCGAACCGCGCGCCCCTGTGTCGAGCACGGGAGCGTTCTTGTATATCGCCGCGACAAAAGCTTTGGTCTTCACTTCGTCGCCATTGAATTTCTGGAGACCATAAGCCCAGGCGCCAAGATAATTCCAACGGGCTCCTCCGGACGTCTTGGGATTTGGCGTGATTACTGAGACCCCGGGCTTAGCGAGATCCTCCCAGTTTTTGATCGCTTTGGGATTCCCCTTGCGCACCAGAAACACGATTGTCGAGCTATACGGCGTCGAATTGTTTGGCAGACGCTTCTGCCAGTCGACTGGAATCTTCCCTGTCTTCGATGCTATGGCGTCTATATCGGCCGCGAGCGCGAGTGTCACCACGTCGGCGTCAAGTCCGTCGATAACCGCGCGCGCCTGGGCTCCCGAACCGCCATGCGACGACCGAATTTCAATCGTTTCACCCGTTTTCGCCTTCCACTCGGAAACGAAGGCCGGGTTGATCGCCTTATAGAGTTCTCGGGTAGGGTCGTACGAAACGTTCAGCAACGGCGTTTCGGCTTGGGCACCGAACGCAAACGCCACGCCCCCGGCGATAAAAAGCGCCGTTGCATCTACAGAAAGAACGCTAAATCGCCACGCCACAGCCTATCCTCCCAGTTAGATGATCTAGTCTATATACCGTATATACTGTTCGAGCAAGCACTGCCTTCCACCGCATTGCGTCATCAAATCCAGGCCGTCAGCGTCGACTAGGATGCGCCGCATTTTTGGGCCGTTCAGCGGGTTTGAATAATGGGCTCATCTTAATGGGCTCATCTCGGAATTATGTGGGTAAAATCGCGGGTTTTAATGGACGGAATCCTCGATAACACAAGGGGTTTTCTAGGTTTGACGGGGCGGGAAAATCTGTCACGTTTTGGGTATGGAAAAATCGCTCTCCAAAGTGTCGCTGCTCGACGGCTATCGCATTCCGCGGTTTCGAACTCGCGCGCGGATCAAACCGCATGACCACGATCCAATGGCCTTGGTGATCACGCTGGCGCGAAGTCAAAAAAAACCGTGTGTGGCGGGTGCGGCAAAGTCCATTTCAGCTTCTACGACCGCAAGACGCGCCTGGCGCGCGATCTCTCCAGCGGCGATCTGCGCGTTTATCTCGAATACGAGCTTCGCCGTGTCGCGTGCGAGGCCTGCGGCGTGAAACAAGAGCGGCTCGACTTTCTGGCCTCGAACACGAAGTTCACCAAGCGCCTCGCATTGTCGATCGGCGGCTTGTGCCGAACGATGCCGATCAAGGATGTCGCCAAGCGCATGGGCCTCGATTGGCACACGGTGAAGGAACTGGAAAGGCAATACATGCGCGAACAACTCGAGCGCGCCGGATATCCCAGCCCGAGCGTGATCGGGATCGACGAGATCGCGATCAGGAAGCGTCACACCTACCGCATCGTGGTGAGCGATCTCGAGAAGCGCCGGGCGATTTGGTTCGGCGGCGCCGGTCGATCCGAAGCCGACATGGACCGGTTCTATGCCTTTCTCGGGGAGAAAAACCGCCAGAAAATTCGGCTCGCGGTGATGGACATGTGGAAGCCGTTCCGCAAATCGACGCAGACGCACGCGCCGCAAGCCGCCATTCTGTTCGACAAGTTCCACATCCTGCGCCATCTCGGCGAGGCGCTCGATAAAGTGCGCAAGGCCGAATACGCGCGCGTCACGGGGACGAAACGGAAGTTCATCAAGGGACAGAAATACGTTTTGCTGGCGCACAAGGAAAATCTCACCAGTGAGGGACGGAAAAATCTGAAGTTGCTGCTGGCCGCCAACAAACGCTTGAACACCGCCTACCTGCTTCGTGAGTCGTTCTCCCAACTGTGGGATTACAAATCGGAGGCCTGGGCGCGGCGATTTTTCGACAATTGGAAATCCCAACTGCGCTGGCAACGCCTGAAGCCTTTCGAGGACTTCGCCGCGATGATCGAGCGCCACTGGGACGGAATCTCCGCCTATTGCCGGCCGGAAAACAAGATCGCGCTCGGCTTCGTCGAGGGCCTCAACAACAAGATCCGCGTGTTCCAGCGCCGCGCCTATGGCCTGCGCGACGAAGACTACCTGCGACTCAAAATCCTTACATGCAGCTTGCCCGAATTATGAAAACACCACAAAATCACCCACACAAAATCCCGAAGAGCCTAATAATGAAGTCACACTCAATCCTCGGCGGATTTCGTCACCAATATGTGCGGACGTAATTTTCTGTACGCAACCTAATGCGCGCTCATGCTCGCTACTTCAAAGACTTTCCCAAACCAAAAGGTTTGACCTGCCTCAGTTGAGCGCTTGGCTGACTGGATCCACATGATCTCGCCGAACCCGGGAATAAAAACAATTCGGATTCGAGTTCCGGCAGCCACGAGGGCGTTCGGGAAAGAACACTTGACCCGCCTTAAATATTGCTGACCACGAACATCCGCGAGATTTTGTCGCGCTCGGGCTTAATGCTGATAACTCCGGAGATTTCCTATTCTAGCTCTTCGAGGAAAGCGATCGCGGTTGCGGCATGACCAGCCGGCGCGCGAGCTATCCATTCCTCTCAAACTTTTCTTCCAACGGTGTTCTATTGTGCGGGAGTCGCGAACAATTAG
This sequence comes from uncultured Alphaproteobacteria bacterium, assembly GCA_963724845.1. Taxonomy (GTDB): domain Bacteria; phylum Pseudomonadota; class Alphaproteobacteria; order Rhizobiales; family Beijerinckiaceae; genus Methylocystis. Next base: position 9,361 of record CAVRWF010000005.1, read on the forward strand.
CGCCAGCGTTTACTTCAGACTTTGATCGCAGTCGCAATGAGAATTAAGGCATTGACACGTTGACGTGCAAGAGTTCGGACAATACTAGAGGACGTTCGCGATTTCATCGCTCGATCCAGTTAAGCCTGAGCACGCGAACCCCGGGTCGATTGCAAGCGGTTTTGAACCAATCGAGAAACTGCGATGTCGAGTCGGTTTGGTCATCGTGCTTTGCGGCTTGGAAGGTCGTGAGCTCCAACAGCTAGAGGTCGAGCCAGGGCGCCTGGGTCGGGATAAAGACGAATCCGCCCTCGATCATCGCGGTTTGAGCATGGAGACGCATGACTTTATCTCCCTCGGGCGAATAGGGTTTAATTTGCCGGACGTTGGCCCAGCGAAGCTCTTGGATGGGCTGTTGGCCAGAAGCCTTGTCCTCAATCAGCACCACGCTGGCCCGATGTAAGCGCATTTGATCGATTACCATGCGTTTGGGTTCGGGGTATTCGAGACGCCGCCTCAGGACATTTAAGAGACAGGTGTTCTTGTCCTTAATTCCCCATGTCGCGCCCACGCTGTGATCAGAGACCTGATTCACTTTGATAGCGGTATCCCAGCTCTGGATAATCCTGTCGAAGCGTGGCGGCGATTGCGGGTCGAATATCTTGAACCAGTTGCGTTTTACGAAACCGCCTCCGAGGGGCTGGCGACTGCTGGTACTGGCCCGCAAAATTGTATTCGCCGATGGTGCTGCGGATTTGTTCGAGCGTCGCCCGCGACTCCCGGGCAGGGTGGAGGAGATCGCCGGTTTTGCGCACAAACCGCTGGGGGCAGAACGGAGTTTCGAATTCGAAGACCTCTTCCTCTTCGGCGATCGACGGCAAACAGACAACTTCCCAACCCTCCTAATCGAGCACGTGGCCGACGAGGTCGTCCTGGTGCAGGCGTTGCATGATGATGACGATCGCGCCTTTTTGTTTGTCGTTGAGGCGACTGTAAAGTGTGCCGTCATAGAGTTTCGACAGGTGTCGGACACGGCGTCATCGGGCTTTAAGGGATCATCGATGATGATGATATCAGCTCCGCGGCCGGTAAGAACGCCGCCGATAGAAGTCGAAAGCCTACGGCCATTCTCCTGCGTCGTGAATTCTTGCACAGACTGTTTTCCGCCGACGAGCTTCGCGCCGGGGAACAGTCTTTTATAGAATGGGCTCATCAGGAGATTGCGGCAGGCGCGCGCGAGCTTTTCGCAGAGATCCTGGGTGTTTAGCTAGACGCCGGTCGTGATGCGGCTCATCGTAGTTTCTTTAAAGACGGCGCTAATGGTAGATGGGAAGCGTAATTCTTATCCACTGCGCGCTCGCTGCATCAATCCGCTGTAGCTTGACGAGGATTGAGTGGGCGTTGCGCCAGGCGGATGGCCCTGGGGGCCCTCTGCACTTTGCTTGCCTCACGCGGAATGGGTTGTTGCGCTGTGACGGCGTCATCAGTGCGACTCAAACGCGGCTACGCCTGGAATTCCTCAATAACCGGACCAGCATAGCAGCAAGGGAGTTGGCGGGAGTGTGCCACACGCAATCATTTACAGGGCTCTTGCTCCAACCATGAGGATAAAAATCAAGTAAGCGTCCGGTATGGTGCTTGCCGGACGCTCACAGACTCACGGCGATATCGAGTCGAGCGAGCGGCTCTGCCGGCGACCTAATTCTTCGACCGTCTCAATGAGCTGCTTCGGCAACCGAGGCGGCGGGTCGAACTTCCAAACGAAGAGCGACTCGGCTGGTCTCGGGCGATCGAGCGCGGCCTACCCCTCACGCCTTGCGCCAGATGTTGCACCAACCCGCCGGGCTGACGTTGCCTTGCACGGAATTGCATTTGTCGGGCGCGATGAAGACGCGGCAATTATCGCATCGCTGTCCCCTATTGGGCTTGTCCTGATAGGCGACGTCGCCTTGGGTCAGTTTGCCGTCGGCATCTACTTTGGCGTATTGCGAGCTGTATTGCTTTCGCCAGATCGTGCACCAACCCGATGGGCTGATCTCACCCTCAATCGAGAGACAATGGTTTGGCGGATCCCAAACGCGGCAATTGTCGCAGCGTTGGTTGTCGCGCGGCGACGCCTGATAAAGCACATCCGCTTGGGTTAACCGTTCTACGGCGCGAGCAAAGCTGGCGCTCAGTCCCAACATCGACGCCACCCCCGAAAGAAGCCGCAACACGCCACGGCGATGGGGCTTCAGTTCGACGCCAAGCTGTTTCTTCGGAGAGTTCATCCGTTTCCCCACTTTTCGACATTAGGTTCAGGAACGGGCGTTTTGAATTTTCCGCCGAGCAAAAGTATATGCATCCTCCGCGCCTCAAGAGTGAGCGCAAATTGTCGCGCGTCGATATGCCATAGAATTCGGCGCCTAAGGCTATGACGCCATTCAAAACGTCGCGACGTGAAAAGTCATAAGCCAAGCGGGTTACGCTTGTTACCCTGCCGTCTATGCCAATCGAACGAGTGGGGAATGACGCTGGCGCACGCCGCAAACGTGTAGCGGCTGTTCGGGGTCAATTTCGCCCGAGCCGGCGGTGGCTTCGGTGAGACGGCTTGACCCTCGAGTCCGGAAATTGGGTGGCGTCCCGCCAATTGCGCGGAGCGCCAGAAACAGAAGCGAGCATCAAGCCCCTTCCTTCAATGATCGAGGGCCAGGCATAGGGCGTGCTTCTCGGAGCGCTTGACGGGCGGGTTTGAATATATGTTATGACATCACATATGGGACCGCGACTTTTGTCGGAGCAATCGAGTCTTTCGAATAGCCGGGTGTGCGATGAGGAATGGTTGTAGTCAGCGCGTTGTCAGCGCCCTGATGACGGCATTCTGGAACGTTATTGATCTTGCTTCGGCGCAAGAGGCATTACCCACCATCGAGGTCGAGGGTACGAACGAGCCCGCCCCCGGGCGCGTCCCTACCACAGAGCCACTCCCCGCTGCCCCAGTAGTGCAGCCTGCCTGAGCGAGCACAGCGCTGAAGCCTGAAAGCTGTTGCTCACGCTTTGAACACTCGACCGCGAAAGGCGTTGAATTGGAGAACACCAGCTGAAGCGTTGAACGCTTTCATCGGATAAGTTATTTTGCGGCGGTTGCGACGACCAATTAAATCCGCCCAATACGCGAGCGGCGACTTCCAGAAGCAACTCTCGACCTTCGGCATGCGGGGCTCAATGAGCCGCAAGGGCGACTGCTGGGACAATGCTGTAACTGAAACGCTCTTCGGTTCGTTGAAGGTCGAGTGGTTGCACGGTGTGCGCTTTGCAACACGTCGTCAGGCAAAAGACGAGGTGATCGATTGGCTGCGTTTTTACAATCACCGGAGGCTTCATTCGACACTGGGATATCTCAGTCCGATGGCCTTCGAGAAAAAGCGACTTGCCGACAAAGAACGGCTCGCGGCATAATCGTTCAGCTAAGGGAGACGCTAAAGGCGGGCAAGGTTACTCCGACGCTTCACGACGCGCTTTGATCGCAAGGCCGCCAACTTCCTGGCCGCAGTCTGCTCGCCACAACCATCAGCCCACGAAGTATCGATCACAATAGAGTGTATCCGGCTGCGAGCAGCGTGCGGCAATCCTCTTCACTGACCTCGACAATCCCGTCCGCAACGGCGACCTGCTGGCCGCTCCTGGTGTAGACGTGCGAAATTCCCGGGGGCGCCTTCAGACGACGGGTGCCTTGCGGAGCCTTGCTTGAGGCGCGTGCCGCCCCGAGCCGATAATATTCAATGATACCCCAACCCGGCGGCCGCTGTTTCGACCAGGCGAGCGCCTGCGCGGTGGAGTCGACCTGATCGTCATGGCGGCCATTGGGGAAAACCACCATCTCGTGGAGAAAGTCGGCGAGCCAATGAGCCTCGAGAGGAAGATGGACGAAGCCATTCTCGATCGTCGCGGTTTGCGCATGCAGGCGCATAATCTTGTCGCCCTGGGGTTTATAGGGGACGATCACAGAGAGTCCGCTCTCGATCAGCTCCTGGATAAGCTGTGTGCCGGAGCCTTTGTCCTCGATCAAAATGGTCGAGGGATTGAATAGCTGGTGCTGTTCGAGCACGGCGCGTTTGAGGTCGGGGTAGGCGAGCTGCTTGCGGAAAACGTTGAGCAGGTAGAAGTGGCAGGCTTTAATCCCCCAGGTGGTGCAGACGGAATAGTCGGCGAGCTCCGACGGTTTGTTGGCGGTGTCCCAGCTTTGCAGGATTTGGTCGAACTGCTGGCCCGGTAGCGATTGGTCGTATCGACCGAACCACGCCTCCTTGACCATGCCGCCGCCGGCGGGCGCGGGCGATTGCTGATATTGGCCGGCAAAATTATAAGTTCCAATGGTCTGGCGTATCTTTTCCAGCGTTTCGATGGACTCCCGTTCTGGATGCAACGCCGCACCTGTGGGCCGGTAGAAGCGCCTAGGGCCAAAGATCGTCTCGACGACATGCTCCTCGTCAATTTCTGCAATGGCCGGAAACGACAGTATCTCCCAACCCTCCTGTTTTAGGAGATGCCCGACAAGATCGTCCTCATGCAGACGTTGCATGATAATGATGATGACGCCTTTGGATTTGTCGTTAAGGCGGGAGTAGAGCGTGGCGTCGTACCACTGGTTGGCGGCTTTGCGCTGAACCTCCGAGACGGCGTCGTCGGGTTTGAGCGGATCATCGATGATGATGACATCGGCGCCGCGTCCGGTGAGGACGCCATTCACCGAAGTCGCAAAACGAGAGCCGCCGGCGGTGGTGGTCAGCTCCTGCAACGCCGCCCTCGGGTTGATCAGGCGTGTCGCAAATAAGTTTTGATACCAGGGCGCGGTGATGATGGTCCGGCAATCGCGCGCAAATTTATCCGACAGCGCCTGGCCATAGGTGACGTTGACGATTGATGCGTTGGGATGACGCCCGAGCCAGAAAGCGGGCAGGGCGATCGACGCCATTAGCGATTTGAGATGTCGCGGCGGGAGGTTGATGATCAATCGCCTGATCTTGCCGTCCATGCATTGTTGCAATTTGGCCGCGATCACCTCCATGTGCCAATTGGGCAGGAATGCCGTTCCGGCGAGGAGCTCAGCAAAGCAGCGCGTCGTGAAGGTATAGAGGTCTTGGCGGCAGACGGTCTGATATTCGGCGGGAGTCAAATTGATCATAATGTTCGCTCCTTCAGACGGCGGTGGAGTTCGCGAAGCACATTGGCGTCGGCTTGCGTCGCCTGGCTCGGATCGGCTTGCGCGGGCCGAGCTTCGCCGGCTTGGACGAGGCCGATCAGCAATTGAATTGAGCGCGCTTCGCCGCCCGCGGCGCGATTGACCAGCTGTTTGACGGCGGCCTCCAATTTGGTGATGCGTTTGCGTCGCCCGTTTTCATTGACGACAACGCGCTCTCCGAGCGTTGCGGCGACGATCGAGGCGAAATTGCGCGCGCCCTTGGGCCGGCCGCGCGGGTTGCCGGAAACCCCTTGCTTGAATCGGGTTTCGATTGGCGGGCGGCCATAGCCGACGCCGAACGCTTCGCTGGACCCCGGGTCCGTGTCCTGGCTCATTGCGCTTCCTCCAGAGGGAGCGCCGCGCGAGCGGCTCCGGTCTCGTCGAAAGAAGCGCCGGTGACGGCGTGCCGAGCGATATCGCCTGAATAGGCCTGCCAGCGCCGCAGGATGATGTCGCAATAGAGCGGGTCGAGCTCCAGCCCGAAGCAGCGTCGTCCAACCCGCTCGGCCGCCATCAGCGTTGTGCCGCTGCCCAGGAACGGGTCGAGCACAATGTCGCCGCGGCGGGAGCTGTCGAGAATGGCGTCGGCGACCATTTGGACCGGCTTTACCGTTGGATGCAGTGCGGCGAGCCGGCCTTCTTCGCCCGCTCGGCCAAATCCTGGACCTGCCGCGTAAGACCAGACATTGCTGCGGTTGCGGCCGTGGCGGCCGAGCTGCACATTATTGATATGCGGCCCAGCCCCGCTCTTGAGCACGAACACAAGTTCATGCTGCGAGCGATAGAAACTGCCCATGCCGGCGTTGGGTTTTGCCCAGACGCAGAGATTGATCAGTTCGAGACGGGTTCCAGCGGCGGCGGCGAGGATCTCTTGCATATGCCGCCAATCCATACAGACATAGACGAGCGCGCCGGAGCTCGAATGGCGGGCGATCGAGCTGAAGACCGACTGCAGAAAGCCGGTGAAGGCCTCTGCAGTCATCTCGCCGACGGCCATGGGGAATTCTCGGTGGCGCAAAGCCCCCAGCCCAGAAACATGGCCGTCGACCGGAACGTTATAGGGCGGGTCGGTGAAGGCGATCGCCGCCCCTTCCGACCCCATAACGGCGGCATAGACGGTCGGATCGGTGGCGTCGGCGCAAAGCAACCGATGCCGGCCCAGAGTCCAAAGATCGCCCAACCGGCTGATCGGCGGCCCCGATGGGGCGGGCAGGGGAGCTTCGCCGGCTGCGCTCGCTTCGGCCTGCGACAAAGACGCGATCCGCAGGTCAATCTCGGCTACATCGAAGCCGGTGGCTTCTATGTCGAACGAAAGGTCGAGCTCCGCCAGGTCCTTCAACTGTCCGGCCAACAGCCGGTCGTCCCAGACGGCGATCTCGGTAAGACGGTTGTCAGCGATCATGAAGGCGCGGCGCTGCGCTTCATTGAGATGAGCGACCCGGATCACGGGGACTTCCGTCCAGCCGAGCCGGGCGGCGGCCGCCAGGCGTCCGTGGCCACAAATGACCTGACCCAAGGCGTCGACCAAAATCGGCACGTTGAAGCCGAAGCTCTCGATGCTCGCGGCGATCTGGCGGATCTGCTTTTTAGAATGAACCCGAGCATTGCCCGGATCCGGCCTTAGTTGGCCGACTGGTATGTAATCGATCACAAGCGCATTCGTCGTTGCGTATGAATGGGACGGGTGGTTGATGCGGGCGGGCATGATGAGCTCCGGAAGCGCCCGTCCGGTTCAGGGGTTGACGGATCGGCAGCGCTGGGAGAACGTGCCAGGAGTCAGGAAAGCAATCGAGTTCAGGCCGCGCACTAAAAATTGAACCCAGTCAAACAAGCTGGAATTGAATGAGGGTTTCGGAATCAACGGGAAATTTTGGCTCGGCCGCGATCACTTGCGCAAATATATTTGCTTTCCGGACAATTGTTTCGATCAGCTCTCGGTTCCACAGCAGATCTTCGAAAATGACCTTCAAGCCTCGCCTGTCTCCCTCCTGGAGCACGACAGAAATCGCCGCAGCAAGATAAATCACCGGTCGGCTGGGACGCCAAATTCGGGATTCAACGTTGCCGGCGTCTTTTTGCCCGGCGTCCTCGCGCACAAATTCCGACATTTCATTCACAGATAGGCGCTTGACGCCGCGCGGCAGGGGAGGAATCCGTCCCTCTGCCGCCATCAGAAACGCCGCCGCCATTCGACCGGCCACTATGCGCTCGGAGAGTCGCTTGTTTACGAACAGCGCGTGCCGGTCAATTAACCTTTGTTCCCGAAAGACATATTGGGGTGCAACCGTGATTCGAGCGATATTGCTCGGATCGTTCAAAAATCGCATCCAGAGGGCTCTGCCGCACAGCGAAGAATGGACCTCGGCGAGCCGGGAATGTTCCTCGTTGACTTTGGGATACGCGAGCACTGCAAGCAGCGTGGCGCCGCATTCGTAGACTTCATCGCGCTCGAAGTTGATTTCGATTTTTGTGGTCATGGCGCGTTATTCGATCTCGCAATGAGGGCGCATGCCTTGTTTTGGCACCGCCTAACATAATCCGGCCCCCTTGGGGTAGCGAACGGGGTCGAAGTTCAAGATGAACCCAAATCGTAATTGGCGCATGGTTGGCATGCAGGGACTTAGTCGGGCGTGTGCTCGTGAATTAAAACTTGGAGTTGGCCTATAGACTGGGGATGCTCCAAATCTTCGCAAATCATCATCTGGCGTTGACTTCGCTCCCAGACAGAGCAAACGTCCTTTCGCCGCAACAGGATAGCCTGCGGTATAAGGTATCGAGACCAATGCAAAATCCCGCGCTGCCGACACAAAACGAAGCCTGGGGATTCTTCGGGACTCTCAAGGGCCAAACCGATCAGGATGAGGCCTGGACGCTTGCCGCCGCCGCGGTCGAAAAGGCGACTGGCGCTTGTCCCGAGGCGGTCCGCGCCTTCCTCGACAACCTGGAGGGGCGCCACTTCGCTGACGATGTGACAAACGGACTGGCGAGCGGCGATACGCTGGAAAATGCGATAAGGACCGCAACCAACCGCTGGATGGCTTGGATCATAAGCCGCCGCATGCAAAAGGAACGCGGGATACCCGCCGGGCTCCCTTATTTGACCGGGCTCGTCATGGCTCAAGAGATCATGCTGTCGGATTAAGTGATCGCCCGAGGGCGTCAGAAATGCGTCGAAGGCCCTTCGAGCATGGAGGCCTGTACAGACGCCAAAGCCTTGTTACCCGCTATTCTTCCTGACGTAAGAAGGAGGAAGAACGTCAATCAAGCTCCAACTCGCGTTCGATTCTTACAATTAAGGCGAGCTTCCGCGCATCAATTCCCGGCTGCTCCGACTAGTCCCGGCCGCCAAAGGGTTGAACTGATGGTCGCCGCGTCGAGCCAAGGTTTTTGGTCCCCGTTATACGAATAGGTTTCCCGCGTCTTCAAACGGACCTCAAAATGCGCGCGGGAGCGTTTCGTGCAGCTTGCCGGCGATCAATCCTGCAATGTCCTGTTATCTGCAGAAACGATCCCTGTTTCACCCATTTAATTCCCTGTTCTGTTGTTTAGGGAATTAGTGTCGCAAGATATAGATATTACGCGGTATTCGTTTTGGCCAGAGACGAAATCTTGGCCCAAATCCGAATATTCCCTGTTCTTTTCCCTGTTTGCAGGGAATTTGCCTGCCGAGACTAGTTCGCCAGCGACTGCGTCGTCAGCCAGCTAACACGTTATTTTGACTGGTATTTCATGTTTTGCTGACGCGCCCGGTTCTCGCCGACATATCGGTCGCTTAGGGACGCCTCTTTGGAGCGACTCGCCTGCAGAGACGAAAACCTGACGCTGGCGGAGGCCGTGCGCCCGAAGTGTCTCGCAGGCCTTTTTTCATCCCGTCACATGTCGAGCGTCGATGGATTGCAGATAGCGGGCTTCACAAGCCTTCGGACGGGCGGAAATCCCAGCACTCGGCTCTGCTCTCGCCAGTCGTGCGGCAGATTTTTCGATAAGGCGATGAGTCGCCTCGGCGTCAGCTCGACGGGGTGCTGACCGGCCAGGATCGCCCGAACGATCTCTGGCGAGAGGTAGGAAAGGCGCAGCAGAACGGCCAGATAATCACGCCTCAGACTGAGCCGCGACGCCATTGATTCGACGTTGTCGTCAGGGCCGGAGAGAAACTTGTTGCGCGTTGCGATCGCGCGGCCGACGAGCGACACGAGACCATCGTCGGGCCGGTGCGCGGAACCAGCGCCGATGACCAAGCGCACGCCCTTGCCCGCCCGACGGAGCTTTGCGTTGATTGTGAGCGTCAAAGGCTCTCCGTCCGGGATCGGGTTTGACGGTTTTGCCGGCGCGCCGTTCAGCGTCGCCATCGCCAGGAGCGCTGGTCGGTTGACGCTAAGTAGAATTCGATCATCGCCCACTTCCACCCGCCGAACCACCGATCGGATGATTTCCCGCAGCTCCAGCGACGGTAGCTTCGATCACCGGGCCGCCAGCTGCGCCAATCGAGCAAGCGCAGACTGCTGGCCCGCCGCAGCAAGACAAAACGGCGCGAGGGCGTCGCTTACCGCAAGTTCACACGCGAAGAGCGCGCGCATGCGGTCAAGCACCAGCGCCTCGATATCGCCAGCTGGAATGCGTCGCCCGGCGCCATGTTGCGACCGCCGGCCGGTATCAGACTGGCGGAAACGTAATAGCGATAGCGCTTCCCCTTTTTGACGGCGTGGCTGGGCGACAAGCACAACAGCTGGAGAATTAAGGAAGGACGAACAATGACCATCAACGCCGCCGCTCAAGAAGCAACGCCAGCCGCCTCGTCTCCCCCAGCTGCGCCAGCCGCGCCTAGGTGGTTCGCGGCCTCGGCCTCGTCGCCGGTCTTGGTGCTGTCATCGGCTCTCTGCCTAGCCTTCCTGGGCTTATCCTTCCCACATCGCCCTGATCGAGCTACTCCTGCTCCAGCGCTTCAAACGCCGCCTTGCAAATGCAGTAAGCATGCGTCTGAAGCGGGTTTATGCTGTTGGCAATATTGAAGCGACAACCATCGCAATCGAAACGTTACGGCGGTGGCCACTTCGCCTGAGCTGAATTGCGACGCTCGAACGCGCTGGCCCGAATTACGCGGCGATTGCGTCGAGCTTCTGCGTTGGGGATTGCTTTGATGCGCTCGACGACGACCCACCTGAAGACTGCGGGCTCAGGGCGACTTTGGTCGAGTTGAAAGCTTCCTTCGCCAAATCGGAATAAATGTCGCCGATTTTGCTCGCTTCGCTGATAAAGCCGTCAAAGGCTGTTTTGGCGAAATCGGATTGAAGTTGGATGATTTCGTCGAAGCGGGCATGCAGGAGCTTTTCGCCAAGCGTTTGAGTGTTCTCGATGCATTTCTTCGAGTAAACCGTTGCCTCCGTGCTAATGACCAATAGACCCCTGGTTGTCGAGGCCGTCGCCGCGGTCAGCGCCTCGAGATGTTTCAGGCTGACCGCGTTTAACTCTTGGGCGTTGATGAACATGAACATCCTCTGAGGTCTGAGCGCTCGGTGATCGTCAACCACATCGGTGGTTGCGAAATTGCTGCCAACGAATAGCGCGCCCTGTTCCGTGTTTTTCCGTAGAAGCTCGGCGTAGTCCACTCCACCGTCGGGCCTGCGAAGCATAGGCCCGTAAAGCTAAGGGATAGAACAGCGGGACATGGGATAACGTCAATCTCGTATTCTTACGTATCCGTTCCATTTCGTTCGCAGTTCCACGTATGCAGACATCGCGGCTTCAACTTCTTCGGCGTGCCGGTCATAAAGCTGCGTCGTGTGTGCCGAGACGTGGTTGGCCATTTGCGCGGCCTTTCAACCGGGAGGTTAAGGCGCTCTTGTCGCGCCGATCGCGGTGGGGTCCTAAAGCGAGAATCCGCGTATAGACCGGGAAGAAAACCGGCACGAATCGGCTTTCCGTCGCGCTACTCGCTTTGTTCGCCTCCGCCCTTGCGATCCTGCGTCCCCGTAATCGATTATTTGGCGGGCTTCGGGACGCCCGAGCAAGCTCGGGCCCCCGGCTTCCGATAGCCGCTTCGTCACTTCCGACCGCAGCGCCGCGTAATTGGCCGCGATCATCGGATAGTCGGACGGCAAATCCCATTTTGCGGGATATTGCTCCGCCGCCATGTCTGCGAGCGCAAATGCCGCCGCAACGACTTGAATTGCATCGCCTGTGCAACTAAGTCCGCGAACCCAATCCAACTCGAGACGCGACCGAAGCGACTGACAAGTCTGGGAAAGAATAGGCCGTGCACTTGTTGCGCCCGCCTTCGGCGGGCTTGCCTCGGGAGGCGTGGCCGCCGTCCTTTCCGCGCTGCTGACGCAGTTTTGGATTCGCCCGGCGGCGAATCTGGCGGATGGGATCGGGCTGGCGTTCTTTCTTTTCAGCGCCACATTCCCTTCCCTCGTCACGGAGGCGTTGCACCTCACATGGATCCAATGATCGCCGCCAAAGCGCAGTCGGTCAAAGAAGTCGAGCTCAAAAAGCCATCTCTCGCGCCATCATCGACGCGCATGACGGGCCAATGTGGCCGGTGTCCAATCCGGCAGGCGGCGCAATATTCAGCTTCTCGCTTCCCTTGGCTGGCGTTTGATGCGGATGAATCCGAAAAGCGAACGTTACGCATAAATACGAATTGAATCTGAACCTCTTTTCATGGAGTTAGTCCTCCCATGCCTGCGACTGCGTAGCGAGTGAATGGATGGCAAAGTCTGCGTCTCTGAAAACGACCGCCTCTCGTAAACTGGCCTGGCGCGTTCGCCCCTCCATCAGGCAACTTCAGCTCCTGTCGAGCTATCTCCTCAACTTGAAAAAAGGCGCGACTGTCGTGCGCGATCTTATTGTTGGCGACATCCGCCGCTTTCGCGATCTCGGCGCGCAGCGGCAGGTGTCCGACTTGCTCATCGTGCTTGAATGCTTTCTTTCTGAGTTTCCCGAAGCCGTTTCCTAACGCGCCTGTCTGGCGCACATATCGCTCCTGCTAAGCCGCCTTGGCGGCCTCTCCTTCAAAAACGCCTTCGGGCTGGAACATGGTGGCTCTATGGGTAGGGTTGAGTTGCGGACTGATGTTGAACAAGCCATTCTCGACGCCTTTTTTTGTCTCAGATTACGAGCCAACGAAGTTTTCAACCCGGCATTCTTGCAGGCGCACATTCAACCGCACGGCATTGGCGAGGAACAATTTCACGACGCGCTGTCGTCATTGGAACAACGAGGGATGATCGCTCCTGTTAAAAAGCGACCGTCGCTCGCAAAACTGACGCGACAAAAATTCGTAAGACTGACCGAGGTCGGCTTCGATAATTTGTGCCGTTAAATCAGCACGCGCTCGACTTCGTCGAGCGTGACTTCTCCGGCAGGGCGCGCATCGCCTCTCGACGCGCGCGCTCAGTGTCAGTCTCGCCGCTCATCCTTGAAGGTGAATGACGCTTGAGGGTCGTCACAATTCGACAGACGCAAGAGAACGAGTTCCGGCTTCTCACGAAGCATGGTCAATGCCGCCGCTACACCCTCGGCTTCCGCAAAACTGTCAAATCCCCAATGAAAATCAACCATGTCTTCATGCTCGGTCGACTCGTCCGGTTCATCGACGGCGAGCCCGATCAATTCGTCCCGCAACGCGGAGAAAGCAGCGGTTTTTTTGACCCAGACAATGACATCGAATTTAGGAGGAACGGGCATAAGGCGGAGCTTTCCGTCGCGAGCGACCAGAGCGGCGGTGAAACGAGGGGATCATGCTGCGTCGCTGCTCCTGCGGTTAGTGGACAACGGGACGTGCCTGAAGGCGCTTGATCGCGTAAAAACAGCAAGACATGGCCGACGGCCCACCGTGCGGTCGAAGTATCCGTCCCTATGAACTTCGCGAAACTCATCTCGCTGCCCCAGAAATGGCGAATCTCGCCGTCCTTCCGACGGAACACGTTGTAGATCGTCTCGTCCCAGTTCTGGTTATCGGGCACGCCATGCTTTTGACGAAGCTCGGCCGGGAACTTTGATGTGTCGCAAAAGTAGTCCGCGTCATAAGTGTTGCCGGGTCGAGACGAATTGCAGTGATTCCACCCGCGCAAGTGCGCCCAGGCGAGCCGCGCAATAGGTGACTTGGGACGATGTAGAGCGATGCGCGCTGAGAAATGTCGGGCCGCGCCATCGAGCCCATCGAGGAGATGCGTGCAGCCAGGCACGGTGTTTCGCGCTCAGGCCCAGACATGAAGCTATAGAGGATCAGCGTATCGTGCTTTCCAAAGAGCTCTGACATGCGGACTTGTTCCGGCATGAGGTTCGCGCCGACGCGCTCGAAAACGTAATCCCGCTTGAATGTCGATTGCGTCGCGGCTCGCATCTTTTGATTCGAGCGTTTTTTCGATCGTGTTGCCGTACTCTGCGGTCATCGCCGCGCGCAGGAATGCGATGAGGCCATCTTCTGAAGCGGCAGGCAAAGGATGGCGGCTTGTCTGCGGCGCGCACCTTTCGCGATGCTTGGGCATCGCTTGGGCGATTGCGCGGGAGCAACGGGCTCGATTAGCGCAAGGGTCCGAAGTGGCGATAGCGGCATGGTCTTGGTGAAAGGACCGGCAGCTGTATTAGATCAGATTGGAGGCGACCCGGTTGTAGACCGTGATGAGGCCGCTACCCACGGCATTCATGGCCGTGATCACCGCAAGCGAGATCATGGTGGCGATAAGGCCATATTCGATTGCGGTAGCGCCCAACTCATCTTTGGCATAGCGAGAGAAGAAATGCTTCATGTTCGGCGCCTTGGTCGTGATAACCGATCAATCCGGAACGTAAGTGCCACAGTCATAAAAAATGATTACACAAACATTATCAAGCCGCACCTTAATGCTGAGCGACACCTTGAGGTAGGCGGGATTTTTTATTGGGAGTTCGAATTATTCGAAGCAACTGTCTCTTGACGTTGCCGAATCGCATTGCATATTTTCTAAGCAAGCGGGCGGTTTGCCCCCAGACGCCACGGAACGGCCCGAGCGCGGATGTAACGATGGGCCGTTTCTGCGTTGCAGGGCTTGAAATCGCTGAGCGCGGCGCTAATTACATCGGACTACCGCTGATGCAACCGCATCGGCACACCCTCCCAGGGTGTTGTGTCCACTTCCCGGCCAGCAGTGGTCGGGATTCTTCTGTTGGACGATCACCGCCCCATTACCGCTACTTGTTGTTACGCCACTTCGGAGCCAGGGCAACGAGTCCAAGCCCGAGTTGGGTGCGCTTGAAGTCGTCTCTTGCTGGGATAGCTATTCATCGAGGGTAGGCGGTGGCGCCGGCCTAACCTGCGTAAGCGTATAGTGAGTGGGCCCGGTCAGCAATGGCCGGGCTTTCGTTTGGTGCGCTGAAAACGGCACGACGACTTTTGGCAGCCGCGTCGATTGAACTTCAAGCACCGGCTAAGTAGCCACCGCTTTTCGGATCGAAATCTAGGCTCTCGCCTGTGGCGACGAGGCTCCAGTACTGCCCGAACCCCTCCGGAACCCAGCAATCAGCGTTTTCGCTCCACGGCAGGCGATGCAGGTCGCAGCGACATTCTTCGATGAATTTCTGCCACGCGGGGCATTTGCTCTCAGGGGCGACGGCGTTGTTATAGCGCTCCATCATGCGCGCCAGCGCTATGAGTGTGGTCATTTCCCCCTCCTTTTTTATGGATTGTAAACAAACAACTTTCGAGCTTCGAAGGTTGCACGAGCGGGGGCGTGACACAAGGTCGCGGTAGGGCTCGCGAGGTTGTCAGCGTGGCAATGGCGATAAGCCGTCGCCAGAGCTTATTTTTCGTAATTGAGCGGCCAAGCAATTCCGGGAAAGTAGGCCAACGATCTAATCGGATCAAAGCGGGCCTCGCGAGCTAGCAGCATGAGAAGCGGAACATAATCATCGTCAGCTAAATTCAACGTCCAAATAAGATCTACAATCCCTTGCGCCAACGAGACGGCGGAGACTCCGACGCAAGGGCGCTCGAAGTATCGGGCTCTCTCACTTTCCACTTGATCGAAAGCTTGCCAGTCGAGACCGACAAGGCGCCGTATTTGCGCGCATTAGCGCTGAGTTCATGCAGCACCAGCGCCAACTGCGTAGTTACTTTCGCATCGAGCATCACGCGAGGTCCCGAATAGGACACGTGCATTCCTTCTGCAGCGCCGAGCAACACCTCCTGGCGCAGGACTTCGGTTATTTCGGCGCCCTTCATCTCTCCCTCCACGAGCAGATCATGTGTCCGAGCTAATGCTTGAATGCGGTCGCTGAAGCTCGCCACAAACTGCTCCGGGCTCACCATCTTTCTCAATGATTGTCTTGCCAGCGCCTGTATCACGGCCAGCATGTTTTTCACTCGATGATTCAGTTCATAAAACAACAGGCATTGCAGCTCCTGCTTTTGCTTTCGTTCAGAAATATCCCGGGCAATCTTCGACACGCCGATCAGCTTTCCAGTCCTATCCCACAAGGGCGAAACTGTAAGCGAGACGTCAACTCGGCGGCCATCCCTCGCCAAACGCACGGTCTCGTAATGGTCGATCCGTTCGCCCCGCCGAAGTTTGACCCGCATCGGAAAGCCGTCGACCCTGCATAAAAGCGTCGCTCCATTCTTGAGACGCTTCCGATTATGAAACGAGCCGAGCTTCTTCTTCTCAATTTACCCGAGGAGACCAGCCTCTTCTGAGGCTTCCATTGCGGCGGCCCTATGCGGGCTGCGCCCTTTCATCAGCCAGCCATGGGAATGATCCATCTGCGGGTGTCGCGCGAATAAAAAGGGCCCCCCGCCATTCGCGGCGAAGCCCTTCCCGTCGCTCGGGGCCCCCCGCGCATGTCAGGGCGTGACGTCGCTTGTCCCGCAATGGGGCTGCGTGAAGCCCGTGCCCGTATTGCTGTAGACGATGTTGTCGTTGTTTGGCGTATTGTCCAGTCCGAGATGCTGGCGAACGCGATAGGCGATCGCATGATCGGCGCAGGAAGTGTCGCCGCTGACGCCCAAAGCGCCAAGCACAGCGCCGCTGGACGTAGGATAGAGCCCGACGCCGCCGCCGAAGGTGATGATGCCCCCCGGCACGAAGCCGATGCCCGTTCCCTGCGCGTTGAAGTGTGGATTGAAAGGATTGGAGTTGTTGAGCCCGTAGAGCGAGCCGCCCGGCTGCGTCACGCCGTAGAGATTGGCGGTGGAGAGCGCGAACAGATTATTGCTGAAGTCATTCGCCGTGCCCGCCTTGGCGATGGCGATGTCGCGACTGCCCGGCCAGGGATCGGAGGGCTTGCCGCCGGCTTCCGGCACAGTGGTCTTGATCACCAAGCACAGCGTGCCCGCGCGGTCGACCACCGCCAGCCACATCATATTGGGGCTGAACAATCCGCCGTTCTTGTCCGGGTAGTTCGCGGGGTTCACCACGTAATCCAGCGCGCGCTGGAACTTGCTGAGCGTGTTCTTCGGTATCAAGCACTGTTGCTTGTTATAGGGACTGTCGTTCGGGTCGTTGCTCGGACCCAGCAGCCCGTTTCCATCAGCCAGCGCCGCCGTGGTTAAAAAGCCAAGTCCAGCGCCGATCATTGCTAGTCTCTTCAGCATCACATTTCCTCCAAAACATTTTTGGACGTCATCAAAAGGCGCGATCTTTGCCTCCAGCCTGAAGGCCGAAATTCGCGGGTGGAGCCTAACCGCAGAAACCATTGGCGTAAAGCGCGCGCCGGTGCTTCCGCAGTCATGCCGCTGGAATGTCGCGTGGCACCACAGGCGGCTCAACCGGTGTTCGTCGCCAGCCCCAGTGCCACCCTATCTTCTCGGTGCGGGCGTCGGCCAAAACCTCGCTGGCCATCTCCGTCAGCCCGAGCGCTGGCCGCCACAACTGAGCAAAGTGGTCGCCGAACCGGCGGCTCCTTGTCCCTTGCACCAGACCGCTTGAAAGCCATCCTCTCCATGCCAGCACCGATGGCGCGTGGAGCCAAGTTTGCGCAGCGCCGCGCCCTACTCGCCGGGTTGGTAGTTGCCGCGCCAGCGGCCCCGCAGCGACGCTTGCAGGGAGGCGAGAGAGAGACCTTCGGCCTGCAAGGTGAACCAGATTGTCGCCATCAGCCGCCATTGCACTGCCGCAAATTCATGGCGAGGCGATTTGCAATAAAGCGCTGGTTTGCGACATAAAAAAACGCACTGACTGCAAAAAAGCAGGGAAAAGCCTCGCCTATCATCAAGATCGCCCAACGGGGGGGTGACCACACAGAGCCGTTCGACGAAAAACCGTGACGTAAGGTGAAATGATTTCCGGGAGCAATCCACATGAAAGCGTTGCACTCACTCCTGCTTGCGCTGGCCGCATCTCTAGCGATCGCCGGTCCGGCGAGTGCCCAGGATGAGGACGGATCAAAATCATATATCAAACTGGCCGGCGCTGTCGGAGATGGCGTCACCGACGACACCGTTGCGTTCAAGAAAGCGTTCGCGAAGGCTCAGGCCGGCGGAATGATCGTTATTCCAGAAGGCCATTACAAAATAAGCGATACGATCATCATCACGAAGCCGGTTATCATCGCCGGCAAGGGCTTTGCGACGCAAATCTACATGAGCAATGACAAGACGCTGTTCCAGTTTGTGAGTGTGAACAACATCGCGCTTCGCGATGTCTATCTGGGCTCGGCTGCAACAACTGGTCACCTGATCGAATTCGTCAATACCCATCACAGTCAAATCAACAATGTCACGATGCTTGGCGGCAATTACGGCCTGCATTTGCAGGGCTCGCTCCTCAACACCATCATCGATTTGCGCAGCGGTATAAACATCGGAGGGTTTTTCGCGTCCACTTCAACGAACAATGTCTGGATCTACGCTGAGCCGTATAATAGCATTTCAGCCAATGCGAACACCTTTATCGCTCCGGTGCTGGAGGGCGGCACTAACGGCATTGTGCTGACGGATGGCGCGGGCCAAGGGAGCTTGAACATCACAGGCGGAACGATTGAGGGGGTAACCAAAACCGCCCTGACGCTCCAAAATACTTTTCTGCCTTCTTCGATCACTGCCGTGCATTTTGAAGCAAATGGATACGCCGACGTGGTGCTTCAGGCTGCAAGCAATGTTCGAATTTCCAGCATAGTGTCGAGCATGCCTATCAACTTGATAGGCGATACGCGCAATGTGACGATCAGTGACAGTGTGGCGCAAACCATTCACATAGATATGGGAAACAACCAATATCCATTGGGCACCGGCGCAAACGTATTATCTTGCAGAATATCACTGCTGATTGGGCTAATCCTACGTGTCCTTTGGATATAATCCCGGCTCCAACCACGGATTGGAATATTGGTAAAATACCAAATGGTCCATCTAGTCCCTCAATTCCCAATCCCGGAGAAGGCGGCGCGCCTCGACAAGACATTGTTTACACTAATATCGGTGACCTGTGTCATGGCGGATAGCTTGGCCAAACGAGACGCCGCCTTCCCGTGACGGGGCGCTCCCGCCGCAGTGGCGCGTTTACCGTCAATCCGATTGCAGGCCTGATCTTTGACACCCACGGCAGAGCCCGGCAACGGCTAGAGCGCGGATATAACGAGTGTGCTTCAAGGGCGAAAAATCAATAATTGGCGCCCACGGTTCGTCGGAACTCCCCCAGGAATTGATTGCCGCGTCGAAGCGCAGGGGCAGATCATGAGTTCATGGGTAATGGGGGGACGTGCATTATGGAAAAACACGGAAACTTCGAGGAATTCTCGTTGTTCGGCGGCCCGCTTCACCGGCTGGGAGCGCGGCTGGGCCTCGTCCGGGGGACGACGAAGGCATTCGCGCTGGGACTGGCGCTGGGCTTGCTTTCATGGTCGATCCTGCTGGCGCTAGCGATCATCGAGGGCGTCGCTCCCAAATTGTTTTCCCTCTCGGTGATCGCCGCGCATGTTCGCTTGCTCATGGTCATTCCTCTGTTTTTCCTGTGCGAGTCCCTGCTGGATTCTCGATTGCGGGAGTTTGTCGGCCTGATCGTGCGTTCGGGCGTCGTGCCCGAGAATGCGCTGCCGGCCCTGCGATCTGAAATCGCGCGGACCGGCCGATGGAGAGACTCCTGGCTTCCGGAAATAATGTGCCTGCTGGCGACCATGCTGTTGACCGTCTTCGCGACACGGTTTCACCTCTCGGGTAAAACGGCGGGGGCCGACCCGATCCACGCCATCGACGAGTTTCGCTTGGCCAGTCTGTGGTATTTGCTCGTTTGCCTGCCGCTCTTTCGGTTCCTGATGTTTCGCTGGCTCTGGCGGATCGCGCTCTGGTGGTGCTTCCTGTGGCGCGTCGCGAGACTGCAACTCCATCTTGTGCCGACGCATCCCGACGCCGCCGCCGGACTGGGATATCTTGAAGTCCCTCAGACCTATTTCGCCCCCTTGGTCCTGTCGGTCTCGGCGGTCATGTCGGCATCCTTCGCCGAGGAAATTTCCTCGGGCGTATCGGTCTTCGAGGCGATCTACCCCGCGCTCGCGATCACCCTTGTCGCGGACCTCGCGCTGGTGCTTGTGCCGCCGTGCTTCTTCGCGTTCAAGCTCAGGGCTTGCCAGGAGAAGGGCTTGAGCGACTATGGGGCGCTCGCGGCGCGTTACGTGAACGACTTCGAAAAGAAGTGGCTGAACGCGACCAACGTCCCGGCGGAGCCCTTGTTGGGCACGGCCGATTTGCAGTCGCTGGCCGATTTGTCCAACAGCGTCGCGGTCGTGCGCAACATGCGCTTGGTTCCCGTGACGACGCGTCTGTCGATCACCGTCATGATCGCGGCCTTGCTGCCAATGGCGCCGTTATTCCTGTTCAAATACCCAATCGCCGAATTGGTCCAAAGGCTCGTTAGTAAATTGGCGGGCCTGTGACGGTCGCGGCGCGATGGACAGCGGCTAAAACTTCGTCTGCAGGCGCAGCGCCGTGGAGGTTCCTCGCTGCTTGGCGGGATTCCATGGGTCGATCCATCTAATGGCGGCTTTGGGTCAACCTGCGTCGCGGCCCCTTCGCTCGAACGGGTGCGCTGAACCCCAACTCGCCGCCGCGACTAATCCCAAGTCGCGCTTCGGGTTCGCGCCATGAGCGGCGTGTTCAACAGGTCGCGCGTCGAACGCGCGAGATCATGGCGTTTTCATGCCGCTGTCCCCTTGCACCTGGAAGCTCTCGTGAATGGCGGTTATTCGGCGGGGTAATACCGGCATGAAAAAACGCCATTAATCTCCCCGTCCTCGATCGCATAGATTCACCTGCCGAGCATCCCCTCGACCTCCTGGAGACGGCCGTGCAAAAAGCCTTCAACGTGCTGATGTTTCTGTTTTTGCTCGCGGGTCAGGCTTCCGCCGCGACCACGTCAAATTACGAAATTGTCGCGAAACTGTCTCAAGCCCCAGGAAACGTCACCGTGACTGGAGGCGGGAGGGTCATAATGAGCCAGCATCAGTTCTACGAGCCGAATGACTCGGTCGTGGAACGCCAGGCCGACGGGTCGCTCACGCCATTTCCCAACAAGGAATTGAACGATCGGCAAGACCATTCCGGCCTGATGCTGGATTCGGTTCTGGGCATCCGCACCGGCGTCGACGGCGTCGTCTGGATGCTCGACAATGGAATGCGCAGCGGCGTCACGCCGAAACTCGTCGGCTGGGACACCCGGACCGACAAACTGCACCGCGTCATTTATCTGCCCGCTCCGATCACCCCCAAAGACGCCTTTGTTAACGACTTTACGGTGGACAGCCGGCACAACCGGATATTCCTTGTCGATCCGGCGGGCGGCGCCAATGCGGCGTTCATCGTCGTGGACATTGAGACTGGAGCGGCCCGACGAGTGCTGGAGGGGCATCAAAGCGTCGTTCCGGAAAAGGTCGATCTCGTCATCGATGGAAGACCCCTTCAGATGAAGGACGCCGAGGGCCGTTGGGTCCGGCCCCATATCGGCGTCAATCCGGTCACCGAAGATTTGCAAAATGAATGGGTTTATTTCGGCCCCATGCACGGAACGAGCCTTTATCGCGTCATGGCGGCTGCTCTCGCCGATGAAAAACTGGATCCCAAGACGCTCGGTCAAATGGTCGAGCGCTACAGCGACAAACCGATCTGCGATGGAATCAGCATCGACAAAGACAATAATATCTATCTTGGCGATCTTGCCGAGAACGCCATTGGCGTCATCAAGCCGGATCGAAGCTATCACCGGCTCGCGCAAAGCCCGGAGCTGGCGTGGGTCGATTCTTTGGTTTTTGGACCTGAAGGCAAGCTCTACGCCGTGATCAATCAATTGCATCGCTCGGCCGTCCTGAATGGCGGCGAAGCGCTGTCGAAGCCGCCCTACCTTCTGATCGAGGTCAAAGCACTGGCCCCCGGTCTGCCGGGGCGGTAACCGAAGCAACAACGGGCGCGTCCAGCGTTTGGCAAACGGCGAGTATCTGATCGCGCAGCCAGCGATGGACGGGATCGTTTTCGCGCAGTGGGTGCCACACCATCACCAGATCGTAAGCGGGGAGATCGATCGGGGCAGACACTATGCTGAGCGGCGCTAGGTCCAGGAACTTCTGGGCGATACGTTCGGGCAGGGACAACAGCATATCGGTTCTGGCGACGATGAATGGCGCGGAGAGGAAGTGCGGCACGATGAGCGCGATGCGGCGCTCCAGCCCCTTTCCAGCCAGCCATTCGTCGATCAAACCGACGCGCGTTCCAGTGCGCGAAATCAGCATATGCTTCAGCGCGACATATTCCTCCAGTGTCGGACGCTCGGCACGGCTGGCGGGATGATCCCGAGCGACCAGACAGGTCATGCGATCCTCGAATAGTTTTTGGACCACCATATGACCGGGCGGTTTCAATACCGCCTCGAACCCCAGCACCACATCGAGATCGCTGTATTCCAGCTCCCTCTCGGGAAAAGGCGTTTCCGTTCGTTTGACGTGAATGTCGACGCCGGGCGCCAATCGCGCGATGCGCTCGACCAACGCCGGAACCATGAGAAAATCCATGTAATCGGTCGCGGCAATCACGAAACGCCGCGTGCTCGTCGCTGGGTCAAACTCCTCTTGCGCGCTGATCAAATTCTTTACGTCGCGAAGCACGGCCTTAACCGGGCCGACCAGCGCGAGCGCCCTGTCCGTCGGTTTCATGCCGGTCGGCGTCTTGACGAGCAGCGGGTCATTCAATTGGTGTCGCAGGCGCTGCAAAATGTGGCTCATCGCCGATTGACTGACGAACATGAGTTCCGCCGCACGCGAAACATTCTGCTCTTGCATGAGCAGATCGAAGGCGACCAGCAGGTTGAGATCGAAATTTCGCAGTTCTGACATGTCTCAGGCGCCTCTGGGTCGGTGTTCTCGTTCGCGAGTTCAGATCCCGCATACCAAGTTTCAGGCGCGTTTCCCGCCTGTGATTTTCATTCATACCCCCATTAAATCTGATCATTTCACGCGCGCCCCCTGGGCGCCTAGATTGCCATCCGCGTCGCCAGTTCGTGCCTTATCTTGAAAGTCAGGGCTTGCGAGCGCAGGGCGACACCCACGCGACGATCCGGCAGATAGCCGTTTTGTCAGGAGATTTCCATGACGAGCACCGATCTCGAAATTCCACCGCAACCTTACACGGGGGAGAAAGCGAGGCTTTCCCGAGCTTACGATTATCTCATCCTGGTGCTCGCTCTGTTTCTGTTCATCGGCGCGTTTCATCTTCATGTCGCGCTGACCGTGGGAGACTGGGACTTTTGGGTGGACTGGAAGGACCGGCAATGGTGGCCGCTGGTCACTCCCTTGATGATGATAACGTTTCCCGCCGCCGTCCAGGCCGTCCTCTGGACTCGTTTCCGTCTGCCGCTCGGCGCGACTTTGTGCATCGCCTGCCTTCTGATTGGAACCTGGATCGCGCGCATTTTCGCCTATCATCTATGGAATTATTTCCCGATCAACGAGGTGCTGCCTGCAACGATGCTACCGAGCGCTCTCGTGCTCGACGCCATATTGATGCTGAGTGACAGCCTGACGGTGACGAGCATCTTCGGCGGCATGGCGTTCGCGCTGCTGTTCTATCCGAGCAACTGGCCGATTTTCGGCATGTTTCATGTGCCGGTCGAATATGGCGGCGCGCAACTGACCGTCGCCGACCTGTTCGGCTTTGAATACATCCGCGCCGGCACGCCCGAATATTTGCGGCTCATCGAAAGAGGGACGCTGAGGACCTATGGACAGGTGGCGACGCCGCTGTCGGCGTTTTGCTCGGGATTGTTGTGCACGTTGATGTATCCCGCTTGGTGGTTCCTGGGCAAAGCCTTTGCGACCACACGTTTCGTCCAGAAAATCTGAGCGAGGGCGCAGCCATGTTCACGACCATCAAAAAGCTTCTCGGCGTTTTCTGCTTAGGCGCCTTCAGCCTGACGCTTGCCCCCACCAACGCCGCCGCCCACGGCGAAAAGGCGCTGGAGCCCTTCATCCGCATGCGCACCATCCAATGGTACGACGTCCAATGGTCGCAGGAGAAGCTGAACGTCAACGATGAGTTGGTCATCACCGGCAAATTCCATGTCGCCGAGGACTGGCCGCGCGGCGTGCCCAAACCCGATGCGACCTATCTCAACGTCTCGTCGCCCGGACCCGTGTTCATCCGCACCGAGCGCTTTCTGAACGGCCAATCTTCCGTCAGTTCCGCCGCGTTGAAGCTGGGCGGCGATTACGCCTTCAAAATCGTGCTCAAGGCGCGTCTGCCCGGCCGATATCATCTCCATCCGTTTTTCAATCTGCATGACGCCGGCTCCGTGATGGGGCCGGGGCAGTGGTTCGAAGTCGCAGGCGATCCTGCCGCCTTCACCAATCAAGTGAAAACGCTTAATGGCGACATGATCGACATGGAGAGCTACGGCCTCGCCAATGGGGTCGCATGGCATGCATTCTGGATCGCGCTCGGCTCGGCCTGGCTGCTCTGGTGGGTGCGGCGGCCCCTGTTCCTGCCTCGCTACAAAATGCTTCAGCTCGGCCAGGAGAACGCACTGATCACGCCGCTCGACAAGAAAATCGCCGTGCTCATACTCGCGGGCGTGCCTCTATTGGTTTTCGGCGCTCAGGCGATGACGGATCGTCAATATCCTAGCGCCATTCCGCTTCAGGCTGGAATGGATCAGATCGAGCCGCTTCCGGCGGCCGTCAATGGTTTGGTGAAAATCAAAGTTCAGCGTGCGGAATTCAACGTTCCTGCCCGATCTCTGACTATTGTCGCGCAAATACACAACGCGTCGAACCAGCCCGTCCAGATCGGAGAATTTGCGACGGCCAATGTGCGCTTTCTCAACCCCAGCGTCAGCCCGGCCCCAAAAGCCGACCCGGACACGCTCGTCGCGCCGCAAGGACTAAGCCTTGACTCCACCGCTCCGATTCAGCCGGGAGAAACGGTAACCGTCCGTATCACCGCTAGAGACTCCTTGTGGCAGCGAGAAAGATTGGACGGGCTCATCCGCGATGCGGACAGCCGGCTGGGCGGTCTCCTGTTCTTCTACGACGCGAAGGGCGAGCGTCACATCGCCAGCGTCTCGACCGCGATCATTCCAACGTTCAACTAACGTCGCCGGACGTCTCATTTGCTCGTCCAACTACATCAAATCGGAAACCCGAAAGGCAATCGCAATGTCCGTGACGTCACATGAAATCCACCCGGCTACCGCTGCGCAAGCGAGCTTTCGTCCGCCATGGTACCTCCGCGAACTCTATAAATATTTGGCGACCTTCGCCGGGCTGACGGTCATGTACATCGGGTTTCGGCTGTATCAGGGCGCCTTCGGCGTATCGGCCGGCCTCGATGCGTCCGAACCCGCTTTCGCGACGCATTGGATGCGCCTGCTCTATATCGAGTTGGCCGTGCTCGCTGTGGTGTTTCCCGCGCTCTGGGGATATCTCTGGTTCACGCGCGATCGAAATATGGACGCCATGTCGCCGAAAGAGGAAATCACCCGCTATTTTACCCTGACCATGTGGATCAGCGTTTACACCTTCGCGGTCTATTGGGCCGGCAGTTACTTCGCCGAGCAGGACAATTCCTGGCATCAGGTGTCGATTTGCGACACGCCATTCACCGCCAATCATATCATCGAATTCTACTTCAACTTTCCGCTCTACGTCCTTCTGGGCGGTTCCGCCTGGATTTATGCGAGGACCAGATTGCCGCTCTACGCCAAGGGGATTTCGCTTCCGTTGACGCTCGCCGTCGTCGGCCCATTCATGATCTTGGTCAGCGTCGGCTTCAATGAATGGGGACATACTTTCTGGTTTCGGGAGGAATTCTTTGCGGCGCCGATTTACTGGGGTTTTGTCATCGGCGTCTGGTTTGCACTCGGCGTTGGGGGCATCTTGCTGCAACAAGTCGAGCGGTTGACGGAATTGCTCGACAAAATCGAAGGTGCGGCTTGACCAACCCCGCCATCGAAGGACGGCGAGCGATATAAAATAGAACGCCACTCTACTTTCTTCGACGCCGCTTCCCTGAACTCTTCACCAGACCTAGTTCACCGTCCGTATCGAGGACCGAACATGCCGCTCGCACGCATCGATCTCGTTCAGGGAAAGTCCGCCGAATATCGGCGCGCGGTCGGCGACATCGTCTATGAGGCGATGGTCGAGGCTTTGAAGGCGCCTACGGACGACCGCTTTCAAGTCGTCACCGAACACCCCACCGACGCAATCGTCGCCGACGAGAACTATCTTGGCGTTCAACGCATGTCAGATTGCATTTTCATCCAATTGACGCTCAACGCCGGTCGAACCGTCGAGCAAAAGAAAGCGTTCTACAAGGCCGTGGCTGACGCGCTGCATGTGCGGCTCGAGCTTCGTCGCGAGGACGTATTCATCAATCTCTTAGAGGTTCAAAAAGAGAATTGGTCGTTCGGAAACGGGATCGCTCAATATGCGGAGTAATCCGACCTTGAGCGGCGTATCCGACGCCCCCGGAAACAGCTGAGCGGATCGTCTGCAATGCGACTGGAAACGTTGACGTTACGATCGATCCGCGCGCGACCGGTCGTGCTGAAGCTGAAGCGCCCCATTGTGGCGCGGATAGCGACCATCCCTGATTGGCCGCTCATCCTGATTGACCTATTGACGGAGGAAGGCGTCGTTGGGCGAAGCTACCTTGAACCATATACCGTCAAGGCAATGCGATATCTGATCCCGGCGCTTCATGATTTCGGCGAGATGCTCAAGGGGCGCCAGATAGCGCCGATCGAATTATATGAACTCGCCCGCAAATCTCTCCATTTCGTGGGTTATCAGGGCCTCGCCATGATCGCCGTGGCGGGGCTCGACATGGCGGCTTGGGACGCGCTTGCGAAGGCGGCCGGCCTGCCGCTGTGCGTGCTTCTCGGCGGCACGGTCGGGCCTGTGAAGGCTTACAACAGCAATGGGCTTTGGCTCAGGGAACCGGAGCGGCTTGCGGAAGAGGCGATCGAACTGCGCGATGAGGGCGCCTTCGTCGGTCTCAAACTTCGGCTTGGGCGGGAGAACGTGCTGGACGATGTCAGAGCCATCCATGCAGTTCGCGCTTCGGTCGGCGATGCGCTTCACCTGATGGTCGACTTCAACCAAGGTCTCGATCTGGCGGAAGCGTTGCGCCGCTGCCACATGATCGACGGCTTGGGTCTCGACTGGATCGAGGAACCGATCGTTTACGACAATTTCGACGGCTTCGCGCGATTGTCCTCTCAATTGCAGACGCCGATTCAAATTGGCGAGAATTTCTACGGCGTCCGCGACCTCCATCGGGCGCTGCAGATGCAAGCCTGCGATTTGGTGATGCCGGATTTCATGCGCATTGGCGGCGTCACGGGCTGGCTTAGAGCCGCCGCGATCGCGGGCGCGGCGGGTGTTCCCATCTCCACGCACCTTTACCCCGAAGTCGCCGCTCAGGTCATGCGCGTCACGGAGACGGCGCACTGGCTGGAATGGCAGGACTGGGCCGATCCCGTGTTGCAGGATCCCTATAGGATCGCCGACGGTATGCTGCACATTCCTGACATGCCTGGCGTCGGCCTTGCCTGGAACGAAGACGCGGTCGTTGCAAATTCACTAGAGATGTAGTGACCTAGCGAGGCATTTTCCCGGCGAGAAATTCGCCTGCTTGCGCCGGTCGTCGGCGCTGGGTCAACCTGCGCCGCCATCGCTTTGTCGGACGAGTCCGCTCGTCCCAACATTACCGCCGCTACAAACGCATTATGACGAGGCAGTGGTGCGCCAGAAGCAGTTGTTGGCAACCATATGCGAACCGGCCCTTCATGCGCGGCTGGATAAGACTTCGGAATGCTGGCGATTATGACGCGGGTAACGGCATTTATCTCCCAACCAAACGACGTGCTAAACCCGGTTCGGTCATCGGCGCATCCCCGAGATGCTGGTGACCACAAGCGACCAATCCTGCTGGAGTGCTTTCGCTTGAACTCCACAACGACTGGCCTAACTCTCAAGAAACGGGCTTGACTTGGCGGTCCCTTGTCGCCTCGGCTACAGGTGCTCAGCCCGGCGCGGATGGCTGCATCAAGCATCAGCCTCAACACCCCTCTCTCCGATTTGGAGGCGTCCATGAGCAAAGTTCAAGTCGAGCAAAAGATCTATGAGATGCCGCCGCAGGAGGGATTTACCGTCGCGCATTTTCTCACGGTCGCGGACATCGACAGATCGGCTCAATTCTACGAGAGGGTCTTCGGAGGTCGCATTTTGAGCAGAGGCGACAGCAGTGGCGCGCCGGGGTATATCGAGATCGCAAACACGTGGCTTATTGTCAATGTTGGCGGCGGTCCCACCCCTGACAAGCCATCGGTAACGCTCGGCATTCCTGCCGACCCGGATCGGCTCAGCAGCTTTATGAACATACGCGTTGCGGATATTCAAGGATGCTATGAACTATGGCGGAATAGAGGAGCCGAGTTCATCACGGAGCCAAAGGATAAGTATGGCGAGACGCGCTGCTACATCCGTGATCCTGACGGTTATATTATAGAAGTGGGCCAGAGCAAGCCGGGCTTTACGTACGGTTAAGGCTGGGCTCACGCGCATAAGCAGCACATCCGTCGCCTTGCGGCTTTTGCCATTTTACGAGAGGGTTGCCCCTCCTCCGCTTCAGGGTGCAGCGCCTTGGTGACACGAATCGGGGCATCAAAGGTCGCAGCACAATTGAGAGGGGTCGCCCGGTCCGTGAGGATACGATGGGGATACGGCTTCGGTCGTTCAAACAAGACACTTGGCGCAGGTCGCATTTGGATCACTAGCGCCAAGATCGGATTGTTTGAACAAGTGTGCAGCGGACTCCAATGTTGACTTCACACGCCGATATCCGGGAAAGTCAAATCAACGTTTGGAGCGCATCCCTGCGCCGATCGGCCTCGAACCCTCACGCCGAATTACACAACTCGAATTATTCCAAGCGCGCGTCGCGGTCGCTGCTCGATCTGCAACTGAATTAATTATGTGTATAAGCCACGCTGGAATGCGGATTGAGATGCTCCGTCCTACGAAACGATCTTGACGCGTTGACGGCTCCTTTTCGAGCGTTCAATGCGTCGCCGCTCCGAAACTAAGTTCCGGTGAAGTCTGAGCACCCAGATCTACGAACTTGGCATTCTCGGAGAAGGCGCGATAGCGAGAATAGGCGTCGGTGGTGGTCGGTGGCGTCTATGAGCTCGAGTTCCGAGGGTCGTCATCCGGGTCCAGATATTCGAGGCCCAACGGACCGATGCCGGTCACCTGAGTGACATACTCTCCGGACTTCGCCCAGTGGAAGTGTGACGTATCCCCGGGCAAGACGATGACGGCGTCGGGGGGATAGGCCTTCAGCTTGTCGCCGTCGAACTGATCGCCGAGGCCGATATAGAAAACGCCGGACATAACCGTGTAGACGCGGTCCTCCGGATGTTTGTGCGCCTCTAGTTTCACGCCGGATGGAACTTTGACCCTGATCACATAGGGTCCGGGTTCGGAAGGATTTCCGACGACGACCGCTAGGCGCACCGAAGGTGGGAAGGCCGGGAAGGGCTTCCACTCAATGTCCTCCGGCAGGATCGATCTGAAAGCGGCTTGGCCTGGCTGGTGGGTTCGAACCATTTCAGTCCTCCTTATCTGGAGCGCCTCAGTTGAAGTCCGCGAACTTCGCCCGGTAAATCTGACGACGCGAGGCCTATATCGATGCCTGCTTCAACTCTGCGGCGACCACCGGCAATTTTCGCAAACGCTTGCCCGTCGCCGCGAAGATTGCATTGGTGACGGCGGGGACTATCGCCGACGTCCCGGCCTCACCTATCCCACCCGGCGGTTCAGAGCTTTGGACGATGTAGACCTCCACGGCTGGCGCCTCGTCCATCCGCAGAATTTTGTATGTATCGAAGTTGGTTTGCTCCACGCGTCCGTCCTTAATGGTGATTTCGCCATAGAGCGCCGCGGTGACGCCGAACATGATGGCGCTCTGGATCTGCGCCCGGACGGTGTCGGGATTCACCACGATCCCGCAATCCACGGCACAAACGACGCGCCGCACGCGAACCGCGCCAGCGTTCGACACTTCGACTTCGGCGATTTGCGCCAAATAGCTACCGAAGACGAACTGCAACGAGACGCCTCGGCCGACTCTGTTGGACAGCGGCTGTCCCCAATCGGACTTTTCTGCGGCCAGCGCGAGGACTGCTTTGGCGCGCGGCGTCCTGTCGAGGAGCGCCAGCCGGTACGCGATCGGATCCTGCTTCGCCGCCGCCGCCAATTCGTCGATGAAGCTTTCGGTCACGAAGACGTTGTGTGACGGCCCAACGCTGCGCCAGAAGGCTGTCGGAACGCCGGGCGGCTCCACCCGCAAATATTCAACGCGCATGTTCTGCAGCGCGTAGACCAGATTGATGGCGCCTTCAGTGGTGTCGGGATCAAGGCCATCGTGGAACCCGGGAGGAAGCCATCTCGCAATCACCGAGGAGCCTGCGAAGCGATTGCTCCAGGCGACGGGCGCCCTTTTTCGTCGAGGCCGCCCGATATCCGGTCGACGAAATAGGGTCGATACATGTCATGCTGGACGTCTTCCTCACGCGTCCAAACGACTTTCACGGGGCCGTCAACTTCCCGCGCGATCTGAACGGCGCGAATGACGCCATCGACTTCCAGACGCCGACCAAAGCCACCACCGATCAGATGATTGTGGATCACGACCTTATCCAACGGCAGACCTGCGGCTTTTGCCGCCGCCGCCTGGGCTCGCGCAATTGCCTGCGTGCCGACCCAGACCTCGCAGCCGTCCTTGCGCACATAAGCCGTGCAGTTCATTGGCTCCATTGTTGCGTGTGCGAGAAATGGAACCTGGTAGGTCGCCTCAATCCTGGCGACGGCGTGTTCCATGGCCTTGTCGGCATCGCCGATGTTCTGAGCCTCCGCGCCTGGTTTTAGCGTCGCCGCTTCCAGTTCGCGCACGATTGCTTGAGTGTCTAGCTTGGCGTGCGGACCGTCTTCCCATTCGATCACCAACGCCGCGAGCCCTTTCCTCGCGGCTCCCATATGGTCGGCGACGACCGCAACGGCGTCGTCGAGCCGCACGATCTTGACAAAGCCCTTGACGGCCTTGGCCGCCGCATCGTCGACGCGCTTCACGCGCCCCCCGAAAACCGGAGATTGCGCGAGAGACGCGATCTTCACGCCCCGCGGGCGAGCGTCGATGCCATAGAGGGCTGTCCCGTTGACTTTCGCTGGCGCATCAAGTCGCTTCGCCGGCGCGCCGATTAGTCTGAATTCCTCCGGTCGCTTGAGCGTCACGCTTGTGGGGATGGATAAGCGGGCGGCGTCGGCTGCGAGCGCTTCATATTTGAGGCTTCTTCCGGTGGGCGGGTGGCGCACTTCGCCGCGCTGCGCGCGGCAAGCCGCCGCGTCGACGCTCCAGCGTTTTGCGGCAGCCGACACGAGCATGGTCCGCGCGGTCGCGCCGGCTTGGCGCAACGGGAGCCAAGCGCCGCGGATCGCATTTGAATTGCCGGTCGCTTGCACGCCCAAAAGAGGATTGGCGTAAAGCTTTTCGTTGGGCGGCGCATGTTCGAGCCGCACCTGGTTGAGTTCGACTTCAAGCTCTTCGGCGATCAGCATTGGGATTGAGGTATAGGTTCCCTGGCCCATCTCGACATAGGGCATGGTCAGGATGATTTGGCCATCGCCTTCGATGCGGATGAAGGCGTTGGGCGCGAAGCCGCTGGCGGCGGCGTCATTTGCTGGAGACAGGCTGAGGCTCAGCATCAGGCCGCCGCCTAAAGACGCTCCAACCTGCAGAAAGCCACGCCGCGAGATCTCCTTCGCCGCGCGCGATCGACGCGGGTTCGAGACTTTAGAATTGCCCCGAACGCTCAACATCACCGGCCTCCTTGTTCGCTTGATTGCGCGGCCAGCTTGATCGCTTCGCGAATGCGGATGTAGGTTCCACAGCGGCAGATGTTGCCCGACATTGCGTCGTCGATGTCGGAATCCGTCGGATGCGGATTGCTCGCCAGCAGCGCTGATGCGGACATGATCTGGCCGGACTGGCAGTATCCGCATTGAACGACCTCCAGGTCGAGCCAGGCTTTCTGAATCCTTGCGCCCACCGCTGTCGCCCCGATCGCCTCGATCGTTGTGATCTCCGACTTGCCGATGGCGTCGACGGTGGTGATGCAGGAGCGCGTCGCGGCTCCGTCGATGTGCACGGTGCACGCCCCGCAGAGCGCCATACCGCAGCCGAATTTCGTGCCGGTCATGCCGAGCACGTCGCGTAGCACCCAAAGGAGTGGGGTGTCGCCGTCAACATCGACGCTATGGCTGCGTCCGTTGACTTTAATCGTAAAAGCCATTGATCTCCCCCCCTTTGTCGCCAACGACAATCACTGGGCGAGCCGCTCACGCTTTTGCTGTTCGATCTCTGTCGGGAAATATCAAGATTGCGCGTATGCCAAAATGGTAGGTCACATCGCAAGGTTGGCAACCCTGCAGTTGCGCAGTGGTCGGGTTGTGACTTACCGCTCGGCCAAGTCCAATACCCGGTGGACCAGCTTAATCACCGCAGCGAGATGTATTTTCCCAAAGCTCGCGCATTCGATTTAATAGGTTGGGACCCGCGCCAGAGGATCGCGTCGAAGATCGGTGGGCTTGACGTCGTTCCAAACGGCCGGCGTCAACGCGAAATCGGAAGGCACGACGATTTAGGCGGGCTGGTTGTCGCGCCTCGCCTCGGCGATCAGCCGCTCCATTTCGATCATGCAATTTTCCGGCGTTATGACCGCGTGACAGCAGGCTGCCTGAGCCGATATGTTGACGAAATTGCCGAAAACTCCATCGCCAAAGGTATGATGCGCGATCTTGTGCAACCGCTGATTTTGATAAGACGGCATCCCGACCAAATGGAAGACGAGAGATCGCTCGGCTTTGGCGCCCATCACGCCGTTAAGCGCCGACATTTCGCCCACGGCATAGGTTGTCACCAGCAGAGCGGCGCCACGAATGCGAGCGTATCCGTCGGCGGCGTAAGCGGCGTTCAGCTCATTCGCGCAGCCTATCCATTTGACTTCCGGGCTGCGATCAACTGCGTCGCATAGCGGAAACGCATAGTCCCCGGCGACGCCAAAGCAGTGACCTATTCCCTCCTGCGCAAGTCGATGAACGAGTCGGCGACGCTGCGCTCTTGTCGCCGAGATGCGGTCGACTGGCGAGCAGGTTCGGACATGGCGGTCTCCTTGCGTAGCCAGCCCCGGAGACGAGTCAGCGATATGACAGTGTATCGCCGGTGTTTAACCAGCGCGCGCGGCAGAGCTGATTGAATTTGCAGCCGCGATCACGGCAAGCACGAAAAACTAGGAGTCCTGGACTTCGCCTTTCAGCAATGTCAGTTTGGGTCAAACCCAGCAATGCGGGGATGCTGGCGGCATGAGGGAAGCGCTTGAGCGTTGGCGCGCAATGACAGCTGGTGTAATCAAACCATTTCCCTGTTGGGCGTTTCCGGCTCCCTGTTCACTCGATTTGCTTTCCTGTTAGACTGAGAAGGGAATTGTGTTTCTAAATCTCTGGAAATCGTAATTGGCGCATCGTTGGCGTGTAGCGGCCCAGTCGGGCGCGTGTTCGCGAATTAAATCTTGGAGCTGGCCTTTAGACTCGGGGACGCCCTAAATCTTCCTAAATCATCATCTGGCGTTGACTTCGCTCCCAGACAGAGCAAACGTCCTTTGGCGCAGCACGAATAACCTGCGGTATCAGGATTGAAACCAAATGCAAAATCCCGCGCTGCCGACACAAAACGAAGCCTGGGTTTCTTCGGGATCCTTCGGGGCCAAACCGATCAGGATGAGGCCTGGACGCTTGCCGCCGCCCCAGTCGAAAAGGCGACTGGCGCTTGTCCCGAGGCGGTCCGCGCCTTCCTCGACAATCCTGAGGGGCGCCACTTCGCTGACGACGTGATGAACGGACTGGCCAGCGGCGATGGGCTGGAAAATGCGATAAGGACCGCAACCAACCCGCTGGATGGCCTGGGCGATAAGCCGCCGCATGCAAAAGGATCGCGGGATACCCGCCGACTCCCTTATCTGACCGGGCTTCTCTTGGCTCAAGAGATCATGCCGGCGGATTAGATTGCCTTGAAGGCTCTAGTCGACCGCAGCAGCCAGTTTGGCCGTCAGAGCCGTGTTTCCTGCTATTCCTCCTGGCCGCCAAAGGGTTTGATCTGATCGTTGATCGCCGCGCTAAGCTTCTTGGTCCGAGTTGCAGCGGAGGCGGTTTACAGGCCGGTGGGGCTCAGTCTCTGACCCGAGTTTTCCAATCTCCGGGATTTTCGCCGCGCGAGAACTGAGACTGGTTTGCAACGAGCGGAGACTCGGTCCGCTGCAAGCACATGGACGACCCGGTTTCCACGTTGAAAATTCCATCCATGACGACGCGACTACCATTATCGCGCTTTGTCCATGAGCAAATCTAGCCGATGTCCGAACTGCCCGGCGATCGCCGAACGCGTCCACAGCCGCTATCTCCGACTCTTGGCCGATCTTCCGCTTGCGGGTCCTGGTTGTCATCGCGCGGCGGTTCCGATGTGACGCTGTTTCCTGTTGCCGTGCGAATTTCCCGGAGCGCTTCTGCGCCGATGTGCTGGCGCCGTGGGCTCGACGACTGCGCGATTAGACTGCCTCGTCCATCATCTCGATTTGCCCTCGGCGGGCGCCCGCGTTCTGAGGCTGGTTAATACTACAGGTGAGCCTCGATCGCAGCAATGCGCCGTCGATCGCATCTTGCGCGCTGGTCCAGTGGCGAGGGAGTGCGGCGCGAAGAAGTTTTAATCATGTGTTAATGACTTCGTGGCGTTAGCTGCTTTTTTACCTCAGTATATTTTCACCAATTCGGGGAGTGCTCCATTCAGGTTTTTGACCAACAGTAACTGTAACTTTGATTGGGATCTTCAGATGAAAGCCAAAGCGCGTTTGATAGCCATCGCTTTCGCGATGAGCGCCATTTCGGCGTCGGCGCAGACGCTACCGGCGCCTGTGACCAATACATCCAAAAAGGGCAGTCTGCTGATTTTCCCATTGGTTAATATTGATCCGGGCGCAAAGGCGGACACGATTATCGAAATATCGAATGATCAGACGACATCCGTGCACGTAGAATGTTTTTATGTGAACGAGCAAAAAGGCAGAGTGGGCTTCGGCTTCGAGCTCTCAGGGAAAGCCACCGTGTCTTGGGACATTCTAACTTTGGCTGCGGATGGCGTTGCTCCGCCTCCATTTCCGAACTACGGGGATTATCCTCAGTTTGGAAGTCTCTACCGTGGTGAGTTGGTTTGTTTCGCGACTGATTCCGGCTCGACTAACCAGATCGCGTTTAACCACCTGCAAGGGACCGGCACAATTTTAGGCTTCGGTCGCGCCCTTAAATATAGCCCTTGGGCCTTTCAGGCATTGAACGCCCAAGGCCTGCCAGAAGCCGACAATACGATACAAGGAGCACCGGGTGTCTTGCTGTTAAACGGCGGTGCTGTGCACGCATGTCCGATCAATGGGACCGCATGTACGAGCGCTGGGACCTACGATGCGTGTCCAGCATACAACACCGTATCCTTCATGCCTAATGATTCAACCTTAGGTAACCTTGTTACAGGCGCAAACTATCTGGCTATTGCGAGCTGCAATCAGGATCTGCGGCAGGACTATATACTGCAAACGACCAAGCTGCTGTTCACAGTTTGGAATTCACTTGGGCAATCGTACTCAGGAACCTATCAATGTGTGGATAGCGTGGTTTTCGTTCCACTCGTTGATGGCAACACGAACCTGGTGAACGCTACCAACTTCGACTACAAAACGCTTGGCGCCGCCGGGGCGCAGTTCATCGTGCAAGGCGCCCCCAGCGCCCGATGCGCTGCCGGAACCGAAACCGCTGGGTTGCTTGGCGTGCCGGTGTCGCTGGTCCGAACCTCAGGCGGAACCACCGAGGATCTGGTCGCAAGCGGCGCCCATGAGGCGGGATCGACGCCAGGCTACGTCTATTGGGACTCGCAACGTCCGGCGCCATTCAACAAGCGGAAACAATAGCGGCGTAAGGCCTCTCAATCCGCGGGCGAGACTGCAAAGTTGACTCCTTACGGCGTCGTGGGCACACACAGCCCAATGCGCGTCCATGCTCGTTACTTCAAAGACTTTCCGAAACCCGAAGGTTTGACCGGCCTTAGTTGAGCGCTTGGCTGACTGGATCCACCTGATCGCGCGCGCGGCGGCCAACGCCCCACGGCCAGCCCGAGCCCGGACGACGCTAAACGTGCTGACGCGACCGAGCCCTCTTTGCTTATCGCCTGGATTTTGCAACCAGCGTCGTGGCGAACCCGCAAATGATAGCGTCGGCGCCCTCGTCGAAACGCGATACACTTCCATAGGTCTTTGGATGTTTTTTAGCTTGACCTTCCCGATGCTCGCTAAAATTTCGGGAACTTTGTTATAAACCTGATCGAA
Source organism: uncultured Alphaproteobacteria bacterium (assembly GCA_963724845.1). Lineage (GTDB taxonomy): Bacteria > Pseudomonadota > Alphaproteobacteria > Rhizobiales > Beijerinckiaceae > Methylocystis. The sequence goes on from CAVRWF010000005.1 coordinate 45,496, forward strand.
AACCTGCTGCGTGACCGCAATGCCGCCCGGTTCAGCCAGCTTCCCAACCTTGCGGGATTAACCGTTGTTTATCGCTAGAGTCCGCGTCGCATCTCTTATTCCGCCATGCTCGCGTCACCGGAGGGCGGACGCTAGGGGCGGTTCCCGGTCACGGTGGCGTTGCGCGCGGACATGATCCTTACCGTCGCGTCGACGACATCCGCGCCCCTTCTGTAACGGATGCCAACTTCCCGACCGATCGGCATGAGGCCGATTAGGTTACGCAACTGCGCTGGCGTTTCGACCTTCTTGCCGTCGACGGCGATGATGACGTCGCCTTTTTCCAATCCGGCGAGTTCGGCGGGCGACGACGGCTCGACCGAGGCGATCTCGGCGCCGCGTTGAGCGCCGTCGCGCAGCCCCACGCCAATGCGCCCGCGATGGGTTCCTCCCTGCTCGACGATCTGCCGCATGATGTGGCGCGCCATGTCGATCGGAATCGCGAAACCGACGCCATTGCTCGCTCCGCTCCTGGATAGAATCGCGGTGTTGATGCCCACGAGGCGCCCGTCCAGCGTCACCAAGGCGCCGCCCGAATTGCCGGGATTGATCGAGGCGTCGGTCTGGATAAAATCCTCATAGCCTTCGATGCCGAGCCCGGTTCGCCCGAGCGCCGAGACGATCCCCGAGGTCACCGCTTGCCCAAGGCCGAAGGGATTGCCGATCGCGAGGACGAAATCGCCGATTTCGAGCGAGCCGCTCTCGCCCATCGGCACGGCGGTCAGGTTATCGGGTTTGATCCTGAGGACGGCGATGTCCGTCGCCTTGTCGCGTCCGACCATTTGGGCGCGGAAATGCCGGTCGTCCTTGGTCGTCACTTCGATAATGGAGGCGCCGCGCACGACATGCTCGTTGGTGAGGACATAGCCGTGCTCGGCGTCGACGATAACGCCGGATCCGGCGGAGGTCGTCTCGCGACGCAGCCGCTGGTTTGGCAGCTTGAAGAATTCTTGCAGAAGCGGATCGACGGGGACCTCGATCTGTTCGATCTTGCGGGTGGCGATGTTGACGACGCCAGGCGTGACGGCGCGCACGACCGGCGCCACGGTCTCCTTCGCCCCGCTCGGCAGACTGCCGGCGAAAAGCGGCATAGGCGAAAGCAGCAGAAGTATCAGGAAAAGGCGCGAAATCATGGGTCGCCACGCGCATGTTTGCGAAGTCAATGCACCGGTGGGCGTCGGCGCCCGCCAAGAGGGCAGGCGCCGAACCCGGCTTAGTAGTCCATTCCGCCAGCGGGCACGGCCGGCGCCGTCTCCTTCTTCGGGACTTCCGTGACCATCGCCTCCGTCGTAATCAACAGGCCCGCCACGGAAGCGGCGTCCTGAAGCGCGGTTCGCACGACCTTCGCCGGATCGATGATGCCCTCCTTGAAGAGATCGCCATACTGGCCGGTCTGGGCGTCATAGCCATGCGCGTAGTCACGCGAACTCCAGCAGCTTGCCAACCACGACCGCGCCGTCGTCGCTCGCGTTGTCGACGATCTGGCGCGCCGGCGTCTGAATGGCCTTGCGGACGATTTCGACGCCGGTTTTCTGGTCGGAATTGGCGACCTTGACGCCGTCCAGCGCCTTCAGCGCGCGAATCAGCGCCACGCCGCCGCCCGGAAGCACGCCTCCCTCGACCGCCGCGCGGGTGGCGTTGAGGGCGTCGTCCACGCGATCCTTCTTTTCCTTGACCTCGACCTCGGTAGCGCCGCCAACGCGGATCACCGCGACGCCGCCCGCAAGTTTGGCCAGCCGTTCCTGTAGCTTCTCACGGTCGTAGTCGGAGGTCGTCTCCTCTATCTGCGCCTTGATCTGAGCGATGCGGCCTCCGATGTCCTTCTTGTCGCCGGAGCCGTCGATGATCGTGGTGTTCTCCTTCTCGATTCGCACGCGCTTGGCGCGACCGAGCATGGCGAGCGTCACGTTCTCGAGCTTGATGCCGAGATCCTCGGCGATCATCTGGCCGCCAGTCAGGACGGCGATATCCTCCAACATAGCCTTGCGACGGTCGCCGAAGCCCGGGGCCTTCACTCCGGCGATCTTGAGCCCGCCGCGCAGCTTGTTGACGACGAGCGTCGCCAGAGCCTCGCCCTCGATATCCTCGGCGACGATGAGCAGCGGCTTGCCAGTCTGCACCACCGCTTCCAGGACCGGGAGCATGGCCTGCAAGTTCGACAGCTTTTTCTCATGGATGAGAATATAGGGATCGTCGAGTTCGGCGATCATCTTCTCGGGGTTGGTGATGAAGTAGGGCGACAGGTAGCCGCGATCGAACTGCATGCCTTCGACGACGTCGAGTTCTGTGTCTAAGCTCTTGGCCTCCTCGACGGTGATCACGCCTTCGTTGCCGACCTTCCGCATCGCCTCGGCGATCATCTTGCCGATCGAGGCGTCGCCATTGGCCGAGATCGTTCCGACTTGTGCGGTCTCGTCGCTCGAAGTGATCTTCTTGGCGTTCTGCTTGAGATCGGCGACGACGGCCTCCACGGCGAGATCGACGCCGCGCTTCAGGTCCATGGGGTTGAGCCCGGCGGCGACCGCCTTGGAGCCTTCGCGGGCGATCGAGGCCGCCAGCACGGTGGCGGTCGTCGTGCCGTCTCCGGCGAGATCGTTTTGCTTGGAAGCGACCTCGCGCACAAGCTGCGCGCCCAGATTTTCGAACTTGTCGGACAGCTCGATTTCCTTGGCGACGGTCACGCCATCCTTGGTGATGCGCGGCGCTCCGAACGACTTCTCGATAACCACGTTGCGACCTTTGGGGCCCAGCGTCACCTTCACGGCGTTGTTCAGGACTTCTACTCCCCGCAACATGCGGTCACGGGCGTCATGCGAAAACTTGACGTCTTTCGCAGGCATTTTTCTCACTCCTTCAAAGACATGAGTGTTTGAACGATTGGGGTTGTTTTTAAGCGGCCTGCTTCTGCGCGCCGGCGGAAGCCTCGACCACGCCTAGAATGTCGCTTTCCTTCATGATGATAAGGTCTTCGCCGTCGATCTTGACCTCGGTTCCCGACCACTTGCCGAACAGCACGCGGTCTCCGGTCTTCACGTCGAGCGGAACCAGCTTGCCGCTGTCGTCGCGGGCGCCGGGCCCGGTGGCGACGATTTCGCCTTCCTGAGGCTTTTCCTTCGCGGTGTCCGGGATGATGATGCCGCCCTTGGTGCGTTCATCCGCTTCGATGCGCCGAACCAGGACGCGATCATGGAGTGGACGAAACTTCATGAAGCTTCTCCCTTGGGGTTGTCAGAAATGTCGAAAGCGAGGCCGCTAGCGGCCCCGGCGAGCGACGTAAGAATTGACTTTTCGTCGTTCAAGAGGCGACGGCAAAATTTTTGTCACTCGACTCGATTGCTTGCTAGCAGATTGTTTCGGAACGGATTCGGTTCGGCGTCGCGATCCAAAAAACGCGATCAAGCCGAGATATTCCATCGATGCGGGGGGTAGCCTCTCTCATCAGACGAAAGCGGCAGGAGCTGATGAAGCGCGCTTCGCAAAATGCTGCAACCTGCTCAGGTTCACGGCGAATTGTCGGCGCGCCTCATCGGCATGGGTTCGGAACTCATTTCGGGATACGTTGGCTTGCCCGTGAGCGGCCCCCCATGCAACAATCGCCGGCCCAGCGACCCTTGGAGGGCGTCGGCGGATAATACCCTCGGCGTCGCCCTCAAGGACCGCGATAAATGTGTTGGAGCTTTTCCGCGTCAATCGCCATGGCCGCGGTGGGTTCCGCCGCAGCCATCTATGCGCGGCAGAGAAACCTCCCGGTGGCGATATGGGCCACGATCGGCTATTTCGCAATCATGGAGGGCCTGCAAGCCGCCGGATATCTTGTTGCGGACGTTTGCGACAGCACCGCTAATCGATCTATCACCGCATTGTCTTACGCGCACATCGTTTTTCAACCATTCTTCATCAACGCGCTCGCCATGCAATTCATATCTGGCCAAATCCGCAAGAAAATCCGACTTGTCGTTTATGGTTTATGCGCGGCTTCGACGGCGTTCATGTTGGCGCAAGTCTATCCCATTCAATGGGCCGGGCCTTGTCGCATCGGTCAGCTTATGTGTGGCGGCGAATTATGCGTCCACTCCGGCGAATGGCATATCGCCTGGACAATCCCGTATAACGGGCTGGCGCGCCCGTTTGACGAGGCCCTCGGCGCGAACTGGGGTTTTCCAACATATGTTCTGACGGTGGTCATTTTGCCTCTGCTTTACGGATCGTGGCGCTTCGCCATTTTTCACTTTCTCGCCGGACCGTTGATTGCAAATGTTCTCACAAGCAACGTCAATGAAGCGCCTGCGATATGGTGTCTGTTCTCGGTTGGGATCATCCTTATCTCGATCTTTCCGAGCTTGCTGCGTCGGTTCCTGGTTGAGCGCTGGTTTCTCTGGCCCGACGGTTGGACCAACAGCCTCGACTTTCGATCGTGACCAGCCCCTGGACCTCAGTCTTTCCTCAACTCCGCGAATGGCGAAATCGATTTCCAGATGTTGCGTCGCTTCGCCAAGGAGGAAGGAAAAGCCGTCGTCATGGCGAGCCACGATCCAAACTTCGACGGCGGCTTGGGGTCCGCCGATCGGTTCGAGCCAGTATCCTTCTTGCTCGCGGGCCGGCGGTTTTCGGCTGGGGCGGCGGCGCACTCTGCTTGTCAGTAGGCGCCGCTCGGAGGAGATTGTCGAATCAGCCGCTATCTGGCGAATGCCGGTCCAACACAATAAAGGGAGGAACTTCATGAACACGCGCACTTTATCGCTTGGTTTGTTCGCATTGGCGCCGATGATCGCCGCTCCAGGACTTGCGCAGGCTCAGGCGACGCGCACCTGGGTGTCAGGCGTTGGGGACGACGCCAATCCATGTTCTCGCACTGCGCCCTGCAAAACCTTTGCCGGCGCGATCTCCAAGACCGCGGCGGCCGGCGAAATTAACGTGCTCGACCCTGGCGGCTTCGGCGCGGTCACAATCACCAAGTCCATCACGATTCGTTCCGACCATGTTGAAGCCGGCGTTCTGGTGGCGGGGACCAATGGCATCGTCGTCGCGGCGGGACCGACCGATCATATTGTCCTTGAGGGTCTCGATATTGACGGGACGGGCACCGGCCTGGACGGCGTAAAAATCAACTCCGGGCTACTTACATATGTTTTTAGGTGTGCGATCCGGAATTTTACCCAGAACGGCGTGAACATGACGAGCAGCTCAGCCGGCGCGCGCGTTTTCATCAAAGATTCGACGATCAACCTCAATAACGGCGGCGTGAACGTGCAGGGCGCTGGCGTTGGCAATGTGGCGTCGATCGCGAACAGTCTCATTGACGGCAATACGACCTATGCGGTGCAAGCTAGTGGCGCCGGCAACGTAATTGGCATGGCCAATAACGTGCTCAACGCCAGTCCAGCTGGGCTAAACCTGTTGAACGGCGCGACGGCGGTATCGATCGGGCCGAGCAATGTCGTTGCGGGCTCCGGCGCATTCACCACTACCGGTCCCTTCAAATAGACCAGAGATTTCGAGCGGGCTCCCGAATGTGGAGCCTGCTTCTCACCTCTTGCGTCAATCGAACGCGAACCAGATTTTCCTGCAAATCGGGAATTCATATTGAACGGCAGTCTCGACGCTCTGGCCGGCGTTGGTCTATCGATTGATCGCGCTCGACCGCAACAGAATGACGCCATCTGCCTTCATGGAACGACGAGGAGATGTCCGCGACATACCCGGTCAACAACGACAAACTTATCGTCTTGCATGAGTTCCATGGACACCATCGCAATAACGGCTCAAATTCGAAAATTTGAGCCGTGATCGAAGTCCGTTACTTTTTCCCGAGAACTTCGAGAGAGTGGCGCACCCTGAGCCCTACCGACGCCAACGCCCGACCCAGAACGGAAGATTCAGCATGCGGGCCACCAATGACGAATTCCGCGCTCTGCTTCGACCTTGTTGTTCGTTACAAAGCATCCACGTTCCCGATTGTCGTAAGGCGCTGCTATAACCGATGGGCTTGGCGCGAAGTTGGGAGCGGCTGCGAAACCATAGCTCCTGTAATATATCGAAGCGCGCTGGTTATAGCACGGAGTGACCGCTTGCGCCGCCGCCAATGACCCGAGCCACACGCTCATCGCCATACCGACCAAAGCGATCTTGAACATTTTGGTTCTCCTCTTTGCACGTCCTCCTCGTTCTCGTAACCTTCATCCAGGCCTGAAGAGGACCTGTTTCACTTTGAGTAAGAATATGGAGCGCAAATCTGCCCTGGTAAGGGAGCAAGGCTGCACGGAGTCACCTTTCGCTCCTGTCCGAGCGACTTCAATGGCCGTCGCAAAAGCCTCGCCTGGAACCCTGCGTCTTCCGATAAGCAATTCGACTTTGCCGGGCATCTAAGCTCGGTGAAAATGTTCGATGGGATCGCCATCGAGGGCGCGAGCGAGAGGCCGTCGATCGCCGCGGTGCAGCGAAGGCGATAAGGAGCAGAATCTCCAAAACGCTGGCGCGTGCTTCACCGCCGACGAGCGCTCCGGCCAGTGCAACTCGTCAGAAAGTCGCGCTTAAGAATTTATTAACCATGTCGCGGCCACTTTGAGGCTCTCATTCAGCGAGTCTGCCGTGACGCAATCTTCCTCTCAACACATCCGCTTTCGAGGCCGCTCCTTTCCCGTGCTGGCGCTCGAGCTAGATGCGCCGCTCGATGGCTGGATTGCCCGGTTGGACGCCTGTCTTGAACGCTCCCCGGCGTTTTTTTCCCGAAAATCCGTGGTGGTCGACCTCAGCGCATTGGAACTGGACCGATCGGGAGTGGCCGGGCTGGTTGAAAACCTATCCGGGCGCGGCATTCGCATCATGGCGCTGACCGGCGTGGAGCCTGCCTGGGACGCTCCTGACCTGCCGCCGATCCTGATCGGAGGGAGCGCCCGCGCCATTGCCCACGAACCTGACTCTGAAAGCGCCGATGCAGCTGGCCGTGCGGCGGCGGCGCCCATTGAACTGGGCGGTGGCGACCAAAGCGCCAATTCAATTGGCGGCGCTGGCGAAGAAGGAGCCAAGGACTTGGCGCGGCAAGCGCCGCTGCAACGCGGCGGCGCCGCGCTGGTCGTCGAGACCACAGTGCGCTCCGGCCAGTCCGTCTACTATCCCGAAGGCGACGTGATCGTGATCGGTTCGGTGGCCTCGGGCGCCGACGTTATCGCCGGCGGCTCCGTGCATATCTACGGGACGCTGCGCGGACGCGTCATGGCCGGCGTCTACGGCGAAGAGCGGGCGCGAATTTTTTGCCGTCGGCTCGAAGCCGAACTGCTGGCGGTGGGCGGCTTTTATCTTACCGCCGACGAGATCGAACCCAGGATGCGCAGCCAAGCGATTCAGGCATGGCTTGAAAACGAAACCGTCAAAATCGCAACGCTTGACAAATAGGAGAAGACGACATGGCCAAAACATTGGTGGTCACTTCCGGCAAGGGAGGCGTCGGCAAGACAACATCGACTGCGGCTCTTGGCGCCGCTCTGGCGCGGATGGACCTGAAAGTCGCCGTGGTCGACTTCGACGTCGGCCTGCGCAACCTCGATCTGGTTATGGGCGCCGAGCGGCGCGTTGTTTACGATCTGATCAATGTGGCGCAAGGCGACGTAAAATTGCATCAGGCGCTGATCCGAGACAAACGCCTCGAGACTCTGTTTCTACTGCCCGCCTCGCAGACGCGCGACAAAGACGCCCTGACCGAAGAAGGCGTGCAGCGGGTTATCGGCGAGTTGCGAGAGCGCTTTGACTGGATCGTCTGCGATAGTCCCGCTGGCATTGAACGCGGCGCGACCCTGGCGATGCGCTTCGCTGATGTCGCGGTCATCGTCGCCAACCCCGAAGTCTCGTCGGTGCGCGATTCCGACCGCATGATCGGGCTGCTCGATGCGAAGTCCGAACGCGCCGAAAGGGGAGAACGCATGGAAAAGCATCTTCTGCTGACGCGATACGATGCCGGCCGCGCGGCGCGCGGCGAGATGTTGGGCGTCGACGATGTGTTGGAGATCTTGTCGATTCCACTGCTGGGGATCGTGCCCGAGAGCGAAGAGGTGTTGCGCGCCTCGAATGTTGGTTCGCCGGTGACGCTGCACAATGCGATGAGCGCGCCGGCCCGCGCTTATACCGAGGCGGCTCAGCGGCTGTGCGGCGCCAATCTGCCGGTGATCGCGCCCGCGGAGAAAAAGGGCCTTCTGGGCCGGTTCTTTGGTCGGAGGGCGGCATGAATTTATTTCGAATTTTCGCGCGCCCCAGCTCGGCGCCGGTCGCCCGCGAGCGCCTGCAAATCCTGCTGGCGCATGAACGAAAATCCAGGAGCAGCGCCAACCTCGTCGCCCTGCTGCACAGGGAAATTCTGGCCGCAATTGGCAAGCATGTCGCTGTCGACGCCGATAAAGTGGAAGTGAAGCTGCATCAGCGCGACGCCGTCTCGATGTTGGAGATCGACATCGAGATCGAGCCTGATGTCTGGAGCGAGGCCGCCGCCGCTCCCGCCTCGAGCAGCCTGGCGGCCTGAACAGCGAGCGGCCTGTCCCCTCCACTTCAACTTGGAAAGGCCCTTCAGGTCCTTTCCGAGTTGGCGCCGGCTCCACGCTGTCTTGGCTGCCCGGACAGACCGACGATCAAAGAATCGAAGCAGAACCTTGTCTCAATAACGCAACTGTCGCGGGGCCCCTAATTCGAGTCCCAAACTCATCTGGTGCGGCATTTGCGCTAACCAAGGCATTGCCAGGTTTGAGTGCGGGAACGAAACAATTTAGCCCCGTTCTGATACGTCAGAACGGGGCTCCTTAGAAGAGCGGCCACGTGCGCATGGTGACCTGCCTCCGTTGCATGACATGCCACGCCTCGCGTTCGTGCTCTTCGCTCCAACTGCTCGCCCGAAGCAGCAGGCCACCGCGCATCAACTGCGCGCGCGCCCACTTGGCCTGGCGCTTGCCGATGAACAGGGCGCGAGCAATGCCGACGACTCCCGCAAGGCCACCGGTTACGGCGCTGTCATAATCCGCCAGGACTCTTTTACGAGACCAGCTGCCATCCCGCCACAAAAGCTTCGAGCTGTTGTCCCGTCTCCGCGTTCCACCAACGATCTTCGCGAAAAATGACCGGGAACGGAACCTCGTATCGGCCGCGATGATCCGCCGCCAGAACGTACACGACTGCGCCTTCCTCAGGCAGAATCGTAGAGTTCCAGTCGCCAATAGTCATACGCCTCTGCGCTCCAATTACTTAGCTGCCACGTAATGAATGGGTCATGATTCAGGTTGCATCGCAACTGTTCACACTTTGGAAAAATTCCAGGTTTTGCGGCTTTGGGCATCAGGCTGCGGAAGAAATAAGCAGCGTTAAGACTCGGTTAACCAATTGAGCATTGACTTCTCTTGAGCCAGCGACCGCCAACCCCGCGGCTCCACATTCGACCCGGGTCGCTCCGTCGATCCGGGTCTTTTTATTCGCGGCGTCGAGCGTGTCGTAAGACTGCAGAGAAAATGCAAAAAATTCGATTGGCTCCTTGGCATTAAAGTTGCTGATAGTCGATGTTGAGTTTTTTGGGGCGTTACACCCGCCGCCCACCACAGGGGCAGAAACCATGAACCCTGACCATCTTCATCTACTCATGAATACGTGCTTAGCCGCCGCGATCGCCATCGGCGCCAAGATGACAATAGATCTCGCACAATATGTTCTGATCGCGCTGGATTAAGGCCCAAACTCATAACCAGCAGCTGTCGTCGCGGCGATGAAAATGGCGGTGAGGAACTTGACGGAGTTCCGGTCGTAGCGTGTCGCGACGCGTCTGAGGTCCTTCAATCGACAGAACATGCGTTTGATGGCGTTGCGATAGAGGAACGGCTGTCAGCAGTTCTTCAACTTTAGTTTGTCTCCAACTGTCTCGCCGTCTTTCTCCCCTTGTGGGCGGATCGCGTCGCTGTCCACGCCCTTTGATCGATGAATGTTTGGCGGACCCGAACCGGCGAGCGAAAGCGTGCGCACGACATTGAACTGCAGTTGATGTGGGCGTTGCTGCGCTGTAGCCTTCGACGCCGCCGTAAGCGAAGCGGCGGGCCCCAGAGAGCAACCGGGTGTGAACCAGCGCATCCAACGGATCGAGAAGACGGTCGCGCAGGCCGACCGGGCGGTGACATCGGCCGTGGTCGTCACCGCCGATTATCGACTGCACCCCGGATCGGACCATTATTTCCGGAGCGTATGCAATTCGCCTTTGTTCCTGGCGAGAGGTCACTGGGCCATGCTCCTAAGAATGGTCAGCGGCGACGTCGCCGCCGCGAATTTGCTCGAAAATTGGGTCGACGAAGCCGAGCGGCGAACCTAGTTTCTGTTTGAGGCGTCCAAGACAAACCAAGCCGACGCCCATCTTGAATGTTGGCGGCGGCGCGACCGATGGTTGCCAGACGGAGCGCATCATGATCACGGTGAGATCCGCGCTTCAGCGGGGCAGGGCTGACCTCGGATGGCTGGACAGCCGCCACACTTTTTCGTTCGGCGACTATTACGATCCAAAGCACATGGGCTTTGGTCCCTTGCGCGTCATCAACGAGGATCGCGTCCGCCCGGGCGCCGGTTTCAACACCCACGGCCATCAGGACATGGAGATAATTTCCTATGTTCTGGACGGCGCCCTGGAACACAAGGACAGCACCGGCGCCGGATCGGTGATCCGGCCGGGCGATGTTCAGATCATGTCCGCCGGGACCGGCATTCGCCACAGTGAATTCAACCACTCGAAAGCCAAATCCGTTCACTTCCTGCAGATATGGATTGTGCCCGACCGCATGGGCGTTACGCCCCGCTACGATCAGCGAAGTTTTCCGCCGTCGGAACAGCGCGGACAACTGCGTCTCCTCGGCTCGCCGAATGGTCGCGGCGGTTCGATTACCATCTATCAGGACGCCGAATTCTACGACGCGCTGCTCGACGCGAACGCCGCCGTCAGTCATGCGCTAGCGCCCGGCCGCAGAGGCTGGGTCCAAGTCGTGCGGGGCGCTGTCAATGTCAATGGCGAGGTCGCGATTGCAGGTGACGGCGTTGCGGTGGAGAGCGAGAATAAACTGACCGTGACGTCACGGCAAAATAGCTCGCAAATCCTGCTGTTCGACCTGCCGTAGCCGCAAAAATGTCCGGCAAAACGCCATGTTCGGCGCTGTCTGAGGTCTGCGTCTTGGGAACCTATTATAGAGACCCATGACTCCCATGACTCAAGCTCTAGCCACCCATCAAATCGCTCTGCGGTTCGATGGGTGGCGGTCGAGATAACGGCGCAAGCTAAATCGGCCGTCACAGCATTTGGGCGCATGCCACCCTTTGCATCTATGCGTCGTAGGATTCGTGGACGCGATCATTATGAAAACACGCCAAGAGGGTCCGCAACCGGGTCGAGCGGACTCGTTCAAACAATGCGATCACGGCGCCGTTGATCCGATTGACGCGCCCAATCGCTTAGTCCGTCACTCGCGCGATCAAAGCGCTTCAAACTTCGCCGGGTCGACACTTTCGATTGGCGATTCTCGAACTGGGTCCAAGGGCAGCAACATGGCGATCTCGGCGTTGGATGAAATTTTCGGCCACTTGGTCCGCTGAATGGAGGAAGCGATGAATGTTTTCGAAGCCATCGAAACGCGGACCAGCGTGCCGATTTTGACGGAGCCAGGGCCGACCGATTCGCAATGGGAGATTCTTCTGCGTGCAGGCGCGCGAGCTCCCGATCATGGCCGACTGCGGCCTTGGCGGTTTCTTATCGTGCGCGGCGAAGCGCGAGCGTCGCTCGGCGACGTGATGGCTGAGGCCTTGCGCGCGAGCAAGCCGGATACGCCTTCGGAAGCACTCGACCGCGAACGGCGCAAACCTTTGCGGGCGCCAGCCCTACTTGTTGTGGCGGTCGTCCCTGTCCCGCACTCCAGCATACCGGAAATCGAGCAAATCCTGGCGGCCGGCGCCGCGGCGCAGAATATTCTGCTCGCCGCCCATGGCCTCGGACTTGGTGCAATCTGGCGCACGGGTGCGCCCGCCTATAACGGCGATGTTGCACGAGCGCTCGGCTTGCCCGCGCAGGGCCGCATCGTCGCCTTTATCTATATCGGCGCACCCCAGGCTCCGGCTATACGCGACGTCGACGCTAAGCCGCCGAGCGCCGTGGAGTGGGGGACGACTCCGCGAGCATTCCCCTCTCCACTGAAGGAACCATAAAATCCTTTCAATCCGCAGCCTTTCCCGCTCTCAACTCCAGGCACGGTTTGCGTCAATGACCGTTCCCCCATCGCCCCGACGCCGAGAGCGGGCGATAGGGGCAAGCGCGCGAGCGAAGGATGCATTTGGAAATATTAGTCTTCGTCTCGCGGCTCTTTAGGCAGCTCGATTGGCAAAATGACCAGTAGATTTGACACCTGCCCCAGGGACCAAGTGACGATCCTGTTCGCGAAACCCGCGACGATAGCATTGGATTTTGCCTCGGCGGACGGCGCCCGGACCATGGTTGCAAGCATCGGGAAGAGCGTCACCGTCACGATCGCCGCACCGACCAGCGCCGATGCGTTTTCCGGCGTCATCTGGCCAGTTTGTCCACCAAGATAGGTAATCGCGACGACCAGCGGCAGCGTCGTCGAAGAAAGTAGCGCGAGAGCGGGGAGATCGCTTTTCGGAAGCGCATTCTTGTAAATTCCAAGTGGCGCGATGCGAATAAGCAAAAATGCCAGGGTGAACAGCAAAAGGCGAACGATATTCGCGGGACTCGACACGAGCGACGGCAGATCGAAAGCCACGCCGCTTGCGGTGAAGAACAGTGGGATGAAAAAGCCCGAGCCGATCGCTGTGAGCCGGTGTTCGAGCGGCTTACCCCCGCATCCGGAAAAGAACACAGCGACCGCCATGCCTGCGGCATAGGCGCCGACGACCGCCTCCATGCCGAAGCTATTGGCAAGAAAGACAAACCCCAGCAGCACGAGCAGAGAAATTCGCAACAAAAGCAGTTCGTCGTCTTTCCCAAGCCATCGCGCTAGCTTTGCGGGAACGCCTTCAAATCGCAGAGTCAAAAGCAAAATGATGGCGCCGATGGCCAGCACGAAGAACGCGGCGCTCAAGAATGTTTGATGGAGATGATGCTTTTCCTCCGCCAAAGCGATGGAGGCCAATAGCAACGGGCCGAGCTCGCCGATCGCCGCGAGCCCCAGGACATGCCGGCCGAAATTACTGTGCAGTTCGCCGGTTTGCCGCAAAATCGGAATCAGAACGCCGAACGCCGTCGTCGGTAAAATGAGGGCGACGAGCAGTGGCGAGCGTACCAAACCGAATAGGTAGAGTAAGGTGACGAAGCCGACGGCGAGAGCGAAAGTGGCGATCCAAGCGAATGCGCCAAGGCGCAGCTCGGGCCGCCCGATCTGGTTTTGTTTCGACTCGAGTCCCGCTTGGAAAAACAAGAAGACGAGGCCGAATTCTGCGAGGAATTTGATCGTGCTATCGTTTGTGACCACTCCCATCACACTGGGGCCAATCAGGATGCCAAGAACGAGTTCGAGGCCGACCACCGGCACAAAGGCGAACGCGGGGAGACGGACAAGCAGGGGCGCAAGAACCGCCACGCAGGAAATTGCAAAAATACCGCCAAATTCGTTCATCAGGCACGTCTCGGTTCGATTGGGCGCGTCTCGACAAATAGCTGAAGGGCAGCGTAACTGCGAAAAGCGCCGAACTCAATCAACGCCCCTGACGCTGATTTGAAAATGCTCCAAAGCCGTCCAGAGCTGCAAGCAGCCAAACCCAACGCGGGGTGACTTTTTGCGAACGCTTTCAGGCGGCGCGACGCGGTCGCCGCGCCGGCGCTGCTGAATTTGCCGTGTATGACCGGAGAATTCACCAGAACGAATTGATAAGTCTGGCGTCTGCCGGCGCCTAGCAGCGCACGAGGGTTTACCTTCGCCTTCCAAGCAAAAGACCATCTCGGTCTTTTGGGACCAAATGGGAGCACATTAGCTCGCCATCACCTTCGAGTGGATCTCCTCGCAGTAGCGGACAAGGCTTTTGTGCGCGTCCACGAAGCGCTTCAGCGGAGTATCTATCTTGAAAAAATGAATATTAGCGATGAAGCCGTAAAGCCCGGCGTCCACACTCCTGGGCGTTGGACCAAAGAGAAAGCCGCGCTCAGGAATCATTTCCGCGAGCGCACTGAGGTCGGCGAGCCCGCGCGCGTAAACTTCCTCGGGCGCATAGCGGCCGATTCCCTGGTAGTAGTATCGTTGGAAATTATATTCCCGCGCTTTCTCAAGCATTGTGGAGTTCACCGTGGCGTTCGTCTTCAGCATCTCATCGCGGAACAAAGGCCAATAGGTTTGGTCGCTCCAGCGCGAATAGGACATCACCCAATAAAGATCATCGAGCAGGCGCCGCAGCAGAAGATCCATGCGGAGCTGTTCGTGCGACAGGCCTGTGTCTATCGTCAAGCCGTTTCGGAGCGAGACATGGGCGATGATGCGATCGCTGTCACCCAGAATTTCGCCGTCGTCGTCGATGTAAGGCAGTTGCCCTCGCGGCGCGGCTTTCGCGTCAATGATGTGAACGTGGCGGAATTCACATTTGCAGAGCTTCAAGAAGGCGAAGATTTTGAGGCCATATGGATTGTTGTCGGCGACGCCGAACAACGGAGGGTAAGAGAAAAGCGTCAGCATAGCCTCGTCCTTTAGGAGTTCCCGCCTCTTTGCGTCGCCGAGCATAATGGTCGGATAGGCGGAATTGAAAGCGACACTGTTCTGTTAGGTGGCTGTGGACTGAATGTGGCGGCGGCGGAGGGATGACCCTCTACGGACGCCCTGCCGCCTCGATATGACGCAAAAGCAGTCACCGCTTTCGATGTTAATAGATTGAATTTGCATCGTTAAGACCAAGGTGACACGGAGAGACGGATGTGCGAAAACCATTAACGGAAAGCGGCCCAACGTTTATGGATATGCGGATGTTCGCGACGTCGGCGCCACGAACCTGGAGACCTGCGAGACGTAAGACGTCGCGCCACCTAAGACGATGGAGCAATGTCTCATCCAGAGATCCGTCACGGTTCTTTGGACTTGCGCCATGTGAATTGCTGGATAAAGCCGAATGTGGATCGTCCGGTTTGCGTTAAGGTTTCCGCACACGTTTTACGTGCTGGCCATGCTTATCCTTTTTCTCGGCGTGACCTCGATCTTCAGCATGTCGACGGACATCTTTCCCGAGATCAACATCCCCGTCGTCTCCGTGATTTGGCAGTACACCGGCCTTAGCACACCGGAGATGGAGCAGCGGGTCACGACATACAGCGAGTATTCGATCAGCTCGAATGTTAACGGCATCAAGGAGATGGAGGGGCAAACGCTCAATGGCGTTTCCGTTCAGAAGATATTCTTTCAGCCGGATGTGAGTCTCGATCTGGCGATCGCCGAAATCGTCTCGGGCACGAATTCGATCCGGGCGCTAATGCCGCCGGGAATCCAGCCGCCGATCATCGTGCAATACAACGCCTCGAGCGTGCCGGTCCTTCAAATTAGTCTAAGTTCCGCGACGCTCAGCGAGCAGCAGCTCTATGATTATGGAATTTATCGCCTTCGCCAGCTGCTTGCGCCAATTCACGGCGTCACGCTGCCCACGCCATCTGGCGGCAAGTATCGACAGATCATGGTCGACATCAATCCCGACAAGCTACTGGCCAAGGGACTGACTCCCCTCGACATCGTGAGCTCGGTCAATGCGCAGGCGCTGACGCTGCCTGCGGGCACGGCGAAAATCGGCGACAAGGACTACAACGTCCGCACCAATGCGCTGCCGCTGACCATAGATGCTCTCAACGGCCTTCCTGTGAAGTATTCGGGCGGCGCGACCGTGTTCCTAAAGGACGTGGCGCAGGTCCGGGACGGCTCTGCGGTTCAGCAGAACATCGTGCGGGAGAACGGCCGGCGTTCGGTCTTGATCTCCGTCATCAAAAACGGCAACGCCTCTACGGTCGACGTCGTAAGGCGCGTGAAGGAAGCGCTGCAGACAGCGCGTAAATCGGCGCCTCCTGGCCTCGAGATCAAGGAGCTTTTCGACCAGTCCGTGTTTGTCACCGAATCGGTCAACGGCGTCATTCGAGAAGGCGCCATCGCGGCCGGCCTGACGGCGTTGATGATCCTGCTGTTCCTCGGTTCATGGCGATCGACGCTGATCGTCATGGTGTCGATTCCGCTCGCAATCCTGAGTTCCCTAATCGCCCTCTACCTTCTCGGCGACACACTCAACACGATGACCCTTGGGGGGCTGGCGCTTGCGGTCGGCGTCCTCGTCGACGACTCGACGGTGACCATCGAGAACACGCATCGCCTGCTGACGGAGGAGAAAAAGCCGCTGCCTGAGGCGACGCTTCATGGCGCGGCCGGCATCGCAGTCCCGACTCTCGTCTCGACGCTCGCCATCAGCTGCGTGTTCACATCCGTGATCTTTTTGCAGGGTCCGCCGAAATATCTGTTCACGCCGCTCGGCGCCGCAGTCGTGTTCGCCATGCTCGCCTCCTACGCCCTGTCCCGCACGCTGACGCCGGTCATGATCGGTTTGCTGCTCCAAGGCGAGCATCACGGCGCAGAGGGGAGCGGGACCGGCTTTTTCGTCCGCTTTAGCCGGGGTTTCGAGGAGAGATTCGAGCGATTCCGCGCCGCGTACATAGACTTGCTACAGGTCGTGCTCACACGCAGGCTTATCGCGCCGATAGCCGCCGTCCTCGTGCTTACGCTGGGCGGCGTGATGTACCTCTTCGTTGGCCGCGATTTCTTTCCCACGATCGACGGCGGTCAGATCGTGCTGCACCTGCGTGCGCCGCCGGCCACGCGCATCGAGGTGACCGAGCAGATTTTCCAGGCGGTAGAGACCAAAATCCGCGAAGTGATTCCCGAAAAGGATCTTGAGCTTATCGTGGACAACATTGGCCTGCCGGCGCGACTTTACAATCTGGCTTTCTCGGACGGAACGACGATCGGCGTCAACGACGGCGTGATCCAGGTCGCGCTCAAGGAGGGTCACGCCCCGACGGCCGAATATGTCCGCCGGCTGCGCGAGGTGCTGCCGCAGGCTTTTCCCGAAGACGTTTTCTATTTTCAGGCGGCCGACATGGTCACGCAGATCTTGAATTTCGGCATCGCGGCGCAAATCGACGTGCGTACGGTTGGATACGACCGGGTCAAGAACTTGCGGATCGCCCGGGAGATGCGGCGCAGGATTAGCGAAATTCCCGGGATCGCCGACGCCCATCTGCAGCAGGAGGTCGACGCGCCCGAGTTTTTCGTCGATATCGATCGCGCCCGCGCCATTCAGTTCGGATTGACCGCGACGCAAGTCGCCAACAATCTCAATGTCAGCCTGGCGTCGTCCGAGCAGGTTGCGCCAAACTTCTGGACGGACCCAAGCTCAGGCATCCCCTACTACTTTACCGTGCAGACGCCGCAATATCTCGTGGATACGATGAATGCGCTGCTCGACACGCCCATCTCCACGGCCACGGCGCCGACGGGAGACCCCATCCCGGCGATGCTAAGCAGTGTCGCAACGATCAGACGCGATTCGGTTCCAACCAACGCCAATCACTCCAACGTCCAGCCCGTCTACGACATCTTCGCCAATGTGCAGGCGCGCGATCTGGGCAGCGTGTCGGACAGTCTGAACCGCGTCGTCGCCGACTTCGAAAAGCAATTGTCGCCCGGCAACTCGATCAGGATCTCGGGCCAGATTCCCAGCATGATCGACGCCTTCAGCAACTTGGAGATCGGTCTGCTCTTCGCTGCGGTCTTCGTCTACATGCTCATGGTTCTCAACTATCAGAACTTTGGCGATCCGCTCGTCGTCATCCTCGCGCTGCCGGCGACGTTCTGCGGCATCGTAACAATGCTTTTCGTCACCGGCACGACGCTCAGCGTGCCCTCTCTGATGGGAGCCATCATGGCGATCGGCGTCGCATCGGCCAATTCGATCCTTCTCGTAACCTTCGCGCGCGAACAGCAGCTCGAGGGAAAGTCGGCCTTCGATGCCGCGATCGCCGCGGGACGCACGCGCATGCGGCCCGTCTTGATGACGGCGATGGCGATGATCGTCGGCATGGCGCCGATGGCCATCGGCGGACCGGGGGAGGAGCAGAACGCCGCGCTGGCGCGCGCGGTTATCGGCGGCCTCCTCTTTGCGACGCCAACCACGCTGCTGCTCGTCCCTTACCTGTTCGCCGTCCTGCGCAAGAGCAACGATGGCAAGAAGGCGCAGGGCGTCTTCGCGGAGGAAATCTGATGGCCTTGCATAATCCAGCGCCGGCGATGAACGTCGCCGCCGACGCGCCTGCAGCCGGCGGCGCAGGGGGCGCCCCAGCCTCGCGATGGCGTGGATTGTCCGGCACGCGACTCTTTGGCCTGGGCGCTCTGCTGCTGCTTTTCGGCGCGCTTGCCTGGGGTGTTTGGACGCACTATGCGCAGCATAGTCAGGCCATCTTTGAGGCGCAAAAGCGACGCAGCTTCATCCCGTCCGTCCGGGTCGAAACCGTTCGGGAAAGCGACAACGTGATTCGCTCGACGTGGCCTGGCACCAATTTAGGGTTTGAACAGGCGAGTATTTATGCGCGCGCCACGGGCTATATCAGCACGCGTAATGTCGATATCGGCAGCAAGGTGCGCGCGGGCGACGTGCTCGCCGTGATCGCGGCGCCCGATCTGGACAAGCAGCTGACGCAGGCGAGAGGACAGCTCGTGCAGATGCAGGCCGCGGTCGAACAGGCCAGGTCGACCGCCGAGCTCGGCCGCGTCACCACCTCGCGCAGTTCGAAGCTCGCCAGTATGGACTCGGTGAGCAGGCAGCAGGCGGACAACGACCGTCTGACCTATGCCTCCGAGAAGGCGGCGGTCTCCGTAGCGCAGGCAAACGTCGTGGCGCAGCAGGCGGCAGTGGACCGCCTAATACAGCTGACGGGGTTCGAGAAGGTCACGGCGCCCTTCGACGGTACGGTCAGCGCACGCTTCGTGGATGTCGGCTCCCTGGTTCAGGCCGACACCGCCAGTGGCACCTCGCTGTTCACGATGATCCACAGCAATGTGATCCGCGTGCAGACCTACGTGCCTCAGGACCAGGCTTACGGCTTGACGGCCGGGGTTGAGGCCCTCGTCAGGGTCCCGGAAATGCCGAAGCGCGGCTTCCCTGGAAAGGTGACGCGAGTGGCTGGGGCTCTTGCGCCTGGAACGCGAACGCTTCTCGCCGAGATCGACGTCCCTAACCCCGACAATGTCTCTGACGGCCGGAACCTATTGCACCGTAGAGCTGAGGATTCCGCGCAAGACGCCTTCGCTGATCGTGCCTGCCGACGCCGTCATTTTCAACCAGAACGGCTTGCTGGCTGCGGTTGTCGATGGCGGCGTAGCCCATATGCACAAGATCACCATCTTGAGGGATTTCGGCAGGGAGGTCGAGGTTTCCGAGGGCGTGAAGGCGGGCGACCAAGTCATCATCAGTCCCCCCGTCGATCTCCAGGAGGGCGCCAAGGTGGAGATTCGGACGCCGCCGCCCGAGGCGTCGCCATAAGGAGGGTGGTGGCATGAGATTGCTCGTTGCTCTCGGCGTCGTCGTTGCGATGTTTCTGCTCAGCGCCGCCGGGGCGAGCGACCGACGGCCTCTAAAAATCGGCATCTTCGCGGATTTGTCCTCGGTTTATTCCCGCACTGGCGGCAAGGGCGCGATTGAAGCCGCGCGCATGGCGATCGAGGATTTCGGCGCCGTCTCAGGCGGCCCCGTCGAGCTCGTTACGGCCGATCCCGAAAACAACGCCGAGCGCGGCGCTTCGATTGCCCGGAAGTGGTATGCCGAAGGCGTCGATGTGATCGCCGACGTTCCAAATTCTGCGGTGGCGCTGGCGGTTCAGAAGGTGTCCCGCGAAGCCAGGAAGATCGTTCTCTTCTCGAGCCCCGCCTCGGACGATCTCACCGGACCCAACTGCTCTCCCTATTCCGTCCATTGGACCTATGACACCTACGCCGCAGCTCACGGCACGGCTCAGGCTATAATGAACGCCGGCGGCGACAGCTGGTTCTTCATCACGGCGGACTACGTTTTCGGCGACGCTATGGAGCGAGACGCCAGCGATGTGATCCGATCGCAGAGCGGCATCGTGCTCGGCGCCGTAAGAGCGCCGCTCGGCACCCTGGATTTCACCCGATATCTGCTGCAAGCCAAAAACTCGGGCGCCAAGGTCGTCGGCCTCGCTATCGCCGGCCAGGACATGATCAACGCGATCCGCCAGGCGAGCGCTTTTAGCATCGTTCAAGACGGTCAGCGTCTCGTCGGCTTGCTGGTCTTCATCTCCGATGTGCACAGCCTCGGTCTCGACATCGCACAAGGACTCCGGTTGACGTCCGCCTACTACTGGGATCAGAACGAAGCGACGCGCGCCTGGGCCAGACGCTTCTTCAGCAAGATGAAGAGCATGCCGACGTCGGTGCAGGCTGGCGTCTACGGAGCCCTCACGCATTACCTGAAGGCCGTAAAGGCGACGGGCGGCGCCGACTCGGACGCGGTGATGGCGAAGATGCGCGAAACGCCCATCGAAGATTTCATGACCCACGACGGCAAGCTTCGCATCGACGGCAGGGTCATGCGCGACATGTATCTGTTTGAAGCGAAGACGCCCGCCGAGTCGAAATATCCCTGGGACTATTTGAAACTGTTGCAGAAGATTCCCGCCGCCGAGGCCTTTCGGCCTCTCAATGAAGGCGGTTGCGCTCTGGTCTCGAAGTGATCGGGCCATCTGAATGCGCATCACTCCGCCGCGCAGCACTTTTCCTCCGCCGTGATCGCCGGCGGCGCGCCGGGCGGTATCTTCGGCAGCAGCGCTGGGCGCGGCGTCGCTTCAGCGGGTGTCGGAAGCTTCGATCTGTCCCAGCCGCCGCCGAGCGCTTCGATAAGCGCGACGCTCGAGGCGAAAAGGCTCTGCCGCGTCGTCAGGGCCGACTGCTCGGCGGCTAACAACTGCGCTTCCGCGACGACGACAGTGGTGAAGACCGTCCATCCAACTCGATACTGGTTCAAGTAAAACCCGACCGATTTGCGGGCCACGGCGACTGCTCTTTCCTGCACTTCGAGCTGCCGCCTCTCTTCACGGATCGCCGCCAGTTGATCTTCGACCTGACGAAACGCAGCCAGCACGGTCTCGCGATAATTGGCGACGCTCTGGCGATAGCTTGACGTCGCGTTGTCGACCTGCGCAGAGCGCTGCCCGCCCTCGAACACGGTCTCGGAAGCCATTGCGGCGAGAGACCAGAACTCATGCGCGGGATTGATCGGCAGCGGCACGAATCCCGTGTAGCCAAAGGTGGCCGAAAGCGTGATGTCTGGATAGTAGGCGGCGAGCGCCACGCCGATCAACGCGTTCTGCTGCTGCATCATGCGCTCGGCGGCTGCGATGTCGGGGCGTCGCTCGAGCAGCGTCGCCGGAACCTCGACGGGAAAGGAGGGGATGTTACCGACAAGACCCGCCGGCGGCAGCGAGAGCTCGGCCGGCGCCTTGCCGATCAGCATGGCGATGGCATGCTCCAGCTGTGCGATGATGATGCCGATGTTGATCGCCTGCGCCTCCGTGGCGAGCAGCTGCGTCTCGGCCGCATTCACGTCCGCCGCCGCGATGCTGCCAATTCTGTATTGGTTGCGAACTATTGCGAGCGTCTTCCGGTATTCGCGTGCGGTTTCATCGAGCAGCCGCTTCAGGGAAACAGCGGCGCGCCGATTGAAATAGGCTGTGGCGAGCGCGGCCTGCGCCGTGAGCTTGGCGTTCTCCAGATCGGCTGCGCTTACTTGAACGCCGGCGACGTTGCTCTCGATCTGTCGGCGAATCTTGCCCCAGATGTCGACCTCCCAGGTCAGGCCGGCGTGCGGCGTGTAGATTGCGGTCACTTGGCCATTCGTCACGGTCGTCGTTGGTGTGGCGATGCCGGGCGCGACGTTGGGGGTGATCGAGAAACCCGAATCGAGGGCCTTGCCGGTATATTGGCGTGAGGCGTTGTAGCCTGCGCCGATGGTCGGAAAAAGCGCCGCTTCCGCTTGCCGCACCAGCGTTCGGGCTTGCTCGTAGGCCTCGACGGCGGCGGCGACGGTCTGGTTGGAGATTTCAACCTGCGTTTCCAGCGCGTCGAGCGCCGGATCGTTGTAAATTCTCCACCAGGGGCCGGCGTCAACGCTGTCGCGTGGCGCGGCGAGCTTCCAGCCCTTGAGCAGATTGCCTTTGAGCTCCTTGAACTTTTCCGGCGCCGGAACGAGAGGAGGGACGTAATCGGGGCCGACCATGCATCCCGCGAGCGCGAGCCCCACTGCGAAAGGCGCAAAGCGGGCCTGCCTGATCGGCTGCACGGACGCGATGCGTCGGGCATCCGCCGTCGGCCTGATCAGGCTGGTTATTTTTTGCAAGAGAAGCCCCCGCGCCCTCGGTAACGAATCGCAATTTCCAGACCAGTGAACACTGGTCCTATCGCTGCTGTCCATGTGCCGACGGGTCAAGGCGTCGCAAGAAAATTCCCCAGAATTGTGGCGCCGCCTAAGGCGCCGCAGCTTGGCGCCGGGACATTACATCCAGAACATTACATCGGAACATTCCAGCAATGACGCCGCTTCGATCTCCTCCATCCTCTGGTCGCGCGAAAAGCGCTCGGCGGGATTGCCACGGCGCCGACGCCGCCTATCATTGGGTCCACCGGAGATGAAGGCTTCCAGTCGGCGGGGCGTGTCGAGCAACGGCGAGATTGCAGAGGGGGCGGCCATGCGCATGGACCGATTTGCGTTGTTGTTTTTTGGGACGTTCGTTGGTGGCTACATTGCTGTATCGACCCCAACGTCAGTCCTCATCGCCGGAGCCGCCACCGCCGATGCGCGATCTTTCCGGAGCGTTGTCGAAACCTATTACAACGAGGAATTTCAAGCGCACCCGATCGACGCGACGCGGATCGGCGTGCATGACTACGATGCCGAGGTCGACGACTTGAGCCAAGATGGCCACGCGAAAGATGCAGCGCGGCTGCGCAAGGCGCTCGACATCATCGCCGCGTTCGATCCGGCGACGCTTTCAGCCGAGAACCGCGATGATAGGGAAGTGTTGATCAGCAACATTAAAGGGCAACTTCTCGATATTGAGACCATCCGCTATTGGCGGAAGGACCCCAGTCTATATGCGCAGAGCGCGACTGCGGCGGTCTTCAATCTTGTTCATCGCGATTTTGCGCCGCTGGCGGATCGCTTGCGCTCGGTGATCGCCCGCGAGCGACACATCCCCGCGCTGCTCGCCGCCGGTAAGGCCAATATCGAGCATCCTCCCCTGGCTTTTGTCGAAATCGCGATCCGCAATGTGGCCGGCTCGATCAATTTCCTAAAAACCGGCGCCCCCGCAGCCTTCTCCGCCGTGGATGACGAGCAACTCAAGAGCGAGTTCGCCGCCGTCAACGACGCCGCAGTCGCCGCCTTCGAAAGCTACAAAACATATCTCGACCAGGAGCTGAAACCCAAGGCGGATGGCGAATTTGCTCTAGGCTCCGATTTGTTTGCAAAGCGCATTTATTACAACGAGATGGTCGAAATTTCGCCGGACAGGCTGCTCGACATGGCTTATGCGCGGCTAAACAAGGACAAGAGCGCCCTATCGGAGGCGGCGCGGGAGCTCAATCCATCGGCGCCAATCGATGTCGTGCTAAAAGCTATCCGCTCAGCGCATCCGACCGCCGACGCGCTGATCCCAACCGCGAAGGATGACCTCGCGGGCTTGCGGGCCTTCGTCCTAGATCACCACATCGCGACGATTCCGAGCGATCTACGTCCGCTGGTCGAGGAGAACTCCGGCTTTCCGGCGCGCGACGACCGCAGCGGCGTTGGACGCGCCGGGTCCTTTGGAACGGCGCGCGACGCAAGCATTCTACTATGTCACGCCGCCCGATGCCGGGCTCGCCCCCGACAGGCTCGAGCAATATCTCGAAGCCTATTTTTTCCCAGGACTCGAGATCATTTCGTTGCATGAGGTTTGGCCGGGCCACTTCATGCAATATCTGACCCGTGGCGCCCATCCAGAATGGTCGCTGGCTCGCAAGATGGCCCATTCCTATTCGACCGTCGAGGGATGGGCGCACTACGCCGAGCAGATGATGGTCGAGGAAGGCCTCGGAAATGGCGATCCGAAATTAAAGATCGCTCAATCGCAGATGGCGTTGCTGCGCGATTGCCGTTTTATCGCGGCGATCGAAATGCATACCAAGGGCAAGAGCGTCGATGACGCCGCGCAGCTTTTCATGAAGGAATGCGGATCGCCGGAGCCCGAGGCTCGGCGCGAAGCGTATCGAGGAACACGGGACCCCGGCTATATCAACTATACCGTCGGCAAGCTCGAAATTTTGAAATTGCGCGATGATTACCGCGCGAAAATGGGCGATAAATTTTCCTTGGCCGAATTTCATGATCGCCTGCTCGCGGCGGGGCTGGCTCCGATCAAGATCATTCGCCGCGAGATGCTGGGGGCAGATGGCCCCGTTCTCTGATGCCTCCGGTAATCCTTTCCGTAGGAAGGAAGCCGCGGCCTTCGGCGAAACTTACTCAGCGCGGCGGACGACCGCCAAGCCGAATGACGCGCGACCCTGCGATCCCGAGGATCAATAACGCGAAGAGGAAGGAATGATCAAAAATTCGAAAGCCTCACGCGCGAGTTTCGCACCAAATTTATGGCGTGTTTACACGGCGGCGACCATTCTTGGTTCGCTCCTGAGTCTCGCGATCTATGTCAACGCATATGACGATTATGGGCTGACGGAGCGACTTCGCGCGGTCGGAGGGTTCACGCGAACGGCGATGCACATTATATCGTTCCCGCTCGGGTTGCCGTTGGGAGCTATGGCGAACCCGTTATTCGAACGGATATTCCGCTGCGACGAGCCGAACGAGCCTTGTGCCGCTTTCATCGATTGGTGGACGCATTTCGCCGCCCTTCTCGTTCAGGTCGTTATTCTCCGCTGGTTTGCGCGTCGCTCGAGTTGAGAGTCCGCAGCCGCTTGCGTGTTTGATCGAGGGCCGTGAGAGTCAAATAAAATGAAAGGCTTCAGGCGCCGCCCGCGACGCCGCCGGTTTGTCGACATCCCTGGCTCGGCTCGGCGAAGTCCGACATCGCCGTCTCCACTTCGTCAAGATTTCCGAGCGGCGAGACGATACCGCAGCGACTCCACGAGCACGGCGAAGGCGGGCGCCGTTTGCTGTCGGCTCGGGTAATAGAGATGATATCCTGAAAAAGGTGGGCGCCAATCGGCGAGCACACGGATGAGCTGTCCATCGGCGATCTGCGTCTGGACCTGATCCTGGGGCAGATACGCCAGACCAAACCCAGCCAAGGCGGCGTTCAGCCTAAGGGCGATGTTGTTGAACACCAGACGGCCCTCAACACGGACTTTGACCTCGCGTCCTCCTTTCTCGAACTCCCATGTGTAGAGCCCGCCATAAGTTGGCAGCCGAAGATTGATGCAGTCATGCTCTGTCAGGTCCTGCGGGGCGCGCGGTCGTTTCTTCTTTGCGAAATACGAAGGAGATCCAACCACCGCCATGCGCATATCCGCGCCGATGCGCACCGCAATCATGTCGTTCGCGATCTGCTCGCCGAGGCGAACGCCAGCGTCGTAACGCTCGGCGACAATGTTGGTCAGACCGTAGTCGACGGCGATTTCGACCTTGATGTCCGGATAGTCTGGCAACAGCCGCTTCACGGCAGGCCACAGGATCGTGTCGGCAGCATGTTCGCCTGTGGTGATGCGAATAGTTCCGGCGGGCTTCTCGCGCAACTCGCTGAGTGCGGCGAGTTCCGCTTCAATTTCGTCGAATCTTGGACCCACGCTGCGGAGCAGACGTTCGCCTGCCTCGGTCGACGCGACGCTACGCGTGGTTCGCGTCAACAGCCGAAGCCCAAGCCGCCCTTCCAGGCTGCGGATCGTATGGCTTAGCGCCGACTGCGAGACGCCAAGCTTCGCTGCGGCCCTCGTGAAGCTGCGCTCCCTTGCGACCGCGAGGAAGGCGATCAGATCGTTGACGCTTTCTCTCGCCATTCATGAATTCCTCTCATGACTATATGCATTGTTTCATGTCTAGTCACAATAATTAACTCTCCTATTATGGCTAGCGCAGCCCATCGTCATTGAAGGAGCAAGCCATGCAAAAACGAAAGCTTGGAAACAGCAATCTGGAGGTTTCAGCCCTCGGCCTTGGCTGCATGGGGATGAGCTTTTCCTATGGTCCGCCAAAGGACAAGAAGGAGATGACGACGCTTCTCCACGCCGCTGTCGAGCGCGGCGTAACCTTGTTCGACACCGCCGAAGTTTATGGCCCCTATACGAATGAAGAGCTTGTGGGCGAGGCGCTGGCGCCGTTCCGAGGAAAAGTGCTGATCGCAACCAAATTCGGGTTCGATCTAAGCGGAAGCGATACTCGGCCGGGAGCGGCGGGTCTGAATAGTCAACCCGCACATATCAAACAGGCCGTCGAGGGTTCGCTCAAGCGGCTCAAGGTCGATGTCATCGATTTGCTCTATCAGCACCGGGTTGACCCGAATGTTCCCATCGAAGACGTCGCGGGCGCCGTGAAGGAACTGATCCAGCAGGGCAAGGTTAAGCATTTCGGTCTTTCCGAAGCGGGCGTTCAAACCATCCGCCGGGCCCACGCTGTCCAGCCGATTGCAGCCCTCCAGAGCGAGTATTCGCTATGGTGGCGTAAACCCGAAGCCGAGGTAATCCCCACCCTTGAGGAACTCGGCATCGGGCTTGTGCCGTATAGCCCGCTTGGGAAAGGCTTTCTGACCGGCAAGGTCGACGAAAACGCCAAGTTTGACAGCTCGGATTTCCGCAGCACGCTGCCGCGCTTTACGCCCGAGGCGCTAAAGGCGAACCAGGCGCTTATCAATCTGCTTGTGCAAATCGCTGAGCGGAAAAGGGCGACACCCGCTCAAGTCGCGCTTGCGTGGCTTTTGGCGCAAAAACCATGGATCGTTCCAATTCCTGGCACAACGAAGCTGCACCGCCTGGACGAAAACATCGGAGCGGTTGCTCTTGAACTCACTCCCCACGACCTTCGCGACATAGAAAGCGCGGCCTCAAAAATCGCGGTGCAAGGCGCTCGTTACCCCGAGAAGCTGGAAGAAATGACGGGTCGCTAAAAGGGTACACCGCGCATTGCGCAACAAGCGAACTCGTTCCTTTCGCGTTCGAGCGCCGCGATCCGGGCCCCCGCGAAGTAGCGATCGACATTCTATTTTGCGGATCCGCCACCTTTGAACGAACCGCTCATGATGCTGTCAGAGAAACGCCGACAATAGCGGCCATTGCTGCAGATGTCTCTGAACGATCGCCTTCAGGCTCTCCATGGAGGCGTCGAAATAAGTCGGCCTCAATTCCCCGCGGACCATTTCATAGCGGAGAAACACGCAATAGGTGGCGAGGACATCGGTCAGGCAGTAATCCGCCACCTCTTTCAACCGGCCCGCCGCAACGTACGCTTCGACCTGACTCCCGTCGACGCCCCCGACCTTCACCGGAATGTTCGCCAAAGCAGCCATCTCCGCCAGGCTGGGCTTGGTCGAGCCGCCATAGCCGGACAACACGTCGCAGAGATCGATATGGTCCGAGCCAAAGCGATGCCAGTAGTTGCGGTGACCTCCGCCGTGGAGCGCCGGCAACGGAACACCGTGGGCGAAGGCCCGGTAACGCAATAGCGGCAGATCGAAGCCGTTGCCTCCGAAAGTCACCAGGATCGGACCGGCGCCGCGACCATCGACCGGTAGGCTTTTGACAAAGCCGAGCAGCACTTCCGCTTCGGTCTTCTCGCCAACCGAGCGGCTGCCGATCTGGGAAACTGTCCACGGACCGCCGCCATCTTCTCGCTTGGCATAGAGGGCGGCAATGGAGACGATCCGGTAAATCGGCGCCTTGAGGAAAGCGGTCGTCGGATCCTCGCCGTCATGCGAATAGCGTTCCCCCAACATCCGTCGGATTTCGGTGTCCGGCGTGTCCTCAGGCCGCGCGAGAAGGCGGCGAGCCGCCTCGAAGTCGGGGACAGCCTCAATATCGAAGACGACTAGCGCGGACATGCATCAATCCAATTCCAATGGGGTTGAGAAGGGTAGCTCGTACGACACCGTTGTCGCGACCGGCAAGAAATGATGTCGCTCTGTATTTGCCATCTCAGCCTCCCCGTCGCCACTGGTTTTCGTCGTCAGCGTTTCGACCAGATCTGCCTGTGGTCGCCAGCCGATCAGAAGGCTCAGCGCTCAAGAACGCCTGTTGCGCCTCCTGGACCAGGAGCTGACCTTGCCCTTTATAGCGCGGAGAATAGTGCAAAGTAGTCAGTCGTTTCGCTCGCGCGAGACGCGCAAGTGTGCCGGCTTGTCGCGCCGTCAAATGGCGACGCTGCTGGGCCACTGCCTTATCAGCGTCTCGGAAGGTCGCTTCGACGAAGAGGATATCGGCGTCCTGGGCAATTCGAACAATTTTTTCGACATTTTCATCGGTGAACGCGCAATCAACGACATAAGCAATCTTGCGCCCAGCGGCGATTTGCATGATCTCCTGCTTGAGCCGGCCGAGAGGAAAAGCTCGGGGCTGTTCGGTCTCCCCGCTGGCCCACGCGACGTCTATGAGCGCATCGTCACTAGCGCCTTCAACAATCGCCCGCTTA
Source organism: uncultured Alphaproteobacteria bacterium (assembly GCA_963724845.1). Taxonomy (GTDB): domain Bacteria; phylum Pseudomonadota; class Alphaproteobacteria; order Rhizobiales; family Beijerinckiaceae; genus Methylocystis. The sequence goes on from CAVRWF010000005.1 coordinate 74,233, forward strand.
AACGCTCGCAGCCAGGGGCCGACAGAAAGTCCCATGGCCTCGATCTTGTTCCGCCACACATTGATGCGCGCTCGTTCTTCGAGCGCGAAGGCCAGTACAGGCACGCCATGGTCGAGCGTCGTTGTGCGAACCAGTAGCCCGGCCTCCTTGAGTATGACGCCGTCGTCGCATTGCGTCGGTAAATCGTCGGCGCGTTCAAACCGGCTGCGCCCGGAGAATTGCGCCGACCTCTGGCGGCCAGTCGGATCGATCTCCGTTACGCGACACACCAGGTTACCGTCGTATCGGTCGATGAGATTCCAGGTGTAGGCCCTAAGTTTGTGCTCCACGGCGTCGATTGTGCCGAGGGGGCCGTAAAGGTTGAGAATTTTCTCTCGACCCAGAAGCCGCCGCAGCAATTGGTCAAAGCCGGCGAAGTGGTCCATATGCCGATGGGTCACGAAGACGTCGCTGACCCGCAAAAGCTTACGCGGCGGCAGCCGTGCAATGTCGCCAACATCGAAAAGCAGCGCGCGGCGCTCGAAAACCAAGTCCACATATAGGCCCGGGTCGTCGAAAGGGTTGTTGACGAGAGTGGGGTCGAAGTAACGCGGCATTGTTCGTCGGGCCTTCTGGCGGCGGTCGGTCGGCGCGTTAAGCGGCCGACACTTTCACCGGCAAGCTCCGGGCCCCCCAGGCGCCCGGAGTGGCGTCGAACACGCCCTGACAAGCCGCGCCGCATTTCGCACAGTGTCCGTCCGCCGTCATCGCCCATGAGGTGATGTCGTACCCCTCGCGGCCAATCAGGCGCTCGCCGCAGTGGTGGCAATAAGTGCTTTGCCCCGTCTCGTCATGCACATTGCCCGTGTAGACATAGCGAAGCCCGCTTTCCAAAGCGATATGACGCGCGGTCTGGAGCGTAGAGGCAGGCGTCCGAGGGACGTCTCGCATCCGCCAGTCGGGGTGAAAGGCCGAAAAATGGACGGGCGTGTCGGAACCCAGCCGTTCCCTGATCCAGTTACTCAGCGCCTCAATCTCGGCCGGTAAGTCGTTCTGGCCGGGGATCAGCAGCGTGGTGATCTCGAGCCAGCATGAGGTTTCATGCTTCACATATTCCAGCGTCTCCAGAACTGACTTTAGCTCGGCGGTGCAGAGCCTTTTATAAAATTTCTCGGTGAAGCCCTTCAGATCGATGTTCGCGGCGTCCATTGGGCCGAAGAACTCCTTGCGGGCTTCCGGCGTGATGTAGCCGGCGGTCACCGCCACCGTCTTGAGACCGGCGTCACGGCAGGCGTTTGCGACATCGACAGCATATTCGAGAAAAATCACGGGGTCGTTGTAAGTGAAGGCGACCGAGCGCGCGCTCGTCGCTTGCGCGGCCTGCGCAATCTCCGACGGCGAGGCCTCGTCCTGAAGGCGATCGAACTCGGTCGCTTTCGAGATATCCCAGTTTTGGCAAAACTTGCAGGTGAGATTGCAGCCGGCGGCGCCGAAGGAGAGTACCGGCGTGCCGGGCAGAAAATGATTGAGCGGCTTCTTCTCGATGGGGTCGACGCAAAAGCCGGAAGATCGGCCGTAGGTGGTCAGGACGATTTCATCGCTTTCACGGGCGCGCACGAAACACAGCCCACGTTGGCCTTCGTGTAACTTGCAAAAGCGAGGGCAGACATCACATTGAATGCGACCATCCTCGAGCTTATGCCAATAGCGGGCGCGGCTCCCGGGCATTGAGGTTCTTTCAACGGGTTTGGTCGGGTTCATGACGTCTAGATGGGGACGCTGAACGCGGAGTGAAAGGGGACCGTGGGGATGCGGACGCATCGGGACAGCACGATCAGACGGGCGGCCGTAGCGGGTCTATTTTACCCTGCCGATCCTACGGAGCTGAGGTCCCTTGTTGACAGGCTGCTCTGCAATGGCAGGTTCCATCAGAGAGCGCGAAAAGGGACGTTGCAAGCGACGGAGCCTCGCACGCTCGCCGCGAATGCTGCGACTCTTCCCGGCGGCGTCAAAGAGACCGACGCGGTTCCTCCCAAGGCGCTGATCTCTCCGCACGCCGGCTATGTCTATTCCGGCGCGGTTGCCGGAGCCGCCTACCGTTTGCTCGCCAAGGCGCGAGGCAAAATTTCCCGCGTGGTGCTTCTGGGACCGTCGCATCGCATCGCTTTCACTGGAATGGCTATGACGTCTGCTCGCGCCTACGAGACGCCGCTTGGCGTGGTCCCGATCAATCAGCAATGGCTGGAGCAGGCGCGCGATGTACCCTTCTTTGGGATTTCTGATGAAGCGCATGAAGGGGAGCACTGTCTGGAAACGCAACTGCCGTTTCTTCAGCGGGTGCTCGGAGATTTTACGCTGGCGCCGATCATCTGCGGGCGTGCGGAGACGGAGCACGTCGCCAATTTGCTCGACAAGCTCTGGGGCGGCCCGGAAACGATTATCGTGGTTTCGTCCGATCTTTCACATTATCTCGACTATCAGGCCGGTCGAGCGATGGACGAAACGACCTGCGCCGCTATCGAGCGGCTTGATACTGTCGAGTTGACGCCCAACCAAGCCTGCGGCGCGACGCCAGTTAATGGGCTGCTCACTGCTGCAAGGCGGCGGGATATGCGGGTCGAGACGCTTGATCTGTGCAATTCGGGAGACACGGCCGGGCCGCGGGATCGCGTCGTCGGTTACGGCGCATGGGGCTTTTGGGAACAATATGCGACGGTCGAGTTTGACAGAGGCATGGCCCGGCGTGATGGCGTGTTGATGAATGACATCGCGCGCCAGGCTATTTTGGGCGGCGAATCGCCGCCGCTAGAAAAACTGCCTGCGGCGTTCAGACGGACAGGCGCTTCCTTCGTGACTTTGCACAAGGGTGGCGTGTTGCGTGGCTGCTGCGGTTCGGTGATGGCTTGGCGTCCCTTGGTCGAGGATATCAGGGCGAATGCGGTGCGATCCGCGTTCAATGACCCCCGTTTCGCTCCATTGGACGAGGCGGAATGGAATGAGATTTCTCTATCAGTGACTCTGTTGTCGTCGCTTCAGCCAATGAGCTTTGAAAGCGAGGCTGATCTTCTATCGGAATTGCAGCCGCATCGCGACGGCCTGCTAATAGAGGACGTCGGCCGGCGCGCGCTTTTTTTGCCCGCCGTTTGGAAAATGCTACCTGAAAAACAAGAATTTCTAGCGCAGCTTAAGGCAAAGGCGGGTTTGTCACCCGCTCATTGGTCTTCAACATTCAGCGCGAGCCGCTTTATTACGACGCAAAGTTCAGAAGAAAAGTTATATCTCGACGGGTCGAAAAACGAACTCATGAAGAAGGAGTTCACCTGTGCGCTCAGCCGCGCAGACCATACTTCTTGACGGTCCCGTCGACGAAGAAGACTTTTTTTACTTGGAAAACAGCCTTGAGGTTTTCTCGCTCCTCGCCGAGCAATCGCTTGACTTTGTCGTCGAGCTTGCTGACGTCGAGGCTCTCACCCCATTTCAGGCTGGCCCCCTCCGAAATCAATGCGCTCACCGAAATTTTCGAGCTGTAAATTTTCTTATCCAACTGGTCGGTGAATTTGAGGACGCCTTCAAAAGCGCAAATCGGCTTTCCAGCGAGATTCTCAAAGGCGACGGCAAGCGTCACTTTATTCGACTTATCCTGTGCTTCAGCAACCGCTTGGGAAGCGTCTCTCTCGAGCAGCGTTATGCTCAACGGCGGTTGTTCTTTCTCCTCGTTCGCGGCAGCGAGGCGCGGGGGTTTTGGCTCGGCGGACGTTTTTATCAGATGCGTCAGTTCGATCTTCTCGGCCGGCTTTACGGCTCGGGCTTCTACATGTTTGGATTCCGGCGTCGTCTCAGCTGGCGGTTTGACTTGCGGCGACGTAATGGCTTCGGGCTTCGCAGAGGACAATAGGGCGGCGATCTTGTCTTCAATTTTGCCGTTGTTTTTGCCGATATAATAACCGCCGGCAGCGCAGCTGATCCCCAGCACGCAGGCCAATCCAATTGAACGGATCCTCGACGGCCGAACCGACTTCGCCTTTGCCACTGCCGAACTCCATTGGAAGAGGGATTTGACGCAATTTCCTTTGTCTTCATTAAAAATGCGGCAGTTAAGTTGGTTAATGGAAATTACCCGTTCGCGCAGCGCAACGGCCATTTATTACAACACATTGTTTGCAGGAGCATTAGGCGGCGGCCCTGGCCTGGCGGAAGCTCCTGACGATTACGCCGGTGAAGCCGACTGCTTTGGTTTTCCCTTGGCGCGCCAAAACTTTTTTATCGAACCGCGACGATCAAGTGTTTGCGCGCAGGGCGGCGAGCCAGGCGACAGACATATTCATCGCTCCGAACACCTCGCCCGCTATTCTCGTTGAGCCCATGAGCATCAAATCGTCAAGCGCCTATTCCGCCGCCTTGACGTAGGTTTCTATCGGCGCGCAAACGCAGAAGATGTTGCGGTCGCCGTAAACATTGTCGACTCGGTTGACGGGCGGCCAATACTTGTCGACCCGGAAGGCGCCAGTGGGAAAGCACGCTGCTTCGCGCGAATAGGGTCTGTTCCATTCTCCGACAAGGTCTTCGACGGTATGGGGGGCGTTCTTTAGAGGATTGTTTGCTTTATCCATGCGGCCCTCCGCGATCGCCCGGGCCTCTTCGCGAATGGCGAGCATCGCGTCACAGAAGCGGTCGAGTTCGGCCTTCGTCTCCGACTCTGTGGGCTCGACCATCAGCGTTCCAGCGACAGGCCAACTCATGGTAGGCGGATGGAACCCGCAATCTATGAGACGCTTTGCTATGTCGTCGACGGAAACGCCTGCTTCTTTGAGCAAAGGCCGCGAGTCGATGATGCACTCGTGCGCAACACGACCTTTGGCTCCTGTGTAAAGCACATCATAAGCGCCGGCGAGGCGTGCGGCGATATAATTGGCGTTCAATATGGCGATACGGGTCGCCTGCGTAAGCCCTTCGCCACCCATCATCAGGCAATAGCTCCATGAGATTGGGAGGATTGAGGGCGAGCCATAAGGCGCCGCAGAAACCGTCGTGGCGTTGCCGCCGATTTCAGAATGACCAGGCAAGAATGGCGCGAGATGCGTCTTGACGCCGATCGGTCCCATACCTGGGCCGCCCCCGCCATGCGGTATGCAAAAAGTCTTGTGCAGATTTAAGTGGCTCACGTCGGCGCCGATGTCGCCTGGGCGCGCGAGTCCAACTAGAGCGTTGAGATTGGCGCCGTCGAGATAGACCTGGCCGCCATTGGCATGGACGATCTCGCAAATCTCACGGACGGTCTCCTCGAACACGCCATGCGTCGAAGGATAGGTGATCATCGCAGCAGCGAGATTGGGCGCATTCGCCTGCGCCTTGGCGGCGAAATCCGTAAGATCGATGTTGCCATGCGCGTCGGTGGACACGACCACGACTTTCATTCCGCACATGGAAGCGGAAGCGGGATTGGTGCCGTGTGCGGACGCCGGAATGAGGCAGATATTCCGCTTATCGTCGCCGCGACTGCGGTGATACGCGCGGATCGCGAGCAACCCCGCATATTCTCCTTGCGCGCCAGAATTAGGCTGCATCGAGAAAGCGTCATAGCCGGTGATCTGACACAGCTTGCTCGACAGATCCTCGATGATCTCGGCATAGCCCAGCGCCTGATCGGCCGGCGCAAAGGGGTGGATTTCGGCGAATTCCGGCCAGGTAATGGGCAGCATCTCGGCCGTGGCGTTGAGCTTCATCGTGCAGGAGCCCAACGGTATCATGGCGCGATCGAGCGCGAGGTCGCGATCGGCGAGCCGACGCATGTAGCGCGTCATCTCGCTTTCCGCCCGGTTCTTGTGAAAGACCGGATGAGTTAAATAAGGGGTCTGACGAATGAGGGCCGTCGGCAATCGATAAGTCGGATGATCGTCGCCGTAAACAAGGCGATAGCCGCCAAACGCTCGCCAAACCGCTTCCAGGGTCGCCGGCCGTGTGCGTTCGTCGACGGTAATCCCTATGCGATCGCGTCCGACTTTTCGAAGGTTAACGCCATTGTCCACGGCGTTTTTCATGATCAGCCCCTGATAGGGGCCTACCTCGACAGTGACGGTGTCGAAGAACTCTTGCGGAGCCACTCGAAAACCAAGCGTTGCGAGCCCATCCGCGAGTTCGGGCGGCTTTTCGATGCACGCGTTCGGCAATAGCCTTCAGACCCTTTGGGCCGTGGAACACCGCATACATTGAGGCGATGACCGCCGGCAGAACCTGCGCCGTGCATATATTGGAAGTCGCACTCTCGCGGCGGATATGTTGTTCGCGTGTTTGTAGCGCGAGGCGATAGGCGCGGTTGCCGCGCGCATCGATTGACACGCCAACCAGCCGCCCTGGCAGCGCGCGCTTATAGGCGTCCTTTACCGCAATATAACCGGCATGCGGACCGCCATAGCCCATGGGCATGCCGAATCGCTGCATGGAACCCACGGCGACGTCGGCGTCCATCTCACCCGGCGATTTTAGCAATGTGAGCGCAAGGGGATCGGCGGCGACCACTGCAATCGCCTTGGCGTCGTGCAGGCTGGCGATCACTTCCGAGAAGTCGTGACAGACACCCGTGACGCCCGGATATTGGAACAGAGCGCCGAACACCTCGTCGGGCCTGAGATCCTTGAAGGGGTCGCCGATTACAATCGTCCAACCCAGCGGCTCGGCGCGCGTGCGCGCCACGGCGATGGTCTGGGGCAGACAATTTTCGTCGATGAAGAATGTGGCCGCCTCCGATTTCGTCACATGGGCGGCGAGCGCCATCGCCTCCGCCGCCGCCGTCGCCTCGTCGAGAAGGGAAGCGTTGGCGATGTCGAGCCCGGTGAGGTCGCAGACGGCAGTCTGGAAATTGAGTAGCGCTTCCAGCCGGCCCTGGCTGATTTCCGGCTGATAGGGGGTATAGGCCGTATACCAAGCCGGATTCTCCAGGATGTTGCGCTGGATCGCTGGGGGCATAATGGTTCCGTGGTAGCCTTGGCCGATGAGCGACGTCAGGACCTGGTTCTTGTTCGCGGTCTCGCGCAGGCGATCGAGCGCGCCGCGTTCGGATAGCGGCCTGCCGAAATCGAGCGCCTTGCTCGCTCGAATATTTGCGGGAACCGTTTCGTCAATCAATGCGTCGAGAGTTGAAACGCCAAGAACACGTAGCATCTCGGCGATCTCTTCGGGCGACGGTCCGATGTGTCGGCGATTCGCGAAATCGTAAGGGTCGTAACGTTCATCGCTCATCGAATTTCCCGCTCAGCTGATAAGGGCTTTGTAAGCGCCTTCGTCCAAAAGCCTCTCGAAATCCTTCGCGTCGGCCATTTTTAGCTTAAAGAACCAGCCAGCATCGAGTGGATCTTGGTTGACAAGCGAGGGGTCGTTGACGATCGCTTCATTAACCTCAATCACCTGTCCGGCCAGCGGTGCGAAGACGTCCGAGGCGGCCTTGACCGATTCTACGACCGCCGCGCCGGCGCCCCTCGCGAGACTCGCTCCGACTTCTGGAAGCTGCACAAACACCAGGTCGCCGAGAGCATCCGCCGCATGTTTGGTAATGCCCACTGTGGCGACATCCCCTTCACGCTTCAACCACTCGTGATCTTCTGTGAATTTGAGCAAGGTCATCTCCTCGAACTGGGCGGCTCACCCGTTTTTGTAATGGGTTCCGACGAAGGGAAGCGCAACCACCGTCGTGGGCAACCGCTTGCCTCGCAGTTCCGCGAAAACGCAGGCGCCTGGCATAGACAGGGACGCGGGCAGATAGCCCATGGCGACTGGCGCGTCGACGGTGGGACCAAACCCTCCGGAGGTGACGCGTCCAATCGGTTCGCCGCCATCATCGGCGGCAAACAACAGCGCACCACCCCGCACTGACGCCCGGCCCTCGGGGCGCAGGCCGACACGCCGAATTGCGGCGCCGTGCTCGAGCTGATCCAGTATGATGTCGGCGCCTGGAAAGCCCGCCTCGCGAGAGCCGCCTCGCCGACGGACCTTTTGAATCGCCCACGAAAGGGCGGCCTCCACGGGCGTCGTCGCCTCGTCGAGTTCGGCGCCATAGAGGCAAAGGCCTGCTTCCAGCCGTAATGAGTCTCGCGCTCCGAGCCCAATCGGAGCAACGTGAGGTTGCGAGAGCAGTTTCCCGACGATTTCAACCACGTTGGAGGAGGGTATCGAGATTTCGAATCCGTCTTCGCCGGTGTAACCGGACCGCGTGACGATGCAGTCTGCGCTCATGACTTGTATTTCTCGCGCATCCATGAAGCGCATCAATGCAACGTCCGGCGCGAGCGGCGCCAAAGCGGCTTGGGCGTCGGGGCCTTGCACAGCGATCAAGGAGCGCTCGAGCACCTGGATATCGCAGCAATCCGAGAGAGCTTGACGTAAGTGGGCTTCGTCAGCAGCTTTGCGCGCCGCATTGCAGACGAGCAGGAGACTGTCAGGAAATCTCGCGATCATCAGATCGTCGAGAATGCCGCCGGTTTTGTTAGTGAAGAATGCATACCGCTGACGACCCACCGGAAGTCCAAGGACATCCATGGGAACGAGACGTTCCAGCGCGCGGGCCGCTTCATTCATGTCGCCGCGCTTTGGGCGCAGGGAGATTTGGCCCATATGCGATACATCAAAGAGGCCCGCATGACTGCGCGTGTGTAGATGCTCCTTCAATACGCCCAACGGGTATTGCACGGGCATCTCATAGCCGGCGAAGCCGACCATGCGCGCCCCCAGCGCGCGATGCAGCTCCCAAAGCGGCGTTTGTCTCAGACAATCGGAGTGAGGCTTGTCAGCGGTGACGCTCATGCGGAGGCTCCTCACATCGACCGCGGAATTGCGCGCCGATTCGAGCCCCCTCTGTCGCGGAACCTGAAAGATTGGGCGTGCTCCTAAAGCTAAAGAGCTGCGCCTTGTCCTCGTCGGTGGGCCGGTTGGCGGCCTCTTTCCAGAGCGTCGAAAGTCTTGCGGTCCTTGATGCCTGAGAGTTTCCGGGGCGGTTGCTCCTTCGGCGCCGGGCGAAGCCCGATCTCTCCCACAAGACAGTTGAAGAGTTTTTTATGCTACGGATCACAGCTCAAGACGTCAATCCCAAGAAATCGAAATCGCGCTGGATATCGAGCGCGAGCGAACTGCCACGCTGCCTATGTATTACTACGGATTGCTAAAGTCTCATGCTGGCGTTCCCTTTGAGGCAAGACGGCGAAAACGTGACCGTGAGCGAAAGGCAAGCCACTGAATTGCAGGGCTTGGGAAGGCGTTTTGGCTATGCAGCATGAAAAGCCCGGAAGATGGCTGCCCGAAGGCGAGGAGTTTTCCCAGGTCATCCTCGAATATAGCCCCGATTTTATGGGACTGCTCGACGCTGACGGGGGCTTTCTCATGATTAACGAGACCGGCCGTAATCTTTTAGCGGTTGACGACCTGTCCGCGGCTCGCGGCAAGGGTTGGCGGCTATTGTGGCCGGAGAGCGCACGTCCACAGGTAGACATAGCCGTGGCGACCGCGAAAAGCGGAGGAAAGAGCCGATTTCGCGAGTGGTGTCCCACGGCGAAGGGTGAAGCCAGATTTTGGGACGTTATCCTGACGCGCTTGCCCGTTGATAGGAGCGGCGCTGCTCGCTTCTTGACAGTTTCGCGCGATATCACCGACATCAAGCGGATGGAGGATGCTCTGAGATGGAGCGCTCGCCGCAATGCGCTGACATCGGAAGCCGCAGGCGAGCTTTTGCAGAGCGAGGATCCGCACGCCGTCATTGAGCATATCTGCCGGAAGGCGATGGTCGACCTTGATTGCCAGTTTTTCTTCAACTTCCTCCTCGATGGACATGCGGACTCACTCCGCCTCAACGCGTTCACGGGCATGTCCGAGGAAGAGGCTCGACAGTTTGAGCAACTCGACTACGGGGCGGTGCTGCGCGGATGCGTGGTCCGCGACTGCGAATCCAAAGGTGCTTGCACCGCGCGTGACTTGCGCGCTCGGCTGCATGAATCCTATGGCGTCACTGCATATTGTTGCCATCCACTGGTTGTGCAGGGGCGGATAATCGGCACGCTCTCGTTCGGCTCTCGCACGCGTTCTGAATTCGACGACTTGGAGATAGAGGTCATGGAGACTCTGAGCCATTTCGTGTCGATGGCGATCGCGCGCGCGCGGATGGAGCGCAGGCTGCGCGAATCCGACAGAAGCAAGGATGAATTCATAGCAACGCTTGCCCACGAGCTGCGCAATCCGCTGGCGGTTGTCCGCAACGGCTTCAACGTGCTCAATAAAACCGGCGGCGTGGCAATGGGCCGGTTGCGTCCCATGCTGGACCGGCAGCTCGATCTTCTCGTTCGCCTAGTGGACGATCTGTTGGAAACAGCGCGCATCAAAACCGGAAAGATCGAACTTAGGAAACAGCCTGTCGATCTTGTAAACGTCATCAGGGAGTCGATAAAGGCCAGCAAACCGGCGCTTCAGGCTCGAGCCCACCATGTCAACGTGCGCCTTCCATCGGAGGCTGTATTCGTGGAAGGCGACTCTGCGCGTTTAGCGCAGGTGTTCGCGAACCTGCTCGACAATGCAGCCAAATACACCTCCTTGAATGGTCGGATCGATGTGAGCGCGGAGCGAGATGGCGCGGAGGCGCTCGTGCGCGTTCGCGACAATGGCGTCGGCATCCCCGCTGAAAAACTGGAATCGATTTTCGAGATTTTCAACCAGATCGATAGTCGATTTGAAGATTCGCGTGGCGGACTTGGCGTCGGCCTGAACCTCGCGCGTGGCCTTATCGCGCAGCACGGCGGGAAACTTGAGGCGCGCAGCGACGGTCCGGGGTGTGGGAGTGAATTTCTGGTCCGTCTGCCACTCCTGCTTCAATCGCCGGATCGCGAAGGTGAGAAGAATGAGGTCGTAATCTGTTCGACTCCCGCTATGTGTCGCGTGCTTGTGGTCGACGGCGATCGAGATGTCGCGGATAGTCTCCTGATGCTTCTGCGATGCCTTGGCGCAGAAGCTCGGGTGACCTACAGCGGGGAGGAGGCGTTGAAGCTTCTCGCTCAATTTAAGCCGAATTTGGTTCTGCTGGATATCGGTATGCCAGGCATGAACGGTTATGAGACCGCTCGACGCATGCGCGAGCTTCCGGAAGGAAGAAGCCTTTTTCTCGCTGCGCTTAGCGGATGGGAGGAGAAGACACACCAAACGCGTGCGACTAAAGCGGGTTTCGACCGCTACTTTGTGAAACCGGTGACGGCTGAAGAATTGCAGCAAGTGTTATCGGCGGCGCAAGGCCGCTTCCACGCAACTTGAGAGCTGACTGAAATTTCTCGAGAGCAGGTCCCTCAGCATACCGAACAATTCAAGCAACAGTGAGGGTCTTGTTTGCGAGCGCGCGACGCCGTTCGGTCACCTTTCGCAAATGGTGGAGATGGGTCAACCTGCGTCGCAAGCGTATTGTTCGAAGGTGTCCGCTAAACCTCAAATTGCCGCCGCTACAAACCGATTCCCTTGCGGCGCCAGCGCGCTAGAAGCAACCCTAAAGTTTTCGAACATCCGCTCGACATCTTCCGCGCCCCAGCGCGGCTCAACCGTGCTCTAACAGACGGAACCAAGAGCGGATCTCATCGAGATCAACTTCGAAGACTTGCATCTGATGCGCTGCTCTTTACGCGTTCAAGGCTCTCGCGGTTGAGGCTGCGAAGCCGATGCGTGCAAACGGTTGGATAGGGCTATTTAGTCTCGTTTGAAGCATCGATATAGCCGATACAAATGCGAGCAATAAAGAAGAGATAGATCGCGTCTCCAAGTATCCACATTATGAGACCGCCAATTTGTTGGTCCTCGATTATCCATCCGATGGTAGCCTCGCTGGAGATCGAAGCTTCGTAGACCGGGTGTGGTGCGAAAAGAATTAACGCGCCGGGAAGTCCTGTCGCAACGGCGGCAGTTGCGAGCCAAATGATCGCCGCACCTCGATCAGCCCCCTGAAGCGCCATGCTCCAGAAGAAAATCGCTGATAGCGCCAGTGTCACATGCTCGAGCTCATGTAGAGCGGGGTGGAGCAGGGCGGCGCGATAGGGACCAGGAGCATGCCATGCGACGAAAGAAGCGACGAAAGCGAACCAGATGACGCTCGGCGATGCGACATACCGCCAAAGCGTCGACTTGCGCAGGCGACCATAAGATTGCGCCAGTCTTTGACGGCCGGAGTAGGGAATCGCCCACGGCAAAACAATGTCGAAGCGGCTTTGAGCTAGCAGAGGCGCCGCGACGAGGACAAGCAGCATATGCTGAGCCATGTGTACGCAAACAAGCTTTTCGCTTGCGTTTTCGAGTGGAGAAATGAGCGCCAGGAGCACGACAAGAAGCCCGAGGGCATAGTAGCCGGCGCGACGAAATTCGAGGGGCTTGAGCGCCGCGCCTTTCGATTTTCGCGCGAGCCCGACGGCGAAAAGAAAGGCGGCTGTTGTCAGCGCGAGAATGAGCGAAGGCTCGAGAAACATCTCCTCATCCACACCTTGGAAGGATGCCCAGGGCGAGGAGATCAAATATCAGCGCCAGCAGAAACAGGCCCTCGCAACTCATTCCCCAAACCGAAAGAAATCGCGAACGGTCGACCACTGTATGGCTTTCGTTCAGGAAGCGCGCGCCGCCCGTCGCTTCCCGCCAGACTGAAAAAGAAGCAAGCAGGGCGAGCGATACTACGATCAGGGCTATGACGTCGACGCCAAACATGATCAGACGATAGTCAAGCGAAAGCGGCGTGGAGGCGATATGGGTTTCCGCATTGGGAAAGCAGCGCCTGCTGGAGAGACTATAATTGGCGAAGAGATGCAGCGCCCATGCGGCGGGCCCTCCGAGGAGGCCGAAAAACAAAAGCGAAAGCGTCTTTGCTCCGGCAGCTGCTTCATGCCTCCTGTGAAAAAGACTCTCACTCATAAGTCACCCGATTCTAGGCGAAAGATAGAGTGTGAAGAAGATCACCAGCCAGACCGCGTCCACGAAATGCCAGTAGAGCGCGCTGACGCTTAGCCTGACCACCGCGTCTTCACCTGTCGAGACGCGAAGCAGCGACCAGGCGTTGGCGACGACAAGAAGGATCAAGCCGACAACGACGTGGGCGAGATGGAGGCCCGTAATCGTGAAGAACAGCGAGCCATAAAGGCTGGACTGTGGTGTGAAGGGCAGGCTTCGCCACTCGAGAAGTTGCACGCCGACGAAAATCGCGCCCATCAAGATTGCGATCGCGGCGATTGCATGGGCTGCGTCGGTCTTGCCGCGGCGAATATAGTAAAGGCTTGCCAGAAGGACGAAACTGCTCGCGAGCAAGATCGCCGTGTTCGGCAGTGACAGCCATAATGGCAATGGCCCCTGGGGAGGCCATTCGGAGTGCTGAGTGGAGGAATAGGCGTAGGAGAAAATGAGATAAGCGAAAAGGGAGGCTTCGGTTGCGATAACGCCGAACATCGCCCACCAGCCCGTCGTCTTTTCGACGAATCGCTCCCGCGCGCGAGGAGACGTTGAAGTCATAGTGCGCTCAACCATGACCGACACTCCACTGGCGCCGCGGCCAAAGCCACGCAACGCCAAGCGCCACGATCGCAGCGATGGCGATCGCCGTCAGCGCGTATGACTTCAGCAGCATTGCCGCCGCGAAAGCGGCGATGGCCAGTCCGAGACAGAACGGGATTGCAGAGTCTTGAGGCATCGGCACGACGAGATCAGGCTCCGCATCGAGTGCACTCGTAGCCAGGCTTTGCCGCCCGTCGGCAAGGGCAAGCCCCGCACTGACTTCGGACGGATCCTGGGTCTCGCGCAGCCGATCTTCCCATAAAGGATGACGTGAACCAATTCTTGGGATCACCACGAAATTGTAGGGCGGGGGCGGCGAAGGCGTCGACCATTCGAGCGTCGGCGCATCCCAGGGGTTGGAGCCCGCCGCTCTTCCGCCGCGTAGGCTGATCAGAACATTGATGATGAACATGAAGAAACCGAGCGCGAAGAGATAGGAGCCCGCGGTGACGATCAGATTAGCGATATTCCAGCCCATCGCGTCAGGATAGGTGTAGATGCGGCGGGGCATGCCCATGAGACCCAGGAAGTGCATGGGAAAGAAGCCGACGTTGAACCCAATGAACATGGTCCAGAAATTCCATTTGCCGAGCCGCTCATTCAGAAGGCGTCCGGTCATCTTCGGGAACCAGAAATAGATCGCGCCCATGACGGCGAAGAGATTCCAGCCGATCAGGACGTAGTGAATATGCGCGACGACGAAGTAGGTGTCAGTGAGCTGCCAGTCCACCGGAACGGCGGCCGTCATGACACCCGAGACGCCGCCGATGACGAAGACGACAATAAAGCCGCAAAAGAAAAGGAATGCGGTAGTGTATTGCGGTCGCCCGGTCCAGATCGTCGCAAGCCAGGCGAATATGGATACCGAACTCGGAATTGTGATCAGGATCGAGACAGCGCTGAAAAAAGAGAGCGACACACTCGGCAGTCCGGTGGCGAACATGTGATGCAGCCAGACGCCGAAGCCCAGGACCATTGTAAGAATCGTCGCGAGCGCGACGAACGGGTAGCCGACGAGCGGACGGCGACAAAAGACCGGCAGGGCGTCGGAAACCATGCTGATCGCCGGCAGTACGATCGCATACACCCAGGGATGCCCCCACATCCAAAAAAGATGCTGCCAGAGCAACGTCTGCCCACCGGCGGGAACATCGAAGAAATGCGTTCCCCCATTGCGGTCGAGCCACAACATAAAAAAGACCAGGCTTACGGATGGAATGGCGAAGATGTTGGCGACGGAGGCGGTTAGCGTGCCCCAGATCAGGATCGGAAGTCGGTTGATGGACATTCCCGGCGCGCGCATGCGAAGCGTCGTCAGTACAAAGTTGATTGCGCCCACTGTCGTCGAAACGCCGAGCATGATGTTCGCGACGAGATAGAAATCAATATTTGGGCCCGGGTTATAGGGTCGGCTGGCGTAGGGCGTATAGTTGAACCAGCCTGCGTTGGGCGCGGAACCCAAGAACAGGCCAGCGTAGAGGACGATTCCGGAAAAGAGGTAGATCCAATAGGAAAGGGCATTGAGACGCGGCAGCGCCATATCGCGGGCGCCGAGCAGCAACGGGAACAGATAATTGCTGAATCCCGAAAGAATGGGCAGCGCATACCACAAAATCATGGTGACGCCGTGCATCGTGAAAAGCTCATTATATTGTTCCGGAGTCAGCAGTGCGCGGTTGGACCATGAGAGCTGCAACCGGAAATACAGCGCCTCGACGCCGCCGATGCACAGGAACGCAAATGCGGTGACGATATACCGAAGGCCTATTTCCTTGTGATCTACACTTGAAATCCAACCCACGACGCCCGACCGCGTCTCCCAGATTGAACGGAGTCGGCCGGCGAGAGCGGAGTCGTAATCGGCCTGTGCCCGCTCCAAGCCTCTGTCGAATTCGCTGACCGCCATTTTGCGCTCCTAGTCCTGCTTTTCGAGAAAGCGTACGACGCTGCGCTCTTGCTCCTGCGTTAGCTCGGGCGTTGGCATTAACGAGCCAGGCTTGAACTTCTGGGGGTCGCTGATCCAGGCGCTCAGGTCGTCTTTAGTGTTTGGCAGCGCACCGGCAGCGATGGTGCTGCGCGCGGCGAGGTGGCTCAGGTTGGGTCCATAAACTCCTTCCGCGGTCGTTCCACGCACGGCATGACAGGCCCCGCATTTTTGGACGAAGGCCTGCTCGTCCTGCTTCGCCTCGAGACCCGTCGCAGCCGACGCGCTTGTGAGCTGCTTATTGCGCCAAGCGTCGAACTTGTCTCGCGATTCGGCGACGACAAAAAGCGCCATGTGCGCGTGCTGCTTGCCGCAAAATTCCCCACATTGGCCGCGATAGACTCCCTCCCGATCGGCGTGAAGCCACGTCATGTTTGTTTGTCCTGGTATGAGGTCGGTCTTCCCTGCGAGCTGAGGAATCCAAAACGAATGGATGACGTCGGCGCTGCGCAAGGACACGCGCACTGATTGACCGACGGGGATGTGGATCTCATTCGCGGTCGCGAAGTCGTGGGCGGGGTCTCCGTCGTGATAGCGCAGCTCCCACCACCATTGATGGCCTAGAATTTCCAGCGCGACGGACGACTGGTCTTCAGGCGCCTTCGAAAGCGCCGACAGCGACAGCATTGTCCACGCAGTAATGGTGAACAGCACGGCGGTCGTGGCGCCAACGCCGAAGTAGACAAGCTTGAGATCTTTTGACGCGGGTCTGATTACGTCGCGCGCAGCCGTGCTGACGGCGCGCCGACGCAGCAGCGCTGCGAGAAGCAAGGCGCAGATAACGACGATTACGGCGATCGAGATGAGCATAACGCCCCAGGTCAGAGGCGTCACCGGCGCCGCGCGCGCTCCATGGCCTTCGAGATAGTTCATGGGCGCCTGAGCACTCGCCCCCGTTACATAAAGGAGGCCAACCGCAAGGCAGAAAGGTCCGCGCGTCACGGTTTCTGGCCTTTCTTGAACTGTTGCGTGTAATTCCAGGGCGTGTCGGTGGAGACAATGCCGGCCGAAATCTGCTGGACGCTGGGAGAGTTCGAAGAGACGGTCCTTCCCCAACTCGTGTCGGGACCCGCGCTCAGGTTCTGAACATAGGCGGCCAGATCCCAGATCACCTCCGACGGCAACATGGCGCCGAAAGACGGCATGCCGTTTGGCCGTCCCTGCTTGATCGTGAGGAAAATATTGTCGGGCTCCGACCCATAGATGTACGGGCGCATGCTGAGGGAAGGCCCCATTCCGCCGCCGCCGTTCGGCGCATGACACCCCACGCAGTTGAAGGCGTTGAAATATTTCATGCCGCGCTGCGGAGCTGCAGGGTCATTCCGCGAGGGCGATGGAACAGGCGGAGGCGGGGGGACGTCTCCCGGCGAGAGTTGGCCCACCGGCGTCTGCAGCAGCCTTTCGGCCATCGCGGCGTCATTGGCGACGCTGGGAACCGCGAAGGCGCTCGACGCCATCAAACCCAAAAGCGCGGCTTGGAGCGAGCGCTTCATTGCACTGATCCTTCTGATAGCAAGGGCACGCCATTTTCCCTGAGCAACGCACGGATATCCGTGGAGCGGCGAGTCAGGGCGGCATCAAGCCGCTGCCTGCGGTCCTCGTCGCCCTTGCGCAGGCCAAGGGCAATGTCGAAGGCAAAACGCAGCGGCGATAGATCCTCAGCGCCCTCGATCGGGGTTGTGATCAAGATGTTCTGGCGCTGCGCGGCCGAGGGTCCCCATACCGCCGCCACATCCACATCGCCCGCCGCGACTGCGCCAACGGCGTCGAGCCGCGACGCGGCTTCGTTGCGATAGACCATGTAGCCGCGAACATTGTCGACGACGCCCAGGCTTGCGAGCGCAAGCGCGGGCGGCGTTGCGGCACCGTTTTCGCCGAGCAGCTCCACGCCGATGGTGAGTGTCCTAAGCTGCGGATCGCTCAACGAATGCACGGCGAGATTGCGATCGGCGCGCGACACGAAGACGTAAGACGAGCGATAATAGGGCCGGGTGGTTTCGACGAGCCCGTAGCCGACCGGAACGCTCATCATCACGTCGCACTTGCCGGCGTTGAGCGCGTTGCGGACAAAACCGCGGCGCAACGCTCGCCATTCATATGTCAGCTTTTCACCGAGCTCTTGCGCCAGCAGCTCAGCAAGCTTGTTCTCAAAGCCGGCGCCGGCGCTGTTGGAATAGGGCAGATTATCCGGATCGGCGCAAACTCGGAATTCCGATTCCGCTCGCGCCTTCGCCCACTGGAAACAGGTTAAAATGACGAGAAGCGCTCTGAATAGCGGACCGCGCATGGTTCCGTCTCACGGCTTTTTCGGGAGGGCAAAAACGAGCAGCTCGCTGCCGCCCTTGGTGAACTCCGGCAGATCCTGCATTGCGCCGACGAATCCGAGCGCGCCATTGGTGACGCGCGGATCGATCTTCGCGGCTGCGACCGCGCCGGACCAGCCGCCGACGCCGGAAAGGATCGCTACATACTGGTTGCCGTCGCTTCCCTGATACGTGACCGGCTGACCAATGATTCCGGACCCGACGCGGATCTGCCACAGCACTTTGCCGTTCCTCGCGTCTACAGCTTTGAACAATCGGTCCATCGTGCCGTAGAAAGCCACGTCGCCGGCGGTGACGAGAGTCCCGCTATAGACAGGAAGTTTTTCCGTGATCTGCCAGACTTTTTTGCGCAGCACGGGGTCCCAGGCCATGAACTCGCCGCGATGGCCGCCGGGGCCTGCATACATGTCGACGGTCGCGCCCATAAAGGGCGTGCCGGCGATGTAGCCGACATCTTCCGTCTTCATATCCATGCACAGATGCTGATGCGGGACATACAGAAGCTTGGTCCGCGGCGAGTAGGCCGTCGGTTGCCAGTCCTTGGCGCCGGGAGCGGCTGGACAGACATTTTGCACGTTGCGTCCGAGCGCGGGGTGTTTATCTTCGTTCTCGATAGGCCGGCCCGTCTTGAGATCTATGCCTTTAGTGGAATTCACGTCGTCGAACGGATCGGCCGCGAGAATTTCGCCCGTCACGCGATCGACAACGTAGATGTAGCCGTTGCGTCCTATATGCAGGAGAACCTTGCGCGTCTGACCGTCGATCGGCAAGTCCAGCAGAACGTTTTCGTTGATTTCATCATAGTCCCACAGATCATGCGGGTTGAGAACATCAGCCCATCTGGCGGCGCCGCTGTCCGGGTCGCGCGCGAACAGAGTCGTTGTCCAAAGGTTGTCGCCCGGCCGTTGATTGGAGTTCCATGGGCCCGGATTGCCCGTCCCGTAAAAGATGGAATTAAGCGCCGGATCGTAGGAAATCCAACCCCAGAAGGTGCCGCCGCCGATCTTCCATGCGTCCGGCGGCCAGGTGCTGACGCCTAGATCCTTACCCTGGGACCACTTATAGAAAGGTTTGAAGTCCGGACCAATCAACACGTCCTTGTCCGGCCCGGTCGCATAGGCTCGCCAGGCGATCGCGCCGGTGGATTCGCTTAAGGCCGTAAGCCACCCGCGCACGCCCATCTCGCCGCCGCTGTTGCCGACGAGCACCTTTCCCTTCACGGCGAGGGGCGCCATCGTGATGGTTTCACCCTTGTTGATGTCGCCGAGCTTCGTGTGCCAGAGCTCCTTGCCATCGGCGGCGCTCAGCGCGACGGTGTGATTGTCGAGGGTGTTGAAGAAGATCTTGCCGTCATCATAAGCGAGGCCGCGCGTCACCACGTCACAGCAGGCTACTCCCTGCGCCGCAAGCTCGGGCTTGGGGACGTACGACCATTTGAGTTCCCCGGTCGTGGCGTTCAGCGCGAACACCTGGTTTGGCGTTGGCGCGGCGTAAGGCCCAATGACGTACATGGTGCCATCCACTACGAGCGGCGCCGCCTCCTGTCCGCGGTCGACGCCGATTGAGAAGCTCCAGGCCAGTCGCAAATCGCCGACATTTTCCGAGTTGATCTGGTCAAGCTCACTGTAGCGCGTGCTTTCGTAGTTGCGCGCTGGCATCGGCCATTGCTTCTTGTCCGCGACGAGTTGCTCGAGTCCTTGCGCTTGAGCCATCCCCGTGATCCCGATAAGAAACGAAAAGACGCTTGCGCAGATCTGAAGTCGCGTCATCGACCCTCTCCAAACCGTCAAGGAAGCACGCCGCCGCCCGTGCCCGCTCCGATATCGGCGGCGATGCTGGTTTCGCCGCCAAGGCATTTGGGATGACCGAAGCCGGATTCGCTTTTACCGCCTATCCCGATGTCGTAAATGATTCCGTCCTTCACCTTGGGGCTCGGACCGGCCTTGACATGGTCGAGATTGACGTCGTGGCGCACGCGCCAGGCGACGTTGTGATCAGCGCATGAGGTATCTCCGCTAACGCCAAGAGCGCCAATGAGACCATTGTCGTCATAGAGCGCGAGGCCTCCGCCAAAGACGATGACGCCGCCGGCGCGCTTTCCGATCAATGGATCGGCTGCGCCCCCAAAACTGGAGGCGTCTCTGGCGCTGGCGGAAGGAGGCGTCTGTGGGTTGCTGAGCGGCAGTCCGAACAAGAATCCTTCGGGCTGTGCGCCGGCATAGAGATTGGCCGTGGAGATCGCTTTGCCGTCAAGGCTGAATTCGAGCGCTGTATTGGCCTTGGCCATGGCGATATTGCGACTGCCGAGCCACTGGTCTTGCCATTTGGCTCCGCTGAAAGCTACGGCGCAAACCGTGCCCTGACGGTCGACCACGACCGCCCATTCGTTGTTGTCAAAACCGCCGTTGGAGGGGCCGCCGCTTGGGGCCACACTCTTCTTGAGCGAAGCGGTCAGCGCTTGAGTGCTAATGGGGCAGGACGCAGGGGCGCCAGAGGATGTTGCAGTCACGGGCCCAGGTTTCTTGGCGGGCCGCGCATGCGCCGCGAAGCCAACGCAGGTGACTGCAAGCACTATCATCGGGAAGACATTAGTCTTTAACGGGTGCATGAATAACGCTCCATGTTGAAAAATTAACGAGCGCTGACCTTTCTTCCCTCAGCTTTTGCGACGAGGCCCCGTTGACAGTGCGACAATTGGCGCCGGGCCAAACTCGACGACGAGTGCCTCACCTCCGTAAGTCAACGCCAGAATCCTTGAGCTCGTTGCGCGGCGCGGAGGAAAAGTTGTCCAGCAACGATAGCAAGGTGCAGGCTCGGCTTGCTTGCAAACACCTCAAATTTTTTAGGTGCTGACTTGCTGTTCGCGCTCATCAAGCTATTTGCGTTAGCGGCGTGGACCGATCGAAATCGATCACTGGCTAACGAGTCAAGAAAACCAGATGGTTAACAACCTGCGTTTTACCGGAAACTTCGATGTTTACGCACTGCCGCAACTGCGTCCAGGCCACTCCTATATAGGATTTGTTTGTTCGAACTGCTCGACACATTTCGCGATCATGAATGATCCCACAAATTCCATGAGTTTTAGTTTCTCCGGCGATGCAACATTTCATGCAGAGTGTCCAAACTGTTCGGAGTCCGCGAACTATCGCAGTTCAGATTTAGTGGTGTTCGAATCGGCTCAGGGTGGGCCCACCTCTACAGCCTAGGGCGAAGGCCCGATCTCGCCTAAGACCGCAGATCGAGAGGAAACTTCAATATGGTCAAACTCAGCAAGGCTGATCGAGATGACTTGCCGGCGGGGAAATTCGCGGAGGCTAAAGAGCGCGCCTATCCGATTGAAGACGCCTCCCATGCCAAAAACGCCAAGGCGCGCGCGAGTCAGGCTGTGAAGGCCGGGCGCATGTCGAAAAATGAGCAGGATAGAATCGACAAGAAGGCCGATGCCGTCATCAAGGAGAAAGACTGATGATGGTGGGCCTGCTAAATGATCATGGCGCTGGCCTCCCAAACTCATGAGCTAGAGTTCGCGTTAATGGCGGTGGCGGTTCATCTGCAGGGCAAGCATCCCTAATAGTCATTCCCGGATCGCCAGGCGGATGAGCTGCGAAACATGCTTATCAACGGGAAAGGCGATTAAATCTCTTTCATGACTTGCGCATATGAAATCAACGCGAACAAGGCGCCGCCGCCAATGATGTTTCCGGACAACGTTGGCGCAACGAAGTTGGTCACCATCGATAACCAGCCAAGATCGCCGTTCAGGCAGAGAAGAAAAGTTTCCACGCTTCCCGCCACTATATGGGCGAAACCGCCCGCTGCGATGAGATAAGTCATCAGAACCACAACATTGAACTGGGCAGTGTCCGCGCCTGGCAGCAGCCAGACCATTGCCGCCATCAGAAATCCCGCCGAAATTGCCCGGAAAAACATCTGGGACCCGTCCTGGCTGATCAGCTCGCGGCTGATCTCCAGCATTCCTTCTCTAAGCTCGGGAGTGAGTACAGGCGTATAGGTGCAAAAAACAGCGGCAACGAAAGTCCCGCAAAGATTGGCGAGCAACACGATGCCCCACATCCGCGCAAGTTTCCATAGATTGCGAAGGTTGAAATTGGCCATAACCGGTAACAGCGCCGTAATCGTATTCTCTGTAAAGAGCTGCTGTCGGGAGAGCGCCACCATTACAAAGCCAACTGAATAGCCGAAGCTCGAGACCAAGTGCCGCCATGGCGTAACCGGCATATGCGTTTCTATGATGGCCTCGGCAAGCAGCGAAAAACTGATGGACATTCCGGCCGCGACGCCCGACCACCAAAGCGAAACCGCGGGCCTCGCCATTTCCTCTTCGCCAAGTCTGCGCACGATTTCATAAATCACCGGCGTCCGCGGACTCGAACGCTGCTCGATATCTTCGATCTCGTCTTCGGTTATCTGCCCCTCTACAGGCGTTGACTCCGCACGGTTAAGGTCTCCAGGTTTTGGCGAAGAAGGTAGCATCGCCGTTCTCCGATTTGTTTCAATGTCGCCGGCGATTCACTCACGAACTTCCGATTAACGCCCTCAGCTTCGAAAATGCTTTCTCGATTGCATCGTGTGTATTGCGCGTTGTCGGATCTCTATGTTTACCGCCAAATAGGCCCGTTCTTGCAGTTTTGAATAGGCTGACAATTGAGTTTTGCTCCCGACCGGGCATCAGGCTCCGCTGTGCTAGGTGGTGAGACCCATAAAATGCTTGGCGTAACGAGAAGTTTATGATTTAAGGCATCCGAAAGGAAGCGCCGATGGTTCTCGATTAATTCTGGCTGACGGGACGCGCAGTTTTCAAAGATTGCGCCGCATCTTCCCACCGAGAGGCGCGGCAAGGCAAGCGTCGACGACCGCCGGGCGCGGCGGACGCACGATCAAAATCCACACGTTGACCGACGCGAACCGTCGACCCTTCGCCTTCATGCTCACGGGCGGCAATGTCGCCGATTGCGTGGCGGGCGCGGGGCTTTTCGCGCGGCTCCCCGCTTGTGAAATTCTCCTCGGCGAAAAGGGTTACGACAGCGGAAAATGGAAGAACTATTTCTTGCCGTTCCTTTATCGCAATCGCAACACGCTACGATCGAAACGCCTTCAACTTCCTGACTGCCGTTTGCATCGCCGCGACCGTCAGCTACTGGCTACGAGTCCGGGCTCTAGTTCGGTGGCTGTTCCTCACCTGATGCCTGAAGACAATCACTCGCACTACGTCTCACCACCATTATTCTGAGGAACAGCCACTCAATCTTGCCAAGTCGTATTTGGCTTATGTGCGAGAAGCACGTAAGCGCCTTTTAAAAGCTACTACCGCCCCACAAACCCATGTGAGACGCCGTTAGAATCATCATAGGTCCCGCCGATTTCTCCCTCTGCATTTATAGTATTAATAGCAGTAGCGGTCGATTTAGGAACGTCGACTGTAATATATACGCCTCGGTTCAAAACAAAACCGTGCTGATTGCCGCTGGTGTCTATATACACACCAACAATCACACCCGCGTTGTTAATGCCTTCTGCGACGGTTAGGACTGAGCCGGGTGGATCGAGAGTTGTGTATGCGCCATGGCTGAGTAGAAACCCGTGTCGCACACCAGCCGAATCAACGTAGTCTCCTACGATATCATCATGGTCATTGATCCCAAAAGCGACAGTCCCTCCAACTGGATTATCATTTGGGAAATCAAAACTCGTAAAACTACCCTTATCCCAGATGAAACCATGACGTTTTTGCTCTGGAGACCTGTATGTTCCAACAACCTTACCTTGTGCATTGATGTTACCACCTTGCGATAACACCGAGTTCGGTGGATCCAGCGATATAAAAGCCCCATGGTTCGAGAAGTACGCATGGCGAACGCCGAGCGAGTCCGTATAGGTTCCCGCAAATCTTCCTGCGTCGTTGACGCCATTTACATAGCTACTGACCGAGCCTGGATAGTCTATCGTCGTGTAGACATCATTGAGCGCTTCGCAGAACGGCTGACGTCGTCTCGTTCGCGATTTTGCAGCCGCGGATTGTCGGGCTTTCATGCGCCCGCGCGCCGTCTGGCGCCATGTTTTGCGCCGTCAGCCGGTCATTTTTCGCGTCCCTTTCCGCTTCGAGACACACCTCTCCCCTCGCGGCGGCCTCACGCCGCCGCGTCGAGAACCCGAGCCCGCTTCATGTTCATCGCCATGGCGACAAACTGAAGATGACAATTGTTGCGCGCGAGGCTGCGGTAGCGCACCCGCGCCATCCCATACCAGTTCTTCATCGTCGCATTGGCGCGCTCGACGCCGACGCGAACGCTCAACGCCGTCTTGTTGAACCATCTTTGCCAATCCGGCTGTCGCGCTCCGCGTTTCGCCTTATAGGCGATCTTGTCGTCGATGTTCTTGTCGTTCAAAGCCTTGCGTAGCGCGGCGCTGTCATAGGCCTTGTCGCCGTAATAGGCCTGCTCATCGCCCTGGATCATCGCCTCGCCGCGCTGGCTATCGTGCAGATCGGCGCTCGTCATCTCCGCCTGGCGCACGATGCCGCTCTCTTCGTCCACGGCCAGATGCGCCTTGTAGCCGAAGTAGGTCTCGCCGTTCTTCTTGGTGAAGCTCGCGTCCGGGTCGCGCGGATTGACCTGCCCCTCGTCGTGGGGTGGGGGCTTCACGGCGGCCGCGATGATGGTGGCGTCGACCAGCGTGCCGCGCTTCACGATCAACCCACGTGCGTCGAGTTGTCGATCGACTTCGGCAAGTAGTTTTTCGTCGAGGCCGAGCTTGGCGAGCCGCTGGCGAAACCGCCAGATCGACGAATGGTCCGGGGTCTCCTCGTCCAGGGGAACCCCGCAAAAGCGCCGAAACGACAGGCGATCGCGCACCGCCTCCTCGGCGGCGGGGTCGGACAGCCCATACCACTGCTGCAACAGCACGATCTTGAACATGGTCAGCGGCGGATAGGCCGGCGCGCCGTCGCTCGAAGAATGCAGCGGACGCATCAATACGTCGAACGCTCTCCACTCGAACGTCTTGGCGATGTCTTCCAGAAATCCCCCAGGGCGAGAATAGGCTTTGACGAAAGCGTCGGCGAGCGAAGGTTGGCTGAAGTTACGGCGCGACATCGGCGACTCACATCCGTTGAACGCCCCAGAGAATCGACGGGTTCGCCGGTTTTGCAAAGCGCTCATCATTCACCAGGATGAAACCATGCGTCTTTCCATTTTTATCATCGAATTCTCCCGCAATTGCATGCTCACTGTTACCGTCAACGGAAGTTCTCGTTGATCCCGGAGGATCGATCGTCGCAATATGAAGCTTGACCAGAGCGTCAGCTGGCGGCGGCGCTAGGCCAAAGTGTTTGACCCCACGCGCCTCTTCGCGTGAACCAGCGTGCGCTACTGACAACTCGATACAAAAGACGGCGACTGCCGCAAGTAGTTTGTACAACATTTGTACCTCCAATATTATTTTCATTATCATTTTGCCAGATCAGCTACAAATGCTTCTGACATTTAACGAATGCTGAAAATACAATTTGGTTCCAACCTGAATAAGTGACAAAAGGTCGCACAGCTTAATCGTTTTTGATATTGATCAAATGCGTGTAAGCAATTCTGTCGCTTCGGCCTCTTCATCCGCACCATCGGCGCAACACGAGCCAGGGTGAAGGTCGGCCTCGCCAATATTGCCTACAACGTCACGCGCTTCATCTGGTTGATGACGCGGCCCATAGCGGCATGAACCGCCAGGCCCGCCCCGAGGGCGGGCACGGCGCTCCGAAGATCGCCATATCGCGGCCGAAAACGGCGCGCTTCACCTCACAGAACGGCTAATTCGAGGTGTCCGATCGCGAAACCATAGCGACCCAATTCGCGTAGGAGTTTCCGTGGTGCTTCGGGCAGATAAAAAAGTCGTCATGGAAAAAGGCGCCAAAGGAAGCCTGGCCGACGCTGATCCAATAGCCATTCCTGGCGAGACAAGACGGGGCTATTTCATAGAGCGATAAGTTTCTCGAACACTATGCCGAGCATTATCCCGCCCTTTTTGCAAAAGGATTTATGAATGCGCGGCCTTGCGTCATCGCATGTTCCCGCGGCAGAGGAATATGTGAGTAAAGTATATTGCCGTCTAAGCGAGCAAACTCGATGAAAGCGCTTGTTTTATGCCGCTTTACACCACAGATTTCGTAGTTGAGTCCCAACAAGTCTTGG
Organism: uncultured Alphaproteobacteria bacterium; assembly: GCA_963724845.1. Lineage (GTDB taxonomy): Bacteria > Pseudomonadota > Alphaproteobacteria > Rhizobiales > Beijerinckiaceae > Methylocystis. The sequence continues at coordinate 100,263 of CAVRWF010000005.1, forward strand.
CGGGGTCTCAGCGTCTTGCGCTGGTCTGATGCTTCCTTCCGTCTTGTTGGCTCGGATGAGATCCGAGGGAGAAGCGGCGCGCCACGGCCATGTTTTTGGGTCCCGGCCGGTCCCGAGGAACCTTCTCGTCCGCAAGCTCAAAAGCCAAATCGCCCATGGTCGCGTCCGCCATGAGGCGGCTCTCGCGAGCCGCCCAAGGGAAGCCGTCAGTATTTGGCGAGCAGCGGCGCGGGCGCGACACTGTTGAAATGATAGTTCACGCCGAGGCGGACGATATTGCCGTTGAAATCGGACCTGACTCCCGCCGAGGACAAAGCGAGCGCCTTGGCGTTGGAGTACCAGAGCGGGCCGATGTTGGCGGTATTCGCGGTGCCGAGATCGTAGTAGAGATATTCGGCCTTGACGCTCCATTTGGGATTGAACAGCCACTCGACGCCGGCGCCGGCCGTCCAGCCAAGCATCATGTCGGTGAAACCATAGGCGCTGTTGCCGAGATAGAGCATGGGGCTTAGCGTCGGAGCGAAGTAGGTCGCGTTGAGGTCGTTCTCGCCGAACACCGCGCCGCCCGTGCCATAGACGAGAAAGTCTGGCGTCGCCAGATAACCCACCCGACCGCGCACCGTGCCGAAGAAATGCTGATTGCGGCCCGTCTGAAGATAAGTGAGCGGCGAGCCCTGCCAGGAGGCCTTGCTGCTGTTGCCGACTCCAAGCCCCGAGAGGTCCGCCTCCAGGCCCGCGACGACGCTCTGATTGATCTGCCTGTCGTAGCCGAGTTGCGCACCGCCGATGACTCCCTGACTGCCCAGGCTGACGCTGGTGGGGAGGCCGCCATGCGCATAAAGGTACGGGAACCCGCCGGCGCGGGCGGCGGAGGTGCCGGCGTAGGTGAAGTTGGCGCTCTGGTTGCCCGCCCACTCGAAGCCGCCGCTCACGCCGACATGCACGCCGTCCCAGGGCATATGGTTCGGGGTCGAAGCCATGGCCGGCGCCGGCTCTTTGAAGATGCCGGTCTTGGAGACTTTCTCCACTGTCTCCTCATCGCCGACCTTCCAGCGCAGCGCCATGCCGGCTTGCCAGACTTTCGAAAGCTGCGGGCCATTCAAGTTCTGATAGACCGGAACGCCGCCTTCCAGTCCGATCGAGAACCCCGGATAGCCGAAGAGCTTGCCGTCGATGTCGGCGCCACCAAAGACCTGGAGTATCTTGCCGCCCCAGTTCTCCGGATTGGCGCTCGGCAGCTTGCCGGCCTCGAACCAGCCGGCGCCGACGATCGGGCTCTGCAGGCTGTAGTTGAGGCGGACGGTCGTCGTGAGGCCCGGCAATAAAGTGTAGCCGACCCAGCCGTTCAGCTCCTGATAATTCCCCCAATTGTAGCCCTCGGGGTTGACCGTGAGCGGCAGGCGGGCGCGATAGGAGACGCCCCAGGACCAGGGCTTGATCGTGCCGGCGTAGAGGATGCCGGGCAGCACGTCGAAAGTGCCGGTGCCCGTCTGCATGCCGTAGAAGGCCCAGCCGACATTGTAGCCTCCGGACGTGTTCATCACGGCGCCGCCCATATCGTGATTGCTGCCGGTCGGGAAGGACATGCCGAGATTGATTTTGACGCGGTTGATATCATCCTGATAGGCGCGCCAGACTAGGGCCGCCTGCGTATCGAGCAGGCTGTCCGTGCCCGGGAAGCTCATGCCGCGCGTGACGAGATTCGATGAGCCATACATGGTCACGAGGTGGGAGTGCTTCTCCTGCGTGCCCGTGAGGATCACGAGCGACAGATTCGGCATGACGCCATAGGCGAGCGTCAGAGCCTGCGCTTCCGCGAACATCGCCACCGGGATGATCGTGTAAGGCACTGTCGGGTTCCAGTACCAGCCTGGGAAAGTCGACGCGGCCTGCTGCGCGGTGATGTTGCGCGTCCCGATCATCTGATGCGCGCCCTCGGCGAACTGCGGAATGACGGAGATCGTCAAATGACCCGGATCGGGCATGGCGTCGCCGAAGACCGCAAGCGGCACCGGCGGAGCGTGAAAGGAGGTGGGATCGTCGGCGGATGACTTCGTTGCGAGGGTAGGCAATGCGAGAGACGGCCAATCCTCGGCCTGCGCGCTCGCCGAGGCGACGGCGACAGCGGTCGCCAAGCACGCCGCCATCGGCAAACGTCTTCCGATTCTCCGATTTCGTTTTACCTTGCGAGGCATTTTTCCGTCCATTCGTCGTTGTGGCGATCCATTCGATGCGACCCCACGTCACATGCGCGATTCACCAGCGCTATGAATATTGATTACAGTTCGTAGACGAAGCCCGGCAACTATAAAAGTATGTTCAGTGCTGTGAATTCTGAAATGCGTGATATATTTGCAACGTGATGCTTTGTTTTTATGAAGAGATGCGAAATTTCTCTGGACGCGAGAAAACGCTCCGTCACTTGTTCGATAGTGAACAAAGGCAAGGCGGAATAGCCGCACTCGGCGTGCACGGCGGGATCGACAAAGCAAGTCCAAAGCCAGGGCGTCGGCAAGAAGATTTACAGGCCGTCTGAGCGTCTCTTCGAAAAAGCGATCGTCTTCGCAAGAACCCCTGACATCGCCGTGAGGCTGCGCTCCTTCATAACCCGCTGCGCGCCACGGCCGCGATAACATCGGGAACGCAAGACGGCGCGCCGCCATCGATCCCGACACCGTAATCAAAATGGCCGGAATCGCAGAGAATGCGTGAGTGGATGTTCCTTCCGAAATGGAGCGTCAAGGCCGAATATCGGCCAATACGGCGAACTTCGGCCCGGTGTTCTATACCAGCAGCGCCAAGACCGGCAGCCTGTTCTCGACCGCGGGCTATTCTGCTCCGTTCGACGGCCATGTAGTCCGCGCCGGCGTGAACTATCACTTCAACGGCGCCGCCGCAGAGCCGATCATCGCCAAATACTGATCCAGCGCGGGGCGGTTGCGCTGAGGGACGCTCCGCATTTAGTCACAAGAAAAGCCCGACCTTTTGGTCGGGCTTCTTACCGTGTGAGCGGCGCTAGCGGCCGTTGCGTTCTAAACTTTTTGAGAAAACTTACTCTCCAGCGCTGGTCAGTTTTTCGTTGCACTTCTTCCAGTATTTACTCCAGGTCCATTTCGAATCCTTTTTCTTCATCTCCGTTGCCTCGGTCTTCCACAGGGCGTGGCACTTTTTTTCACGTGCGTCCGCTGCGGTTTTTTCGTCCTTCATCGGCATAGGGTGCGCTTCGGCGGCGGCTGGCGCCGAAGCCTTCGGCTCAGGTTCCGGGCTGGACTCCGGCTTCGTCGCCATAGTTTTAGGCGCCGCTGCCGGTTCGGCAGGCGCCTTGGCTTCCGGCGTCTCCGTCGCTTTGGGATCGGCGGCGCTCAAATGCGTCTTACAATCCGCGAAAAAATCCTGCCACGCTTGGCCGTTGAGCTTATTGTCCGCCTTGGCGGCCTGATATTGCTTGGCGCAGACTTGCAAATCATTGGTTTCCGCCCCGGCCCCGTTCGCGCAGGCGAGAACGAGTCCGACCGAAAAAAAGCCGGCCACGGCAGACAATAGGGCGGGTCGACGGATCGGCATATGGATGTGCTCCTTTGGGCGAGAGTGCTGCTTGTTAACGCTATCGCGGAAATGACCCCGCAGGGCTGTCAGCCAGCAAGCTTCACGCCACAGTCGCCGCGGTAAAAGCCTCGGATTATTCAATCGACGTTACTTTAAAGCGCAGGCATGATTGGCGCTGATATCGAGGGTCACTGTCGAGCGCCGGGCGCCGCCGGCGAAATGCATCGAACTCTGCGCAACTCGGGCGCAGGATCACGTTGACGACCCACGAATCTTCGACAGATCGGGACCGCGACGCCACGGCAACTCCGAGAGAAGCGTTCCATTGTTCAGAGCCAGCGACAATCTGCGACGGCGCTGCGAATCCCCGGCCATCAATGCTCGTGGAGCTTTTCTTCGTCTTCTCCGACGCCCTCGATGGGGGCTTTCTCTGAATCCAGATAGCTTATCAAAAAGGCCTCTCGCAGCGCCGGGGCGACCACCAGCAACATGATCGGCCCGATTAGCATTCCCCCAACAACAACTGTTGCGAGCGGACGCTGCACCTGAGAACCGACGCCATGCGAAATTGCCGCGGGGAACAGGCCGACCCCGGCGGACAGCGCTGTCATCAGCATTGGACGCATTCTTTGCTCCGAGCCATGGAAGATCGCCTCCTTGAATGACATGCCCTGAACCATCAGCTCTCGGAAGTACGTGATGTTCAATATGCCGTCCATGACAGCGACGCCGAACAGAGAGATAAAACCGATCGCCGCCGAGACACTGAAATCGAGACCAGCCACATAAAGCGCGATGATGCCGCCGCCGATCGCGAACGGAATGCCCGCTACCGCCACAAGACTGTCGCGCAGCGAATTGAACAGCCCATAAAGCAGCAATAGGATCAGCAGAAAGGTCACAGGCACCACGATGAATAGCCGCTTCTTGGCGTCCTGCAAATTTTCAAACTCGCCGGCCCAGAGGATTTGATAGCCCGTCGGCAGTTTGATCGCCTTGACAACGCGTTCCTGCGCTTCGGCCACGGTGCTGCCGAGATCGCGCCCGCGAATGCTGAACTTCATTGGCACATAGCGCTGGCTGCGGTCTCGGTAAATGAAGGAAGCGCCGGTGTCGAGCGAGATGTCCGCCAGTTCCTTCAGCAGAATATAGGCGTTGGTTCCGCTCGGCGTTGCGTAGCCGACCTTGACGTTGCTGATCGCTTCTATCGAGTCGCGGTATTTTGGCAGCAGACGTACTTGCACCCCGAACTGACGGTCGCCTTCGAGCACAGTGGTCGCTACCGCTCCGCCCATCGCGACCTGCACAACTGTCGTGATGTCGCCAGCGTTCAGTCCGTAACGCGCAGCCTTGGCGCGGTTCACCTTGATGTTCAGATTGGGCTGACCCATGACATGAAATATGGCCAGCTCTTCAATGCCTCTGACCTGGCGCACTTCAGCCAAAACCTGATCGGCCAGTTCCTCGAGCTTGGTCAGATTGGGACCGACGATCTTGATCGAATTGGCGCCCTTCACCCCCGATAGCGCTTCTTCCACATTGTCCTGAATATATTGCGAGAAGTTGAAACCGATTCCAGGCAGTTCGTCTTCGAATTCCTTCTGAATTTGCTCGGTCAGCTTTTCCTTGTCGAGGCCGGCGGGCCACTGTTCAAAGGGCTTGAGCGGCACGAACAGTTCGACATTGGAGAAAGGCGAGGCGTCGGAACCATTGTCGGGCCGGCCATGCTGCGACACCACGGTAATGACTTCCTTGTGACGCAGCAGGATTTCACGCATTTTACGCGTCGCCTCCGTGCCAGCGTCGAGCGATATGGTCGGGGGCATCTGCGCCCTGATCCAGAAATTGCCTTCTTCAAGCGCGGGGAGAAATTCGCTGCCGAGCCGCGTAGCGACGAGCAGGCTTATGACCAGAAAGACGACGCCCACGCCGATCACTGTATTCCTGTTGTCGAGCGCCCAGCGCAATGCCGGCGTGTACCGGCTGCGCAACTGGCGCACGATCCATGTTTCGACTTCCTCGACATGTCTGGGAAGAACCAGCGAAGCCAGCACAGGCGTTATCGTGAAAGTGGCGAGCAAGGCGCCGAACAGCGCGTAGGCGTAAGTGCGAGCCATGGGGCCGAAGATCTGTCCTTCGACTCCTGTCATGGTGAACAGCGGCAAAAAGGCCGTGACGGTAATCGTGGCGGTGAAGAACACCGCTTTGTCCACTTGCAGCGCGCTGATAAAAATCAGGCGGAGCCGGTCCGTCCACCGTCGTGCGCTGCCGTGGCTGCCAATAGAACTGGTTGGGTCCGGTCCCCAGAAACCTTCCGTCAAAAGTTGCAGCAGGCCCTCGCGGGCGGGCCTGCTCGCCTGAAAATTGCGGAAGATATTTTCGACGAGAATAACCGCCGAGTCGACGATGATGCCGAAGTCGACCGCCCCCACGGACAGCAGATTTGCATCCTCGCCCTGGGCCACCAGTATTATGATGGCGAAGAACAACGCGAAGGGAATATTGACGCCGACGATGATCGCGCTGCGCAGATCGCCTAGAAACACCCATTGGATCAGGAACACCAGTGCGCAGCCGAAATAAAGATTGTGCAGCACCGTATGTGTCGTCACCTCGACGAGCGAGCCGCGGTCGTAATAGGGCTCGACCTTGACGCCCGGCGGGAGCGTGCCGTCGTGGTTGATCTTCTCCACCTCCCCCTCGATCCTGGGGAGAACGTCATTTGTATGCTGCGTCCGTCCCATCAGCACAATAGCGGCAGCGATGTCGTCATCGTTGTCGCGGCCGGCAATGCCGAGGCGCGGCACAAAGCCAACATTGACGTTCGCGACATCCTTGATCTGTACTGGCACGCCATTGGTCTGCGACAGGACGATATTCTCGATGTCGTCAACCCGATAGCCATTGACGAGATCGTCCCCGCCCCCGTCGTCGATGAGGCCGACGCCGCGAATGTTCACAGATTGCTGGCCAATCTGAACCTCTCGGCCGCCCACGTTGATATTGGCGTTGCCGAGAGCGGTCATAATCTGGGGGATCGTGACGTTATACGCCTCGGCCTTTTGAAGATCGACGTCGACGTTAAACTGCTTGGTCGTGCCGCCCCAGGAATTGATCTGCACGACGCCGGGTATGGTTAGCATGCGACGCGTGACGATCCAGTCCTGGATCGTGCGCAAATTGGTGAGTCCGAAATTCGGAGGCCCCTTGACCTGATAGCGGTATATCTCGCCGGTCAAGCTCGATTGCTGAATTTGTGGCGACTGATTGCCAGGAAGCGTGACATTTTGCTGCAACGCGATCGCCACCTGCTGATAGGCAAAGTAAAAATCCACGCCATATCTGAACGTCACTCGCACGAAGCTCAGGCCGTAGAAGGAGGTCGAGCGCACGTTGACGACCCCTGGAACCGGGTAAAGTGCGATCTCCATGGGGATGGTGTAATATTTTTCCATCTCCTCCGCGGAAAGCCCCGCCGCTTGCGCGGTGATTTCAAGAATGACCGGCGCCGGATTGGGATAGGCTTCGATGTTGAGCTTGGAGAAGGCGAACAAGCCACAGACTACGAAGACTATCACGCCGAGCACGATGACCGCGCGGCGCGTGAGCCCGAATTGCAGGATGGACTTCAGCAATGCTTATCCCCGACTGTCTGAGTTGGATGCTTCGCCGACAACTCAATCCCCTGCGCCGCCCGCGAGCGTCTTGCTCCTAAAGACCGCGCCTTCCGCTTCAGCATCGTCCGGTTGAAGTCCATATTCCGACAGCTCTGAGTTCCATCACCAGGGATCTCCGGCCGACCAGGCTTCATAGTTCGAGAGCAGCGCCGAGATCACCAATACGCTGTAAAGCGCCAGTGTTTTTTTGTCTCGATTCATCTATCGGCCGTGAATGGTCGGTTCTAACAGGACGGACAAGACGCACATCTTGAGTTTTCGACAGGGCGAGGGTGGTCCGAAGTTGTCCACTGAAGACGCACAGTGAACCGACCGAGCGCGCATACATTACCTAATCCTGACTGGAACGGCGATGACCGGCTGTCAATAGTCGTTCGATCGCTTCCGTATGCCGAGTCCGGCGTCCGCCTGTCGAGTCATGAGCCGCAGCGTGAGTCGATTCCAGGACATATTTCACTCCAAAAACTTGGTTTGAGTGGGAACAGTTCGTCAACACTTTGATAAAACGGAGAAATAGTTCAATTTGGAGCGGCCTGGGCTGCGGGACGGATTGATGGATGCAACTGCGGATCGATCCGAAACTGCGACCGCCATTCGCCGCGACGCTCATCGTGCGCCCCCAATTCCGCCAACCCTGCGTCGTTCGGGCGCTTTCGAGAAAATCCACCGTCTGCTAAGGGGTACTCTTCTCCGGATTTCATCCGGGGACGACTGTTCAGGTTGCGCGTCATCGTCCAGGACCATTTGCGTCTTTTCGTGGAGTCTTGGACGGTAGCCATATTCGGCGACGATAATGCGACCGGCTAAACGTCAGGGTGGCCTGTGCCGCCTTCGATAAGCGGCGGAGGCGCGTTGACTGAACGGTTGCCCCAACGAACGCAGGGATGGATCTGTCTCGACGCTACGGCGTGCGCGACGCCGTGTGGCCGCTTGCGCGCCCTGGTGATCGTTGGCCTGCCTCGCTCGCGGATGGCAGGCGCAGTTGGCGACCAAGGTGTCTGAGGTGTTTCTTGACTAACGATGCAGATGTTCGGACGGAAGCTCACGCCGCCGCCGCGGCAGTGGCGTATCCAAGCAAGCCGTCCGCGCATGGCCCCCGCGGTGGAGTGGCCGCTCTGGCAATCGGAGCGGTCGGCGTCGTCTATGGCGATATCGGCACTTCGCCGCTTTATGCGATTGACCAGATTTTTTTCGGTTCCGCCGGAGTGGAGCCGACGCGCGAGAATGTGCTCGGAGCAATCTCGCTGGCGATTTGGACCATCACGATCATAGTCGCTGTCAAATATGCTCTGCTCGTGCTGCGTGCGGAGAACGACGGCGAAGGCGGCGTCTTTGCGCTTTTCGGATTGCTGCACAGGTACAAAAACAGGGTCACACGGCTTTTATTGTGGTCCCTCATGCTGGGCGCAGGTCTGCTGTTTGGCGACGGCATGATCACGCCAGCGATAAGCGTCCTGTCGGCGGTCGAAGGGCTCGAAGTCGCAACGCCTGCCCTGACACCATATGTCCTGCCGATCACTATCGCTTTACTGACTGGCCTTTTCGCCATTCAGCACAAGGGCGCATCCGGAATCGGCGCCATTTTTGGTCCGATCATGATCTTATGGTTCGTGGTGATCGCCGCCCTCGGGGGGGCAGAGATCCTGCGCGAACCGGCGATATTGGCGGCGTTTAATCCCCTCCGCGGCGCGGTCTTTCTTGCGCATGCCGGGATGCGCGAAGCGCTGTTTATTCTCGGCGCCATGATGTTGGTCGTCACCGGCGGCGAGGCCATGTTCGCAGACCTCGGCCACTTTGGAGCCCGACCCATCCGGATCGGCTGGTTCACGCTGGTCTATCCTGCGCTATTGCTGAATTATCTTGGACAGGGCGCGTATCTCCTGAGCTCCGACCCAGTCGCGGGAGGGAAGCTGTTTTATAGCCTCGCGCCGGCGCCGCTGCTGCTGCCACTCGTCGTGCTTGCGACTTTCGCGACGATCGTGGCTTCGCAGGCGCTCATTTCCGGCGCCTTTTCGTTGACCTGGCAGGCGATCGGGCTCGGCCTGTTTCCGCGCTTCGATGTCCAGCATACCCATCTCTCCCAAGCGGGACAGATTTACATCCCCATCGTCAATTGGGGGCTTTACGTGGGTTGCGTCGCCCTGGTGGCGGCTTTCGGCTCTTCCTCGGCGCTTGCCGCCGCGTACGGTCTCGCGGTGGCGGGCGTGATGCTGATCACGTCGCTGGCAATGATTCCGATTGCCCGACGCTACTGGAGATGGAGCGCAAGTCTGACGGCGCTTGTGTGGGGACCATTGTCGGCGGTGAACGCCGCCTTTCTGGTTGCAAGTTCAATGAAGTTCATGGAAGGAGGATTCGTGCCCCTTTCGGTCGGCGCTGCAATCTTCTTCATCATGGGGACATGGCGTTGGGGCCGCAAGGCGACATTCGCGGCATATGCCGAGCGCTCGACTTTGACTATGGCCGAAGTGGTGGCGTTGCATCGCTCGGAGTCAAGATTCCTTGAGCGCAACGCGCTTATCATGGCGCCCGTCCGGGTGCGCCATCCCACTGATCGCGCCCCCGCGCTCGTGGGGCTGCTGTGGGAGCGTTATGGCATTCTTCCCCGCAATTTGATCCTTGTCGAAGTGGTCCATCCCAAAGTGCCGTATATCCATGAGAGCCGTTATCACGTGACCGTCTTCGACCGTGACAAGGATCGCGGCAGCGTCATCGGAGTCGAGTTGCGATTCGGTTTCATGGAGGAGCCAAACGTCGAGCTTTGTCTTGAGGACTTGGCGCGGCACAGGCAAATCGATCTGCCACCCCATCCGCAGCAGTGGATCGTTCACGTTTCCCACGAAAATCTGTTGCCCGCCAGCAGGATGAGCCTGTTCAAACGTTCGCGCTTGCAGCTTTTCCTGTTCCTGCGACGCATCTCCGGATCCGCTTACAAAACCTACCATCTTGGAGAGGACGTTCAGCTTTCCGCTGAAATCATCCCCGTCAGGGTACGGTAAACGGTCGGGCTAGGGCTCAGGCGCCATTGCTTCGCTGCGCTGGGGGCTCATTCCGCAGAGCCTACTGCTATTGAGGCGAAGATGACGTAATTTGGAGAATGTGATCAGCGAGCAATCCGGCGAGGCAAGCGTATCCGTGATCGTTCATATGAAATCCATCTTTGCTTAACATTGAGTCGACGCCGCCAACTAGAGTTTTGTCCCAGAATTTCATCACATGATGACGGGAAAAAAGGTCGAGACGACGCTTGTTCGCCACTTCCGCCAGCACGGCGACGAACTGCTCGTAACGGTCTAAGTTTTCAACCTTCTTGAAGAACTGTTGATCGATAATAAGGACGTCGCATCCATGTTGTTTGATTAGACTGACGCCGGACTCGATGTTGGACGCAAAGTCTGCCTTCGCCACCGAAGAGGTCAGCGCATCGTTGGTTCCCACCTGCCACAGCACGAGATCTGGCGGATCGCGATCGAGTTCTCTTTGAAGTCGAACGAGCGTGAGGTCGGCGGTTTCACCGGCGACCCCCAAATTAATGACCGTGATTTTCTGGTCGGGCAGCTTTCGTAGGAGAGCTCGCTCAAGTTGCGCTGGATAGGCAGCTTGTTGGGAGGACGCGCCGACGCCTTGAGTAGAAGAGGAGCCAATCGCCAGGATGCGGATTGGCGTTCGCGATTTCAAGCGCTCAGCCGTCCTGTCCAGACGCCCGAACGGAGGAGCGCCAAGTGCCGGGGCAGGGCAAAAATTGGATGACGGTTCTTCAGCCCCCGCCGGCGCCGGAAAGAGATGAACTCCCGCTACCGCTAGCAGGAATAGTCGTCGACTTAGCAAGGGCGCGCGCAATATCGACGCCATTGATCGCAATTCGTTCGGCAAAACCAATCCTCGCTTTTGCCGAAAACGCTTTTGACGTCATCCGGCAATCGCCCAGTTCAATTCTCGGCGATATTCGAGCGCTTTGGCGCTCATGAGAAGCACACCAACGCCACCGGCGACGAAAAGGACGTCAAGCACCGGAGAACTGATCCACGTTTCATTTAATATCTGGCCGAGAGCACTCAGTAAACTCCCCAGGCAAAAGACCGGCAGCGCGTGGCGTCCGAGCAGTGAAAAGGCTGGGTAGATCGACATCGGCCTCAGCCGAGCGGTTATTCCTGAACAGTAGATTGAATAGGCGAGCGCTAGAAAAGCCACAATTCTTATGACTCCGAGATTGGTCTTGTTCCAGTCCAGAAATTCACCGATCTGGTCGACAAATCCCGGAACTAAGCCTGCCACATTCGTCACGACGACTGCCGCAATAAACGAAAAGAGCAGGGCTGACCAATATATGCTCCGGCAAAAAAACACGCCCTTTTCGGGAAGGGCAAGGCCCACAAAAATCCCGATAGCGAACATCAGCTGCCATGCGGCCGGGTTGAAATACCAGGTCGCATCGTCTCCCGACGCGTGGAAACCGGGCTCTAACCATCTCCCCATCAGATATATGACCACTGAAACCAACAGCATCCAGGATCTGTCCCTGACCCCGATCAAAAACAACGGGGGAGCAATTACAAGCAGCACCACATACAAGGGCAAGATATTAAAATAACTGATTTGATTGCTGAGAGTGACGATCCCGTAGAGTCCGCGGGCCGGCTCCAGGAACGCCGTAGCGCACCCATGATCTGCGAGCAGGCTATCTTGTCCAGTCAATGCAGTGGCGGCAGCGAAAAGCAGCAGCGCCGCCGCAGTCAAGGCAAGATGCACGAAATAGAGGCGAAACGCCCGGCGCAGGAGCGGCATCGAGGCGGAGACGGCGCCGACGCCCTTGAAGCGCCTTCCGTAGGCCAGAGCGACTGAAAGGCCCGATATGAAAACGAAAGCTTCGGAAGCGTCAGAGAATCCGAAATTGCGCGGCGTCAGGGAACCTAGGATGTTTCCAGGGATGTGGTTGATGAAGATGATTGCCAAAACGACCCCTCGCCAGAAATCGATCGCGTCCATTCTCGATGTTGCCATGGCGCTTTGCGGCCCTCCCCAAGCCGGCTCGAGACAGCGCGCCATGAGTGAGAGGGTTAATTTTCCCTTAACGCTCGGGCGAGCGCCTTTGCCCTAGCAAGCGGCGGGCCTACGTTTGTTCGGAGTGAGGATGGCAAAACAGGAAGCTTTGCCGATAATGCGCCGCGGCGCGTTCTGTGTCGTCAAAGTCGTTGAGGGGGACCAACAACACTCGCCGCAGCTCCGACCAGAAGGGCGATGGCGCCGGAAACAACCGGCCAGCAGCGACCCTCGTCGTGAGCGCCATACCGGTTCAAAATCAAAAACGGCGCTTCAGGTTGCGTCGGCGCCGGTTCCGCCTGCCCGAATTTCGGTCGCGCCTTCCACATTCGACTTTCAAAATCAAACGGCCGCGAGCAATCAACTTGCTCGCGGCCGATAAATAGTTTCGGGAAACTGTGATGCTTACCGAATAGTGAACGGCACGATCGCGTCGAAGCCGAAGGTCACGGTCGATTTTTTGGTCCCGCCAGCGAACGGCGTCGAGTTGTTCAGCGTCGTATCCCAACGCACCTCAGGCCGCAGGGTCAGGCCGCCAATATAGGGGTTCTTCGGCACTTCAGGAGTGATGGTCACGCCTCCGGTCAGTGACAAATAAGTCGTTCCCGAGGTTATGGGCCCGGCGGTGATCACTGAGGGATCATAGAAGCCATGCTGCAGGTTCACATTGTCGAAATAGCCAGGGAAGGCGCCAACGAAGAAGTTGTTGTTGTCGCGGAAGATTTCCAGGCGGCCGCCGAGTTTGAACAGATCATTGATCTTATAGGCGGCGTATTGTGCGATGCCATAGGACTCGACGCCTTGGCCCCGACCGGTCCAGTAGTTCAGGTTCCATCCATCATCGCGATAATAAGCCATGTCGGTGGTGAAGGTCAGTTTGTCCGTAGCCTTCCACACAGCGTTGACGTCATTCAAATACCGCCAGGTGCTATTGGGATTACAACCGCACAGGAGAGGCGTGTTCGGCCAGCCCACGTTGAGCGGGTCAAGCTGTTTGGGGTTTTCCGGACCATCGTGCGTCGCCGCGTTGATGATCAGATTGCCTTCCAGAAGGTTGAGGGTCAGGCCGCCCAAGAGCGAGGCGGAGCTATTGTTGTCGCCCGGCCAACCGATGCTTGTGTTTTCGCCCGTCGTGACGCCGGCGAAGACGTCAAGCCAGGAATTCACATGGGTCGTGGTCAGGATGCCCGTGTGCTTGAAGGGACCGAAGTTGAAGATGTAGGAGTGCGAATAGAATAGATTGTCGCCGGCGGTGATTACTTCCGCGCCGAGCGGTGTCACGAACTGGCCGACCTTCACGTCGATGCCGCCTTCGGTGAGCCATGGCAGATGCGCCAATGCGTGCGCCTCGACGATATCTATCTGGGTGCGGCTGTGGATCGCGTAATCGAGCTCGCCCAAGAAATGCGTATAGCGCGCATCTTCGCCCACCAGCGCCTGAACCTTAAATCCGAAATCGTACGTCGTCGCCTTCGGATCCAGCGGCCTCTGAATGGTCAGGACTGCCTGATTGAAGGTCGGCCAATTGGCGCGATCGTCAAATAGGCGTCCGAAATTGAGCTTGTTATAGGGGTTGGCGAAGTTGATGGTGGTGCCGCCATCAACGAAGCCGTTGATTGTCAGCGTGTCCCACCAAGTCGGCGGCGGCGCCGGCGGCTCCTTCTTTTTTGCGGCGTCCAAATCCGCGCCGAGGGCTGTTCCAGCAACCAAAGCCGCTGCAGCGACACTCGTGAGATAGAACCATTTCATGCGAGGAGCTCCGAATCTTTTAGCGTGCATCTCTGTGTATTCTCTCTAAACAAAACCAAGCAGGCAAGGTTAGGCTTTACTCTATTGCCTATAAAGCAGGCAATATGACCTCCTCAGCAAGATTTGCTTGGGAACAGTGGCGAAAATGTCACATTTCCGACTGTCCAATGAGATTCGATCCAAGTTGAATTTGGGATTTGAGCCGCGGACGGTGGATCCCATCGAGCCGCGAGGAAGCCGCGCGCGTCCGGATGATCCTACGGGAAGAACTGCGCGATCATTGGCGATCATGTTCGCCATCGCGTCTTCGGCGGTGACGCCCTTGATGTCGCGTCGTTCATCCCGGGCTTAGAGAGTTCAGAAAGATATTTAGGCTGCATGCTTTCTTGAAAGCTGTAAAATCGTTTGGTTTCGATGCAACTCGGAGCGCTTGGAGTAAGGGAAAGCGGATCCAATGAAAGTCGTCGTCGCGATCATCAAGCCGTTCAGACTCAAAGATGTGCATGACGCGCTACACGCGATCGGCATTAACGGGCTGACTGTGTATGAAGCAAAGGGACATGGCCACCAGAAAGGTCATTCCGAAATTTACCGTTCAGTCGAATACGTGGCGCATTACGTGCCCAAACTTAGGGTCGAAGTAATCGTTGCGGACGAACTCGTTGGAAGCGTCATCGACGCCATCTGTTTAAAAGCCAGAACGGGAACTGCTGGCGATGGCAAAATATATGTTCAAACGCTTGATCAGCTGATCCGCATCCGTACCGGGGAAAAGGATCTCAATGCAGTTTAGCTCGGCATCCACAAGGATTTTTCGCGGGCTGGCGTTCAAAAGCTTTGGAAGCGGCCTGAACAACAATTAAGCGGCGCCCGTGGGCGCCGCTTCGGCTTTTGTGTTTATGAAGATCGCGATCAGAGATTGTAGGCGCGCTCGCCATGGTCGGTGATGTCCAGGCCTTCGCGTTCCTGATCTGGGGCGGGACGCAGGCCGATGGTGAGGTCGACAATCTTGTAGAGGATCGCCGAACCAACGCCCGACCACAGCAGCGTCGCGCCGACGGCGGTGGCCTGCGCGATCATCTGCGCGGCCATGTCGTATTTGCCGGCGTAATTGTCGCCGATCGCCGTATAGTCGGTGATGCCGACGCCGCCCAGCGCCGGGTTCACCAGAATGCCCGTGGCGAGGGCGCCGGTGATCCCGCCGATGCAATGCACGCCGAAGACGTCGAGCGCGTCGTCATAGCCGAAGGTGTTCTTCACTTTCGAGACGAAGAACAGACAGATCGGCGAGACGATGAAGCCGAGCGCCAGCGAACCGATCGGTCCGGCGAAGCCCGAGGCCGGCGTCACCGCGACGAGGCCGGCGACCGCGCCCGAGATCAGGCCAAGCAGCGAGGGCTTGCCCTTGACCGCCCATTCCACCAGCAGCCAGGATAGCGCGGCGGCGGCGGTGGCGACCATGGTGTTGACGAAGGCGAGCGCCGTCGTGCCATTGGCTTCCAGATTGGAGCCGGCGTTAAAGCCGAACCAGCCGACCCACAGCAGCGAGGCGCCGACCATGGAGAGCGTCAGCGAGTGCGGCGGCAGGGCTTCCTTGCCATAGCCGATGCGCTTGCCGACGATCAGCGCGCCGACAAGGCCCGCGATGCCGGCGTTGATGTGGACGACGGTGCCGCCGGCAAAGTCCAGCGCGCCGACGCCTTTCATCCAGGGAGCGAGGCCGCCGGCGATCCAGCCCACCGAGGCCGTGGCCGCGTCGATCTTGTCCTGCGAGATCTTCTTGGCCTCGTCCGTCGTCGCCGCGGCGAGTTCGGTGGCGGCGTCGACGATGACGTTGGGATCGGCGACGGCCCAGACCCAATGCGCGATCGGGAAATAGATCAGCGTCACCCAGGCGGTGATGAACACGAACACCGCCGAGAACTTCATGCGCTCGGCGAAGGCGCCGATGATCAGCGCCGGAGTGATCATCGCGAAGGTCATCTGGAACACGAAATAGGCGAGTTCCGGAACGACATGGCCCGGGGTGAAGGTCGGAGCCGTGGCGGCCGCGTCGACCCCTTTCAGGAAGGCTTTGCCCAGGCCGCCGATATAGGCGTTGAGCGAGCCGCCGTCGCCGAAGGCCAGCGAATAGCCATATAGAGTCCACAATACGCCCACCAGCGCCACGATGGCGAAAGTCTGGGTAAGGATCGACGCCATGTTCTTGGAGCGGACCAGGCCGCCATAGAACAGGGCGAGGCCGGGAATGGACATCATCAGCACCAGTGCGCTGGAAATGAGCAGCCAGGCTGTGTCGCCGGGGTTGGGAACCGGCGCGTTGCTGGCGGCGAGCGCCGGCGAAGCGCTAACAGCAAAGATCGACGCTCCCGCGAGAAGGGCGACGCCGGAAATGCTTCGTGGCAGGCGAAAACTCATTGGGGACTCCTGATAGGTAAAGGGACATAAGATCAAAGCGCGTCTTCGTCTTTTTCGCCGGTGCGGATACGCACAGCCTGCTCGAGCGGCAGCACGAAAATCTTGCCGTCGCCGATCTGGCCGGTGCGTGTCGTCGTCTTGATGGTGTCGATAACCTTGTCGACAAGCTCCGCCGCAACCGCTACCTCGATTTTTAGTTTGGGCAAGAAATTCACGGTGTATTCGGCGCCGCGATAGATTTCCGTATGGCCCTTTTGCCGTCCATAGCCTTTGACTTCCGTCACGGTGAGGCCATGCACGCCGATCGCCGTCAGCGCGTCACGAACTTCATCGAGCTTGAAGGGCTTGATGATTGCAACTACGAGTTTCATCTGCCTATCCTGTATTGTTAAATCCCTTGGACGAGTGGCGGCCGCTCCGAAGCAATTGCCGCATGCGGCGGAAGTCTCTCGCGAACACCGTTGTGCTCGAGGTGGCTTCCATCAAATGCTGTGCCACCGAAGACTACCGACCGAGATTGCGAAAAAGGCGGAACGCCGGCCGGCGTTGAGCCCGCCAAATTGACAGGAAAGCACAATGATTTAGGCGGGTTGCGCCAAGGGAGGCGCCTTCGCAGATTTCGGACCATGATTGATATGCATCAAGGCGCTCCACCTTTCGCTAAAAGAGCGCCGCTCCCAACTTTTGAGGAGGCGCTGCCTAATTCGTAGTCAATCAGGTGCTCGTTTTGCGAACAATGCCGGACGCCTATTGTGCATCGACGTGAGAGCTTGGCCCTCGGAGAAGCAGCGGCTGGTTCGATGCGCTGCGGGTTCGAGGCGGCGCAAGGCGTGTTCGAAGCGTTCGAAGCGCTCGGTGAGCATTCACCGGACCTGTTGACTTCTGCACTGCGTTCAATTTCTTTCTAACCTTTGGTCTCTCGAAGATACTGCGGGAGGATATCGAACCGAGCCCATTACTTTAAACATTGCTATCGGCGCGAACCTATCGCCCCAGAAACAACGAGATTATGTCGCAAAATTCTTGCGGGCACGGAACGAACGGCAGCAACAGATGCACGAGCAATGCATCGCGCGGATCGAATAGAAAGCTTGGTAAGTGGCGCAAGGGGATGAGCGACGTTCCGAGCATGGCCGACGTTGAAGCTAACGCCACGCTAACTAATTTCACGCAATTGATTGGAGGTCGGAAGGCGTTGGCGGCCAAGGATAGATCTTGTATAAGTGCATATCGATGAGAAAGGCCAAGCATTGTTCGGGTATTGGCAAATACATCTTGTTGCAAGAGATTTGACGGTTGTGCGATCGCCTTTCGGCGATGTTAGACGCCGGGCTGTGATAACGTTCGATCACTGGCGCGACGCCAGCGAACGTAAAAGTCCTGTGCCCTATGCTGCGGGATTTTTGGCAAAACGGGATATCGCCCATATCAACATCTTCGCCCACTGGAACCACTGGTTTCAGGTGGAGGACATGGCCGCCGCATTGGAGAAAGTGCGGGAGCTGACGGTAGATTCTGCCGAGCGCATCGTTTATGGCAGCAGCATGGGAGGGTTCGGCGCCATGCAGTTCGGCGACGCTCTGCAGGCAAGCAAGGTGATTGCGTTTGCGCCGCAATATTCGATGGATCCCGAAAAAGCCCCATTCGAAACGCGGTATGTCGGCGATGTAGACAGGATCGTCGCGAACTGGCGCATGCGTCGCCCGGAGGGGACCGTCAACGGCGCCTTCATCCACGACACTGTAGATGCAGTCCGCCTGCCGGAGCAAACCTATGTGATCTACGACCCCGGCCTTTCTGCCGACGCCGCACACGTGGAGCTCATTTCGAGGCGCCACAAAATTTTCTCCGTTCATGTCCACCGCAGCAATCACTGGCCGGACAAGGGGCTGCGTCGAGCCGGACTTCTCGGCAAAGTCATCGAAGACATTTTGGAAAACAGAATGTCGCTTGGGACTGCCTTCGACTGCCCTTTCGACTGAGGCGGATGCGTGCATATGAAGTCAGACAAAGCTGAAGGCAGTTCTGTTCGCCCGCCCCTGATGCGGCGGGACAGCCGTCCGGTGCAACTCGGACCGGAGGAAATTTTGTGCGTGTCATGCGTCCGCAACGAGGCGCTGCGGCTTCCACATTTTATCGAATATCATCGCAAGCTCGGTGTCGGGCGGTTCTTTTTTATCGACAACGCATCGACCGACGGGACGCTCGAAATTTTGCTTGGGCAAGACGACGTGCATGTCTACAGCGCGGCAGGCAGTTATGCGGAGAGCCGTTGCGGCGTTCACTGGGTAAACGAGGTGCTTCAGACCCACGCGCAGGGACGTTGGTCGCTTACTGCAGACGCCGACGAGTTGCTGGTGTATCCTGGATGCGAAGATCTAGGTCTTGAGTCGCTTGTGCGTCGCCTCGACCGCGAGGGGGCAGGATGCCTCCAAGCGTTCATTCTGGACATGTATTCGGACCGCCCGATCCAAGAAACTGTTTACGAATGCGGAACGGAATTTCTGGCTCTTTGTCCGTTCTTCGACTGGAACAACTATAATGAACTCGACGCGCGGAGTTTGCCGCGACGCGGGGGCGCGCGCCATCGGCTGTTCTGGGCCGGACGCAATAATCCAAAGCCGTCGCCGTTTCTGGAAAAGTTTCCGCTGGTAAAATGGGGTCCAGATGTGCGCTACGAAACCTCTACGCATGTAGTATCTGGCGTTAAACCCGCAGCAATTACAGGGGCTCTCCTGCACTTCAAATTCTTTTCCGGTTTTTACGCCCAGGCCGCGGAAGAGGCTGCACGCGAGGAGCATTGGGACGCGGCGGCGCAATACCAGGCCTATTGGAACGTGTTGCGAGCCAATGGCAAGCTGTCTGCTTTCCATGAGGGTGCGGCGCGCTACAGGGACAGTGCGCAACTTGTGCGACTTGGACTCATGAACGCAGGTGGACCGGCCGAAGATGCCGCGCAAGTGCGATCATGAGGCTGGTGATGACATTGCTGGTGCGGGACGAGGAGGACATCATCCGCACCAATATCGACTATCACTTTGCCCAGGGCGTCGACTTCATTCTCGCCACCGACAACCTATCGCGGGATCGAACGCCTAGCATCCTGCGGGAATACGAGAGGGCGGGCAAGCTGAAGTTCATTTTGGAGACCGACGACACATACGCGCAAGGCGTCTGGGTAACGCGTATGGCGCGCCAAGCCTACACGGAATTTGGAGCGGACTGGGTAATCAACAGCGATGCCGATGAATTCTGGTGGCCGCTGCAAGGCAATCTGAAGGATGCGCTGGCGCGAGTGCCTTCGGAAACGCAGTCCCTATTGGCGTCTCGATTCAATTTCATCATGGAAAAACGTCCCTTCGGACAGCCTTTCTACGCGCGAATGAGACACAGGGAAGTCGCCTCGTTCAATCCGCTCGGTGCGCCGTTGCCACAGAAGATGGCGCATCGCGGCAGTTCGTCGGTGGAAGTAGGGCAGGGTAACCATACGGTGGAGGGCTTGATACCTGGTCGCCCGGCCGAAGGAATCCTCGACATCCTGCATTTTCCTGTCCGCAGCTACGGTCAGATGGAAAACAAAATCGCCAAGGGTGGAGCTGCTTACGCCCGCAATACGAGCCTGCCACAAAATTTGGGAAACACCTGGCGTGCGCTCCACCGCGAACTGCAGGAGCATGGCCACCTCAAAGCCTATTTTGCTACGGTCGAGCACGACGCCTCGCGACGCATAGCGCGACAGGCCGCAGGCGAGGTGGTTGAAGATTTGAGGCTGATTGAATTTCTGCGCAGCAGAGGCCTGACACCGTCGCAGCCGAGCGCCGAGCGGGGACACACGAATTTCATGGCATCCCATTCGGCCACTAGATATTGTAAAATTTGATTGCTTGCCAGGAGTGTTCATGCAGCCGGACGTTTCCTTCATCATTCCCGTTTTCAATAAGCAGCTCTATCTCCGGCAATGCGTCGAGTCGGTGCTGGGCCAAACTCTGGCGTATGCGGAGATCATCTGCATCGACGACAATTCGCAGGATCAGTCGCGTGAAATACTGCGCGAGGCAGCGGAGCAGGACCCGCGCGTTAGGTTGATCTTCAACGAACGCAATCTCGGCGCTGGACTGTCACGCAACCGGGGTCTCGAGGCCGCCTCTGGCAGATATATACGGCTGGTCGACGCCGATGACCTGCTGCCGCCGAACTCGACTGAAGCGATGTTCCGCCGCGCCGTAGAAACGGGCGCCGATCTGGTGCGGGGGGCGCTAACTCGTTTTGTTAATGACGACCCCAATGATAGTTCATTGATGGTGAGAACGCCTGATCGGCCGGAGAGCACTTTTGAGTGCGATCGTGATTTGTGGGTTCCATGGTGGCATACGAGCTATCTCATAGCAGCGGATCTCATCCGCGACCACGCGATCTCCTATCCAGAACTGCGCCGCGGCGAAGATCCAGTGTTCATGGCCCAAGTTTTGTCGAAGTCAGGCGGGGTGTCGTTGATCGAGGATGTCGTCTATCTGTATCGCGCCTATCCCAAGACGACAGGTTCTGCAGGTGACACTTTTGCAGATGCGGTGGATTCCTTGCATCATGCAGCTCGGGTCAAGGCCATCTATCTCGAACGTTGCCAAAAGGCGTGGACAGAAGGGTACGGCCCCTTCCTGCTTGAAGATTTTCGTAAATATATTGGCCGCTGTCGGTTCGACGAGGAACAGGCGGCGTTCGTGAATGCTGAAGCAGAAAAGATTTGGGGGATGGGGACGGTTCTGGCGGAGGCTGTTCCAGCGCAGGCGACAGGCGGTTCGGAAGCTCTCGGCGAAAAGGATTACTGGAATCATCTGTTTCGTCGGGAAGATCCCTGGAACTATACAGGCGCGTACGAGCAAACCAAATACCGGCACACGCTCGAGCTGCTGCCAACGCAGGATATCGCGAATGCGCTCGAGATCGGTTGTGCCGAAGGGCTTTTTACTGCCATGCTGGCGCCGCGCACCCGAAGCCTCCTCGCAGTCGATATATCTGCCGCCGCCCTGGCGCGCGCCCGCAATCGCTGCGCCGGAATGCTTCATGTGAGCTTTCTCGAACATGACATCGCCAATGGCGTTCCCGGCGATGGTTACGATTTGATCGTCTGTTCCGAAATTCTTTATTACCTGCGCGACAGCGATGCGCTTGCGGCGTTTGCACGCCGAGTGAGAGAGAGTCTTGGCGTTGGCGGTCATCTGGTCATGACACACGCCAATATGGTGTCCGATGACCGGAATGAGACCGGCTTCGATTTTAATGAAATCGGCGTGAAATTCATAGGCGAAGCTTTCGCAGGCTGCGACGGACTCGAGTTTGTCCGAGAGCTGCGCACCGATCTCTACCGCGTTCAGCTGTTCCGGCGATCGACTGAAGCTCGCGTAAGTGAGGAAGCCACGGTTCCCCGCGAGGTGCTGTTGCGCGAGCATGCAGATTTTTTCCTTCCTTCTATCAAATGGGGCGGGTGTGCTATGACCGCGGCGGAGGCGCGGCACCTGTGGCGCGTTCGCGACGTGCCGGTGCTGATGTATCACCGGGTAGCCGATGATGGGCCCGATGCGCTGGCGCCATATCGTGTATCGCCAGCGGATTTCGAACGGCAGCTGGCGTGGCTCCAGCGGCATGGCTGGCATGGCATGGACCTTGGCGGCTATTGCAAACGCCGATTCTCGGAAGGGCGGCAGGAGATTCCCGGCAAGCCTGTGATCCTGACATTCGACGACGCCTACGTGGATTTTTACCGCAATGCCTGGCCGCTGCTGCGCAAATACGGGTTTCCAGCAACGGTTTTCATCCCTACCGAATTCGTAGGCGGATGCGCGGATTGGGACGCCGGATTCGGGCCCCCCGCTCCGATTATGAGCTGGGAACAGATGGCCGAGTTGCAACGCGAGGGAGTAGCCTTCGGTTCGCACAGCTGCGCTCACAGGCGGGTTTGGGAAATGGAGCCGGCTGAACTGCTCTCCGACGCCATTCGGTCAAAAAAAACGATCGAGGAAAGGCTCGGCGCGCCGATTTCCGGTTACTGCTATCCCTTTGCCGCGGCTGACCCTAATTCACGCCGGATCATAAAAGAAGCCGGTTATGAATGGGCGGTCTGCGGCAGAGGCGGCAATCCGCCCGAGCGTAACGATCCGCGCTACATTCCTCGCATTGAAGTCTTCGGCAACGACCTTTTCGAACGGTTCGTTTCCTGTTTGCCTGTGCCAGAGCCCACGGGCGAGGAGCAACGACAGCGCTACTTCGAACTCAAGGCGCGACGCGACCGCGCCACTTACATGGGCCTTTGATCATGGAGCCTGTGAAGATCTGCTTTGTCGTTCTGGCGCATCATCAGCCCGCCGTTTTCCAACGCCTCCTGCGTCACGTTGCGTGGGAAAATTCGGATGTGGTCATCCACATCGACCGTGACGTGGATATTAGAGAGTTTCCAGATCCCGGCGCCTCCAACATTCACTTTATGCCGAGGCGGCGGAAAGTGTGCTGGTCGGGATGGAGCCTCACGCGATGCCTGGTCGAAGGGCTTGAATACGGATTGAGGGTCTCGGACGCTGGCTACTTCATGTATCTTGCAGGCACCGACTTTCCTCTGCGTCGCGGCGCCGAAATAACCGCTTTCCTCCGTCAGCACTGGCCGGCGAACTTTCTTAACCACTACCCGTTGGTGCCGGGAATATGGGGCTACGGACTGGTGGACAGGTTCCGGTTCAATGACCTGAGGTCTCGATTCGTCAGCCCGAAGGCGCCCAACGACCGGGGAGTGGCGGCATGGCGTCGGCTTGCCGCTCGCCTGCTCGGAAGTTTTGAACAAGCTTTGAACGCTCGCTTGCGCCCGCGCGACACCTCCTTCATGAAGTTGTACAGCGGATCGTCGCGCTGGTGTTTGAACCGCGAGACGGCTCAGTATGTGGTGGACTATTATCATTCTGCGGCAAGCCGAGATTTGCGCGGCTTTCTTAAGTCTTGCGCCAATTCCGACGAGATTTTCATTCAAACCGCCATACTAAACTCAAAGTTCAAGGAGCAATGCTTGGGTTTCGACGAAAACGCGGCCGCCGAAATATTCGCTGGCGAGCGCTCCCCAATGCCCGACGAGAAGCGCGTCTATCTGCACTACATCGATTGGAGCCCCGAAAGAGAAGACCCGGCTATTCTGACGCAGGCGGATTTGCAAGCGCTGCGAGAGTCCGGAAAATACTTCGCTTGCAAGTTCACGGACGACCGGTCGCTCCCGCTCATCGACGCCATCGAGCAGGAACTTCTGGATGCAGAGCCTCAAATGGGCAAACGCGCCGCAGGCCAAATGTGGGTCGAGACTGCTACTTCTAAGTCTTAAGACATCGCCCAATATGAAACCTGGTCCCGCGACTTAGTCGCGGCGCCCTCCAATGAGCGCGGAGAGTGCGCCAGAATTTTTGATGTCGATTGCGCCGCGCGACAAGCCCACCCATCCTGATCGCTCGAAACTATTGAGCACGCGGCCAACGACCTCTCGGGCTGTGCCAAGGTCGGCGGCAAGCGCCTGTTGAGTCGCTGCGACGCGATGGGCAGCATCCATCAGCTCGAGCAGCCTCTCGGCGAGGCGGACATCAATTCTAGTGCAAATGAGTTCTTCGATTTTCGACATCAGCGACGTAATGCGGCGGGAATAGCCCTCAAATACGAGAGCGCGAAAGCTTGATGATTGATTCATCAAATCCTTAAAGGGGCCGGAGCGCAAAACATAGGCGACAACTTCCGTTTCCGTGATCGCTTCGGCCGCATAGGATTCCGTCGCAAGGAGAGAAGCAATTGTCAGAATACAGGTTTCATTCGCCGTGACGCGATATAGAACGATTTCCCGGCCGCTTTCGGTGACGCGCTGAACCCTTATGGAACCCGACACAATGAGGGGAAATTGTACGCAAGGGTCGCCAGGACGGAAGACAACTTTCCCTTGTGGCAGGATTACGCGAACGGCCGCGCGTTGCAGCGCCGATTTTGTCGTTTCGTCGAGCCCTCTCAAGGAAGAAAGCTCGTCAGGCCAATTTGATGTCATGGGCTCCACTCGGAGGTCGGATGTGGCTATCGCCGTCGCACTTTCGACGCTTTCGGCCGCGCAAGGGATTATCTTCCGTCTGGTGTGTCAAAACCGAACCATTTGTCTTTGACTTGCTCGTAATGGATGGTTGGATCGTATTCGGCGACATCGAGGTTGAGACCGCGCGCCGAGAGTTGACCGACAGCCGCGAGCGCCGCAAAGGACGCGACGACGCGATCATGCTGCGCAATGACAAGGTTAACCCGCGCGCTAAGCAGCGTTTGTTGCGCGTTGAGGATATCCAGCGTCGTTCGCTGCCCGACCTTAGCTTCCTCGCGCACACCCGTCAGCGATTTCTCCGCGGCGTTCACCTCCGCCTGGCTAGATCCTATTGACGCCTTCGCCGCTTGAAGCTGCGCAAATGCGAAGATAACACTCCTGCGCACAGTGTCCCGCTGTACGTCGGCCCCTAACCGCGCCTGGCTCAACTGCTCCTTGGCTTTCCTAATCGCTCCATATTCCGAGCCGCCCTGATATAGAGGGACGTTCAGCGTCGCCGCCGCCAGAACCGAAAACTGGCGGGTCCCGGTCCAGCCCATGAATGAATCCCCTTGCGGTGATACCTGGGCGCCAATCGCCAATGTCGGCGTCAGTGCGCTTTCCGCCATCTTCACGGCATGCTCCGCCGCGTCGACCTGGTGTAGCGCCGCCACGACTGCCGGGTGCTCAATGAGGGCAATGGACACAGCGTCTTTGAGCGATTTTGGCAACAGCTTTTCAACGGTGTCCGGCGGCTCGAGCCGCCTGGGTTCGACGCCTACGATCTGACGATAAGAGGCCGCGCTCATCTGCAAAATCGCCTGCGAACCATAGTAATCCGAACGACCATGCGCTAAGGCGGCCTCCGCCTGCGCAACGTCTGCTGCGGTCACCTCTCCAAACTGGAAACGTATGCGCGTCTGTCGGAGTTGCTCCTCTAATACTGCGTTGTTGTTCTTGCGCAGAGCAAGGATCGCCGTGTCCCGCAACACGTCCATATAGGCATTGACACCGCTCTGCAGGATGGCCTGCTCGCCCGCGCCAAGATTGGCTCGCGCCGCGAATACGCCAGACTCCGCCTGCCGTACGGCGCTTTGCGTGCGGCCACCGTCAAAAAGGGTCTGTGATACGGAAAGCGCCGCGCTGCGCGGCGTGCCAAGATATTCGTCGGCGAAATAGGCGCGCTGTCCGGTGACCGTGCGGCCAGAGGGAATTTTGATGGTCGAGAATTCTGGCCCTATTGAAGCGGATATCCCCGCTTTCGGCCGCATTCCCGCAAGCGCATTTGTCGTATCTTCATCCCGTGCGCGTACGCCCGAGCGTTGCTGATTTATATCGGGATTGCCGGAATAAGTGCGAGCTAATGCGGACCTCAGGGTTTCGGCGACAGCGTTTTGTCCCAGGAATCCGATGAGCGACATGACTATTGCGGCAGTGCGCATACCTGATGCAAAGCGCGGCTCAACCCGATGCGGCGGACCGCAATGGGCTGGAAGGCAACAGGTGATCGAACGCCGGTATCTCAAAGCAATTTGCCCCGCCATGTCGCGTTCAGATCCCGTCGACAACTCGCGAAAGCCTCTCGGCGACAGCTACAGATATTTGGGTAAGCGCTGGATTTCCGATCTGCTGCATAGCCATCCGGGGGTCGATCGCTGCGACATCAATCAGGCCAGCTTCCTTTTCCTGGACGATAACATTGCACGGCAGCATCACGCCGATCTTGTCTTCGATGCTCAAGGCCTGATGTGCGAACCCGGGATTGCAGGCGCCGAGAATGCGGTAGCGCTTCATCTCGACGCCGAGTTTTTGCTTGAGAGTGCTTGCGACATCGATATCGCTGAGGACGCCAAAGCCTTCTTCCTTTAACTTCTCTATCACTTTTGCGACAACGGCGTCGAAATCGCCTCTCATCGTTTTCATGATACAGTAGTTCATGGCCGGCGTCCTCAGCTGTTATGCGTTTTTACCGGAGCGCAAGCGGACGATGCCGAGCGCTTTCATTATAACGCGTTCGTACACAGGCTCGCTATGGCCCTTGCGAACCTTGCGCATAAAATACTTCTCATAGGCGACCTTCGCCAGATGCACCCAATAACCCTGGGCCGACCAGTTGACATTGCGCGGCGGTATTTGCGGCTGGGCGACAAAGACGATGCCATTGTCACCGAAGTCCGCGAGACAGACAGCGTTCCATGTTCCCTCATGAGTTGGCTCTTTACCCGCAATGAGGTCTCGAATGTTGTGGGCTGCCGCCGTGCACATCGATTCGATCATGTAACCAGTCTTGGGCATGCCAACCGGCACTGGCGTCGGTTCGAATGGCGGAAGCGCGACACAGACGCCAACCGAGAAGATATTTGGGAATTTCGCGCTTCTTTGCTTCCTGTCGACAGTTACGAAGCCGCGTGGATTAGTCAATCCTTCGATCCATTTGCCATCCTCGTTCTTCAAACAATCGACCCCCCGGAAGGCCGGCAGGAACATCGTAAAGTTCGACGCGATCTTGTGCGTCTTCTTTTGCGAGCCGTCTTCGTTAAATTCCGTCGCCTCAACCGAATCGGCGTTGATGCGATCTATTTTGGCGTTGGTGACCCATTTGATGTCACGGTCACGCATCACGGATTCAAGCATGCCCTTGGTGTCGCCGACGCCGCCAAGACCAAGATGGCCGATATAGGGCTCCGCGGTCACGAATGTTATCGGCACGCGATCACGAATTTTTCGTTTGCGCAGATCCGCGACCGCCGTCAGCACGTATTCATAGGCGGGGCCAAAGCAGGAGGCGCCCTGCACGGCGCCGACGACCATGGGGCCGGGATTTTTGCAGAATTCCTCCCAACGCTCGCCCGCTATACCGGCATGATCGACGTGGCAGACCGATTGCGTGTGGCCATTCGGACCCAGTCCTTCAACTTCGTCGAAAGCTAGATGCGGGCCAGTGGCGATCACGAGATAGTCGTAAGAAAGCGTCGAACCGTCGTTCAACTCGACTGAGTTCTCTTCTGGCTTTACGCGCTTCGCGCCGACCGAGGTGAAATTGATGTTAAGCTTTTTGAATATGGCGGATAAACTAACCTTCACGTCGTCCGGCTTACGCCAATTGACGGCAACCCATGGGTTCGATGGCACGAACTGAAAGTAGTCCGTCATCGAAACGACCGTGATGTCAGCTTTCTTGCCGAGCAGTTCTTTCAGCTCGAAAGCCATGGGCACACCACCTATGCCCGCCCCCAGTACAACGATCTTGGTCATGACGTCCCCCTAATGCGCGAGATCCATGACGCAAGGCGATGGTCCGCGACGTTTTGATTAGATTGTGAAGTTTGAAGATCAGTCGCGCGTACAGGTGCTAACGCCCAGAAGGCTGTAAAGCGGACAATTGCCCATAAGGGCGGTGACCAGAGGCACTACCCCAATCCAGCCCACCCAATTCCAGCCAGTGGCGGGCATTCCGAGCTTGAGAGCGTATGCGATCATTACGAGGCCGATGAGGATACGTACAGCGCGGTCTACGGTTCCGACATTGTTGACCATATTATGCTCCTGATTATGCTCTTGACGGTGAAAGACGCCGCGCACCGCGGCGCTGTTTTTGACCAGTTGTGCGGATCAAAACGCCGCCCCTGGTTTTGCGCCAAATTTCTTCAAAATCAGCGCGAGCGGGCAAAAGCCCGTAAAGGCGGCTTGAAAGAGATTGAGACCAACAAAAGCGGCGAGCAGTAACCACCAAGGTCCGAAAAAATGCGCAAGCCCGAGACTGGTCAGGATCATTGCGCCGGCGAAAGCCATGATGATTCGGTCTATAGTCATGCAGTGATTCCCTTCAATCGTGCGGTGGCGAGCGAACACGCAGCCTTGGCGTTTCCCTTGTATCCCGCGCTCTTCCGCTTCCGGGTTGGAGCGCACTCTGCGGCGCAAAAAAGCTCATGAAGCAAAGTGATCATTTTCGTGACATTCGCATTAGCAAGCGAATAATAGATGACCTGTGATTCTCGGCGCGTGGTAACGAGTTCGTCTTTTCGCAACCGAGCAAGATGCTGCGAAAGCGAGGACTGGCTAAGACCAATCGCCTGTTGCAGAGCGGAAACCGCTGTCTCTCCGTTATGCAACTCGCAAAGAATCATCAAGCGATGGCGATTCGCCAAAGCCTTGAGAAAACCTTCCGCCTGGGCGGTCTGTGGAACGAGTTCCTCTAAATTCATACTTGCTAAATTACAGATCCGTAATATAAGTGTCAAGGCCTATAAACGAAGGACCCGTGCGGATGAGGTTTGTTTTTCTTTCGCAGGCGCGCGCCGCTTTTATCGCCGTGCTTGGCGTCGTCGCCTCCAGCCCTTCCAGCGCTTCAGACTTCATGGTCCATGTTGCGCCACTCGAAGATTTGAAGGCGGTAATAGCGACTGTTGAGCCTGTGCATCAACTTGCGGCGAGAGCGCGGATTGGGGGAACTGTCACTATTCTGAAAATTAAGGAAGGCGATGTTGTCGCGGCGGGAGCTGAAATTGCATCAGTGGCCGACCAAAAGTTATTTCTACAAATGCAGGCGATTGACCAACGCATACGCTCCCAGCAGGCGCAACGAGACAAGGCGAAGGCTGACTTCGACCGCGCCCGGGAATTGCTCCAGCGCGGCGTCACGACCAAAGTGATATTTGACCAAGCGAAAACTTCGCTGGATGTGGCGGATCGAAATCTCTCGGCAATTCGCTCGGATCGAAGCGTGATCGAACAGCAGGCCGCCGAGGGCGCCGTGCTGGCGCCGGGAGCTGGGCGTATTCTGACCATTCCGGTTTCCATTGGCCGCGTCGTCATGCCGGGCGAGACGATCGCGACGCTTGCCGAAGACCGCTACATTCTTCGGTTGCAACTGCCCGAACGCCACGCGCGGTTTATGCGCGCTGGAGACTCCGTTCAAATCGGCGGGCGCGGACTTCACGACGAGCCCGGTGACGCCCGCAAGCAGGGGCGCGTGCGCATCGTGTATCCAGAGATCCAGGGCGGACGCGTGATCGCCGACGTCGACATTGAAGGGCTGGGCAATTATTTCGTTGGCGAGCGTACGCGAGTCTATGTGACCACTGGAAAGCGCGATGCGATCATTGCGCCGGGCGCAGCCATCTATCGTCGCGCGGGTGTCGATTACGTCCGCTTGAAAGACGGCGCCGAAGTGGTCGTGCAAACTGGAGAAAGGCGGGGAGAAGATATCGAAATTCTATCCGGCTTGCATGACGGCGATGTGGTGATGACGCCATGAATCTGGGTATCTCTGGAAGGCTGACGCGCACATTCATTGGTTCGCCGCTTACGCCGTTGCTGCTGCTTGCGTCTCTACTCGTTGGCCTCATCGCTTTGCAGGCTCTCCCGCGCGAGGAGGAGCCGCAGATTTCCGTGCCCATGGTCGACGTAATCGTATCGACCAACGGTTATAAGGCGCAGGACGCGATCGAACTGGTGACGCGACCGCTGGAAGATATCGTTAAGGGTATCAACGGCGTAGAGCACGTCTATTCGGTGACGCAAGACGACAGCGTCATGGTGACGGTGCGCTTTTTTGTCGGGACGCCGCAAGACAATGCCGTTTTGCGTGTCCATGACAAGATTCGGGCGAATATCACGGGGCTGCCGAAAGGGATTCAAGAACCGCTGATTGTCGGACGCGGCATCGATGACGTTGCAATTGTTGTCCTCACGCTTGCGCCAAAGCCTGATCGCGCGGGTGAGTGGACCGGCAATGGTCTTTATCAGGTGGCCGAGGAGCTTCAGCACGATCTTACGAAAGTCGATAACGTTGGTGGCAGTTACATCGTTGGCGGCGCTCCTAATCAGATCAGAGTGGAGCCAGACCCCGGCCGTTTGGCGCTTTATGGGATTACGCTAAACCAGCTCGTCGACAAATTAACGAATGCCAATCGGTCATTTCTCGTTGGCGCGTTCAGGGATCTTGATCGCTCCCTTCCGGTGGTCGCCGGACAAACGCTGCAAGGCGTTCCGGACATTGGCCTTTTGCTCCTTACGTCGCGAGACGGCCGCCCCGTCTATGTGAAAGACGTAGCGCAAGTGCGCGTGGGCGCGGCGGAGCCGGAGCATTTCGGCTGGACGATGACGCGAAATGCGGCTGGAGCGCTGGATAAGCGACCGGCAGTGAGCATCGCCATAGCCAAACGCAAGGGAGCCAACGCGGTTGTTATGGCGGACGAAATACTTCACCGTCTTGAGACGGTGAAGGGACGCATCGTGCCCGACGATCTTGAAATCACCGTCACCCGAAACTACGGCGAAACGGCCACCGAAAAAGCTAACGAGTTACTGTTTCATCTGGCTTTGGCTACTTTGTCCATCGTGGGTCTGATTGTGCTCATGGTGGGCTGGCGCGAGGGGGTGGTCGTCTTCGTCATTATCCCGACTACCATTCTGCTAACGATGTTCGCCTCGTGGATGATGGGTTACACGATCAATCGCGTGAGTCTATTCGCGCTCATATTTTCGATAGGCATTCTTGTTGATGACGCAATTGTCGTCGTGGAAAACATAGTCCGACACTGGCAAATGCGCGGCGACCGCGGCTTGACCGATACTGCGATTGAGGCGGTTGCTGAAGTTGGCAACCCGACTATTGTCGCAACGCTCACAATCGTGGTCGCGCTGCTGCCGATGCTGTTCGTGTCAGGATTGATGGGCCCCTACATGAGCCCGATCCCTGCAAACGCTTCACTCGCTATGGTGTTTTCTTTCTTCGTCGCCATGACGATCACTCCGTGGCTGCTGATGAAGGTCGCCCGTAGTCGCTTTGAAGACGACAGGGGGCATGAAGGGGGTGAGCATGACATAGGCGCGATGGGTCGCTTTTATAAAGGCGTCGCCACCAAGCTGCTGACGGGGCGTGAGCGCTCGAAGAAGTTTCTGCTCTATGTGGGTCTTGCGACGCTGGCTTCCTGCATGCTGTTCGTCACGAAAAGCGTGCGCGTAAAACTGCTCCCCTTCGACAATAAATCGGAGATCGCGGTTGTGGTTGATTTGCCGCACGGGGCCTCGCTGGAGGCGTCCGACCGCCTGCTTACAGCGGCTGCGGAGCGGCTCAAGGATTTGCCGGAACTGACTTCGATACAGTCCTATGCGGGAACAGCGGCTCCATTCAATTTCAACGGACTCGTGCGCCATTATTATATGCGCTCTGAGCCGCAGATGGGCGATCTGTCCATAAACCTTCTGCCCAAGGACGAACGTAAACGGGCCAGTCACGCAATTGCCCTCGATATTCGCAAGCGACTCGAAGCCCTTCCAAGGCCGGACCACACCGCGATTAAAGTTGTCGAGGTGCCGCCGGGACCACCGGTTCTCGCCACTTTGCTTGCAGAGATCTATGGACCGGACGCAAATGCCCGACGCGCGATCGCAACCAAGGTGCGCCAAGCCTTCTCCTCTGTCGATTTCGTCGTCGATGCGGACGATAGTTTCGGGGTGCGTGGCGAGCGCTTGCGCTATTCAATTGATCAGGAAGCGCTCGAATATTACGGCGTTGAGGAAAAGGCGGTTTATGACACGATTGGCGCGCTTGTCGGAGGCGTAAAGATTGGCTTCTCGCAGCGCGGGGGCGGGGCAAAGCCCATTGACATAACTGTCGCGCTGCCCCGCTCGGCCATGACGCCCGGCGAGCGCATCCTTTCTACGCCTCTTCCAGCAGGAGGCACCGTGCGACAGGGCTCCAACGTCGAGCTTGGCGATGTCGTGAAGGTGACCCGCGAACTCGGTTCATATCCGATCTTCCGGCATAATAGCCGCTTCGCCGAAATGGTCAGCGCCGAAGTCGCTGGCCGGTTCGAGGCGCCAATCTACGGCATGTTCGCGGTGGAGGACGCCATCGCGAAGCAGGACTGGGGCAAGGAAGGCCCACCCGTCATAAAATATCATGGCCAGCCGCTCGATGACTCCAAGCCCACATTGCTCTGGGATGGCGAATGGGAAGTCACCTATGTCACGTTCCGAGACATGGGCGCCGCCTTTATGGTGGCGTTGCTGGGAATTTATCTCCTGGTTGTCGCGCAATTCGGGTCGTTCAAATTACCTTTGGTGATTTTGGCGCCCGTGCCTCTGACTCTGATCGGCATCATGCTTGGACATCTCATGTTCAATGCCGCTTTCACAGCTACTTCGATGATCGGTTTTATCGCGCTCGCCGGCATCGTCGTGCGCAACTCCATCCTGCTAGTCGATTTCATCCGACATTTGCGCGAGAAAGGATTGACATTGCGGGCGGCGTTGGTCGAGGCGGGATCTGTGCGCTTCAAGCCAATCTTCCTCACTGCTGCTGCGGCCATGATTGGCGCGGCCTTCATTCTCACAGACCCTATTTTTCAGGGGTTGGCTATTTCGCTCGTGTTCGGTCTGGCCTCGTCGACGGCGCTCACATTGCTGGTAATCCCGGCGATTTATGTTGTCCTTCGGGATGACGAGCCGTCGCCGATACAGACCGGCTCCCAGAAATCGAACTAGGAGAAAATGATGACGCAGGACTGGCCTGAACTCACTAAGCTGCTCACTGCAGATGTGCGACAGTTGCGAGCTGGAGCGCCCGAGGTGATGAAAGCGTTTGGCGCTCTCGCGGTGGCAGCTGGCGCACCAAGCGCCCTCGACGCGAAAACCAAGGAATTGATTGCGCTCGCCATCGGTATCGCGACACGCTGTGACGATTGCATCGCTTTTCATACCAAAGCGGCCGTCGATCACGGCGCGACTCGCGATGAGGTGCTCGAAACGCTAGGCATGGCGATCTATATGGGAGCGGGACCATCGGCAATGTATGCAAGCCATGCGCTGGCGGCATTCACGCAATTTCAGGCGGCAAAGGCCGGCTGAATACAAGTCCACTAACGGAGGAAAAAATGTCTCTTGGCAGTCTTCTCGCCCGGTTAAATGGCGGCGCCTCGCTTCCAACCATTGAACACGACGCCTTTAAGCAGGCGGTCGCGAACAAGTCATGCGCCATTGTTGATGTGCGCGAGCCATCCGAATATACGGCCGGACATATCCCTGGCGCTATCAATCTCCCGCTTTCGCGCTTTACGCCCGCACAATTACCTGGGGGGAAATCGATAGTGCTGGTCTGCCAGGCTGGCGGCCGCTCCGCTAAGGCGCTGCAACAGGCGCTCGGCGCGGGCCAAAAAGACATCTGTCATTATGCGCCGGGCACTGGCGGTTGGAGAAATCAAGGCGGCGCAGTTGTCGTGTAATTGCAGGATGGTGCGGCTCCCGCCGAAATTCGCTATTTCGGCGGGACGCAGCTTATGAGCCTACTTGCGGTGCTTTCGGGGATTGCGACCGGTTTCGTTCAGGGCTTGATCGGTGGTGGCGGCTCAGTTCTGGGCGTTCCCGCGCTGATTTACATCGTCGGCGTTAAAGATCCCCATCTTGCAATCGGCACCAGCGCGCTCGCTGTTGCCATTTCGGCTGTGGCCTCTCTGCTTGCCTATGTGCGGTCGGGTCATGTCAAATGGCGTTGTGGGACGGCCTTCACCTTAGCCGGCGTTGTCGGCGCCACGCTCGGTTCTTCGCTTGGCAAAAGCTTTCCGGGCGACAGGCTGATCACGCTTTTTGGCATGTTGATGATTGCGATAGCGCTGGCGATGGCGTTTGCTCGTCCTATCGGCGGCAATGCAAACGTGCGCCTGGACGCAAAGTCAGCGGTGCGTCTTGCTCCCTGGTTGCTGCTCTGCGGGATGGTCGTCGGGTTCATGTCGGGATTTTTCGGCATCGGCGGCGGATTTCTCGCCGTCCCCGCTTTGCTGATAGCGACCGACATGCCGCTCGTTTTCGCGATCGGCACGTCCCTCATTTCCGTCGCCGTTTTTGGATTGGCTACCGCCGCCAATTACGCCGTCTCCGGCCTCGTTGATTGGGGAGTAACGGCGTTTTTTTTGACCGGCGGAATTATCGGCGGATTGGCGGGAACAAAGCTCGCGCGCCTGCTCGCTCCCCGACGTCACGCCTTGTCCCGCATTTTTGCGGTCATCGTTGCGCTTGTTGGCGTATTCCTGATTGTTTGACGCGAGCCAGTTAGCCTCGATACCACTCCTCGGAATGACGAGTGGCGCCGGACTAATTTTGTCACCTTTCGCTGTCCAGATGCGCCATCTGAGCCTCGGCATAGCGGGTTCCAGAGGCTGCGTTTTTGGGAACCGCCTTTTCCAGCGCAGCAAGCTCGTCTGCAGTAAGGGTCAGCCTAAGCCCGGCCAGCGCCTCCGCAAGATGGTCTCGCCGTCGAGCGCCGATGAGAGGCACGATATCTTCACCTTGGGATAGAACCCAGGCTACGGCTATTTGCGCGACCGTCGCGCCTTTTGCATCCGCGATGCGTCTGATCTCTTCGACAAGGGCAAGATTCCGGTCGACGTTGTCGGCCTGGAATTGGGGAATAAGGGCCCGGAAGTCCTGCCGCTCGAATTTCTTGTCTTTTGACCAGCGCCCGCTGATCAGCCCCCGCGACAACACGCCATACGCCGTGATGCCAACGCCGAGCGAACGGCATGTTGGAAGAATGGTTTCCTCGACGCTCCGGGAAACCAGAGAATATTCAATCTGGAGATCCAGGATAGGATACACGGCGGCGGCCCTGCGGATGGTCGACGCGCCGACCTCGGACAGACCTATGTGGCGGACGTAGCCAGCCTTCACCATATCCGAGATTGCGCCGATTGTGTCTTCGATCGGCGTGTTCGGGTCAAGCCGCGCGGGGCGATAGATATCGATGTAATCGGTTCCCAGGCGCTTCAATGTATAGGCCAGAGACGTTTTCACAGCAGAAGGGCGCGCGTCAATGCCTATCCAGTTGCCAGCGGGGTCTCGTTGCGCGCCAAATTTTACGCTAATGATCGCCTTCTCGCGGGGGCGCCCCTTCAGCGCTTCAGCTATCAGCATCTCGTTGTGGCCCATCCCGTAAAAATCGCCGGTGTCAAGCAAGTTGACCCCCGCGTCGAGGGCTGCGTGGATCGTGGCGATGCTTTCCAGGCGATCGGGGGGCGGTCCGTAGAGGTCCGACATTCCCATGCAACCAAGACCCAGCGCCGATGTGGCGAGGCCGTTCGCGCCGAGCCTTCGAGTGAGCACGTTGAGTTCCTTTCGAGAGAGAGAGGTGGCTGAAACGGAATTGTTAGGGATCGCCTTGCGGGAACGGCTAATGAAGTGTCGGCCCAGGTGACAGTTCCGCTTCCTATGTTAGTGCAGTGGCGCTCTTGAAACCAGCGCTGACAGTGACGGGCCGACCAGGGGCTGCTCCCCGGCGCCGTAACAAAAACGCGCATGCCTGCGTATAGGTGATGAGACATGCCTCCGAGCGTGCCCAAGCGGGAGAAATCAGTCGTGATTACAAGGCGCTCTATGTTGACTGGCGGGGCCATTGGCCTGACGGCTGTTTCGAGTCCGTTATGGTGGGGCGCCGTTTCACATTCCGGTGAAGCTTTCGCCGTGAGCCACAGCGATGCGGAGTGGCGCAAACTGCTGACGTCCGAACAATATTCCGTGTTGCGTCAGAGCGAGACCGAGCACGCGTTCAGCAGCCCGCTTCTCCACGAGGCGCGTCGCGGCGTCTTCGCCTGCGCCGGCTGCGACCTCGACCTGTTTTCCTCAACCACGAAATTCGATAGCGGTACGGGCTGGCCAAGCTTCTGGGCGCCGTTGGATAAAGCTGTTGGCGAGACCAGGGATGCATCCTTCGGCATGGTTCGAACGGCTGTGCATTGCAGCCGCTGTGGAGGGCACCTGGGCCATGTCTTCAATGATGGCCCGAAGCCAACCGGCCTTCGCTATTGCATGAATGGCGTCGCACTTCTCTTCAAACCGGCGACCAGCTGAGAGGCTGCAAACATGATCATGTTCATGCTTGCCTATCTCGCAGGGGCGCTAACTATCGCGAGCCCCTGCATCTTGCCGGTCCTGCCTTTCGTGTTCACGCGGGCGGACCGGCCCTTCGCCCGGAGCGGATTGCCGTTACTGGCGGCAATGGCCGTGACCTTTACTGCGGTGAGCTTCCTCGCAGCTGCCGGCGGCGGCTGGGCTATAACAGCCAATCAATATGGCCGCAGAGCCGCAATGGCGCTTCTGGCGTTGTTCGGCGTCGCGCTGCTATTCCCCTCATTGTCCGACCGGGTGACGCGGCCCTTGGTCGCAATGGGCGCGCGCCTGTCCCGTTCTGCTGAGCAGAGCGCGGGAAACGGCGGGTCGGGAATCCTGTCGGCGTTGCTGCTCGGTGTCGCAACGGGCCTGCTTTGGGCTCCCTGCGCAGGTCCAATATTGGGCCTGATCCTCACGGGAGCCGCCCTCCAGGGAGCAAACGTGCAAACCTCGCTGCTCCTCGCCGCCTATGCGGCCGGCGCCGCGACGTCGCTTGCGCTCGCGCTCATCGTCGGCGGGCGAATCTTCACTGTGATGAAACGCTCGCTCGGGGTGGGCGAATGGATGCGCCGCGGACTGGGCGCAGCCGTGCTCGTCTCCGTCGCTGCGATTTGGCTGGGCGTCGACGCGGGTTTCCTGACCCCCGCTTCACTCGGAAGCACGGCCTCGCTGGAACAAGTCCTGCTCGACAGGTCTTACTCTCCGGCGCAGGCGCAGCCATCCGCTAACCTCACGATGGCGACGAACGCGGAGCCGATGCGCCGGTCCGAGGAGTTGCCAGTCGAGGGAGTTCTACCCTCTCTGTCCGGCGCCGTGGCATGGCTTAACTCGCCGCCGCTGACGGCGGACGCGCTCAAAGGCAAGGTCGTGCTCGTCGACTTTTGGACTTATTCCTGCATCAACTGCCTGCGTTCGCTTCCTTATGTCCGGCGCTGGGCCGAGAAATACAAAGATCATGGCCTTGTAGTGATCGGCGTGCACGCCCCGGAATTCGCCTTCGAGAAAAATGCGGACAATGTAAGGAAAGCCGTCTCGAACCTGAACATTGGTTATCCGGTCGCTCTCGATAACGACTATGCGATCTGGCGGGGATTCAACAATCGGTACTGGCCGGCGCATTACTTCATTGACGCACAGGGCCGTATTCGACATCACCATTTCGGCGAAGGTGACTATGATATCTCGGAGCGGGTGATCCGCCAGCTTCTCGCCGAAGCCGGCCAAAGCGACCTTTCCAACAACATGGTCCTTGTGAATGGGTTAGGCGCGGAAGCGATCGGCGGCAGCGACGACGTCCTATCTCCGGAGACTTATATCGGCTATCGCCGCGCCAAGAATTTCGTCTCGCCCGAAGCCGCTTCCCCGGACGCTCCCAATGTCTATACGGCGCCGCCACCGCAGCTCAATGAATGGGCGCTGTCGGGCGGATGGACAATTGGTGGAGAGGATGCGGTGCTTAACGAGAGGAATGGCGGCATCGTATACAGGTTCCACGCGCGCGATCTGCATTTGGTTCTCGGACCGGGCCCGAACGGCAAACCGGTTCGCTTCCGCGTCACGATAGACGGGGCGCCGCCCGGGGCAGGCCACGGCGCCGATGCCGACGCCGAAGGTCTGGGCGTGGTGACGGAGCATCGTCTTTATCGGCTTGTTCGACAGAATGGCGGTGTCAGGGATCACACCTTCGAGATCCGATTCCTGGATGCCGGCGTGCAGGCCTACGCCTTTACGTTCGGTTGAAATTGGAGGCTCCTGATGTCCATAACTATAGAGAGTTTGAAGCGAGCCCGTATTTATTGGCGCACACGCCCGATCCTGATCGCGACGACGCTACTGCTGGCCGTTGTCGGTTTGGGGTGGAGACCATTCCCCTCCACCGCCGAAGAAGCGCGCGCGATTCCGCAGCCTGCAGTCGATGAATCCGTCGGACAGGCGACTTCCGAAGTCGCGGTCTTCGCGGGGGGATGTTTCTGGGGAGTGCAGGGCGTATTCCAGCACGTCAAAGGCGTCAGCGCCGCCGTCTCCGGCTATGCAGGGGGCGACAAGGCGACAGCGCATTATGAGATGGTGGGTTCAGGCGCAACTGGTCATGCGGAATCTGTTCGGATCTCCTATGATCCGCATGAAATCAGCTATGGTCGCCTCCTGCAAATCTATTTCTCGGTCGCCCATGACCCGACAGAACTCGATCGGCAGGGACCGGACGTCGGCAAGCAGTACCGATCGGCTATTTTTCCGACCAGCCCCGAACAGGCTCGACTGGCGAAAGAATATATCGCGCAGCTGAATGAGGCGCATGCCTTCCCCGCCGAGATCGTGACGAGCATCGAGCCAGACCGGACTTTCTATGCGGCGGAGGCTTACCATCAGGATTTCCTGATCAGGAATCCGACACATCCTTATATCGTCATCAACGACATGCCGAAGGTTCGGGGCCTTAAGCGTCTCTTCCCCGAAATCTATCGGGCGCAGCCAGCACTCGTCGGGATGAAAGGCTCGTCGTTTTGACGTCACGGCGCTGTCGCGTCAAAGGTTCATGCATCAGCTATTCGTGAAACACTCGGCCGCCTATTGGAAGGATCGATGCGTGGCGAGCGCCGATTCCATTGACAGCAGCGCGCGCGGTTTTTTGAATGGTCCGCTATGGAGCCCATCTGCTCTCGCCGGCGGTCACGCCAAGCGACGCTTTTTTGGCGAATTCGCCGCTGCAAATGGAGACGGCGACGCAGCAGATTTTTTTTTATCACGTATTAAGTGTTCGATCTTGAGGGGTCGTGACGCTGATTTGATCCAAGCTTTGTTTGGCTTTCAGCCTGACGCAAGTCGACGAACCTAATATCTGCCAAACAACATTGAGCGATCGAGTCGCCACCGATGCGAGTTAGCGCCCTATTGGGAATTATTGGAGCCATATTGATCGCCTCGACAAGCGTGGAGCAAGTCGCTCCGACGCTGCCGCACCTGCGCCAAAGCTCATCATGCGACGACTTCCGGCGAAACCCGGATGGCTCCTGGATCGCTCTGCGGCCGACTTCAATTTCTGGCGTTCAAGTCAGCCCGGGACTCGTCCTCGTCCTAAACGAATATTACTCGGGACTGGATTTGGCCGCTCGCCTGAACGAGAGGTGCAAATGAACTTACCGTTGAATACTGCGCTTTCGCCGACCGATGACTCAGCAAGTAATAACTCCGCTCACGCGGTGGTCATGACTCGGCAGCTCTGCCCGGCAGTTGGCGTCGTGTGCCGCTCCTCTTTTATCGCTGTCTTCAAGGATAAGCGGATGGCGTGATCCGCTTACCCCTATTATTAATTAGCTGACAGCGCCGCCTTTTGCCTCACAATCCGCCTTCGATTTCGCTGGTAGCCATCCCTGGCCCTTACACGTATTTTGGCCCTTGCAGGAGTTGCTGGCAGTTTTGCAAGCACTCGTGCCTTTGCAGGAATTGATGCCCATACATTGAACGCTTTTGACCGCTTTTTTGGCCGAAGCGGTGGTGACAACCATGCCGCTTAATGCGAGCGCGACCGCCGTTGCAGCGAGAGTCGTGCCGGAAACAATGGTAATTCTCATGTTGATCTCTCCAAGAATGCGCTCAAGTGACGAGCAGATCGTGAGCCCCGGAAAAGAGCTACGAAACCTTCTTCGTATCGATAGGCGTAACTGTTACAAATTCCGCTTGATTGGAGCGCAATTTATAGAGGACAACGAACTCGTGAATCCTTGCGATCAGTTACACAACTTCTAATGAAGGCTTTGCGGCTGCGTATCATTTTATTTTCAGGAAGCGGTCGGCGGAAAGCGCCCCGCCGCCGCGAGCGAACAAGGGCAACAGCAGTCCGACCCAGCTCAAGTGAGTAGGCCAGGCATCGGGATAAACAAAGAATTCGATAATCAGCGCCATTATAAGCAAAGCAGCGGCCGAGAGGCGCGTGAAGAGGCCCAACACGAGCAAAATCGGGAACAGGTGCTCCGCGTAGGTCGCGAGATGCGCCGCAACATTCGGGGACAGAAATGGCAGTTTGTATTCCTCTTCGAAAAGTTGATAGGCGCCAGGCGTTATGGTCAAAAAGCCTTCCACTTTTGTTCGTCCGGACTGAAAAAAGACCGCGGCAATTCCCAGGCGGGCGACAAGCGGCAGAAGCCAATCCGGCGTCCATTTGTCCGCAATGTCGGCGAAAGTCTCAAAGGGTTTTCGCAGCCAATCGGCGATCGAGCTCATTGGTGGTGTCCTGTCCAATCAGAAGGGGCAAATGACATGAAGGCGCCGAACGCGATGAGTTCCGAGATCGTGGTCGTTATTGCGGCGGCGGGATCTAATTCGAGAGCACTTGTTGCGGCTTCTCCGAGGGTCGCTCCAGCGGAGCATTGTTGAAGGAAGGCGAAACCCGTGGCGTCGAGAATCTCCATGACCACTTCGCCGTGCGGTCTGGCGATCAGGGCGCCTTCGGCCACCCAATCAAGATTGATTTGAATCGGCGCCGACGGCGGTCTGTTCAACTTCCAGATCGAAGGCGCGGGCTCCGCAAACCACCCGAACCGTACGCTGGGATGCAGGCGAAGCTGCAGATCGAACAGAGAGTCGGGAGAGAATCCTTCGAGCGCTTCGGGCGACATCACCTGCGCGTCCGCCGCGATATGCGCCTCGCTCCAGAATCGGTCAATGCGAGCGACGCCGGGCAGATAAGGCATTTCCCCCGCGGCCGGCAGCGTGCTCAGGAACTCCGGATAGGCGGCGCCAAATGCGCATAAGGAAGGTTCTCGAGGAAGATTTTCCGCCAGGAAAGCATGTGCGCTGGCCATAAACCATTCATCGCCCACAAGCTGTTCGACAGTCGGATAGTTCGCACGCAGCGCGTCGGTCAAGGCCTTGTAGACCGTATTGCGATGGATGCTGAGCCCGATCCGCAACGTTTCCGCGTCGCCAGGCCCTATCAAATCGCCATTTCCGTGAAGGGCGCGCGAAAAGCGATCTTGAAAAGCGGCAAGGTCAGACATGGACCGCCTCAAAACAATCGCGCGCTGGCATAGACGTCAGCAGAGCGTGCGCGCGGTCACGTTCTCGGCGTAACTCAACAAAGTCGGGAATGTTTTCGTCACGCTCGATCAGCGTCGGTTTCGGTCCCACCCTGGCGATCAATCCTTCATAGAGTTTCCAGACCGCTTCGCAAACTGGCGCATCGTGACTATCGATCAGCAGTCTTTCGCCGTAATTGGGATCCGTCGAGTGTCCTGCCAAATGAATCTCACCAATAGCGCCGCCGGGAATCGCATCGAGATACGCGGTTGCGCAGTAGCCGAGATTGTTGGCGCTAACATACACATTATTGACATCGATCAGCAGGCCACAACCAGACCGGCGAACAAGTTCGCAAAGAAATTCGGTTTCGGTGAGTTCGTCAGAATCCAGAGGCATGTACAGTGCAGGATTCTCCATCAGAATCGCGCGGCCCAGCGTTTCCTGCACGCGCACGACATTGCCCACAATTCGATCGAGCGTGGCTCTTGTTCGCGGAAATGGTAACAAGCCGGGATTATAAACGCCCCGCCAAGCTGACCAAGCCAGGTGTTCTGAGACGACAAATGGCTCGAACCGGTCGACCAGCATCTTCAGTCGCGCCACGTGATGCATATCGGGATCGGCGTC
Organism: uncultured Alphaproteobacteria bacterium; assembly: GCA_963724845.1. GTDB lineage: Bacteria > Pseudomonadota > Alphaproteobacteria > Rhizobiales > Beijerinckiaceae > Methylocystis. Next base: position 142,302 of record CAVRWF010000005.1, read on the forward strand.
GGCGGCCAGAGACAAGCCCACGCCATGGAGGGACAGCGGCCTGGCCGTTCTCAGCCCCTCGAGCATGGCGAGTCTGGGTCCACCAGCGACCATGTAGTTTTCGGCATGCGCCTCGAACCAGAGACCGCTCGCAGGACAATTCTTCGCCTCGTCGAAATGCTCGGCCTTAAATCCTAATCCTGCTGTAGGTCTCATGGTTCCGTTCCTATTCCTGCAGATTTAGCCTCCGCTGCGAGGGGCCGTGATTTCTGTCAGGGAGCCGTTCCCTTTCGGCGTCTTGATCAAGACACACGTTCCTTTGGCCACATATTTCCATGCGTTGCCCTGATAGTTGACGCGAGACGTTCCGGCGCAGGTCGTGCCGGGTCCGGCCGCGCAATCGTTCTTGCCAGCCATCGCCACCCCGAAACACTTTTCCTGCTCGGCATGTTCGGCCGGCTGCGCGAAGGCTGAAGCGGATTGAAGAGACAGGGCTGTCGACAGCGAGCCCGCCAGAATAAGTCCTATAGAACGACGATCCATAGTTTTCTCCTTGATGTGAACATGACCTCGAAGTCCGACTAACAATCTCCTATTCGGAGGATCGGGCGCGAGTGTTACACGCCTCCAGGGCTTCGTACTTCCGGAAAGTCAAAACTGTGATAAATCAACGCTCTAAATTTGTGCTTGGAGTTGTGTAACGAATGGACTGCTCCCAACGAAATACGAGGTGGAGTCATGGGGTTGCAGGGAGCTGAGGAGGAATGGGCCTCTTTGATGCGCGGAGCGATAGCTGGCGATGCTGTCGCTTATCGCCGCCTTCTCTCAACTCTTACTCCTGTCCTACGGACGGTGACGCGACGAAATTGTGCTCGCATCGGCCTGGATGGAGGGGAGGCCGAAGACATCGTCCAGGAGGTTCTTTTGGCTATCCACCTCAAACGAGATAGTTGGGACACTGATCGGCCGATAGGTCCCTGGATCATGACAATAGCGCGCAACAAGCTGATTGATGCACGGCGGCGAAGAGGAAACAGGCAGGTTCAGCAGGTTGACGACTTGGCCGATATACTGACAGCGGAAAGAAGCGATGAAGCCATGGATCGGCAGGACATCGACCGTTTGCTTGAAAAACTGGGCGAACGCCCAAGGGATTTGGTGAGGAGCTTGTCAGTTGAAGGACGCTCGGTTCAGGAGACGGCGGTACGATTGAACATGACCGAAGGCGCGGTTCGCGTTGCGTTGCACCGGGCGATAAAGACGCTTGCAACCCTGTACCGAGGTAATGACACATGAGAACCGAAGATCTGATCAGTGCGCTTGTTGTTGATCTCACGGTCTCGAAATTACGATTCCGGCAAATTTTCGCCAGTGCGATCTTGTTGGGGACCATCATCGCGGCGGCGGCGTTTCTGCCGGCGATGGGGATGCGGCCCGATATCGATCAGGCGCTGCACACTGTGCGCTTCTTGTTCAAGTTCGTTGTAACTCTCGGTCTCGCCGTGTCGGCGGCGGGACTGCTCTACCGTTTGGCCCGTCCGGGGGTTCCAACGGGTCGTTGGGCTTGGGCGTGGATCGCGGCGCCGGCGCTGCTCGCGATCGCCGTCATTACAGAGCTTATGGTAACGCCAGTCGGCAGTTGGTGGCCCAGGCTGATCGGGACAAATGCGGTGTATTGCTTGATGCTGATTCCGCTCCTGTCGACCTTGCCATTGGCCTGCATAATATTCGCCCTGCGAAAGGGCGCACCGAATAATCCCGGCCTGGCCGGCGCTGTCGCTGGGCTGCTGGCAAGTGGGATTGCTGCGACCCTATATGCGTCCCATTGCACGGACGACAGCCCTCTCTTCGTCGCCACTTGGTATTCGATAGCGATTGGCGTCGTGACTGGGGCGGGATATTTTATCGGATCGCGCCTTCTACGCTGGTAGCTAGGCCTCTTTCATGAGGCGCGCCTGCAACGATCCCGCAAAGTCCGCCTTCTCGCTCAAGTCAAAGTCGACTGGCCGTTCCTGGCTGCGTCCGCGATCCTTGAAAAGCGTCGGTCAAGAAGACTGGCTTGCAGCTGGTTCGGGCAATAAGCAGTCAACGCCAGTAGTCGGCTCGACTATCGAAGTGCGCCAACACCGGGCCCTGGCGCTATCGTGTTGCTAGTCGTTCCACTTGCTCGCGCGCGATACGCAAATCATCGACCAGCCAGTTGAACTTGACGCTTCGTTCCGCTTCGTCTTTTGTGCGCAAAATGAAGGATGGATGTATCGTAGCGATCCCCAGTCGCGCGTCGCGCCAATGCAGTAATCGCCCACGCTGACGCGCAAGCGTTACAGGGGCGTCCATCAGGAAGCTGGCCGCAAGCGCGCCGAGCGCGACGACGATCACAGGATCGATTGCGACGATCTCTTGGTCGAGCCACCAACGACAGCGCTCGATCTCGTAGCTGTTCGGTCGTTTGTGGAGTTGACGCTTCCCGCGTTCCTCGTGTTTGAAGTGCTTTACGGCGTTAGTCAGGTAAACGGATTCACGTGCGACGCCTGCCGCGCTCAACGCCTTTCCGAGCAAAATCCCGGCCGGTCCGACGAATGGTCGCCCGCTTAGGTCCTCGTGATCGCCCGGTTGCTCGCCGACCATGACGATGCGAGCATCCGCCGGCCCTTCGCCAAACACGATGCGAGTAGCGTCACGGTACAAATCGCATCTTCGACAATGCTCCGCCTTGGTCGCGATATCGACCAAGATTTGGTCGGCTGAGCCAATAGCGACAGGAGGTTGGCGCGGGTTCAGACGGCATAGCGTCCACCACCTCTTGTTTTGGAGGGACAGCTGCATGTTTGACGTAGGTCCGCGCACGCGAAAAACCATGAGGAAGGCGTCAGCTACAATGAGTTTGAGCACGTGACGCCGGTGCGGTTACCGCCTGTCAATGGGTCACTTCGGGGGATGCATGCACAAGCGCATGGATGAAAGCCAGCTTGTTGATGGTCATCTCGGACAGGACGAAAGGATATAGATCTGGGTGACCCATCGAGCGGTTCAAACAATTCGCGGCGAAAGATACCGCGACCCAGCGACCCACGAGCTCCTGCATCTCAATCGCCTGGTATGGATCGAAGTCTACGCCCATTGCGTCCTGATAAGGACTTCGTAAGTTGAACCCTAAAGCGCGCGCGGTTTCGAGTGTGTCCACAATATGCAGGTAATGTGCAAAGGTTTCTGCGAAATCCTCCCAAGGATGCGACGAAGCGTATGCGCTTACAAATCGATCATTCCAGGCGGGGGGAGCGCCGTCGGCGTAATATTTCTTAAGCGCCTGAGTGTAGTCGGCTTCTTCATCGCCAAAATGCGCCCGGAAATCTTCCAAGTTTCCATTGTCTCTAACCATTAGATTCCAATAGAAATGTCCAACTTCGTGCCGGAAGTGCCCGAGGAGTGTGCGATAAGGTTCGCCGAGCTCAGTGCGGTTCTTTTCCCTGATGGAATTGTCCGCTTCAGATATCGCAAGTGTGATCAGGTCATTGTCATGCCCCGTGGTGACGTTCTTCGCCTCATGCGATCCATCCTCGTCATCGAGGAAATCGAACATCAATGGTTCGTTTGACGCGCTCTGGGACGAAAATAGGGGCAGGCGCAAACGGAGCAAAGAATAGACAAGCCGCTTCTTCGCGTGTTCGATTTTCATCCATCGAGCCTTGCTCACCGGATCCGAAAGATTTGGAACTGTTCGATTGTGGAGACAGGCTCTACAGTATTTTCCTTCAGTGAAATCATCTACGAGCCAGTTGCACCCGTTAAGTTCCCAATTTGCGCAAAAGCGCGAGTTGCTCGCCTCTCCCAGGGCCCGCCAGTTCGAGCCTTCTCGCCTAACCGCGGTCATTGTCAGAATGTCGGCGCGGAAGGCGAGCATTAAGCCACAACTCACGCACTGGGTATTTTCGAAGAGAACCGTGTTGTCGCAGTTCTGACACTTGAAAATCTTCATCGGAACCAATCCAGGAATATATATGTTAGCGCCGGTTCTTGAGTATTTGCTTCTTGGACGGCAAGCTAACGGTTGCAGGCTTTAAACGCCCAGCATGGAAAGTTGTTCCGCATGAGATTGCGTCTGGCTAATCTCCAGCGTGGAATTAGCACGACGCCTGAGCCCAACTATCTCCCTCTGTAAGCAGGCAAGAAATCGAAAGATACCTTGTGATTTTCGTATCTCAAAACCAACCCTTGGTTCTGTTGCGCTCGGCGCCAAGTGTTTTGGCGCCGACGCTCTGCGTAGATGCGACAGTCTGTTTAGTCGTAGTAACGGCTATGCCTGTGGCTTCCCTCCCGCTCTCGTGACTGGGGATAGCGCTCCGACTCATAGCTGCGCAGCCGACGATCGTGCTCTGGGTCGGTTACCTGTCCCCGACCGTCGTCGCCGCGGTGACGCGACTCGTAAAGTCGATCGGACTCGTTTCCGCGTAGCCGGCGATCATGCTCTGGGTCGGTCACCTGTCCCCGACCGTCGTCGCCACGGTGACGCGACTCGTAAAGGCGATCGGACTCGTTTCCGCGTAGCCGGCGATCATGCTCTGGGTCGGTCACCTGTCCCCCACCGTCGTCGCCACGGTGACGCGAACTTGTAAAGGCGATCGGTCTCTGACCACGAGGCGACATCGGTCGGTCCTGACCGCGCAGTCGATGGTCATGCTCTGGGTCGGTCACGCGTCCACGACCATCATCGCCGCTGCGGCGAGATTCATAGATCTCTTCGCTTTCATGTCCGCGCAACCGGTTATCGTCCGAATCCTGGCCTCGACCCGGTCGTCTGCGATAGTCATAGTCTTCGTTGTGATCGCGATAGCGAGTGGAACTCATGGCATTCCTCCAATCGGGACTTCACGCGCATTTCCGCAAGTCATTTACGGGACCGCGCAGGAGCTTCAAGCGTGGCGTCAACTCCTGTGTTGCCCTGATGCAAAGCGACGAGCTGGAACAGCAGACTACGACGCCAATGGCGTCACCAGCGTTCGTTGCTGAACACTTTCGCTTCGATGCAGCTTGCCGCTAAGCGTTATTCGTTCTCGTCGGTTTCGCCATGAGACTGCGAAACAGCGGATGTGAGTTCTGCAACTGTCTGGAACCGATCCTGGGTCACGCGCTCCAAAATATCGCCCAACACCTCGCTTTTGTCTTTGGTCCAGAAAATTTCTTCATCGCCGAACTCGCGCATCAGCTCAGCTTTGGAAATGGGAAAATTCGCTCCTGAAATCGCCTGGGTGACCGAAGCGACCCCGAACGCATGTCCGGGCGCGGGCCCTCGGTGGCCGCTGCCGCGTCCCTCGCCTGTATTTTGGTTTTGACTTCGATGTTGCGTCGCCATTTGTCATTCCTCCGAACGGGCTTTCAAAAGCTGGGGGGAATAGCTGGCGCCGCGGATGTGGGGGTCAACCCTCATTTGCGCAGAAAACGACACCGCCTTCAAACGCCGTAGCGAGCGTGACGACAGCGATGCGTTTCCGAGGAGCCGCGGTTGCGGGCCGTAACCGAGGACATAGCTCTTGCGTCAAGTGCAATCTTTGAAGACCCTTAGTCCAAGTTTTAGGCTCGGCCCACGGCACTGCGGAACGCCTGCAAATCGACGCATCCGTCGAGGGCGCAGATTTGCAGAAATCCAATACCGCCTGGAACGGTTGGTAATTTCAATTGTTATGGGATTTGAGTGCTCACGAGGAGCGCGGCGAACCGAAAACTGTCGACGCATTGCGCCACGAGCTCAGGCGCTGACTTCTTCCTTCCCTCCCGCAACCAGGCCGGCTTTTCAGCTCCGCTTCTCTGCAAGCTCGCACCAATGAGTGAAGCGCCAAACGAAGGAGGCATCCCATGGCGATTTTCGGCAAAGGCATCAAGGATCTTAACGAGCTGTTCATGGACGACCTCAAGAATATTTATTACATGGAAAACCAAATCGTCGAGAACCTCCCATTGATGATCGACGCAGCGACGTCGCCTGAGTTGAAGAACGCGCTCGCGTCTCATCTTGAGGAAACGAAGACACAGGTTGAGCGGATCGAGCAAATATTCCAGATGCAAAATTTGTCGCCCGATGAGGGGAGCTGTCCGGCAATCGACGGTCTAATCAAGGAAGCAGGTGACTTGCCTTCAGACATCGAAGACAAGAAGGTGCTCGACGCTGCGATAATTTCTGCTGCTCAACAGATAGAGCACCACGAGATCGCGTTGTACGGCTCAATCATCGCCTGGGCGAAAGAGTTGGCTCGCGATGACTGCGCTTCGCTGTTGACCGAGACTCTGCAAGAAGAGAAGGACGCGGACAGCAAGCTTTCGCAGCTTGCGAAGAACGGCGTTAACAGAATGGCGGCCTGACCCAGACCGGGAATTGCGCCGGAGTGGCAGTCGATTACGAGATCCGCCTCTCGTGGGCCGAACATCAAGAAGCCGCAGCATCGTCGCTGCGGCTTTTTCGATGGCCAGAATTTCAGAAGAAACCCGAAGATTTGCCGCGTAGCGCCCGTCAGGGTTTGATTGCAGTTTTCGGACGATCGTCGCCCAGTGAAGTCTCCTGGCGCCAAACCCCTTGTCCATCTTCAAAGAGTATATCCGTCGTGTCGCCAGTCAGCCGTTGCTCGTCCGCCGCTCTCTTTGCCGCTTGCTCGGCAATCTTCTGCGAAGGGAAAGCCTCTGAAAGCGTGTCGCCGACGCGATAGGCCCAGCCGCCCTCGTGTTCAACGACTTCATAGACAAGTTCCGGCTCCCGGTTCTCCGCGCGATCAATAGTCTCCCGCGACTCATCCGCAAGGTCAGAATCTCGTATTTGCTTCTTTTCCATGGGTGCTCTCCAGATCTCAACGACTCAGTTCGCGCCTCGGCTTGCCGGTAGCGCTGGGGTTGCCGCGCATCTGCCCGCCAGGATTGCTGGGCACGGTGGTTTCGCCAACGCCACGGCGTTGATCGGAGGAGCTGCCAGGACCCGTGCTAGGATTGTCGACACCGCCACCAGATCTTGCGCCGGAAGCCGAATTCGATCCCGACCCGTCGCCCTCCGAGTTCTGGCTTACAGCGAAGCTCAAGAGGAAAGTGAAAACGAAAAAACTCACCTCAGCCGGTTTTGCTTTCGCCATTGACCGATCGTTCTCGAGTGTGCCCCCTTTTGCTCGAAACGCTGTGCAACGACCGCGGTTCCTGCGCCGCCTTCGATCATTGAAACATTTCCGCTGAGACTTCGGGCGGCGGATGGCGCAGACATAGATGAGCGCGGCCTTGTGCCTTCGATGAAGCTTCAGGCGTGACTCAAACAGCGCAGTGGTGCGCTAACGTTCAGCTTCCGAGTGGATCGACCCCGATAAGATAGGGATGCAGCATTAGCATCACGACATAGGCCGCCGTGCCGGCTGCGACATTTATTGCGTCTGCACGAGTGAAGAGCGCGAGCCGCGGCGCGCCGACATCGCCACGCTTCTTGACCGCGATTCGATCATAGATCCCCCAGGCGAGGAACGCCCCAAACAAGAGCACGCCGCCTAGGTCTCCATTTACGAGGAAATGCGCAAATGCCCAACATTTCAAGGCAACGAGCATCGGGTGCCGCAGCCAGCCTTTGATACGGCTTGGGGCCGGATTCGTAAATGCCATCGAGACGAATGCCACCCACATCAGCGCCATCGCAAAGTGACGGGTCCAAATCGGCGGCGTCCAAAGCGCAATCAAACCCTCGGCACGATAGCGGGAGAAACCCCAGATGATCAGTATCAGGCCAATACCAGCGACCAGCGAATAAAAGCCTCTATAAGCTTCAGCGCCGAATCGCTCGATAAGGTCAGTCCGGGTCGCGCGGAAGGTCGTCAAGCTATGGGCGCCCAGAAACAGAATGATCCCTACCACCAGAACAAGCATGCATTCCTCGCAGGATTAGATTGGTGCAATAGTCTACATGCGTTTAATGCGATATGGACAGCCGAAAGAAGTCGCTTTCGGGAAGCCGCTGTTCAAATCATTGGCAATCACCACGTAACTTCAAACAGACAGGCCGGCGCTCCTGCGGCCTCGCATTCGATCTCGAATACGCGCGCGCTCGGTCCGAGCATCTCACGAAACACACGTTCGAAGGTTCCAGCGAAATAATGGCAGGCCGGCTCTTTGGTGCGTAGTAGCCGACAGATCGGCGAATCTGTAACTGCAAGTCGCAGTCGAGGCTGAAAGCTGAAGGAAAAGCGTCCGCTGCCGCTGAACGTCCATGCGTTGCGTGCGATAGCGCGCACCAGAATATGCGCGGCGAGCTGGCGAGGAAGGCGTTTCAATATTGTCTGGATGGGGCGGGGGATGCGCTTGGCCAAAAGATAATCGCCGGTGAGACGGCCGGCCTCCCGCGAAATACGAGCTGCCTTGGCGACGCCCAGCTGTTCAATTAATGCGAATTGTAGACGCGCGACTTCCTGTTCGTCGACCATTTGTGTGGGGGGAACGACCAGTCGCCGCTCAGCGTTCGCCGCGGCGAAGACGGAGCGGCAAATCTCTGCACCGTCTGACGTCGTGAGCGCTTCCGCGATGCGTGTTATCGCATTTGGCCCGACAACACCGCCGATACCGCCCGGAAATCGTTTGGCGCTCATGCTGCCTGAAAAACGTTCGCCAGATAGGGAGTCATTGCGCGCGGTGTTCATTTCCGCTCACCTCCTCGAGATTTGCGATTACCTGCAAGGGCGCTCCACTCATCTCGTTGCTCTCTTCTAGCTGGTCCCTCCCTCCGCCGCAGGCCATCGGCGCTGCCGCTGCTTTGTGTTTGCGGTTGTGGGTGGTTCGCCATTCAACGTCGCAATCGGAGGCTCTGGTTCGCGTCGTATCGAAATTGAAGTTTACTTTCTTGCGTGATTGCGGCCCCCAATACTCTATCTTGCCGAGATCGTAGAATTTACGCTCGAAGCCAGCCTTCAAAAACGCCTTCAGACAGCCGAGCAGATATTTCCGCCTCTGACCGCTTCCTGCCCAGGGGTAGGAGAAAAGCGCCTTCTTCATGTAAAACCGCCGATAATTGTTCATCACCCGGTCTAGCAGCTCTCCGCGTTCCATAGCTGAAGGTTTGATGATTGGCGTTACGAAGTTGTATTTTTCGTAGTCGAAAATTTCGACCTTGTCGCCAAGTTCCTTGAAGAGGTCCGAGAAAGGCCAGGGCGTGTACATCGACCAGTTGGCGAGGTCTGGCTTCCAGTCGATCGCCATTCTGTATGTTTCCTCCAGCGTTTCAGCTGTTTCGTTTTCAAGCCCTACAATGAACTGCGCCTCTACGACGATCCCTGCATTGCGCAACAATTCCACGGCCTTCTTGTTCTGTGCGACGGTGGTTTCCTTGTTGAATAGATCGAGTTTGAGTTGCGCCGCGGCTTCGGTGCCAAGGGATACGTGAATAAGCCCCGCCTTTCGATAAAATGGTAGCAATTCCTCGTCCCGCAAGATATCGGTCACGCGCGTATTGATGCCCCAGAGGATATTCACCTCGCGATTGATAAGTTCCTCGCAAAAGGCGACAAACTTCTTCTTATTGATGGTCGGTTCTTCGTCGGCGAGAATGAAAAATCCGACATCGTGATCGCGCTTCAGCGCTTCGATTTCATCGACCACCTTTTTGGGGTCGCGTATGCGGTAGTCGCGCCAGAATTTCCATTGACTGCAGAAGCTGCATGTAAAGGGGCATCCCCGCGCCATGTTGGGGATCGCTACTCGAACGCCCAGTGGAATGTAATTGTATTTTTCCCAGTTCAAGATGCCCCAGTCCGCGGTGATCGCGTCGATATTCTTCACCGTGGGCGCGGCGGGGTTCGCCACCACCTTTCCACCATCTATGAACGCCAGTCCCTCGATGGCCGTGCGTCGCGACGGCCAGTCGCCTGCTGCGATCGTTTGAACGAGTTCCGTTACAATTTCCTCCCCTTCGCCGCGAACTATCGCGTCGATCCAGGGAGCTTCTGCGAGAACCTGGCGATACATAAAAGTTGCGTGTACGCCGCCAAGGACTGTGATTGTGTCTGGCTTCGCCTCTTTGGCTATCTGCAGTGTGCGTTCAGCCTTGTAAATCGACGGCGTGATTGCGGTCGTACCCACGATATCAGGTTGATACTGGATGATCCTATGCCCTAGTTCCTCTTCGCTGATGTCGAGAGTCATCGCGTCGATGAACAAGATGTCTTCAAATCCGGCCGCTTTCAGCGCCCCAGAAAGATATGCCGCCCAGGCCGGCGGCCAATTCCCGGCGATTTCGGCGCCACCGGAATGATAATTCGGATGGATAAAGAGGATGCGCATGGGAAGCACCGTCAGAACGCTCATTCGACAGCAGCGAGTGTCAACATATAGAGACGTAAACTAAAATAGACATAAGTGCAATTCAAAATTGCGGACGCCGCCCGGTCATTCCAAGGGAATTGAGATGTTTCTCGGAAACGGCTGGAAATCAGCACCATCGACGCCCGTGCCGAGATACGCGATCTGCCGACCGCGCATCAAAGGACCTAGGTGCAAAATTGATCTCCTTGCGCGTGTTGTGCTTGATCCGCTTGCGCGTCGTTTTCCTATTGAGGAAAGGCGCGTCGGCTGCGCACAAGGGCTTATTCTGCCGCCCGCTTCATCTCCGGATATGTGCAATGCGCGGGGATGGTCGGCTTTGCGCGGCGCAGCGGCAGGATCTGCGCTTCCACGAAGGGCAGGTTCAGCGTGCTCCAGACATCGACAAGCGCCTCAACCAGCTCGGCGACATGACCTTCGTTGTGGCGTGGCGTGGGCGTGATACGCAGCCGTTCGGCGCCCAGATCAACTGTCGGATAATTGATTGGCTGAATATAGATGGCGTGCCTACGCAGAAGCAGATCGCTCGCCGCCTTGCAGCGCGCGGCGTCGCGCACCATCAGCGGAACGATGTGAGAAGAATTGTCCAGTATGGGCAGGCCGGCCGCGCGCAAGGCGTGTTTGGTCAGCATCGCCATGTGCTGATGGCGGCTGCGTTCCTCGCTCGAGGATTTTAAATGACGTACCGCCGCGCAAGCGCTGGCCGCGACCATCGGCGGAAGGGTTGTCGTGAAGATGAATTGTGGCGCGTAGCTGCGCACGACGTCGACAAGGGCCGCGCTGGAAGCGATATAGCCGCCGAGCGCACCGTATCCTTTCGCCAGAGTTCCTTCAATGATGTCGATACGCTCGCTCACGCCCTCACGCTCGCAAATTCCACCTCCGGTCGGACCGTACATGCCGACCGCATGAACTTCGTCCACATAGGTCAACGCATTGTATTTTTCCGCCAGAGCGGCAATTTTAGCGACAGGCGCAATGTCGCCGTCCATCGAATAGAGGCTCTCAAAAACGATCAGCTTGGCCCTATCGCGACCAGCCGAGATGAGCAACTCCTCGAGATGTTCGGTGTCATTGTGGCGCCACACCTGCTTCTCGCAGCCGGACCGGCGTATCCCCTCTATCATCGAATTATGATTGAGTGCGTCCGAAAGGATGAGACAATTGGGCAGGATCGACGCGATCGTGGAAATGCCGGCCAAATTGGAAATCCAGCCTGAGGTGAAGGCCAGTGCGGCAGGCTTGCCGTGGAGTTCTGCGATCTCCCCCTCGAGTTCGACGATGGGATGGTGCGTCCCCGAGATGTTGCGCGTGCCGCCCGCTCCCGCGCCGTGGCGCTCGGCGGCGCGCATCGCTGCGCCCACAACCTTTGGGTGACCACCCATGCCAAGATAGTCGTTCGAACACCAGATCGTCACTTCTCGCGGTGCATTACTCTCGCCCTCAGGACGCCACAAAGCAACGGGGAAGTGCGCGGCGTCGCGCTCGAGATCGGCGAACACACGATAGCGGTTTTCGGCTTTAAGACGCGCGATCGCACATTCGAAGTGGCGTTCATAGCTCATTGCCATCGGACCCATCGGTCTCTCCCCCTGCCATGTTCTTCATTCTAAAAAATACTGTGTCTTGTGTTTGGCGCGCCAGCTGCGCCCACCATTCCTTAGAGGGTTCCCGCGAATTCCCGCGCCCGCAAAGAAGTCTCGATGACCGCTTCGTCGTCGCCGGAGTCCTTTGCAGACGTATCTTTCGCTCCCCACCGCCAAAGTGCGTTCGCATGCAGTGGAGCAACGAGAAACCAGTGCTCGGCGACCGCAAGCACCATCAGGGTTGCCAGTATTGTATATCCGGTGGTTTCGAACGCAGGTGCGTCGATGGCGTTTTGTGCGAGGAGCACAGTGACGATGGTTGAGACCGACACGGAAATTGGAAAAAACAGATTCATTGGCCTGCGAGCCATGAAGCTAACGAGATAGTGGAGATGTTGCGGCAGTAGCTCTTCGCTTAGATTCGGCACGCCGAAATAGACGTTCAGCTTGGCGCTTGTATGCATCCACCACAGAACGCAAAAGGTCCAGACGCCGATCTGATTGGGTTGCCCGCGGGTGAGCGCCACAAGCGCTAAAGCGAAAACTATGATCGTCAGCTCGTGATAGAGGCTTGTACGCACGGCCTCTACGAACCGCTTCCAGCCAAGCCAGCTTTTCTCACAAGCCGTTTTGCGCGGCCCAGTGATATAGCCCATATAATAGCTCACGAGCTGCCAAGCCCAGATAACGAGGCCGCAAGCAAAGGCCTCATAGGCCGCGACGGGTGCGATCTCAGCGGCCGACGTCGCCAATCCGTACAGGGCTATCCCCAGCAGTATCGTGGCGCCAGCCATGCTCCACGAGAATGTGCGTCGAGACAAGCCGTCAAGGTACAGGATCGCTCCCGTGCTTGCCCACCAAAGTAAAAGCGTGGCGACTATCGGTAGCCCGTAAGTTATCATGAGCTCGCTCTCCTCACCATACGGGCGCCAGCCGAATATCGGCGGGCAGTTCGTTCGCCTTGCTGGGCACAAGATAAAGGCGCGCAAAAGTTAGCGCGGCCGCGCCGCTCCAGAAGGCTTGCTTCAGTTTGCCAACAGCGCCCCCTAATTCCTTCGCCTTCGCAATTTCTCGCTCGATAATGACCAGTCGATCCAGTCCGCGCTTGAGCGCGGGATTATCCAGATCGATAGTCAGCGGAAACACCTGACGCGAAATTTCCGAAGTAAGGCGGAGCACCTTGAAGTCATAGTCAGTCGGATCCATGCCGATGGCTTCGTGAAAAGCCGGACGACAATGGTCTCGCACATACATCGTCGCGAACACCGCAAGCAGGAAAAACTTGATCCAGTAGAGGTTGATCCCGGATAGCAGTCTGGGATTAGCTCGCATCAACAACGCGAAAGCCTCCCCGTGCCGGAACTCATCGTTGCACCACTTTTCGAACCATTTGAAGATGGGATGGAAGCGGCGCTCCGGATTGCGTTCCAGCTGCCGGTAGATCGTGATGTAGCGCGCGTAGCCAATCTTTTCAGAGAGATAGGTCGCATAGAAAATGAATTTCGGTTTGAAGAACGTGTATTTCTTGGCCCTGGTCAGGAATCCAAGATCGACGCCAATGCCGAAATCCTTGAGCGTGTCGTTGATGAAGCCGGCGTGGCGGGCTTCGTCCCTGCTCATGAATCCGAAAAGTTCCCGCATGTCGGCGTTTTTGGCGCGCCTTTTCATCTCGGCATAGAGCACGCAGCCAGAAAATTCCGCAGTGATTGAACTGATGAGGAAGTCGCGAAACTCCTTGTCCAGATCCTTTGGCAAATTTGAGAAATCGGCGTCGAACTCAGCGTTGCGCAGGAAGTGCTTCTGATTGGGATCCGCCCGCATTTCCGTCATAAGAGCGTCCCATTGCGCGCGCACCGGACCGACGTCTGTCTTGTCCAGTTCGTCGAAATCGGTCGTATAGAAGCGAGGCGAGAGAACGGTGTTTTCGAGGGCGGCGTGCGTCGCTTCCAGCGAAATTCCAGGGCGCAACAGGACGTTCATAATACCCTCCGTTCGGTGAAGCTCACGTCATAGAGTTCGGTGATTTCCAGATTGCCAGCGAAGCGGGTCCAGGCTCGCTCAATCAGCCCTGCACGGATGATCGTAGCCATGCGCGAAACGACGATCCGCTCGCCGAAGCCCACATTCGTTGGCGCGTCATGGACGAACACCTGATCCCCCGGGCGAATTTCGAAATCATCATTCAACTCGACATGGGCGTGAAGGCTTTGCGGCGTATGCTCGATCTCAACCGTGCAGGGAGACGTGAAGATTTGACGCGCCAGAAGGTTGTTCCAGTTCATGGCGTCGCTCCCCTCGCGCCGAACAGTTGGGCGAAGGCCTGCGCGTTGGTCGGGCCGAAAGCGTCAAGACTAACCCGCCGGCCGGTGGCTTTGTCGTCCAGCGAAACGGTGCCGTCGCTCCAATGCGTCAGCAGGAACGGCGTCTGCCCGTCGAGGCCGGATCGGCGTCGCTCGCGCGCGAGACCTCGCAATGTCGAGCGAATGAAGCCATTGGTGCCCGGAGCCACGGTGTAAATCACATTGGCGCTTGCCGCTTCGCAAACGTCTATTCCTCCGTCGTCGCGGTCCACGAAGCGCAGCGAAAGCGTCTGCACTGGTTGTAGGGCGGGCATGTGGAGCGTGCCCACATCGCTCACCCGCGCTACGCCTGAGGCAATGAGCGAAAAGACGATTAGCGCCGCCGCGCCGAGTAACACGGCCTTTGGGACATTGCCGTCATTGGAAGGTTTTTCGATCGAAAGCTGACTCATGAAACCAACCTCGGTTAGTGGAGGATCATGCGGCGACGGCTTCCTTTGGGGCGCGGCCATCGCGGACCGGGTTCAGGACAGCTGAAGGCTCCGCCGCAGCGGTTTCAACGCCGCGTCGCTCGTTCGACGCGGCGATAAGCGCATGGCGCAGAGTCTCCGCGACTGCCGTCGCGTTGGGCACGGAACGCATCGCGGGCTCAGGATGGGTAATCCGGAACGGTCGCGCATGCGGCCAAAGATGCAGGTAAGCGATGCGTTGCCCTTCACCGAGCATCACTGGAATATCGCCAGAGCCATCGGAATAAACCCGCAGCGAAGCAGATGCTATTTGCGAGAACGGTAGGTTGAAGAATACAGGCAGAGCGATGCCGAGCTTCATGACAATACGCCGGGTCGTCACGACATAGAGTGTGGTTCGCGCGGACAGCCAGGCGAGCAGGCAGAGCAACACAAGCGCCGCAAAGCCGGAAGCCAGCGTCTTTGCGGCCGCGAGAAGCGCTGCTTGCCATCCGGAATCGGCGCCAATGGAAGCCACGTTCCACAGAGTCATCAGGCCGAAATATCCCGCGACGTAATCCACGCGAAAGGCGCCACGCGCCAGGCTTTTCCATTCCGGTCGACCATGCCAGAGGATGCGTTCTCCGGCGGGAATGTCGGCAGGAAGAAGCTTTTCGAGATTGACAGCTTTCATAGCAAAGGCTCCGCGCGCGCTAGAGTGGCGTAGAGCGTGCCGGCGCCGTAATAGGCTGTGACCTTCTCTTCCTCGAGCAGCGTGATTTCATCGGGGTTGCGAAGGGCCGGGACATTGGCGAACTGGCTCCCAAGAATAGCCTCTACTTTGATAGTCCTGGTCCTGAAGTCGACATTCGAGAAGGTGACGGGCAGCAACACCGTCCTACCGCCGGAAAGCGCCACCTCGTAATAGCGAAGGAGGCCTTCGCTGCGGTCCACCCAAAGATCCTTGACGACGCCCGCGACGATGCGGTCTGCGCCGACGACCGTCAGACCGACCGGATCGCCATCTTCGCTCGCTACAGCGAAATTGCTGGCGATGCGCAACGGCGCGAGCAGATTGTGTCCGTCGTAGGTCTGCTCGGGAGTATCGGCTCGTAGCGCATATGCCCCGGGGCCAACGCCAGCAAGCAACGGATCGCCCACGGGCTCCAGTGGCGCGCCCGCCCAACGAGCGACCGGCGCGCCGTTCACCTGACGCGAGTCCACATCGAATTTCGGCGCGGCGATGATGGCGCCGTTGGCGCGATGGAAATATTTGGGCGTCGGGATCATCAGAAAGCCCCGATCATCCTGGCGGCCTGTTACTTCCGATTCGAGCGGATAGCCCTCGCGCCTGTCCTCGCGTCTCAGATAGAAAATCAGGCCCGCGAAAAAGATGAAGAAGGCATAGAGAACGACTTGGGCGACGTCGATATTGCTGGTAATGGCTCCGCGTATCATCGCATGACTCCAGAATTTAAGCCGGGCGGGGGGATTAGATCGAAATTAGCCGGGTCGTCTTCGCGTTTCGCTATCGGAGTGAAGCGAACAAGTGGTCCAATCGCGACGAGCGTCGCGAAAAGCAACAAGATCTCTATTGCGTAGACGATGGAATAACCGGTGACCGGAGTGGCCAGCGCATCTCCGAGCGCGCCTTGTTCGGCGAGCGACGACCCGAGATCATGAACAATGCCGCTGAAAGCGATGGCGAGGCCTGCCGCCAGAGCTTGCGCCGCGCCCCATGCGCCCAATGCGAGACCGCGATCCTCCGGACTCGAAAGCCCCATGGAGGCCGTCAGCGTGCCATGCGCGAACAGTCCGCCCCCGAGGCCAATTAAAGTGACGCCCAGACCAAACATTCCCCCAGACTCGGCCGGCGCCGCGAAGATGACCGCGGCGAAGGCCGCGATGCCTACGACGGCCCCTAGCGCAGCGACGCGATGCGGATTCGCGCCGCGCGTTAACCGCCTCGCCGCGATGGTGAGACCTATCCCGCTGCCCAAAGCCAGCATCGCCGTCAGCGCCGTCGTTGTACCGACTGGAAGGTGTAGGATCTTGCCGCCATAGGGTTCAAGAAGGATATCCTGCATGCTAAAGCCCGCCGTGCCGAGCGCGGTTGCGAACAGGCGCCGGCGCGTGCGCCCGGCTGTGGCGAAATCCGTCCATGCCTCGAGAAATCGCGCGCGAGGCGCATCGGTCGTTCCTAAGTTTGAACCGCGGGGCTCCTGCTTCCAGAGCGCGATGCAATTCAGGGCCACCGTCACGACAGCGGAGCCTTGCACGACCTGAATCAGTCTCAACTCGCTGAAATTGGCGAGCAGCGCGCCGAAGGCGAGGGCGCTGAGAGCCATTCCGAGCAGCAGCATGGCGCAGAGCAGAGCAACGACTCGCGGGCGGGCATGCGCCGGCGCAAAATCAGTCGCCAGTGCGAGGCCAATGGTTTGCACCGTGTGCAGTCCCGCTCCGACGAGCAGAAAGGCAAGGGCCGCAGCAGCCTGACCGATGATGATGGGTCCCGTGGTGTCGCCGGACAAAATCAGGAGGGCGAATGGCATGATCGCCAATCCGCCGAACTGCAGCATCGTGCCCAGCCATAGGAAGGGGACCCGGCGCCAACCGAGTACCGAGCGGTGGTTGTCGGAGCGAAAGCCGATCAAAGCACGGAAGGGTGCGAAGAGCAGCGGCAAAGCAAGCATAACCGCGACGATCCAGGAGGGAACGCCCAGCTCCACGATCATCACGCGGTTGAGCGTGCCGATCAGTAGGACCGCCGCCATGCCGACCGTGACCTGGAACAGCGAAAGTCGCAGGAGGCGCGGCATAGGCAATTCAACCGTGCCGGCATCAGCAAAGGGCAGGAGCCCCGGACCGATACGCATCATCTGCGCGACGATGGCGGCGCTTGCACAATTCATGGACGTCGGGCCTCCAAAGCTTGTGAAATGTAGAAGCCCTTGTCGATTCTCTGGCTACGCGCGATTTTCCAGCCTCCCAAAGCTGAGTGGGTTTCGATGTGGCGCTCAAGCGCGCGTTGAGAGATAGGGGCGATGGCCGGAGACTTGTCGCCGCGCGGGAAAAAGCGGCCAATGAAATGCATGACGGTCAGCGCAGGCGTACACGGCGCAATAGTGAATAGCACCGAACCACGGGTGCGGGCCGCAAGGCTCGCCAAAGTGTGCGCTATATCCTCGCCCTCGTAATGGATCAGGCTGTCCATCGCGACAACATGATCGAAGGAGCCGATTTTCGGATCGAGCATATCGCCTACCGAGAAGGTCACGCGACCCGATCCAAGGTCTCGCGGCGCCCGGTCCTGAGCGAGCTTCACCAAAGTCGGAGACACATCGATCGCCAGAACATCGGCGCCGCGCCGCGCCGCCTCGATGGCCAGAGCGCCCGTGCCGCAACCTGCGTCCAGCAGACGCGCTCCGCGCAGATCGGGTGGAAGCCAGGAGAGTAGTGTGTTTCGCATTGCATTGCGACCGGCGCGGACAGTCGCACGTACGCGACCGACCGGCGCATCGGAGGTCAACCGCTTCCAGGCCTCCACCGCAGTTCGGTCAAAGTAATGTTCGAGTTCGCCTCGACGGGCGATGTAGCTTGGCGTCGTCATCAGTCGAACCCCAGAAATTCGAACAAATCCCGATCCTTCATCGGCTTCGCGTCAAGCGGCTCGAAGCCGCTCCAGAGCTGGTCGGCGAGACGCAGATATTCGTTCTGCACTGCTTCCAGCTCCGGCGAGGGCTCCATTTCGAACAGCGTCGATTTCTTGAGCCGGCTGCGCCTCACGACATCGAGATCCGGAAAATGTGCGACGCGCTTCAGGCCGACAGCGGCGTTATAGCGATCGACTTCATCAGTCTTGGCG
Source organism: uncultured Alphaproteobacteria bacterium (assembly GCA_963724845.1). Taxonomy (GTDB): domain Bacteria; phylum Pseudomonadota; class Alphaproteobacteria; order Rhizobiales; family Beijerinckiaceae; genus Methylocystis. The sequence goes on from CAVRWF010000005.1 coordinate 160,804, forward strand.
CTGCGGTTGGCGATAACGCCGCCAAGCCTTACATCATAGTTCTTCGACTTGGCGTGAATTGCCGCCACGATGCGGTTCATCGCGAAGATGGAGTCGAAATCATTAGCCGTGACGATCAACGCTCTGCCCGCATGTTGCAGGGGCGACGCGAAGCCGCCGCATACGACGTCACCGAGCACGTCGAAGATAACGACGTCCGTATCTTCGAGCAGATGATGCTCCTTGAGCAGCTTGACGGTCTGCCCCACGACAAAGCCGCCGCAGCCCGTGCCGGCAGGCGGACCACCTGCTTCGACGCACATGACGCCATTGTAGCCGGTGGCGACGAAGTCTTCGACGCGCAGCTCTTCGGCATGAAATTTCACGGATTCCAAAACATCGATGACGGTGGGAACGAGACGTTTCGTCAGCGTGAAGGTTGAATCGTGCTTGGGATCGCAGCCGATCTGCAATACGCGCTTGCCCAATTTTGAGAAAGCCACGGAAAGATTGGAGGAGGTCGTGCTTTTGCCTATGCCGCCTTTTCCATAGACGGCGAACACCTTGGCCGCCCCAATTTGAATGTCGGGATCCAACTCGACCTGCATGGAGCCTAAAGGAGTAGGAGCTCTTATTGGAATGTTCACTCTGCAGCCTCCAATTCAACGCCCTCTAGCCTATCTTCCAATTCTTCGTTAGCGTGCCGCAGCGCCGACAGTGTCGTCTCGTCGGGCGACCAGTAGCGCCGTTCCTGCGCCTCGATCAGCCTATTGGCGATCTTTGCGGAAGCGGTCGGATTAAGCGCCGCGAGCCGTTCGCGCATTTCCGGGTCGAGCATGTAGGTTTGCGAGAGCCGCTGATAGACCCAGGGATCGACTTGGCCTGTCGTTGCAGACCAGCCCATGGTGTTGGTCACATGCGTCTCGATCTCCCGGACGCCCTCGTAACCATGCTTGAGCATGCCCTCGTACCATTTGGGGTTCAGCAAGCGGGTGCGCGTTTCCAGCGCGACCTGCTCGCCGAGCGTGCGCACAACGCCTTCACCTTTGGTTTGATCGGCTATGTAGACAGGCGCAACCTCGCCCCTGGCGCCTTTGACCGCGCGGCTGACGCCGCCAAGCGTGTCAAAATAATTGTCGATCGTCGTGACGCCAAGTTCGACCGAGTCCACGTTCTGATAGGCGAGATCCACCTTGGCAAGAACGCTTTGCAGGACCGCGGGCTGTTGCGTTGGCCGGCCGGCGCGGCCATAGGCGAAACCCTTGCGGCGCACGTAAGTCTCGGCGAGTTCTTCTTCTTTGATCCAATTGCCGCATTCGACGAGATGGTTGACATTGGAGCCATAGGCGCCGTCGGCGTTGCCAAAGACCCGAAGGGCCGCCGTTTCGATGTCACCGCCGTTTGATTCCATAAAAGCGAGGGTGTGCTTTCGCACAAAGTTTTGCTCTAGCGACTCATCCGCAGAGGCGGCGAGGAAGCAGGCTTCAGCGAGAAGTTTGATCTGCAGAGGCATGAGATCGCGGAAAATACCCGAAAGCGAAATCATGACGTCGATGCGCGGGTGGTCGAGTTGATCCAATGGCGTCAGCGTGGCGCCCGCCAGTCGACCGTAACTGTCGAAGCGGGGCGCGGCTCCGATCAGAGCAAGGGCCTGACTAATTGGCGCGCCCTCGGTTTTTAGATTGTCGGTTCCCCAAAGCACGAGTGCGATGGTCTCGGGCATGGGGTTGCCATCCGCCATGTAGCGAGTCAGTAGGCGCTTCGCCTGACGCGCCCCGTCCTGCACCGCGAAGGCGCTGGGGATGCGGAATGGATCGAACCCGTGCAAGTTCCGGCCGGTCGGCAGAACAGCCGCGGTGCGCAGCAGATCACCGCCCGGCGCGGGTCGCACAAAGCGCCCGTCCAGCGCGCGCAGAATGCCTTCCAATTCGTAATCCCGCGCAAGATGTTCAGCTGAGGCGCCAAGTTCGCGCCACATCGCGAGTGTTTCAGCGTCCTGGGTCAGCGTGGCTGGGTCCGCTCCGTTCACCAGCGCGGCCAGCGTTTTGCGTTCGGGCAAGCGTCCATACGTCGCTTCGGCCATCGCGGACAGCATGTCGATCCGCTCCTCTTGCGTCAGCGGTTCGCCCACGATGTGGAGACCGTTCGGAATCAGCGTGTATTCCAGTTCCAGAATTGCTTCCGCGAGTTTGCCTATGTGCGCATCGGCAGAGTCGCCCCAAACGGGCTTCGCATCGGCGAGATCGAGTAGTGCTGCCTGGGTCTGGATCAGACTGGAAAGCTCGCCGCGCTCGTCTTCATCTCCGGGCGTCGCGCTTCGCCAGCGATCCAGTGAGGCTTTGAGTTCAACGAGACCGCGATAGAGACCCGCGTTGGCGACAGGCGGCGTGAGGTAGCTTATCAAAGTCGCGGCCGAGCGACGCTTGGCGATGGTTCCTTCCGAAGGATTGTTTGAAGCATAGAGATAAAAGTTGGGCAGCGCGCCAATCAGGCGGTCCGGCCAGCAGGAGGCGGAAAGACCCGTCTGCTTGCCTGGCATGAATTCAAGCGCGCCATGGGTGCCAAAATGCAGGACGGCATCGGCTCCGAAATCTTCACGCAAATATCGATAAAAGGCGGAAAAGGCGTGCGTCGGCGAGAAACCCTTCTCGAATAAAAGGCGCATCGGATCGCCTTCATAGCCGAAGGCCGGCTGCACGCCGACAAGGACATTCCCGAAGCGTTCTCCAAGCAGATGGATGGACATGCCGTCGCTCTGCTGTCGGCCAGGCGTCGGTCCCCATTGCGCCTCGATCTCTTTGAGCCAGGGCTCACGCCGGAGATGGTCTTCCGCCGGAACTTTCGCAAAGACGTTGGCCAGCGCGCCAAAGCGCGTCGAATTGCCTTCCAAGATTGACCCACGCAGTTCGTCAACGGTGGTTGGCGGTGTAACGGTGTAGCCGCCCTGTTGCATCGCCAGCAGTACGCGATGCAAGGATTCAAACACGGAGAGATAGGCTGCAGTACCGATATTCCCCGCGTTGGGTGGGAAGTTGAACAGCACGATCGCGACCTTGCGTGCTGCGCGTTGAGACCGGCGCAGCGTCGCGAGTTTTTCCAGTCGGGCTGCAAGCACCTCGGCGCGTTCCATGCAGACATGCATGTCGCGCGCGTTCTCAGATTGCGGAAAGACGCATGCGCGTTCACAGCCGCCGCAAGTCGAGCCACCAGTCGCCCGACCTCCGAAAATGCCTGGTCCGGTCGAGCCGTCGAGTTCGGGGATCGCCACCATGATGGTCGCTTCTACCGGCTCGAGACCGCGATCGGATTGTCTCCATTGCTCAAGCGTCTGGAATTCGACCGGATGCGCGGAGATAAAGGGAATATCCAGCCTTGCCAAAATCTCCTCGGCAGCCTTCGCGTCATTATACGCGGGACCGCCCACGAGAGAGAAACCAGTCAGCGACGCCATCGCGTCGATGACTGGAACGCCGTCTCGCAGGAAGAATTTTTCAATCGCGGGACGAGCGTCGAGTCCGGTGGCGAAAGCCGGGATGACACGAATGCCGCGCGCTTCCATGGCTGCGATCACGCCGTCATAATGGCCGGCGTTGCCCGCAAGCACGTAGGAGCGCATCACGAGCAGCCCCACGGTCAACCTGGCGCCGCCGCCTGGCATCGGGAGCGCGTCTACATTCTCGCCAATGCGTCCGGGAAGGCGGGGGTGATAAACGCCGATCTCCGGGTATTCCACGGGGGGCGGCGCTTTCAGCGCGCCGCGCAGCGCACGCCTTGGCCCGTCAGCGTAGCGGTTGACAAGAAAGCGCACCAAATTGGCGATATTCTCGTCAGAGCCGGCGAGCCAATATTGCAGCGTAAGAAAATAGGCGCGCACATCCTGCGCCGTGCCGGGAATGAATCTCAAAAGTTTGGGCAGGCGGCGCAGCATTCTCATTTGCTGCGCTCCAACGGAAGCTGTCTTGCACTTGCCGCCCCGGAGCCTCTTTAGCAAAGCCATAGGTCCGCTGGTCGGCGCGCTCATGTCAAACCGACCCATGCGCGTCAGCTTCGTGACTTCGCTCGCCGAAATCACGCAGACCATCGCATCGCAGTGTTCGCGCCGGGCGGTTAGCGCCGTCAGCAAGGGTTGGAAATGGTCCTCCAAAAACAGCATCGCATTCAAGATGATGTCGCCTTTAGCGATGTCGGCGCGACAGCACGCGAGAGCTTTCGGATCGGCTGTAAATTCCGAAGCCGCGTGGATCGCGAGTTCAAGACCGGGAATCTCGCGTCGAAGCTCTCGGACAACTCTTTGTGTCGCGCTGGCCACATGTGTGTCCATCGTAACGATGACAACCCTCACGGGCGGCGCGTCAGCGCGCGAAATGGGCTTTTGCATCATAAAGCGTCTCGACGGTGATGATTGTCACGCCTCGCTCGCTGGCGAAGCGCTCCGTGTTGCGGCGGGCCTTGCCGCGCACAAAAAATGGAATCTTTCTGAGCTCTCTTTCCGCTTCGTCGACCCATTTGACGATGATAGAGGTTCCCGTGGTCGGATTTTGGGTGTCGACGCCGTCGGACGGGCGAGCGGCTGGCGGCGCTTCGGCGCTCGTGCGCAATGCGGCGGCCGGCTTTCCACCCAGATGCGAAGGCGCTGCGCCGTCGTGAAACTCCAGATCGTCGCGAAACATCGCGAGCAGATGCTCCTCGAGTCCCATCATCAAAGGATGAACCCAAGCGTCGAAGATCACATTGGCGCCTTCAAAGCCCATTTGGGGCGAGTAGCGTGCCGGAAAATCCTGCACATGAACCGGAGCCGAAATGACTGCGCATGGAACGCCGAGGCGCTTCGCGATATGGCGCTCCATCTGCGTGCCGAGAACGAGTTCGGGTCGTATCTCCGCTACTTTGGCTTCAACCTCAAGATAGTCATCGGTGATCAGCGCCTCGACCTCATAGAGTTTCGCCGCCTCACGCACTTCGCGTGCAAATTCGCGCGCGTAGGTTCCAAGGCCGACGACCTTGAAACCAAGTTCGCTTTGAGCGATCCGAGCCGCTGCTATGGCATGGGTGGCGTCGCCGAAAATAAAAACCCGCTTGCCCGAAAGATAGGTTGAATCGACCGAGCGCGAATACCAGGGCAAGCGCGAGGTTTCTTCGTTCAGCACGGGACTGGGATCTACGCCGGCGAGGTGCGCCGCTTCTGCGATGAACTCCCGCGTGGCGCCGACGCCCAGCGGCGTGATCTTCGTAAAGGCTTGCCCATGATTTTTTTCCAGCCATTGCGCCGCCGGCAATGCGATCTCTGGATAAAGAACGACGTTGAAGTCCGCTTCGCCGAGTTTTGTGAGGTCGCGAGGCGTCGCGCCAAGCGGAGCCACCAGGCGCACCTGGACGCCGAGACGCTGGAGCAGGCCAGTGATTTCGCTGGTGTCGTCCCGATGACGGAAGCCAAGCGCTGTCGGCCCGAGTATGTTGCAACTTGGTTTCGCGTTGGCGCTGCGTTCGCGCTTCGCTCCGGCGAGATTGCGCACCAGTCGATAGAACGTCTCCGCCGCGCCCCAGTTTTCTTTTTTCTGATAGGCGGGCAGCTCCAGTCCGATGACGGGGATCGGGAGGTTCAGAGCTTTTGCGAGGCCGCCCGGATCGTCCTGGATGAGCTCGGCCGTACAGGATGCGCCGACGATCATTGCCTGCGGCGAGAAGCGTTCAAATGCCTCTTGGGCGGAAGTCTTGAAAAGTTCCGCCGTGTCGGCGCCGAGGTCGCGCGCCTGAAACGTCGTGTAGGTGACGGGGGGGCGAGCGCCGCGCCGCTCGATCATAGTGAAAAGCAGATCCGCATAGGTGTCGCCCTGAGGCGCGTGCAGCACGTAATGCAGGCCTTGCATCGCCGTCGCGACGCGCATGGCGCCAATGTGGGGCGGTCCTTCGTAGGTCCAGAGCGTAAGCTGCATGGCCTAGACCTCCAACCGCGTACGTCGAAGGAGCGGCCTCGCAAAAAGTTCCGCGAGATCGCCGGCTTGGTCGTAGCCCTGGATGGGCGTGAACAGAAGTTCAATCGACCACTTGGTCGTAAGCCCCTCGGCCTCCAGCGGATTGGCGAGGCCGAGTCCGCAGACAACAAGATCAGGTTGCGCGGCGCGACAGCGGTCGAGCTGATTGTCGACATGCTGACCCTCGCTCAGGCGCACGCCGGGAGGCAGTAGAGCCAGTTCGGGGCCAAGATGCTCTCGATGCAGATAGGGTGTTCCGATTTCCTCGATGAACATCGACAATTCGCGCGAGAGAAAGCGCGCGAGCGGCAGTTCCAGCTGGGAATCGGGGAAGAGAAAAACGGACTTGCCAGCAAGAGCGCCTTGATAGTGGCCGAGCGCTTGCGCGGCGCGCGCGCGGCCCGGTGCGGTCGCGGCCTCAAAGCGCGCCGGATCGACGCAAAAGGCCTCCGCCGCTGCGCGAAGCCATAAAGTCGTTCCTTCAGCGCCCAATGGAAAATTCGCGCCGATCCTTCTGGCTCCCCGTTCCTCGAGCGCGCGAGCCGTGTCACAGAGGAAGGGCTGGGCAAGAAGAAACGACGTGTTGGGGCCGACTGGGGGGAGATCGGCGGCCTGGCGCATCGGGAGGAATGCCACCGGCGATATCCCCAACACGTCGAAGAGGCGAAGGAACTGGTCTTCAACGACATCCGCCAAAGCGCCGACAACCAGCAGCGAATGCGCGGCGTGGGGCGCTTCTTTCGGCATCGATGGAACGAGAGCAGCGAGGCAGGCGTCCTCGCCCTGTGTGAAGGTCGTCTCGATTCCGCTGCCGGAGTAGCTCAGAATTCTCACATTCGGCGCATGGAGCGAAGACTGCCGCGCAGCAGCACGCTTGAGATCGATCTTGATGACCTCGGAAGGACATGAGCCGACGAGAAAAAGCAGTTTGATGTCGGGACGACGCTCCAGCAGACGCGCCACGGTTCTGTCGAGTTCGTCATCGATATCGGCGATGCCGGCGAGATCGCGCTCCTCAAGTATCGCTGTCGCGAACCGCGGCTCTGCGAAGATCATGACGCCAGCGGCCGACTGGATGAGATGCGCGCAGGTGCGCGAACCGACGACCAGGAAGAACGCGTCCTTGATCTTGCGATGCAGCCAGACGATGCCGGTCAAACCGCAGAAGACCTCCCTTTGACCGCGCTCCCGTAAAATATCCAGGGGTTCGCAGGCTCGGAATTTCTTTACAGCTTGAGGGTTCAGCGGGGGCAAAGCATTCACGGAGAGCCCTCCAGCTGTGGATTCGCGGCCAGCGCCGACACCTCCGAGGATTGCAGGCGCGCCGCGCGGAGCTTCAGCAGGAATTGAGCCGCGTTGATCGCATAGGTCGCGTAAGCCGCAAGGGCGAGAAGCATCAACTCCCGCGCCTCCAGCCAATCGAACGCAAGCGCCAGGAGATAGGCGCTGTGCAGCGCCAGTACAAGCATGCTGAACACGTCTTCCCAGAAAAATGCGGGCGCGAAGAGAAAGCGGCCGAAGACCGCCTTCTCCCAGATCGACCCTGTGATCATGATGGCGTAGAGCGCGAAGGTTTTCACCACGACGGAGATGGTGGCCGTGATCTGGTCCTCTCCGGTGAAGAGATAACGCAGAACAAGAACGAGGCTGACGAGGAAGATGAGAAACTGAAGCGGAGCGAGCACACCCTGCACCAGCGTCCAGACCGACGCGTCTCGCCGCTTGCGCTGCGCTATGGTGTAAAGCGGCTTTGTCGCGGGGCTGACTGGTCGGTTTGCGCTCATCCGCCGTTCTCTTTTCTCAGCCTTGGGGGCTCACCCTTGGGACAAGTGTAAGCCCACCTTTTGCTGACTGTCAATATATATTGACGTAATTTATTTGTTACACCATAATGAGGATGCCGGTTTCGGAGGCGCCGACGCCAGCAAAGCATAGTGACTGCTTGAGGCGGCTGAATTTATTGGGTTTGGTTCCATTACTGACATCTGGTCGCGTTGGCCGGCGCGACATTAGATAGTCGCAAAGCAGGGCTGGCTCGTTTTGAGTCGTCGCCCGGCGTTGCAGGCCGGTGACGAGTCTTTCTGTCGCGACGCGTGCGCGCCGACCGACCCTACAACGGAGCGAAAAACGAGCGTCCTTAGAGGTTTTCTCCGCCATGGCCTCAGCTTGCTAACGAGCTAGAGCCTGTGTAATCACGCTCTGACCCTTTTATTGTCCGAAATCCTGGTCAGAATCGGAAAGATTCTCTTGTGAGCGAAGCCCCTAGATCTCCGGCAGAACTAAGCCGCTTCTCAACTCCTATCGACAGCCTTGGCGCGCTGGATCCGGAGACTGCGGCCACATTGATCTCTACTTCGGCGGATGTGACGCTAGTCGTGGATGGACGCGGTATCGTCCTAGACGTTGCTTTTGGCTCTCCAGAACTGGCCAAGGACGCCTATCGCGACTGGATCGGTCGCAGATGGGCCGATACGGTCACGATTGAAAGCCGAGCGAAGATCGAAGAACTGATCCGTGAAGCGACTCCACATGCCGCCAGTCGCTGGCGTCAGGTGAACTATCCCGCTTCAACCGGCCCGGACGTCCCCGTGCGCTTCAGCGTTGTCCGCTGCGGGAAAAAGGGTCGGATCGTCGCCCTGGGTAAGGACTTGCGCGCAATGGCGGTTTTACAGCAGCGCCTTGCGGACGCCCAGCAAACGATGGAGCGCGAATATGCGCGCATCCGTGGCGCTGAGAAGCGTTACCGGCTCTTGTTTCAACTGGCGTCGGAGTCGGTCCTTATTGTGGACGCCGCTAATCATAAAATATTGGAGGCCAATCCAGCCGCTTGCGCGCTGCTCGGCATGGACGTGAAGAAGCTCGTGGGGCGTGGACTTTTCGAACTTTTTGACGACAGCGGCAAGCAGGCGGCTCAGTCCTTTGCAGGGGCCTTGCAGGTGGCGCCACGCGTTGACAATGTTCATGTTATTCTGGCCGAAACCAGGGAAGCGGTATTGCTCTCGGGTTCGATGTTCCGCCAGGAAAACGCCTCGCATTTGATTGTGCTGCTGACGCGTCTGAACGCTGGCGGCCCCGCTTTGCCCAAGGAACAAGACAGTCTATTGCGCGTCGTGGAGAAAATGCCGGACGCTTTCGTCGTCACGGATCTCGAACGCCGCATTCTAACCGCCAATTCCGCGTTCCTCGATCTGGTCCAGGCGACCAGCGAAGCGCAGGTGCGAGGGCAGTCGATCGAAACCTGGATCGGACGTCCGGGCATCGATGTTGACGTGCTCTTTGGGAACTTGCGCACGCATGGCTCGGTCCGCCACTTTTCGACAATCCTTCGCAGCCAGTTCGGCTCCACGGAAGATATTGAAATCACCGCAGTCGCGGCGCCGGACGGAGCGCAACCATGCCTTGGCTTCGCGATTAGAACGTCCGGCTGGCGCTCGGGCCGGGAGAGGTTGGGCGGTCGCGAACTGCCGCGCACAATTGAGCAGTTCACCGAACTTGTCGGCCGCGTGCCGCTTAAGAATCTCGTGCGTGAAACGACAGATCTCATAGAGCGCCTGTGCATCGAAGCGGCGCTGGAGCTAACTCACGACAATCGCGCCAGCGCCGCAGACATGCTCGGGCTTAGCCGCCAAGGGTTCTACACCAAGCTGCGTCGCTACGGGCTCGGCGATCTCGGGGACGATGACGGCCGCGACGGGGGCAGCTGAAGGCGCGACGAGACAATCTTCGCGTTCGACAAAGCGGAAACTTGCAGGCAGGGGGCCATTGCTTGCGTCACTTCGCCGTTGCCAATAGCTCCGTCGCCGGAGGCTGTGTAAATTTAACTTGACAACATTATGTGTCAATATATTATTTTACAATGCAGAGACCAGCCCCCTCCGCCGTCCTGGAACTCCTGAAGCCAATCACCTGGTTTGCGCCGATGTGGGCGTTTGCCTGCGGCATCGTCTCCTCCGGACTGTCGCCGCTTAGTCGCTGGTATGTCGTGCTTGCCGGCGTAATGCTCGCCGGCCCACTTGTCTGTGCGACTAGCCAGGCGGTCAATGACTGGTATGACCGCCATGTCGACGCCATCAACGAGCCTTGCCGGCCGATACCCTCGGGGAGAATTCCAGGAAGTTGGGGGTTTTACATCGCCATTGTCTGGACGCTGTTGTCGCTCGCCGTCGCGGCGGCGCTGGGTCAATGGGTATTGGCGGCGGCCATGTTTGGGCTTGTGCTGGCCTGGGCCTACAGCGCGCCGCCCATGCGGCTCAAACAAAACGGATGGTGGGGCAACGCAGCCGTCGCGATCTGTTACGAAGGGCTCCCCTGGTTTACCGGAGCGGCGGTAATGGCCGCGAGCCTGCCGGACTGGCGTGTGATCGTCCTGGCGTTGCTCTACAGCTTCGGCGCCCACGGCATCATGACGCTCAACGACTTCAAATCGGTCGAGGGCGACCGGCGTATGGGCATTCTTTCGCTGCCCGTTCAACTGGGCGTGGACAGAGCGGTCCGGCTGGCCTGCTGGGTCATGACGGCGCCACAGCTTCTCGTGATCTGGCTGCTGCTGGACTGGTCGCATCCCTATTACGCCGCTGCGGTCGCGGGCCTGCTGGTCGGGCAGTTCATGCTAATGCAGCGGCTGCTCAAGAATCCGCGCGAACAAGCCCCCTTTTACAACGCCACTGGCACCACTCTCTATGTGTTGGGCATGCTGGTCAGCGCTTTCGCCTTGCGCTCGAACGTGTTGGGGATCCAATGAACGCAACCCCTCTCGGATGGATTGGCATCGTCAGACTGGGGCTCGTCCAGACCGCGCTCGGCGCGATTGTCGTGCTGATGACGTCGACGATCAATCGCGTGATGGTTGTCGAACTCGCCTTGCCTGCCTTCGTTCCCGGCCTGTTAGTGGCTTCTCATTACGCCGTGCAGATCCTGCGTCCGGCGTGGGGCTATGGCGCCGATGTGGGTGGGCGGCGCACGCCCTGGATCGTCGCCGGCATGGCCGTGCTCGCCTTGGGCGGCGCGGGGGCGGCCGTGGCGACTACTTTGATCGCCGCCCATCCAGTTCTCGGCCTGTCGCTCGCGGCGCTATCCTTTCTGATGGTGGGAATGGGCGCCGGCGCCGCAGGAACCTCGGTGCTGGCGATGTTGGCGACGCGCGTTGCGCCTCAGCGCAGAGCCGCGGCGGCGACCACGGTCTGGGTCATGATGATTTTCGGCTTCGCCTTGACGGCGCCTTTGGCCGGCCATTTTCTCGATCCTTTCTCCTATATGCGACTCATCGGCGTGACCACGACCGTCGCGGCGATCGCTTTCATCGTGGCGACATTGGCCGTGACGGGCGTGGAACCCCATAAAGCAATTCCAGCTGCAATTGCACAGCAGGCGCAAAAGCCCGCGTTCCGCGAGGCTTTCGCTCAAGTCTGGGCGGAGCCTGCCGCGCGGCAATTCACAATTTTCATTTTCGTTTCAATGCTCGCCTACAGCGCACAGGAATTGCTGATCGAGCCTTTTGCGGGCGTCGTCTTTGGCATGACGCCGGGGGCGACCACCAAACTCGCAGGCACGCAGCATGGCGGCGTGCTGACGGGAATGCTCTTTGTGGCTTTCGCTGCATCAGCGCTCGGCGGGCCAGTTTTTGGTTCGCTGCGTCTTTGGACTATCGGAGGATGCCTCGCCTCGGCCCTGTCGCTGGTCGCCGTCGCCGCGAGCGGACTTGCGGAACAGTCCTTTCCACTGCAGGCGTCGGTGTTTGCGCTCGGCGTATCGAACGGCGCCTTTGCCGTGGCGGCGATTGGCTCGATGATGGGGCTCGCAGGTTCGGGCTCCAGATCGAGAGAAGGCACGCGCATGGGTCTTTGGGGCGCCGCGCAAGCCGTCGCATTTGGACTTGGTGGATTCCTCGGCACAGTTGCGGTGGACATCGCCCGCCAGTTTTTGGCCGCGTCGCTGACCGCCTACGCAATTGTCTTCATTGTCGAAGCAATCCTGTTTCTCTTCTCCGCAATGCTGGCCAGCCGGATTTCTCGGGTCGCCGATGCGGTTGAGCGCGGGGATGCGACGGCTGTTAACCGAAATTCCTTCGCGGCTCGCATTTGACGAGGAGCAAGCCATGTCGGCGGAAGTCGTTTTCGATGTCGTTGTCGTTGGCGGGGGACCGGCCGGCGCAACCGCGGCGACGGATCTGGCCCGCATGGGGCGCAAAGTCGCGCTGCTCGACAAGGCCGGCCGCATCAAGCCCTGCGGCGGCGCCATTCCACCACGCCTCGTGCGCGATTTCGCAATTCCGGACCATTTGTTGAAAGCGCGGGTCAACTCCGCGCGCATGATCTCGCCCAGCGCCCAGAGCGTCGACATGCCCATAAAGGGCGGCTATGTCGGCATGGTGGATCGCGAGGAATTCGACGAGTGGCTGCGCGTCCGGGCAGCCAAAGAGGGCGCCGCGCGCGTGACGGGCGCCTACGAAAAAATCACCCGCGAGCGAGACGGCGAGGTGATTGTCCACTACGAAGCGAAGGACGGCGGTAGCCGCAACAGACTGCGCACAAAACTCGTTATCGGGGCCGATGGCGCCCTATCGCGAGTGGGCCGTCAGGAAGTGCCCGGCGCGGACAGAACCCGCTTCGTGTTCGCCTATCACGAGATCGTGCAGGCGGACCCGTCCGGTGTCGACGCCAACCGCTGCGAAATCCATTATCGCGGAGCACTGTCGCCGGATTTCTATGCGTGGATTTTCCCCCATGGCGATACGATGAGCGTGGGCGTGGGGAGCGCCCAAAAAGGCTTCTCGCTCAAGTCTTCGGTGTGCGGATTGCGGTCGGCGTCGGGCCTTGAAGAAAGTCAGACCTTGCGCAGGGAAGGGGCGCCGATCCCGCTCAAACCCCTACGCCGTTGGGATAACGGAAGGGATGTGCTGTTAGCGGGCGACGCGGCCGGCGTTGTGGCCCCGGCATCGGGAGAGGGCATTTATTACGCAATGTTGGGCGGAAAGCTGTCCGCCGAGGCGGCGGATGAATTTCTGGAGACAGGCGACGCGCGCGCGCTGGCCAAGGCGCGCAAGCGTTTCATGAACGCGCATGGTCGCGTTTTCTGGATCTTGGGCGTCATGCAATATTTCTGGTACTGCAATGACAAGCGCCGCGAGGCCTTTGTGAGCATCTGCCGCGATCCCGACGTTCAGCGTCTCACCTGGGAAGCATATATGAACAAAGAGCTGGTGCGCGCCGATCCGTTGGCGCATCTGCGCATCTTCTTCAAGGATCTGGCGCACCTTTTGCGTTTGGTCTCGCCATGAATGAGTTCCTCTCAGATCGGTGGATGGAGATCGGGGTGGCGACAGCGTGCGTGACGCTAGTGGCTGTGGCTGGTGGCCTGATGACCGAAGTCGGCGCGTGGTACGAAGGATTGCGCTTTCCCAGTTGGCGTCCGCCAAACTGGCTGTTTGGACCTGCGTGGACCTTGATTTTTTTGCTAATCGCGACCGCCAGCGTGATGGCTTGGGAGAAGGCTCCAAACGATGCTTCGCGACGGTGGCTTCTCATTCTTCTGGTAATCAACGGCGTGCTGAATGTTTTATGGAGTCCGCTGTTCTTCAAGCTGAGGCGACCCGACTGGGCGCTTATGGAGCTGCTGCCCTTCTGGGTGTCGATACTTGCGCTGCTCATCCATATCGGCGGCATTTCGACACTCGCGGGATTCCTCATCGTCCCCTATCTCGCCTGGGTGACGTTCGCAGGCTTCCTGAATTGGCGCATCGTTCAACTCAATAAGCCGTTCGGCGGCGCGCCTCGAACGGGGGAGGACAATATGGACGGATCGGGTCGCTAGGGCGCCGATCCCTGGTTGCTTTTTGCGAAGTGGCGTGACGCGTCACATGGACATCTTGCGACGAGACCAGAGGAGGACCATGAGATGGACGAGTTTATCCGCAGCGGCCGTGCGGTCGACTGGATTCTCGTGGTGATCGCGCTCGAAGTCTTGGCCTTGCTTGGCTACCGCGCTCTCACAGGACGGGGCCCGGCGCCATCCGCTTTCGTCGGTAATATCCTTGCAGGGTCGTCACTGCTGGTCGCTTTGCGCATTGCGCTTGCGGGCGCGTCCTGGGTGTGGATCGGACTCAGCCTCACGGCGGCTTTCGCGGCTCATCTTGTCGATCTCGCGATCAGGTGGGAAGTTCCTGCAGGCGCGCCTTATTCCCGACCGCTCTTCGTCGTCCCCCGTTTTCGGGCCGAGCGGCAGGTGCGCAGGAAACGCCGCGTTGTCGGAAGCCATAAGGGGGCACGCGTCGCGGGACAGAGCACCTGAAACTGTGTCCGCGCATCGAAGCATTTTGCAATCCGCCGCTCGTTATCCGACGATTGGAAACGTCATGGCAATGGCGTAGGCGAGCCCGCAAGCCGCGCCGAGGGCGACAATGCGCGGATCGTTTGTTCTCACGTAGACCCAGCGGCTTACAAGTCCGTAGATCGTGAACAATACGATAATGACGGGCGTTATGATAACAAGAAAAAAGAGTCTTTGCGGATTGAGCGAGACTGAGAGTCCAAGCGACATCACGAAGCAAGTTTTGCTAAAGGCGTAGCCTCCCCGAGGCGCCGGGCATCCTCTCGTCAGCCACTCGTCCGCGAGGAAATATAGGGAGGCGCCTGCAAGCATCGCGGGAGCGAGCAGCCAGCGCACGCCGGTCGGCGCGAAGGATGTGACATAGACATCCAGAGGCACGCCTAAAGCAACGATATAAAAGGCCGCCACCGCGCTCGCGGCGAGTACGATCTGGGCGATGTTCGTCATGCTGGCGGCTGGGCGCGACGCGCCGGATTGCGCAAGCCACAGACCCGCAGCCGTTAAAAGCCCATAGAGGGCAAAATGCACGACAAGATAGTCCCCGAGCAGGATCGGCAAGAAACTTGTCGGCGCTTTCCACAAAAGCAATGGCGTAAATATCGCGGATACGATGCAAATCGGCGAAAGGCTGCGCCAGGGCAGGCTAGCCCCAAGTGGGCTGGGCGCGAGCTGCGGAAGAAGGCGCGATGCCGGTCGCGCGAGCGCAATAATGCCAATAAAAAGCAGCGCCAGCCATCGGCCTCGGCTGTCGACGAATCCGGAGCCTTTGTGTCCAAAACTCGCGTTCAACCATTCAAGCCCTTCGTTGAGGGCGTCATGGTTATATATTACGCTGATATGTTCGGAGCCCGCAGCTAGGACGAGACGGCGGCCAGAATCTTGCGACAAGTCGCCGTAAGTGACGCCCTCCTTCGCATCTTCCCCTGCCGCATCGGAGATAATTCGAAAGCCCGCAGCCGTCAGCGCCGAGCTTTCCCACGCGCCGTCGATAATGATCAGATTTTTGGGTTGGTTCGGAGTGACGCCTTGTCCAAAAAAAGAAAAGGCGACGATTGCGCTGACGTCCGGATGGTCCAAGGCGTAACGAACCACGAGATCAGAAGCCATCGAATGCCCCACAAGCGCCAGCCGACCGTCGGCGCCGGGAAGGGTCATTGCGAAAGCAGCGACCTCTCCGATTTCCTCAAGCAAGGCGCGCGTGCTCAAGCTCAGATCGCTCAAGCCTCCTGGCAATGGCAGCGGATTGCGGCCGTGGCCCGCGAAATCAAAAGTCACGGCTATATATCCGTTTCGCGCCAGTGTTGTTGCGATGGGCTGCATCAACTGCTGTGAACCTGCGAAGCCATGTGCGATCACGACGACAGGACCTGTCGCGATCTCACGCGATCGAAAGATAGTGACGGGGATCGGCCCAACGCGAGATGCGCTGACGCTCAAGCCATCGACATTTCCTGCGAGCGCAAAAAGACTCCAGACGACGGCTATGCATGCCGCGCCGAGGAAAAGGAGAGCTGATCTCGCCATTTGGTTTCCCGGTGTTATTCGCTTCGCGGCCCAAATGACAACAAGCTGCGGAATGCCCGCGCGAACGCCTCTTTGCAACGAGCGTCGTCCCAATGCTCTCCGACAAGATAGGTTTACAAGAGGGATTGTTGTCAATGATACTTTACTATTTTCATTTTCTGGGTTTGAATGAGGGCGGTCGGTTAAGACACCGCCCTAACCCGGAAAGGGAAAAGCATTTAATTACCGAGGGAGACGTTCGATCCATATGAAATGCGGCGACTGTCATTTCAGTGGGACTTGCGAGTGAGATCGCAAATTTCGGAGCAGATCAAGGCGTTTAACGCGCTGCATCGGGATTTTCGATCAGTTTACGGCAAAGCCTTTGAAGCGACGTCGAGGGGATCGAACTAACGCCGAGATAACTCCTCAAGGGAGGCCCCGATGGCGCAAAAGAGCGAGTTGGCGAGCGATTGCATCCCAATTCCCCCACTATACAACGGCTCGAAATTTTACGCGGCCTCTCCCATTCGAGAAGTGCTACTTTCGCCGGAAGTTCGCGAGCGAGAGGAACGCCTCTCTGAAGTCATCGCCAGCGAAATTCTGCCGCGCCTGATGCTCGTCCACCATGATGTGCGTCCGGTCGAATGTGCGGCTGTGCCGGAGCATTGCGAGATCATTGAATTCGGAGCGCTGGCGATGGGCGCCGACAGGAGCGCGGCTCTTTGTTATTTCGAGCAGATGCGCGCCAAAGGGCACTCGCTCGACACGTTGTTCGTGCATTTTCTCGCTCCGACCGCGCGCCACCTGGGCGAACTCTGGGAGCAGGATCTCTGCGACTTCATTGATGTGTCGCTCGGCGTGGCCCGTCTTCAGGAATTGCTGTGCATATTTGGCGCGCCTAACGAGGCGCCCGTAGCGGATGTGCGCCAGCGCGCTTTTCTAATCACTACACCCGCCGAAAGACATAGTCTCGGGCTCGACGTAGTCGCCAGTTTCATGCGCGCGGCGGGCTGGGACCTTTGCATCGAGAAGAACGTCGCCGCAGCTCAGTGCGCCGCAGAGGTTGCGGAACAATGGTTCGCCGTGGTCGGCGTCGCGCTCTCCGTTGAATCCGAACTCGAATCCGTGGCGAGGACCATAACGGCTGTACGCTCTGCGTCGTGCAATCATTCGATTGCAGTGATTGTCGGCGGTCCTGTTTTCACCGCGAATCCCGACCTTGCGGTCCAGGTCGGCGCCGACGCGACCGCCGCCGACGCGCCGACGGCGGCAATCCTCGCCAAGAAGCTGCTTTTGAGGCAATTAACTGCGATCAGTTGTTGAAAGCCTTGCTAAAATCGTTGCGGATTTTGTTTGCCATTCGGCTGGCTTGCCTGCTGTAGGCGCGCTTTTTCGGGGCAAATCATCCCATCCCTTCATCCAGTTCTCGAAAACTAGAAATGTAATCATGGCGCTGTCAATCGCTGCAGCCTCCTGCGCGCGGTTTCCGGTCATTTGCTCCAGGCGATCGAGCAGCGCGCGCCACATGGCGCCTTGACCAGAGCCATAACCGATGAAAAAGCGGCGACCCTCGTCGCTTCCAGCCTCGAAAAGCCGCACCAGCGCGCGCGAGATCTGAACTCCGCCGAGAGCCGAGCCCTCGACGACGTAGAGTGCCCCCAAGAGCGCGGCTTCGCTGTATGGGACAAGTATCTTGTCACAGATCGGCAGGTTCGAAACAGTTCCTGGGTCGAGCCCCAGCGCGCGCAGATCACTTTCGATTGCGACCGATCGCGCCAGCTTCACGAGGTCGAAACGGATCGGGATTCCAGCGGCCGCGGCTTCCACGGCGGTTTCGAAAGGGCGATGAAATCCAAACAGCCGCGCGAGAAGCAGCCGATAGTCCGACATGCCGATAGAGCCGGCCGCGGCGGCGGCAAGCCCCTTATGACGATGCATGCGTTCATGCGAAGGCATTGTCGCCTGGCGTAGCCGAGTGCGAAGATCACCTGCCATTAACCTCATCTCCCGATGCGCATCTCCGGCGCTGAATTCAGTTTCTCGATTTCCCCAGTTCAATCGAAAGCTGTTCCAGAACTTCCGCCGTCCGCGCGACCGATGTCCGCACACTTTCGAGCATCGCAGGCATGCGGGCCATGTCAAGAACGTCGGTAATTTCCATCGCCGCCAGTTGCGCGTTTTCGACAACGGCCGACATGAGATTCTCAAGCGTCAGATCGGACTTTGAATCGATCCGCTTCTTGAGCGCGCGGCGGGTTTGGAGAATGCTTTCCTGGAACCTCCGCTTCGCGGCCTCGGCTGCTTTGCGTTCAGTCAAGTCGGTGAAAAGCAACACGAAGCCCAACGTTCGATTGGGGGATGACATCACTGGATCGGCCCGCACGAGAAGTGGTTTTGCTTCGCCTGATACGTTCTCGAGTTGCAATTCCCCACGCCAGGGTTGCTTACTGTCCCGCAACGCCCTCAGCTTTCCGCGAAATTCATTCGCATCAACAAAATATGACGGCAATTCGTCAAGATGTTGCAGTGGGCGAGTCCCGGTCTCCAGCAAGGAATCGAAAGCGGCGTTTGTGTTGATTATGCGTCCTTGCGCATCGGCGAGGACCACCGGCTGATCCGAAGTGTGAACCTGACGCAAGACTTGGTCGAGTTGGTCCTGGGCAATCAGGATCCGCACGGATCGAAACTGAAGGATGACGTCGGTGACGCTCGCGCCGATGAGACGCGCTGTCAACAGGTCGGCGGCGGTCCAGGGATCGGAGGTTCCCTCGACGACTTGATGCCATTGCGCAAACGAGCGGCGTGGAGAAAGTTCGGAGGGATCGTCGCCTAGCGATGGCGGCTTGAACGGATTGCCTCCCCAGGTGACCGTCTGCACGCGTTCGGCCCTGAACCAGATTAGCATCTGATTGGCTTCGCTGGAGATGCGGGTTCCGATTAAGCCGCTTGCGACCGCAGTCAGCGGCGCAAAAGCAGGCTCCTCCGCGCTCAGCGCCGACGTCGAGAAAACGCCTTTGCTCACCTTGGATTCCAGCCACCGACCGATGGCGCGTATTTGCTCGGTGCCCGGCACGTCGCCGATCGTAAGGATTTGTCCCTCGAAGAGAAGCGCCGCCCCACTTGCGTTGAGAGGTAACAAAAGCGAACGCGTGGTGTCAAAAAGCGCGCCGCGCCAATCTCCCTCGCGCGAGATGTTTTCAATCATCCTTTGTTCGAGGCGCCGAACTGAAAGTTGGCCCTGTCCCTGAACAAAGCTCTCCAGCGCCGCGATGCGGGTCCCGATCACTTCTGCGAGCAGTTCGCACACTGCGCGCATTTCGAAATGAAGCAGTTTTGGCGAATAGTTATGGCAGGATATGAGACCCCACAAACGATCTCCAACCATGAGAGAGATTACGAGCGTCGCCGCGACGCCCATATTTTTGAGATACTGGACATGTATCGGCGAGACGCTGCGCAGAAAGCACAGGGACATGTCGAGTTCTTCGCCACTGATGGGCGAGAGGCGCGGCGTAAGCGGAGCAGCCGTGTAGTCGATATCAGCAAGCAGCCGGACACGATTGCGTTCGTAAAGGCGGCGGGCGATCTGCGGGATATCGGATGCGGGATAGCGATTGCCGACAAACGCCTCCAGTTCCGGTTTCTTCGTTTCGGAGAAGACCTCGCCATGACCCTCGTCATCGAAGCGATAGACCATGACCCGATCGTAACCAGTTAATTCCCTGACGATCCTCGCGCTTTCGTCGCATAGGATCTGCAAACTCGAAGTCGCCAGTATTTTCTCTATCGCCAGTTCAATTTGCGCCGAGAAATCCACCAGCGGACCGGAATGCTCGAGTTCCACCATCAGCCCGCCGCCCGGCGGGTGATGCAGCAAGGCGTTCAAGGGCTTGTCAGGATCGTCGAGATGACACCGCACCGCAACCGGGATTGCATTTTGCACATCAGCCATGTGCGCGCGCACCCGCTCACAAAGGTTTCCGCCAAGCTTACGTAAATGCATTCCCAGGAGATCGCCGGTGACGCCAAGGAATTCTGAAGCGTTGACGCTGGCTTGCACCACGACGCAGTCGGATTCGCGAACAAGAAGTAAAGCGCCATGCGGCTGAATCGACCCGGCGAGATGAATTTGCTCTCGCTCGCAATTGGAAAGATTCGCCGCTCCGAAGGCGGGAGAGGCTTCCTGATCTGACGCCAAGTCTCTGGCCTTTCCGGGCAATCCGATTTGCGTCGATTTTTATTTTTCTTCTAAATTGTACTTGTTTAGTTTTGCATGCAAACTCTGGCGACTCAATCCCAGCCGTCGGGCTGCCGCAGTACGGTTGCCTCCACAGCTCTCCAAAGCTTCTGCAATTCGCTTGCGTTCGATGGCTTCAGTAGAGGCCTTTACAATTTGATCCAAGGGGAAATTGTCGAACCTTGTCTCAATGAAATCATCAGGCGCGTGCGAAGCGATCTGGATTGCGACGCCCTGGCCTCGTGACGTGACGTCGCGGACTAGAAGGCCAATGTAATCTGGGTGGTGTGGCTTGTCGCCGGCTGCGGAAATTTCAACTTCCGCGTTCACGCCGAACTCGCCCTCTATTGTGGTGACGAGTCCTCTCACGGAGCCGTGCTTGCGCACCATATTCATGACTACCGAGATATCGGCCCCCGGCCGCGACAACCAACGCGATATTTTTTGGCCCAGCATGGCGCTTTCCGAGCCAATCTGGGTCATTTCTAGGAAGGCGTTGTTGACGCGGCGCACGATTCCCTCGCTATCAACAATGGCGAATCCGTCCGGGAAACGTTGGACGATGGTTTGCGCGGAAAACGGATCGCTTTTCAACCCCCGCGCAGGCGGCCCCTTCAACTGCGAAATCTGAAAAAGATAAAGCGCGCCCGCCTCCGAATTCATCATAGATGCGCGGATGCTCCATTGGGCCTGCGGCGCGGAAAGATGCAAGACGATGCCAGGCGCGCGCCCCTGCAAGCGCACCTTCTCGAGCATCGCCTCGAAGGCTTTCCGATCGCGTTCCGACATCTGAGGAGAAAATTCCGCGCCGGTGAGCAGGCCGAGGCTATTGGCGGCCGTAAGATTGGCCTCGATGATTTTCAGGTCGCTGACCCGCGCCAGAACGACCGCTTCATTCGATGCGTCGAACAACATGCGGTAGCGCGTCTCTATTTCCCTGATTTTCCAATAGTCCTGTTCGCGCGCCTGTTGCGCAAGCAGAAGTCGCGCCTGCAAATCAGATATTGTCCGAAGATTTCTGCCTATGGCGATAAAACCGGCCTCTTTGCCGAGGCTGATCGCCGTATACTCAATCTCGAGTTCGCATCCGCTGGGAAAAGTCTGGGTCGTCTGGAAGCAGGACGACGCGCCGCCATGTCGCATGTCGTCGATCATCTTCCGAATCTGGCGGGAGATCGCCGGGTCCGTCATCTCCGCCCAGCTTCTTCCGCGCCAACCTTCAAGCCGCTCCTGCGCCAACGCTTCTGCAGGGATGGCGTGCTGTATCACTCCCTCGCAGTCCAGGGTGAGGGTTAGGTCGGGCCGTGCGGATGGCGTGTCGCTCATCTTCGATCCTAGACAGTTCGCATGCTCCGTCGCTACGCCGCCCGCCACGTCGCATATCTGTCAAATACACGTGACATTCAATATTTTCAAGCGGTAAACAGAGGGCCACCCGCCCTGGATTGTCCAGAGTATGTGACCCTTAACGTATCGACTGTAACACTTGCGAGCTGAACCACCGCAGTTTCAGATTTACGCATAGATTTGCTGCGTGAAGAAGTCATCGCGATCAACAGGACATGCGTGCAAGGCTCCACTCTTTGTGCGGGCTTTGTCGCCCGGGAAGGTTCTCCTCTTTTTCGCGGCCCGGATGGCGCGCGACTATTTTGACAATTTCGGCGTGACGGCGACTTGCCACTCGCGACGGAAAGTGTAACTATTAAATGACACATTGTGTGTAAAGTCTAGAAGGGATAGAGGATGGCGTCTTTTCCGCTCAATATCCCGGTCGAGAGCGTTACGGCCCAGACCCAAACCCGTGGCGCGCCCGCCGCGGCCGCGCGTCCTCCTAAACAGGCTCTGGAACCTCTCGAGAGGCCTTCGTCATTTCCCTTCTCGGCGATAGTCGGTCAAGATGAGATGAAGCTGGCGTTTCTCATCTGCGCCGTCGACTCATCCGTTGGCGGCGTGCTGGTCTTCGGCGATCGAGGCACGGGCAAGTCGACAGCCGTTCGCGCGCTCGCGGCTTTGTTGCCGAAGATGCGCGTCGTGCAAGGCTGCCCCTATAATTGCGATCCTTGCGCGGCGACGGGCGTCTGCGACGCTTGTCGGGCACGTCCGCTCACCTCGACGCCCAAGACGGCGTTACGCGCGGCGCCCGTCGTCGATCTGCCGCTGGGTGCGACCGAGGATCGCGTCGTCGGCGCGCTGGATATCGAGCGCGCGCTCTCTTTGGGGGAAAAGGCGTTCGAGCCCGGGCTTCTGGCCAAGGCCAATCGCGGTTTCCTCTATATCGACGAAGCTAATCTTCTTGAGGACCATCTTGTGGACCTGCTGCTCGACGTCGCGGCGTCCGGCGAGAATGTCATCGAACGCGAGGGCCTCAGCGTGCGCCATCCCGCGCGCTTCGTGCTTATTGGCAGCGGCAATCCGGAGGAGGGCGAATTGCGCCCCCAGCTCCTCGACCGCTTTGGCCTTGCTGTGGACGTGAAGACGCCCGCCGACATTCCAACCCGCGTCGAGGTAATCCGCCGGCGCGACGCCTTTGAACGCGACCCGTCGGCTTTCGCCAGGAGCTGGCTCTCCGAGGAGCAAAGGCTGCGCCGCACTATCGTCGCGGCGCGGGACGGTCTTGCCAGCGTCTCTACGCCCGACGCCGCTCTTGAGCGAGCAGCTCAGCTTTGCGTCGCGCTGGGCACAGATGGCCTCCGTGGCGAGCTCGACTCTCATCCGTGCGGCGCGTGCGCTCGCCAGTCTCGAGGGCGACGCCTCCGTTACAGACAGGCATTTGCAACGTGTGGCGCCGCTCGCGCTCGGTCATCGGCTGCGCCGCAATCCGCTCGACGATACTGGCTCTCGCCTCCGCGTCCAGCGGGCGGTGGAGGAAGTTTTCGGCGCATGAGCGAGCCCGCATGCCCATCTTCGATCTGGCAACACGCGAGTTACGCGGCGGCTTTGTTCGCCGTCGATCCGCGCTCCTGTGGAGTGCGTTTGCGCACCGGTCCAGGGCCGGCGCGCGACGCGTGGCTGGCGGCATTGCGCAATTATCTACCTGAATGCACCCACATCAGACGCGTGCCGCTTGGCATCGGGGACGACAGGCTGCTAGGCGGCCTGGATCTTCCGAAAACCTTGAGGCTTGGCCGGCCAATCTTCGACCCCGGAGTGATGGCTCAGGCTGATGGCGGCGTGTTAGTTCTTGCGATGGCCGAGCGCCTTTCGTCCGCCACAGCCGCACGCATAGCTGATGTGATGGACAGTGGCGAGATAAGCGTCGAACGCGATGGACTGGCGCGGCGCATGCCGGCGCGCATCGGCGTTGTCGCTCTCGATGAAGGGGTTGGAGAGGAGCGCCCACCCCCGGCGCTGCTTGATCGGTTGGCGCTTTGCGCAGATCTTGACGGCCTCAGCTACGGAGCAACTGGCGCGCAGCTTTTTGACAGAGACGAAATCGCTTGCGCAAAGGCGCTGCTGCCCTCGATCTTTGCAGAAGATGGGGCGATCGAGGCGCTCGTCATGGTCGCGGCCCAGTTTGGCGTCGTGTCCCTTCGCGCCCCTCTCCAGGCTTTGATCGTAGCGCGCGCAGCCTGCGCATTGCGTGGCGGCGAAAAAGTGGAAGAGAATGATATCGCCGCCGCCATTCGCTATGTGCTCGCGCCCCGCGCAATTCAGCTCCCCGCTGGCGCCGCAAGTGAGGAATTCGAGACGGAACAGCCGCGGATGCAAGAGCCCCCGCCGCAGAACCGGGAGAAAGATTTTTCCCGGGACAGGGACCGGTATGACGCATCTTCGGCGCAACTCGAGGATCTTGTGCTCGAGGCCGCCAGAGCCGCCGTCCCCAAAAATCTGTTGGCGTTGCTGAAGGCGAGTCCGGCCCACCGCGCCAGAGCGGAACGCGTCGGCAAGGCTGGGGCTATTGCGCCCTCGTCGCGGCGCGGAAGACCCATCGGCGCAAGGCCGGGCGCCTTGCGCGACGGGCGCCTCGGGTTGATCGACACCCTGCGCGCCGCCGCCCCCTGGCAAAAGATCCGGCGCAAGACAGAAGTTCGCGCAGACGTGCGGCGCATTCTCCTGCGCCCGGAGGACTTTCGCATCGTGCGTTTTCGCGAACACAGGGAGACGACCGCGATCTTCGTCGTCGACGCCTCTGGCTCCTCCGCGATGGCGCGGCTGCCAGAGGTCAAGGGCGCGATAGAATTGCTGCTTGCAGATTGCTATGTGCGGCGCGACAGCGTCGCCGTCGTCGCTTTTCGCGGAACAGCAGCCGAGATCGTTTTACCCCCGACGCGTTCGCTTACGCGCGCCAAACGCATGCTGGCGGGACTTCCGGGTGGAGGCGGCACGCCGCTGGCCTGCGGGCTCGACGCGGCGTTCGCGTTGGCGGAAAGCGTGAGGCGCAAGGGCCCTTCTCCTCTGCTGGTGCTAATGACCGACGGCCGAGCTAATATTTGCCGCAATGGCGCCTCCGGCCGCACGCAGGCGATGCAGGACGCCCTGCACTCCGGTAGGCGATTGCGGGCCGCCGGAATTTCCTCGCTCGCCATCGACACCTCGCCAGCGCTGCAGACGCAGCCGGATCCCCCGGTTTCAAAGCTGGCGCAGGCGATGGATGCGCGATACCTCAAGCTGCCTCTCGTCGACGCGGCGCATGTCTCGAACGCCGTCCGCGCCGTCGCGCAATCGCGGTAACGGAAGCATGTTCACGCGCGCCGAGGATACGCGCCTTTCTCTGGAACGAGACGGCGTCGATTGGCCGAATCGAATGGCCAGTCGCATGGTCAGGTCGGGAGACTTGCTCTGGCATGTTCAGCAGATGGGGAAGGGGCCTGCGCTGCTGCTAATTCACGGGACCGGCGCCGCGACGCATTCCTGGCGGGCGCTGGCGCCGCTACTGGCTCGGCGCTTCACCGTGCTCGCTCCGGATCTTCCAGGGCATGGCTTCACCGGATCGAAGGGTTCCGCAACTCAGTCGCTCGCGGGAATGTCCCGCGCGCTTGGCGCTCTGCTGGATGATTTGCGCTATACGCCCGACGTCGCTGTCGGTCATTCCGCCGGCGCGGCGATATTAGCGCAGCTTTGTTTGAGCGGCGCGATCAAGCCGAAATTGCTTATAGCGCTGAATGGCGCGCTCTTGCCTTTCGATGGATTGGCGGGCCACTTGCTGCCGCCGATGGCGAAAGTGCTGTTTCTCAACCCCTTCGCACCGCGATTTTTTGCATGGACCACAAATCGCGCCGCCGCGTCTCGGCTGTTGCGGGGAACGGGTTCGGAGATCGACGAGCAGGGCGTCGATTACTACGCGCGGCTTTTTCGCAATCCCGCCCACGTCGCCGGCGCGCTGGGCATGATGGCGAATTGGGATCTACGTGCGCTGCATCGTGAACTGCCAAGACTCGTCGTCCGTACTGCGCTGATCGTCGGCGAGGCCGACAAAGCCGTGTCGCCTTTCGCCGCGCAAACGATCGCCGCGCGCATGCCAAACGCTTTTGTAGAGCGACTACCAGGACTTGGCCATCTCGCACATGAGGAACAACCGGAGCAGATGACCGCCCTGATTTTGCGGCTAGCGGAGCAGACCGGGATTTTCGCAGACGCTTAACGACAATTGTGCTTGATAAAATGGATGACGCTGTTACTGTCATCATATGTTGACACTCGTCTCATCGCCTCGGGCCTCGTCGCTCTCGCACCCGCGCCCGCATGCAGTGGTGATCGGAAGCGGATTTGGCGGACTTGCCGCTGCGATAAGGTTGGGTGCGCGCGGCTATCGCGTCACGGTGCTAGAAAAGCTCGAGGCGCCAGGAGGCAGGGCCTTTGTCCACCGACAGGACGGCTTCACCTTCGATGCGGGCCCGACCATCGTCACCGCGCCGTTTCTGTTTGAAGAGCTCTGGCGACTGTGTGGACGCAAGATGTCCGACGACGTTGAGCTGCGGGCCACCACGCCCTTCTACCGGATTTGCTTTCACGACGGGGCCAGTTTCGACTATTGCGGCGAGTCGGAAGCCATGCGCAAGGAGGTCGCGCGTTTCAGTGCAGGGGACGTTGAAGGATACGAGCGCTTCATACGGCAGAGCGAAGAAATATACCGCATCGGTTTCGAGAGGCTTGGCGACGTTCCCTTTGGTTCTCGGATGGATATGGCGCGCATAGCTGGAGATTTGCTGCGGCTGCAAGGCTATCGCAGCGTCTACAGTCTGGTTTCGCAATATTTCCGTGACGAGCGGCTGCGCACGATCTTCAGTTTCCATCCGCTACTTATCGGCGGAAGCCCTTTCCGGGCCAGCGCAATTTACTGCCTCATTTCCTTTCTCGAACAACGCTGGGGCGTGCATTTCGCCATGGGCGGCACGGGCCGCTTGGTATCTGGGCTTGTCGATCTTATCAAACGGCAGGGCGGGGTGGTCCGCTGCGACGCTGAAGTCGCGGAGATTCTTGTCGACGATGGCGCAGCAAAAGGCGTGCGTTTAGCTTCCGGCGAAACGCTGCCCGCGCATATCGTCGTTTCCAACGCCGACTCGGCCTGGACTTATCGGCGTCTGGTGCCTTCGGCGGCGCGTCGTCGTTGGACGGATCGTAAGATTGAAAGTGCCAGCTATTCGATGGGGTTGTTCCTCTGGTATTTCGGTACGCGACGCCGTTATGAGAACGTTGCCCATCACACGATTCTGCTCGGGCCACGTTATCGCGGACTACTGAAAGACATTTTCGAACGCAAAACTCTCGCGTCTGATTTCAGCCTCTATCTACATCGCCCGACAGCGACCGATCCTTCGCTCGCGCCGCAAGGTTGCGACACTTTTTACGTGCTCTCGCCGGTTCCAAATCTCGAGGGTGGGCAGGACTGGAATGCGCTGGCGGAGCCATATCGGCAAAAGATCGCTCAAGCGCTTGAGGACTCTCTTCTGCCTGGGCTCGGTCGTGAAATCGTCACCTCGCGCATTTCCACTCCGCTGGAGTTTGAGACCAGGCTTTCGTCCTATCGCGGCGCAGCCTTCGGGCTCGAACCCGTGTTGACTCAAAGCGCTTGGTTTCGCCCGCACAATGCTAGCGAAGACATTCGTAATCTCTTTCTCGTCGGCGCCGGCACGCATCCCGGCGCCGGGCTTCCAGGTGTCCTTTCCTCCGCGCGTATTTTAGACAAGGTGGCGCCGCATGCATCTGTCTTCGTCTGAACCCCCTTTCGCTACAGTCGAGGATCAGGCCGCGTGCCGCGACGCCATAAAGCAGGGCTCGCGCACCTTTCACGCGGCGTCTCTGGTCTTGCCGCTTTTCGTCCGCGAACCCGCCTACGGGCTTTACGCCTTTTGCCGTCTCTCTGACGACGCCATCGACCTGGACAGAGGTTCGATTGACGCGCTGGACCGTCTGCGCGAACGGCTGCATTGCGCCTATGAAGGCCGCCCTCACGCGATCGCCGCCGATCGCGCGATGGCCGATCTCGTCCGCCGCTTCGTTATACCACGCACGCTGCCCGAGGCGCTGCTGGAAGGTCTCGCGTGGGATGCGGAGGGCCGTCGCTACGAGGACATAGGCGAGCTCTTCGAATACGCGGCGCGGGTAGCTGGAACCGTAGGTGTCATGATGACGCTGATGATGGGCGTACGATCGCCGCAAGCCCTTGCAAGGGCCTGCGATCTCGGCGTTGCAATGCAACTGACGAATATCGCGCGCGACGTCGGGGAGGATGCGCGCGCCGGGCGTTTGTATTTGCCGCTGCGCTGGCTGCGGGAGGCGGGAATCGACCCGGGAGAATTTCTTGAGCATCCGGTCGCCGACCCGCCGCTCAAAAGCGTGATCGCAAGATTGCTTGAACAGGCCGATCGCCTTTACCGACGCGCGCATGATGGCGTCGCATGCTTGCCGCTCTCCTGTCGTCCCGCAATAATGGCGGCCGCACTGCTTTACGCCGAAATCGGCCGCGAACTCGAGCGCAAATCGCTGGATTCAATATCTTGTCGCGCGCGCGTAACTGGAGCCCGCAAAGCTGTGCTGGTCCTGCGGTCGCTCGCCATGGCGCCGTGGATCTCGAACAACGTATGCCGCCCGCCATTGCGAGCCGCCGAATTTCTTATCGAGGCCGTGGCGCATTCGCCTGCGCCACTGAACGTGCGGCGATCCGGGATCGACGATTTGGGTCAGCAATTCCTGCGCGTGCTCGACATGTTCGAGCGTTTGGAGCGCGCAGAGAGATTTGGCGAGTAGCGCGGTGAACCCCGATTGTTTTGGCCTTTTGGATATGGTGTTTTCATTCGGATGCGCCGTCATCTGAAGGCGAGTGAAAGATCCTTGGCAGATCTTCAGCCTAGAAAATAATCGCGAATTGATGTGTAATAATCCGTACTCCGACGTCGCTATGCTCGCCGGGGCATCCTGAATGGCAGCATCAGGCGCACGATTGGATTCGCGAAGCGATCCAGCGACAGGCTTTCATGCATCGCCGCGACGCGCTCGCCGCAGAGCGAGGTCGATACAAGCGATCTAGAGTAGAAGGGCGTATCCTCAAAGCTGCGTTCAACAAAGGCTTGCCCGTCTTCCGACCTCGTTTGGCGCGCGACGCGCCATCCTGTTGGGGGCAACGGCGCCAAGGGCGGAGGTTCGACGGTTTCGTAACGGCCGAGCCCGTCGAAGCGCAGTGCGAGCGACAGGTGCGTTTCCCGCCGACGCTCAGCGTCATAGAGGATCGTTGCGCCGTCGCGCAGGCTGGCGCGCAGCCATGTCCATCGGGAAAACGCATGTTCGAGCGGTTCTGCGCCAGCGTTGGTATCGAAATAGCCGCGGCCGCTCCAGCGCAGGTCCGGCGCGCAAAGATCAAGGGATACGTGCGCGGAAGGCGCTATGGGGCGCCAGAAATGGCGCCCATGTGTTTCCAGCAAAAAGGATTCCGGATTGATCGCCAGGGGTTCGACACGAATTTTTCCCCGAATTCGTCGCGGGAATGGCGCCGCTATTTCATCTATGTGAATTGTCAGCGCCTCTTCGTCCCATGACAACGAGCTCGGACCGATCTCGAGCAAGTTTTTCGAGCGGGTGACGGCGTCCGCGCCGCGCTCTGTCATGCACCAGCGCTGGCTAGTCGGACCATAAAGCGCGACGTTTATGGCGCAATGTTCGAGGGGATTTTTGCGTCCAGACCAGGCGTAATAGGGCGAGAACACGCTGCCGATGAATGCAATCGCCGTCAGCCCATATCGACCGTCGTCGCTGAACGCGTCGACATACCACCACTGGTAGCCGCCGGGGGCCACAGGCGCGTCGAAACAAGGTCCTCGCTCACACTCTGGGCCGCGAGTCGCCCCGATATCGCCGCCATCGGCACGCCCGGGCCCGGATGTGTGCTGCCGCCCGCAAGATACAGTCCCGGCAAGCGCGTCCGTGACCCCGGGCGGGCGAAGGACGCCATCCAGCCATGAGACGCGCGGCCATAGAGTGCGCCGCCCGTCGCCGGAAAAAGACTCGCGAAGTCCTGCGGCGTCGTGCGAATCGTCGTTCCCGTGTCGCGCTCTATTTCGAGTCCGCACGTCTTGAGGAATTCGAAAGACGGTTTCTTCGCATGACAGCAACTCCAATGCCGAGATTGCGTTTTCGTCGCCTGCGCGGCGCATTGATCAGGCAAAGCAGTCTCTCTGCGTCCTGCTTCGCGCCTTGTGCTTCGTCGTCGCCGCGATCCTGCGCGCAGACATAGATGCTGGGCGCGCGCGGCAGTCGTTTGCGGCCGAAAATAGCGTCGAATTCAGCGCGATAGTCGTCGGAGAAAAACACATTGTGATGCGCCAACGGAAAGCCCGAGGTTTTCGCCTTCATCGCCCAGGTGACGGCGGAAAGAGATCGCGCAGCTTTCTGCATCCTGGGCTCAGCATACATGGCGGCTTCACCCAGGGCGCCCGCGCCCAGCGCTGCGGCGTCGCCGTTCATGACAATGGCGTCGGCTGAAAATATCTCGCCGTCTTCTGTCTCTATGCCGCATGCGCGTCCGCTCTCGACGAGAATCCGCTTCGCGCGCCGACCATAGTGGAAGGTTGCGCCGCGTTCTTGCGCGAGGTGGGCGAACAGAGTGGCCACTCGATGCATGCCGCCTTGAACGAGCCAGACACCCTCTTTTTCGACATGCGCCACAAGCATAAGTGTCGCGGGCGCGGTGAAAGGCGACGACCCGCAATAGGTGGCGTATCGACCAAAGAGCTGGCGCAATCGTTGATCGCGAAAGTGCTCGCCAAGGGCGCCCCACAGCGTCGTGAATGGCGAGATTCCGACGAGGCCCGGAAGCCCCCGAAATCCGGCTCGCCGCACGAGAGTCAACGGACTGGGCCTGGCCGCGCGAATGAACGTCTCTCTGAGCGCATCGTATATCGCGCCGGCGCGTTTGCAGAACTGGCGATAGCTCTCCGCCTCCGCGCGTCCGGCAAAATCGCCGATAGCGTCGGCGCTGCGGTCGGTATCTGCGAACAGATCCAGTCTAGAGCCGTCGCGCCAGGCATGGCGCGCGAGAGTTTCGAGTGGCCGAAGGACCAAGCGGTCCTTCAAGGAAACGCCAGCTTCCTGCAGGATTTCGTCGAATACCCAGCGCATCGTGAACACTGTGGGGCCGGCGTCCAATTTCGCGCCGTCCGGAGCGACTTCGCGCATTTTACCCCCGGGCGTCGCGGCGCTCTCGATCACGGTTACGACGAAACCACGCGATGCAAGCAACAGGGCCGCGACCAGTCCGCCAATTCCGGCGCCGATCACCACGATTCGGCGGGTGCGCATGCACATCCACTCCTTGTCGGCGGTTGGCCGAGAGGCCGCCTTTCTGTTCCGCAGGCCTGATGCCAGGGCCAAACCGTCCAACAATGACATTGATCGAACGCGAATGATGTGTCAATATGACATTACACCTTAGATTGATCATTAAATGTGACAGCGGAGGGAGCGATTATGCAGACTTCGGAACGCATCGAGAAGGCCCTGCAACGGGCCGTCGCTCATGCCCAAGGCGCCGGAGCGCCGTCCCTCCTAGCCGCTGCGATGGGCTATGCGGTCTTTCCATCCGGTCACCGCATTCGACCGCAGCTTTGCCTCGCCGTGGCTGAGGCCTGCGGCGACGGTGATCCTGCCGCAGCCGACGCTGCCGCGGCCTCAATTGAATTGCTACATTGCGCTTCTCTCGTTCACGACGATCTGCCCTGTTTCGACGATGCGGGACTTCGCCGCGGCAAGGCTTCCGTCCATGTCGAATTCGGCTCGCCGATCGCCGTGCTGACGGGCGACGCCTTGATAGTCCTCGCCTTCGAAGCACTCGCGCACGGTGCGGCGCGCGACCCTACGCGCATGTCGATCTTGCTTTCCACCATTGCTCAGTCCGTTGGCTCCCCTCATGGCATTGTTGCCGGGCAGGCTTGGGAATGCGAGGCGGTAGTGCCGCTGGCCGACTATCAGCGGGCAAAGACGGGGGCGTTGTTTGTCGCGGCGACAGTGGCGGGCGCTGCGGCGGCCGGCGCCGCAGCGCAACCTTGGCGGACGCTTGGCGAAAAACTGGGTGAGGCCTATCAGGTCGCCGACGATCTGCGCGACATTCTCTGCGATGCGGCCGAACTCGGCAAGCCGATCGGCCAGGATGCGGCGCGACTGCGCCCCAACGCCGCTGCACAGCTTGGAGTCGTCGGGGCGAAGAACCGGCTTGAGGAGTTGGTCAAGGGCGCGATCGACTCTATTCCGACCTGCCCTGGAGCGGTTGAACTGCGTGAAAGAATCAAGGCCCAGGCCGCGCTGTTCTTTCCGAAGCAATTGGCGAGCCGGGCTGCCTGATCGAGCGCCGTCGTGTCGGCGGCTTCCCCCCGGGATGTTCGTGCCGCTCCCTGGCGCGAACGCTGGCTCAACCTGCGCAACAGAATTATCGCCGACCCGCAATTTCAGCGCTGGGCGGCGGCGTCGCCGCTTACCCGCCTTGTCGCGCGACGTCGGACGCGCCAGCTGTTCGATCTTTGCGCCGGGTTTGTCTATTCGCAGGTTTTGCTCGCCTGCGTGAAGCTACGACTGTTCCAGACGCTGGCTTATGGACCTTTTTGCTTGTCTGCTCTGTCGGCAAGGCTTGGATTGTCAGACGCGGCCGCGCTGCGTCTGTTGCGCGCGGCGGTGTCTTTGCGACTGGTGCGCGCATTGCCTGGTGAAAGATTTGCCCTCGACGACCTCGGCGCGTCTCTGCTCGGCAATCCTTCCGTCTTTGCATTCATCGAGCATCACAGCCTTCTCTATGACGATCTTCGCGACCCGGTGGCGCTTCTGCGCGGCGAGGTTTCGACGCGGCTTTCTGCTTTTTGGCCTTACGCGGCTGAAAGCCCACAGCCAGGAACGACTCGTCGCGCAGAGGACGGGGACGTCGGGACGAGAATCTACGAAGCCTATAGCGTCCTTATGTCTCGCTCTCAGGAGCTGCTCGCGCAGGATGTGCTTGACGCCTATCCCTTGGACCGACGCCGATGTCTGATGGACGTGGGTGGCGGCGAGGGGGCCTTCGCTGCGGCGGTTGCGGCTCGTTGGCCCCGACTAAGTCTTAAACTACTGGATCTGCCCCCTGTCGCCGAGCGTGCTCGCGCCAAACTGGCCGGGCAGGGGATAAGCACGCGCATCGAAACGATCGGCGTAAATTTTCTGCGCGATCCGTTGCCTCGAGGCGCCGACACCGCGTCGCTAATTCGAGTGCTGCACGACCATGACGATGAATCCGCACTGGTCATATTGCGCGCAGTCTTCGATGCGCTGCCCGTCGGCGGAGAGCTGCTGATCGCCGAACCAATGGCCGGAACTCCGGGCGCCGAGCCGATCGGCGACGCCTATTTTGGCTTTTATCTTGAGGCGATGGGGCGGGGCCGCCCGCGCACACTCACCGAGCTGACAAATCTTCTGCGAACGGTCGGCTTTTCGAGCATTCGAGCGCTCGGCACGCACCGCCCGATCATTGCAAGAGCCATATTAGCCCGGAAAGTGTAATTTAGACTTGACGTTCTAATATGTCACTATATGATTACAAAAGGCCGAATTGACCTCACCTTGTTTGGGCTGAAAGGCCGGTCATGTCGCACACTTTTGCCGTTGTCCTCGAAAAGCCGGAGCGCTTGTCGCTTAGCCAATTGGCTCTCGACGCGCCGGAAGCAGGAGACGTGGTGGTAGAGACGCTCTGGAGCGGCGTCAGCACCGGAACAGAGCGCCTGCTGTTTAGCGGACGCATGCCGGATTTTCCGGGGATGGGCTACCCGCTCGTGCCTGGCTACGAGACGGTCGGCGAGATCGTCGAGACGGGATCACAATCGCGACTGTCAGTAGGGCAAAGGGTTTTTGTGCCTGGCGCGCGCTGCTTTGGTCCGGTGCGCGGATTGTTCGGCGGAGCAGCTTCGCATCTCGTCACGGCAGCCGCGCGCATCGTTCCTGTGTCTAAATCCCTCAAAGACAGGGGAGTGCTTCTTGCGCTCGCCGCCACGGCCTACCACGCCCGCGCTGGCGTCGAGCCAAGTCAGGGCGACCTGATTGTCGGACATGGCGTACTCGGTAGGTTGCTGGCGCGGCTAAGCCTTTTGGCGGGCGGCGAGCCGCCTGTCGTGTGGGAGCGCAATCCTGAGCGCGCCGACGGCGCGCACGGTTATGAAGTGATTTCTCCTGAGCAAGACACTCGGCGCAATTATCGAACCATCTTTGATGTCAGCGGCGATGGCGAAATTCTCGATCAACTTGTCGAGCGGCTTGCTCCCGGCGGAGAGATCGTGCTCGCCGGCTTTTACGATACTCTCGTTTTCAGCTTCCCCCCGCGTTCATGCGCGAGGCGCACATACGCGTGGCGGCGCAGTGGCGAGAGCAGGATCTCCAGGCAGTCGCGCGCCTTGTCGACGAAGGGCGTCTTTCGCTCGAAGGCCTCATCACGCATCGGCAGACCGCGACAAGCGCCGAGAGCGCCTATCCGACCGCCTTTAACGATCCGTCCTGCCTGAAGATGGTCCTCGACTGGAGAGCGCGCTCATGAACATCGAACAAGGCTTCCTGACAGCCGCCGAGCTTGCAAATCCACCCGCTCATCTCTTGCGAGCCGAAGCATCTGTCGCGCCGGATCCAGTGCCGACCGTAGCCACGAAGGAAACCCAGATTATCGCGATCTATGGCAAGGGAGGCATCGGCAAGAGCTTCACGCTCGCGAACCTTTCCTACATGATGGCCCAGCAGGGCAAAAAGGTTCTGCTGATTGGCTGCGATCCCAAGAGCGATACAACCTCGCTGCTCTTTGGCGGAAGAGCCTGCCCAACGATCATCGAGACTTCGACCAAAAAAAAACTTGCAGGCGATCAGGTCGTCATCGGCGACGTCTGCTTCAAGCGAGACGGCGTTTTCGCGATGGAGCTGGGCGGTCCGGAAGTCGGGCGAGGCTGCGGCGGACGCGGCATTATCCACGGCTTCGAGCTTCTCGAGAAACTCGGATTCCATGACTGGGGCTTCGATTATGTGTTGCTCGATTTTCTTGGAGACGTGGTCTGCGGCGGCTTCGGCCTGCCTATAGCGCGCGACATGTGCCAGAAGGTCATTGTGGTCGGATCCAACGACCTTCAGTCGCTCTATGTCGCCAATAACGTCTGTTCGGCGGTTGAATATTTCCGCAAGCTCGGCGGCAATGTCGGGGTCGGCGGTCTCGTCATCAATAAGGACGACGGAACCGGAGAAGCGCAGGCCTTCGCAAAGGCGGCAGGCATTCCGATCCTCGCGTCGATTCCCTCCGATGAGGATATTCGGCGCAAAAGCGCAAATTACGAGATCATCGGGCGGCCGGAAGGGCGCTGGGGTTCGCTGTTCGAGACACTCGCCACGCATGTCGCAGCCGCCAAACCACATCAGCCAACACCTCTCACGCAAGACCAGTTGCTTGGGCTCTTCAGCAGCGAGTCCGTTGGCCGCAATGTCGTCCTCGAACCCGCGACGATAGAGGACATGTGCGGCGCCTTGTCCACTGCGAAACCCTCGCTGGAAGTCATCTACGACGCCGTATGAACCCGAGAGCGGAACAATGAACCATCTCGCGTCAAATGACCCGTCCGACGGACTGCAGGCCGAAACCGCGCAGGACGCCCATGCCGAGGCGGCCAGGGTTGATGGTTTCGGCTGTCACGCCGGCAAGGAAAAGATGCTCGAGGCTGCGAAGGCGGCGGGGCTGAGCGAGTCGCTCGCGCAATACGCGAAAGATTATCCAACAGGTCCCCATGACCAGCCACAAAGCATGTGTCCAGCCTTCGGCTCCCTGCGCGTCGGCCTTCGCATGCGCCGCACGGCGACGATACTGTCCGGTTCCGCCTGCTGCGTCTATGGCCTGACTTTCACATCGCATTTCTACGGCGCCCGCCGCTCGGTGGGATATGTGCCGTTCAATTCCGAAACATTGGTGACGGGCAAGCTTTTCGAAGACATTCGCGAGGCTGTCTTCAAGCTGGCCGATCCTGAGAGATACGATGCCGTTGTCATCATCAACCTTTGCGTGCCGACCGCTTCCGGAGTTCCCCTCCGGCTCCTGCCCAAGGAGATCAATGGCGTGCGCATTATCGGCATAGATGTGCCGGGCTTTGGCGTGCCGACGCATGCGGAGGCCAAAGATGTCCTGGCGGGAGCGATGCTGCGCTTCGCACGTCTTGAAGCGGAGCAGGGGCCTGTTCAGGCGCCGCGAACCCCGCGTAGCGGCAAGCCCACGATCTCCTTGCTCGGCGAGATGTTCCCTGTCGATCCCGTACAGATCGGCGGCATGCTGGATCTGATCGGCCTCGCCGCAGGGCCCGTCGCGCCGACGCGCGAATGGCGGGAGCTTTATGGAGCGCTGGACTGTGAAGCCGTCGCAGCGATCCATCCGTTTTATACGGCCTGCGTGCGCGAGTTCGAAACCGCTGGTCGAAAAGTCGTCGGGTCAGCTCCAGTCGGTCATGACGGCACGGCGGCCTGGCTCGACTCAATCGCGGAGCTTTGCGGCGTTAGGGGCGATATTGTCGGCGCCGCGAAAAACTATTTGCTCCCCGCGATCAAGGACGCGCTTGCGCAGACGCCGATCAAGGGCCGCATCACGCTTTCGGGATACGAAGGGTCGGAACTGCTGGTTGGGCGTCTTCTTGTCGAGAGCGGCGCCGATCTGCGCTATGTTGGCACGGCCTGCCCGCGCACGCGGTTCTCAGAAGCAGATCGAGATTGGCTCGAAGCCAATGGCGTTCATGTGCAATATCGCGCATCGCTTGAACACGATCTCGCCGCCCTTGCCGAATTCAAACCGGATCTGGCTATCGGCACCACCCCCGTCGTGCAAAAGGCCAAGCAGCTGGCGACCCCGGCGCTTTATTTCACCAATCTGATCTCCGCGCGACCGCTCATGGGCGTCGCCGGCGGCGGCTCTTTGGCCAAGGTCGTCAATGCAGCGATCGGCAATCAACATCGGTTCGATGAAATGAACAAATTCTTCGAGGGCGTCGGCCAAGGCTTCTCTGCCGGAGTCTGGGAGGATACGCCGGTCGATCGTCCAGAATTCAAAAAGAAGCATGGCGCCAGGATGGGGAAGACGCGGGTCGAGGAGATGGGCTCATGCTAGTCCTGGACCACGACCGAGCCGGCGGATATTGGGGAGCCGTCTATGTCTTCACCGCCATTAAAGGCTTGCAGGTCGTTATCGACGGACCCGTCGGTTGCGAAAATCTGCCGGTCACCTCCGTCCTGCATTATACGGATGGATTGCCGCCGCATGAATTGCCTATCGTCGTCACCGGAATTTCCGAGGAAGAGCTCGGTCGGCATGGCACGGAAGGGGCGATGAAGCGAGCACATGCGACGCTTGACCCGCATCTGCCCAGCGTCGTCGTCACGGGCTCCATCGCCGAAATGATTGGTGGGGGAGTGACGCCGGAGGGAACGGGAATCCAGCGTTTTCTGCCGCGCACCATCGACGAGGACCAGTGGCAATGCGCTAACCGTGCGATGAGTTGGCTCTGGAGCGAGTTTGGACCAAGGAAGGGTCATGCGCCCAAAGCGAAATCGCCGGCGTCCGGCGCGCGGCCCAAAGTGAATATCATCGGACCCAGCTACGGCGTGTTCAATATGCCGTCCGATCTCGCGGAGATCAGGCGTCTGATCGAGGGCGTCGGGGCGCAGGTCCATATGGTGTTCCCGCTTGGCAGTCATGTCGCAGATGTCGCTCGCCTCGCAGAGGCCGAGGTGAATGTTTGCATGTATCGCGAGTTTGGACGCCAGCTTTGTGAAGCATTGGATCGGCCCTATCTGCAGGCGCCTATAGGGCTGCACAGCACCACGAAATTTTTGCGCAAGCTCGGCGAATTGTTGAGCATCGATCCAGAGCCTTTTATCGCGCGCGAGAAACACACGACGGTCAAGCCGATCTGGGACCTGTGGCGCTCCGTAACGCAGGATTTCTTCGGCACGGCTTCGTTCGCCGTCGTCGCGAACGAAACCTATGTGCGCGGCGTGCGGAATTTTCTCGAAGAGGAAATGGGCCTTCCCTGCACCTTTGCGATTGCGCGGCGCCCTGGCGAGAAGACTGACAACGCCGCTGTTCGTCAGGCTGTCAGGGAAAAGCCGCCACTGGTGTTGTTCGGAAGTTACAACGAACGCATGTATGCGGCAGAGGCCGGCGCGCGAGCAGTCTATATACCCGCATCCTTCCCCGGTGCAATCATTCGCAGACATACGGGCACGCCCTTCATGGGCTATGCCGGCGCGACCTTTCTGATTCAGGAAGTGTGCAACGCTTTGTTCGACGCATTGTTTCATGTTCTGCCGCTTGGAGCGGAACTGGACAAAATCGAAGCCACGCCGGCGCGCTCGCACCGCGAACTCGCTTGGGAAAATGGGGCGAAAACGATGCTTGATGACTTGGTCGATTCCGCTCCGATCCTTGTGCGTATCTCCGCGGCCAAGCGCTTACGAGACGCGGCCGAGCGTGAAACGCGTCTCGCGGGCGAAGAATGCGTGACCGAAGCTCGGGTTGGAATGGCTCACGAGAAATTGATGGAAAGGAGCGGCGCATGAAAGCGATCAACTCGCTCAAGGCACGCCTCGTCGGTCACGTATGTGCACCGTGTCTCTCTCAATGGTCGGGCATTTTCCGTCAACACATTCAGCTGGCAGAACCGACAGCGAGCTTCAATCAAAGGAGGAACGCTTCATGCCGTCGATAGTCCATTCGGCGTCGCCACAGCGACGAGACCTGTTCCGATTCTACTTGCTTTTCCTGGTGGTTTTTCCAGTGGTGCTCGTCGCTGAGGGTCTGACGCGACTTGCCGCGAGTGCGTCTTTAGGCGGCAAGCACGAGGCATTGAGCGTCGGGTTCAACGAGGTACGGGAAAAAGTCTCGAGCGCGCTTTCCTACGCGCTGACATCGTGAAGGGCGCTGCAAAAATTCATCCGGCGGAGCCGGATGGAACGCCTGTCGCGATGTAACGTCGCGATATTGTCGCCGCGTATGGCGTGCGCGGTAACCCTAACGGAGGTCAAAGAGATGGCCATCGATAAAGAGAGATCGTCACTGTCAGGTTTGACAGAGGACGAAGCGAAAGAGTTCCACAAACTGTTCATTACCAGCTTCGTCGGTTTCACGATCATCGCGATCATCGCGCATGTGCTCGTGTGGAACTGGCGGCCGTGGCTGCCTGGCGTCAAAGGATACGCTCTGCTGGATGGCGCGCATAACGCGATGCACGGGCTGATGACTTTCCTGAGCTGAGGAGAAGAAAGCTATGTATAAAATATGGCTCTTGTTCGATCCGCGCAGGACGTTGGTCGCACTGTTCACGTTTCTGTTCACCCTCGCACTGCTGATTCACTTCATTTTGCTCAGCACCGACAGATTCAACTGGTTGGAGGGCCCCCGAGCACCAAAGACGGGACAGGTCGGGCAGGCGATTCCGGATATGGAGCCGTTTCACTTCGGCTGATGCGCGCCCGGTGCAGTCAAACGAGAAAGGCTGCGGACAGGCGCCACCGACGCCTGCCCGTCGCCATCGAGGAAAATCCATGCTCAAGGGGGAGTGTCCGCTATGGCGCTGCTGAGTTTTGAAAGAAAATATCGTGTGCGAGGCGGCACGCTCATCGGAGGCGACCTCTTCGACTTTTGGGTGGGACCCTTTTACGTCGGCTTTTTCGGCGTAACGACAATCTTCTTCGCCGTGCTCGGCACAGCTCTAATCCTGTGGGGGGCCGCTTTAGGTCCAACCTGGAACATCTGGCAGATCAGCATCGCGCCCCCAGATTTGAAATACGGTCTGGCGCTCGCTCCCTTGAAGGAAGGCGGTCTATGGCAAATCATCACGATTTGCGCGACCGGGTCCTTCGTATCCTGGGCGCTACGCGAGGTCGAAATCTGCCGCAAGCTCGGCATAGGCTATCACGTGCCCGTCGCTTTCGGCTTCGCCATACTCGCTTATGTGGCGCTCGTTGTAATCCGGCCGCTTCTGCTCGGAGCCTGGGGACACGGTTTTCCCTACGGAATATTGAGCCATCTCGATTGGGTATCGAACACCGGCTATCAATATCTGCATTTTCATTACAATCCCGCGCATATGATCGCAGTCTCTTTCTTCTTCACGACCGTTTTCGCGCTGGCGTTACACGGGGCGTTGGTGTTGTCTGCGACCAATCCCGCCAAGGGCGAGAACGTCAAGACACCCGAACACGAGGACACGTTTTTCCGCGACATCATCGGCTATTCGATCGGCACGCTCGGCATTCATCGCTTGGGGCTTTTCCTCGCCTTGTCCGCGACGTTCTGGAGTGCAGTTTGCATGATCATCAGCGGGCCGTTCTGGACGCGCGGCTGGCCAGAGTGGTGGAACTGGTGGCTCAATCTTCCGGTGTGGCGCTAGGGTAAGGGAGAGAGCTCGTGTCCTATTATCAAAACATCTTCACACAGGTGCAGGTTCGCAGTGCGGAGCCCGAGCCCGGAGTCGCCGTTCCCAAACTCGAGCGAACCGGCAAAGGTTTTTTCGTTCATCTGTTCGGAAGAATCGGCAATGCCCAAGTCGGGCCAATCTATCTTGGCTATCTTGGCACGCTGTCGCTGGTGTGCGGTTTCATTGCGTTCGAGATTATCGGCCTTAACATGTGGGCCTCGGTGAACTGGAGTCCCATCCAGTTCGCGCGGCAACTGCCGTGGCTGGCTCTAGAGCCGCCCAAACC
Organism: uncultured Alphaproteobacteria bacterium; assembly: GCA_963724845.1. Lineage (GTDB taxonomy): Bacteria > Pseudomonadota > Alphaproteobacteria > Rhizobiales > Beijerinckiaceae > Methylocystis. Next base: position 200,977 of record CAVRWF010000005.1, read on the forward strand.
GGAATATGGCCTGCAGATTCTCCCGCCGTTGAACGAGGGAGGATGGTGGTTGCTTGCGGGCTTCTTCCTTACGACCTCGCTTCTCTTGTGGTGGGTGCGAGTCTACCGGCGGGCCCGAGCATTGGGTCTTGGCACGCATACCGCCTGGGCGTTCCTCTCCGCAATTTGGCTTTATCTGGTGCTGGGCTTTATCCGGCCCTTGTTGATGGGTCATTGGAGCGAGGCGGTTCCCTTCGGAATATTTCCGCACCTGGACTGGACCGCGGCTTTTTCGATCCGCTACGGAAACCTGTTCTATAATCCGTTCCATATGCTCTCGATCGCCTTCCTTTACGGCGCAACGCTGCTGTTCGCCATGCACGGAGCGACCATTTTAGCGGTAAGCCGGTTTGGCGGCGAGCGCGAGATAGAACAGATCCTTGACAGAGGCACCGCCTCTGAGCGCGCGGCATTGTTCTGGCGCTGGACGATGGGCTTCAACGCGACGATGGAGTCCATCCATCGCTGGGCATGGTGGTTTGCGGTCCTCTGCCCATTGAGCGGCGGTATCGGCATTCTGCTTACCGGAACGGTAGTCGATAACTGGTATCTGTGGGGCGTGCATCATGGAATCGCCCCGAATTATCCCCATGTCTTTCCCCCGGTGGTCGACCCGGCTCCAAACACGGGAGGGCTTCAATGAAAGTCGGTTTACTCTCCCTTGGCGGCGTAGTTGCAACGCTCCTTACTGCGGCGATGTTTCTCAGCGCAGGCTGGGTTCACCCGCCCATAATCGCAAAACAGAACGGCTATCGCGGTACCGGCGAAGATCAGATCAGCACTGCCGCGCAGCAGCGCATGCTGCAAGCCGCCAACCTCTTGCCCGAGGTAATAGACAGGGCCTCGCCAGGCGGCGAGAGAGCGACAGCCATTTACAAGAACGTGAAAGTTTTGAACGATCTAAGCGGGGATCAGTTCAATCGTGTGATGGTGGCGATAACGCAATGGGTCTCGCCGGACCAGGGCTGTGCCTATTGTCACAATGAAAACAACCTGGCAGATGACGGTATTTCTACAAAGATTGTCGCACGGCGCATGCTGCAAATGAATCGCCACATCAACAAGGATTGGAAAGAGCATGTCGGCTCGACGGGTGTAACCTGCTACACTTGCCACAGAGGGCGGCCGGTGCCGTCAAACATCTGGTTTGAAAATCCGGGCGCGCCGCATGCGGGAGGGTTTGCAGCAACCAATTATGGCTTCGGCCATCCAACAAAAATTAATGGAAGCACTTCGCTTCCCATGGATCCCATGACGCCGTATCTCGACAGTGCGGAACAAATTCGGGTGGAGGGGGCAAAAGCTTTGCCTTCAGGCAATGGCGCTTCCATCCAGAATGCTGAGCGAAGTTTCTCCCTGATGATCCATATGTCAGAAAGTCTGGGTGTAAACTGCACGTTCTGTCATAACACGCGCAACTTTTCTGGTTGGTCCGAAAGCTCTCCGCAGCGCGTGATAGCCTGGCATGGACTTGAATTGGTGCGCGATCTTAATAACGTCTATCTCGATCCGCTTAAAACAGTATATCCGCAGACCCGCTTGGGTCCTCACGGAGATAGCCCAAAGCTGGATTGCGCGACATGTCACCAGGGGGTTAGCAAACCCCTGAATGGAGCCAGTATGGCGAAAGATTATCCCGAACTCGGAGGAGCGGGAGCTCAGTAGAGAGGTGAGGGCGTTTTAGACCACGAAGTTTTGCGAACCGTCGCAATTTACCCTTGCGAGTCGCAGATGGGTGGGTGTCGATCTGGCGCCTTCATTGAGCGATGGCCCGGACGAAGTCGCCCCCCGACCTCAAGGTCGATGTGGGGCGGCTCTGGTGTTAACCCTCGCCCTTGCGAATGCACGCAGTGCAGGACAAGCCTCTTCGCTTTGGCGAACATGATCGTTCTCGAGGAACTGTTGCTTGGCTAAGCGCCCACCGCGGCTTAAGCAGCTCAGCTTACAGACATTCACGGGAGGCAAGTGTCATCGCCGTCCATTAACGTCGGAACCAATGTCAGAGCGTGATTCGGTTCGCATCCGGGTGGGGTGAGATCGGATTGTGGCGAGCTCGTACAAACCGATCAAAAGCGGGACGCCTAGCAGCCATGCTGGCAGCAGCCACCCAAAATTATCGAGGGACATGTTCAATTCTCCTTCGTAGACATCCCCCCGTCGCCACACAACGACCAACTCGCAAGGAAGTTCCTGAAAACTCGATACGCGAGTGTCGCGACCTCCCAGCAGCGGAGAAGTGAAGCGAAGCTCCACCGCAGTGCTGGCCTTGAAACGCCTTGGGTTCAATACAATTGAACGATGATCGGCCGTTCAATGCGCAGGCTTCCCATGTTTGATTCCCATTTCACTTCTGCATTGCTAGGTTTGGCGCTGCTGGCTTTGCCGTCGAGCGCCAGCCGGGCCGAAACTCAGATCCAGCGGGGCGAATATTTGACCCGCGCGGGTGACTGCGCCGCCTGCCACACGCAGGCCGGAGGACAGGCTTTTGCTGGTGGTGTTTCCATCCACTCCCCGTTCGGCCCGATCTATGCGCCCAACATCACACCCGACAAAGAAACTGGGATCGGCTCCTGGAGTGACGACGATTTTTATCGCGCACTGCATGAGGGCGTTGATGACGGCGGCGAACTGCTTTATCCGGCGATGCCCTATCCATCATACACCAAAGTCACGCGCGACGACGTGTTGGCCATCAAAGCTTATCTGTTTTCAATTCCGCCCGCGCACCACAAAAACCGTGAGACCAGACTACGCTTTCCTTTCGATGAGCGGGCGGGCCTTGCAGTCTGGAACGCCGCCTATTTCAAGCCAGGAGAATTCAAGCCGGATCCCTCAAAACCCGCCGATGTCAACCGCGGCGCATATCTGGTGGAAGGACTCGGCCATTGCGGAGACTGCCATACGCCACGTGGTTTCGCGATGGAACCGCTCAACGCCAAGGCGTATTCAGGCGGTGTCGTAGACAACTGGTATGCGCCCAACATCACCTCGGACAAGATGCGAGGCATCGGCTCCTGGCCGGACCAGGAACTGTTCAGCTATCTAAAAACCGGGCTCTCGAAGGAAAAGGGTCCGATCGTCGGTCCGATGAGCCAGGTGGTGCATGAGAGTCTGTCTTACCTTTCCGCTGAGGACCTCAACGCCATCGTCGCCTATCTGAAGAATATAAAGCCCATCGCCGATTACCAACCCGAACGCGTCTCTGCTATCGACCAAGCACATTCGGCGGAGGCGTCCGCTTATTTGAGTCACTGCGCTTTCTGTCACGGGCGCGACGGCAAGGGTCGCGTCGGCGCGATCCCGGCCCTCGACGGCAACGACATAGTCAACAGCAAGGGACCCGAGTCAGTAATCCGCTTGGTGCTTGGGGGCCTCATCGCCCGCGGCACTTTTGCGCCGATGCCGGCGATCGGCCAGGAAATGAGCGACCAGGACGTGGCCGATGCCGTAAATTTCGCCCGCAACGCTTGGTCCAACAAGGCCCCGCCGACGGCGCAGTCAGGGCTGGTCGGGAAAATCCGCGCCGAGACCTACGGCATTTTGGTGGAAAAGCCCTCGTCCAATGACGCAAACAACTCCTGTCGTAGTGGCGACGACGCGACGCCTGTGCCGCCTATCAATGATCCCAAAAACGAACTGGACGCAATGTTTCGAAAGATCGATGCAGTCAACATGCTGCAGTCGGTTTCTGCGCTCATTCAGTCCGCGCGCAAGCTTGCGCCGACGGCGAGCCAGGCGGAGATTATCAACGGACTGACACGGACCTATTGTCGTGTGCAATTCAAGGCAGGAATTGGATCCAAACCGGATAGCGTGCGTTTACTCAATCAGTTCAGCCAGCTCGTTTACGCTGAACTCGCGTCCCCGCAGCTTGAGGCGGCGGAGTCTGCGCTGTTGAGTGAAGGGCCACAAGCGCAAGCCACACCGCCCGCGATTGAGGCTCGGCCCGCGCCGCACCCCGAAACAAAGTCCTCGGCGGCGCAGAGTCGCCCCGTTCACCGCCGCCATCGCCGCCATCCACGGCGGAGCTGACTGGCGTTTTTCAGATTGCGACCATTGATTAGGTAGTCAGCAACAAGGCGTGTCACGAGGGGTTGCGTCAAACAACCAAGGCGAGCCTGCTCACTATCTCTGCCATCTCTGCCGCTCGATAAAAGTAGCCGCAACTGGACGCTGCATAGGAGGGGTTTAGCGCTTCCCTGCGATCCGAATCACCCCGCAAGCTTCAATTTCTCACCGTGACCGACGCTCGGATTGGCGGAGTATGTAGATCGAAATTACCATGACGAGTATAAGCACTCCGAGCACGGTTAGCTCAATGTTCATAGACACAAGGAACTGCTTCAACTCTGGCGACCATTTTCCTGGCAGATTGGCCTCGGATGACTCGAGCGTTATGACCAGAATACGTCGAATTGAAGCGATCAGGCCTACAACAAGAAATGGTTCGCACTGCAACGCGCCCGCCGCAAACGAGACTCGCACCGTATGCAGGATCTCGACTACCATCAGCACGAAAAGCAAGCGATCTACGGAGAGCACGAGAGAACTTGCCTGCCCGCCATCTTGCCCCGCCTTCCAAAGCGCCATGCCCGCGCTACCAATTCCCAGCAGCGCCGCCGCAGCGAATAGAAATCCAAGGATCACGTAAGTGAGGATTTCAACCTGAAGTACTGCTCGCGCAGCGAAGGCTCCGATGGGGGAGATCTTGTTTGGATTGCTTTCAACTTCGCTCATTTATGACCTCTTAGCCTAGGTCGGATTCCACAATTAGCGGTCAATGTTCGCCTTCGCGATTCAGCGATCTTCGAACCTATCTCTCATCAGCAACCAAAAACATTGCGCGATTAAACCTGACGGAAGGTAGGCTATCACAGCCGGAGATCTAGCCATCCAATCGAACCCAACCATCAGGAGAAACTCATAAAACGAAGCAGATTCACCGAGGACGCGACGCCCGATACCTGTCCCATTATAAAAGACATTCTGGGAACCCTAACGGCTACAGGCCGCCTTTCCATTCGACTCCTTGGGGAACAAATTAAGCGGTTAAGTGTTTTGGGAGTGCGCTATCGCGGCGCGCAAACGCAAAGGAGAAGATTATGGGTTCCTACGATCCACAAGGGGGGTTGAAAGAGTTGCGTGACGTGGGCGAAGCAATCGCGAACCGGGCAGGCTTGTTAGCCGAGCAGGTGAAGGGGAAGGCGTCGGACGTGGCCGATCGTGCAAGCGGGGTCCTGACCTCTGCACAGGAAAAGGGCTCGGAAGCAGCCAGCAACGCTGGTGAAGTTGTTAGCAAGCTGCGCGAGGCGCTGATGCAGTCAGCGCGCACTCAACCGGGAACGACGGTGCTGCTGTCAATCGCAGCGGGGTTCATGTTGGGTGCGATGTGGAAATCTGGGCGCTAAAATCGTCTAGTGGAGTCCGCCATGTTCGTAGAACCTATTCTGATGCGAATGGAACACAAAATCCACTCCGTTGTCAGCCATGTTTCGGGCTCGATTATTGCGCTCGTTCCATTGCTGATTGCAGCCGGCTTTGGCACTGCAGCGGCGGACTCCTATCTCCAGGACCGTTTTAATTCCCGTACCGCGGATCTAATCTTGTGCGGCGCGTATCTGGCCCTCGCAATCTTAATTTACTTGGGCGCCCGAATGCGGGAACGTCGCGCTGAAAAAATCGCGGATGCGGAATTGGCTCGGATTCCTGTCGTTAATCCGGTGCAGGCGGCAATGGAGCAGTTTCACCTCCAGGGTATCCCGGAGACGCTTCTGGGGTATGCGGGTAAGTCAGGGACTGCGGTAGCCAAAGCTGTAGTAGATCAGGCCCCAAAAAACATTCACCTGCTAATCGGAGCGGGCGTCGGTCTCTTTGTAGCTTCTCGCATCGTGGATGCTATTAACAGGCGCCACAGTAATCGAATGTGAAGAGAACAGGCGGGCGACGAACGCGCGTGCAGCGTAACAGAGGTAAACAATCAAGCACGCTGTTACGGTAACGGTAAAGGAGCACCAAGGTTCTCCTCCTCAAATTTGTCCCTTGGTTCGTGTCGGGGCAGCCTATGGCGCGCCACTTGCCGACGTTGGGGTGAACAACTCATCCTCATTGGTTAGGGACAGAGATGTTGTCGCGCGATGAAGCGTTGGTGGAAATAGGACGCTATCTCCGATCTAAAGGATATAAATTCGTCACAGTCACGCCTGCAACGCATCGGCTTGTCAATGCCAAACCGGATCACAAATCAGCGCCCTTAACGTCAATGTTCGGCTGGAGCCGGTGGGTTGCAATCGAAGAAATCCATCGGGATGTCCTCGACTTGCTTGAAACTGCCGGAATACTCGTTAGGGACGGCGGGTTGGTGCGGGCAACCATTCGATTCTCGACGCTCGGCGATCAACTCTACGTCCATTCCGCCTTTCCAACGGACAGCGGCGAGGCGGTGTTCTTCGGTCCTGACACTTATCGGTATTGCAGGGCCATTCGCCAGGACATCGCAGATCTTGGACCACAGAGCGAAATGACGATCCTCGATCTTGGATGCGGGTCAGGGGCGGGCGGCTTGTACGCCGCAAATCTTATTGGCCCGCGTTGCGCGAGCTTAACTCTGTCGGACATAAACCCGGAGGCTATCCGCTACTGCGCGGTAAACGCGGCGCTAAATGGCGTAATCAATGTGCGTATGACGGTTGGCGACTTATTTGAGCGAATAGACGAACCGGTCGATTATATCGTTTGCAATCCGCCCTTCATGGTCGACCCGGCGAAGCGCGCCTATCGCAACGGAGGCGGCGAGTTCGGCGCAGAGCTTTCGTTGCGGATTTTAAAGGAGAGCTTGACGCGCCTGAACAGTGGTGGGCGGTTACTGCTTTACACTGCGTCTTCGGTGGTCAACGGCGAGCATGTGTTATTTCAGTTGGCGAAGCCCGTGTTGGAGCAGAGCGGACGTCTATATCATTACGAAGAGATCGATCCGGACATCTTTGGGGAGGAGCTTGGCGGCGATGCATATCGACTCGTCGACCGTCTTGCCGCCGTGCTGCTGACAGTCACCGCCTGAGGAACCAAAATGCCGAACATCTTGAGTTTCAGTTCAGATTGCTCCGAATTGGAAGGGCATAAATTCGAACAGTTTCAACGCGCACTTGGCAACTACAACAAAACGCGACTTCAGCCAGGTTTGCCGGGGGCCGACCGCGATCAGGGGGTCGCTCGCGAAAGCAACGTAAGGCTAGCAGAAATCGCGTACTTGAATGCGATTCGCGCCAAAATCGATCTTTCTCCAAACGATGTTCCGCAACAGGCCAACGCCTTTATTGAGTGGTTCGAGTCGCTTCGCGAGGACGGGCCTGGACAGGGCGACCCGCTATTTCCATGGCTGGAACATAGCTGCACTCTTGAGCAGATGAAATGGTTTCTCGAACAGGAAGTGTCGGGCGAAGCAGGTTTTGACGATCTGGTCGCAATCACACAGGTCAAGATGCCGCTATGCGCGAAACTGGAGATGGCGCGCAATTACTGGGACGAGATGGGCCGAGGCTCCATGAAGGGAATGCATGGTCCTATGTTGGAAAAGTTGGCTAGGCATCTCGAACTACATGCAAGTCCGCAACAGGTGGTTCCAGAAGCTATAGCGCTTGGAAACACAATGATTGCGCTCGCAGTGAACCGATGTTTCGCATTTCATTCCGTCGGGGCTCTCGGAGCCATTGAATTAACGGCGCCAACGCGCGCCGGACATGTCGCACGAGGATTGAAGCGGTTAGGCGTGGCCGCAGACAAGCTCCACTATTTTGCCCTACACGCTGTTCTCGATGTGAGGCACGCGACCGCATGGAATCGCGAGGTTCTGCATTCGCTTGTTGCGGAAGATCCACGTCGGGCGCACGCCATAGCGGAAGGTGCGCTCATTCGGCTGTGGCACGGGCGACGCTGCTTCATTCGATATCGAAGCAATTTCGAAGCGGATCGCTACCGGCGTTCTGACGCAGGGAGACAAGCATGCGTTTCCTTGGCGTAGGGGATCATTGCGATCTTGCCGCGCTTTATCTGGAGCTCGCGGCACATGGTCACGAGGTCAAGATCATCATCCGCAGTCGTAAATGCAAGGATATATTGGACGGGCTTGTGCCGAAGACGTCCGATTGGCGCGGGAGTTTGGACTGGATCGCAGAAGCGGACGACGCGGGCATTATTATTTTTGAAGGCGTAGGCCATGGCCGCATACAGGACAGGCTTCGCGCGAGAGGTTTTAATGTCGTCGGCGGTAGCGCGTTCGGCGACCGACTGGAGAACGATCGCTTTTTTGCCCAGGAAACATTGTGCAGCCTAGGGTTCGAGGTAGCGGAGAGTTGGCCATTTACTGAACGCTCGAAGGCGGTCGATTTCATTCGACAACGACCCGCTCGCTATGTTCTCAAGTTCGACGGGGCCCTGGCTGGCGTCAACAATTACGTTGGACAAATGGCGGATGGCCGAGACGTTGTGGCGTTCCTGCAACAACTTGGTCGACCGCAGAACGCAGAATCATTCTTGCTGATGGACCGCATCGAAGGAGTCGAAATGGGCGTCGGCGCGTATTTCGACGGGGACAAATTTCTCCAACCGGCCTGTCTCGACTGGGAGCACAAACGATTCTTTCCGGGCGATCTTGGCGAATTAACCGGAGAGATGGGCACAGTCGTAACCTACGAGAGGTCAGAGTATTTTTTTAAGCGCACGCTTAAACGTTTAGAACCACTGCTTCGGAGCCATCGCCATCACGGCTATGTAAATATCAACACAATCGTCAATGATCGCGGTGTCTGGCCGCTAGAATTAACTTGCAGATTCGGTTATCCGGGCTTTTCGGTGCTCACTCCGTTGCAGCAAATTCCTTGGTCCGAACTCCTGACTTCGATGTGCCGTCCGTCCCGCGCGGAATTTTCATGCGGACGAGGTTTTTGCGTTGGGGTCGTGCTGACCGTTCCGCCGTTCCCCTATGAGAAGTCACAAGTGAACGCCATTACCGGTCTGCCAGTTATGATTACGGGCGACCTTGACGAAGGCGAGCGGTCTCACCTCCATTACTACGAACTGGCGAAGTGCGGCACGGGACTTGTCACTGCCGGCGCCTATGGCTGGGCGATGGTCGTAACAGGGGCGGGACCGGACATCGCAACGGCTCGCGAGAATGCGAACTCTCTCGCAAGTCGAGTGCTAATTCCCAATCTTCGATACCGGCAAGATATTGGCGAACGGCTACTTGATGGCGAGTTCGCGCAGATCGAAGCCTGGGGCATGCTCGACCGGACGCGCTGCGTTCGCCGGACTAAGCCGCGAAAAACTACAAATCGTAGCGTTTCGCGACGCCGCACTTTCGTTTTGACCGCAAGAGAAAAGCAATGGACATCGTAACGATGATCGGTTGGTTAGCTGCAGCCTTGTCAACGGCAAGCTTTGCACCACAGGCATGGCGCATAATTGATACGCGCGACACCAGAGCGATTTCCCTCAGTACCCTATCTGCTGACCGTCGCGGCTTTCGCGCTCTGGACGTCGTTCGGTTGGTTGAAGCAGGAGTGGCCTTTGATAGTTCCCAACGCGATTTGTTTGGCGCTGTCGTCATTCATTCTCATCATGAAATGTCTTCCTCAGAAATCTAAAAATCTCGTCGCGGATGCTCTTGATCCAATCAATGACGCGTAACGAACTCGGACTGCGTTTCGATATGCGAGGCGTGCAATCGCGTAGGAATCTGACGCCGACTGGCAATGCCTAAATTGTCACCAGACCAAAAATAACGCTTGAAAAGGCGGAACGATTTCTTGACCTAAAGCGTTACGGTGCTAGAACTATAGATGGCTGCCATTTATGTTTGCTTTGTCAAGGGCGGGATTGATCTTCAATTACGGCAGCGCCGCTGCCCGCCTCGGGGTCCGTAGAATCTGAGTTGTCGCGTAGGTGTTGCGCCGACGTCAGAGAGCGATTTTCTGCACGGTTGGCATTGAAGTTAGGGGGCGTGATGAACCGGCAATTGCGCATCATCGTTGCCGCGCGCGTAATGGTTGTCGCGCTGGCGATTGTTCTGTCTTCGGTCCGGTTCTCGGTCGCGGTGGAGGCTATCGACGTCGATCCTGCTTTGAGGATGCGCCCGCCCGCCTTCCAAACTCGGACGCATTTCGCCGAGCCGCTGATGGCGACGGCGCCAACGACCCTCGTTGAAGACCGGGTTTTCGCGCGAACGCTCGCCCGTTACGATCGGCGTCGCCGAGTAGACGATCTGTCAGCGCTCAGAAAATATCTCGCGCGTTTTCCTCATTCCGGGTGGCGTGTCTCTCTGCTCGTCAATCTTGGCCTGGAATACAAACATTACGGTTACCTCTCCAGGGCGCTCGACTCCTGGGAGAGTGCGTGGCGTGAGGGCAAATCGGTCAGCGGACCTTACCCTAAGGCGCTCGTTGATCGCGCTGTCGGTGAACTGGCGCTGCTGCACGCCGAACTGGGACACCCTGATCGCGTCAAGGCGTTGCTTGATGAAATCGGCGATCGGCCAGTCGCGAACCCCGGCGGGGAGTGGGTGCAGAAGGCGCGCGAGACGCTTTGGGTTATGCAGAATGACCCAAAGCATGTCTATTTGTGTGGCCCGCTTGCGCTAAAGTTCCTGATGATAGAGAACGCCGCGACGTCCGAGCAGGTTAAGTTTGTCAATCGTTATCATGCTGGACCGAAAGGGGTCAGCCTCGCGGATGTCAGTCGCCTCGCGAATGACGCAAAAGTTGCTTTGGCTCCGGTGTTCCGCAACCTCGACCAGCCGATTCCGGCGCCTTCGATCGTGCATTGGAAAATTGGCCATTTCGCCGCAATCCTTGGCCGCGAGAACGGCGGGTACCGGATCAAGGATCCCGTGCTGGGTCGGCATGAGATGTGGGTGTCAGCAGAGGCTATCGACGCGGAGTCGAGCGGATATTTCCTAACGGCGTCGGGCGAAACGCAAGCGGCGGGGTGGCGACAAGTCGATGCGACCGAAGCCGGGCAGGTCTGGGGCGCGGGACCAGTTACCGGCCCTGACCCGAACAGTCCGGGCCCACCTGCGAACCCGCCTCCCAGTGGTTGTCCGCTCTGCGGCTACAATGTCTCGGAACTCGCTGTGGCTGTCACGCTCTCGGATCGGCCGGTTGGTTACATTCCGGCAATCGGACCCTCGGCCAAGGTCACGATCAGCTACAGTCAGCGCGAAGCCAGCCAACCGGCGGTGTTCGGATATTTCAACGTCAGCCCGAATTGGACGATGAGCTGGATGAGGTTCATCCAGGATGATCCTAACAATGTGGGACAAAGCGTGATGCGCTATCGCGATGACGGTAGCGCCTGGATGTATTCTGGTTACGTCGGCAATACAGGCGCCTTTGCTCCTGAGGAAGGCGACTCCTCCGTAACAGTGCTGACATCGCAGAACCCTGTCACCTATCAGCGTCAACTGCAGGACGGCAGCATTGAGGTCTACAGCCAATCCGACGGCAGCACGAGCTATCCGCGCAATGTGTTCCTCACCAGCATCATAGACCCTCAAGGCAACGCCTTGCAGCTGAATTACTCGAACACCGGCGGTCACGTGAAACTAACGTCGTTGACCGACGCAACCGGCCGTAACACAACATTCACCTACGCCAGCGCAGTTTCCACGCTGTTGATCACCCAAATCACTGACCCCTTCGGACGCAGCGCAAATCTTGCTTACGATGGCAACGGCCGGCTGACTTCGATCACTGACATTATTGGTCTGACCTCGCAATTTACTTACGATGCGTCGTCGCTGGTCAACTCGCTCACGACGCCCTACGGTACAACGCAGTTCGCCTATGGCGGCACCGGCAGCACGCGCTTCGTGCAGGTCACCGATCCACTTGGCCTAAAAGAGCGCGAAGAGTCGCTGCAGCCGGCTCCAGTCGCTTCTTCCGACGCGATCGTGCCGAACATGAACCCGTTCAACGCCTATTTGAATTATCGGGACAGCTTTCATTGGGATAAGCACGAATATGGCGTTGCAGGATGCACCTCCAGCGGGGGCTGCAATTACAACGACGCTCGCGACACGCATTTTTATCACGACGCGCAAAACATCAACATAGAATGGTATCAGATCGAGGCCATCAAGCAGCCGTTGGAAACCCGTGTCTGGTACAACTATCCCGGCCAGGTGCAAAATCTCTACAACGGAACCTATGACCAGCCGAGCGTTGTTGGTCGCATCGTCAATGGCAACGCCTCGCAACTATGGCAGAAGACCTACAATTCTTTTGGTAATCCGACACAGATTATCGATGCGGCGGGCCGCACCACCAATCTCATCTACGCCGCAAACCAGATCGATCTTCTGCAAGTGCAGCAGATGGTCCAGTCCGCCGCGCAGACCACCGCAGCCTACACCTATAATACTCAACATCGGCCGTTGACTTATACGGACGCCGCCGGGCAGGTGACGCAATACGCCTATAACAGCGCCGGTCAACTGACGCAGTTGACCTTGCCGACAGGCGCAGTGTGGAATTTCACTTACGACAGTTTCGGCAGGTTGACGCAGATCACCAATCCAAACGGCATTACGCAGGCAAGTTATATTTACGATGCGTTTGATCGGGTCGCGACTGCAACGGATTCGGAAGGCTACACGCTCAACTACGCTTATGACGCCGCCGACCGTCTCACGAAAATCACCTATCCCGACAGCTCAACGCGTCAATACGCATACAACAAACTCGATCTCGCCTCGGTCACCGACAGGGAGGGGCGGACCAACGTTTATGCCTATGACGCCAATCGTCGACTGATCTCCGCGACGGATCCCCTGGGTTATGTCACGCAATATGCTTATTGGGAGAACAACCAGCTTAAATCCATCACCGATCCCAAAGGCAATGTGACGAGTTGGGCCATTGATCTTCAAAGCCGTCCTGCGAGCAAGCAGTATGCCGATGGTTCGACGGTCGTCTATGGCTACGATGATAGCGGACGGCTTAAGTCCATTCGAGACGCGCTCGGCCAGATCAAGCAATACGCCTACACGATCGACAACCGCATCTCCTCGATCAACTATAGCTACGCGTCGAACCCCACGCCGAGCGTCGCTTTCACCTACGATCCGTATTTCCCGCGTGTCGCGGCGATGAGCGACGGCGTCGGCGCTACGAGTTGGAGCTATGCGCCCGTCGGCTCGCTCGGGGCGCTTCGGCTACAAGGCGAGACGGGACCCGCAGGGGTGGTTTCCTATTCGTATGATGCGCTCGGCCGGACAGTTGGCCGCGCCGTTGACGGTAGCGCCGAAGGCTTCGCATACGACCAGCTGAATCGTGTCATCGGACACACCAACCCGCTGGGGCAGTTCGCGCTGACCTATGTCGGTCAGACCAGTCAGATCGCCAGCCGGACCCAGACATCGGGGACCGATTACCCTGCTCATACGGTATGGTCATATTTGCCCAATTCCGAAGACCGTCGCCTGGCCGGGATCGCCAATACCGCCATGCGGCAATTCGACTACACGACGACGCCGGAAAATCTCATTACGGGCATAACTGAAACCGGGCTGCGTCATTGGTCCTACCGCTATGATGCTGACAACCGCCTGTCGGGCGCCGACTATGTGAATGCGCTGAAATACAAGTTGACGCTTGATCCCGACGGCAACATCGCACAGCTGACGAATAATTCTGCGAAAACAACCGGGGCCTACAACGACCTCAATGAGTTGGTCACCAAAACCACGGCCGAGGCCGTCTTCAACTACAGTTACGACGCCAACGGCAATGTATTGTCGGACGGTCAGCGCAGCTATTTTTACGACGCCGAGAACCGGCTGGTCGGCATCGGCTATAACAACAGCAGCGCAACGACGAGCTTCGCCTATGACGGGCTCGGCCGCCGCATCACGATTACTGATGCGGTGGGGAGCCAGACCCCGGTCGCCACCTATTATCAATGGTGCGGCTCACGCATCTGCGGGCGGCTCAATGCGAGCGGATCGCCGCTGCGCTTCTATTACGACGAGGGCGAGGCGTGGTCGGCGATCGGGCAGATGCTTTACTATGGTCCCGATCAACTCGGTTCGCCGCGCAATTTCGCCGTCGCCAGTGGCAGTGCCGCAACAGTGAAGTCGCTGGATTTCGATCTGTTCGGGAACAGTATGACGGGCGCGGCAAGCCCGACTGCGACGCTGCCCGATTTCCGCTTCGCCGGAATGTTCTATCACGCCGCCAGCGGGCTCTACCTGACGCAGTATCGCGCCTATGATCCGCGCACGGCGCGCTGGCTGTCGCGCGACCCGCTTGGAGAGAAGGTCGACACGGGACCCACTGGAATGGGTTTCTTAAGCGCCGCAGCTTTTCCAATACTTTTGGCCAACCCTCCGACATCAACTCAGATCATGGTGCTAAACGCGAGCAGTGCCCCCGATCCATGGCTGCAGTCATCCATTATCTATCCGTCGGGCCAGACTGGAGTGAGCGGTAATCTGTATGCCTACGGCAACGGTAATCCGATCAACGATATTGACCCTTCGGGTTTGGTGACTCTCTCCGGCGGCGTGACCAGCAATAATTACCTGGATCCCACTGGAACGGTGCAACCACTATCGGACACTCCGCCGACAGGCTATCCAAGTGGTCCTGGGTTTCAGGGATCCCACCCCAGAAGTTCCTCTGAAGGAGGCGCGTGCTTTAACTACGCTCCGCTGGGGAAAAGTGGCACAAACTTTAGTCCCCCATTCCACTTCTATCGGTCCGAGGGAACGGATTTGAACGGCGTGCCGGTCTACTCCTGGGTGAATGGGAATCCATCGACGCCCGGCGGTACAGGAAACTCTGTCGTGTATTCCACGGCGGGCTACATGCAGGGTTTGGGCTTGATCAACAAATAGCTTCGGCGTTCTTGATTGAATCGCCACTAAGTTGTGCTCTTCGCGCGCAAAGGACGGGAGACGGCCATGTCGGAAACCGGTTTTAGATGGCGCGGCTTACTTCGTCGCACGCTGATCGCCATGGTGCTGGTGGCGACGATGACCGCGTCTGCTGTCGCCGTGGAAAACGCCAAATCTCTTCCCGTCGCCCCAGGGCAGGGCGCTCCCGGCGAGACGCCTGCCGCTATGCGCAAGGTAAGTCTAGGCTTGCTGCCGAACGCCACTTCAGCGGACATCGCCGCAAGACAAAGCGTTCGGATGGGCCCACTGACCGGCGGTTCCGCAAGCGCTTATGCTGCGCGCAAGGCGGTGGCCGCACATCGCGGCGAGCCGGGCGAGGCGCCAAAGACGCCAGCTCTGCTGACCTCTCCATCATCCGGCGTGGCGCACCCGTTCACCAATGAGCCGAAAATCACCTTCGCCGGCAACGCCGAGAGCGATTGCGTCGGTATAACTCCGACGAAAACGCCATCAGATCAGGCGTTGGCGATTGGCGATGGCGCATCCCCGATCCTGCAGGTGAATAATGACTGCGTGTCGGTGTGGTCGCCGGGCGGAACGCGGCTCCTGGGGCCCAAGACGCTGCAGGCGTTTGCCGGCCTTGCGGCGAGTGAAGCGGTGTACGACCCGCGTGCGATCTATGACTGGTACAACCATCGCTTCATACTTGCTTTCGGCGACAGCGACCTGACCAATAACGCCTATTACGATATCGCCGTGAGTCAGACCGACGACCCGACAGGCAACTGGTTTGTGTATCGTTTCCTTACGCCCTCCCGAGGCAACGCGCTAAACGATTTCATCAGACTTGGACAAGACCGACAGGGGGTTTATGTCGCCTCGAATCTCTTCAATTTGAACGGCGGCGTGATTAGCTCTTATCTCTTCGAGGAATGGCTATTCCTTCCGAAGTCGCTGCTTTATGCTGGAACGCTGGGCGCCAGTTATTGGCATCAGTCAGGGATGCAGGTAAACGGCGTCTATAGCGACTCGACCCAACCCGCCAATGTCTGGAGCCCGTACGATAATCCGCGCGCGGAATTCCTCGCCACTTCTTTCAATATTAATTTCGGCGGCGGCAACTGCGTCAACGGGTGCGGCGGGATTACCGTTTGGGCTGTTTCAAATCCGTTCGGTTGGATCAACGGCGGGCCGACTCCGGAAGTGTCGGGGATCTGCTGCGCCGGCACCAGCACCTATTATCTGCCGCCCAACGCCAGTCAGCCCGGAGCGCCAAATTCGATAGAGACGCTCGATACTCGCATCACCGGAGAGGTCACTTACAAGTCAGGCGTTCTGCATGCGGCGCTGACGACCGGCGACACTACGTGGTCCGACCTGCTCGTCTATCGCATCATGCCATATCTGGGCAATGAGGATTCGCGCTGCGCCGGTCAGTATCAATACCTCTGTCCCCAACTAATTACTGTCTCCACATTTGAGGAGGCGCGGGCAAATTACTTCGGCAATTTCGCCTACTACCCGACGCCGCAGCCGGACCTCGAAGGCAATGTGGTCACCGTGTTCAATTTTTCCGGGCCAAATTGTCCAATATGTTATCCCGGCGTCGGCTACGGGATGAGTCGGGCGACGGCGCCCGGGGGCGGTTGGCCGGACTTCGGCCTTATGTTGGCGACCGGCGCTGCTCCCTACGCGTCGCTGCCATGGGGCCGTTACACCGCTGCTGCGCCGGGAGGAGTGGGCTACACGGACAACGGCTCCGTCTCAACCCCGGGCTTTGGGGTTGCCGGCTCCTATGCCGCGACGGGCGGCGGCTGGCGTACGCAGATCGGTTTCATGGCCTATACAGCGCCCAACCAGCCGTAACAGGCGACAAAAGGAGACTGGCATGTCCAAGGGTGCTGTTCGCCGCATTTTCCTGTCGTGGCTGACGATGTCGGCGCTTGCGCCTAGCGCATTTGCAGATCCATCGCAAACGTCGAACTTCAATCCTGGTCACGGCGCCGCAGGACCAGAACTGGTCATGGCGCGTGAGGTTACGTTGGGCGTGCTGCCGAACGCCACAGCGGCGGATGTCGCCGCACGTCCGCGCGTCCGTATAGGACCACTGACTGGCTCCTCGGCGAGTGTTTACGCTGCTCGCAAGGCGACGGCCGCCGCTAGTAAAGCGCCCGCCCCGATCGACGAAAAGCCGAGCGCTGTGCTCGTCCGACCGCCGGTAGTGAAGTCGCCGGGCGACGCGCCGGCGAGCACCGCGCCGCAGTTCAGTTTCATCGGCAACACCGAAGGCGAATGCAGCAATGCGGCCCCTTCTGACCAGGCGCTGGCCGTCGGTGACGGCAATGAACCGATCTTGCAGGTCAATCAGGACTGCCTTTCCGTATGGTCCCCGGCAGGAGTGCGGCTCCTCGGACCGAAAACTTTGCAATCATTTGCAGGGCTGTCGGCATCCACTTATGTGTTTGACCCGCGCGCGCTCTATGACTGGTTCAATCATCGTTTCATTCTCGCGTTCGGCGACAGCGACCTAACCAATAACAGCTATTACGACATCGCGGTCAGCCAGAGCGACGACCCGACAGGCGCGTGGAATGTCTATCGATTCCGCACCCCCAGCCAAAACCAAGTCTACAACGATTTTGTGCGCATCGGTCAGGACAGGCAGGGGATTTATCTCGCCTCGAACCTGTTCCCCATGCAGGGTTCATGCTGTGGCCCCTACATGTGGGAGGAATGGGTTCTGTTGCCGAAATCTCTGCTCTACGCAGGGCGACCGCTCAACTACTGGTATATTTATGGAATGCAAGTGAGCGGACAATACACGGACTCGACGCAGCCGGCCAATGTCTGGAGCCCGTATGACAATCCGCGCGCGGAATTCTTCGTCGCCTCCTATAATATGAACTATGGCGGCGGTAATTGTGTTACCGGTTGCGGTGGACTGATGGTCTTCGGATTGTCGAACCAGTTCGGCTGGCTAAATGGCAACCTTTATCCACCGGATCTGTCATTCGCCAACAGCGGATCCTTCACCTATTACCTGCCGCCGCAGGCCAGCCAACCCGGTTCGCCACACTCGATCGATACGCTGGACACGCGCATCACTGGAGAAGTGACATACAACGCGGGATACCTCTATGCCGCGCTGACGACTGGCGACAATTCATGGTCCGATATCCACAGCTACAAAGTAGCTCCTTTTTTGGGCAACGAAGACCCGAATTGTAACGGCGCCACCGCTGGCGATTGCGCCCGAATGACGGGGGCGCTGTTGGTCGATGCGAAATACCTCACCAGTTCCGGTAATTTTTATTATTATCCCACATCCCAGCCTGACCTCGAGGGCAATGTCATCGTTGCGTACAACTTCTCTGGTCCCAGTTGCGCAACTTGCTACCCCAGTGTCGGTTATGTGTCGGAACGGGTGACTCAGCCCTACAACACCTTTTTCGATTCGGGGATTCTGTTGGGAACGGGTAAGGCGCGATACTCCGAATCCTCTTGGGGCCGCTACACAGCGATTGCGCCCGCGAAAGTGGACTATGCCCAAGGGGGCGGCGTCAACACGCCCGGCGTTTGGGTCGCCGGCTCCTTTGCGAAGACAGACGGCAGTTGGGGTACGCAAATTGGCTTTACGGGCTTCACCGCTCTCAACCAGCCTTAATGCATGCGCTGTATGCACCGATCTTCAATTTGATGACCTGCCGAAAGCGGCGAGCCTGCCCGCGACTGTTTCCGACCTGTTTTATGCCCTCGTTATTGTTCCTCTCGACCGCAGAGACTTTGTCTGGATCTAGGTTGCAATAAGTCCGACATAGTAATGAATCGACAATTCTGCCGTGCGGCAACTCGCGGATTCACCGCGCCGTTTTAGACGATCCAGACTGACATTCCGAAATCCAACAGGCAGCTCACAAGTTATGCTTTTTTGTGGGGATGAGGGTCAGACCATTCCATAAAAAGCAGAGTCTTAGCCGCTTTGACTATCAAGCCCCTTGACGTGGTCTCGACACGGCCAATCTCATTGTTAGACCTCGCGCAACGCAGGGCGCCAGAATGGAAGTTTATCGAGTTCAGGAAGTTAAATTCGTCGACACCGGCAATCACGGGGTCAAGCTCAAACCACTGCGCGAATATGAGCGGCAATCATCTGGGCAAGCCGGAGTAATCGAGCAAGTCCGGCACTTTTTCGAAATGGAGCTGAGCAGTCCTAAAGCTCTTCAGACAGTTGATTTTGACGCGCTCGTCATCATTGACGCGAACGGAGCGGAGATCGCTCGTTTCAGCGTCGCCGACTTTTGGAAGCGGCAATGGAATGATGTTGCTTTTGGAGTCGACAAATGCCCGCCGAACCTGAAGGCGAAAAGCGCCTCGCCAACGCAATCGGCAACTTCAGCGAATTGAGGGGTCGATTAAATGCCGAGGCGGAGTTGGTCGTCCGTTCTCATCCCATTCTCGCTTAGGGACGATAGCGTAACGCCCAGAAGGCGGATGCCCCTTTGCGTGGGAAAGATCGGTCCGAGCAACGCAAAGCTCAGCTGCATCAGTTCCGCCTGCGTTGCAACACACGCAAGACCGGTATGGCGGCGCGTTATCTGATGGAAGTCGTCAAATTTAACTTTCAGAGTCACCGTGCGTGCACGAATGTGCAGGGATTCGCAGTGACGCCAGACTTTTTCCATGATTGGTTGGAGCGCGGCGCAGGCCGCTTCGAAAGTGAGAAGATCCTCAAAAAAAGTGTTTTCAGCGCCCACCGACTTGCGGATGCGGTCTGCGCGCACAGGTCTATCGTCAACGCCCCGTGCGATCCAATAAAAGTATGGCGCCGATTTTCCGAAGTGCCGCTGAAGGAAGGGAAGTGTTTGCGCTCTAAGATCGAGGCCGTTCCCAATGCCAAGGCGATTCATTTTCGCAGTCGTCGCCGGCCCGACGCCATGGAATTTTCCGACCTCCAAGGTTTCGACAAACGTTGGACCCATCTTCGGCGTGATGACAAAGATGCCGTTGGGCTTGCGGTAATCGGAGGCAAGCTTCGCCAGGAACTTGTTATATGAGACGCCAGCAGACGCGGTGAGACCTGTTTCGCTGCGAATCTTCGCCCGGATCTCCTCGGCTACTTCTGTCGCGGATATATTGCCTTTCAGATTTTCAGTGACGTCGAGATAGGCCTCGTCAAGCGACAGTGGTTCGATGATTGGGGTGTGTTCGGCGAAGATCGCTCGGATTCGGCGCGACACTTCCTTGTAGGCGTCGAATTGAGGCTTCACGAAGATGAGGTCTGGACATTTTCGCTTGGCGGTGACGGACGGCATCGCTGAGCGCACACCAAATTTTCGAGCCTCGTAACTCGCCGCCGCGACGACGCCTCGCTCGTGCGATCCGCCTACGGCGACCGGTTTGCCACGCAACTCCGGATTGTCGCGTTGCTCGACGGATGCGTAGAACGCGTCCATGTCGATATGGAT
Source organism: uncultured Alphaproteobacteria bacterium (assembly GCA_963724845.1). Classification (GTDB taxonomy): domain Bacteria; phylum Pseudomonadota; class Alphaproteobacteria; order Rhizobiales; family Beijerinckiaceae; genus Methylocystis. The sequence goes on from CAVRWF010000005.1 coordinate 221,371, forward strand.
GATCTTTCGTTGGCGAGCGAGCGCGACAACGCCGCGTTTCCGCACGCCGTCGTCGGTCATATCGCTTCGAGGAGCGTCATTCGGCGCGAGCATGATTGTCAGATCGTTCCATCCTCCCTACCGCCACATGCCCCGCATTCTCGCCCCAACATCGACGCGCACCTGTCTTGCTCCTTGCTGTTTTCCAGTCTCAAGCGTCGCCGGCGGCCATGTCACGGATTCGAAATGAGCTAGTAGGGTCGTCGGAATGAAACGGGTTCGCGAGGCATAGACGTGCCGATTTCCCTGGGCATGTTGGCCATGGGTGAAAAAACGCTGCGGCGCGACCATATGCAGACTGTCCTTGGCGCGTGTCATGGCGACATAGAGCAGCCGGCGCTCCTCTTCAATTTCTGCCGTGGTCCCCGTTCCCAGATCGGATGGAATGCAGCCGTCGACGGCATTGAGGACGAAGACCGACTTCCATTCTTGTCCCTTGGCGGAATGGATAGTGGACAGGATCAGATAATCCTCGTCTCGCATCGGCGCGCCGGCCTGATCGCTGGTGGCGTCTGGCGGGTCGAGCGTCAATTCGGTGAGGAACCTTTCCCTTGATGGATAGCCCGAGGCGATTTGTTCGAGTTGCAGCAGGTCGTTGAGCCGCGTCGCCGCATCCTCGTGAATGCGTTCGAGCTGCGGTTCATACCAGCGGCGCGCGCATTCCACTTCGGCGGGCCAGCCGGCCTCGCCCGAGCGGATACGCTGAAGGGTTGCAACGAAGCCGATCCAGTCCTGTCCCGAGCGCGGCGGCGCAGGAATGTTGGAGAGAGCCGAAACAGCATCCGCCAGATCGGCCATCCGGTCGAGGACGCGCTGGGCGGACGCAGGCCCGACGCCCGGCATAAGCTGCATGAGCCGGAAACCCGCGACTCTGTCGCGGGGGTTTTGGGCGAACCGCAGGATGGCCAGCATGTCCTTCACATGGGCGCTGTCGAGGAACTTCAGCCCACCGAATTTGACGAAGGGAATGTTGCGGCGGGTCAATTCCAATTCGAGCAGACCGCTATGGTGTGAGGCGCGAAACAATACGGCCTGCTGTTTGAGGTCCATTCCAGTTTCTCGGTTCTCCAGCACGCGCTCGACGATATAGCGGGCTTGGTCGGCCTCGTCGCGAACGCTGACGAACTGCGGAAGCTCCGTCGACTGCCGTTCCGTCCAAAGGTTCTTGGTGAACCGCTCGGACGCAAGTTCGATCACGCCGTTGGCGGCGGCGAGGATCGGCTGGGTCGAGCGATAGTTGCGGTCGAGCGTGACGACGTCGGCTGCAGGAGTGAAGGCGTCCGGGAAATCGAGGATGTTGCGGACGGTCGCGGCTCGGAAGGAATAGATCGACTGCGCATCGTCGCCCACGACGGTAAGTCCCCTTCCATTCGGCTTCAACGCGAACAAGATCGAGGACTGGAGGCGATTGGTGTCCTGATATTCGTCCACAAGAACGTGGTCAAACCTGCCGCCGATTTCCTCCGCCAGCGCCGGCTCGGCGACGGTCTGCGCCCAATAGAGCAGCAAATCGTCGTAATCGAGGACGTTCTGAGTCTGCTTGGCCTCGACATAGGCTGCGAACAGGTCGCGCAGCTGCGCCCGCCATGCGGCGCACCAGGGAAACGAAACCCGCAGCGCCTCCTCGAGAGGCAGTTCCGCATTGACGGCGCGGGAATAGATCGCGAGGCAAGTTCCCTTGGTGGGGAAGCGACTCTCCGTCTTTGAGAAGCCAAGCTCATGACGTACCAGGTTCATGAGATCGGCCGAGTCGTCTCGATCATGGATCGTGAAATTGGCGTCCAGCCCGATCTGCTCCGCGTAATCGCGCAGGATGCGCGCGCCGATCCCATGAAATGTGCCGGCCCAGGCGAGCGAGTAGGTCATCGCATTGCCGGCGCTGGCTCTCATCGCCTGGGCGCAAATGCGCTCGACGCGGCGGGTCATTTCGGCGGCTGCCCGACGGGAGAAAGTCATCAGTAGGATTCGGCGCGGATCGGCGCCATTGACAATGAGATGCGCGACACGATGGGCAAGCGTGTTGGTCTTGCCGGACCCCGCCCCGGCGATGACGAGCAGCGGACCTGCCGTCGTGCAGCCCTTTTCACGGATGCCATGTTCAACGGCTCGTCGCTGTTCGGAATTGAGCTTTTCCAGATAGGCCAAGGGCTTCGCTTGCGAATCGATAGATGGAGCAGGAGCTCCAATGAACCACATTTCTTGTTTTGTTCGCAACGCATGTGCAAGCACGTTGCAGCCAAAATAGAGCGCCGGGTGCAATTTTGATTTGTCACTGCGTTCGCATTGGTCGAAGTTGTGGGTGCAAGCGGTCGCTGCTCGCCACAAAATCGTCAGCTATAAGGTGAAAGCTGGTAATTTATTAACCAAACAGGAAAAACTTTAGAACTGTTCGCTCTCCGTTAAAATTAGAAGCGTACTCGTGCTTCCAGATTTTTTGGAACGCCGGCTTCAGGACGAAAATCTTCTGGCGTGCGTGCTCCGACCTGTGAGTTGAGCGAGAGACTCGATGAAATTTAATTGCTTCGCAAAAAGATTTACTGTGGCTTTACGCGAATTCCAATGCAACAGTGACGGCGCTGTGGTCATGATCTTTATATTCGCGATTTTGCCCCTGCTGCTTAGCGTTGGCGTGGCGATGGATTATTTGCGGGTTACAAGCGCTCAGAGCGCGCTCACCCAGGCGGCCGACAATGGCGCATTAATGGCGGCGCAAGCAGGATATCAGCAACTCAACGCCGGAAATGCGAACTGGAGCGCCGCCGCCATCTCAGCGGGGCAGAATGCCTTCCTTGCAAACGCGCTAGCGATCAGGAACGTCAGCAATGTCAATCCGGCCTTCGCCGTTACGCAGACAGGATCCAATGTATCGGCGCAACTCACTTACACGGCGAATGTTTCAACAACCATCATGAAGTTGGTGAACATTCCCGTGGTGGCCGTCACGAAGACGGTCGTCGCGTCGACCACACCGAGTTCGACATCAAGTTCAACACCGCTGATGTATGCAAATATCTCGCTGGTGCTCGACGTCTCACCGTCAATGGCCATCGCTGCGACGCCAACCGACATCGCTAACCTGGACGCCCTTACTTTAGCTCAGACCGGGACAGGCTGTTCCTTCGCGTGTCATGATATCGATCCCAACCCCAACGGGACTCCCAACGCGTCATCCTATTCCAATTATCAGATCGCACGCAACGGCGGCGTGACATTGCGCATCGACACTGTAAAGAGCGCAGCTCAGTCGCTAACTAATTATGTTTCCACCGCTTCCACTGCCGGTCAATACAGCATGGGGCTATATACAATGTCCTCGCTGCTCACGACCGTAGTGCCGCCGACGACCAATTTTTCAAGCGTTTCCAGCGCTATCGGTGCGATCGATTTCGACACTATGTCGACGTTGGTCTATACTTTGCCTGCGCCGGCGCCGGCGAATATCGCTCCTCCTAACGGCGACGTTCCGTCAAAATATGCGGACACGGATTTTGGAGCAGTTTTCGCTGCTCTTAACACCACAATACCATCAGGAGGAGCCGGGCCGAGTGCGGCTTCGCCAAAGCAAATAGTTGTCCTCGTCACCGACGGGCTATCGGATGTCGGGTTGCCGATGAATTCCGCGATTTCGGCGACCTACAATTACCCAAGCATACCGAACTTCAGCAGCGGCAACGCCGACGGCAAGTTGACCGGTCCCATCGACCCCAGCCTCTGCGCCAGCCTCAAGCAGAGTGGCGTCACTGTCGCTATTCTTTACGTCACCTATCTCATCGATCCGACCGACGTGACGGCGCTTTATCAGACACTCATCCAGTCTAACGCCCCGCCGTCCGCACTGATTGCCAATCTCACGCAATGCGCCTCATCGCCAAATCTCTTCTACCAGGCAAACGATCTACCCGGTATCACGCTAGGATTGACCACGCTATTCACCAGCGCGACGACACCGCCCAGCATCGTTCACCTCACCCAATGATGCGGGCATTACGGTCTTTTGCAGACTAAGGCGAATTAGGGTGTCCCCCGCAAAAATTCCTGGAGCGGTTTCAACGCGGACCGCGGCCAATTATGCAACTATTGCTCCGTTTTTGTTGTACAGAGTTATCCTCAGCGGCAAAGGGAACGGCTCCGCGCTCGCATCAGCCCGAGGCAAGCAGCTTGCGTAAATCGGCGAGGGTATCTGCTGCTTCGACGGACTTGTCCAGTCGCCATTTCAGCATGCGAGGAAAGCGCACGGCGATACCGCTCTTGTGCCGCTTGCTCGATCCTATGCCTTCGAAGCCGAGTTCGAACACCATTGTTGGGCGCAGCCTGCGTACGGGACCGAAACTCTCGACTGTTGTCTTCCGCACGATGGAATCGACTTTGCTCATCTCATCGTCCGAAAGCCCGGAGTAGGCCTTTGCGAAGGGCACAAGCGCTCGTCCTTCGTCTTCCGGCCCGCCGCTCCACACTGCAAAAGTGTAATCGCTAAAAACCCCGGAGCGTCGACCACTGCCGCGCTGCGCATAAATCAGCACGGCATCCACGCTCATAGGGTCGAGCTTCCATTTCCACCACCCGCCGCGGCCGTTTTCCAAGGGCTTGCGCCGCCCGACGCCATAGGGCGCCGAACGCGCTTTCAGCATCATGCCCTCCGCGCTAAACATGCGAGCCTGCTCGCGCAACCCTTGCAGCGCGACCCAATCGTGTCGCTCAAGCAAAGGGCTTAAATGCAACGAAGGCCGTTCTCCCCAAGCGGCAGCATTGGCGAGCGTCTCCTGAACGGTGCTCTCCAGGAGAGCGCGGCGCTCCGACTGCGGCAGATGACGCACGTCCGTAGCACGCGCCTCGAGTATATCGTAGGCGACAAGCCCGACCGGCAACTCCTTCAGCATTTTGGCGCTCACGGTTTTACGTCCAAGGCGCTGCTGCAGATGTGCAAAAGGGCGGATGTCATGCGTCTCCAGTGGCGAAGGGATTTCCGAAGACGTTCGCGCTTCCAGCACCAGAAGTTCGCCGTCGAACACAGTCCCATCGGGCATAAAACGCGCTAGACGCCCCATCTCGGGGAAACTGTCGTTAACGAGTTCCTCGCCGCGAGACCAAAGTCGCCATGCGCCTCCGCGCGCGATGAGCTGGGCTCGAATGCCGTCATATTTCCATTCCGCGAACCAGTCGTCCACGGGCCCGAGCAGCGCCGGAAGTTCGTGGGGCGGAGATTGTAGCGCATGCGCCAGAAAAAACGGATAGGGATGGCCTTGGGGTTCTGGATCATCGTCGCCTGCCGGGCGCGTGAGTGTGATGAAATCCTGGGCAGTCAACATGCGCGTCGCCTGCGTGAAACCCATCATGCGCTGCGCCATATGCGTAGCATCGACGCCCGTTGCTTCCGACAGTGCGCGCACGACGGTGAGCTTGGAGACGCCGACCCGCAGCGCGCCAGTTATTAGCTTGAAGAACGGCAAACGCTGTTTCGGCGTCAACGCGCGCGTCCATAGGGCAAGGTCGGCGAGCCGAGCATCGTCGTCGAGATTTTTTAGATGCGTCAAGCGATCATTGATCCAGACGTCGAGTGCGATGCTTTCCGTAGTCCTGGGCGCCGGCAGCAACAACGCTAGCGTTTCGGCGAGATCGCCGACGCTGTGGTAGCATTCCTCCACCAGCCACTTCGGCAGCCCTGACTCCTCGAGTGCGAGATCGCGCAAAAGGCGCGTCGCGACGAGCTGGCGCGGTTTGCCGCCAGCAAGCAGATACACCGCCCATGCCGCGCTGGCGCTCCTACCAGGATCGGCGAGCGCGCCGCGCAAGAAGTCGACGATCGCCTCATGCTTGCGCTTGGTCGAGGTCGCTGCGTCGAGTTGCCAGTACAGAGCTGCAAACTCGTTCATGAAGCGCCCGCTTCGACGACCGCATCTTCGTCCTCGCCGTAATTCGTCTCGATCGGAGCCGCGTTGACGCCGCTCTCGCGGAGATAGCGCACGAATGGTCCGACGGTCCCATGGGTCACGAAAACACGCTCCGCGCCTGTCGCCGAGATCGCTTGCAGCAGCCCCGGCCAGTCTGCGTGATCAGAAAGCGCAAAGCCGCGATCGACGCCGCGGCGGCGACGATTGCCGCGGACTTGCATCCAGCCGCTGGCGAAGGCGTCGGAATATTCGGCGAAGCGTCGCAGCCATCCGCCGCCGAAAGCCGAGGGTGGAGCGAGCACAAAAGCGCATTTCATCGCCTGCCGGTCATGACATTCCGTGAGCCGAAGCGTAGGCGGCAAGTCGACGCCGATCTTGCGGTGAATCATGTTGAGCTCTTCGACCGCGCCGTGACAGACAATCGGACCAATAGTCATATCGAGATGTTTGAGAATACGCTGCGCTTTGCCGAGCGCATAGGCGAACATCACGCTTGTGCGTCCAGTGTCGGCGTTATGACGCCACCAGTTGTTGATGCTGTCCATGATCTCTGCTTGGCGGAGCCAGCGATAGATCGGCAGCCCAAAAGTGGATTCGGTGATGAAGGCGTTGCACCTTATGGGTTCAAACGCTGCGCTCACGCCGTCCGCTTCGATCTTATAATCGCCGGACACGACCCAGACGCAGTCTCCATATTCGACGCGGATCTGCGCCGAGCCGAGAATGTGGCCCGCCGGATGCAGCGAGACGCGAACGCCATTGATGAGAATGGGCTCGCCGTAGGCCAGAGTTTGAACGCTTACTTCGCCGAGGCGCTGGCGCAGGATCGGGGCGCTTAAGTCATGGCAGAGATAACGGGCGGAGCCATAGCGGGCATGGTCGGAATGCCCATGTGTAATCACCGCGCGCTCGACGCCCGAAGTGGGATCGATGAAAAACTGTCCTTGAGGACAATACAATCCCTCTGATCGCGCAACAATAAGATCCACTTTTGCTTCCGCTGCCGTTTTCCCTAAAATGGGATCTACCCGAGGCAGGGACAAGAGAATGCATGAAGCCTCGATGAGAGCCATTCACGCCGCCTGGGTTCGAAGGCAAGATCAGTGGCGCTCGACCACTACAGCCTGCCAATACGCAATGTGGATCGTCCGCCGTCTACGCCGACAATCTGGCCTGTGATCCAGCCGGCGTCCGGCGACATCAGGAACTCAGCCAAAGCCGCCACCTCCTCGGCATCGCCCAGCCTTGGAATGGGATGGAGCGTGGCGATGCCCTCTGCCATTTTCGCATTTTGCGTGAGTGAACTCGACATTGGAGTTCTGGTTAAACTGGGGGCGATGGCGTTGACGCGCACCTTCGGCGCTAGTTCGGCGGCCAGCGATAAGGTCAGCCCCTCAACGCCACCCTTTGCCGCGCCAATGGCAACGTGATTAGCAAATCCTTGCCGTGCTGCAATCGACGAAAACAGGATGACGCTTCCCCCCGCCGCGCGAAGCGCCGCAGCCGCTGCGCGAACACCCAGCATAGCCCCGATCACGTTCAATCTATATGCCTCCAGCATGTCTTCAGAAGTGAGGCTCGCCAGAGGCTTCAGCGGAATGCTGCCAATGCAGTATGCTAAGCCCGACAAGGAGTCGCCTTCCGCCGCCGCAACGATCGCCGCTTCGATCGAACTTTGATCGTGAACGTCGACAGTCGCCGGCACGGCGCCAATCTCTCGAGCAAGCGCCGCGGCGCGGTCGAAAGATCAACTCGTTACGCAAACACGCAATCCCTTTCTGCATAGCCGTCGGGCAAGCGCCTCACCAATACCGCCGACTCCGCCTAGAATGAGCACGTTCCCTTTTATCGGCATCAGCTAGATCCTTATCTATCACTGGTTATTTCGCGCCGACAGCTTTGAAAGGAGCGCGGCGCAAGGCGTCTGTCGCGATGAGCGACTTTCGATGTTGGATGGCCGTGTTTGCGAGAACCATGTCGAGGAGCGCGCTAATCCTCGTTCGCGAGTTTCATCGCTATTATTGGCGGCGGCGAAAGTGGAGGTGGTAGCGGCGGCGTGACCTCCGGCGGCGATGGTGGCGTATCGTCTGGAGGAGGGGGCCATATGTCGGGACCGGTAGGTTCCGGCAAGCCCGGCTGTATCGGCGGTGTTATGTCTGGAGGAGCGGGTTGTGGCTGGCCCGGAGGCAGTGGAGGCGTTACCTCGGGCCTTGGTGGTTCTTGTTGGCTAGGTAGAGTCAGTCTTCGGCAACTATTCCGCGTCCACGTCCGCGCGTTATCAGTCAAGAGGTCCATTTTGCTTCCTTAGAAAGCCGCCCTTGATAATGCCTGACGCTCGAGGTTCAAGCGCCGACCATCATGACGTTAACGCCCGATTTTCCGAATTGTTCGCGGTATGGAGCAGCGGTTCGGAGGCCGACGCCTTCAGCAATGCTATTAAAGCGGCGTTGTCGGCGTCGAGCGTCAGGCGAAACTCGCTCCGGATATTTTCACCGGGCAGAGGCGTTGACTTGATCGCGAGCAATTTACCCAGCTTCCGGCTTCAGTTGCGGATTTGCTGAAGCCGGAGCCACTCACGAGACGTTTGCGTCTAGGGAAATAGACGTGAAGGTAAGGAGGATACCTTCTGCTGTGTCCCCGAGCGCTCGTCGGAGGGAGGCGCTTGACGAGCGGGGCGCCAGGACAGCGCAGTGTCGACCCTATGAATCTTCCATAGGATGTCAAGATAAATCAATAGGTTGAGCTTAACGGCGCTTCCATCAGACTAAGGCGCCTTGGTCCGGCCGCAGGAAGTCATCGTGGCATGATCAAAATCGAAGTGGATCCAACTTGAAGCAATGCCCAACCATTCCTTTAAATCGGTTGCCGTCAGCCTATCCAATAAAATGGACAAGAGGCACCCAAAAAAAGGCTCGAATCCGAAAATTCGAGCAAGTTGTGCTGTTATGCGCCGCCACTGAAGCGGCTCGCAAAGATTAAGGCATCAGCCCCGCACCTAGACATTAGGAAAAACACTTAAATCGACGGGGTGTCGGCGGCGTCGATCACCCCACCGGGGGAGCAAAAAAAGGCTCGAATCCGAAGATTTCGAGCCAAGAGAAATACCCGGGAGAGGAAACGCAACCTCTCAGGAAGGGAGTTAGAAATGAGATAAGCGTATAAGCAGAAGAACATAGTTCGGGCGATTACGTAACACGACGAAAAAACGCAAGGGGATTCATCAACAGAGTTTGGCATTCACTTCGTAGCGATGACGTTCCCGCGCGCGGCGTGATCTGATAAAGAAAGGTCACGCCACATCTCGACAATTTCGACGAGCCCCCCAAGGACAGTAGTCCGATTAATCGCCTCGAAAGTCCCTTCAACCATGTCGGCTTTCAATTCCCATAAAGCCAGAAGAATCTCGTCGGGCGCTCGTTCGGGCAAGGGTGGAAGCCCCGCTGTGGCGATTGCCTGCTCAAGAGCCGCGAACAAAGCTTCGTGCACATGGTCGTTCATCACATTGGCGGCTTGAGCCTCGTGAATGGCGTCGGACAGCCAATTACTTTGCAGACGCATCGACATCTCCCTTGCTCGAAGCTGTTACGTCCCAGCGCTTATTGAACGCGAATCCGCTGGACGGGCCTGGGCGTTTTGAGAGCAGAGGCTATGGGGTTTCTTCGCCGCTGTCGCAGCGGAGAAGAGATTTGCGCCTCGTGCGGCGACGCTCATGAGCGGAGATTCCGATCCGTCACAGTCTTCAAAAACCCCGCGAAGCATAGGCACGACGTGTTTTTTCATGGGGTTAAGTAATAGGGACCAATCGATTTGCAATCGTCGGCAACGGCCTATTCAACGAACAGGGCTGCAAATCCGTTGCGGGAGCGAGTCAATGCGTCAGGCGACATAATGCACGAAGTCACGTTTACGCATCGTATTCAACAGCGCCGAGACTCAGTGGCTGTTTCCTTGACGAGATCGCGTGCTCCTTTTGGTCCGATGCGCTTTTGAACGCGAAACTCAACTTGCTTTAATTTGTTGTAGTGTTCAAAAAATGCCTCGATCTCTTCCAGTATTTTTGCGTTCAGTTCGTCAATGTTTTTGATGTTGCCATGAAGGTGGGCATGTGTGGCGACCGCGATCAGGCGATCGTTTCGCACCCATTTTTTGTTGTTCTTTCGCTGTTCTGCAACGATTGCGCCAATAATCCTGATAGTCACGACACATCCAGGCGGCACAGGTTGATCCAAAAGCACCATCACATCGAGAGGATCGCCGTCGTCAGCCTTTGTCGAGGGAATGAAACCGAAGTCAAACGGAAAGACAGTGCCTTCAGGGAGCACCGCGGCGAGCCGAAAGCCGCCTATCGCGGGGTCATAGTCATATTTGTTTCGAGAGCCCTTGGGCGTCTCTATGACGGCAACGAAGTCTCCCGTCTCGGCGTCAAGGAAAGGCAGTTCGTCCAGACGCTTAGCTTTGGTCATTGGCGGCTCATCTGTTAGGACCTCCGCGCCGCAGAGCGCGCAGCCCGCGAAGCCATCCTGTCGATTCAGCGACCATACCTTTTGTCCAGGCCATAAATATCCTTTCGAAAGTGCACGGCGCCGTCTTGTGAAACCCAGCCAGTCATATAGGTCCAAACCACCGGAACAGGACGACTTAGGCGAAGTCTTATCGACCGGCCGTCTTCGACCTTTTGATGAAGCGCGGCTTCGTCCCAGCGACCTGATGGAGCGCCGGGCGTGCTTTGTAAAAGCCAGGAAGCCAAGTCGTAAACGCCGTCAACGCGGACGCAGCCATGCGAGAGAAAGCGGTACGTTCGCTCGAAGAGGTTCTGCTTGGGCGTGTCATGCATATAGACTTCTTTTTTGTTAGGCATCCAGATGCGAATAGCGCCGAGCGAGTTTTTTGCTCCCGGGTCCTGTCGAAACGTGAACTGCGCTGCGCGAGACCCTGGCAGTCGACGTAATCTGCCGAGATTTATCTCATGACCTCGGCCATCGAAAACGCGAATCTGTTCCCGAGATAAATATTCTGGGTCTCTCCTTAGTTTTGGCACGACTTCTTTTTTGATGATCGAACTCGGCAATGTCCAGGCAGGATTGATGTCGACAGAAATTATCTTGGCTATGATTTCGGGTGAAGGGTCACGGCGATCTCCAACAATTGCAGTGTAATGCTTCACCGCGTGGTCTCCTTCAACTGTTTCCACAGTCGCCGCAGCAATGTTCACGTCAACATATCGCTCGGGGAATGGAAAATGGAGAACAGACAGACGTTTCGCAGTTGCAGTCAATTGGTGGGCGCGCACACGAGCAGACACATTAAGTTCGTGCAGCGTACTCCCAGAAACGACGCCCGTTTGGTCGAGCCCTACATTGGACTGGTAGCTTTTCACTGCCTCGGTTAGGCGGTCGTCCCAGCTTGCGTCTGTTGCTGCGTCCGCAGACAGGTAGCCCTCCACGGCCAATCTCCGCCGAAGTCGCAACAGATCCTTTCCTTTCGCGTCCGGTCCCAAAGGCGCACCCAGATGCGGCCAGCCGGCTTTTGCAGCGATATCTGCATAGCGATGCGCGGCGTCCATCGTGGCTCTTCCGGTATCTGGTCCGAAATTGAGGCTCGCAGTTCCGGGCTCGTGCGCTTGGGGCAAGGATGCTGCAGGGCGGTTGCTATTTGCACCATCCGGAGCACTGTCCTGCTGCACTGATGGAGTGGTTGGCGCAACGTCTGATTGCGATTCACCGCCATTCGGCGCTGCACGGGTGTTGTCCTGGGCAGTCGCGACAGCTTGCGCAAAACAGCAAGCTAGGACCATAGCGGTGAACAGAGGCAGGAGATTTCCGGGCAGCTTACACATATAATGGGACCCGTACCGACAGCGATAGCGGCCTCTGCTAGTAACCACCAATGACAGGAAGTATTTCGCCAGTGATGTAACTGGAGCAAGCAGGCGCCGCCATGAATACAAAGGCAGGAGCGATCTCCTCGGGCTGGGCGGCGCGTTTCATTGGAGTTTTGCTTCCGAATTTTGTTATGGAATTCGAGTCCTTATCGGCAGGATTTAATGGAGTCCAAACAGGACCGGGGGCGATAACATTGACTCGGATGCCTCTCGGCAGGAGTTGCGGTTTGCATCAGATCAACGCGGCGTGGCTCTCAAAGTTTCTCCTGATTGAAAGCGTCGTCGCTCACGCCGTAGCCCGTTCGTTCAGTGCTTGGCTTTCGCGGCGCCCCACGCCGTCGGCGTTGCCGCGACATGGAAACCTCATGCCGTAACAAGTCCATAACTTTGTGTATGGGCCTGAGCGCGAAACGCCGTGTTTCGGCTGGCGCATTGGGCTTGCAATGCCTGCCGCTGTGAAAGCCGCTTTACAAGATCTTCCGTTTGTATTCCTGTTGCGCTCATCTTAAAGCTTGGGGAGAACAGCATGACACTCAGCCGCCGCTCTTTTTCCATCGGATCGACGGCGTGCGCCGTAACTTTGCTGGCCCCGTCCATAGAAATGGAGGGCTTGCTGCCTTCCACTAGCGCTGCGCGCGATCTGGCGCTGGACGATCCATGGCTCATTCGATTGCGCGGGCGGGCGTCCGTTTTCGTTCTGCATGAGCCGACCGGCGCCACATTTCGCCCCGGCGTCTCGGATGAACTGACGTTCGCTGGAGTGTGGATTGATTACGCCCCGCCGTACACGCTGGCGATCCGAAACGCCAAAGCTGAATTGGTTCAGATCGCGCCTCCGGCAATGAACACAGCGTTACCGGACAGCCGGGCGCCGCGGATCGAGGACCTTTTGCGCGCCGCCCAACGGGTAGTGAAGATGAGCCGGGCAGAGGCGAACGGCTGCGACTTCTGGCTCATGGCGCGCCCCAGCATGGCTGGCGGAAGCGAAATCGCCATTGCGCCACGATCAGGCTTCGCCGGTCATGACGGACTGAGCTTCCCAAGCGAGCTGCGAGCAAAAATTGCGCAATTCTCAGCGTGAGAGGCGACGTCCGGTCAAGGCGTCTCTAAAACGAGCGTGACCGGAAACACGTTGACAATGTCAAAGCTCACGACAATCTGACGCTCAGCCGCGTTGAACGTCTCAGAATAATTCGTGAATGTCAGTGCGCCGGAGCCTGCAACGGACGTTGGGTAGCGCTTGAACCGGATATTGCCCGAGGTAGCGCTATTGAAGTTCAAGACTGCTTGCCCGCTCAAATCGGCGCCCTGACAGAACGCGCTCGCGAAGGAAATCACGGCTTTCGTTCCAGGAGCGGCGGCAGATGAGAAATTGCGCTGGAATGTCGAGAAACCCGGGCTGACGAAACAGTCGCCTTGACCCGCTTTCGCCATCTCGCCTCCGATCAGCACCGCGGGAGCGGATTGCGCGAAAGACGGCTCGCAACTTAGAAGACCTAGCGCAAAGAGCCAAGAAAAGCGCATTTCAATTCCTCTCCACGAATACCCGCAGCGCAGCACAACGTCCGCGGGGAATGTTTACGTCCGCATAAGCTTTGTCAAGCCAATCAGCCCTTCTCCAAAGCGCGGCCGCGCTCCGCTCGGCTTTCGTGGCGAGTAATCGCTTTGCTAAGGGTTCATGCAACCTTTTTTCTAGACGTCAATCCGCTCTGTTGACGCTGGCGGGGACGTAAGGCACTCTTGCTGCAGAACTATGGAGAGAGACCAGCATGGCGAACCCATTTCTTGGAGAGATTCGCGTCTTTGGGTTCAATTTCGCACCTAAAGGATGGGCGTTATGCAACGGCCAGCTTATGGCGATCAACACGAATACCGCGTTGTTTTCCCTGCTCGGGACGCAATATGGGGGCGACGGAAGAACAACCTTCGGACTGCCGAATTTACAGGGGCGCGTAGCCATCCATCAAGGCAACGGCTTTGTCATTGGCGAGGCCGCGGGAACAAATAACGTAACGCTTAGCCAGGCCCAAATGCCAGCCCACAGCCACAGTGTGACGGCGGATGCGGCAGGCGGCGTTCAGCTCAGCCCAAGCGGCGCTTTCATCGCCGAAACAAGCTCCGTCAATGTGCCGCTTTGGCGGGGCGGTTCGTTTGCGCCCGCAGCGACCAACCCTGTCAATATGGCGCCGGGCATGATCGGCGCGACGGGCGGCAACCAGCCATTCTCCGTTCAAAACCCCTATCTCGTCATGAATTTCTGCATCGCGTTGCAAGGCATTTTCCCGAGTCGAAGTTGATAAGTCTGGGCATTCTGGAACCATGGGTCCGGCTCCCGCACAATTCCTGCACAAACGAGATGAAACCGCGACGGATTCGGCCTTCCGATTCGAGCTTTTCCGCCAGTCGCGCTTGCCAATGGAAGACTTTTCGTTTCTCGAAACCGCGATGCGGGAAGCCCTGCTGCGGCAGCAATTTCAGGGGCAGACTTTAAGTTATCGTGCGCAATTTCCGAATGCGCGCTTCGAGATTATAGAGGCGGAGAATGTTCCAGTCGGCCGCCTCGTGACGCAGCAAGGCGCAGATGCGTTTTTGATCGTCGACATAGCGCTCATGCCCGAGTGGCGCGGGAAGGGAATCGGCGCGCATATTCTGCGCGAGATTTGCGACGCCGCGCGTGCGAGGAATTTTCCCGTGCGCCTCGCGCTCTCGCCCTTCAACGTCGACGCCCTGCGGCTCTATTCTCGATCGGGATTCACCGTCATTTGTCAGGACGAGATCCAGATCTACATGGAATGGCGCGCGCCCCAAGAGATGATTGTGCAGACGCGACCATTCGAGACGCCGAAAGGCGCCCGCGATGGCTGAACCTTCGTACCCCTTTTCCACATGGACTTCTATGCCTCGCCCTTCAGCTTGGGAGCGCCCTTGATGCGTGATCCGGATGCTCTCCAGCAGTTTCGGCTTTATGTCGCAACCCGAGAGGATCTCATTGAACGGCTGCTGCCGTTCGAGGAAACCGCGACTTTTGTTTCCCAGGTCGTCGCGGCTGGCGCCGAACACGGGTTCGTGTTCGATGCAGACGATGTGACGACGGCGTTGCACGTCGGCCAGCAGCTTTGGCTTGCGCCGTGGACGCCGCTGGTATGACCCAGCGCAGTCTTGCCGGCTGGACGCCGTACCGAGCGGCCTGGGCCGGCGAAGACATGATCGTCGACTGGTGCCATCACGGGTCACGGCGCTTTGTCGAACCTTTTTACTACGAGACGATCGTCGAGGCGTTCACGCGTCCTTTCAACCAGCTGTTCCAGCGACGCACGCTGATTGCCGCCGCCGCTAGTTTGCCGCCGGGATTGAAACCGTCCGGCTTCATCTTCCACATGTCCCGATGCGGTTCGACGCTGCTCAGCCAGGCGCTGGCGTCGAATCCTGAGCACATCATGGTCTCGGAAGCTTCGCCAATCCGCAACATACTCCAGGCGCCCCTCCACGGTCCGGCAACCCCGGAGCAGGTCGAAAAATGGCTTTCCTATGTCGTCAATGCATTCGCGCAGAAACGCTTCCCCTGGGAGACACGCTTCTTCGTAAAGTTCTTCGCCGCCGACGTGCTATATTTGCCACTGATTTGGCGGGTTTTTCCCGATGTCCCTTGGGTTTTCCTCTACCGCAATCCACTTGAAATTTTCGCGTCGCAATATGCGCAGCCGGGCGCCGACGCGATCAGAGGAGGCATTCCACCCCAGCTTCTAGGAATTTCGCCGGAGGAGCTGTATGGCATGTCGAACGAGGCGTATCTCTGCCGGACGCTGGCAGCATTCGGCGAAGCGGCCCTCGCGGCGCATCGCCCCGGACAGAGCCTCATACTGGACTACAGTGACCTGATACCGGCGCTGTGGGAATCTCTCCAAACGCACTTCGGCTATACGCTCGACGTCGAAGCGCGAAACGCAATGTTGAATACGCTCGGGCGCAATTCAAAGCGGCCTCCAGATGTTTTCTCGGAGGACGGCGCGGTCAAGCGCGCGACCGCAGCTCCTTTCGCCGAACTTGTCAACCAGATCGTCGGTCCGACCTATTCCGCTCTGAAAGCGGCCGTTCCGAGTTGCGCAACTCCGGCGTTTTCGGCGTATAACTGATGCCGTTCGATGCTCGACTGCGGACCCCGCCGCAGTCGACAGGCTGCACCATAACGGCCGGGGCGCGCTGCGTTTAAGCGCGGCAATTAAGCCCTTTCACTGAGGTATCACAGCGCCTTGTCGTTCCAGCAGGCCGCCTCTGACGTATCCAGTCTTTTCCTCATACGCCACATGACACCAGCCGCGTCCCCAGCCGCTCCTGCAGTGGAGCACGTTAACAGGCTCGCCTCCTGGAATTACATCAATAACAGGTGAGAACAGGTTGGCGCTTGCCCTCAAATTAACTGCGTCTGTGGTCACGACCGGAGCCACAACCACGTTTTGGCCGGCGGCTGCAAGCACCGCGCCATTAACGTATCCCTTCACGCTCCCATACTCGATTTGACACCAGCTATGGCGCCATCCTTCCCCGCAGTTAACGACCGTGACGTCTGTGCCCGCAGGGATAGCGGCAATAACAGGCCAACCGCTTCCCGGGCCCGACCGCACGTTGGCGGGGCTAGTTACCGGAGCGGAATATGCCATGCTGCTAAATGTGAAGACGGCAAGAGACAGCGCACCGAGTCCATAAAGATTTCGCGTTCGCATTTGTTTCTCCCCATTTCTTTCGCACGATCATTCGGCGTCGCTAGCTGCAGCGGTCTCAACATATTGAATTCCGACGCAACGGCGCCGCATGGGCAAAATTGCCTTAACCTCGTGCAATCTCTTACGTTGGGCGTGCGCCATCAGGGTCAAGCAGACGCCAGCAGAAGTCGCGCTTGTCGTGGCGCAACCGATCGTTTTGGATGGTCAAGAGGCTGCCCGCGTCTGGACAGTGAACGCAACCGCGTTAACTAATAATCTTGGCCGTAGCAGCGAGCGCAATCGGCTAACGTGCCGCATGGAGGTGACATGTCCGAGCATCCCATACCCAGGACCGCAGAGTTTGAGCACGAGAATTTGAACCGCGAAGAGATACTCGCCCTCCTGCGGGACGTGACCGAGCAGCGCGACAAAGTGCTTTCGCAATACGAAGCCATGGCGCTTCAAGTCGATGAATCTGCCAGAGAAATCAACGACGCTCTGACGAACGCGCAGCACAGCGCCAAGCAGGCGGAAGACAGCGAGCAACGCGCGGCGGAGCAGGCTGCGCGCGCGAGTCAGCTCTCGCGCCAGCTTGATGAGGAGCGCCAAAGAAAGGCCGAGATCGCTGCGGAGCTGGCCCGTCTGCGCGATGCAATGGAGCGTGCGCCAGTCGAGGATCCATGGGGCCTCTTGTGGCGCGCGTTTTCGCAAATCGTCAGGGACTGGGTTGCTTGGATGCGCTCAAAAATTCCGGCAAACAGCCCGTTATTGCCCTGGTTCGACCGAGCGGTCGAGACCGCGAGAGCGGCTGGGCGCCTCGGGTTGAAGTGCGGTAAAGCCCTCTTCGGCTGGGCGAAACCGCGCATCATCAACATTTGGAGGCAGCTCAAAGGCGAAATCGCGCGAACTCTCCAAAAAGGAATAGCGCAACTGCCTCGGAGGAGAAGTCGAAGTCCTCGAACTGTGGGCGACGGAGAGAGTAGGTGTGCATGATTACCCTAACCGCGACCCGCTTGAGGGCGTTGTCGAGATCGACGAAGTACACGATTACTTTCCGCACGAAGAACGAACCCATTGGCGGTGGACAGGGCAGAAGCCCCATCGGCAAAATCGCTATCGCTGGCGCGGTTGAACTCAAGGATGGAAAGAAACCTGGACGCATTCGCCTCATGCCGATTGCGGGCTATGACCGCAAGACGCTGCACGCGTTCGTGACGAGCACGACGACAAAGGGCAGCGCCATCTGGACGGACGGCAACACGTCCTACGCGACGTGCCTGAGCGCACTCACGATTCCCGCGTGATCGGCAAGATGGCTGCTCACGTTTTCATGCCATGGATTAATAGAGTCTTCGCGAACCTTAAGCGGTTTGGGTTGGGCGTTTATCACGGGTTTCGTAAGGGGTATTTGCAGGCGTATCTCGACGAGTTCGTGTTTGGGTGGAATAGTCGAAGACATTATCGGGTGAGCTTCGATATTGTTGGGGATGTAAATTAATTGAAACGAATAATTTACCATCGGAAGTCGATGATGGCCTCCTTCCAAGCAGCGGAGTGATCGACATGTCTGACAAAATGAAAATCGACGTTGCCGTGGCCAATCTTGAGGCTGGTAAATTCTCATTTCGGATGGTCGACGCAATAAAGGGCCATATCAGCAGCTTAGAGGGCGAATTGGAGGTTGTGCGCGGTTTGCATGCCAGCGCGCTCGCCGATTTCAAACGTCAGGAGCTTACCGCCTGGAGACAGGAAGGTGAGCTGAGGAAGCTAAACGGGACGATTTACGCATTACTCAAAGCAAATATTCTGACTGAGACGGCTTATGAAGGATTGACGTCTGCCCTTACCAAAATCGCTGCGTATGTCGAGGCATCTCGCAAAAGCGCTAAGCCGAGCCTGGAGCGGGCGATGGCGGATCTGAAATCCGGCAAATGGCAATCCCGCGCAGCCGATGCAACCGCGAAGGTTTCGGTGCTGCTAACAGAAATTCTTCCAACGAAAAGCGCCCTTGAGAAGTCTCCCTACGCAAGCAAGGCGGTTGCATATCTCGAGCTGCTGAAGAGATACGCATGGGCGTATCTGGAAAAGGCGTCGGCTTACCTTTCAACTTTGCACAAGACCGCAGCTTGATGGTTGCGGCCAAGATCGAGCAACCGTTCTTGGTCGCGACTAAAGACTTCTGCAATCGCGGACGATAAGCGCTGATTCTGCGACCTGAGCGATCTCGCCAGGTCGAAAAGCTACCGGAATATGGGTGGGATCGTCACTGCGACTTCGGATGGTAGCTTGACCTTTTATGGAGCAGGGCGCTCAGGCGCCCAGCGGCCCGCGAGAAACGCCGCGCCTCGGATGCGTTCGATGCTAACAAAGCGTTGCCTTACAAATCTCCCGGCGGTCGGAATCTCCTTTGAAGCGGCGGCTCGACGCCCAATAGAGGTTACGATAACTCCGCCGGGTCCACTCGCGGCAGAGATCGCAAATGATGCGATCGCCTTGCTTTCTTTGAAACCGGCGCGCCATCATAGTTCGCTCGGAGCAGGAGCGTTGGAGCGATCTTTCACCAACTGACGTTCGGGCGTTTTGCACAAAACATCACCCCGACCCTCCTACGGCCAATAATGGACAAATGCAGCGAAAATAGCGATTGTGAGAGTCGCCAGGAAGGGAAACTGACGACGTGACGGTTCGTCGCGTCGTGGCGAAAGGACGACGAGACATGCAAGGCGATGCGAAAGCTATTGATTACCTTAATCGCGGTCTTAGAAGCGAATTGACCGCAGTTAATCAATACTGGCTACATTATCGCTTCTTCGACCATTGGGGATTTACGGAACTCGCGCGGAAATGGCGCGAAGAGTTGATCGAGGAAATGCAGCACGCCGATAAGCTGGTGAAACGCATTTTGTTTCTCGAAGGTTTTCCGAACCTGCAGGACCTTAATTCGCTTCGGGTCGGACAAAGCGTCGAGGAGATCATCAACGCAGATCTGGCTACGGAAATTGACGCTCGTGCGCTCTACCTCGAAGCTGCGGCATATTGTTTATCCATCAACGACCGCGTTTCCGAACAATTGTTCGAGGAGATCGTGGCGAGTGAGGAGAAACACATCGACTTCCTGGAAACCCAACTTGAACTGATCAGGCAGCTTGGTGTCCAACTCTATTCACAAAAACACATTGGGGAACTAGAAACGTGAGGCTCGAATGCGTGCATCAATTTGCGAACCGACACCTCCCGGCAATCGAGTTTGGCCGCGAACTTTGATACTAACCGTGCCCCTGCGCCCCAAGGTAGTCTGAACCGCTGTTGCAGATCGCTGCTGGATGGGAACCGAGCGCGCGGTCTGCGCTCGGGCTTCTTTTGGTTCAAAGTTTGAGCTGTGGAGCAGTTGCTCCCACGCCGCCGAACGGAATTGGCATGTTTGGATTTGAGGTGTTGCCGACCACAATTTCATCCGTTCTGCCGAAAGTGCAAATCGCCGCTCCGCAGATTCCGTCATTGCTGTTGATGACATTGTTATAGGACATATCGTCTCGGCTCATGTAACCAATAAGAGAGCAAGAAAATCCGTCGATGTAATTATGCACCGCCGCCGCCCCCGGGCCGCTAAGTTCAACACCGCAACCGGTCGGCAAATTTCCTTGCGCATAGTTGCCGACCACTCGAGTGCGTGTTCCCGTAGTGACGATCGAATAAGCAATTGTGTTGCCGTCCGCCACTGGATCGACCCAATTTGTGAAGTGGTTTCCCTGCACGAGAAGATTGCTCGTTTCATTGGTTCCGCCCTGGCCCTGAATTTCGATGCCCATCCGCGAAATTCCGCTGGCGGTATTATAGGAAACCGTAATGTTGCGGCCCTGGTTCTGACCGGAATTGATCAGCGAGATGGGTTCATAAACATTGGTGAAGGCGTTGTGGCTGATGGTGGTATCGTCGGCGTAATAGCCTACAATGCCGGATCCCGGCGCCGCGATATTGCTGAAGCTGTTTCCGGTGATCAAGGACTCTTTCAGGATAACGTAGAATATTCCGTTTTTCTGGAACGAGCAGTTCAAAACCGCAATACGAACGGAGCCATTAGGCGACGTGAAGGTGTCGCCGACAAGTTCAACGGTTCCGTGGGAGATGTCGCGGCCGGTGCCGACAAAGGACAGTCCCTGAATCGTGATGTCGTGGCTGTCGGAAGAATTGAGTTCAAACACGCCGACGCTATCGGCGGTGTCGTTCAGCACAGCTCCCGGAGTGCCTACCATCGACACTCCAGACTTGAGCACGACGTTAGAAAGATTGTAGGTCCCGGGACCGAACCGGACAAGGTCTCCTGGAGAGGAGGCGTTGATCGCATTTTGAACCGTCGACGTGTCGTTTGAACCTGGGGAGACGGTTCTGGTCGTCGCGCTCGCCGGAAGCGCGAGAAAATTGGTCACGGCGAAGGCAACTGCGACTTTGGTCAGACCCAAATTCATGAGAGCTCCTTTGGTTCAAGTGATGTTTCAGCCTCCCACAGCTTGGTTAAAGTTTAGGTTACGCCAGCACAAGACATTGACTAATAGAGTTTTTCCGATAACACGCGCGAATCAGTATGTGTCTTGAACATGACTGTATTCGAACACCATGTTGATCTTCTGCGGCCACCATTGCGCCGTAATCTGCACTGAGGCGTGCAGGAACGCTCATCTGAGGCGGTCTGAAGTTGGGTTAACTCGAAATTTTAGTAAGTCTTGATCACACAAAACCGAACGTCATGACGACACAATGCATAGTTCAAACAGGCGCCCGGGACGTAGGATTTGATAGAGGCAAACGAAATCAAATTTAAAGTCTGTCGGAAAAACTCAACACGTCTCCACTTTCATCTTTTAATGAAATGCCGGTTAACTCTCGCGAACGCGCCTGATTGCATAAATATCCCAATCTTTGCGCCGCCTCTTGGTAGGTCAGTCCGTTTGGTCTTATGTTTGAAAGACAATTTCGTTCGGCGTCACTACGCCCGACGCGAGGCGCATAGGTGAGGTACGCGCCCAGGCTGTCCGGAGACGAGAGGCCGGGCCGCTCTCCGATCAGCACCACCACCAGCTTCGCGCCAAGTATCTCACCGATCTCGTCACCGATCGCGACGCGGCCTTGCTCAACGAGGCAGGCGGGACCGACCTTCCAGTCGCTGTTGCGACGGAAAATGGGAAGAGCGTCATCGAGGAAAGGGATAGCATGCGAATGAATCGCCCGCGCGGAGAGCCCATCCACGATGACGAAGGCGACATCATATCCCCCCGCAAGAGACGCCAGTCGAGTTGCCGATGCACCATCGAGTTTGCGGCCGAGGTCAGGGCGCAGCAGATAGGCGCGGCGATCACGCGCGCTGCTGTGAAGCAGGACGCTTGAAATATTGCGCGACTGTAACGGTTGAATGACCTTCGAGGGATCGAAAGCCGCGTGAACCGCGTCCCGGGCTTCGGCGTGAGCCAATTGGAACGCCAAATTGCACTGTGTCGCGGTTGCGGAGCCCGTCCGTGGCAAACCGATGCGTGCGGGGGTCGCGGCGCGTAGCGTCGCCCAAGACAAACTTGATTTAACGGGGGCATCCGTCATTTATCAAGCCCTCGCCAGCAACGGTTGAAATCGGGTTGGAACCTCTTCAGGCGTGATTATACCGCCCTCGTTCATTAAACCCACTGATTGCAGCCAGTCCACGAACTCGGGCGCGGGCTTGAGTCGCAACGCCGACCGGACAGAAAGCACGTCGTGATATGACGTGCTTTGATAGTTCAGCATAACATCATCCGCTCCCGGCACGCCCATCACATAGGTTACGCCAGCTATAGCGAGCAGCATCAACAAATTGTCGATATCATCCTGGTCCGCTTCTGCGTGATTGGTGTAGCAGGCGTCGCAGCCCATCGGGAGACCTAACAGTTTCCCGCAAAAATGATCCTCAAGTCCCGCACGTATAATTTGCTTGCCGTCAAAGAGATATTCCGGTCCTATGAACCCAACGACGGTGTTAACAAGCAATGGCTTAAACACTCTAGCGACTCCATAAGCCCGCGCTTCCAGCGTTTGCTGGTCGCAACCGTGATGAGCTTCCGCAGATAAAGCGCTCCCTTGGCCCGTTTCGAAATACATTACGTTGTCGCCTATTGTTCCGCGATGCAACGTTAAAGCGGCGTCGCGCGCTTCCCGCAAAATGGCGAGGTCGATCCCGAAGCTTCGGTTTGCCGCCTCAGTTCCAGCAATGGACTGAAATACAAGATCGACCGGCGCACCCCTGGAGATGAGCTGTAATGTCGTCGTTACATGCGTGAGAACACAAGATTGCGTCGGGATGTCCAGCCGCTCGCGCACGTCATCCAAAAGGCGCAAAAGCTGGCTCACGCGTTCGGGGCTATCCAGAGCAGGGTTTATACCTATGACAGCGTTGCCATTCCCCAGCAATAGGCCGTCAACCACGCTCGCCATGACGCCTTCTGGATCGTCGGTGGGATGGTTCGGTTGGATGCGCGAGGATAAGCGACCCGAGAGTCCTATCGTATTGCGAAACTTCGTCACGACCCTGCATTTCGCCGCAATAACGATCAAATCCTGATTGCGGCAAATTTTCGATACCGCCGCCGCCATTTCCGGAGTCAATCCTGGCGCAAGGTCCTTTAGTGTGTCGCTGGTCGCGGAATCCGAGAGCAGCCAATCACGGAATTCACCGACAGTAAGAGTTGCAACCGGCGCAAAGGCCGCAGCATCGTGATGATCTAGAATGAGCCTTGTCACCTCGTCGTCTTCATATGGAATGATGGCGTTATTCAGAAATGTCGCCAAAGGCGCATCCGCAAGCGCCATTTGAGCCGCCACTCGCTGGGTAGCGCTGTCCGCAGCTATCCCGGCGAGGCAATCGCCGGAGCGCAAGGGCGTCGCCTTCGCCATGAGCGTTCTGAGATCGTCGAATGTATAGCGCGTGGAGCCAACGGTCGTCGCAAACATGGCAGCCCGTTTCGTAAGTTGTGCTTATGCTGAATATAGGACGCCGCGAATAGTTCGTCGCCCGTATTTGCAATGCCTCGCAACTCTGGTCAAAACTTAAACTGAGCCATAAGATGACTTTCCGAACAGACGGCTATGGTTTTGCATGGGTAGCGCAACATATGATGTAGAGCAGAACCGTTGCAGCACCTCTTCACGGGCAGACTGGTATGGCGGCGCAAAGCGATATTCCCGAGGCGACGATAAAAGCACTTCCGATCTGGCGCGGCTCGATCGAGATAGCGCCTCTGCTCGGCGGCATTACCAACAAGAATTATCTCGTGTTCGATGGGGAGCGCCGCGCAGTCGTCAGGTTTGGCGGAGATATCCCGGTTCATGGCGTTATGCGTTTTAACGAACAAGCCGCCAGCATAGCGGCGAGCGAAGCCGGAATTTCTCCGCGAGTGCTGTTCGTCCGGCCTACGGTGCTAGTTCTTGAATATGTCTCGGGTCAGACCTTTGGTCCGCAGGACGTGCGTTCTAATCGTGATAAATGCGTCGCTTTGATGAAATGCGCGCACCGCGACATTCCAGAATTTCTGCGTGGTCCGGCCCTGCTTTTTCATGTCTTCCAAATTATTCGCGCTTACGGGCGCGTCCTTATCGAGGATAACAGTCGCTATGCGAAAGAATTGCCGAGTTTACTCCACGCGTCCGAAGCTTTGGAGGCCATTGTGGGGCCAATTGAGTTGGTCTTCGGCCATAATGATTTGCTTGCGGCAAATTTCATCGATGACGGGGAGCGGCTTTGGCTCGTCGATTGGGACTACGCGGGATGGAATACGGCGCTGTTTGACCTTGGCGGACTTTCCTCCAACAATGGATTTGGCGCCATCGATAACGACTTGATGCTGGAGGCTTATTTCGAAGCGCCGGCCAGTGATGATTTGCGCTATCGCTTCCACGCTATGCTTTGCGCGTCTTTGCTGCGAGAGGCGATGTGGAGCATGGTGTCTGAAACCAGATCTACTATTGATTTCGATTATCCTGCCTATACGAGTGAAAATTTGACGCGGTTCAAATCTGCTTGGGCCGCATTCCAGGAGATGCGACGCTCATGACAGACATGCCCAAAAGCGCGCAAGTTATAGTTGTCGGCGGTGGGATAATTGGTTGTTCGGTCGCTTATCATCTCGCAAAGCGGGGCGTCGAAACCCTGTTGCTTGAACGACATCAATTGACATCGGGTTCGACCTGGCATGCTGCGGGGCTTGTGGGGCAACTGCGAACCAACGCCAATATCACTCGGTTGCTGGGCTATTCCGTTGAGCTTTATGAAAGACTTGAGGCTGAAACAGGTTTTGCCACCGGATGGAAACGGAATGGCGGCTTGCGCCTGGCTTGCAATCCAGACCGCTGGATCGAAGTCAAACGTCAGGCCACTACGGCGCGCAGTTTCGGGCTTGAAATGCATCTGTTAAGTCCAGCAGAGGCTGGAGAGCTTTGGCCGTTGATGAATGTAGATGACGTGGTCGGGGCGGCGTTTCTCCCAACCGACGGGCAGGCGAGTCCTTCCGACATCACGCAGGCGCTCGCAAAAGGCGCTCGCATGGCTGGAGCTCGTTTTATTGAAGGCGTCAACGTCACAAGCGTCATCGTCGAGGAAGGCAAGATCCGGGGAGTCACGACCGACCGGGGGACGATCCGATGCGAAAAACTCGCGCTCTGTTGTGGCCTGTGGACGCAGCGATTTGCATCGCGCATCGGGGTCACCGTGCCAATCACGCCCGTGCATCACCAATATCTTTTGACAGACCGCATCGATGGCGTGACTGCTGATTTGCCAACTTTGAGAGATCCAGACCGCTTGACCTATTACAAGGAAGAGGTCGGCGGGCTGGTGATGGGGGGCTACGAACCCAACCCAATTCCATGGCGCGATATGTCCGCGCCAGAGGACTTTTCTTTCCGCCTGTTGAGCGAAGACTGGGATCATTTTGAGCCGATCATGCACCTGGCCTTGGGGCGGGTGCCCGCTCTAGCCACGGCGGGCGTCAAACAAATGATCAACGGCCTCGAAAGCTTCACGCCGGACGGCAACTGGATCATCGGCGAGACGCCTGAGGTGCGAAATTTGTTCGTCGGCGCCGGTTTTAACGCTTTCGGAATCGCTTCGGCTGGAGGCGCCGGCATGGCCTTGGCGGAATGGATCGTCGATGGCGAGCCGCCCTTCGATTTGTGGCCTGTCGATATCAGGCGTTTTGGCATGTGTCACAAGGATCCTGGATGGGTGCGCACACGCACTCTAGAAGCGTATGCCCGCCATTACACGATCGCATGGCCGTCGGAAGAATATTGCTCCGGTCGGCCCCTTCGACGCTCGCCCTTGTACGAGAGGCTAAAGGCAAAGGGCGCATGCTTTGGGGAGAAAATGGGATTTGAGCGACCCAATTGGTTCTCCCAGGTTTCGGCAGGCGAGGCGCCGGAAGATCGCTACTCCTTTTCAAAGCCGAATTGGTTTGCGGCCGTCGAGCGCGAGCACAAAGCCTGCCGGGAGGCGGCAGCGCTGTTCGACCAGACAAGTTTCGCCAAGGCGCTGTTGATTGGACGCGACGCTGAAGCCGCTCTGTCGTGGATCGCGGCGAACAACATCGCCAGACCGGCGGGCAGCGTTGTCTATACCCAGTTGCTCAATCATAAAGGCGGCATCGAATGCGATTTGACGATCACGCGCCAAGACCGTGATCGCTTTTACATCGTCACAGGCACTGGCTTTGCGACCCATGATTTTGACTGGATCAGACGCTCCATCCCCGAGGGCAGCGACGCGACACTCGTTGACGTCACTTCGGCATATGCGGTGTTGGCGTTGATGGGGCCACACGCGCGTGATTTGATGGTTTCCTGCTGTAACGACGACCTGACGAACGATGGCTTTCCCTTCGCCACAGCGCGAGAAATCCGTTTGGCCGGCGCCCCGGTCTTCGCAATCCGGGTCACCTATGTCGGAGAACTGGGTTGGGAGCTGCACGTTCCCGTCGAGTTCGCGGCGTCTGTCTATGACGCATTGACTGAAGCAGGGGGGCCGCTGGGTCTCGTCGACGGCGGATATCGTGCAATCGAGTCCTTGCGTCTGGAGAAGGGTTATCGTGCTTGGGGGGCTGATATTGGACCGGATCATACTCCGCAAATGGCGGGCCTGGGATGGGCGGTAAAGCGCAAATCGGAATTGCTCTTCCAGGGCAAGGCGGCGCTGGAAAAGGCTGCTCAAAACCCATTACCGCGAATGCTCGCCGGCTTCATCGTTGAGGATCCTGACGTCACGCTGCTCGGGCGCGAGACAATCTATCGCAATGGAGTTCGCGTAGGCTGGCTGAGCAGCGGAGGCTTCGGTTATACGCTGAACAAGCCACTCGGTTATGGCTATGTCCGCAATGCGTCTGGAGTTGACGCCAACTACCTGCTTTCCGGCGACTATGAACTTGAGGTGGCTGGAGAAAGGGTTCCTGCTCGAGCCTCGCTCACGCCCTTTTACGATCCCTCCGGAGCGCGCGTTCGATCGTAAGTGATGCCGCTAGGGGACGCTGGACCCCGCTAATGAAGGAGTTTAGCATCCGCCCAGATAGCTAGGAGGGTGCAATGAAGGCTTTTGGACTTATAGCGATTGCGGTGTCCGCCTATGGCTCAATCCTGCTGCCGGCCAGCGCGCAGTCGGCCGATCCGTCAGCAGGGCGGCGTATCGCGGAGACGACATGCGTCGCCTGTCATCAAATCGGCCCGGACGCCGAACCAAAAAACCAAAAATCCGGCGCGCCGAGCTTCGTCGACATTAGCCGCATGCCATCGACCAACGAACTTGCGATCAAAGTATTTTTGCGATCGTCGCATGCAAAAATGCCGAACATCATACTTAGTCCGGAAGAAATCGACTCGATCGCCGCATATATCGTGAGCCTTGCAAAGAAGTAACGTCTTTTGATGATCTCGCAGGAGTACTATCGCCGATCAAAGGCATTCTGAGCGACGTGGCGTGCATGAAGGTTTTTGTCCTCACCGGCGCGGGTGTTTCCGCTGAAAGCGGCCTTGGAACTTTCCGAGATAAAACTGGAACCGGAATATGGTCGCGGTTTGACCCAATGAAGCTCGCCACTCCCGAGGCGTTTCTTTGCGATCCGGCTCTGGTCCATGATTTTTATAACGCCCGCCGCCGCAACCTGCTGGCGTCAACTCCTAATCCTGCGCACACAGCTCTGGCAAAACTGCAAACGCACCTTGAAGCCCGAGTTGGCGCCTTTACGCTTGTCACCCAGAATGTCGACGATCTTCATGAGCGCGCCGGATCCCACCAGGTCATCCACATGCACGGAGAATTATTAAAGGCGCGCTGCGTGGCCTGCTATGCGGTCAACCCGTGGCGCGAAGATCTCGGCGTTTTGGACCATTGCCCTAGCTGCGGTCGTGCCGGCGTGCTGCGTCCTCATGTGGTCTGGTTTGGGGAAACTCCATTGTATATGGATGAAATCTATTCTGCTCTCAACGAGAGCGATATTTTCGTTGCGATCGGCACATCCGGCTCTATCCATCCCGCTGCCGCCCTGGCGTCGCGAGCGCGAGCGCTTGGCGTTCGAACATGCGAGATCAATTTGCAGCCATCGGACAACGCATCTCAGTTCGATGAAAAAAGATACGGGAACGCGAGCGCGACGGTCCCCGCATGGGTGCGTGAAATTATGATTTTAGACTGACGCTGTGATGCGCCGGCCTATCCTCTTTCAGATATTGGCGCTTTGTTCCATTGCGAGCTCCGCGCGCAGGTTGTCGATGTCGCGGAAAATCGAGGCGGCGGCTAGCGTGCGTTCGCCTTTCATAAAGCGAAGCAGGCAGTCTTTTCCTGCAATGTCGCCGTCAATCGCAACATCATCCCATTTCTCAGCGTGCCCGACGTAGTTGATTGGAATGTCGTAGTGCTGACTCCAGAAGAAGGGGACCGCTTCAAATTTTTCCCGGCCGCCGAGCATATTTACCGCTGCTGTCTGGCCTTGCCGCTCGGCGACGACCCAGTGCTCGACGCGGATGCTTTCGCCGCTAAGCGGGTCCGGCCAACGCGCGATATCGCCTGCCGCGAATATATCCGGAGCGCTGGTTTCGAGGTAAGCATTGACGATGACGCCGCGGTCGATGGCGAGGCCCGCGCGCTCGGCGAGGTCCAGACGCGGCCGCACCCCGACACCCACGATCACAAGATCCGCTTCGATCACGCCGCCACTTTTCAGCGTTACGCGATCTTTCTCGATCGTCGTCGCGACGTCCTCGAGATGAAACATCACGCCCTTCGATTCATGCAAGGCGCGCACGAAGTCGCCCATTTGCGGACCGAAGACACGCTCCATCGGGAGTTTATCGGGCGCTACTACGTGAACTTCCAGGCCGCGCGTCCGCAGCGCCGCCGCCACCTCAAGTCCGATAAAGCTTGCGCCCATCACCAAAGCGCGGCGCGCGACTTCCGCCCGCTTGATGATGGAGCGGCAATCCTCCAAAGATCGCAAGGTGAAAACATGTGGCAGATCCGAGCCGGGCAGGGGTAATTTCACGGGTTCGGCTCCCGTGGCGAGCAAAAGACGTTCGTAAGGAAGTTTTGAGCCGTCCGAGAGCGTAATCTCGCGCGATCGGCTGTCGAGATCTGTTGCCGAGACGCCGGTCCGCAGATCGATGCCTGCGTCGTGGTAATAGCTCGAGGGGCGCAGCGGCAGCCAATCTTCCTGAGCTGTTCCGGCCAGATAGTCCTTGGAGAGGTTCGGTCTGTCCACGGGCGCTGAATTCTCGGCGCTCACAATGGTGAGTGAACCCGCGTAGTTTTCCCGGCGCAGTCGTTCCGCCGCAGCAAAGCCTGCGGCGCCGCCACCGATAATGACGATCTTTTGCGGGAGCTTGGCAAAAACCCGCCCCCCGGCTGCATTGGCGGAGGTTCGCTTGCTGGTCACGAAAATCTGTTCGCCGCGCTGCTCTATATTCCAACAGCCGAGTGCATCGAAGGCGGGGGCAGCCTTAGCCTCTCCGTTCGAAACATCAAAGCGGGCATGGTGCCAGGGACAACGGATTTCTTTGCCCACGATAAGGCCGTCGACCAGCGGCGCGTGGTAATGCGTGCAATGGGCGCCGATAGCGAAAAGTTTCCCATCACCTCTAACGACCAGAACTTCTTCCTTCCCCACATGCCCGAGGAGCCGATCAGCCCCCGCAAACTCGGCGATAGGAACGCCCGCGGCGAAATCCAGCCGTTTCGACTCTTCGGGATCTTCATTCATCTTTGCATCTCTCCCGAGTCCAGTGTCTTTGGAGGCCTGCGGTGATAAACGTTGGCTTTCAACGAATATGTCGCTTCAGCAGAGGTTTGTCATCCCCGCCGGATGGCCGCGTCGCGCGACGAATGTTGCTCCCTCCAGCAGATTCATTGATTTTATATTTTCCCTTGCATTTCAAGCAAGGTGATACTGTCGCGGAACTCAATGAGCTCCACGATCATGCCGTTCTCGAAGCGTAGAAAGTTAGCAAGATCAACGACGCCGCGTCGTCCTGTGCCGCGATGGCGCCACTCTACCTGGCGTCGTCCAGCAACGTGACCATTCTCGATAAGGATCGCAGCTATGTCGCAACGCGACTGCTCAAATTCGATCGCGACGGCGCGAACGACATTTATGAGAGCGTCGATGCCCACATGCCTGCCTGCATAGGGAATTCTCGCACGGTCGCCGACAAAATCGCAAACGATGTCTGGAGAGCAAAGCTTTTGGATTGTCCCAATTTCAGGGCCGTTGGATGGAAAAGCGACTAGCTGACGAGCGCGATAGCTGATCTCCTCGCGGGAAGCGCCAGGTAAAGTTTCCGCTAACAAGTTCCCTGAAATCGAGGCCGCAGCGCAATGCGGAGTGGTTTCCGAGGTGTGTTGAAAGTATTCATGCATCTCGACGACAACGCCATCTCGCCAATGCAGGAAATGCGCGGCGTCTATCAGACAAATCATATTGGTCGCGAGTTGGCGCCATTCGCCACGCCAGCGTATAGCGGACGCCGGTCCATCGATCACAATGTCGAGAATCTCGTGATCGATCGGGTGATAATTTTCATCCGTGAGTTGACTGACGGATCGAAGCGCTTCCCAACCGTGCCAAATGCCGGGAGAAAGAACGCCTTCTCTGGAGCAAGCACAATGCAGCACTATGTCTTTCGCGAAATAACTCAGCAGGCGGGAAATCTGACCGGACATGCGGGCCTGCAGCATCTCGCTGATCTTGCGGCGAATTTCGGAGTGGCTGCTTTGGAGCATGTCTGTTTTGCCCGGTGAAACGATGTGTCACCCGGCGATATTAGCCAAAGACGCAAGAAGGTGCTCGACTCTTTTCGCCGGCAATTGGAAGATGTCGCTTCATTCCGGAAGTAAATTGAAATCAAAACACTTTCTACGCGGCTAGATGCGTGCAGCCCTTAGGGAGTATCGATAAAGCTCACTGACGATCCGCCGCGTAGCCCTCGCAGCTTTCATCAAATTCGGCTAAGCCACCTTCGAGGAATGATGCGAGTAACGGGATCCCAAGCAGATAACTCGACGTCGGTCCCTTTCTGCGCTGCCTAGCTTCTGCAACTGCCTCCGCCCAGTCGGCAGCCGAGAAGTCCCCGCGACCAACCCAGGCGAGAGCAACAAGCTCGCACTGCTCGTCTTCATCCATCGCGTCAATGAATTCCGTTAGTTCGAGATGCACGGAGGAATATGCGTCATCTGTCAAAACGCTGACAAATTTGTCATCCGCGGCATCGGACGCATCCGCTTCAATCCCTTCATCCTCGGACTCGAGTTCCCGGGCCTTCACGATAACGAAACACACTTTGGCGGTATTGATATCTGGCATGGTTCAACCCCCGAGCATTTGCCGGCTGATCGCCCAAAGGGCCTTCGGCGCTGCGCGATTCCAGATATAGGAAGACGACCCGGGAGAGACGACCTTTTGCAAAAACAACCGGACATCGCAGCCGCGAACTGCGCCATTTATTCGCGCAGAAATTTCCGGTTAAGCCTAGAAGGCGCAACTGCTTGAAGAGGCCGCCAACGCCGCTTGGGTTACAGTTGTTTCCCAAGTCTGTTAACGTCAATGCCGTTTTGAGCGAGCCAATTCCGGAGACCGGCGGAAACCGGCACAACGCGGGAAGCATTGGCGTTAGTTTGGCAAGCATTTTTTAGCGTGACATACTTGTAGTATATTTTTCCTATTTCTTGTTCGTTTATAACAGATCTGGCGTGGTTTAGAAGTGTGCCTACATCAGAATCGCTATATTTTGATAATAGTTGGCATCCGATGGTGATGCTGTCAGCATAAGCATTCGATGATGCAACTAATAGGCTCAGTGCTAGAACGTAACGTTTCATGGATCACCTCGTTGACGGTAGATTTGCGGTTGTCGCTTGTGCAGACAAGGTTACGCTGACCTGTAAAGGCTTGTGCGTAGCTTTATATAGTCAAGCACGGATCTTTTGTTTAGTCAAAATATCAATAGTCAAGTTCACATCTACTGTTAAGTAAGCAAATACGTTACCGCTGTTGTTGGCAAAAATTTGACCAGATCAGTCAAGGTTGTTTGCCGCCTCGCGAAGCAGGAAAATGCCTCGATCCATCGCGGCCGAGGAAAAGCGACGGCGAGCACTGGCGAAACTCCCACGTGATTTTAGTTATGGGGCGAGGCCTTTGATCGGCGGAGAGTTTTTTGTACGCTGAAAGATCCGCCAAGACGACGCAGTCAGACGTGACAAAGCGTCCTTCAGATCCACGGGCGTTTTCGCTCGCTTTCGGCCTTGAGCGCATTGGCCTGCTTTCGCTGCGCCACCCATGGATAGTTGCAGTTGTTGCTATAGGCCTGATGATTGCGGCGGCGTTTGGGGTGACGCGAATAAAAGTTGACGACTCGCTGAGTCAATTGTTCCGTTCGAATACGCCGGAGTTTCGACGGTATGAAGAGGTGACGCGCCGGTTCCCTTCAAGCGAATTTGACGTGCTGCTCGTAGTCGAGGGGAGAGAACTTTTAGCGCGGGACTCTTTGGAAAAGTTGCGCGACGTTGTTACCGACCTGCAACTGATCGACGGTGTTCGAGGACTAATCTCTATTTTTTCGGCGCGTCAGCCGCCGGATCACGATCGAGTTCCTGCGGCCCTGTTCCCAGATCCACTGCCTGAGGGAGATTCCTACCGCAGCCTTATCGATCGCGTCATGAGAAATGAAATCATTCGTGGCAAGTTGCTGTCGAACGACGGCCAGCTCACGCTGGTCCTGCTCGCCCTGACTCCCGCCGTTGTCGAGAGCTCCGATCTCAGCCTTGTCATTGGAGAGATCCGCAAGGTGATTCAGCAAAATTTCGAGGGTTCCGGCCTGGACGCCCAGCTGTCCGGCGTTCCGGTAATGCAACTCGAGATCCGCGACGCAGTGGAACGCGACAGGCTTGTCTACAACACCATTGGCTTTGTCGCAGGTTGCATAATCGCTATTCTCTTCTTTCGGCACATTTCGTTCATGTTCATGGCAGCTGGCCCCCCGTTGATGGCGATCCTATTGGCGCTCGGTGCACTCGGCTGGCTCGATTTCCGGCTCAACATGTTCCTCAATGTGATGACGCCGCTCATCATGGTCATCAGTTTTTCGGACAGCATGCAAATAACTTATGCAACGCGCGACCGTCTGCTGTCGGGAAAAACCAAGCGCGCAGCCGTGCGGGAGACGCTTTTGGTTGTGGGGCCGGCCTGTGTTCTGACGCATGCTACGGCTGCGCTGTCTTTCCTCGCATTGCAGTTTTCAAACTCTGATCTAATCCGTAAATTTGGAGAAGCCGGGTTGATCGCGACCTTTATCGCACTCCTGGCGGTCCTTCTTCTGACGCCGCTTATTGGGATTATATTTCTTCGCGATGACGCCTCTTTCGTCGCGCAAATCAGAAAACGTGATTTTGGGCTTGGGGCATTGCGCAGATTTTGTGGATTTGTCGCGCATCGTATGGTCAACCGCCCCGGATTCTATAGTTTGTTGGCTTTCATGTTTGTGGGCCTGCTAAGTATAAATTATGCCGGTCTCCAGCCGAGATACAGACTCGCGGATCAGGTGCCGGATAAGCGGCAGGCGGTTGCAGCTAGTGCGCAACTCGACACCAAACTCTCAGGCGCCAATCCAATTGACGTGCTAATTGAATTCCCGAGAAACGCTTCGCTTTACGCACCTCAAACGCTCAGAGTGATCGCCCGCGTTCACGCGGTGCTGGCGAAGCAACCGGGTATCGCAAATGTCTGGTCGCTTGAGACCTTGCGTCGTTGGCTTGCGGAGAAAGCGCACAAGAGCGACGTCGCCATTTTGAGGCAGTATGTCGACATGCTGCCCCAACACCTGCGGGGGCGATTTATCGACGATGACGCTGATGCGGTTTTGGTGTCTGGCCGCGTTCCGGACGCCGACGCCAGCCGACTTCTACCCGTGGTCGATGCGCTGGACAGGTCGCTAGACAAGGTGCGCGCGGCCAATCCTGATTATAGAATATCAGTGACGGGTCTCTCTGCCATCGCCGCCCGCAATAGCGCAAGCATGATCGGGAAACTCAATCGCGCGCTGACAATCGAATTTATAGGCGTTGCCGCTTTCATCGGCGTCGCCTTTAGATCCCTTGCCGTGATGTTGTCGGCGCTGATGCCTGGAATTTTTCCTGTTGTGGCTTCCGGTTCCCTGCTGAGTCTTTTGGGGCAAGGCCTGCAGTTTGCCAGCATTGTGGCGTTGACGGTGTCTTTCGGTCTCGGCCTAAGCGCAACCATCCATTTTCTCAATCGCCAACGGCTCGAGGAGGGCAGTGCTGGGGACCCCGCTGTCGCCATCGAACGGGCGACGGTGCTGGTTGGCCCCGCACTGATCTTGACGTCGGTGGTGCTTGCCTGCGGTCTCGCTGTGACAGTTTTTTCTGATTTACCGTCGCTGCGGCTGTTTGGCTGGCTCAGCGCCTTCGCGATGCTCGCTGCGCTGTTCGCCGATTTGTTCATACTGCGGCCGACAGCAATGCTTCTGAGCCGCCTGCGCCGGCGAATATAATGTCGCCTTCCGCGGTTTTATCCTCTGTGCATGGTAATTGTCACAGACCTTACGTCGGTGCCGGAACTGGGCGTTATCGTGACCGACTGACTGTTTGACTGCGTCCTTATGCCGATGCCCGCAGAAAAACCTCCGCCGACGGCCTGAACGCGAATAGTCGCGCCGGCGGCATGTCCCGACAGGCTGCCAGACTGGCCATGCGTGGCCTCGCTCCACGAACCGGAAAGCGATCCACCCGATGAAACCACATTTGCCGAAATCTCAAGCCTATAACTGTCGCTGGCGCATCGCAGCTGTTGGCTGAGGCTTGTACCCACGCCATTGGTGGTATAGTTGGCCCGGCAATGAATGCGCTCAGTCGAGCCGTTCGCCAAAGCCGCGGAGCCGCTCCCGGACCAGTGTCCATTCAGCCCAGCAAAAGGGCCTGAGTTTGCGCGCTGTGCCATACTTTGTGGCGCCAACATGGCGACGGCGAAAGCGATTACGGTCTGCTTCCGCCATAGCTTTTTTCCTTGGACAGAGGAGAGAAACATGAGAGGCTCCAAATCCATATGCAAACGCTGTTCACAGCATTAGGCAGATAGGCTGCTGCTGAGATCCGTCAATGTGAAGTTGCATTGCGCAGGAGTTCTCAATCGGAAACTCTGGCTTTTATGCTTATGCTGGCCCTGCGCCGCAATAGTACGCAGAAAGGGTTGTGGAATGAAGCGGTTAGAATTTGTTTGCGACGGCTGTGATTACGTCGACCATGTTGCGCTCGAAGCCGTCCATAGTGTCGATTATATGCTGAAAGGCTGGGTGACACACCGTATCGTAGCGCATGAGAACGGCACGCAGGCGTACGAAATTATTGCGGATCTATGTCCAAATTGCTCGGAAAACTTGCGCCGCGCCATAAACCCGGCGAATTGGCCACGTATGAGGTCGACGCTAAATGAGCCTTATAGAAATGAGGTTCCAAAGCGACACACGGGATCTATGGAACAAGGTCTCGGCTCCGATGAACTCGTGTCACGCCGTTCTGACCACTCCGTGAATTCTTCCACGGGCGCCGCTTCAGTCCTGAGAGAAACAAGAAATGTCAGACTTCAATCCCGATAAAAACAATTCCCTATATATCGGCGTTGGCGCCGCATTCGAAGGCGCTATTCATTCGCACGGACCGGTCGTCGTCGATGGAACCGTTGTCGGAGAAATTACGTGCGACGATTTGATTGTTGGCCAGCATGGACTTGTTGAAGGAAATGTTTCTGCAATTACCGCTGATATCTATGGAAAGGTGAGTCCTGCGGTCAGTGTGAAGGAAGCGCTCATCTTGCGCTCTTCTGGGCGGGTTGAAGGAAAATGGCTTTACGGCGCTATCGAAGTTGAAAGAGGCGCAGTCCTGAATGGCGAGTCCGATCCCACGGGCGGACTTGCAATGGAGCGCCATTTGTTAGACGGCGATTTTGAACGTAGGCACTCTGGCAGCGCAGATCAGGTTGTCCAGGCCGCTTCACTAATTCCTCGTAGCGCCTCTGCAAATAGAACCCTCCAATCCAGGCGTCTTCTTGGGAAGAGATAGATTTCTAGGCGCCTCTGGCTCAGGCTCCACTAAAGCCGAGTCCCCCGCCATTTGGAGCGGAACGACGCAGGCATAGTTCGCGTTTCCAACAAAGTTGGGGCTGCGCCTTGAACGACGCGGCGGCGGGAACAACCGGTGGTTTGCGCATATAGCCAGCATCCTTCAGTTCCTGCTTGCCACTCTGTACGTCGTCGCTTGTTGAGGTCCAAATGACAGCGGGGATGGGTAGATGGAGAACCCACGCAGGAGACGCATACTGGTTTCCCTTGCGACGACAATTGGTGTTCTGTCGGCACTCGCTGCAGGCGCTGTTTACGTCTATTGGGTGGAGTTCGTTCCCGTCGCGAGCCTGGCGATTAACTTCTTTAGATCCCTAAATGCACCACCGGGCGTTCTCACGACTGAGGTCGCCGCCTCTGAACACGGCTCGGAAAGCAACGTCGCATCTGCAGGCTCCAGTCCACCTCAAACTGAACTGGAGGCAATTAGCGACGACTGGCCAAGCTATAATAAAACTTTGACCTCGGAGCGCTTTTCGCAACTTTCGCAAATCAATTCCAGCAACGTGAACCGACTTAAAGTGTTGTGCACATATGACACCGGGCAGTACACGGGATTCGAAACCGGTCTAATCATGGTCAACGGGTCGCTGATCGGCACAACGGAACATGATATTTTTTCCCTGAATCCTTCCGATTGTCGTGAAGGATGGCGCACCAGCGAGGATTATCGTCCTGCTACGCCTCAAGCCGTCAACCGGGGCGCAGCATATTCAGACGGTCGGCTGTTTCGCGGCACTGAGGACGGTCGCGTTCTGGCGTACGACTTTACGACGGGTAAGCGTATCTGGGAAGCGGTGGTCGCAGATCCCATGAAGGGCGAAACAACTCCCGCCGCGCCAATCGTCTGGAACGGTCTTGTGTTCATCGGCAATGCTGGAGGCGATATAAAAGGCGTTAAGGGCCGCATGTATGCGCTGGATGCGCAGACCGGAAAAATTGTCTGGGAGTTCTATCTGGCGCCAAAGACCGAGGGGGACCGCACGCGTGGCCCTCAAGCCAGTTCTCCGCTTGATACCTCATCCTGGAGCAACGCCCCGGGCTTTCCGATCACCGGCGGCGCGACTTGGACATCCTACACGCTAGATCCGTCTGCAGGACTTTTGTACGTGCCCGGAGGCAATGCAGCTCCCGACTTTGCGGCTGACGTGAGGGGAGGAGACAATCTCTATACCCACTCGATAGTTATCCTCGACGCCAAGACTGGCGCTTATCAGAAGCACTTTAAGCTCATGGCCAAAGACTGGCATGACTGGGATGCATCAACAGCGCCTGCGCTCGTGCGCACACGAGGCGGGAGGAACTTGCTATCGGTCGCGCCTAAGGACGGATATCTTTATGGTTTCGATCTCGATTCAAATTCGATGCTTTACAAAACGCCAGCGACTCGAATGTTGAACGGCGACGTGACATTTTCGTCTGGAGAACCGGTGCATTTTTGTCCAGGCTCAACCGGCGGCGCCGAGTGGAACGGCCCTGCGTATGACCCGCAGACTAATTTAATCCTGATCGGCGAGGTTGACTGGTGCTCGACCGTGACGTTGCAAGGGCAACAAAAATTGAAGGCGACGAAGTTCGGCGATCCCTGGTCAGGAGAAGACACGATCAATCCCTATCACACATGGGGCACGCCGGATCCTGTCGGGCAATGGGGCGGCTGGCTCTACGCCATTGATGCGGACTCTGGCAAGTGGAAGTGGCGAGCCAGATCAAACTATCCAATCATGAGCGGCGTGACTCCGACCGCCGGTGGTTTGGTTTTTTTTGGAGATATGGGCGGTAATTTCTATGCTCTCGCAGCGTCGGACGGGCGGAAGCTGTGGGGTGCAAAGATTGGCGGCGGCATAGGTGGCGGAGTTATAACTTACAGTATCGGAGGAAATCAGAAAGTCGCTGTGGCCGTGGGTTTCACATCAATACTCTGGCCGACCGAAGTCACAACTGGGAAGGTTGTCATTCTCGGGCTAGACCCAAGTCCGAACGTTAGATGAGTTAACCGGGTGTCGCCGTTCTAAAGGCAATAGTTCTCGCTCGTTGAGCCAGCGCACGGCGCTCCTCGTCCGTAAACCGAGCTTGATCAAGACTGCAAAATGGGCCCGGGATCCGAAACTTTGAACTGTTCGGCACGTTTAGCCAATCGGAACAGTGAGGTGTTTCTTGGCTCCCAGAGCGAACTGGAAAGGCTTTTTGAAGGTTGCGGAACTCGTCTGTCCCGTAGCTCTTTACAGCGCAAGCTCAACCTCCGACCGTATCGCGCTTCACACAATCAACCGTGCAACCGGCCACAAGGCGAGGCGCCTTTTTATCGACAGCGAAACCCGCGCTCCGGTTGACAAAGACGATCAGGTTAAGGGGTATGAAGTCGCCAAAGGCGAATATATCATTTTCGAACCCGAAGAGATTCAGGCGACCATTCCGCAAAGCGACAAAACGATCTCGATCTCTGACTTCGTTAGATACGAGGACAATGATGATATATTTCTTGATAAGCCCTATTACATCGCGCCTTCGAAGGAAGGCGAGGAAGTTTTCAACCTTATTAACGAAGGTCTGAAAAGCAGCGAGACAGCCGCAATTGGTCGCGCCGTCCTGTTCCGCCGACTACGAACGCTGTTGATCCGACCATTCGAAAACGGACTCATTGGAACGACGCTGCGCTTTGACTATGAGGTTCGCTCAGCCAAGGAGGCGTTCGACGAGGCGCCAGCGATCAAAGCGACCGGCGAGATGATGCAACTGGCCGAGCACATCATCAGCACGAAAATGGGCAAATTTGATCCATCCAAATTCGAGGATCGATATGAAGCTGCGCTCGCGGACCTGGTTCAGGCAAAGATAGAGGGGCGGAAGATATCCGCTCGTGAAAGCCGACCTGAAAAGATCGTCAGCCTTATGGATGCGCTTCGGGAAAGCGCTGGCCTGACTAAGGACAGGCCGACAGCGACGACCAAAACGCAAAAGCAGCAGACAAAAAAAACCCAACAGCGTCGAAAGCAGCCGAAGCCGTCTTCCGGCCGCCGGAGAGCGGGCTAACACATGGCGCTGGAAACCTATCGCGAAAAGAGAAACTTCTCGTCGAGCCGCGAACCGAAAGGGGGCGCCCCTAAAACGACAGGCAGTAGCTTTGTGGTGCAAAAACACGCTGCAAGGCGCCTGCATTATGATTTTCGTCTGGAGATGGATGGCGTATTGAAAAGCTGGGCTGTCACTAGGGGACCAAGTTTCGTCCCCGGCGAAAAGCGTCTCGCAGTGCATGTCGAAGATCATCCGGTCGAATACGGCGACTTTGAGGGCTTAATCCCTAAAGGTGAATATGGTGGCGGCTCCGTCATAATCTGGGATCGGGGAATTTGGACTCCGTTGGGAGATCCGCACAAGGGATATGAAAAAGGCCACCTGGAGTTTGAACTTCAAGGAGAAAAGCTAAAAGGTCGCTGGCATCTTGTCCGCATGAAATCGAAGCCCCGCGAGAAGAACGAGAATTGGCTGCTTATTAAAGGAGAAGACGAAGCGGCGCGCTCGGAGGATGAGCCAGACATATTGATTGAACTTCCAGACTCGGTAAAGACTGGCCGTGACGTCGACGAATTGACTGATAACGAGCAGCACTGGGCGCCTAGAGTCAAAAGAGTCGGACCAAAGGCGCCGTCTCCGATCCAAATCGTACCGACGATCGCCCGGACTTGTCGCGAGTAGAGGGCGCAAAACAAGCTCCGATGCCGCGTTTTGTGCCACCGGCGCTGGCGACCGCTGTGGCGTCACTTCCCAGTGGAGAAAACTGGATTCACGAAATCAAGTTTGACGGCTATCGACTGCAAGCGCGAGTGCTTGCTGGCCGGGTAACACTGTTGACGCGTAGTGGGCTCGACTGGACGAGCAAATTCGGCAACGAACTCATTCTCGCGCTAAAAGACTTACGCATCCACTCCGCGTTGATCGACGGCGAGCTTGTGGTTGAGGCAAGCTCAGGCGCATCAGATTTTTCTGCGTTGCAATCCGATCTCAGTGCAGGTCGAAGCGATCGCTTCCTGTTTTACGCATTCGATCTACTTTTTCTTGACGGCTATGATCTGCAAGCGTCAACGCAGATTTTGCGCAAGCAATTGCTGGAAGCTGTCGTCGGCCGCCGGTCAGCGAGGGTTCGTTGCAGTGAGCATTTCGCGGAAAGCGGTGCAGTGGTGTTGTGCCATGCATGCAGACTTGGCCTCGAAGGCGTAATTTCCAAACGCGCCGACGCGCGCTATCAAACCGGCCGCAGCAAGGTCTGGGTAAAAGCAAAGTGTACAGCCCGTCAGGAGTTCGTCGTCGGCGGATACGTTCCTTCGACCACTTCCGCCAAGGCGATAGGTTCGTTGTTACTTGGCGTTTACGAGGATGGCAGTTTGCGCTTCGTGGGTCGTGTTGGTACGGGCTTCACCGCTTCCATGGCGCAAGAGCTCCATAAAAAGCTCGAACCCGCAAGAGTTAGCAAAAGCCCATTTGGCAAAGGCTTCAATGCGGAGGACGGTCGAGGCGCGCGTTTCGTTTGTCCGCAGAATGTTGCGGAAGTGGAATTCCGCGCCTGGACCGCTGACGGACGGTTACGTCATGCCTCCTTCCTCGGCTTGCGAGAGGATAAACCCGTGCGCGAGATTGTTCAGGAACCCTTCCAATCGGTTCAGTCTGCGCCGAAATCGCAGCGATCAAAGGTGCAGCTCACACATCCAGACCGGATCTATTGGCCTGACGTTGGCGTAACGAAACAGGGATTGGCCGATTATTATTCCGAAGTGTGGCGCTTTGCAGCCCCATTCTTTGTCCGCCGACCGCTTGCGTTGGTGCGCTGCCCAGAGGGGATCGACGGCGAGAAGTTTTTCCAAAAGCATGTGTGGAAAGGCGCCAATAAAGAAATCAAGTTCGTCCGCGATCCGCGTGAGCCCACGCAGGATCCTCTGATCACCATTGAAGATCTCGACGGCCTGATTGGTCTCGTCCAGGGCGCGGCGCTGGAAATCCATCCTTGGGGATCGAGTATCGATAATTGGGAGCGGCCCGACATCATCATTATGGATCTTGATCCTGGAGAAGAAACGTCGTGGGAGCAGGTACTCGCAGCGGCCGAAGAAATAAGGATAAGGCTCAATGATGCAGGGCTTGCGGCATTCGTAAAGACGTCGGGTGGGAAAGGTCTGCACGTAGTAACGCCGTTGAAACCCAAAGCCGAATGGCCAGCGGTCAAGGCCTTCACGAAAGCGATTGCGGATGCGATGGCCTCGGACACCCCGAGCCTTTATGTTTCTACCGTGACGAAATCAAAACGTCGAGGCAAAATCCTTGTGGACTATCTGCGTAACCAGCGCGGCGCCACAGCCGTTGCACCCTATTCCACTCGAGCAAGGCCCGGCGCCCCGATTTCCATGCCGCTTTCATGGGATGAACTAGACCCCGCAATCGGAGCAGCACATTTCACTATGGCAAACGCGCGAAAGCGACTGAGCACCATAGCTTCCGATCCCTGGGACGGGTTTCGAGCTGCCGCCGTTCCTATGGAGCCAATCAGACGTCGCAGGAAAAGTGTCTAACGGGGCCGCTTGCTGTTCGTTTCCGATTGTATGCTTTTTTTCAGAGCGTCCATGATATTTACAATGTTAGCCCCGGTGGTTTGCGGCTCTTTCTGAGGTGCAACCAGGTTCTTCCTTCGTTTTTGTTTGCCCGAAATCGTCTCGAGAAGTTGGGCCTGCACGGGATCGTGAACCAGTTCGAGACTCCACGGTCGAATGCGTTCCTGGATAAACTTCGACATCAGGCTCATTAAGGAACGGTCGATCTCGTGATGCGCGATTTCGCTGAAATAATTAACTGGATTGCGAACCTCTTCCGCGTAACGAAGTGTCCAGAGCACTATGCCGTTGTTGCGTGGTTCCAGCATCACGGCGCGTTCGCGGCCATACATGACAAGGCGGGAAACGCCAACGGTTTTGGTCAGCTCCATAGCCTCTCGAATGACTGAAAAGGCCTCGACGCCGACGGGATCATCAGGCAGCAGAAAGTGCGGTCGATCACACCAAATCCATTCGATGCTGTGAGCCGGAGCAAATATGTCAATATCAATTGTTCGAGTGCTTTCAAGCTTTACCGATTTTAGTTCGTCATCTTCGAGCAAAACATAGTCTTGCTCTCCCCGAAGGTAAGCCTTTGCCTTCCTGTCGTCGTCTATTGGCTTGCCGCTTTGCTCATCGACATATTGGCTGATGACACGATTGCCAGTTTTGCGGCTCAGAATGTGGAAACGCACCTTTTCGTTCTCGGTCGTAGCCGGGATCATAGCAATGGAACACGTTACGAGTGAGAATTTCAAATATCCCTTCCAGAATGGCTTAGGCGCCATTTGAAACTCCTATGCGAGCCGCAACGGATGCTTGGGGCCAGAGAATTTAGTTAGCGCCAATTTTAGCGCCGCCAGTCCTTTTGCCATCGGTTACCGAGCCCACGCCATTTTCTCGGATCTATCAAGCTTTAGATCGCGGAAAATACACAGAGGCATGAGCGTGACAAGCGAAGAAACTGAGGCAAGCGACATAGAATGCTTCAAGAAACTTTCAGAACCATGCCGCGTTGTCTCTGTGCGATTTTAACGTGGAGCGAGACAATGGGCTCATACAAGAGAGAAATACAAAGCGACCTGCAAGCGCTGCGAGATGACGTGGGAAAACTGGCCGACACCTTGACAGGTATGCTCAGTGATAAGGGTGGCGACATATCTGACGATGTGAAGGAACGCATCGATGCGATTCGTGAACACATCGATGGAGCGATGGGGCAGGCTGCCGTCAAAGGCGGTAAAATGGTGGCGGCTGCGCAGATGAAGGGACTGCGGGATTCCATTGAAACTTCGGTGCGGGAATATCCTCTGACCATGCTGGTGGTTGCTGCGGGACTGGGTGTCGCTGTGGCGTCTCAATTGCGTCGATGAACACGGGGGGGGGGCAGGCGGACGGTCGGTGCATGCTACAACAGTTCTTGCCGTAAAGCACATCTTGAGAGAAAGCATCGCAATGGTTCTCTTGAGCGCTGCGGAAAGGGAGAGAAGCGATGCTTTCAACAATATTGATCGTGGTTTTGGTTCTCTTGCTTATCGGATCGTTGCCTAGCTGGCCATATAGCTCTGGCTGGGGTTACGGTCCGGGCGGAGCCATCGGTCTTATTCTAGCGATCGTCGTAGTTCTCGCGCTTATGGGAAGGGTCTGAGCGGCGACCTGTGGCGGAGCGTAAGTAAGACCTTGGGAAGGGAACAAGGGGTGGAGCGCTCGACGCTCGTCTGCCTCTGTGTAGTTTTATGCGGTTCGCCGTGGGCGTTCCGCATGAAATATGGAACTTCTATGCTTGGCATGCCGTTTAACAATTTCCAAAAGCCACTACTGTGGAACACGGAAAGCATGGTCATGGCAGAGAAAGATTCGAAGAAGCCTAATAAGACTGAGAGCGGGTCTCCACCGCAGTCGGATTCATCGGCTCAGGCGAATGCGAGATTATCCGGTGATGCCGATAAGGAATCTGGTATCCAAGAAAATGATCCTTTCGAACCGCTAAGTGCGGATTACGAAGAAACAAAGCGCCTGTTTGAAGAGTATGAAAAGACGGAGCGCCTAACCCGAAAGTCAAAGATAGTCGAACAGATTTGTAGTTCCTTTATCGTACACGCGACTTTGGAAGAAGAGATCCTTTATCCTGCGTGCCGTGAACTCGTCGACGATCAAAAAATTGACGAGGCGCAGGTTGAAAACGATAGCGCAAAGACTCTGGTAAATGAGCTGATTCAGGGGTCGCCTCGGGACCCTTTCTTTGACTCCAAGGTCAAGGTTCTTGCAGAGCAATTCAAAGCTCATATTGAGCACGAAAGAAATTGGACTGAGGGGCTGTTCGTTACGTCGACGACAGACGCAGCGAATGCACAGAGCCTTGCGGAAAAGCTGCGTTCGCGAAGGAAAGAGTTGATCAGTCTGGCGCAGGCGGGATCGTTGCCGCGTGTAAAACTGGTGGCGCTTTCTCATCTAGCGGCAATCGAAGATCACAAGGAGGAACTGATGGGACAAGTTTATCGCGACGATCGTGAACAGTCTCGAAATTACGACGACGATCGACGTCGTTCATATTCGCGTGGCGAGAATGAGGATTATCGGTCACGGTCACGTAATACTCCCGAACGAGATGAACAGGGTCGCTTTATGAGCGAAGAGGAGAGCAGGCGCTCTCGCGGACGCGGCTATGGAGAGGATGACGATAGGGGGCGTCGGTACGCCAGCGATGAAGATAGGCGGTCCTCACGAGGACGTTCTGAGGAAGACGACGATCGGTCCTATCGAAGCCGTGGCGGACAAAGCACGCCTCCGCGCGACGACCAGGGTCGCTTCATGAGCGAAGACGAGCGGCGTTACGGCTCTAGCCAGTCGCGGCAGAGTGATGATGACTATCGTCATTCGCGCGAGGGACATGGCGGTTGGTTTGGGGACCCCAGAGGACACTCCGAAGCCTCACGC
Source organism: uncultured Alphaproteobacteria bacterium (assembly GCA_963724845.1). Classification (GTDB taxonomy): domain Bacteria; phylum Pseudomonadota; class Alphaproteobacteria; order Rhizobiales; family Beijerinckiaceae; genus Methylocystis. The sequence goes on from CAVRWF010000005.1 coordinate 266,075, forward strand.
CGCGGCTGGGATCATCGTGAAGGCCAGTCAGGTTACGGCCGGGACAATGACGAGCGCCGTTACTCTGAGTCCAGCGGACGAGGGCACGGCGGATGGTTCGGTGATCCCGAAGGCCATGCGCAAGCCGCGCGACGTGGATGGGATGAAAGGGAAAACGAAGGCCGTAACGAAAGCCGTTCAGCGCGGTATTCCCGTGATGAGGATGACGATCGTCGCTCGTCACGCTCGAGTGGTCGGAGCGGCCATGGTGGCTGGTTTGGGGACCCGGAGGGACATTCCGAAGCTTCCCGGCGCGGATGGGAAGACCGCAGATAAGCGTTGATGTTTCTTCGCTAAGGTCGGGGCAGTGATGCCCCGACCTTTTTTGTGGTTTCTGCATATTGCAGGTGCAACTTTTGATGAAGCTGTGCGCCTTGGTTTCGGGGGCGTTGGACGGACAGTGACATTCCTAATTCACTGAAATTTAGCTCAGAATATGTGGTGAGGTGTAATTACATTACGTATATTGCACATGCTTGTTTAAGGACTAGTTGCGCCTAGCTATTAATTCGAAAGGTGTTAGGCGAACGAACGATTCCTACTCAATCCACCGTCGTCTTCATCTAGAATATACCCGCAGACTGTCGGAGCAGCGTTGATAGCGCTCAGGATGTTCGGAGCCCTCTCCCGGAGTAGTCGTAGACGGCGCCAAATATCTTCCTTGTTCTTATCGACACTCGGACCGGCGGAAAGAGAAAAGCCATGCCAACCGACCTTGATACACACAAGGCGCCGCGCCCCGAAGCGAAGCCAAAACTGGAGCTCCCTCCTATCGTAAGAGACTATCTGGAAAACGTTAGAGGCAGTCCCGAGATGAGCAACGACATTGCGTCTGACTACCTTGATAGCCTGTGGAGCCAGGCCTGCGATTTTGCCCGAAGGAACGGGATTCCCTGTCCGGTGCACAGGGAGGAAGTGGATGCGCTTCGTCTGGTCATCGAAAGCAGAACGGACAATTTGGCGACGCCGCTGCGAGAGGAAAGACCTAAAGCCCATGCGCCCGCATTGCATTGGCTTGGCTGGCGCTAGGCGAGTCCTCGTGTGGCGCAAAGACGCTTCCTGAGGTTTTTGTGAATGGTCATGCGAGCGATTGCTGCTTTGGACGCAAGCGGGAACATTTACCAAAGCCGTGCGTTTTCGCATCGACAAGAGCTGCTCATTGAGTTTGATGGACAGGACCTCTGATCTGCTCAAACTTAAGGAGTCTACTGATGGCTACTGCAAACCAGACCTTCAACCTGATTTCTACGGAAGATGTTGAAGGCACAAACATCTTTGATCCAGCAGGCAACAAGATCGGCGAAGTTGATCATCTCATGATCGATCGCGTGTCGGGTGCGGTCCGTTACGCCGTGATGAGCTTTGGTGGCTTTCTGGGCTTGGGACACAGCCATTACCCGCTGCCTTGGAACGCCCTCAAATATGACATGAATTGAGAAGGCTATATTACAAATGTGACGGAGCAACAGCTGAAGGATGCTCCAGAGTTCAGCGACGACAACTGGACGGATCGTGATTGGGAGACCCGCTGGCATCAGCACTTCCAAGCCAAACCCTATTGGGACGAAAGCGGCCGCTCGGACATTCCGCCAAAGCCATGATCTAGAGTTTAAAGTTGTAATGCGCCCGGTAGAAGAAATCTGCCGGGCGCGTTGGTTCATTGAGCGCCGATTGGGTGACGTGTTTGTTTCCTGCGCGGAGGCCGACTTATGAAGCTGCTCAAGTCTGTGGCGAATCTTGCGCTAATGCCTCCGATTTCAGGTCCAAGACTGGGCTGTGCAGAATGGATTTTAATCCCGTGCTCAGATTTATGGAACAAATTTTAGAAGCGAATGTTTCATCAAAACGCACGGCGGGGGACTAAAAAGTTGATTCAACCACGGAGAGAAAAATGCGAAGCTTCGCATCGGTAATAGCGTTAGCCGGCGCCGCCGCTATTGGGACGATCGGCATTAGTTTCGCCGAACAAAGCGGGATGGATATGGGTGCGCGCACGCAAACTCTGACCACCATACCGGCCAATGCTGTGAGCGTCACCAACTGGTATAAAGAAAACGTATATGATCCTGGCAACAGCAAAGTTGGGGAAATTATCGACGTATTGATTGGGTCCGACGGTAAGGTCGACGCGCTCATTGTGTCGGTTGGCGGATTTATCGGCATCAACGAGAAAGACGTGGCCGTGACCTTCGCCTCCGTCAACGCCAGCGAAAGAAACGGCAAATGGCATCTTTCGATGGACACGACCAAGGACGCGCTTAAGACCGCCCCAGCCTATAAATATGATCGCTCCAGGACCACATGGGTGCTGGCCGAGAATACGAGATAAGCTGCAAGCTACTACTCCAACTCCAACTGGTTGCCCCACCGCCCATGGGCGGTGGGGCGCTTATAAGCGCAATCTGTGTCTCCGCGACATTTGTGTTGCAATTACTGTTTCGGAGATCGATACGAGAGAGAACTTAATTCGAGAAAACGTATCGTGTGATGAAACGGCTTGGCTCCAACGTCTGCGATAGTCTGTGCGGAGCGCTCGAGAGTGACAGCGAAAAGAATCCGTTTTGAAGCCTTGGGTTTTTCGGCGTTGACTACTCTGACGCAACGCCAGGTTCGAGCTAGGGGAAACGATGAGCGATACCGTCGCAGCCTTGTTTCAACGTCTCACACAAGGAGTTTACATTGTGGGTGTGGCTCATGGAGAGGCGCGGAACGCTTTTACGGCGGCTTGGCTGATGCAGGTATCTTTCAGGCCCCTGCTGCTGGCGCTCAGTATCAACCCGCAACATTCGTCCTATGCGCTGCTCAAGCAGAGTGGGGCCTTCAGCGTCAATGTATTGAATAAGGGCCAGTTGGAACTCGCTGCCCATTATGGTCAGTCGGGCGGTGCCGACAAATTAGCGTTAGCGGCGTGGACGTCAGGCCGCACCGGCGCGCCCCTGCTGCGCGACTCTCTGGCCTGGCTGGAATGCGAGTTGGTGGGTGAATATTCGGCGGGCGACCACGTGCTGGCGCTGGGCAGGGTGATCGACGGCAAGTTGTTGGATTCTAGCGCCGAGCCAATGACCTATCGCGAAACCGGCGCCATGGACGGCGCGGTGGCCCTTTTCCCAAAGGTTTTTGAAAGCTGATCATGTCGGGGATCCGCGATTTTCCGACACCCCCTGTTTCGTCCGATAGGATTTTTCGAGATGCCCACTTCTCGAAATGTGGCTCGTTCCGTTATCGACTAACGCGACGCTGGGGAACGGGCGCATCGCTGACGTTCATCATGTTAAATCCTAGTGTTGCAGACGCGCGTTTTGACGATCCGACCATTAGACGTTGCATGAGCTTTGCGCGTCGCGAGAAGAAAGATGGGATTGTGGTCGCAAATCTGTTTGCTCTTGTTTCGACCTCTCCAAAAGGCCTTGCCTTTGTCAGCGATCCATTTGGACCAGAGAACGTTGATGTCCTCAAGAACGTGGCGTGTGAAGCGGAGCTAAATGACTCGCCTGTTGTTTGCGCGTGGGGCGCCCGGGGTCGGGCCAGCAACGCGTGGGCGCTAGCGCATTTCCGTCAGTTTCGGGTTTCGCTTGTTTGTCTCGGCAAGACGCAAGATGGAAGCCCGCGTCATCCGCTCTATGCTCGCGCGGACCAGCCGTTGATCCCACTGCTTTGAAGTTCTCGCTTCAGCGCTTCGCAAAAGCGAGCACATTCGAACCTCTTTGGTATTCCCTCAGTACCGCCTCAGCGGCCGCTCGCACGGCCTCCCTGGCGACGCAATTGATCGGCTGGTCTGTTCGCTCCCACTGCGTACAGGCATCGCGGGCCGCTGCTGCGTGAGCGTTTAGGGTCGCCAACATAAGGTTGCCCCTTGCGTCTGTAGCAATCAGTTCCAATAGCGCGTAGGCGGCGTCATTCGGCAGGCTGTCGACTACCGCGGAGTCGAACGCGCAGAGGAATGCCGAAACGGCCTTTAGTAGTGCAGCAATGGCTTCATCGATTTCCTGCAATGAAGACGCCTCCGCATCGTGAGGACAAGCAATCAAGTCACAAAATAAATTCGGTCCGAACATATGTAAAGATGGTTCGCGATTTTACGTTTAACGTATACGCAATACTACTTAAATACGTAAGTAAGACTACTTATATACGCTATAAACCGCGCATCCAGGCTGGTCTAAGCGGAGCCGTCTCGGGCGCCGCGATGGCCGCGCGCAACTCATGCAGCAGCCGCGGCTTGTCCGCTCCCAGCGTCCCTCTCAAAACCAACCAGTTCGAGGCGTGATCGCTGCGGAATATGGTTCGCTTCAGCTCCAACTCGGACAGGAGCATCTCCATTTCCTGCATCAAGCCCGGTACGCTGAGCGCCTCCCATCCCGGAAAGCTTCCGCGCAGTCTTGCCTCTCCTTGCGGGAAACTCGCAACAAGCGTGGCGAGATATTCGGGTTGCGTGGCGTTCATCAGTTTCGCTGAATTGAGCGCATGTTGTCGCGACAGCTTCTGGCCGCCAAGACCATTGAGGATCATCACCGATCGCTTAATCCCCGCCTCTCGCAACTTTTCGAGCGCCTCCCGCGTCGTTGCAAAAGATTCTCCCTTGTTGACCCGCGCCAGCACTTCATCGTCGCCGGACTCGGCGCCCACATAAACAAGCGACAGGCCAAGCTCCGCCAATTCCCGAAGTTCCGCCGCGGGTTTCTTTCGCAAATTGCGTGGCAGGCAATAGCTTGACACCCGCCTTACGCCAGGCAGGTGGCGGCGGATCGCCACGAGCACGTTCGCGAGGCGACGCGTGGAAAGCGTCAACGCATCACCGTCGGCCAGAAAAATGCGTTTGACGCCATCGCCAAATTCTTCGCCGCATTCCCGAATGCTATCGAGCACTTCCTCCTCGCTACGGGGACGGAAGCGCTTCTGTGGCGCGGTGTACATTTCGCAGAATGTGCATCCGTTCCAGGAACAGCCGTCTGTCACGGGCAGAACTAGCGACTGTGCTTCGCTCGGCGGGCGGTAGACGGGCTCAACATAGCGGATGGGAACGATGGTCATGCGTGAGCAACGGACTTTCGGAGTGGACGAAGGCGCAAAGACCTTGACGCAACAGGAGCCGCGATCGAAGTCCTTTGCATCCAGTCGCGTGCTTTGGGGGACCATTCGGGTCGACATCGCCTCGGCGATCACTGCGTCCGGCTTCTTAGGACGCAGTGATTTTGACTGGTATGCGTGAGTCAATTTGAAAATCAGGCGAGGCTGCGAAAGCTAATGCGGGGCAACCCAGATCACGTCGGGGGGTGACTTGGGCGAACCAACTGCCGACTTTGGCGGCGCAACGCCAAGCACGCCGTGATTTTGTTGGCTGTGATCCATGCCGCTGCCGTACAGCTCTGCATCGCTCTTGTTGGAATGAACGTCCCCGGCGTCGTGATGCGCACCCATTTCATGATGGGGGTCGGGACCGAGCACGCCGTAATTCTGTTGGCTGTGATCCATGCTCTCATGGTCATTGGGCAGTGCGCTCGCTTGTTGCGATCCTAACGCCAGCAGGCCTGCAACCGCGATGCTACTCAGGATGGTTGAATACTGCGACATACGTCCTCCTCGGGAAAGCCGAAATAGGTCCGTCTTCCTCCAGACGGGGCCCTCCGCCGAAGCTGCTCCTAAATCGTTGCAAAGGCAAGAGATCTGAGGAATGATTAAGCTGAATGCGTGGTGTGTCCCGCTCATCACGGCGGGGCTGACGCGTTTTCCGTCTGTTCGGAAATCTTCTAAACTTTACGATTTTCGCCGCCGCCTGAAATCCTTCGATCTCGCGTTCGGATCGGTGACGCTTGCGATTTCGCCGTCGCTGAAATAGCGCGAGAAGACAGCCCTTTTCCTCTTCCTGCCGAACAGGAAAGTTTCGTTTACACCTATGGGAGATCGGCGGGGGGCGTGGGCGCCGGCTCCTGGATGACGTCCCGCAGGCCGGTTTGCTCGGCAGCGCCGGTGGCGCTTCCATTTTCCTGCATGGGAGAAGAGGGGGCCGCGCTCACAAAAATTGCATGGATTCGTTGAACGACGTTGAAGATAAAGCCGAAAATCCAAAGCCCGAAACCAATCATTCCCGCCAGCATAAAGGCGACTAGCTGCAGCAGGCGGTGGCCACCCATAGTGCTAACTCCTCGTCCGAGCTCACCGTCGCCCGCAAGCCTCGTTGAGGCGTGAGGAGGATTTTACGGTCATCGCTATGCACAGAGAATATTTGTTTTTTTTGGTCATAACAATGTGGCCAGTGCGCAATTCAGGGCGACGAAGTAAATAAGCTGGTGACGGTTAACTGCGCTTTGCGCAGGGCAACCGGCCAAAAGCGTTTCGACCATCTAATCCCCGGCAGAAACACTCCGCGCGATGGCTATTGCATGAGCCCTCTGCGTAAAGCGCCGTCGATCGCCATTATGAGATGAATTACGGACTGCTTTTCCTGCTCTACCTGATCCGATACATTCTGTGGCTGGTTTTTTTCAAGATACTGGATTGTACCGAGATGGCGATCCAGCATCTCGTGAAGCGCTGCAGCTTCTTCATTGCTTAATGTCAGTTGAATCTGAACTCCCTCCGGCATGTCTCGCTCCCGCCTGCGATTGAAATCAGACTTGCGGCGAACAGCCGCGCGCTGTGCAAACCCCTCCGGCCGCTCGCCCTGAAATGACTTTCGCGGCGCTCTGGCCGGAGCGCTCGCCAGTGAATATGTATTGTTTACGTTGGAACATGCCAGCTGTGTTAGCGCTAATACTTAGAAACGCGTCGCGGCCAAGCCCGTTCTCCCCGGCTCGGGCTTGAACGTCTAGCGCGGGTTAGGCGTTGTTTACATTCGGAGAACATCCGGGCAACCGCCCGTGGCGTCGATGCGCATTACGGCCGCCCCAAAATGAGAAAAGCTCCCGCATAGCAGGAGCTTCTTAGAGAGAACTTAGAGTTTACCGTTGCGCTGCCGCTCCGCGGCGCTGCCTTCAGATCAGGTTCGAGGAGATCTGATTGTAAACCACGTCCAAACCGCTGCCGACGCTCTTGAAGGCAGTGATGGCGACAATCGAGATCAGTGAAGCGATCAGGCCATATTCGATCGCGGTAGCGCCCGACTCATCCGAAACAAACATCCAAAACTGCTGCATTGCGCTGTCCTTCCCGCAGGGGTGGTGTCCTTGACAGTTGCAGATTATGCAGGTCGCTTGTTTCTCGGGCGTTAAAATGGATGGTTGAGGATCGATAAAATCGATCTTACAACTAGCTCCGCGACGGGGAGCAAGGTTCAAACATGGGTTTTCAGATTTCCGTCGTAGCCTGAAAACATCATAAATTATGGCGGATTAGACAGATGAGGCAATATCGACGTCGAAGGTTTCGAAAACCTTAATTCAACTGCGCGGCGCGTGTCAGGACTATTTCTGTGAGGCTTGATCGACTGTAAGGGGGCCAAACAGGTATCGGGCAGGCTTAGGCTTTCGCTAATAGAGTTTGTAGAATTCCGCTCTTTTTTCGATTTTTGAAATCAAGTCCGATATGGAGCGGAACGCGCGAAATTTCCGTTAAATTGGTATGATTTCGGCATTCCAGCGTTGCGATTATCGCTGGCCTCCCTAACGTCTTTAGCGATACTCTGCTCATGCGTTTAGGGCTTAGTTCATTTTTGTCTCTTCAAACTCCCGCAAATTGCAACAGCGGGGAGTCATTCAGATGAACGGTATGAACAGGCATTCGCCAAACAGGCGGCGCATATTCACATCATTTGCGCACCACAGCAGTGGCGCAGTATTGATGACTTTCGGACTGCTGTTACCAATCTTTGTCGCGCTTTTTGCGCTGGTAATGAGCTATTCCCGGGGCACGACCTATAAAAGCGCTTTGCAAAGCGCGGCGGACAGCGCGGCGTTGGCTACAACGAAGGCGGTGATCGCCAATCCATCGATGTCGTCCAGCCAGCAACAGGCGTTAGCCAATCTTTACTTCACCAACAATGCGCCGGCGGGGGCGATGGCTGCAGGATCGCTGACCGTTCCGACCGCGACCAATTTCAACTCCACTGTGACAACAACAGTGAGCTATCAGGGCGTCTTGCAGGGGCTGTTCGGTGGGCTGCTTAGCACAAATGTGAGCGTCTCTTCGACGGCTCAAGGAGTCATCAGCAACGGGTCCACGGCCACCGGCAACACAACATATTCCGCTTATGTCTCGGCCTGGGGCGATCCTCATATCAACGCCGCGGACGGCAGGCAGTATTATGTCAGCTGCTCGACGCCAATAGCCAGCTGGTACAACATGCTGAGCGACGCTGGAGTGCAGGTCAATACCAGCTGCGAGCATGAGAATTACTATAACGAAGACGTGATGCGGAAATACTCGATCCTCATGAATGGTCATGTGATCTCGATTTCCGCCCCCGCGCCGACCGAGGTCCAGGATCCCGCGACGGGTGCGTGGACGATTTCCTATGACCCGACGACGGCATGGTTTGGACAGGTCACGATCGACGGCGTGACAAATCCCGCGCAGATGGGGACGCAGAGCTATCTCAATGGAGCCGTGACGGTCAGCACCACCGACATGACCAACTATTATCAGCAGGACAATTCGATTGTCATAACTCCACCAGGCGGCGTGTATCGCATCCAGATCAGTTTTCAGCCGCTGGCGATGGGCGTAATCGATGTCTGGGCTAGCAATGCGGGGCTTTGCGGAGTGCCGGGCGGCATTCTCGGCAGTACCGATCGCCGGCATCGACGACAACAATGCTAAGGACTTCTCTGTCGCTGGCGCAACTGCGACTTCCTTCCAGTACAGCTGGTCATCTGCGTGCGCCATCAATAACGGCACGGCCGCCGCTTCGGTCGCGCGGTTGATCAAGTAATCCATTGCGCAAAGAGCGCCGGTTCTCGAGGTTGGCAATCGCCAAGGAGTCATCAATGTTCCTTCCATCGACAAAAACGCGACAACAGAACGCGGGCGGCGGCGTTTATGCAAGGCTCGCTGTGGTTTTCGGCCTGTGTGTGGGAATGGCTGCTCTCGCTACGCCAAAAATTGCGTATGCAGCCAATAATTTTCCAACTTGCCAAATGCTGGAGCAGGATTGCGAAAAACGCGCCGAGGCAATCGCAAAAGCTGCGAGCGTCACGAGAGCCGATCAGGTCGCGTCGTCAAAGGAAGACGATCTGACGCCTAGTCTCTGCTACAGTTCCTACGATACGGCTCGGAACACCGGCGTGTGGCCCGCGTGGAGAGCCACCGCCGCGATTCCCTGCAAGAAGTAATGCATCCCCGCGAATTGGGTATAAGAATCGCGCGCGGCTTTAAGAGCCAGCGCGCGAACTCATTATCATCGGCGAAAACATGCGGATAGACGGTCGCGATGCTTCTGCAGTGCCACATCGATCTCGTCGCCTGGGCGGAGGGCGCAAGACGCTTCGGCTTGGCTCCTGCCCGCGTCGGGTGGCAGCGATGTTCGCCATAGGCTTTTGTCATGATTGCGGTGCGGTTAAAGCTGCCGTCCGGGCTCAAAAGCTGCAGCAGATGTCCTTGGCGCGCCTGCGCGCTGCTCGGCTATGTCATGCCACGCGTCGCATTGCTTGCGCATCTGTCCCAGCAGCTCGCGCAATTCCCTGTTTTCGGCTTCCAGTTTGGCAATTTTGGCGGAGGTCGCTCGCAACATCGGCATGGTGAGTGTGGGGTCGCCAGTGCGTCGCATCCGCATATAATGTTTGCCGCAAAGTCCCTTGGCGACTGGCTTTTTGTCGCAGCCTTCAACTAAACACACGACGCAACTCTTTGGTTAACTTAACCCATTGCCAAGTTTCTCCTAGCGTTGGGCGCCGGCTTGATGGATACAAAATATATTACAAGCTGGTAACGCCATCGTGTCAATACAAAAAATATCAATACGTCAGGTCAAGGCGGCGCGAGCATTGCTCGACTGGTCCGCGGCTGATCTGGCGCGCGAATCCGGAATCTCAGAGCCAACGGTGAGGCGGCTGGAGTCACAGGACGGCGCGCTTGGCGGTCTACCAAGCACCATTGAATCCATCCGCAAGGCTCTGGAAACCAATGGCGTGCGGTTTACGGCGAGGGGCGTCGAGTTGACAGAAAAGCCGCGCTAATACTTTGCCAATCTTCGCAAACGCACTCATTTGCCGCCATGAACTTGCGGGCATTATTGCCAGCGTAGCCAGCGAAGGCGTTGTCTGCCAGTTGCTTTGCGGAGGTGTGCAGGCTCGGCCGAAGATCGGCTGCAACACACCAAGATCGCGCGAGTGCGGAGTTGACAAATCCGTCACTACACGGGGTAAAAGGTGGACAGCCGCGGGCACGATCGGTGGGCTACGCGGATCCTGTGGCGTGAGCGCTGTCTCTGTCGCTGCAATGACATAAGGCCGATCGTCGCAGTGACGACACATCACATGAAGTCGTCCGCGCGAGCTCGCCGTCAATAGCGAGCGGAAATCTTGGCGGTCAGCCAAAAACACCGGCGCCGAGAAACCTCGGCGCCGGGTTGAAAGGACGGAGACCGCCTATTCTCGATTTAGTTCTTGCGGAACGGCACTGAGCCAGCCGGATCCCACTGAACGAAGCCCGCTATCGTTCCAGCCTGATGGACGTTGCTGCCGACCAGATCTGTAGCGGCGCCACCTGCGATCCCGACCAACGAAGCCACTATGCCAAGTGTTCCAGCCGCTTCGGTCTTGCCATAGGTTTTATAGGGGCACTCGGTGCTGGGAATGCCTTGCACGTCATACATGGCGTCGGGCGTGCCGAGCGTTTTGTAATCGAAGTTCGTCGGATTCACGAGTTTCGTGTTGCTGTCCAGCAAGGGCACGAAAATAACGCTGTCCGCACAATAATAGGTGCCCGTATACGATTGCTCGTGCGAATTCCATATATTGAACAGCAGCTTGGTTGTGTGCAGTTTATAGTCCTGCCGCAGATCCTGATTGCAGCTGGCGACGCCTAGATAATTGGCGCCCGTGGTAAGATTACCTAGTGTTGCGCCATTCGGCATAAAGGATGTCGTGTTATACAATGGACACGCATCATAATGCCCACCCGCGCCATCCAAAGGCAAAGTGCCCGCCGGTCCCATTGTCGTGCCGTCACTTTCTGGTCCGCTGCCGTCGGAGTTCAGCGCCCAGAAGTCCCACGTGCTGTACTTAACGGCGCTGCCGACGCCCAGAATTGAAGCTGTCCCGTGCAGATGGTTAAACGCGATCTGGTTGGTTAAGCCCGGGTCAGTCGCAAAGCAGATCAACTCGCCACGGTAGATGCTCCCAAAAACGGGATAATCGCCGTAGCTCGGAAACGGCGGAGGATTAATGCCATCCCCTACCATTGTTTTAACGTCCCAAGACACGGTAGCTTTTCCGGTCATCGTGAAGTCGAAGTCCACCCTGCCTTTTTGTTCGTTCACGTAATAGCAATTGACGTGAACGGACGATGTTTGATCATTCGAGATTTCGATGATGGTGTCTGCCCTCGCGTTTGGATCAATGTTGACCAACGGGAAGACGATCAGGCTGCCCTTTTTGGCTGTGTTCGTCACCGAGACTGTAGAAGTCGGGACGGCGAGCGCCGCGGTGGCGGTCATTGCGAAAGCGACTGCCGCTAAAAACGCTTTAGTCTTCATTTCAAGACTCCCTTACACTTTTTTTAAAAACCCCAATCGAGCAAATCCCCAACCGGGGTGATAAATTACTAACAGAAGATTACCGATTTTTCATTTGACTTTAGTGGTAACGACGCTGCGCATTTAGGGTAACCCTCTCAAACCGTCGCCCGTTGATCGGCCTTCCGCGTGCGCATGATCAGCGGACTAGGCTGTCGCGAAGAACCAAACAAGCGAGGGAGAGGTAACTTAAAGAAAAGGCCGCCCTGTAGTAGGACGGGGCGGCCTCCTACGCCTCTGGCGGGGAGTCTTCTCGCGTCAAGAGCGTACTATAGATATTACCGAGTTAACCTCTACAAACAAAGACTCACAAAATACGTACAACTTCTGTATCAGAGCTATAAAGTGCAAATGCCAAGCTACAGATCTTGAGACACGATAGTATTATGCACCTCACAGACACCCGTCGGAACGGACCGGATCGTGAAATCGCCTAATATTCCACTGATTGGATTCAGGAACAGTCGACGCGGTCTATGCGGTTCGCCAAATCGAATACGAACGCCACGACAGCGAGTCGCAGCAGTTGGCGCCTCGGCATTTGATGACGGTGCTTTGGACGCTGCCATCTATGACCTCGCGCTTAAGCAATGCAACGGTATGCGTGTCCACGCTTCAGGCGGCGGAATGTCATCCCGACAGGAGATCGGTGGCGCTGCCGGTGTTTCCTACCGCCGGCTGGCTTGCCGCGGGCTGATATGAATAAACATCCGCGGATTCGTGTTGCGCTTCATTGTGCGGAATTTTTCGCCATGAGCGGCGCGCTTGCGTCTGTCTTTAGCCGCGCGATAGTCTCGCTGTAACGAAGCGCGGACGGATGATGCTTCCACGGGTCCGTGTCGGAATTGTTCCAGCCGCGCGCGACAAAATCGGCGACGGCTCGTTTCTCGGGGCCATTGGGCAAACTCCTGCAAATCGCGACTGGGCCGGCGTCAATCGTCGCCACCGCGTCTTTTGTTTCAGCGGCGAGCCCTAACAGCGCCGGCACATTGATGCTTTGGGCGAGAACTGCTTTTGCAGCGGCCTCAACTTTTTCACGGGCTATCCACGCAGATAAAGATGGAAGTTGGCAGACAGCATTGCAATGGAAGTCCCCATTAAATAAGGAACATAGCAGGGTTTGGCGAAAATACGCGGATAGCAAAAATGCGGATAGACGGTCGCGATTACAAAACCATCTGGCCTGACCCGGACGGGCGCAGCGTCCACGTCATTGACCAGACCGGGCTGCCGCATCGCTTCGCGACGCGGACGCTTGCGTCGTTGCACGACGCGGTGCGGGCCATCGCCGACATGATCGTTCGCGGCGCGCCGCTAATCGGCGTCACCGGCGCCTATGGGCTTGCGCTCGCGGTGGCCGACGACGCCAGCGACACGCATATCAATGTTGCCTACGCCGAGCTTCTTACGGCACGGCCCACAGCCGTCAATCTGCGGTGGGCGCTCGACCGCGTGCAGGCGCTTGCGCTCGCCGCGCCGCCGAACGAGAGACGGGTTGTTGCTTACAGGGAGGCTGCCCGGATCGCCGCAGAGGACGTCGCGTACTGCGAAGCCATCGGCGTACACGGCGCGGCGCTCATTGCGGACTTGGCGGCGCACCATCCCGGAAGGCCGATAAATATTCTCACTCATTGCAACGCCGGCTGGCTTTGCGCCGTCGATTGGGGTACGGCGCTCGCGCCTATCTACAAGGCTTCGCGGAGCGGCCTCGCGCTGCATGTTTACGTGGACGAAACGCGCCCCAGAAATCAGGGCGCAAGTCTGACCGCCTTCGAATTGCTCAACGAGGGCGTGCCGCATACGGTGATCGCCGACAACGCTGGCGGCCATCTGATGCAGCATGGCATGGTCGATCTCGTCATCGTCGGCAGCGACCGCACGACACGCACCGGCGACGTGTGCAACAAAATCGGCACCTATCTCAAGGCGCTCGCGGCGCATGACAATGGCGTGCCCTTCTACGTCGCTTTGCCAGGCTCGACGGTGGACTGGCGCATCAGCGACGGCCTTGCGCAAATACCTATCGAGGAGCGCTCTCCACGCGAGGTGACGCATATTTCGGGACAGGCGCAGAATGGCGACATCGTTGAGGTGCGCCTGACGCCAAAGGGTTCGCCGGCGCTCAACTTTGGATTCGACGTCACGCCCGCGCGCTTAGTGACCCAACTTATCACCGAGCGCGGAACCTGCGCTGCAAGCGAGAGCGGGCTGCGGAGGCTGTTTTCGGAGATGGGGTAGGGGTAGAGCCTACTTTCGACCCTGGTTCACGCGAGGGCCATCTTTTCCGAGTGGGAGAAGGATTTGCGTTCTCGTAGATTTTAAGTTGAATGATCAGGGATCACTCTTTCCTTTGTTCTCGGGAGAAGGTGGCGCGGCGCAGCCGGGTCGGGTGAGGGTCTGCAACCCCAATCAGCTCTCCTTCGGCCCGTAATTCCTGAACCGCTCCACAGTGCGCATGATCTCGTCGTCCGGCAATATTACCGGCGCCCCCGCGAGCGACGCGAGGTAATAGAGTCGCGCGAGTTGCTCCAGTTCCACCGCGCGCCACAAGGCCTTCCCGAGATCACCTGCGGTGACGATGGCGCCGTGATTGCCGAGCAGAACGCCGTGCCCTTCGCCCAGCCCTGCGACGGCGAGCTTGGAGAGCTCCGCTGTGCCATAGGGCGCATAATCCGTGCAGCGCACCACCGAGCCGCCGAACGCCGCGATCATGTAGTGCACCGCAGGGATGTCGCGCCGCAGCGACGCTAACGTTGTCGCATAAGGCGAATGGGTGTGGACGATGGCGTTCACATCCTTGCGCGCATGCTGGATGTCGCGGTGGAATCGCCACTCGCTGGATGGGGGCAGGGGGCCTTCATAGGCGCCGTCCGAACCGGACAGCGCCATCGCGGCGATGTCTTGTGCGCGCAGAAGATTGTTCGGCACGCCGCTTGGCGTGATCAGCATGGCGTCGCCGTCGCGTAGCGAGATATTGCCGGCCGATCCCTGATTGAGCCCGAGTCGGTCTAGCTCTTGCGCCGCTGCGACGATAGCCGCGCGCTTGTCGGTCTGTGTCATTGGCGACGGCTCCTGCCTGTGTCCTTACCCTTTCGGTTTCGCCGCGCCGCCATGCGCTGCGGACCACGCTGTGGGATCGGCGATGAATTTCTCGACCTCGTTCAAAGCGTTGGCGGGAAAATATTTGTGCGCGCGAGCGACTTCCAGCACGTCTCGCCAGGTGGCGAGATAGTGCAGCGTGACACCCATGGCGCTAAGCTCCTCCAGCGCACCTTTGAAGATGTCGTAAAAGAAGAACACGAACACGTGATCGCAGTGTTGTCCCGCCTCACGCAGAGCGGCCACGAAGTCCTTCTTCGAGCCGCCGTCGGTCGCAAGGTCTTCCACCAGCAGTGCGCGACCCTTGTCGTGGAGATCGCCCTCGATGCGAGCGTTGCGGCCGAAGCCCTTCGGCTTCTTGCGCACATATTGCATCGGCAGCATCAAGGCATCGGCGATCCAGGCGGCATAGGGAATGCCAGCCGTTTCTCCGCCCGCGACGACGTCAAGCAACTCGTAGCCGACATCCTGCTCGATCGACGCCACGGCAAAGTCGACAAGTCTACGCCGCAGTCGTGGATAGGAGATGATCTTGCGCATGTCGATATAGACCGGCGAGGCCCAGCCAGCCGTGGTGATGAAAGGCTTTTCGACATTCACCAGAACCGCCCGCACCTCGATCAAGGCTTTGGCGGTCTCGATAGCGGCGTGTTGGCGATGTGTGACTGCGGACATGGCTCGTGAGGTCCTCTGAAAGTATGGGCGGGTCTGCTCACTACAGGCTTTTGCGTCGGAGTGAAAATCGCTTCGCTGGCGGAGAAGCGCGCAAGGCCAAATCCGCGATCCGGAACCTCCGCCCCCCGCACCGCCCGGAAGTGGCGACTCCCGTCAGCGCACTCCAAAGTCGGTCTGCACCGGAATCGCAGTTTTACTAGGCTTCGGACCAAGCGAGGCGCATGGCTCAAAGTAACCTGCGGTACAAACCGGCTACAAAAGTTACGTGAACATGACGCCACGCGCCATAGCGCCAGTCTGCTGCTGTGAAGTTAGGCAAAAATGCAAAAAAAACATGGTTTCTGTGCGATTGCGCTGTGTCTTTTAGAAAAGCGGAACTATACCTCGAGCTTAGGCGTTTAGAGAAAGCAGACGCATTTGCATACGGGGGGACATTTAGAATGCAAAATCATCGAAAAGAACAGAGATTCTTGCAAATTGCGACACTTGCGGGACTGATTGTCGTTGGCGGCGCCGCGCAGGCGGGTTAGTCAGTGACAGTCACGCCCGGCGAAGCGCAAACGCATTTCGTCAGCTCGACTAACAAGGCCGCGCGCCGGGCTTTATCAATTTCAGAGATTTGCCGGCGCCAAATCCTGCCGACCTGATTGTGAATTTGCCGAGAGTGGCGAATATGGCCGGGCTGCTGGCGAAAGCCCGCGCCGCCGCTCAGCATCAGGCGGAAGTGCTACCGGTGACAGCGACGGAACCGCCGCAGCGCTCCTCCAACGTCCAGCCGCAAACTCCTTTTGCGAGCGTCGTTTTTGGCGGCGACTCGCAAAGCGAGTCGTGCAGTGGCGCAGCAAACGCTAACGAGGCTATCGCCATTGGCGACAGCTCAAATCCAATTCTGCAGGTCACGCAGAATTGCGTTTCTGTATGGAGCCCCAACGGGACACGTTTGCAGGGACCAGTGGCGCTAGCAGCGTTCTTTGGCATGCCGGGGGGAACCAACATTCAATACCCGCGTGCGCTTTATGACCTGGTACAACCACCGCTTCATCGTTGCAGCGATTGACCAAGGCAGCCGTTATTTCATAGCCGTCAGTCAAAGCGACGATCCAACCGCAAGCTGGTACCATTATACTCTGGCGACCGGTTTGTCGGGAACCACCAACGACTTTACCCGGCTTGGGCAGGACCGGCAGGCGACATACCCGATAGCCTCCGGAACGGCCTATCCCGGCGCGATTTACCTCGCCTCAAACATTTATGCGAGCGGTTTCCAGTCCGAGCAATGGCTGATCTTGCCGAAATCGGCGATGTATAGCGGCCAGGGCTTTTCCTATTGGGGCTTCAATGGAATGAAGTCCTGGGGCGTAGCAACTGACAGCTCGCAACCGGTCAATGTCTGGAGCCCTTATGACAATCCCCGCGCGGAGTTTTTTATCACCTCGAAGAATATTTCCAGCGCTTGCGGAACTTGCAATGGACTCACGGTTTGGGCGGTGTCGAATCCGTTCAGCTGGGTTTCGGGCGGTCCCTATCCGGAACTCTCCAGCGTCACCGTAGCCACTCCCAGCAATTACACCGTTCCACCGAACGCCGCTCAATTCGGCTCAAGCTCGCTTATTGACACGGGCTTCACCAACATCACCGGCGAAGCGACCTATTCAGCGGGCTATATCTTCGCTGCGCTCTCGTCGGCCAACGGAACCGGGGGCGTTGCTTCTTATCTCTATCGGCTCAATCCGACACTCAACTTCAACGACAGCACAAACTGTCCCAGCAGCAGCGCCATTTGCCCACAAATCACTGGAGTGCTGAACCTAGACGAGTCAAAACTAAATTACGGCACAACCTATGCGAGCTTCTTTCCTGTGCAACAGCCGGATCTCGAAGGCAATGTCTTCACCGTATTCAGTTACAGTTCACCCAATGATTTAGCTAGCACCGTCTACATTGGCCAGCGTGTCACGCAGGGGCCCAGCTTTGTTGACAACGGGTTTTACCTGGTCGCAGGCCAAGCGCCCTACACTGCTGGTTCCTGGGGCAATTACAATGCAGTGGCTCCCGCCGGCGTCGGATATGCTGGCGGAAGTGGCGGCAAGGTCGCGAGCCCGGGCGTTCTGTTCTCCGGCATGTACGCGGCGACGAGCACCACCTGGGGCACCGCGATCGGCTATGGGCTCTACAACTCCCCTCTCCAACCTTAACAATAGCGTCGCCCGGAGTAGTGTCCGGGCGACGACTTTGCACAGTCATTGCTCGAAACCCCCGCTTGTCCGCAATTGCAAACCCTGCTTTCTCAGACGGCAGTCCGCCACGCAATTAACCCTGGCGGCGAAAACCTCGGCGCTACTGGCGGTTAATTCAACTCAGCATTGAGCGGGTAGCGCTTCCTTAAGAACTCGCGCGCAGCCTCAGCTATCGGGCAACGTTGTTTTGAGACTGCGAAGCCTCGCCAACGAGGCGGAGTGTTCTCGATCTGGGCGACTGAGAGAAATTACGATGTTCAACCTCAGATCATTCAAGCCCGCGCTGCTTATAGGCCTTTGCGTCTTCTTCTCGCAGGCCGCCTGCGCCAGGCCTATTTTTGCGACTGACAAGGCCCCGCCCGGCATCTCCGACACGGTCTTCACGCAAAAGCTCGGCGCGCCGATGCCTGGCGACTCCAGCACGGATTCATTCGAGCGGGAGGCCATGATGGCCACCGCAATCGCGGCTATCATGCTCACCGTCCGCCGCTGCTGCAGAGCAGCCGCCGCCAAACCTGAGCTACCCTCGGAACTTCCCTGCAAATCCAAACCGCGAGTGGCTCTTTAGAGTCACAGTCCCGCCGCGCGGGCGAAAGCCCCGAAGCGCGGCGTTTTGGCGTGCGGATTTTACCGCACACTCTTAAGTCAGGATCAGAAACAGCACACTCACCAGGGAAAAGCCCAGGGCGAACAGCCCGATCGCTGCAGGGAGCAGGCGCCAATACGAAGGAGGCGTCTCCTCCAACTGGACGAGATGCAACTCTTGCAGCGTGAGGTGATGGATGCTGCCGGGCTGCGATGCGATGTGCACCGCGTGTTGGTCGAATTGGAGGTCGAAGTGGCCCATGGCGGACCGTCCTTGAGTTCTAGTCTGAGATAGCAGCGCTATCACTCCTTAAATTAAGCATGAAGCCGTTGGAGAAACCTTAAGCGGCGAGTGGAAAGACGGTAAAGGGCGCGGCGATTGAGGCGACGCAGTTCATGGCTTCTCATCGGATAAAACATCTGGAGACTTGACGATCATTTCCAGCGCCCAGATTCCCTAGATATAAACACTAAGTGGGAGTCTGCAGATGGCGTACACGATCACCACGGGCACCGACAAAGCCGAACAAACGCAACGCCGCGAAACAGCGACCGCGGCTCTCGAACTCGTCAAACAGCTCGAGAGGGAGAAGGACGCCAAAGTGAAAATCACGGATCGTGCGGGTGCGCAGCTCACCGAAGCAGATCTCGAAAAACTGTCCGGTAAAGAGAATATTCTATAAAGACGTCCAGCCACGACCACTCTTGCCGGAAACGCTGGATCGCGGGAAAATCATCCGAGGCGGGCGCCACTTTTAGAGCCCGCGCGGATCAAGTGGAATGAAAGACATTTTCAGATTTTTGTCGGCGCTGCCTCTTCTTTGCTCGGGTTCCGCCTGGGCCATGAGCTGTGGTAATCAGTTCATATCGGAAGGGCAAAGCGCCTATCAGGTCTTGCAAATTTGCGGGCAGCCCCAATGGTCCGACCGCCAGGTGATCTACGTGACCCAGGTCGCGGGATACGAAAGTCTCCCGAAGCCAAAGGGAACCGCGGGGACATCGCCGATCTATGTTCAGATCCCCGTGAATGTCGACGAGTGGGTTTACAATTTTGGCCCCAACTTGCTGATGCAGAGGCTTACCTTCGAGAACGACCGGCTGGTGAGCATAACAGCGATTGGCTATGGCGACTAAACCCGCGGCCTGACTGCGTCCTTGGCCGGGACGCTCGCCGCCGTCTGGCCGAAAAGGATTTTGCGTTCCTCGTCGGTGAACCCAGTTCTCTCGCGCTGCAAATGCTTGCCAGCCTCATAGGCTCGTTGCACCGCCGGGCGCGCCGCTACGGTATCAAACCAGCGTTTTAGATGCGGAAAATCCTCCAACTTTTGTCCCTGCGCATCATAGGGAACCACCCAGGGATAGGTCGCCATGTCGGCGATGGAGTAATCCCCCGCCAGAAACGAAGTCTGCGCCAGGCGGCGGTCGAGCACACCATAGAGCCGGTTGGTTTCGTTGACGTAGCGGTTGATGGCGTAGGGTATTTTTTCCGGCGAATAGCGCGCGAAATGATGGTTTTGCCCCGCCATCGGTCCCAGTCCGCCGATCTGCCAGAATAGCCACTGCAAAACGCGAAAACGCGCCCGCGTCTCGATGGGAAGAAACTGCCCGGACTTTTCGGCCAGATATATAAGGATGGCGCCGGACTCGAATAATGATAACGGGCCGCCGCCATCTTTTGGCGCCTCGTCAATGATCGCGGGCATGCGGTTATTTGGCGATATTTCCAGAAAGTCTGGCTTGAACTGCTCCCCTTTGCCGATGTCCACCGGTACGATGCGATAGGGAAGGCCGGCTTCTTCCAGAAAGATCGTGATCTTATGCCCGTTGGGCGTCGGCCAATAATAGAGCGCAATCATGTGGGCCTCCTGATTGTAGAGATACAAATAGCGCGATGCGCCGAAGGAGGCTAACTCCACCGAAACAGCGAAAGCGTTACTGGACGTTCAAGAGACGGCATCGGCCGATATTCTCGGACGTGCATAATTGTCCGCGTTGGCCCAATTTTGTCTGGAAACAGCATCAATTGCTTTCTCGATAGAATCTGAGATGAGGAACCCTCTGAAATTGAAAGATGTAATCGTGGTCCGAAAGTTGCGCTGCCCAAAGAGGGAGTGACACCTCCTCTAACGCGAAAAGGAGCAATAGCGTGGCCAATGTGACCTTCTCATCGCCTGTTCTGGCGCGGGACATAACTGTTTACGCCGTCGCCGGCGATCGGGGCACGATCCTGGCAGTTGCCAAGGCGCACAAGATCCCTATTCCGTTCGATTGTCAGGACGGCGAATGCGGTTCTTGCATTGTCGAGGTCAAGCATCTGGACACCCATGTCAAATACGGAATCGCCCTGACGGAAAAGGAAAAGGAACTGCTCAAGCAGTTGGGCAAGATCACAAAGGCCGAAATCGAGAATGCGGAAGTAAATGACATGCCGCCACGCTACCGCCTGGCCTGCCAATGCTTCGTGCGCAATGAAGATATTATTGTTACCTTCGAGGGCGATCAAACTCTTCCGCCTCAAGGCCCCCACATCACTCACGCAGCGCAGCGGTTCAAGGGCGGAACCGAGATAAACTCAGTCGACGAATTCCTGGGTTATGCCGTGAAAGTAGAAGAAGACGCCGCGATCCACTTCGACAAGCTCGCGGTAGAAATGGAAGGCTGCGGAAATCAGGAAGTGGCGAAACTGTTCCATCAGCTCGCCGGATTCTCGCGCTTGCACCTTGCTGAAGCGAAATCACGCGCGGGATCCATCGATCCTAACCAGAACATCCCGCCCGATTATGTCTGGCCCAATCAGGCGACGCCAGAGCGTACTGAACTTTGGGCCGCCGATCCCACGCTGACGAGACTCGATGGTCTAAGAGCGGCGCTGCAAGGCGAGCGGCGCGGTTACGAATTTTACCGCGCGGTGGTCGCTACAACGAAAACTCCTGCTGTCGCGGAGATGGCCAAGGAATTCGTCAAGGAAGAAGCCGAACACGTCAAAATCCTTGAGGCCTGGATTACCCGCGAGGAATGGACCGCGAAGAATCCCGCGACCGCCTGAAAAAGCAGCGCGTTCCCTTTCTCAAATTGTGGGAGAGGGAACGCGCTAAAGTCGCGTCAATAAGCTTACAGGTCGCGGGGAATGCCTATCGCTCGCTGCTGGGGCATGTGACCAGTATTTTTCGCGAGACGAGCCGAACCATGCGCTGAGCGCAAGGCTACTAAAGCATTACGCTGGCGCTGCCTTGCCGCTTTCGATTCGTTCCCCCGCCGAGGCCTGTAAGCAAGAAACTTGCGACAGGCGACGCGCCAATTTTCGCGCATATCTTGGCGCGCACATTGCCGGGCTCGCCGCAGCCCCCGCGCTCAGATGGCTTCGGCCCCCGTCGAGAGTTTGCTCGTGACTAACTCGAGGCAACAAAGCGCTTTGTCCGAGCCCTTGCGATTTTTGTCATTGAGGTTGAATTATGCGGTCGTCGCCCGTTTCCCGCTTGCGGGGAAAGTTCGACCCCCGAAGCCTCTTGGATGAAGGCCGCTGTGAACACAATGAGGAATTTAATGATCCTGCGCTTTGCAAAGATATTTTTGACGGCCTGCGTCGGCCTGCTGGCGCTGCTCGTCGGCCTCGATAATGTTTTCGATTATGGGACCAATTTCGCGGGCGTGCAGCACATACTGTCTATGGATACGATTCCGCCCGGCTCGCCAATGGCTTGGCGAGCGATCGACAGCAAGCTCCTGCATCATCTTACCTATGACTTCATCATGGCGGTGGAACTCGGCTCGGGCGCTTTGTGTCTAGCCGGCGCGTGGAGACTGCTGCGCGTGAGGATGGAAGAAGCCCGGATATTCAACGCCACGAAAGGCCTCGCCATCGCTGGCCTCACCGCAGCGTTGGGGTTGTATTTTTTGGGCTTCGAGGTCATCGGCGGAGAGTGGTTCCAGATGTGGCGCTCGAACGGCTGGAACATGCAGGAGCCCGCCTTTCGTTTCATTGGCAGCGTGGGCGTGATTCTGCTGTTTTTGAACCAGAGGGACGAGGATTAGAGCTCCCGCTGTCCCGCGTCGCGGTCGCGCGACCGAGACAGGGTTTTGCCCGCCATCGTCCATTTCGCGCTCAGATCAGATTTGAGGAGATCTGGTTGAAAACAAGCGTCAGCTTGGTGCCCACCGACTTGAACGCGCTGATTGCGACAATCGAGACGAGCGAGGCGATCAGGCCATATTCGATCGCCGTAGCGCCCTTTTCGTCCTTCCAGAAATATCTCATGTATTTGATCATGGTCGCCGAACCCCTTGTTTGAGCTTCTTGCAAAAGCGTTGACGCTCGCTGCGGTGAGGAATTTGGAGCGCGAACATTCAACTATTCCTTAAACTGCAAGTCAAAACGCAGTAAAACTTCAGCTTCTTTCCCAAAAATATTTCATCTCATGTTCATATCACCTTGGCATAAACTTGAGGTAATACTCATGTAATCTTGCGAAAATTTGAGAGGAAGGGTCCTTTGGGGCGTGCTTTCGGTGGGTGTATTCCTATAGCCGAGATTGCTTTAGCGGGCCTGCCTGCTTTGCGCAGGCTTGCGGTCGCGGCGTCATCAAGCGAAAGCTTATTTTGCGGTGTTCTCGAAAAAGGTGCGCAGATGAGCGTTTCCCTAGAGGCTGCCCAGCGCCGGCGCCCCTTCTGGGGTTGTGCGGCGCTTCTCCGGTGCGTAGCGTTCTTTCCCGCCGCGACAGCGCTCGCGGGCGAGCCGCCGCCCGGCTTTGTGCGGCTGGCCAATGTCGCGCCCGGCGTCGTTCAGGATATGCGCTATGCCGGCTCGGACAATTTCACTGGCGCGCCTGTGCCCGGTTACGGCGCTCCGCAATGCTGGTTGCGCGCGGAAGCGGCGCGCGCGCTGGCGGCAGCGCAAGCCGAAGCGCATGCGAGAGGTTTCGATCTTCTGGTCTATGACTGCTATCGTCCGAAGCGCGCGGTCGCGGCATTTGTCGAATGGTCACAAAACGGCGATGAGGAAACCAAGCGAGCTTATTATCCCAATGTCGAGAAACGCGCCCTGTTCAAACAAGGCTATATCGCAGCGCAATCCACCCATTCTACCGGGCTCGCTGTCGATATCGGCGTGAAAGGTTGGGACTTCGGCGCGCCTTTTGATTTCTTCGACAAACGCTCCTGGAGCAATGCGCCGCTATGCGGGGCGTCGGTTCTCCACCGTTACAAGCTTCTCACGCTCATGCGCCGTCACGGCTTTGAAAACTATCCGCGGGAATGGTGGCATTTCACCTTCAAGGCCGAGAGAAATCCGCCGAGCTACGACGTTGAGATCGAGTGAACGAACTCAATGTCACGTCAACCAGACGAATTCTCCGCTTTCAGCATGGAAATGCGTTCCTGCAGTTCGCCGTACTGATACGCGCTGGCGTCTATCATCGCGAGCAAGGTCTCGGTCGCTTCTTGCCAGCTCGTCACGGCGATTGCCGGCGGCGTCTTAGGCGCCGCCAGAGCTTCGCGAATGCGCAGCGCGAGCATTTCGCTGTCGGCGAGATCGAAATAGCGGACCGAGTTCGCCCGCTATTTCGCGAAACACCGGGATGTCGCTGACAATGGCAGGAAGGCCGTAATAGGCCGCCTCGGCCAAAGCGAGTCCGAAACCTTCTGCTATGCTTGCGAAAACGAGACTATGGGCGGTGCGATAGAGATAACGCAGATCGGCGTCGCTGGCGTTGCTCAACCAGAAGAGCCGCTGACCATATTCGGGATGCGAAACAATGCGCCGCTTCAGCGCCGACACCATCCAGCCCTCGCGGCCGACGATGACATAGCGAACCTCGACGCCCTCGCGCCAAAGCTTGTCCAGCGCGTCCAGAGCTATCGGATAACCCTTGCGCGGCTCCAGCGTGCTTACGCTCAACAGGAGCGGCGACGTTCCCTCAGAGAGTGCGAGAACGTCCTGCGAAGGGCTCTCAGCCCCGCCGCCCGAAAAATCCGCGCCCAGCCCTTGCCACCCCAGCCGCAGGCCCTTTCTGAACGGGCGCTGCTGAGCGGCCATCATCTCGATAAACTCGTCGGCGACGCTGCGCGAGATGCAGACAACGGCATCGGAGGCGAGGACAATCTTGTCGAACCATGCGACGAAGTTGTCCACGTTGCTGCAAATCTCGTAATAGAGAAGGGGGAAGAGATCGAATAGAACCGTGACGGTCGACCCGCCCTTTTGCGAGAACTCTTCGATGACCGCGGCCGTTCGAGCCGGTGCGGCCCACCAGGCGCCAGCGAGAACCAATTTGTCCCCGCGCGCAATGTTTACCGGCTGCGGCGGTTTGCCTTGTTCGAGGCAGGCCCATGCGCGGTTTTCATGCAAAAACACGGGAACGCCGCCCTGCCGCATGGCGGAACGACAGACTTCGAGCGCCACGCGCTGAATGCCCGTTATTCTTTTGCTGCGCAATAGCTCTGTGACGTCAATGAAAAAGCGGCGTCCCAATGGCCGGAGTTCGGCCTGCGGATGCGCGTTCGTCAACCTGCGCAGCGCCCGGCTCCAATCGCGAATACTTATCTTCCCATCGTGAAGGTGGCCGAGGCCTGCGAGCCTGGTCAGCGTCCAATATAGTTCTTTCAACTTGAGCGTCGTATATGACGCAATTTGACGCAGGCCTCCCTGAGGCTCCTGAATGGTGTGGGCGAGACGTTCTTGCCACTCTTGATTGAGCTGATCTTCGATATACTTGCCGATATTGTCGCCGCGCATCCCCGTATCCTTCATTCCCATTTTAGGGCGCGCCGATTTAAGGCTCTTGACGAAATAGCGAGAGCCCGCGCTTTATGATGTCCGCATCAGACCTATACGCTGCAGCACTCGGCGCACGCCGCTCAAATACCAGTGCAGCGAACGCCTGCGCAAATATAACAACTGTGCTTCCAAGGCTGCGACGTGCCCCTCTGCCTGTTCTTCGCGATTGAGCGCCGCTGCGGCGCTTGCACGCAGTCGCCGGTTTTCCATAGCGAGCACGCGCAATTTTTCGTTCAGACGGCCCACTTCGTCGCCAGCAGCAGCGAGATCGAGATTGTCGCTCATGGAAGTCCAATCGTTACCATCGGATGTTGGTCGAGTGACCAATTCTAGCGCAGGCCTTGCCCATTCGACAAGCGCCACGCGGCGATATAAAAACTGAAAATCAGGATGGCCGATCACTTCCAAATGGTCGGCGCAAGGATCTGATTCTCGCTTTTCTGCATCGACGAACAAAGGCCTTGGACGCTTTGGATCATTCGGTTTTGGATTGGATTAGGGCGGTCGCGGGCAGGCTCAAAAATTTCCGCAAGCAAGCGAATGACGGAGGCCCGCAGGTGCCACAGCGCGTGTACTTATGGCAAGCACCTACGCCCGGCGGAGGCGTCTCTCCATTACTGCAAATCGGGAGCGACGCACGCATCGAAGTCACAAGAGTCGCATGGTCGAGCGCCTGCGAGGCCTTGACGTTGCCGAACGATGAAGAGCCGCTGCATATGGGCGCTGGCGCGCAGCGTTCTCTCGACGGCGCATGGCTCGCCTTTCCGGACCTTGCGGCCGCGCAGGTCGCGGAGCATCCGTTCGCCACAATGCTGGATTACGCGCGCTTTTATGGGCTTCGCACCATGGGCGCCTTTCCGCTGAACAAAGAAGAAGCAGCGCCGCTGCGACCTGAGACATTCGCGCTCGATCTGGTTCTTGTTCATGATCTGCAGCAGGCTGCACAACTGCGCGAGACATGGCGTTCGCAAAGCCTCGACTTGGAGCGGGCGCCGGCGATACGGTCCCTTTCGGGGTTGACCAGCATGAGCGACATTCTCAGATCTGTTCCGCTTGTATCCCGACTGATTGCGCTGGAGGGCTCGCTCGGCGGTTCGAATGATCTCTTATCCGGCTGCGCTGCCTCAGGTGTCGATCTTCGATATTTGCGTTGGAACGCAGAAGTTTCCGCTTTCTTTCCGGGTGTGGTGGACGAGAAGAGTTCCGAGCCCTGCGCCGGCGATTGGGCGGCGTTGGCGCTTGCCTCTTGCCGCGACGGTTCGGAAGCAATGGAGATTATCGACGTAGCGCGCGGACTGGGCTTCAAAATCGCGGTTCTGATCGGCTTCGCGAAACTCGATCCCGAGTTCGGTCGACTCTCATTGGAAGGGGCCGATCTGGCGTTGTTCGCGACGGTGGAACAGCGCGACGAGACGCTGAGCGAAGCATTTCGCTTTGACGATAAAATCGCGCTGCTTCGCGATCGTTGGCGCGTCGCCAGTGACGCCGCGGCCATGCTCGAAGAGATCTACGGCCGACGCTCCAGAACGAATTTTTCAGGGCGTCTTGAAAAGCCAAAGTGCGTTTATTTTGTTGCTTCCGAAGATGGGATCGGGTGGCTTACGCCGAAATTGCAAAGCGCGATCGAAAAGCTCGATGTGTCAACTGCGCATGTGAGCTTGGGAGAGCACGCAAAACTCGACGCGACATCGCAATCACCCTTCATCAAGGGCTGGCTGCTTGTCGACTTCCGTGCGCGCATGCCTCGCTCCGATATTCTGCGGCAAGCTAAAAATTGGGAACAAAAGATCGCGGTGATTTTTGAGGGCTTCGAGCCCCCGTTGTCGGACGCGGTTTCTTCGCATCTCGATCAGCTAGGGGCGCTGAACTGCGCTGACGTAATACTTCCGACCAGTTGGGTTGCGGCGTCTGAACTCATTCGCGCCCTGGCGCTCGCGGGTCTGCGGGGACCGAAAATCATTCCCTGTCCAATTGTTGGGGAGGAGTCAGAAGGCCACGCTAGTCAGCAAAATTCCATCGACTGGGATCGTTACGCAGCCAGCCTGCTGACTGCGCTTGCAAGGTCGAACACGGCGCCGGGCTGGCCGCTCTCGGCGATTGCCAAAGACCGCCCGCTTTTGACTTGCGCTATTACGACCTACAACCGAGCGCCCTGGTTGAAGCATAGCTTGAAGCTGTTGCTCGACGCCGCGGCGCCGTGGCGCGACAAGGTGGAGATTGTCGTTTGCGACAACGCGTCGACCGACGATACGCCCGCAGTCGCAGCAAAGCTGCTGGAGGACTATTCCTTCCGTTACTATCGCAACCCCGTGAATGTCGGCATGCTGGGAAATCTGGGCGCTACGGCGCGTCATTGCAAAGGCGCCTATGTTTGGATCGTGGGCGATGATGATCTTGTCGTTGCCGAGGGGCTGGAAAACATCATCAAAGGGCTTGAGGAGAATCCGGACGTGGAAATGGCCTATCTCAACTATGGCTATACGCGCTTCGACGAACCCGAAACTCTTTCCGATCCGGGCCCTATCATCGATAATGCCGCTCCAATCGGCTTTGGCGGCGCCAATCGCCGGGTCGAGCGTCTTGCCGACGTGGCCGCCTTCAATGAAAATCTCTTTACGGCGATTTATGCTTGCGTGTTTCGCCGCGATCATGCGCTGCGAGCGTATCAGCTCGATACGCGCGGCGCGCCTTTCTCATCTTTGCATACATGCGTGCCGTCTTCGGTCTACGCCCTTTCGGTTCTGCAGGACCGTCCCGCCTATTGGGTCGGCTTTCCGGCGATAGTGGTCAATATGAACGTCTCGTGGATGCGATGGGCGTTGCTGTGGCATCTTGAGCGGATGCCCGATCTTCATGACCTCGCCGAACGATCGGGCGTTGACCCCGCGAGGATTGACCGTCATCGCTTCAAACACTGCTGGAATGCCGGCGAATGGGCGCGTGAAGCCTATTTTGAGGCTGAAGAGCCAATCCGCGCGGGTTTTTCGGCGGCGCGCCTGATTGAGCGCTGCAAACATATTGAAATCTTCCGCACGCAAGAAGTAGTCAAGGTGATGGGGGCCTATAAAAAGGCGTGGAGCGAGGGACGCATATCGGCGGACCATGAACCTCCTGAGGCTCTGATTGCGCGATATGGCCTTTCTCTCGAGACAGACCCGAAAAATTGACAAGAGGAGCCAATAAAATATAGGAAACACTTGAAGTTTAAGCTGTTCGTAATCGGCTGGAAAGGGTGGAAGGTCGCAACCCCATGACAAAGCGAATAAAGCAATGCCGTGTCAGCGGGTCTTCCAATCTCGTGACGGTGCTCTCTTTGGGCGAACAAGCGTTGACAGGCGTGTTCCCCTCGTCCGCAGACACTCCGGTGACCGTGGGACCGCTCGAACTCGTCTGGTGTCCCGAACTCCGGCCTGCTCCAACTCGCGCATAGCTATGATGTTGACGAGATGTACGGCGAAAATTACGGCTATCGTTCGGGGCTGAATCAATCGATGGTTCGGCATCTGTCGCAAAAAGTTGCGCATCTTGAGAAATTCGCAGACCTCAAGGCCGGCGATACGGTGCTAGATATTGGATCCAACGACGCTACCACTTTGAAGGCATACAGGACCGGAGCGCTGAAGCGCGTCGGCATTGATCCGACCGGTGCAAAATTTCACCAGTATTATACGGACGACATTCGTCTGGTTCCTGATTTCTTCTCGCATGAGGCTTTCTCGAAAGTCGCCCCCGGGCGCGCCAAGATCATCACCTCGATTGCGATGTTCTACGACCTTGAGGATCCCATTTGGTTCGCCCGCGAAGTCGCAAAGGCGCTCGCCCCCGATGGCGTTTGGCATTTCGAACAAAGTTACATGCCCTCGATGCTGCGCATGACCTCTTACGACACAATATGTCACGAACATATCGAATATTATTCGCTGGAGGTGATACGCAAAATCTTGGACGCCGCAGATATGCGAGTCCTCGACGTGCAGATGAACGCGATCAACGGCGGCAGCTTCGCAGTTACGGCGTCGCATAAGAACTCAATTCGCAAGGCCAATGATGCGGTCGTCGACTGGCTGCTGTCACAAGAGGACCGCATGGGCCTTAGCACTCCGCAGCCTTATCGCGAGTTCGAAACGCGCGTTTATCGCCACCGCGAGGATCTGCGCCGACTGCTCAAGGCGCTTCATGATTCCGGCAAACGCATCCTTGGCTATGGCGCATCGACCAAGGGCAATGTGATCTTGCAGTTTTGCGGCATTGGTCCCGACCTGGTCGAAGCGATCGCCGAGGTCAATCCCGATAAATATGGATGCGTGACGCCGGGCTCGAAAATCCCGATCATTTCGGAGGCCGAGGCGAAGGCGCTCAATCCGGATTATTTCCTGGTTCTGCCCTGGCATTTCAAGGAAGGCATCCTGCTGCGGGAGCAGGAATATCTGGCCAAGGGCGGAAAGATGATTTTTCCGTTCCCCGAAATCGAAATCATATAAATTTTTCCGCTCGCTGAAGGAGGGTAGACAAATTGGCGCTTCCGCACATGATTTCTTATGCGCAAAACGGCGAGGACGTCGTTTTGCGGCGCGCATTTTCTGGCCAGACCTGTGGATTTTGGGTGGACGTCGGCGCCTGCGATCCCGTGCTGGACAGTGTCACGCAACATTTTTCGAACAGCGGGTGGCGCGGGATAAATGTTGAGCCTGATGAAGCGCTCCACGAAAAGCTGCAGGCTGCCCGCGCGCGCGACATCAACGTGCGCGCGGCTATAGCGGAGGATTCCAAAGAACGCCATTTTTACCCCACCGGCACGCGCGGCCATGGCACGCTGGTTGAGGAGATCGCCAAAGATCGGGCGCCAAAAGAGTTGTACAGTGTTCCTTCAATGCCGCTTTCGGTCCTGATCGACACCTATGCGCCGAAGGGGCAGGCCATCGATTTTCTGAAGATCGATGTCGAAGGCTTCGAGACCGCGGTAATTTCTTCGGGTGATTGGAAACGGCATAGGCCTAGAATTGTGGTCGTGGAGGCTGTAGATGCTGAAGGGGTGTCAACTCACGAGGAATGGGAAGGCATACTACTGTCCAATAACTATGTGCTGACATTGTTCGACGGCCTCAATCGTTGGTACTGCCGCGCTGAAGAGCCGGAGCTTGCAGCTCGGCTGAAAGCTCCTGCCAATGTGATCGATAATTGGACGCGCGCAAGCCATTTCACATTGGTCGCGGAGGTCGAGCGGCTATGGGGCGAACTCAAGGCGGAAAAAGAACGGGGTTTCGGCTGGCTTCGTCGATTTGTGCGCGCCTTACGCGGCTGAGGCGCGAGGCTCGAAGCGACGGCAACGCAAGAATTAGACTCTGTGTCGAGAGACTTGCCCGACAGGACATGACGCCGACCGTAATCGGTAAGGGGGGGCTATGAGCTTCAATGACATTTTTTCCAAACTCTGGCCGCAAAGGTCGGCCTCTTCCGACGCAGCGAAAAATCCGTTCGATTACTCCGACATAGTGAAGTTGGTCTCTCCCGAAAAATTGTTCACTATCGTGGA
The DNA here is from genome assembly GCA_963724845.1 of uncultured Alphaproteobacteria bacterium. Taxonomy (GTDB): domain Bacteria; phylum Pseudomonadota; class Alphaproteobacteria; order Rhizobiales; family Beijerinckiaceae; genus Methylocystis. The sequence continues at coordinate 296,683 of CAVRWF010000005.1, forward strand.
TATCGGCGCACAAAACCTCGCCTTCGAGAAACACGTCTATAGCTCGCTTTGCATTCCGTCGATCAAGCATCGGATCATCGGATTCGAGCCGCTGGAGGACAAGGCTCAGGAAAGAAGCGCTACAGAAGATCCGGGTTCGATCATCTATCCATTCGCGATCGGCGACGGTGGCGCGCATACGCTTTACATCAACAACGACGACGCGACCTCCTCCATTTACCCCTTGAACGAGCCGTTTTGCGCCGATTTTGAGCATCTTCATACTCTGAAGCTGGCTTCGACAGCTTCGCTGGAAACGAGGAGGCTGGACGATGTTTTGCCGCCGGAGACCGTGGAGTTCTTGAAGCTCGACATTCAGGGAGCCGAACTGCTGGCTTTGCAAAGCGCGACGAAGGTTCTTGCGCGAACCGCGGCCATCCACTGCGAGGTCGAATTCGACCAGATCTACGCCGGCCAACCATTGTTCCACGATGTGCAGAAGCTACTGCTCGAACGTGGTTTCTATCTCGTCGACATAATTATTGCTCATAGATACGCCTATGAAAACAGCCGCGGCGTTTTGGGAAAAGATCGTCTGCTATGGGCCGACGCCGTTTACTTTCGAAACACGACCGACAATGAAACGTTGATAGCGCAGGCGCTCATCGCCGCCCTGGTCTATGACAAGCCATCGCTTGCCGCTTATCTGCTAGATCGACTGCAGAAGTAATCCCGCACATTCGGTCGCGCGCCTTCGAGCACGCTACCCCGCTCGCTAAAACGGCTGATACTGATACAGCCAGTTCTCCGAAATCACCGCGTCGCCATTCTTCAGGAACAGGCGCATTTCCACGGGGTCCGTCCCGTCCACGGTGAGGTCGAATTGTGCGCGCCAGTGGCCCGGCACGCTATCGAACACCGCCTCGGTGAAAATATAGGAGAATGTCCCGCGCGAGGCCCAAAGCACCGGCTCCGGCTTAACGCCGAAGGGGAGCTTTTCGAGCGGACCGCCGAGAAACTCGATCATGAATTTGCGCACGCCCTTGGGGCGCGGCTTGCCCGGCTGGCCGCCATTGCCGAGCCGCGTCGCAACGCATCGCGCCAGCGGCGTGGGGTGGGGCTCGTCGGCAAGCCAATGCAGGCGATAGGAGAAGTCGAACTCCGCGCCCGAAACGGCCGGCTTTTCTGGAACCCAGACGGCGACGATATTGTCATGAATCTCGTCGTCGGTCGGAATCTCGACGAGATGGATCGCGCCCTTGCCCCAGTCGCCTTTGGGCTCGATCCAGACGCTTGGGCGACGGTCGTAGAACACGTTGTCGAGATAATGGTCGTAATTGCGGTCGCGTTGCATCAGCCCCCAGCCTTTGGGGTTGTGGTCGCCAAAGGCCGAAGCCATCACGCGTGGCGGATTGTTGAGCGGACGCCACAGGCGCTCGCCCGTTCCCGTCCACATTGAAAGCCCGTCGGAGTCATGCACCTCCGGACGCCAGTCGATTGCGGTGGGCTTCTTGGTTTCCGAAAACCAATACATCGAGGTCAGCGGCGCTATGCCGAAGCGCACGAAATCGCCGCGCAGGAAAAGCTTGCAGTCGATGTCCATGACGACGCCCTTGCCGCGCGTCATCAGGAAGCGATAGGCGCCGACGATATGCGGGCCTTCGAGCAGAGCATGCAGCACCACGCCGTCCTCTGTTTCCGGCCCGACATAGATGTGGGTGAAGTCCGGAAATTCTTCGGAGCGGTCCGAGACCCAAGTGTCCAGCGCGACGCCGCGCGCGGAAAGACCGTATTGCCGCAACTCGCCGATGGCCCGGAAGTAGGAGGCGCCGAGAAAGGCCACCCAGTCGTTTTTCTTCCAGTCGAGCGGACCTTCCTTCAACTCCTGGATGCGAAAGCCGGCAAAGCCGGCGCCGGGCGAAAGCTGTCTCGCGATGGAATCCTCGGGCATGTTGAAATAGCTGGAATCATAGAGGACCTCGCGGGCCTCTCCATTGTCCACCTTATGAATGTGGACGGCCTTCTTGAAAAACATGCCGAGATGGAAGAACTCGAGCGGAAAACGCTCCTTGCCCTGCGCAAAGAGGGCATGGTCGGTGTTGTAGGTGATCTTGCCCCAGGCTTCGTAGTCGATCTTGCTGGTGATCTCCGGGCTTGGAATCGAGGGCGCGCGAAACGGTTCCTTGATCAGCCGAGCCGCTTCCGCTTTCAAAGTCTCGAAGGAAAAAGGCTGTGCGTCCCCCAGTTTGATTCCGCTCGAGGTCGTTACCGGCTCGGCCTTGGCCTGTCCGACGGCGCCCATTGCGCCTGTTGCAGCGGCGGCCTTGAGGAAGGCGCGACGATCGGGTGAGTCGGTCATGGACGTTTCCTGATTCTATCTCGTCTCGGAGGCGCTGCCTGACCGGGAGCCTGATATTTCGTGGGAGTTCAAATCATCCGAAGACAACCCAGTTTTCTGGATCGCCTGTGTCGCTCGCAAAGACGCTTGAGAAGCGAAGCCTGCGCGCCAAAACTTAACAATCAGCGCAAATCAGTGGAGGGGCTCGTGCCGGATGGCGGTACGCATGAAAAAGTAAAGTCCTACGAAGCCGGCGAGTGCGAAGATTACTTCGAAGCCGCGGCTCACCAGGGGATCTAGCTGAAACAGGCCGCCCAGCGCCCAGCCGGCGGCCCAGGAAGCGCCAACAAGCTCCGTGCCGACTAGAATCGCCACTGCGACCAGCGTGGAAAGATGAAGGAGGTTGATAGGCTTTTGGCTCATATCGCTCTTGTTCCGCGCGGTTGCCGACGAGCCATGACGGCGCGCCGGATTTGCCTCAAGAGCCTGCTATATGATCGCCGCCCCGGGGGCAAGTCCGGGACTGGACAGGCGGGCTTTGCGCCAACTCAAATCTCAAATGGTGAGCCGGTATCTCTCTTCGCCGTCGAAGCCGCAGGCGCGGACCGCCTCCGGCCATTCTTGCAAGTGGTTTTGGCAGCGTCGGGCCGAAAGCGCTTCTTGCGCCCAGGCGATCAACCTGCATTCCTCACAAAAAGACATGGTTTTTGTTTCGAGAACTTCGCCAACAGTCCCGTCGGGGCCGAGCTTGAAAAACTCTATCGTGAATATTTCGGACATAGCGTCGTGTCGTTCCGCAGGTTCGACTAATCATTACACGAGAATGAGATGGAGGTCGAGCGTGTCCGCTGGCGGCGAAGGACTACCCTCAATTAGAACTCGAAGCGTAAACGTTTCCGAACGCGGATTCGGGAGTGAGTTTGAAGAATTCCATCTCCCAATGTCTCACGGGTAGCGTCCCCACTCAGTTGATCGGACTACTGGACTATGATTAAGGTGACCAACCCAATGGTCCGGTGCTGAAAAATCAGATCGCTAAGACGATAAGATGACGCCGCCGCGGCCTAAGTGAGCAAGGAGAATGGTGCGGACGGCGGGACTCGAACCCGCACAGCCAATGGCCGAGGGATTTTAAGTCCCTTGCGTCTACCTGTTTCGCCACGTCCGCGTCATTGAATTCAGAAGCTTTTTTCGATGCCAGCCAAAGCCTGGGCCCTGCGTCTAGACGCGGGCCGATTTGGCGTAGCTGGGCCGGCCATTGGTAACGAGAACCAGCTCGATCAGCAAGCATACAGCATCCCGGACCGCTCGTGGCGTTGGTAGCCACTTGGCTGTCACGCGGTGTCCGCGATCCGCGCTTTGTCGAGCGCACGTTCCACCATGTTGATTTTCTGCCAGATCTTCTGACTGAGACTCGCCGAGGTGCGCTCAAGATCATTGACGGCTTCAGTGACGACGGGATCGGGAAAGCTTTGGGCGTAAAGCACCGCGACCTTCGCCGTGAGTGAAAGCATCTCCGAACAATAGTCGAGATAACGGGCCAATTCGTAGGGCGTGAGCGAACGTTTCGGCGAGGATGTGGTTGGCCGGTTAACGAGGACCTCCGTGCTTGGATCCTTCGTCAACTGATGCATGTCGATCACATGGATGATCGAGCGTAGTTCATGAAGCGCCTTCAAGGCGCGCCGCCGCTTGATCTTTTCCTCGATGCTGAACAGGAAGAACAGAGCCGCCCCCATCAGCACCAATATATTGAAACCGGCGTCAACGCCTTGCAATGTGCTGTACAAGTCATTGCTGGCCTTCGTGTTGACGAACAGGCGGGCGCCGACGAACGCCAGCAGCGCCGCGCCGGCCGCCAGCATCATTCCCACCATGCTACGCAGCCAGAGGTTGGGTCGAGCGATTTCTGAGGATCGGCTGTGCGTCTGCCGGGCGATAATCGTCAACTCGGCGCACACGCGGGCGAGGCCTGCGCCTTGAAATCTTTCGTCAATGCGCTGCTCAAGCCGGACCAGCGTCTCAATGATTTTGTCTGCGGCAAGAGTACGATACATGCCTCAGGTTATCGAGAAATTGTTTCGGCGTCGTAAATCCCGGCGTTTTGCAGGTGCGCCAATGCTCGTAGCAACTACACGAGTCGACCTTGGCCTTCGCCAACGCACACAGTTCGGCGCTTCATGGAGACGGCGTGCCGGGAGGCGTAATCTGGAACACCGTGCCGTCATACGGAATCATGCCGTTAGGGCCGCCGTCGAAGGTCGTGAGGTAGAGCGTGCCCAGCGGACCAAATACGAGGCCCCTGTTCGTAAGGCCGCCATTAGGCCCGAACCCAATGGTATACAGGCTGACCAGAGACCAGCCGGCCTGCAATCCTGAAGGCGGCGTCAGCTTGTAAACGGCGCCGCCAAAGGTATCGATGTCGGAGCCGCCTATCACGCCGTAAAGCGAGCCCTCCGTGTCGAAAATCTGGTCGCCGTATCCATAGCCGTGGTGCGATCCGATTTCGGCGTAAGTGAAACTGTGCAGCAAGGTTTCGGTCCATGCAGTTTGCCCGGCGGACGGCGGGGATAACCGGTAGATGACTCCAAAGGAGGTAGGGCTGGTGCAATTGCCTCCCTTTACCGTCACGCCGTAAAGCGAGCCGCTGGTGTCGAAAGTCAGACCGCCAATTGGAAAAGTGCCGTCAACCACCCCCTGGGTTCCGCAGGGCTGGAAGCTGTGTAGCAGGATCTCGCGCCAGGGTCCGTTACCGTCAATCGGCGGCGCAAGCTGAAACACCGCGCCGTTCGCATAGGCGCCGCCTTCGCGCAACCCGCCATACAGCGCGCCGCGATGGTCGAAGATCAAATTGCCTTGCGGGTATGTGCCGTCGCCCGCGCCGCCGAAGCTCCAGAGAATTGTCTCATTCCACTCGGCGCCCAAACCTTTTTTCGGCGTCAACCGAAATGCGACGCCTCCATTCGACGCGCCTCCTGCGCCTGTTGTGCCATAGAGCGCGCCCTGGGTGTCGAGAGTGAGCACTCCTAGCGGGGACGCACCGTCGTTGCCTCCAGCAAAGCTCCAAAGCACATCATGTGTCCAGGCTAAGTTATTTTCTTTTGGGGGCTTCAGCATAAAAACTGTGCCAAGATTGTGTGCGCCTCCAGAGGAAGTCGTGCCGAAAAGCGCTCCGTCGGGTCCAAAAGTGAGGCCGCCGTCGGGATCCGCGCCGTCCGTCCCACCGCCAAAGCTCCAGAGCGTCGTAATGTTCCAGCTCCTTTGTGCCGGAGCGGGTGGCGTAAGCTTATAAACCACGCCATCGCCATTTTTTCCGCCTCCTCCGGTTGCGCCATAGAGCGCGCCCTTGTTGTCAGAGATCAAGTTGCCGACGGGATGCAATCCGTCCATGCCGGAAAACGCATGTATGGCTTGGCCCTGCCATGCGGACTGCGCAAGTGCTGGAAGTCCGAGGAAAAGCAGAGGAGCAATCGCGAGAGGTAAGCGCTTGGGATTGCTGAAAATGTTTTGATTCATATCGTGTTTCTCCGATAAGTGCGCGCCTTATTGAAATAGATGGCCGTAGTTCGCCTTGTCAGGCGCAGAGAAGCGAACTCATTATAACTAATAGCTTGAATTTGCTTTCCAATACTCATGTATAAAATTGCTAGATACATTGATAACTTAAATGGTTGCTTCGCATAGCGCCTAAGTCAACTTGAAAAGGGAGGTAATCACATTGCGCCAGATAAGGCGCCGCTTCCAGTGACCGGTGGGCGAGGCGCGAGCGACGTCGCCAGGAGCGAAAGCGCTCGCGCCGCATTCGGGGTTTGAAAAACGCTCGGTTGATCCTAAGCGTTCTTTCCCCTGACAAGATCCTCCACCACCGTCGGGTCCGCCAGCGTGGAAGTGTCGCCCAGCGCGCCAAACTCTCCTTCGGCGATCTTGCGCAAAATTCTTCGCATGATCTTGCCGGAGCGAGTCTTCGGCAGGCCCGGCGCGAACTGGATCACATCGGGCGTTGCTATCGGGCCGATTTCCTGTCGCACCCAGCTGACCAGCTCCTTGCGCAGATGTTCGTTGGGCTCGGCGCCCTCCATCAACGTCACATAGGCATAGATGCCCTGGCCCTTCAGGTCGTGCGGAAAACCGACCACCGCCGCTTCGCAAACTTTCTCATGCGCGACGAGAGCGCTTTCCACCTCCGCCGTGCCCATGCGATGGCCGGACACATTGATCACGTCGTCGACGCGGCCGGTGATCCAGTAATAGCCATCGGCGTCGCGTCGCGCGCCGTCGCCTGTGAAATATTTGCCGGGATAGGCGTGGAAATAAGTCTGCGCAAAACGGTCGTGGTCGCCGTAAAGCGTGCGCGCCTGTCCCGGCCATGAGTCGGCGATGACCAGATTGCCCTCGCAGGCGCCGTTGAGCACCGCGCCGGTCGCGTCCACGATCTCCGGGACGACTCCAAAGAAAGGCTTTGTCGCCGAGCCGGGTTTAAGCGCCGTTGCTCCGGGCAGGGGGGCGATCAATATGCCGCCCGTCTCCGTCTGCCACCAGGTGTCGACAACCGGGCAGCGGTCCTCGCCCACGATGTGGTGATACCACTCCCAGGCTTCCGGATTGATCGGCTCGCCGACCGAGCCCAATAGACGCAACGAGGCCCGGCTGGTCTTTTTCACCGCTGCTTCGCCCGAGGCCATCAGCGCACGAATGGCGGTAGGGGCGGTATAGAAGATATTGACCTTATGTTTGTCGACGACCTCCCAGAACCGGGAGGAGCTGGGATAGCTGGGCACGCCCTCGAACATCAGCGTCGTGCCGCCATTGGCCAGTGGCCCGTAGACGATATAGCTGTGGCCCGTCACCCAGCCCACGTCGGCCGTGCACCAATAAATCTCGCCCTCGCGGTAATCGAAAACCAGCTTGTGAGTAAGCGCGACGTGCACGAGATAGCCGCCGGTCGTGTGCAGAACGCCCTTGGGCTTCCCGGTCGAGCCGGAGGTATAGAGGATGAACAGCGGGTCCTCGGCGCCCATTTCGGCGTAAGGGCAATCGGAAGCGACCGTCTTCCATTCCTCCTCGTAGCGAAAGTCGCGGCCTTCCTCCATGTCCACATGGGCGCCAGTTCGCGTCACGACGAGAACTGTCCTGGCCGGGACCTTTTCCAACGCGGCGTCGACATTGGACTTCAGGGGCACGCGCTTGCCGCCGCGCAGGCCCTCATCCGCGGTGATGACGATCTCCGATCGGGCGTCGTCGATACGGCCGGCCAGCGCCTCCGGCGAAAATCCGGCGAACACCACTGAATGGATGGCGCCAATGCGCGCGCAGGCGAGCATGGCGTAGGCGGCCTCCGGGATCATCGGCAGATAGATAGTGATGCGGTCGCCACGCTTGGCGCCGTGTTTTTTCAGGACATTGGCGAAGCGGCAGACCTGCTCGTGCAACTCCCGATAGGTGACATGGCGGGAGATCGAGGGATCGTCGCCCTCCCAGATGATTGCGGTCTGATCGGCGCGCTCGGCCAGATGCCGGTCGATGCAGTTCATCGCGACATTGGTGGTGCCGTCCTCGAACCATCTTATGGAGACGTTATGGGGCTCGAAGCTCGTATGCTTCACCTTGGAGTAAGGCGCGATCCAGGACAGGCGCCGGCCCTGTTCATCCCAAAAGCCTTCCGGGTCCTTCAGCGAGCGCGCGTAAAGCTCCTCATATTTCGCCTCATCGATGGCTGCGTGCGCCTTCCATTCTTCCGGCACGGGGTAGATCTTGTCGGACATCGGCGTCCTCCCTGTGGGCTGCAACGGGCCTCGTTTTTATGGGCGCCGCCTGGCGGTCGCCGTTGTTTTTGTGCCCCAGTTTCACACTAGCGGCGAAGGTCGGTCAATTGGAATGGCTTAGGGAAGGCGAGGATTTTCCCGACGTCCCGTAATGCTGCGCGACGCCGTCGGATTAGCTGGAGAAGCGACTCCTTGCCGCACCCTCGGCAACAGCACTAAAAATCTCCGTTGCGGACCTCCGGCTATTGCTGCGCAGCGGTGCGGGTGTGGTAATGTGGCGTTCTGCTATGCCGACTCGAACCGAGGCGCCGATGAAAATGCGTTTCCCGCTGCTTGCGTCCATCCTTGCAATTTCTGCCGCCGGTCCCGTCCTGGCCGCGGATGCGCTTCGCGATCAGGCGAAAGGCCTGTTCGAGCCGATCCCGCAGACGGCGCCGCAACTGCCCGGCGAACCCACCACGCCCGAGAAGCTGAAACTGGGGAAGATGCTCTATTTCGATCCCCGCATCTCCGAAAGCCATGAACTCTCCTGCAGCGCCTGCCACGACCTTGGCATGGGCGGCGGCGATGGCCGCGCCTCGTCCACCGCGCGCGGCTGGCAGCTCGCCGGCCGCAAATCGCAGACTGTTCTGAATGCTGTGTTCAACAAGTCCTTCTATTTCGACGGGCGCGCCTCCGATCTCAAGGATCAGGTGATGCGCTCGGTCACGGCGTTCCCCGGCGCCATGCAGAAGACGCGCGGCGGGCCCACTATATTCAACCCGGCGGAGCCCAACGCCGCCAAGGCGCATGCGGTGGAGTTTCTCAAAGGCGTTCCGGGCTATGTCGACGCCTTCAAAAAAGCTTTCCCCGACGAAGCCAATCCGATTGTCTATGAGAATGTCGCAAGGGCCATCGCCGTCTTCGAGACCACGTTGATCACTCCCGACTCTCCGTTCGACCTTTGGCTGAAAGGCGACGACGCCGCGCTTTCCGACAATCAGAAGCAAGGCCTCAAGCTCTTCATCGATAAGGGCTGCGCCAGCTGCCACAATGGCGTTAACATTGGCGGCGGAAGCTACGCGCGCTTTGGAGTCGTCCATAATCCCGGGCCCGATATTGTGCCCACCGACGACAGCGGCCGCTTCGCAGTCACCAAGAATGTCGCCGACAGATATGTGTTCCGTGTTCAGGGCCTGCGCAATGTCGAACTCAACGCGCCCTATTTCCACAGCAGCCACACCTGGGATCTCAAACAGGCCGTGACGATCATGGCGGATGCGCAGCTCGGCGTGAAGCTGAGCGACGACGAAGCTGGCAAGATCACGGATTTTTTGAAATCGCTGACCGGTCGCCAGCCTGAAGTGGTTCTGCCGATTATGCCGCCGACCGTGGCGGCAACGCCGCGCCCGCAGCCGTGAGTTAACTCTCGTCCGTCCCGCTTGGAAAAGGAGCGGGACGGATCGCCCTCGATTTAAAAGATACATTTTAACGACAGGCGAAATTAAGCCGTGCGCAGCGATCGCCAGTCTATGTCGATATGAATGAACGCGCACATCGAGTTTCGAACGAGGTTCCGCTAGCGCGCCGATCCATGGCGCTCGGGGTCGAGCGTCAAATTGGCGTGCAGCTGAAGAACGTACCAACACAATGCTGCGACGGGGATTCCGATCAGCGAGGTCAGCGCGAAAAACAGCGTGAATCCCGTGTGGCCGATTATAAAGCCAGAGGCTCCCGCCAGAATGCTGCCAGGGAAGGCGCAAAGCGAGGTCAGTAGAGCGTATTGGCTGGCGGCGAGTTCGGTAGAGGTTAGCGAAGACATGTAGTTAATGAGCACAACTTGCGCGAAAGCGTATGCGAAACCCTCTATGCCGACCGCAAAAGCGAAAACCCAGAAATCACCGCCGCCGCGCGTTGACAGCCAGGCGAGGCTCAAATGGGAGGCGGAACCGGCGACGGTCCCGAGCAAGAGACTCGGCATCAGGCCGACTTTGCGAATGACATAACTGCTGAAAAACGTGGCTGCCAACGCAACTCCGAATCCGAACAGTTTCGTGACGGTGGCAATGTCTGTGTCGGAGTATTCAAGGCTTTTGAATAACGGCATGGCCATGGCGGTGGAGATATAGCCGGGCATTCGGAATCCGGCGATCATCAGAAGAATTGGAAGGGCGAGCGGACCTAGCCGCGTCACCAGTTCCTTGATCGGCTCGAGGATCGCCGCGGCAAAACTCGGATGCTCGTGACTTACAGTGTAATCGGACTCCGGCTCGGGCGCTACGAAAGCAGAGATGGCGCCCACGGTCATCAGCGCCCCCATGCAGAGATATGCGGAGCGCCAGCCGTATCTGTCGGCAAGAAGCAGTGCGCCAGCGCCGGCGGCGAGCGTTCCGAAGCGGTATCCCATCTCCGAAATCGCCGTCATGATTGACTGCTTGTCGACGGGAACCGCAGTGATGCGCCAGCCGTCGATCGTTACGTCTTGAGTCGCTCCGGCGACGCCGAGGGCGAGAGAGAACGCCACTGTCCAGGCCAGCCAGTGAGCCGGATCGCCGAAGGCGACGCCGGCGAGCGCGAGCATTATCGCGATCTGGGAGATAACGATCCAACCGCGTCGCCGCCCGAGAAGCGCGCTGAAGATCGGCGCGTCATATCTGTCGAGAAAGGGCGCCCAGACGAATTTGAACTTGTACGCGATGGTAAGTTCGCTCATGAGTCCGATCGTTTCGATCGGAACTTTGGCCTCCGAAAGCCACGCGGACTGGGTTCCATATACGAGAAGAAAAGGAATGCCCGCGCTGAAGCCAAGCCCCAGCATCGCTAAATAACGTCGGTCAGCCGACAAATGGGAGAGGAGGGAGGTGGAGGTGGTGTCAGTCCGCATTTCGCACTCTCTATCGCGCCCGCATTATCCTGCTGATCTAGCTGCTTTTGGCCCATGCGACTGCCGCCCGCAAGCGGATCTTCTGACGCGGCTTTACTGACGGTCTGCTTTTAGAAGCGACCGCCGGATGTCCGTCAACCGAAGCAGGAAGCTAACCTTTTATCTTTTCGTCTTGCCGATAGGCGCCTGAAAACTCAAAGCTGTGTCCCAGGGGAAGTAAATCCAGGTCTCCTGGGCTACCTGTCGCACGAACGTGTCGACCATCGGCAGGCCCTGCGGCTTGGCGTAGACGGTCGCGAAATGCGCGTGTGGCAGCAACTCGCGCACGATCTTGGCGGTTGCTCCGGTATCGACGAGGTCGTCGATAATGAGCACTTCGCTGGTCGGCCGCGCTAGAATTTCCTGAGACAGGGATTTCAGCACCGCGATTTCGCCGCGTTCCGTTTCCTCATGGTAGCTCGCGACGCAAACCGTATCGATCACCCTTATTCCCAGTTCACGCGCAATGACGCCCGCCGGAAACATGCCGCCGCGCGTCACAGCGGCGATGGCCGAGAAACCGCCTATGGCTGCGAGCCGCGTGGCAAGCGTTCTCGTATCGCGGTGAAAGGCGTCCCACGAGAGAGCGAGAATATTCTGATTGCTCATTGTCACCCCGGCGCGCCGTCGCTGCGCAGTTCCGCGATCATCGCTAGCACGGCGTCCTTGGCCAAGGCCAGCGGCGCGGCTTCCCGCGAGCGCAGAACGATCTGATTGCGCACGCCCTGGTTGGAGAAGTGGGGATAGGAGCCCATGCTCACCTGCGGATAGGCGCCGGCGAGCGCGGCTAGCTGCTTGGCGTAGCGTCCCTCGGGCACGGCGTCGGCCTCGATGACTTCCGCAAGCACATGCGCTCCGGTCGAAAGCTTGGGCGCTATGGCGTCGAGCATACACTGCATGATCATGGGCACGCCGGCCATGACGATCACATTGCCGATCATGAAGCCAGGAGCTTTCGAGATGGCGTTTTCGATCAATTCTGCGCCGAACGGAATGCGCGCCATTCGGCGGCGCGCCTCATTGAGCTGATCAGGTCTGATGCGTTCCAGCAGCATGGCGATTGCGCGCGGGTCTTCCTCGATTTGGACGCCAAAGGCTTTGGCGATGGCGTCGGCGGTGATGTCGTCATGCGTGGGCCCTATCCCGCCAGTGGTGAACACATAGGCGTAACGTGATCGCAGGGCGTTCACCGAAGCGACGATTTCCGCCTCGATGTCGGGAACGACCCTGATCTCGCAAAGGTCGATGCCGATATCGGAGAGGTATTTTGCGATGTAATGACTGTTTCCGTCCTGCGTGCGACCGGAGAGAATCTCGTCGCCAATGACGAGCACCGCAGCCGTAACTCTGTTATTCTGCGGCATAGTCGCCATGCCGGCCTCCCTGATTTCCACGTCGGATCATAGGCCCCTCAGCATTGGGGGCAAGGGTTGCCGGGACCGGCGCGGAGAGCTTTACTTTTGCTCCGGCAGTCGGGTGACTACACTTGGCGCCCGCCGCAAAACGCCGTCGGCAGTCGCCCCTGAGTCGCAACGGAGGACAATTCGCGAAAGGCCCTAGCTTTCTGCCTCTGGCAGGTTTGCACAAAAGCAGACGTGCAGGCGCCGGCCAAGTGCAGCAAGCGCCCCATGCCGCGCGACCGTCAATTTCCACCCGACCACTGAGGCCGCAGCAGCAGTGAGTTTCGGTACGCACTCATGTTGGCCCCGCCGAGGCAACGGTTTTGCCCCGCACCAGCCCTCACCCGCAAGCACAAACGCAATTCGATGTAATGTCATGATTGTGAGCTTCAGTCTCCTTGAGGCTTAAGCCGGAGAGTCTACGCCGATCTTATGGAAGCGCAACTACAGCTGGCAGTTGATCTGGCCGCATTCCAGTGCATCAGCTTTCGCTGGATTCATTGAACTCAATTTTCAACGCACTAGCTGTCGCATCAGAATGTGTTATTCGAGGAGAGCAAAATGAACAGGAAAACTGCCAGCCTTGTCGGCGCTATTTCAGCGCTCGCCACTGCGGGCGTCCTGAACGCGGCGCAAGCAAAAGAAGTGGTTGAAGTGTTGACTCCGACAACCTATGCGGAGCTGCTTCAACCTATACCCAATGCGGTGGCGTTGTTAGATGCAGCTAACGCGCTCAGCACCGTGCAGGCGAGCGAGTCCGGACGGAGTGACGTGCAGCTGGCGCAGTATCACCACCACCACCATCATCACCACTGGCGCCGATACCATCACCACCATCACCACCATTGGCGCTATCATCATCACCACCATCACCACCACCATTATTGACTTAGCGAGCCGCTAGCGGCGGGGAAGTTTCCTCGCCGCGCCATGCATGCGGCGATAAGTGGCGTCGAATACGGTGTTGGTGCTGGATACCCATTGGGTCTCGGCGGAAAGTGTCGCGCGGCTCTCATAAATGCGGCGCGCCTGCAATTCTCTCTCGGCTGCTTCTTCTTCACTCATTTCAACAAGTTCGAAATTTGATTCCTCCGGGATCGCCACGAACTGCGCGAAGGGTTCTCCTGTCCGGAAGACATGCGTGCAGCCTTCCGCGGGGGATTTGAAGACAAGAAAGAACAACATAGGCCACCAGTTTCTTAATAGCGCGGGGACCGCAATTGGAACGCTGCCGGTCGTATCAGTGAAAAAGCGCGGATGCGGCTCTACCTTGATCGCCAATCCGGGTTCCACCTTGAGATCGAGAAGAATCTGATAGGTATAAAATTCATCGCCAAAAGTTCTGAAGGGCGGCCACTGCCGCCCATCCATAGGGTCGGGGCCGAAGTCGGCGTCAAACTCCAGATGGCCTTTCCGCGTGCTTACGCGCAACTCGTTTTCATGGGGATAAAATGCTTCGACGCCATATTGCGCCGCTTCCGAAAACGGGACGCAATGCCACGCATATTCGTGAGAGCCATCCGCGCGAGGCTCGGGTTTTCCCGCCCATCCCGGAATTTCCAGCTTGGTTCTGCGCAACCGCAGGTTTTCTCCGCTCGTTCGGTACTTGATAGTTTGCATAGGCGCGCCTCGATCTCGCTTGATAACCACTAGCTAAGGTGATCCGGCGCGAAATCGAGCCCCGATCAGACAACACTGGAGATCATGATGGCCAGATTAATCACCAGTCTGTGGTATAGTGAGAAAGCCGAAGAAGCTGCGGCCTTCTACGCATCTCTTCTCCCCAATTCCAAAGTGGAGCGCGTGACCGCGCTGCCGGCCGACAGTCCAAGCGGCGCGGCGGGCAGCGTCAAAGTCGTCGAGTTCACGTTGATAGGACGTCCATTCATCGCCCTGAGCGCCGGACCGCTCGATGCTTTTAATCATTCCATTTCGTTTACGGTCGAATGCGATGATCAGGCGGAAATTGACCGGCTTTGGGCGGCGTTATCGGAAGGCGGAGCGGTGGAACGTTGCGGGTGGTTGAAGGACCGCTACGGACTTTACTGGCAAATCGTGCCGTCCACGCTTGGCGATATGATGAAGGATGAAGATCGCACTCGCGCCAAACGCGTCGCGCAGGCGATGTTAACCATGGTCAAATTTGATATCGACGGATTAAAGCGAGCGTATGAGGGGCGTGAGACGTGAGTCCATTGCACATGCCACCCAGTTACACGAAAAGGCGGCAATGACGGGAAAAGTCGTCAATGCGTACGGCCGAAGTCGGGCGCCGCCGTATCCTGGCCCTGCTCGACGATGCCACGCCGAATTGCGCGGGTTCGCGTGAAGAGATCAAACAGGCCCTGTCCATCGTTCGTTTCGATCATGTGCTGCAGCGACTTCAGATCCGCGTCGAACCGGCCGAGCATGTCGAGCACGGCATCCTTGTTATTTAGAAAAATGTCCCGCCACATGGTTGGGTCGGAGGCCGCGATGCGCGTGAAGTCGCGAAAGCCGGAGGCCGAGAATTTGATCACCTCTGACTGAGTGACCTGTTCGAGATGCGCCGCTGTGCCGACGATGTTGAAGGCGATAAGATGCGGCAAATGGCTCGTCACCGCGAGCGCCAGATCGTGATGCTCCGTCGTCATGGTCTCAACCTTCGCGCCGAGACGCTTCCAGAATTCGGCGAGTTCCTCTGCGGCGTCGCCTTCAGCATCAGAGGGCGTGAGAATGCACCAGCGATTATGGAAAAGAGTCGCGAAGCCCGCATCTGGTCCTGAATACTCAGTGCCTGCAAGAGGATGCGCGGGAACGAAATGCACGCCTTGCGGAAGGTGCGGCGTTACCTGTGCGACGACGGAAGCCTTCACTGAGCCGACGTCGGACAACACCGAGCCGCGCTCCAGATAAGGCGCGATCTGCTTTGCGACCTCGCCTATTACACCTACGGGCGTGCAAAGGATGACGAGATCGGCGCCATTCAGCGCGACGGCGACCTCGCCGCTCGCATCATCGGCGATTCCAAGTTGACGCACGCGCGCAAGCACGTTTGGCGAGGCGTCGAGCGCGGCGATTTCACCGACGGCTTTTGTGGCGCGCGCGGCCCGGGCGATCGACGATCCGATGAGGCCGAGCCCCACCAGACAGAGTTTTTTGAACAGGGGAGTCGTATCAGTCATGCGCACCACGCATAAAATCTGACAGAGCGGCGACGACGCGTTCATTGGCCTCCTGCGGCCCCACTGTAAGGCGCAAAAACTGTGGCATGCCATAAGCTCCTATGGCGCGTAGGACGAGTCCTCGCGCCGTTAGATATTTGTCTGCGTCGGCTGCGCGCAGCCCATCCGTGTCTGGAAAGCGAATGGCCAAAAAATTCGCCACGCTTGGAAGCGCATCCAGTCCCAGCGCGCCGATTCTGTCGGCGAGCCAGGGTAGCCATCTGGCGTTATGAGCGATCGCTGCGTCGATATGCGCGCGATCCTTCACTGCCGCCAGACCAGCGACGGAAGCCGCGGTCGAAACGTTAAAGGGCGAGCGAATACGGTCGAGCGTTTGGATCACATGCGTCGGTCCATAGCCCCAGCCGAGGCGCAGACCTGCAAGGCCATAGATTTTTGAAAAGGTGCGCGTCATTACAACATTCTCGCGCGAGCTGACGAAGGCGGCTCCGGCCTCGTAGTCATCCGCCTGCACATATTCCGCATAAGCGGCGTCGAGCACGAGCAGTACATGCGGCGGCAGCGCATTGGCGAGTCGAGCAATTTCCTTGGTCGGCAGATAGGTTCCCGTGGGATTGTTTGGGTTGGCGAGAAAAACGATCTTGGTTCTTTCGCTCACCTGCTCCAGCAGCGCATCGACATTTGCGGTGTAGTTCGTTTCGGTGGCGACTCTGGGCTCCCCGCCAGCCGCGAGGATGACAATTTTGTATTCGAGAAAGCCATATTGGCTGTAGACGCCTTCGTCGCCCGGCCCGACATACGCGAACGCGAGCAATTCCAGAATCTGGTCCGAGCCCGCTCCTGCGATAATGCGCGCGGGATCGAGCCCATACCGCGCGCCGATCGCCTCGCGCAGCATTCGCGAGGAACCCTCGGGATAAGCCGCGATACCGGGCGCGAATTCGCGCAACGCCTCGATCGCATGCGGGGAAGGGCCGAGCGGCGTCTCATTGGCCGAGAGCTTGTAGACGCGCGCGCCGTCACTCGTGACACTCGCCGACGCGCTTTTGCCCGGCACATAAGCGTCAATCTTCAGCACGCCCGCGCGCGGGACGGGTTTCGTCATGGTGTATGGTCCTTGTCGTTACTTCGGCGCGAACACGCCAGCGCAGGCCTCGTTCATTTCAAAACGCGCCGCATGTCCGCCGATGGCGTCGGCCTTGGCTGCGCCGAGCCCCAATTGCTGCAACTCGGTCGTGAGAGCGTCGGGTCCGACTTGCGCGGGCGCTGCGACCAGCAACGCATGCCCCCCGGATTTGGGAGCACTGGCGAGGATTTCCCCCTGCGCCGCCGCAATGGCGGCCGGAACTCCATGCGCCCATTGCGGCAGTGTTAAGGAGTAAAGCGCGATGTCCTGGGCGCCAAGTTCCGCGGCAGGCTTGGCGACGACAAACACCGGAAGACCCGCCGGATGATCAGGCCGTTCGACGAAAGGCAGGCGCGCGATAATCTTGGGCGCCGTATCTCCGATAAGGCGAAGCCACCAGGCGCCATCGCCGCTGCCGCCGAGCGAACGCAACACGCCGAGATCGCCGCTGGAGGCCGCTACGGCGTCGATGACGGCGACCGCGCCGTGATGCGGGATGTAGGGCACGGTGAAGCCGAAATGGAACCGCGCGCTATCGCGCATCTGCGCGTCGCCGCTTGAGTCATCCGCATGCACCGCGTAATTAGCTTGAACAAAAGTGAAGGTGGAGACGATAATCCGCCAGATGCCTTCCACGGCGTCGAGCGGGAGAAGACCGCGATGTCGTTCGACAAGAGCGCGCATCATCTGGGCCTCCCGGTCCGGGCGAAAAGCGCAGCCGCCGCCCTGCGCGCGTTTGACTTCAATCAGCCGGTCGATGATCTCGCCCCGCTGCATCAGCAGCTTGTGCATGGCAAGGTCGATACGGTCGATCTCGCCGCGCAATTCGCAGAGCGTATCGTTCGGGGTTTTAAGCACGGCTTTCTGTCTCTTATGGCGCGGCGAGGTTTTTGGAGCCTTGTCTTAGGGCAGGGGAGGCATCGGCGCAATCGAGAGCGCAGCGGAAACGACGCTACTGGTAATGACGCCCTTCCGCTCCCGCCGCGATGCGCTATCCTGTGCGTCATGACCCCAACGCCCCCTCGCGCCCCTTTCTCGAGCCTGCCACAGCTTGGCGACCGCTCGCGAGAAATTTTCCGCCAGATCGTCGACTCCTATCTTGCCTCGGGCGAACCCGTCGGCTCTCGCCAGCTCTCGCGTCTGCTGCCGATGACGCTCTCGCCGGCGTCGGTGCGCAATGTGATGCAGGACCTGGAGGAACTGGGCCTCGTTTATGCGCCGCATATCAGCGCCGGCCGGCTTCCCACGGAGCTTGGCCTACGTTTCTTCGTGGATTCGCTGTTGCAGATCGGCAATATCGAAGAAGGCGATCGTGCGCAGATCGAGGCGCAGGTCGAGGCCGCGTCGAAGGACCATGATCTCGAAGGCGTGCTGACGGAGGCCACGAGTCTGTTGTCTGGGTTGACCCGCGTCGCCGGCGTCGTCGTGGCTGGCAAGAGCGACGCGCGGCTGAAGCAGATCGACTTCGTCCGGCTGGAGCCCGAGCGCGTCCTCGCCATTCTTGTCGGCGAGGACGGCTCCGTGGAAAACCGCGTGCTGCCGGTTTCGCGCGATCTTCCTGCTTCGGCGCTGATCGAAGCCGCAAATTACCTCAACGCCCGCATCAAGGGCCGCACGCTCGCGGATGCGCGGGCGCAGATAGAGGCGTCGCGCGACGCGGCGCAGGCGGAGTTGAACGCGCTAACCGCACGGCTGGTGCAGGCGGGGCTCGCAAGCTGGGGAGGCTCCGGTCGCCAATTGATCGTGCGCGGTCAGGCGCATCTGCTGGAGGATCTGACCGCCATCGAGGAACTGGAGCGCGTTCGCCTGTTGTTCACCGATCTCGAAACCAAAACGGAGGTTATTGACCTTCTGGAGCGGGCGGAGGAAGGCGAAGGCGTGCGCATCTTCATCGGCTCCGAGAATAAGCTGTTTTCGCTCTCCGGCTCCTCGATGATCGCCGCGCCGCTGCGAGACGCGAATAAACGCATCGTGGGCGCGCTCGGCGTCATTGGCCCCACACGCTTGAATTATGCGCGCATTGTGCCGATGGTCGAATACACCGCGAAAGTGGTGACCCGCGTGGTTGGCGGCGGCTCATGAATCTCATGTTTTGATAAAGTCAAATTTTTTTTACTGCGGCCTATTGTCGCACCCCGCGACTCGCGTATAATCAGTCTTGCTCACGCCGCTGGGGCTTGAGCAACCGAGTTCTGGGAGGATTTTCTCATGTCAATGGCAGTCCACCACAATTCTGAAATCGGCAAACTTGCTTTGGCGGTCGCGGGGATCGTCGCCTTTATCGTGGTCGCGCTGACCTGGGTGCCTGAGCTGATGGCTCCACAGGGCGGACCCGGCGCTTCGGATGTCGGTCAAACCGTGAGGATCATCCGCTAAATTCTGCTCAGCCCTTCCGTGAAGCCGCGTCGGCACGCCCGGCGCGGCTCTTTTTTTGTGAATCTTTTGTTCCGTCAACGCGATGCTGAAAAGACGATTTTTTCTTTCCGCGACCTATTGTCGCTGTATGAGACTTCGCTACCTATCATCGCAGCTGAGCCGCAGAGGCAAGGCGCAAAAAGCTCCGGAGGACGTCGCATGACACTTGCAGTCCACCATAATTCCGAAATCGGAAAACTGCTGCTGGCGGTGGTCGCGATTGTGGCTTTCATCGTGATCGCTCTGACCTGGGTTCCAGAATTGATCGCCCCACAGGGGGAAACCGGCGCTCCTGACGTCGGTCGAACTGTGCGGATGATCAAATAGTCCGCCTGGAGGCGGCTATTAGGGCCCTGTGGCCGTATTTTTTTTCATGCTTGAATTTTCTGATGAAGGCGCCATCCCCCTGACGCCTGGCTCGTTGTCATTATTTCGGCTCGGGAAAGAATGTCCCGGGCCACTTTTTTGTTCGGATCTTGGCGCTTAAACTTACAAAAAACTCTGCGGATCGACATCCACCTGGACGCGTACGCCGCCGCGCTCTTTCGGCGCCGCCGCAAGCAGGTCGCGCAAAAAGCCTTGCAGGTCGGCGCCGCGGGGAGCCTTCACCAGCAAGCGCCAGCGGAAACGACCGCGCACGAGCGCGATGGGAGCTTCGGCGGGACCGAGCACCATGAGCTCGCCATCTTCTGGCAGACCGCCCAGCGCCGCAACGCGATAGCGCGGCGTTGCGGGTAGGCTCTGCGCGGTGCGCGCCAAACTGCGGGCGTGAGTTTCCGCGAGCGCTGAGTCTTTCGCCGAAACGATCAGGGCTGCAAGCCTTCCGAACGGCGGCAGGCCTGCGCGTTCCCGCAATCTTATTTCTTGAGCGTAAAACTGTTCGGCGTCGCCGGAGAGTAATGCTCGGATGACCGGGTGCTCGGGCTGGTAGGTCTGGATCAGCGCTCTTCCCGGCTGGTCGCCGCGCCCCGCTCGTCCCGTCACTTGCGCGAGAAGCTGGAAAGTGCGCTCCGCGGCGCGCGGATCGCCGCTGCCCAACCCCAAATCGGCGTCGACCACGCCGACAAGGGTGAGAAAAGGAAAATTATGTCCCTTGGCGACAAGCTGCGTGCCGATCACAAGGTCGAAAGCGCCCTTGGCGATTTCCTCGAGTTCGCGCCGTAACCTCTCCGCCCCGCCCGGAAAGTCCGATGACAGCACGAGTATGCGCGCATCGGGAAACAGCGTCGCCGCTTCCTCCGCGAGCCGCTCAACTCCAGGGCCGCATGCGGTCAGCGAGTCCTCGGCCTCGCATTCGGGACAGATTTCCGGACGGCGCTCCATATGACCGCAGTGATGACAAATCAGCGCGCGCCGGAAGCGATGTTCGACCAGCCAGGCGTCGCAATTTTCGCAGCGAAATCTATGGCCGCAATTGCGGCACAGAGTCAGCGGCGCATAGCCGCGCCGGTTGAGAAATAGCAGCGTCTGCTCGCCGCGCGCAATCGTCTCGCCGACAGCCAACGCCAGCCGCGGCGCAATCCAGCGTTGCTTTGACGGTCCTTCAACGCGCATGTCGACGGCGGCGAGTTCCGGCATAAGCCTCGCGCCAGCACGTGCGTTGAGGTGCAGGCGTTGGTAGCGACCGCTCGCGGCGTTTACCCGAGTTTCGATGGATGGCGTGGCGGAGGCGAGCACGAGCGCTGCGCCTTCAATGCGCGCGCGCACCACAGCCATGTCGCGCGCATGATAGGAGACGCCGTCGTCCTGCTTGTACGCGCCTTCGTGTTCTTCATCGACGACGATAAGTCGCAAATCGCAAAAGGGCAAAAACAGCGCCGAGCGCGCACCGACGACGACCCTTACTTCGCCTTCCGCCGACCCGCGCCAGATGCGCGCCCGCTTGCCCGGCGACACGCCCGAATGCCACTCGGCGGGGCGCGCGCCAAAGCGCGCCGCAAAACGGTCGAGAAACTGCGTCGTGAGCGCGATCTCCGGCATCATCACCAGCGCCTGCCCGCCGCCTTGCAGCACCGCCGCGATCGCTTCGAAGTAAACCTCCGTCTTGCCCGAGCCGGTGACGCCTTCCAACAAAAAGGGACGATAACCATGCGCGCGAATGGCCTCCGTAAGCGCGTCCGCCGCCATCTGTTGGGCTATCTCCAGTTTCGGTGGGCCGAACAGCGCGTCGAGCCGTTGGACGACGGGCGCGGGCGGGGCGGCGACAGTCTCCAACGCACCCTCGTCCACCAGCGCGTCAATGACGCCGCCGGTGCAGGAGGCGGCCTCAGCCAAGGCTTTCTTGGTGAAGGCGATGCCGCCTTCCGCCGCCGCCAGTACGCGCGCTCTCGTTGGCGTGGGGCGCTGCGGCGCAACGCCGGTGACCCGGTAGAGCAGGCGTGGCGCTTGCGGCCCCGCGTCCTCGGCGGCGCGGGTGGCGAGCCGCAACGCCATGCCGCGCGGCGCCAGTGTCCAGCGCGCCAGCCAGTCCAGAAACTCGCGCAGGTTTTTTGTCAGGCGTGGACGGTCGTAGCGGAAAAGCACGCTTTTGAGATTGCTGCGCGCGCCAGCGGCGTCGCGCACTTCCCACACGACGCCATAGGCCTCGCGGGCGCCGAGGGGAACTTGCACACTGTCGCCGGGCGCAAGATCAAGGGCAGGGGGCGCGTAATAGCTATAGGTCTGGTCCACCGCCACAGGCAGCAGCACCTCCACAAGCTTCGCCCCGCCGCTCTCCTCGCTCATGGGCGCGGTTTAGCACTTTGGACAGGAAATCGCGCAACTAAATCAGGCCGCCCGCGGCTGCCGCAGGGGGCTTACGCCTTGCGCCAGATATTGCACCAGCCGGCCGGACTGATTTTGCCTTGGACTGAATTGCACCCGTCCGGAGCAACGAATACGCGACAATTGTCGCAACGCTGCGCGCCTTTCGCTTTTTCCTGATAGGCGACGTCGCCTTGCGTCAGCTTGCCCTCGGCGTCGACCTTGGCGACCTGCGCCTTGCGCTGAGGACGCCAGATATTGCACCAGCCGGAGGGGCTGATCTCGCCGTCCACCGAAAGGCAAAGATTCGGTGGCTCCCACACGCGACAATTATCGCAACGCTCCTTGCCTCTAGGGGACCGCTGATAATCCACGTCGACCATGCCGAGTTTTACGACCGCGTGAGCAAAATACGGCCTCAGGCCCAACAGAGCCGCAGCACCCGAAAGTAGTCGCACAACAAGGCGGCGATTCACCCTCTCCTGCGCGCTGTGATAACTTTTTGAACAGCTCATTCCTTCCCTCTCCAGTCCCTCTGCCGTGCATGGTTCGCACGGAGCAAAATTATTCTGCAGCGCATGGAAACAAGAGGATATGCGAGCCAGCGCTCAAATCGCAACTGTCCATATTGCGCGCGGCGGCCATGCGCGGCGATTGTGAAAGCTGAAATATTTTAAATCCTCAAGAGCAGCCGTCATTCAAAGAGAAGGCGGATGCATCCTGTGCACCCGCCTCCCTTCCTCCCCCGACTTGGGGCGTCCGCTCCGGTTGGTCCGAGGAGTCGTATTTGGTTTCTCTGTATTCAGAAGCTGCGTTTGCGAAGTCCGCTCACGAACTTTTATGTCAGTTCGAACCGAGACACGGTTTGCAGTCGACGGTTTGGGGCGGGCGAGCGCGGCTGGCGGTATCCTCCGTCCCAGCGGGGAGTTTCCGAATAAAGGGGTGGAGCGTCCTCAATTCCGCGATTCTCGGCCAGGAACAGCCTCATCACGACCACGAGGTCCGCAGCGTAACGTTCAGCTCCAAGATCGAGGTAGGAACGAAGATCGCAAGCTATCATTTTTCCAACCGCCGCCACGCCGCGATGCATATTGAGCAGGTAGCTGGCCAGCAATGCATGGTGCCTTGCGCAGGGGCGCACGCCAAGGATCAATTCGTCAGGGGAAAGTCCCGCAAATTCAGCGCATTGTCTGATTGTAATCATAGGGTTCCGACTGACGATTTTTTGATGCGACTTTCTGCCTCATTTTGTATCTGGTTCTTAAAGCCTGGGGAATTGTGGAAGCTACGTATGCCCCCCCCGAAAAGGCCTCCGACGGCTGTTTTTCGCAAAAAATCAGTGAGCGGATCGGAAACCTGTTCATTTGTTGCTGCGGGTCGATTAGCGGAGGTGCGGGAATCGGGAAACACGTCTGTAGTGCTTCTTTTTCTGATTTTTCGCGCGCCCAGGTTGTGAGAATGCGATTGGAGGATCGAGGGATCATTCAGTGCGTAAACCACGGGACGCATTAATGCTCATTGAATGCCGGAACCAGCGATGCTGCCGAAACGCGTTGTGCATCCAGCGAGAAACATCATGTGCAGCCCGATCCGACCGCGGCGGCTGCGCAGGAAGTGGTAATGCGTAAGTTCCACGAACTACGCATTGTAGCGCATTCCATCAAGACGCTGGAATCATTACAAACTAGCTGTTGTATTCACTCGCGTCGATCACGCTGATTGCTGTCCTACACAAAACTCCAACTGAAAGGTCGTGTGAGTGAGACATTAAAAAGCAGTGCGCTAAATCATCGTCATTCGATCAATCAGATCGACGGTGCAGAGAACGATCTCAGTTGGAGCCAAGATGATCCTGCGCTTTTTATATCTACTCCGTCGAATTCGCCCTTTCCGCGCGGCGAAATCCCCAGGAAGCTCTCATCGACCAAATTCGCGATCAATTCTACGCACAATGTTGGAAGGAAGCCGCAGAATCGATCGGGTCGAGGCTGGTCCATATAGACGAAAATAACTTCCAAGTTTTTCATGGTAACGGTTCCAGGGCGGTCTGCGTCAGCCGCAATTTGAATCCGCTGGACAGCGTTGCCACCCAGGCTCTCGCGAATAACAAGATGGCGAGCTACAAAGTTTTGGAGGAAGCGAAAATTCCAACTCCAGAGCATGTCGTGCTGCGCTCTGGCGACAAGCAGGCGGCTATGGATTTTCTCAAGTCTGCGAAAGGAAGCGTCGTCGTGAAACCCGCGACGGGAACCGCTGGCGGCATGGGCGTTACGACGGGCGTCGCCACTCTGTCGCAGATTAAACATGCGATGGCGTGGGCCGGAGCCTTTAGCAGTCAAGTTATCGTCGAACGGAATGTCCCGGGGGAAACTTTTCGGCTTCTTTATCTCGATGGCAGATTGCTCAACTGCGTCATGCGTCGGTCGCCACGGCTTGTTGGCGACGGCGTTTCGACGGTCCAGAAGCTGGTCGCTCAGGAAAACAGCCTGCGTCTTGAAAACGGATTTAAGCGCA
Source organism: uncultured Alphaproteobacteria bacterium (assembly GCA_963724845.1). Lineage (GTDB taxonomy): Bacteria > Pseudomonadota > Alphaproteobacteria > Rhizobiales > Beijerinckiaceae > Methylocystis. The sequence continues at coordinate 321,025 of CAVRWF010000005.1, forward strand.
GCCAGTCTTTGCTTCAGTCGACTGCGACATGAAGGCGACGCTGGCGTCTCAGGGCCTCACCATTCGTTCAGTGCCGACGCTGGGGCGAGAGTTCACAGTCAAGCAGGTGGTCAACGACAATACGGGCGCTGAAAACATTTCCATGGCCCATCTTTTATGTGACGCAGTCGTAAATACCGGACGAAAAGTCGCCAATATTTTCGGTTTGCGATTGGTGGGCATCGACGTCATCACAACCGACCCAAGCTTGCCACTTTGCAAAACGAGTGGCGCGGTTATCGATGTGAACGGCGATCCTGGATTCTATTATCACTATTACAAAAATGAAGGCCGCGTTCCGCTCGCGGCGCATATCCTCCGGGAAGCGATCGCTACGTGCGTTTCCACCGATATGCGGGTCAATTCAAGCGCTCTATTCAACGATCGGCGCGCTCCACATCCGCGAGCGGCGCAAGGGCGTTTTCTCTGATCCCTCCGCCGCCCCGGAAGGATGCAGGATTGAGGCAGTCCCAAGCTCAAGATGTTATTGCTGCGCAGCCTGAAGCTGTTTCAACGCTTTACCGGCTTGGGCCGCACCTTTGCGCAGACGGCTTGTCCAATGCGTATCATACGCGATCTTGCGGCCTCGGCGCAGATATTGAATAGCCTTTTTGGTATGCGCATTGGGTTGCGCTTTCTGGGCCATCATCGCGTGATCGATCGCATTGTCCATATGCTGAACGAACGAAGAGGCATGGTGCGCCTCATCGCCATATTGAATTGCCTTTTGCGTCTCGGAAATCGCCTGGTCGAGATCGCTTTGGGCGAAGGCTATTTTCGGCGTGGCGAAAAAAGCCAGCGCAAGTGCCATGGAAAATACAGCGCGACGACGGTTCATGAGAGACTCTCCTGAAAAATGGCGCTTCCGGACTGCGATTGCTGTCTGAAAACACCCGTTGGGTCAGCCCCGCGCAAAGGCGCGCCTTTGCTTAACTATGCCGCCCCGCGGCGGCGAACAGCGCGCGTTGCATAATTCCCGGGCGTTTTGGCTCAGCCTCTCCCCCCGCTTGACCTTGCCGCTTCCCCTCCCTATTGCCTTAAGCGGCCAGCCGGCCGGATGACCGCTGCCTTCGGGCAGAGGAAAGTCCGGGCTCCACGGAGACACGGTGCCGGATAACGTCCGGCGGGGGTGACCCCAGGGAAAGCGCCACAGAAAGCAAACCGCCGCGTTCATGCGCGGTAAGGGTGAAAGGGTGCGGTAAGAGCGCACCGCGCGGACGGCAACGCGGGTGGCATGGCAAGCCCCACCGGGAGCAAGACCGAATAGGGCGACGGAAGGCGCAGGCCTTAGCCCGTCTCCGGGCCGTCGTCCGGGTTGGTCGCAAGAGGCGGCCGGCAACGGACGTCCCAGAGGAATGGTCATCCGCGGCGGCGCAACCTCGCGGCGCACAGAACCCGGCTTACAGGCCGTCTGGCGCTTAATCGTTCAGGAAAGGCTATTCCTCTTGTCGTGACGCAGCCGGTCCAGTTCTTCGCGCGGCATGCGCTTGACCTTGCTTTCCAAATCGTGGTCATAACGCTGATCGTTGGGATCATGGCCGTGGCGACGCGCCCTCGGGAAGCGGTCGCCAAAGAGCCAATTTGCACAACTATCTTTCGCATGAGGTAAATGGCTGAATAACATGGAGTCTGCTTGCCAGATCGAGGTTCCTGGGCGTTAGCCGCCGGCTCCGAACATGAGCGCAGCCATAAAAACTTCTTTTTTCAACTCCAAGAAGCGCCCGAAAACTTTCCTGGCTGGAGGAGAAGCAGGTTTGGTCAAATTCCCGGTCGCGTTCGCCATTCGAGGACAAAATCCAGCTCGTTTGAGCCAACGTGGAATTTCGCGCCCAACTGACGTCGCAACAATCTTGACGGCTGCGCTCCATTTGATGCCCCTGCTTTTGGTTTTGGAGCAAGGACCTACGCAGGCCTTGAGCGCCTTGATCCGAGATGCGCCTTGAGCGGGTCTGTGACCGGCAGCCATGGAGCGCATAGGCCGGGACGAAAAAGCCCTCAGTCCCGACCGCGCCAAAAGTGATGTAATTCGCCCTCCAAGCCACCTCGGCGACACTTTGAACGCGTCTGGAGCGGCATTCCGCAGCAACCACCGATGGTATGCGCTTTCATTCATTTGCGAGGCGTCTCCAGACCACATGAAGGAACTACATTTGAATATAAAATTGGCGATTAATACCGGAAGCAAAATGGAACGATTTCGCCAGTGGCGGTGAAAACTGCTTGTCCGAATGCGCATTTCGCAATCCTTTGGCTCCCCAGACCTATCGGAAAACTTCAGTATCGTGCTGAGGTCCGGACGTTTCAAACGTGAAAATCTTGAACAACGCATAAAACTCAAGCTTGGCCGGAGTTTGACCCGCGTAATTTAGCTCGTGGCGCGCTCCCGCGCGCCAGAACCTACGGGCGCGGGAACAGCTGAAATCGCCGCCGTAAACCCGGTCTTAACACTAACAAAGCTTAATAGAACATGGTTGCCGAATTGGCGCGACGGCGGCCCTTCTCATTTCGACGCCCCGCTGGCCCCATCTTGCTGTCGACCGTCCCGCCGCATTGCAGACCGACCGGCGCCGCGACTTCAGGAAGCGGAGCGAGGAGCTGCGCCCTAGAACATCCGGGCGCGCTAAGTTCGGGGGCGGAAATCGACGCGTCTGGCGCGAGAGCGCAATGGCCTGGCGCGGACTGGCGGGGTTGGTCCGCCCGGATAGTCGGACGCTTCTGCGAAATCGGCATCACGGAGCACAGTCATGACCAGCGCCGACGGCCGCCATGTTCCCGTGCTGATGCGCGAGGCCATCGCGGCGCTGAACCCGCGCGAGAACGGCCGTTATCTCGACGGCACATTCGGCGCAGGCGGCTATACGCGCGCAATTCTGGACGTTCCAGGGACCCGCGTGCTGGCGCTAGACCGGGATCCGATGGCCGTGCGCAACGGTTTTCGCTGGTCGAAGCCAGCAAAGGCAGGCTTACTGTCGCCGAAGCGCGCTTTTCGCAGCTTGAGGAAATCGCCGCAAGTCTTGGCTTTCTGCCGCTCGACGGCGCGGTGTTCGACATTGGCGTGTCCTCGATGCAATTCGACGAGGCGGAGCGCGGATTTTCCTTTCGCGGCGAGGGACCGCTCGACATGCGCATGGAAGGGCAGGGCCGCAGCGCCGCCGACATCGTCAATGAGGCATCGGCGGAAGAACTGGCCGATATCTTTTATTATTTCGGTGAGGAGCGCGATTCCGGCGCATCGCCCGCGCCATAGTCCATGACCGCGAGACCGCGCCCTTCACCACCACGCGCCAGCTGGCCTCGATGATCGAACGCGTCGCGCCGGGAAAGCCCGGCGACATCCATCCCGCGACCAAAACCTTTCAAGCGCTGCGCATCGCCGTCAATGACGAACTCGGCGAACTCGTCGCCGCCCTTCACGCTGCGGAACGCGCGCTGGCAGAGGGTGGCGTGCTCGCCGTGGTCACTTTTCATTCTCTGGAAGACCGGATTGTGAAGCTGTTTTTCGGCGAGCGCGCCGGGCGAGGAGAAACCGGCTCCCGCCGGCTTCCCGGAGAACCGGCGCCGGCGCCTCCGACCTTCATTTGCAAGGGCCGTCAGCCTGTGGCGCCCGGCGCGGACGAGATCGCCAAAAATCCGCGCGCGCGTTCGGCGAAGCTGCGCTACGGGGTGCGCACCAACGCCGCCCCGCGCAAATCCGGCGATAAATTGCTGCGGCTGGCGCGCCTGCCGTCCCAAACCAAAGGGAAAGGCCATTAACATGTTGCGCTTTCTCAATATCGCCGCGATTTTCGTGTTGATCGGCTCGGCTGTCTACGCCTATTCGATCAAATATCAGACGAGCTATCGCGCCGAGCAGATCGCCAAAACCAAGCTTGAAATCAAGGCGGAGCATGACGCCATAGGCGTGCTGCGCGCGGAATGGTCCTTCCTGACGCGTCCCGAGCGCATGCAGCAGCTCAGTGACCGTTATCTCGATCTGCAGCCTTTGACGGTGGACAAAATCGTTTCCGCGCGCTCCTTGCCCGAGCGCGCCGCGCATGTCGACGCCATCGCCAGCAAGATCGACACGCTGGGCCTTGGCGTCGCAAACACGCCCACCGCCGACGTCAGCGCTGCACCGACGACGCCCAAGGCGAGCGCGAAAGCGTCCAAAGGAAGCACGAAGCCGCAGGGAACGGGGCATCAAAGATGACCATGCACACAGGGCAGACTTTCGAAGCTGGGCCGTCTGCCGACCAGGCGTCGACCCGGAAAGCGTCGTCAGTCAGGGGCGTCGCGGCGTGGCTGCGGGGATTTTGGCGCGCCGCTTTCTCCACCAGCCTTGCCTCCAGCACCTCGCGCATGCGCATTGTCGCGCTCGCTTTCCTCGGACTTTATGGCGTCATTGGCGGCCGACTGATTTATCTCGGCTTCAAGCCAGAGCCCAGCAATCTTCGTCGCGCCGCCGCCGAAGCGGTCGCCGCTTCGCGCCCGGATCTTCTTGACCGCAACGGCGAAATTCTTGCCACGGACGTGAAAACGATGTCGGTTTTCGCGGAGCCTCGCCGCCTGATCGACAAGGACGAAGCGACAGAACTTCTCACTGCCGCGCTGCCGCAGGTCGACGCCAAGGAGTTGCGCGACCGGCTGGCATCGAAAAAGGGCTTCGTCTGGGTCAAGCGCGAAGTCACGCCGCACCAGCGCGACGAGGTGTTTCATCTCGGCCTTCCGGGAGTGGGCCTTCTCGCCGAAAACAAGCGAGTCTATCCCAATGGCCCCATCGGCGCGCATGTGCTGGGCTTCGCCAATATCGACAACGCTGGCATTGCGGGCATAGAAAAATACATCGACGGGCAGGGGCTCGCCGATCTTCACGGCGCGGGTTTCAGCGTGACGCCGGAGGATTTACAGCCCATTACGCTGTCCCTGGACATCAAGGCGACACATGCGCTGCGGGACGAACTGGCCAAGGGCGTCGAGCACTTCAAGGCCAAGGCCGGCGCAAGCGTCATTCTCGACGTCAACACCGGCGAAGTAATCGCCATGGCGTCTTTGCCGGATTACGACCCAAATACGCCGCCCGATATTCACGACCTCAATATCATCAACCGGCTCAACGTCGGCGTCTATGAGATGGGCTCGACCTTCAAAGCCCTGACCATCGCCATGGCGCTCGACAGCGGCAAGGTGAATTTGAACTCGCGCTTCGACGCGCGCAGCGCGCTGACCTTCGGGCGGTTCAAAATTCACGACTATCACGCGCAAAACCGCGCTCTCACGGTGCCGGAAGTCTTCACCTACTCCTCCAACGTCGGCACGGCGCGCATGGCGTTGGGGCAGGGCGTCGAGAAGCACAAGGCCTTCTTGCGCAAAATGGGCCAGCTGACGCGCATGCGCACCGAACTGCCTGAGAGCGCCGAGCCGATTGTGCCAAAGAATTGGGGCGAATTGAACACCATGACAATCGCCTTCGGACACGGGCTGGCGGTCGCGCCCTTGCAGGCGATGATGGCTGTTGGCGCCTTGTTAAATGGCGGCTATTTGATAACCCCGACATTTCTGAAACGTAGCGAGGAAGAGGCCAGAAAGACGCGCCGCGAGTAATAAAGCCGGAAACCAGCGAGGCGATGCGCTATCTGATGCGACTCAACGCCGAGAAAGGCACCGCGAAGAAGGCCGACGTTCCCGGTTACTTTGTCGGCGGCAAGACCGGCACGGCGGAGAAGGTGATCGGCGGCCATTATTCCAAGACTCGTTTGTTCACCACATTCATGGCGGTCGCTCCTGCGGACAAGCCAAAGTATCTCTTCATGACGCTGATGGACGAGCCGCAGGGACTACCCGAAACCGGGGGCTATGCGACCGCCGCTTACAACTCCGGCACGGTGACGGGCAAAATCATCGAGCGCGTGGGTCCGCTGCTTGATCTACCGCCACGTTTCGAACCGCCGAAGGAACCGTTTCCGCTGCTCGCCAAACTGGGCTTTGGCTTTGTGAACACGCCAGCGACCGGCGGCGGAGGGCATTGATGCGCCTTACCGAACTTCTTCAGGGCGTCGAAGTTGGCGCGGACATGGGCAATCTCGAAATTGTCGGGGTAAGCGCTGACAGTCGGGACATCCGCGAGGGTTTCGCTTTTTTCGCCGTTCCGGGCTTCGCCGGCGATGGCCTTTCCTTTGTTGCGGACGCAAGGACGCGCGGCGCGCGTGTGGTGGTGGCGCCGCGCGCTGCGCCCTGCGACCTGCCGCTCATCGTGGTGCCCGATGTGCGCGCTGCGCTGGCTAAAGCCGCCGCGAAAATTTATCGGCGCCAACCCGAAACGATCGTCGCGGCCACAGGAACAAGCGGCAAAACCTCAGTCGTCGCTTTCCTGCGTCAGCTGTGGCTGGCGCTTGGTTGCCGCGCGGCTTCGCTGGGCACGGTGGGCGTCATGGACGATACGGGCGCGCATTACGGATCGCTAACGACGCCGGGTCCGGTGGAATTGCATCGAACGCTCGACGAGCTCGCACAGAGGGGCGTCACCCATCTAGCCATGGAAGCGTCGTCGCTTGGCATAGACCAGCGTCGTCTCGACGGCGTGAGGCTCACCGCCGCCGCCTTCACCAATTTTTCGAGGGATCATCTCGATCATCACCGCGACATGGAGGAATATTTCGCGGCGAAGATGCGGCTGTTCGATGCGCTCTTGCAGCCGGGCCAGACAGCGGTTTTCGACGCCGACAGCGATGTCGCGGCGCGTGTGAAGGGCGTCATCGAGGCGCGTCGCCTCAAGCCGTTTGGCGTCGGATTCAACGGCCGAGAAATCACGCTGCTGGAGACAAAGCCCCATGCGCTGACGACCGGTCTGCGCCTTAGCCACGCCGGCGTCGAATATGATGTTGAGCTGCCGCTAGCGGGTTCTTTCCAGACCGCTAATGCGCTGGTTGCCGCGGGCCTCGCCATAGCGTCTGGAAGCGGACCGGCGGGCGTCTTCGCGGCCATGGAAAAACTGCAGGGCGCTCCCGGGCGACTCGAATTTATCGGCAAGCGCTTCGATGCGCCGGTGTTTGTCGATTACGCCCATAAGCCAGACGCGCTCGAAAAAGTCCTCGCGACGGTGCGCCCGCTCGCCAAGGGGCGGCTGATGGTGGTGTTTGGCTGCGGCGGCGACCGCGATCGCGGCAAGCGTCCGTTGATGGGCGAGATAGCCGCTCGCGGCGCGGATGTCGTAATCGTGACGGACGATAACCCCCGCAGCGAAGATCCTGCTACGATAAGAGCCGCTATCCTCGCCGGCGCAAAAGGCGCGGGCGACGCCGCCATCATCGAGATTGGCGAGCGTCGGGAGGCGATTTTTGCTGCTGTCGCGCAATTACGCATGGGCGACGCTCTGATCGTCGCCGGCAAAGGTCACGAAACCGGCCAGATCATGGGACAAATCACAGTTCCATTCTCCGATCACGACGTCGTGACAGCGGCGTTGCAGGAATATGCTTCATGATGCAGGAACCTTTGTGGACCGGCCTCGGACTTGTCGGAGCGCTGAATGCGAGATTAAGCGGCGGCAGTCTGCCGCGTGAGGTGAGCGGCGTTTCCATCGACACGCGCACGCTCGAGAGAGGCGATCTGTTTTTCGCCATCAAGGGCGACGCTCGGGACGGTCATGACTTTGTGCGGGTGGCGCATGAGAAAGGCGCGGCGGCTGCCGTTATCGATGAGGCTCATGCGCGCGACTTTCCCAACTCGGGACCGCTTTTTGTGGTCAAGGACGTGCAGGCCGCGCTGGAGCGTCTGGGAGCCTTTTCACGCGCTCGCACCGGCGCGTATATTGCCGCCTTCACCGGCTCGGTTGGCAAGACCTCGACGAAGGACATGGCCCGCGTGGTCTTTTCGCGATTTGGCGCGACGCATGCTTCAGCCGCCTCTTACAACAATCAATGGGGCGTGCCGCTGTCGCTGGCGCGGATGCCGGCTTCAACGCGCTATGGCATGTTCGAACTCGGCATGAATCACGCTGGCGAGATCGCCGCTCTGGTCGATCAAGTGAAGCCGCATGTCGCAGTGGTGACTCGCGTCGCGCCCGTGCATCTTGAGCATTTCGCGGATGTGGAAGCCATCTCCGACGCCAAGGCCGAAATCTTTGGCGGGTTGCTCGAAGGCGGTGTCGCCATCGTCAATCGCGACGATGAAACCTATGATCGTCTCGCTCAGGCGGCAGCGACGTCTCAGGCGTCGCATCTCTTTACCTTTGGTTCCCACGAGGCCGCCGACGCGCGACTTATTTCCTACGAAACGCATGATTCCATGGGCGTCGCCGAAGCCCGGATCTTTGGCCGGCGCATAGACTTTCTGCTTAACGCTCCAGGCCAGCACATCGCGCTCAATGCGCTTGCTGTGTTGCTTGTCGCCCATGTATTTGATCTCGATCTCGACCAGGCTGCGGCGGCGCTCGAGGGCTTTACGCCGTCGGTCGGGCGCGGCCAGCGCGAGCAACTAACGATCAACGGCGGCGAAATCACCGTGATCGACGAAAGTTACAACGCCAATCCGACCTCTATGCGTGCGGCCTTCGAGTTGCTGAAGTCGGCAAAAACGGGCGCCGTCGGACGGCGCATCGCCGTTCTGGGTGACATGCTCGAGCTTGGGCCTCGCTCGGGAGAGTTGCATGCCGAACTCGGCGACGATCTCGCTAAAGCGAACATCGACCTGCTTTTCACGGCCGGCCCTAATATGGCGCGCGCCTTCTACGCCGCGCCCGAGGCCATGCGCGGAGCGCATCGGCCGACTGCCGCCGAACTGGAGGAGCCTCTGCTTGAAACATTGCGCTCCGGCGACGTCGTGATGATCAAAGGGTCAAACGGCTCCCGCATGGGCGCGATAGTCGCGGCCCTGCGCAAGAAATCCGCTTCTTCCGCGAACGTCAGTTAAGGATTCAAAGCAATGCTAACGCTGCTCGCGGACTTGTCGCATCTCTATGGCCCGCTGAACATTTTTCGTTACATCACGTTTCGCGCCGCCTGCGCGGCGGCCACGGCATTGTATTTCGTGTTTCTCTTTGGGCCAAGGATCATCGCGGCGTTACGGATAAAGCAAGGCAAGGGGCAGCCTATCCGCGAAGATGGCCCCGCCTCGCATCTCATTACGAAGAAGGGCACGCCAACAATGGGTGGGCTGATGATCCTTTCAGGACTCGTCGTCACCACATTGCTGTGGGCCAATCTAAAAAACCCCTATGTCTGGATTGTGCTGTTCGTCACCGTGTCCTTCGGCGGCATTGGTTTTTATGACGATTATCTCAAGGTTTCGAAACAGTCGCACAAGGGCTTTTCCGGCCGCATAAGGCTGCTGCTGGAGTTCATCATCGCTGGAGCCGCCTGTTACGCACTCACGCTCGTCGGCAGCGACGATACGCCAAAACTCGCCATGCCGATGCTGAAAGGCTTTCTGCTCAATCTCGGCTGGTTCTTCATTCCCTTTGGCGCATTCGTGATCGTGGCGGCGGGAAATTGCGTCAATCTCACGGACGGCCTCGACGGCCTCGCCATCGTGCCCTCGATGATCGCGGCCGGAACCTTCGCAATCTTCGCCTATCTCGTCGGCAACTCGATTTTCTCGAATTATCTCGGCGTCAATCACGTTATGGGCGTAGGCGAACTCACGATCGTCTGCGCGGCTCTAATCGGCGCCGGTTTGGGCTTCCTATGGTTCAATGCGCCGCCTGCGCAAATCTTCATGGGAGACACCGGCTCGCTGGCGCTCGGCGGTTTGTTGGGCGCGGTGGCGGTTTCGGTAAAACAGGAGTTCGTGCTTGCGATCGTCGGCGGGCTTTTCGTGCTTGAGGGCGCCTCGGTGATTATCCAGGTTGGCTACTTCAAGCTTACGGGCAAGCGCATATTCCTGATGGCGCCGATTCACCATCACTTCGAGCAAAAGGGGTGGAAGGAGCCGCAAATCGTGATCCGCTTCTGGATCATCGCTTTCGTGCTCGCGCTCATCGGCCTCTCAACCCTTAAGCTGAGGTGATCATGACTCCGGTCAGCGCATTTCACGGCAGAAATGTCGCCCTATTTGGCCTCGGCGGCTCCGGCCTCGCCACGGCCCATGCGCTAATCGCGGGTGGCGCCAGCGTCACAGCCTGGGACGACGGCGAAGCGAGCCGCGCTAAGGCGCTCGCCGAAAATATTCATCTTGAGGATCTGGACGGCGCTGACTGGACGCAGTTCGACGCCTTGATTCTTACGCCGGGCGTGCCGCTGACCCATCCGGTCCCGCACTGGACGGTTGAGCGCGCGAAGGCCGTAGGCATAGAAATTATCGGCGACATCGAACTGTTTTGCCGTGAGCGCGATAAACGAGCCGGCGGCGCGCCTTTCGTAGCCATCACCGGCACCAACGGCAAGTCGACAACCACCGCGCTGATCGCTCATATTCTCCGCGAGGCCGGCCGCGACGTGCAACTCGGGGGCAATATCGGCGTCCCGATCCTGGCGTTGGAGCCTCCGTCGGAAGAGCGGATCCATGTCATCGAATGTTCGTCGTTCCAAATCGATCTTGCGCCTTCGCTGGCGCCGACGGTCGGCGTGCTGATCAATCTTACGCCGGACCATATCGACCGACATGGCACAATGGACAACTACGCGGCGGTGAAGGAGCGTCTTGTCGCGAGCGCTGAGATCGCGCTCGTTGGCGTGGACGATCCATATAGCCACGCCATTGGCGCCCGGCTGACGCAAAGGGCGAAGCCCGATCAACGCGTTGTGCCCATCTCGGGAGGACGCGCGCTGGACTGGGGATTTTACGTCGAAGGCGACAAGATCATGTTCCGCGAATTGGGCCACGAACCCCAGGAGGCCGAACAAATCGGCGGCATCGCCGGCGCGCGCGCCTTGCGCGGAGCTCATAACGCGCAAAACGCTGTGTTCGCGGCCGCAGCCTGCTGGGAGCTTGGCCTGGACGACGAGGAAATCGCGCGTGGTCTGTTGAGCTATCCCGGTCTTCCTCATCGCATGGAGGAAGTCGCGCGCCGCGGAAATGTGATCTTCGTCAACGACAGCAAGGCGACCAACGCCGACGCTGCTTCCAAGGCGCTTGCGAGCTACAACGATATTTTCTGGATTATTGGCGGCAAGGCCAAGGAAGGCGGCATCGAAGAGTTGCGGCCTTTTTTTCCGCGCGTCGCCAAGGCCTACCTCATCGGGGAAGCGACTGAAGCTTTCGCCACGACACTGGGCGGCGACGTTCCATTCGAGCGCTGCGTCACGCTGCAAACCGCAACGCTGCATGCCGCACGCGACGCGCGCGAAAGCTCAGCGGGCGAGCCGGTCGTGCTGCTTTCGCCGGCCTGCGCATCCTATGACCAGTTTGCCAATTTCGAGGTGCGCGGAGACGCGTTTCGCAGTCTCGCGCTTCAGATCGTCTCGGATCAGGGAGAAGCCTTATGATTTCGCGCGCGCAACGCACGCCGCTTTCGGATTGGGCGTGGACGATCGACCGCTGGCTGCTCGCGGCCATCGCCATGCTTGTGGTCGCCGGCCTCGTGTTCTCGATGGCGGGCAGCCCGCCGGTCGCGGAGCGCCTGCATCTGCCTACCTTCTACTTCGTTAATCGGCAGGCTTTGTTCCTATTGCCGGCTCTCGCGGTGATGTTTGGCGTGTCACTGCTCAAGCCACGCCATATAAGACGCGCCGCACTGGCCATGTTCGTCATCTCGCTGGCGCTGGTGGTCGCGACCCTGTTCTTCGGCCAGGAAGTGAAAGGCGCAAAGCGGTGGATTTTCGGCATCCAGCCGTCAGAATTCTTGAAACCGGCCTTTGTCGTGCTCGTCGCCTGGGCCTTTTCGGAAGGCGCCAAGCGCAAGGACGTACCCGGCAATATGATCGCGTTGCTATTATTTCCGCTGACTGTCACGCCGCTGGTGTTGCAGCCGGATTTTGGCCAGACCATGCTGCTGTCCCTGGTGTGGGCCATTCTGTTCTTCATGGCGGGACTACACTGGATGTGGGTCGCGGGTATCGGGGGCCTCGGGGTTTCCTCGACATTGCTCGCGTATAAATTCGTGCCGCACGTGCATGCGCGCATTCAGGCGTTTCTGGAGCCGCCGCCGCCGGTGACTGCGGGCGTTCCGACAAACTTCCAGTCGGAAACAGCTTTGGAGAGCTTCATCGCCGGATCCTGGTTCGGCAAAGGTCCGGGCGAAGGGACGGTCAAGCGCATTCTGCCCAACTCGCACACTGACTACATTTTCGCTGTAGTCGGCGAGGAGTTCGGCGTTGTCGTCTGCATCGCGCTGGTGGCTCTGTTCGCCTTCATCGTGGTGCGCAGCCTGCTGTCAGCTGCGCGCAACGACGATCCCTTCTGCCGCTTCGCGACCGCCGGCCTTGTCATGCTGTTCGGCCTGCAAAGCTGCATCAACATGATGGTGAATTTGCAGCTCATGCCCGCGAAAGGCATGACACTGCCCTTCGTTTCCTATGGCGGATCTTCGCTCATTTCGCTGGCCGTGGGAATGGGGTTTCTGCTTGCCGTGACGCGCAAGCGACCTCGATCGCATGTGCTGACCCAGCCGAGCGAAGCTCCCGAACACGAAGCGCAGATGAGAGCCGGCGCGGTGGGAGCCTCCGCATGAGCGATGGTCCCGTGCTTCTGGCCGCCGGGGGCACCGGTGGACATCTTTTTCCAGCCGAGGCGCTGGCTCATGTCCTAAGACAGCGCAATCTTGACGTAGAGCTGGTGACTGACGAGCGCGCTTTGCGTTACGGCGACAGCTTCCCGGCGGGCGCAATGCATACAATTCATTCAGCGACGCCGCGTGGCGGCTCAATCTTCGAACGCGCCAGCGCAGTGGCGCGCCTCGGCCTTGGCGTAATCGAGGCGTTGCGGCTGATCCGCCGCGTCAAGCCCAGGGTTTTGGTGGGCTTTGGCGGCTATCCGACTGTGCCGCCGCTGGTCGCCGCATGGCTGTTGCGCGTTCCGACCGTGTTGCATGAAGCCAATGGCGTGATGGGCAAGGCCAATCGTTTTTTGGCAGGACGCGTCGACGCGATAGCAGCGGGTTTTCCGCTCAGCAATGTTTCGCCGTCGTGGAAAACCAAAATCGCGGTCACAGGCAATCCGCTGCGACCCAATGCGCTTGCGGCGATGGACGAGCCCTATCCGGAAAACGACGGGCGGCTGCGTGTGCTAGTCACAGGCGGATCGCAGGGCGCGCGGGTGATGGCGGACGTTGTCCCTGCCGCGGTCGCAGCGCTGCCGGAGGAGCTACGTGCGAAACTCGTGATCGTTCAGCAGACGCGGCAAGAGGATATCGCACGGGTCTCTGGCGTCTATGAGCGCGCAGGCGTGAAGGCGGAGATCGCACCTTTCTTCAGAGATCTGCCAAAGCGGATTGCGCAGGCTCAATTGGTGATCGCGCGCTCGGGCGCCTCTACGGTATCTGAGCTGGCGGCGATCGGACGCGCGTCGATTCTGGTGCCGCTACCTCATGCGCTCGATCAGGATCAGGCGACCAACGCCGCCCTGCTGCAAAGCGTCGGCGGAGCAGATGTCGTTGCGCAGGAGAAATTTACGCCCCGCTTTCTTGCCGAGAGGCTGTCGCAATATCTCGCCCAACCTGAGCAGCTGCGAAACCGCGCGCAAAACGCCAGAAAGGTCGGTGTCGCGGACGCTGCCGAGCGACTTGCGGATCTGGCGTTGAGCATCGCGGGCGACCGCTCCTGCTGATCCTGACCCTCCCCTTAAGGGAGAGAACAAATTGCGCCCTCTCTGACCGGCGCGTATGAAATTATTCGCGCATCCGCGCAAGAACGGAGACCCTAGATGAAACTGCCGAGCGAACTTGGCCCCATTCATTTCGTCGGCATTGGCGGCATTGGCATGTCCGGCATCGCTGAGGTGTTGATGAATTTGGGCTACACCGTTCAGGGCTCCGACGCCTCGGAAAACGCCAATGTGAAACGCCTCGTGGACAAAGGGCGCGCATGTGCATATCGGCCATGAGGCCAAGTCGCTCGGCGATGCCGCTGTCGTAGTGGTTTCGACCGCGATCAAGCGCGACAATCCCGAACTCGTCGCTGCGCGAGAGCGACGCCTGCCTGTCGTGCGCCGTGCTGAAATGCTCGCCGAATTGATGCGCCTCAAGCAATGCGTCGCCATTGCCGGCACTCATGGCAAGACGACGACGACTTCACTTGTCGCCACCTTGCTCGACGCGGGCGGCCTGGACCCCACCGTCATCAACGGCGGCATCATCAATGCCTACGGCACCAACGCGCGACTCGGAGCCGGGGACTGGATGGTGGTGGAGGCGGACGAGAGCGATGGCACATTTTTGAAGCTGCCGGCCGACGTGGCCATCGTCACCAACATCGACCCTGAGCATCTCGACCATTTCCACACATTCGACGCGATCAAGGACGCTTTTCTCCAGTTCATCGAGAATCTGCCTTTCTACGGGTTCGCCGTGATGTGTCTCGACCACACCACGGTACAAGAACTCGTTGGCCGTATTGAGGACCGCCGCGTCATCACCTATGGCGAAAATCCGCAAGCCGACGTGCGGCTGATGGATGTCAATCTCGAGGGCGGGGTAAGTCGTTTTAATGTGCTGTTGCGGGACCGAAAGACGGCACAGGCCACCTATCTTGAAAATCTACTGCTGCCGATGCCGGGCCACCACAATGCGCTGAATGCTACTGCGGCGATCACCGTCGCCTATCAACTTGGGCTGTCGCCAGAGCAGATTCGCAAGGCGCTTGCGGGCTTCGGCGGCGTCAAGCGGCGCTTCACCAAAACGGGCGAGTGGAACGGGATCGCCATTTTCGACGATTATGCCCACCATCCGGTGGAAGTCGCGGCGGTGCTGCGCGCTGCGCGCGCATCGACCAAGGGAAAGGTGGTCGCCGTGGTGCAGCCGCATCGCTATACGCGGCTGCAATCCCTGTTCGATCAGTTCGCGACGTGCTTTAACGACGCCGACGCTGTCATCGTCGCCGACGTCTATGCTGCGGGCGAACAGAAGATCGAGGGCGTCGACCGCGACGCGCTGGTGTCCGCGATCAAGGCGCATGGCCATCGCCGCGCCGTCGGCCTGCCGTCGCCGGAGGTGCTGCCCGCGATGATCCGCGAGATTGTGGCGCCGGGCGATTATGTCGTTTTCCTTGGCGCGGGAAATATTTCGCAGTGGGCCTATGCGCTGCCGGAGCAACTTGCGTCTGGAGGCGTCCCCGCGTGAGCTTCTCCGACATCAGGGCGCAAATCGCGCCGCTCATGCCTGAGCTGCGAGGAAAACTGTCCGCCAACGAGCCGCTGGCGCCTTACACCTGGTTTCGCGTCGGCGGACCAGCGCAATTGCTGTTCATGCCGACGGATGAGGACGATCTCGCTTATTTCCTCAAGAATCTTCCCAAAGAGATTCCGGTAACGGTCGTGGGGCTTGGCTCAAATCTGATTGTGCGCGACGGCGGCGTGGCGGGAGCTGTTGTTCGTCTCTCCGCCAAAGGCTTCGGGGACATCGCCGTCCTGGACAATCATCGTCTCGCCATCGGCGCGGCGGTTCCGGACATCAGGGCGGCGCGAGCGGCCGCGGAAGCCGGAATTGACGGGCTTGCCTTTTTTCGCGGCATTCCAGGCGGCGTTGGCGGCGCTCTGCGCATGAACGCGGGCGCGCACGGCGGTGAAACCAGGGACACGCTGATCGAGGCCCAGGGCGTAGCGCGCAATGGCGAGCGGGTGAAGTTCAGCAACGCCGACATGGGTTTTTCCTACCGCCACAGCGGGGCGCCGGCAGATGTGATCTTCACCCGAGCGATCTTTCAGGGGCGGCCTGGCGATCCCGCGGCGATCATCGCCGAAATGGATCGCATAACGCAGGCCCGCGAGACGTCGCAGCCCATTCGCGAAAAGACCGGCGGGTCGACCTTTAAAAATCCTGACGGCCGCAAGGCCTGGCAATTGATCGATGCGGCGGGCTGTCGCGGACTCATGGTCGGCGATGCTCAGGTCAGCGAAATGCACTGCAATTTTCTTATCAACCGTGGCAAGGCCACCGCTGCCGATATCGAGGCTCTCGGCGAGGAAGTGCGCCGGCGGGTGCTGGCGCAAAGCGGCGTTGAATTGCAGTGGGAGATCAAGCGCATCGGGGTTTCCTAACAAATTGACGCGCCTCGATAATTCTGGAAAGGCTGATTCAGTGACCAAACATGTCGCGGTGCTCATGGGCGGGCTGTCCGCCGAACGTCCGATCTCCCTTCGTTCCGGCGAAGCTTGCGCCAAGGCGCTCGAAAGCGAGGGGTTTCGGGTGTCCCGGGTCGATGTCGGACATGACGCGGCTCAGGTTTTGGCCATGCTCAAGCCAGACGCCGCCTTCAATGCCATGCACGGGCGATATGGCGAAGATGGCGTCATCCAGGGCGTGCTGGAGTTGCTGCGCATTCCCTACACGCATTCCGGCGTGCTGGCGTCTTCGGTGGCCATGCAGAAAGACGTCGCCAAGACCGTAATGGCGGCGGCGGGGGTTCCCGTGCCGAAAGGCCGCGTAATACACCGGCTGGAGGCCGCAAAGGCGCATGCGCTGCCTGCGCCTTACGTGCTGAAGCCGGTGTCGGAAGGTTCCTCCTTCGGCGTGTTCATCATCCGGGAGAATCAGGAGCACCCACCGCAGGAGCTGACACGCTCCGACTGGACGCATGGCGACCTGATGCTGGCCGAGCAATTCATCGCCGGACGGGAACTGACTTGCGCCGTGATGGGAGACCGCGCGCTGGACGTAATCGAAATTGTCGCCGCCGATGGCGGCTGGTACGATTATGAAGCAAAATATGCCAAAGGCGGCTCTAAACACATTCTGCCGGCAGAACTTAAACCGAATATTTACCAAAAAGTCCAAGAGTTGGCGCTAGAGGCTCATCGAGCTCTCGGGTGCCGCGGCGTAAGCCGCGCGGACTTTCGATACGACGACCGCCCCGGAGGTACGGGCGAGCTCGTCGTATTGGAGGTCAATACTCAGCCCGGGATGACGGAGACCTCTCTCGTGCCAGAAATGGCGGCTCATGCAGGTTTTTCGTTTGGCGAGCTGGTTCGATGGATGGTGGAAGAAGCTTCCTGCGATCGTTGAAAGAGCAGCTTTCTGCGCTGCTCTCGCCGGCTTATCCGCGTCCAGCGAACGCCCTCGGCGCTCAGCTGCCGCTTAACAACTTTCAGCCTCGCTCTGCTCCTCGCGTTCTCGTCCCGGCCCCGGCGCGCGAGACCGCCACCGCTCCGGAGCGGCGCGACGGACGCAAAGCGATTGACCGTTTATCTTCGTTCGCTGCGTTACCGGGCGTAGGCGCGCTTGCGCTGGCGATCCTTTTTGGCGGCGCCGGCTGGACCGCTTTCGTCCATAATGGAGGCTATCGGGCTCTCGTGGCGCAGGGCGGCGATCCCGCCGACATGGCCGCGCGCGCCATCGGATTTCCCATCGACGCTGTGACGATCTCGGGGCAATCGCGTCTGCGTGAGGCGGAAGTTCTGGCCGCCGCGCAAATCGATCCGCGCAAGTCTTTGTTGTTTCTCGACGCTGCCCAGGTGCGCGAAAGACTGATGCAGCTGCCGCTCGTGAAATCCGTGCGCGTGCTCAAGCTCTATCCCGATCATCTGGTCATCGCCCTTGAGGAGCGCGAACCCTATGCACTCTGGCAGCGCGACGGCAAGGTTGCCGTGATCGCCGCCGACGGCACCGTTATAGACGAACTCAACGACGACCGCTTTCTCGGCCTGCCTTTCGTGGTGGGAGAAGGCGCCGACAAACGCCTTCCCGAATATACGGCGTTGCGCGACGGTCTTGGCGACCTCGCCAATCGTGTGAAAGCGGGCGTTCTGGTTTCGGGCCGGCGCTGGTCGTTGCTGACCACCAATGGCGTGGAAGTGAAGCTTCCAGAGCGCGATCCCGGCGCCGCCGTCGCGCAGCTGACGCGCTTGCAGCGCGAAGCTCGCATTCTCGATAAGGACATTTTGTCGATCGATCTGCGCGTGCAAGGACGCGTCGCCGTTCGACTGACGGAAGACGGCGCCGCCGCGCGCTCCGCAGCATCCCCGCGTAAAACAGTTAAGAGTGGCGCACACACATGAAGAACCACCGGGTTCCCTCGCGGATGAAACAGCTCTCGCCGCGGCGCTCCGCGACCGTGGCGGCGTTGGATATCGGCACCTCCAAGATCGCTTGCCTGATAGCGCGGCTGACGCCCGAACGCGACGCGCCGGCGGGCGATTGGCGAACGCATCGCGCGCGGATCCTTGGCATAGGGCATCAGCGTTCGCGCGGCGTGAAAAGCGGGCTCGTCGTCGATATGGACGAGGCTGAGAGCGCCATCCGCCAGACTGTCGACGCCGCCGAGCGCATGGCTGGCATGCAGATCGACCATGTGATCGTGACCGCTTCGGGCGGGCGCCTTTCTTCGCAGCATTTCACGGCCAAGACCGCCATTGGCGGGCGGCAGGTGGCGGAGTCCGACGTGCATCGCGTTCTGGAGGCTTCCGCCACGCATCCGTTGACGGGTGGCCGCGTTGCAGTCCATTCGCTGCCGACCAGTTTTTCGCTGGACGGCGTTCCCGGCGTGCGCGAACCAAAGAACATGATCGGCGATGAACTGGGCGTCGATCTTCATGTCGCGTCCTGCGACCAGGCTGCGGCGCGAAATCTTATTCTCGCGGTGGAGCGGGGGCATCTTGGCATAGAGGCGATTGCCGCCGCGCCCTATGCCGCGGGCCTGTCAGTGCTGGAGCCGGACGAGACCGAGATGGGCGTCGTGCTTATCGACATGGGCGCCGGTTCGACCTCCGTCGCCGTTTTCCATGGCGGCGCGCTCGTGCATGTCGACTCGGTGACGCTGGGCGGCAATCACATCACTATGGACATCGCGCGTGGCCTCAACGCCCGCCTGTCGGACGCCGAGAGGCTGAAAACCTTCCACGGCGCAGCAATCGCTTCGCCCTCCGACGACCGCGAAACAATTACTTTCGGCCATGTCGGCGAAAACGGCGAACATCCAGTGCATGCGCCCAAGTCGCATCTTGTGCGAATTATCCGGCCGCGCGTTGAAGAAACGCTTGAGTTCCTGCGCGATCGACTTGCGCGCGCCGGTTTCGGCTCGGGCTCCGGTCGCCGCGTCGTTCTCACGGGCGGCGCCTGTCAGCTCACCGGCGCTCCCGAGGCGGCTCGTCGCATTCTCGGGGGGCAGGTCCGCGTAGGTCGTCCGATCGGCGTTGAAGGACTTCCCGAAGCGGCGCGCAGCCCCGCCTTCGCCGCGGCAGCAGGTCTTTTCATCTATCCGCAGGTGGCGGGCCGCGAGTATTTCGAACCCTATCGGGAGCAACGGCTGGCGCATGCCTCTAACGGATACATGTCACGCGTGGGGCGGTGGCTGATGGAAAGTTTCTAGACGCGAAAAACCTCGAACAATACGACCTTCGCAGCGGGTCGACGCATAGAGTTAATGACGCAGTAGCGCATCCAGAGCATCGAAAGGCTAAAGTATGAGCATCAATCTCAAAGCTCCCGAACTGAGGGAATTGAAGCCCCGCATTATGGTTTGCGGCGTAGGCGGCGGTGGCTGCAACGCGGTCAACAACATGATCACTTCGGGACTGTCCGGCGTCGATTTTCTGGTTGCGAACACCGATGCGCAGGCGCTCATGTCCTCGCGCGCCGAACGCATCATTCAGATGGGTCTGCAGGTCACTGAAGGTCTGGGCGCAGGCGCTCAGCCGGAAGTCGGCCGCGCCGCTGCAGAAGAAGCGCGCGAGGAAATCCGCGAGCATCTGACCGGCGCGCACATGTGCTTCGTCACCGCCGGCATGGGCGGCGGCACGGGCACGGGCGCGGCGCCCGTTATCGCCACCATTGCGCGCGAAATGGGCATTCTGACCGTCGGCGTCGTGACCAAGCCTTTCCACTTCGAGGGCCAGCGCCGTCTGCGCATCGCCGACAGCGGCATTGGCGAACTGCAGAAATGCGTCGACACGCTGATCGTCATTCCGAACCAGAATCTGTTCCGCATCGCCAATGAGAAGACGACCTTCGCGGACGCCTTCGCCATGGCGGATCAGGTGCTCTATTCCGGCGTCGCTTCCGTGACCGATCTCATGGTCAAGGAGGGACTCATCAACCTCGACTTCGCCGACGTGCGTTCGATCATGCGCGGCATGGGCAAGGCCATGATGGGCACCGGCGAGGCTACCGGCGAGCGCCGTGCGATCCTGTCGGCGGAAGCCGCCATCGCCAATCCGCTGCTCGACGAAGTTTCGATGAAGGGCGCACGCGGCCTGCTGATCTCGATCACTGGCGGCAACGATCTGACGCTTTACGAAGTCGACGAGGCGGCGAGCCGTATTCGTCAGGAAGTAGATGAAGAAGCCAATATCATTCTCGGCGCGACTTTCGACTCGTCGCTGGAAGGCGTCATTCGCGTTTCGGTGGTCGCCACCGGCATTGATCCGGCAGCCATCACCGTGCAGGACACAGGATTGAACGAAGCGCGGGCGGCAGAGCAAGCCGTCGAACGCATGCGCGTCC
This sequence comes from uncultured Alphaproteobacteria bacterium, assembly GCA_963724845.1. Lineage (GTDB taxonomy): Bacteria > Pseudomonadota > Alphaproteobacteria > Rhizobiales > Beijerinckiaceae > Methylocystis. The sequence continues at coordinate 341,567 of CAVRWF010000005.1, forward strand.
AGTTCGCCCAGACGCGTCAGGCGCAAGCAGCGTCGGTCGAGGGCGCTTCGCAGCCGGCGTCCGCGTATCACGTCCGCGAGAACGCTGCCGCAGCGCCCTCCTATCAACCCGCCGAAGCGGCCAGCGCCACCTATTATGCGGATTCGCAATATGAGGAGCCGCAATATGCGGAAACCTCGCGCGAAACGACGCCGCACGGCGTCTATATCGAGCCGGTTCCGGCGCGGTCCGCTTATGCCGAACCTGCGCGCGAGCCCGCGCGTCATTATCAGGAGGAAGCCGCCGCCCCGTACGTTCCGCCGGCTCCCGAACAGCCGATGCGGTCGCCTCGAATGCCGCAGATCGAGGATTTTCCACGCCCCGTTCAGGAGCAGCTGCGTCAGGCGCGCGGCGAGCCTTCTTCTGCCGACGCACGTCGCAAGTCGATATTCGAGCGTCTCGCATCCTTCGGTGCAAGTCGAACGGAAGAGGCGTTGCAGCACGCGCAGCCTCAGCCGCGGTCGCATGCGGCGCCTCCAGCTGGCGCCGGTTATGGTCGCGGACCAGAGCCGCAGCCGTCGCCGATGCATACCGAATACGCCAAGCGTCCGAGCGCCAGCGCTTTGCCGCCCGCCAATCCGCAGGCGGGGCTCGATCAGCATGGCCGCCGCGCCCCCACGCCGCGCAGCGTGGAGGAGGATCATCTGGAAATCCCGGCTTTCCTTCGGCGTCAGGCTAATCATTAAGCCCGAACCACTTCCAAAAATGGAAAGGCCCGCTTCGGCGGGCCTTTTGCTTGTGCAACGCTTGCAAGAAAGCTCGGCGTCTGGGTTCGGTCGTTTTCCTGGACGGGAAAGCTTACGAACCAATTGCGCAGTAAAGCATATTGCTATGAATGACTTAAATCGATAGCAGCGTCACAATTCAATGTCGTTGAAGATGATTCGACGGAGATCCAAAATATGGTCGCCACCAACCATCTGGCCTCCTGTTTCCTTGCGCGATTGATAGTTGCGCTCGGTCTGGCGTTTGGGTGCGCGTCCCCTGTGGCGTTTGCGCAAACGGTTCCTGCTGAGGTGGAGGATGCCAAAGAAGAGGATCTTGCGCTCAAATTGCAAAATCCCGTCGCTGATCTGATCAGCGTTCCCTTCCAGTCCAATTACGACGGACGCATCGGACCCGGAGGCAATGGCAATCGATTTACTTTAAACATTCAACCCGTGATCCCGGTCGAGCTCAACAATGACTGGAACCTGATCTCCCGCACCATCACGCCAATCATTTCGCAATGGGATATTGCGCCAAACTCCGGCAGTCAGTCGGGACTGGGCGATATTGTGCAAAGCCTCTTCCTGTCTCCGGCCAAACCGACCGACAATGGCGTTATTTGGGGCGTCGGTCCCGTATTTCTGCTGCCCACGGGCACGCAGAACCTCCTTTCCGCACATCAATTTGGCGTGGGTCCAACGGCGGTAGTTCTGAAGCAGGCCGGCGGGTGGACAACCGGCATTTTGGCCAATCACATTTGGTCCGCCGTCGAGACAACCAGCAACGCAACAAGGGTCAGCGCAACGTTTTTCCAGCCTTTTGTTTCCTACACCACGAAAGACCTTTGGACATTCACCCTGAACACCGAGTTGACCTACAATTGGCAGAGCGCCAGAATTTCTGCTCCGATCAACGCGATGGTCTCCAAACTAGTGGTGGTCGACAAGCAGCCCATCAGCCTCTCCCTTGGCCTCCGTTACTATGCTGCAAGCCCTCAAAACGGTCCAAAAGGATTCGGAGCCAGAGCGAGCGTTGTTTTCCTGTTTCCAAAGTAATGGCGCGCCCGGCGGGCGATGGGCGTGGCGGCTAACTAACGTCCTGTTCCAACGGACTATTTTTAACGGCGCTTTCGGGGAGCGCCACTTCCAGGTCCAAAGGGAAAGCCATTCGGGCGAGCCTGGCGTTGCGGCGGACGCCGCCGATGCTGTAACAAACTGTCGCAAAGCGTGATTGGAGCGAAGCCTCCAGCCAGTTTATTGAAATCGGGAGTTATGCGCGCGTCCCCCGGAGCGCACCCGTCGTCGACAGGGATCATGAAAAACGCCATGAAGCCGCGTTCCGACACAAGCCCGCGCCAGACCACGCTCGCTAAGGCGATTGTCCTTTCGGGCCGAGGTGCTCACAGCGATCTGCCGGCGCGGCTGCGTCTTTCTCCCGCCGAGCCTGGATCGGGCGTCGTCTTCGCGCCTGTGAACGAAGACTTCCTGATCCCTGCGCATTGGTCCAACGTCTCCGCAACCCAATTGCGCACAGAGATTTCATGGGGCTCGGCGCGCATTTCGACCATCGAACATCTGATGGCGGCGCTTTCGGGCCTGGGCGTGGACAATGCGCTGATAGAGGTGGATGGGTCGGAAATTCCGGCTATGGACGGGTCGGCGCGTGAGTTCGTGGCGGCTATCCGGGAAGCGGGCGTGAAGCGTCAGAGCGCACCGCGCCGCTTTATAAGAATTACGCAGACCGTGCGCGTGACCGACGGCGCCGGCTGGGCGGAGCTTGCGCCGACCAAAAGCAACCGGCTTGATCTTGATGTGGAGATCGCTTTTGCCGGAGCCATCGGCAGGCAACGGCTGGCGCTCTCCCTCGCCCCCGAGATTTTCGAGACGGAACTCGCTTCGGCGCGCAGTTTCGGATTCGTGCAGGACGCCGAGCGATTGTGGCGACAAGGGCTGGCGCTCGGCGCCTCGCTCGATAACAGCCTCATTCTGGACGGCGACCAAGTGCTAAATCCACAGGGCATGCGCTATCCCGATGAACCCGCGCGGCATAAAATGCTTGATGTAGTCGGCGATCTGGCGCTCGCCGGAGCGCCTATCATTGGTTCTTTCCGCTCCTATCGCGGCGGGCATGGTTTGAACTTTGCGTTGCTTCGGCAGTTGATGACCTCGCCTTCCGCCTTCGTCATAAGCCCCCGTACTGACCATCCGAGCGATCGTCTTGAGGCGGAGGCGAAAAGCCTTTAGCTTGGCCGCTCGCCATAATCTCGCCAGAAGAAACACGTTTTTAGCCTGTTGAGCGCGAAACTGATCGTGCCGGCGCGCAATTGCCGCGGGCGAATTCCACATCGCGATTGTGGCGTCGGGCTGCGCTTTGGGCTAAGGCTGCGCCAAGATTTAGAGGGGCGCCAAAGCGCTCTACCGCCGCGAGAGGCCGCACAAATGACCGTTTTGTTTCGCTCGATCCGTTTCTATGCGCTGCCGGCGGCCTTGCTCGTGGCGTCGGCGTCTTCCGGGGCGCGCGCGGATTTGCTTGATCCGGTCACCAATCTCTTCGGCGGCGGCGGCGAGAAATACAAAACCGAGATCACGGTCGATGTTCCGGCCGAGGATATGTACAACGTGGGCCTCGCCAGGTTACAGAAGCATGATTATGACGGCGCCGCCAAGAAATTCGGGGAGCTGGAGAAGCAATATCCTCTTTCGCAGTGGGCGCGCAAAGCTCTCGTGATGACCACTTACTCGCAGTTTCAAAAGCCGGCCTATGACGACGCCGCAGCTTCCGCGACCCGCTATGTAGGTCTTTATCCCAAGTCGCCCGACACTGCTTACGTCTATTACCTAGCCGGCATGTCTTACTACAACCAGATTACCAATGTGATGCAGGACCAGGCCAACGCCGAAAAAGCGCTTCAAGCGTTTGGGGCGCTGGTTGAAAAATTTCCCACTTCCGAATATGCCTCCGACGCCAAGATCAAAATGCAGGTGGCGCGCGATCAGCTCGCCGCCAAGGAGATGCAGGTCGGTCGATTTTATCTGATCCGGAAAAACTATCCCGCCGCTATCAACCGCTTCCACGACGTGCTCGGCAAATATCAGACAACACGTCACACCGAGGAAGCGCTGTATCGGTTGACCGAGGCCTATCTTTCGATGGGCGTCACTAGCGAGGCGCAAACCGCAGCGGCGATCCTGGGGCATAATTTCCCGGATTCCCAATGGTATAGCGATTCGGTTTCCTTGCTGAAGTCCGACGGGTTGGCGCCGACGGAGCATGCCGATTCCTGGATGTCGAAAATAACAAAGACGTTGCACAGCGAGCTGAGCTTCGCGCGAAGTGCAGAGCACTAGAGGCGCGGCGCTCGAGGCGAACGCGCCTTTTGTTGCACGCGCGCTTGCCTCAAAGCGGGTGACAGGCGTTTGGCGCGTTGGTAGTGCGGAAAGGGGGCGCTAATGTCGGAGCGCAACGCGAAGTCGCCGTCAAAGCCTTGCGCTCTCGTGCGGGGCGCCGACGTCGTAACGGGCAAGCAGGGGCTGACCTTCGCGCCGGGGATTTCGGCGGAGTTGGTGGGATCGAGGGGCATCTATCTCGAACTGCTGACCATTCCTCCCGGCGGCCGCGCGAAACCGCATAAACATGAGTCGCACGAGACCGCGATTTATATGATCAGCGGCGAAGCAACGACCTATTACGGCGATCGGCTGGAGAATCATGTCGACGCCCGTGCTGGCGATTTTGTATATATCGCGGCCAATGTGCCGCATTTGCCCGTCAACACGAGCAAGACCGACGTCGCCGTGGCGGTGGTCGCCCGCACAGATCCTAACGAGCAGGAAAGCGTCGTGCTTATGCCGGAACTGGAAGGGCTAGTCTCCTTTTAGAGCAGACTTCGCGTGACCCTTTGAAATAATGAATTTCCAGACTTAAACGAAACGAAGAGGCGTTTTTCCCGGGCTGGTGGCGTCAAACCACCGTGACGTTTTCAACTGAGGCGGCTAGAAACGGTTTCCGGCGCAGGATATCCTGCAAATTGGAATCGCGCATGCACAACCTCGGCGATCCGCTTTGGGTCATCAGTTGGACGACCGACCAGAGCGGGCGCTGCACCGCTATCGACCGGATGTGGCGCGATTTTTCGGGCCAGAGCGCGGCGCAGGCACTGGGGTTCGGCTGGCTCGACCTCGTACACCCGGGCGACAGGGAGCAGACCGAGCGAGCGTTCGCCGGAGCTTGCGAGACGCATTCGCCCTTCCGAATAGAACATAGGTTTAGGCGGGCTGATGGAACCTACAGCTGGGCGCTCATCGTGGGCGCCCCCCGCTTCGACGACAGCGGCGCGTTTCTCGGCCATGTAGGGTCCACCGTTGACATTGATGAGCGCCATGAGGTCGAGGCGAAGCGTCGCAGGAGCGAGGAACAACAGGCGTTTTTGCTCAAGCTTGCCGATGCGCTCCGGCCACTGGCCGATCCTGCAGAAATTCAGAGCCTGGCGGCGCGACTTCTGGGCGAGCGGTTACAGGCCGCCCGCGTCCATTATGGCGAAGTCACCGCCGATGGCGCTTGGGGCATAGTGCGAAGAGACTACTGCGCCAAGGGCGTTGCGAGCGTCGTTGGAAAATATCATCTCGACAGCTATGGGCCGTTGGTGATGGCGGAATTCAGAGCGGGCCGCACGCTCGTGATCGACAATGTAGCCGAGGACGAAAGACTGACAGCGGCGGAAAAAGCAGCGACCGCGGCTCTACTCCTGGGCGCGTATGTGATTTCTCCCTTGTTCAAGAATGGACGGCCGGTTGCGCTCATCGTCGTTCATTACTCAAGTCCGCACACATGGACGAAAGAGGAACTGGCGCTCATAAACGAAACCGCCGAGCGTACCTGGGCGGCCGTCGAGCGCGCGCTGGCGGAAGAACGGCTCAGTGTCGCGCATGAGCGTCTTACCGCCACCCTTCGAGCGTCGCCGGTCGTGGTGTTCGAGCAGGATCGAGAGCTGCGCTACGTCTGGATACAGAATCCCGCGCTCGGTTATCAGATCGAACAGGTCGTCGGGAAAACGGACCACGACCTTTTCGAACGCGCCGAAGACGCCGATGCGACCGTCGCGTTAAAAAAATACGTGCTCGATTCGGGCGCTCCTGCTCGTCAGGAGGTTCATGTTTTCAGCGTAGGCGTTTCGCGATGGTATGATCTCAATGTCGAACCCCGATACGCTGGTGACGAGATTGTCGGCGTCCTTTGTGTCGCGACTGACGTCACCGAGCGAAAGCAGGCTGAAGACGCATTGCGGAGTGCGCGGGAAAGCCTCGCCATCGCTGTCGATGCTGCGCAAATGGGGACCTGGGACCTTGATCTCACCGACGACCTTTCGGGGCATCGCAGCCTGCGTCACGACCAGATTTTTGGTTACGAGACGCAGCAGACCCATTGGGGATTGGAGGTCGCGAGGCGGCACATCATTGAAGAGGATCGCGCGAACTTTGACGCGGCGCTAGCTCGCGCCAGACAGACCGGAGAACTCAATTTTGAGTCTCGGGTTCTGTGGCCGAGCGGCGCCATTCATTGGATGGCGGTCCGCGGCCGTTTCTATTTCGACGAACGCGGAAATCCGCTCCGCGCGGCTGGCGTCAACTTTGACATCACAGAGCATAAAGCCGCCGAAACGGCGCTGCGCGAAAGCGAAAATCGCCTGAGTCTGGTTCTGTCGGCGGGTCGGCTTGCGACTTGGGATTGGGATATGTCGACTGGCGAAGTGGTCTGGAACGACGAGCACTTCCGCATGTTGGGATACGAAGTGGGCGAGGTGAAGCCGAGTTTCGAAGCGTGGGCAGTTCGCATTCTTCCCAAGGACAGGGCCAAAGCCGAGATCATGTTCGGGCGCGCACTGGAGAGCGGCGGCGATTATGGAGGAGAGTTTCGGTCGTTGTGGCCGGACGGGACAATCCACTGGATGGAGGCGCGTGGCCGCATGGAGCGCGACGCACAAGGGAGGCCGACTCGCTCCTTTGGAGTTCTCATCGATACGACCGAGCGCAAGCAAGCCGAAACGATGCTCAAGGAGGCGGATAAGCGCAAAGATGAATTTTTGGCCACTCTTGCCCATGAATTACGGAATCCCCTGGCGCCGATCCACAATGCCGTGCATGTGATGCGCAAAACGAGCGGCGCAAATGAGGGCGCTGGCCGGGCCCTCCTGGACATGATGGAACGCCAGGTCGTGCACCTTGTTCGACTGGTGGACGACCTTATCGAAATCTCCCGCATCAGTCGGGGCAGGATCGAGCTGCGAAGGGGACGGATCGACGTCGTTTCGGATTTGCGCGCAGCGCTCGATGCATGCCAATTGCTCATCGAAAAGCACAACCATGAAGTCAGGCTTAACATCGCTCCTGAACGCCTGCTGGTTCTCGGCGACTCCGTGCGGCTTACTCAGGTCTTCACCAATCTCGTCAACAACGCCGCAAAATATACGCCTCCCGGCGGTTTGATCGAAATCTCCGCGGAAAGAAGCGGCGATGAGGCAATCATTCGAGTTTGCGACAACGGCCACGGCATTCCGACCGAGAAGCTGACACGCGTGTTTGATCTGTTTGCGCAGTTTCACAGCGAATTCGCGCAAAGCGAAGGCGGTCTCGGCATTGGGCTAGCCTTGGTGCGCGGACTTGTGGAGCAGCACGGCGGCAGGGTGGAGGCGCACAGCCGTGGCCTTGATCAGGGCAGTGAGTTCATCGTGCGTCTTCCACTCGATACTATGGACAATGTGGGCGATGAGAATGAGCAAGTCGAGCCAGTTCATACAGCAACTGCGCTGCGGGTCGTGGTTATAGACGACGATCCTGATGTCGCGGACAGCCTGCGAATGCTGCTCGAGACCTTCGACGCCAATGTCCGCGTCGCTTATGATGGAAGTTCGGGGGTTGAAACCGTCGCGCAATTTGAGCCGGATCTCGTGTTTCTCGACGTGGGCATGCCCGAAATGGACGGACATGAAACCGCGCGTCGCATTCGAGCGCGAATGGACGGCCACACGCCGATGCTGGTGGCGCTTACAGGCTGGGGACAGGACGAGGATCGCGCTCGTACGCGCGAAGCAGGTTTCGACCTGCATCTGACGAAGCCGGCTTCAGTCGACTCGCTTGAGAACCTCTTGCGCCGGAACAGGCTCGACTAGAGCGTTGGGCTATCGCTAAGCGAAGCCCGAACATTACATCGTATCGACACAAGTCGCAGAATTTGCACGATGTTTTGCTGATAAATTTAGAAAAGCCGTTTTGAGCTGCTCGACCAGGCATGAGGCCGGAAAAACTCTTCCAATCGAGGCGGGCGCCCCAGCTTTGCATCCGCGATGCAAAATCGCGTAAAACGGCGCCCGATCCGGTCTATACTGCGCGCCATGCTCGTACGCCTTTCCATTCGCGATATTGTGCTGATCGACGCGCTCGACCTTGAGTTCGAGGGCGGATTGACCACGCTCACCGGCGAAACCGGTGCGGGCAAGTCGATTCTGCTCGACGCTTTCGTGCTGGCGCTTGGCGGACGTGGCGACGCCTCGCTGGTGCGCGCTGGCCAGCAGCAAGGACACGTCTCCGCAGTCTTCGACACGGGCGTCGAACACCCCGCAAACCGGGCTGCGCGAGAACTGGGCTTGGATGTCGAGGGCGAACTGGTCCTGCGGCGCGTGCAGGCGGCGGACGGCCGCACGCGCGCCTTCGTCAACGATCAGCCCGTTAGCGCGCAGGGACTGCGCGCCATCGGGCAGGAACTGGTAGAGATTCACTGCCAGCATGATGAGCGCGCCATGGTCGATCCCGCCGCGCATCGACAACTCATAGATGCGCATGGCGGCCTCTTGCGACACGTTGACAGTCTGCGTGCCCTGCATAGTGCGATGCATGAGGCGCGTCGCGCTTTGAAAGATGAAGAAGCCCGCATCGCCAGGGCGCGGACGGACGCCGATTATTTGCGTCACGCCCATGCCGAGCTTGAAGAACTGTCGCCGCAGGAAGGCGAGGAGGAGCGGCTCGCTGATCGGCGCCAGTCCATGCAGCGGGCCGAAAAGGTCGCCGTGGATTTGCGCGACGCTCTCAGCGCCTTCACCGGCGACAATTCTCCGGCGGGCAGCATCGCTCATGCAGCGCGGAGGCTCGAACGTCGGTCGACGCAGGCGCCGCAACTGCTCGAGCCGCCATTGCGCGCGCTCTCCGCCGCTGTGGACGCGCTATCTGTCGCAGAACAGGCGATCGAGAGCGCATTGGACGAGTTAAATTTCGATCCGCGGGAGTTGGAAACAATCGAGGAGCGGCTGTTCGCGCTGCGCGCCTGCGCGCGCAAGCATCACCTCAGCGTCGCCGAACTGCCGCAACTTGCGACGCGCTTCGCCAATGACATTGCGGCGCTGGACGCGTCGGAAGCGTTGCTGGAGACGCTCGCGGCGAAGGCTGATGCGGCGAGGGCCGCCTATGACGCAGCCGCTCACGAGCTGTCACAGGCGCGACGTAAGGCCGCCAAAAAACTAGACAGTCTCGTCGACGCCGAACTGAAGCCGTTGAAGCTCGAAGGGGCGCATTTCCATACGCAAATCACTAGCGACGCCGACAACCGGGCGCCCGAAGGGATAGACCGCGCTGAGTTCTGGGTGCAGACAAATCCCGGTTCTCGCCCCGGACCGCTCGCCAAAGTCGCCTCAGGGGGCGAGCTGGCGCGCTTTCTGCTGGCGTTGAAGGTGGTGCTGGCCGATCGCGGCTCGGCGCCCACATTGGTGTTCGACGAAATCGACACGGGCGTCGGCGGCGCAGTTGCCGACGCAATCGGTCAGCGTTTGTCGCGATTGGGAGCCCGCGTTCAGGTTCTGGCGGTGACCCATGCGCCGCAGGTGGCGGCCAAGGCGACGCGGCACCTTCGGATCGCCAAAGGCGCGGCCGGAAAGGCGACGACGAAGGAGAAGCGCGTTTCGACCAGCGTGACGCGCCTCGAGCAGGCCGAACGGCGGGAGGAAATTGCGCGCATGCTGGCTGGCGCGACCATCACCGATGAAGCGCGGGCGGCGGCGGCGCGGCTGCTGGAGGGAGCGGGTTGACGCGCACCCTTAAAGTTTGTGCGGATTGACGCACAATCAAATCGATTGCAACTTCTGGTCAGTTGTAGTTAAATTTAAGCTGTCATTGTGGTTTTGGCCGATTGGCCTGATTGAGCTGGAACCGGTTCTTGAAAACCGTTGCAGACTTTTTTGAGAGCTTGCTCTAACATATTAAATAATTGAGCGAATTCTTTTTCGATCGCATCATTTCGTGCAATCGGGAGGTCGCTCGAATTGGCGGCGAAATCTCGGCTTTCGAGCCAGAATTCCCGAGGAGCGCGTAATGACTACCGCAACCGCGACTATTCAAGCTCACGCTCCCCCGGAGTTCCTGCTTGGCGGCGGCGACACCGGCGCGTTTATGCGGGACATTGACTGGTCCATCACGGCGCTCGGCGCTCCCGGCTCATGGCCTCTGAATCTGAGCAGCTCGGTCGGGCTCTGTCTGAACTGTTCGTTTCCAATGCTGATCTGCTGGGGGCCAGATCGGACGACGTTTTTCAATGACGCCTTCCTTCCAATACTTGGCCCCAGAGCCGCCCAAGCGCTCGGCGCGCCCATCGCGGAATCCCTGCCGGAACTTTGGGAGCTTCTCGCTCCTGCTGTGGAGCAAGTGTCGACCACGGGAGACCCTGTTGTGACCGCGTTCTCAGCGTTTGCCGCGCGAGATCGACCCCGACCGCCGTTCTCTCGGCTTTTCCGTTAGCCCGATTCACAACGGTTCCGGCTGCGTAAGCGGCGTCTTCTGTTCGGTCGTCGAGGGCGCGGAAGCCCTTACGGCGAGCGAACTCGCGGAGCGAGAGCGTCTGCGCGAGAGCGAGGCGCGGTTAAAGCTTGGAGCCGTGGTCGCGGGTCTTGCGCTGGCGGAGATCGATTACGCGACGGACTGGGTTCATCTCTCGGCCGAAGCCGCGCACATGTTTGGTTTTGGGGAGGCGCCAACTGTCGTGCCGCACGCAACTTTTTATTCCTCCGTCCCTGCGCAGGACAAAGAGGAGTTGATGCGCCGGATTGAAGCGTCTGTCAGTCCTTCCGGTCCGGGCTGGTTCGACATGGACTATCGCATCGTCTGGCCCAGCGGCGAGACGCGCTGGTTAAGAGTTCGCAAGCAGGTTTTTTTCAAGGTCGAGGGCACAAAAAAGCGGGCGGAACGCGCATTGCTCGCGGCGCTTGATGTGACCGCGGAGAAAACTGCATCCGAAAAGATCCGTCGAAGCGAGGATTTTCTGCGAGGCGTGCTTGACTCGTTGCCGCAGCAGGTCGCCGTCCTGGATGAGGTCGGCGCGGTGCGCATGGTCAACGAACCATGGAAGCGCTTCGCGCGCGAGAATGGCGGCAAGCTGGAGGCGGTGTCGGTCGGCGTCAATTACCTCGATGTCTGCCGCGCCGCCGCAAAGTCCGAGCATCCCTACGCAAATGAGGCGCTGACCGGGCTCGAAGCGGTGCTGAACGGGTCGCGCGAACAGTTTTTGATGGAATATCCCTGCGATGGGCCCAATTTCGGGCGTTGGTTTACGCTGCACGCCACCCGTTCTGCTTCCGGCTCCGCGGGAGGAGTTGTCGTCAGCCACATGGATATTACGGAGCGCAAATGGGCGGAGGACGCGCTGCGGGAAAGTATGGAGCGCGAGCGGCGGCAGGCCGAGGAATTGAAGACGATTTTTGACACCGCGCCCATGGGGCTCGCTATCGCGCGCGATGCGGACGGACAGCACATTGGCGGCAACAGGGCCTGCGAAAAGCTGTTCGGCGTGGCCCCAGGCTCGGAGCTTTCCAAGACTGCGCCGCAGCCGCCCAAGTTTGAGCTCATGCGGGATGGGAGGAAATTGGCCCTCGCCGATGGGCCCATGCAACGGGCCGTCCGCGGAGAGGCCGTCTCTGAGCAGATCGTGGATCTGATTCGCGAAGATGGTCAAAGAGCCTCGATTTTAGCGAAGACGGCCCCTCTTTTCGACGAGCTTGGCCGTCCACGCGGGGCTGTCGGCGCATTCCTGGACATCACCGCCCTGAAGAAGGCGGAAGCGGCGCTGCGCGAAAGCGAGGAGCAACTGCGCTTGTTTATCGAATATGCGCCGGCGGCGGTGGCCATGTTCGATCGTGACATGCGCTATCTCGCGGTCAGCCGGCGCTGGTGTTGCGACTATAATCTCGACTCTATGGTGATCGGCCGCTCCCATTATGACGTGTTGCCGGAAATTCCGGAGCATTGGCGCGAAGTGCATCGCCGCGCTCTCGCGGGCGAAGTGATAATGAGCGACGGAGATTCCTTCCAGCGCGCCGACGGTTCAGTCCAATGGCAGCGTTGGGAGGTGCGGCCGTGGCGTCGTCCGGACGACGAAATCGGCGGCATCGTAGTTTTCTCGGAGGACATCACCGTCCGGAAGGCGGCGGAGGAGCAAACGCGGCTGTTTGAAGCGTTGGCGGAACAGAGTCAGGAATTCATCGGCATTTGTGATCTAAGCTTCTCGCCAATTTTCATCAATCCAGCCGGACTGCGAATGGTCGGGCTGAGCAGTTTGCAGCACGCGAAAGAGTTTCCGGCCCCGCAGTTTTTCTTCCCTGAAGACCGGGCGTTTATCACTGACGAGTTTTTCCCCCGCGTGCTTCGCGAAGGTCAGCAGGAGATTGAAATCCGCTTTCGCCACTTTGGAACCGGCGAAGCGCTGTGGATGCAGTATTCGGTTTTTTCCCTTACCGATGCTGCTGGGCGAGTCAGCGGATTCGCCACCGTTAGCCGTGACATCACCGAGTTCAAGCGAACGCAACAAAAATTGATCGAGGCTCAGCGCAGCCTGCAGGCGGTGATGCGCGTTGTGCCGGTGGGCATCGGCTACTCGGATGAGAGTGGTTGCGAACACGTGTCCGGCAACCCGACTCTCTATTCGATGTTTGAAACAAGTCCGCAAGACAACATATCCGCTTCGGCGCCCGAATCTGACGCGGCGGGAAGGCGTGTGCGTTATTTCAATCACGGACACGAACTTGCCGACCATGAACTTCCCCTGCAGCGGTCCGTCGCGGAACTGCGCGAAATTCCGCCAATGGAGCTTGAGGTGGTTCTTCCGAGCGGGCGGCGGTGGTATGCCGACGCTTCGGCCGCTCCGATCATTGGAAAAGAGGGTCAGGCCTCCGGCGCCGTGGTGGTCATAGTCGACGTTACGCAACGTAAGAGAAACGAGGAAGCCCTGCGCGAGAGTGAAGAGCGTTTCCGCGCTTTGGCGGAACTCAATCCCGACGCTATCCTGGTTTCCTGCGAGGGCAGTTACGTCTACGCTAATCCCGCGGCGGCGCGGCTTCTGGGCGCCCGCAGCGTCCAAGAGGTAATAGGCCTCACCCCATTCGAAATCGTGGCTGCGCCCTACCATGAACTGGTGCGCAGGAGGATGCGGCTTGCGCTCGAAGAAAATCGGGAAGATTCGCCGCTCGAATATCTTTGGACAAGGCGAGATGGTTCGCCCGTCGATGTGGAGGTCGCAACGGGCCCGATAAACTGGCAGGGACAACGCGCGGTGCAGGTGGTGGCGCGCGACATGACCGAACGCAAACGGGCGGCCGAAGCGCTTCGTCAGGCTGACCGCCATAAGGACGAATTTTTGGCGATGCTCGCTCATGAACTGCGAAATCCGCTGGCGCCGATCAGCAACGCAATGCATGTGCTGCGCAAGGAAGACGGTCCGCATCTCGCCGATAAGGAGCGCAATCGCGCGCTGCTGGCGATGATGGAGCGGCAGATTTCTCATCTGGTGCGGTTGGTGGACGACCTCTTGGACGTCTCCCGGATCAGCAGCGGCAAGATCCTGCTGCGAAAGGCGCCAACCGAGCTGACCGCTATCCTGAGAGACGCCGTGGACGCCAGCCGTCCGCTTATGGACGCCGCAAACCACAAGCTGACGGTTGTCTTTCCACCGGGCCCGGTGCTGCTGGTTGATGCGGATCCCGTGCGGCTCACTCAAGTCTTTGCCAATTTGCTCAACAACGCGGCTAAATACACGGAAGCAGGCGGAAGTATCGAATTATCGGTCGAAGGCAAAGACGAGGAAGCGATTATCAGCGTCCGCGACAACGGCGTAGGCATTCCCGCGGAAATGCTGCCGCATTTGTTCAGGTTTTTCACTCAAGTCGATCGAAACCTGAGCCGCTCACAGGGCGGCCTTGGGATCGGCCTTGCACTGGCGCGAAAACTGGTGCAACTGCACGGCGGCTCTATCGAAGCGAATAGCGAAGGGCCGGGAAAGGGCAGCGAGTTCGTCGTCCATTTGCCGCTATGCAGGATTGCAGAGAGCGAGGTCATGAGCGAAGAAAACTCTTCGAAAGAGTCATTGACGTCGCATCGGGTATTGGTCATCGACGACGACCGAGACGTCGCCGACAGTCTCGTTCTGCTTCTGGATACTTTCGGCGTGACGGCGCAAGCGGCCTATGGCGGAGCGCAAGGGCTCGAAATGCTCGCGCAATTCAAGCCGCAGCTGGTCTTCCTGGATCTCGGCATGCCGCACATGGACGGCTACGAAACCGCGGCCCGTATCCGGCGGCATCCTGACGGACGTAAGCTGACGCTGGTGGCGTTGAGCGGTTGGGGCCAGGAGGAAGATCGCTGCCGGACTGAGGAAGCGGGGTTCGACGACCATTTGACCAAACCCGCTGACCTTGAAGCTTTGGAGCAGCTGCTCACGCGCCTTGGCGCGAGCTGACTCGGGAGCAAAGGGTCAGGGCGCTACAACAGTGGCGCGATCAAGCCAGCCAGATTGCGCTGATAGGCCGACGCCGAGAAGTGAGCGTCATAATAACTGCGCGCGGGGCTTGATCTGCGTTCGGTCTCGCCGGGAACTGGAGCTTCTGCGCATTTGGCCAGCGCGGCCGCGAAGCTTTCGGGATCGTCTGCGACAGCGACGCCGGGGATCGCGAGCGACTCGTCGCCCATGCCGCGCAGCGCGAGAGCAGTGGCGATGAGCGGGAGGCCGCTCGCCATTGCCTCGACTGTCTTTATTGACAGACCATGACCGCTGACCGTCGGCAGCAAAGCGAGGCGCGCGCTCGCGTAAACCACGCCAGGATCGTCGACTCGCCCCAAAAACCAGTCCTTGTGGCGCTCAAAAAGCGAAGGCTCGCGAGCCCGGACTCCGGCGTCGACATTGCCGGCGATTTTTACCGCAACTCCTTGCGCCAAGGGCGCGACCTCCCGCAAGAACCAAATCACGCTCTCGACATTGGCGGAGTTGTTGCTCGCCACCAGCACTATGTCCGGTCCGCCTGGACCCGTCGGCGCTTCCGGCACGGCGGGGTAGAGCAGGGCGTGGGATTTTTCCGGCAGCATCGCTCGGAAATCCGAGTCCTCCCGCGCATTGAGGTGGATCAACAAATCGGCATCGCGCATGAGCGCGAGTTCTTGCGCCAGCATCCGCTCATAGGTCGCCAGTGGCTTCAGCCAAGGCATATGTTCATTCATCAGCGCGAATTGGCGCGCTTGCAGATCATGGCTGTCCAACAAAATCTTGGCGCCGCGCGCGAGTTTGCGCGCAATAGGCATCAAAAAGAAATGATTGCAATGGACCAGATCGAAACGCTGATCCTCGACGCCGCTCGAGAGTAGCGCTCTCTCGGCGAGACCGGAACGAATGATCGCCTGGTCACCATGCAGATATGGCCACAGCACATTTTTGAGAAAGCGCGGACCCAGCACGGCGCCGAACGGCGCTCCGCCGAAATAGCGCGACTGCGCGTCAAGCTCAGGCGTCGCCTGCACGAAGCCGCGCCATATCCAACCCCGGTCCGGGATGAAGCCTGGATCGCTGCTGACGGCGATCGGGAAAACCTCCGCTCCTAGCGAGCGGTAGGCGGCGATTTGACCGAGCACCACTCGGTAGGTGCCGCAACTGTGCCATGCCGGATGCACCAGCGCGACTTTGCGGCCGGCAAGGAGGGGGCGGGGCGTTTCGGGCATGGACAATCGGAGGCTTCCTCGGTCTTTAGTCGCACATAACCTATCGAGCTGTTCGCGTCGAATAACGCTCAAAGTAGCCGCAGCTCCATCGCGATGCGCGCCAGCTCCACGGGCGTGCGGGCGCCGAGCTTGCGTTTCATCAGTGCACAGGAATTTGCGATGGTCTTATAGGATAGGCGCGTCTTTTCCGCGATTTCCGCCATGCCGAGACCTCGCCCGAGCATGCGCAAAATCTCCAGTTCGCGCGGGTTTAGAGCATCTAGCGGATTGAGGGCGCCCTTTTCATCTGCGCCGATGCGGGTTGCTATCCTTGGCATCAAAAATACGCCGCCGGTCATTACCTCGCGCAGGGCGTGCAGCAGCAAATAAGGATCGTCATTCTTGGTGACATAGCCCTTTGCCCCTGCTTCGATCGCTCGCGCTGCGAAGATCGGATCGTCGTTCATGCTGAACACGACGATGCGCGCCTGTGCGTCGAAGCGAAGAATGCGGCGCGTGAGCTCGAAGCCGGAGGCGCCGGGCAGAGCGATGTCGACCACGGCGACGTCTGGTGAATGCGCAATATAAGCGGCGAAGCCGGCCTCCGCGTCGCGGGCGTCGACGACCTCGATGTCGCCTTCGCTGGCGAGCATGGCGGCGCACCCCGCCACGATGATCGGGTGATCGTCGACGATCAGCACACGCATGAAGCTTTGCTCCTTGAGCTTTGGGGCCGCCACATTGACCATCCGACGTCCATCCGTAAAGTCCGGGACGCTCGCCGGAAGGACGCCCGATGCTCCAGAGTCTGCCATTACGCTCGCGCCTCTCGCTAATGCTCGGCGCCGTTTTGGCGCTGGGGCTGGCGCTCGGAGTCGCCCTGTTGATGCTGCATGCCGGAGCCCGCATCCGCGCCGAGGCTGAGGCGGCGACAAGGCTGGGTCAGGATTTCGTCGCCAGCGATCTCGCGCGCGCGCAGACGTCTCCAGATCCGCCGGCCGAGCTTGCCCGGCTGCTGGCGGAAGCCAGAAAATTTCGCCATTTACGCATTTTTCTCGAAGGCGCCGAGCCGCCCGCGCTGCCAGGCAATGCGGGATGGGCGCCGGGCTGGTTCACGACGCTGACGCTGCCGCGCGCCAGCGTCACGCGCGTCGAATTGACCGGCCGGCTGCGCGGCGCGCTGCTCATCGTCGCCAATCCCGCCGATGAAATCGCCGAAATATGGGACGAAATCGTCACACTGGCGTTGGCCGGGACGCTGGTGGCGGCGGCCGCTTTCGCGCTCGTATTCGTCGCGGTGACGCGCACGCTGGCGCCAATTTCTTCGTTGGCTGAAGGGCTGGCGCGCCTCGAACAGGGCGACCATTCCCTGCGCATCTCGCGCGGCGGTTCGCCCGAATTTGTCGTCATCGCCGACAGGATCAATGCGCTCGCGGCGACGCTGGAGCGGCTTGATGAAGAGAACCATCAGCTGCTGCGCCGCATGATCCGTGTGCAGGAGGAGGAGCGCCACGACATCGCCCGCGATCTGCACGACGAGATCGGGCCCTTTCTCTTTGCAATCCGCGCTGGCGTTGGGGCGTTGCGACGCAAGCCCGCCGATGCGACGCTGGAACAGGACTGCGCGAAAATCGACGCGCAGATCGCCGCCTTGCAACAGGTTAACCGCCGCATCCTTGCACGGCTGCGCCCCGCCGCATTGGAGGAGATGGGGCTTGCGGGCGCGCTGGAGGCGTTGGCGCGGGGCTGGCGCGATAGCCATCCGCCAGTCGCCATCGACCTCGATGTCTGTGCGTTCGAGCCGGACGAAAAAACGGCCCTCGTTGCGTTTCGCATCGTGCAGGAAGGGTTGACCAACGCTTTCCGGCATTCTGGCGCTGGTCGTGTCAGTATCAAGGTCGCCTGCGCGATCTCGTCTGCGCCGACCGAACTTTATATTCACATCGAAGACGATGGGGCGGGGCTAACCGCCGGTTGGCGCGAGGGTCTGGGACTGCGCGGCATGAGCGAACGCCTCGCCGCCTCCGGCGGGACGCTCACTTTGAAAAATCGAGGGTCGAAAGGAGCGGCTCTGGAGGCGCGCCTCCCGTTTGCGCCCGCTAACGCCGCGCAATAGCGGAGGTTTGGCAAAAAATCCCGAAAATCCAGGCCCGGATTCTCGCCTTGAACGAGGCCGGGCGCTGGCGAAGGGAGGGGTTCTCGCTTAAACCTTGAGCACAATCGGGGCGTCGCACGGAAGCCCCGCTGCTTACAGACGGTTCGAGCCGCCATGACGATGAAGACTTCCGCCGCGCTCTGCGTCTTGCTCATTTGGTCTGTGCTGCCTCCCGCAGCCGGGGCGCAAGAGGCCTTGCCGGACATTGACGTGGGGGTCGCGCCACTACGGTCCTCCGCTCCGCGTCGAGCGCCCGAAACTGCCACACCGGCTCCGGTGACAGGGACAGCAACGCCGGCCGCCGCTTCCGCGCCCGCTATCATCACCGCGCCGGCCGCCGTGCATGTGACGACTTCCCAAGAAATCGCCGACACAAAGCAATTTGACGTGGCCAGGGCGCTGGAGCGCGTCGCTCCTGGCGTTTCCATCAATGACGTAAGCGGCAATCCCTTTTCGCCGGAGGTGGATTATCGCGGCTTCGTAGCGTCGCCAGTCAGCGGAACTCCGATCGGGCTCGCCGTCTATCAGAATGGTGTGCGCATCAATGAGGCCTGGGGCGATACGGTCAATTGGGATTTGATCCCGAGCGTCGCAATAGACCGCACGGCCATCGTCACCGGCAATCCGCTATTTGGCCTGAACGCGATTGGCGGCGCCATCGTGCTCGATATGAAAAACGGCTTCACCTATCATGGCTTTGAGCTCGATGGACGCGGCGGCAGCTTCGCTCGCCGGCAAAGCTCGATGCAATATGGCGTGCAGGCCGGCGATTTCGCTTCTTACCTTGCGGTCGAGGCCGCAGGCGACAATGGCTACCGCAAATTCTCCGGTTCGCAGATCGAGCGGCTTTACGGCGACGTCGGCTATCGTGGGGACAGTGCGGAGGTTCATTTCACCCTGAACCTCGCGCAGAACCGTTTTGGCGTTTCCGGGCCCGCGCCTGTCGATCTCATCAATATCGACCCGAGTTCCGTCTACACTACTCCGCAGACCTCCAAGAACACGCTGTCGCAATATGGCGTCAACGCGACTTTCACGCCTGCGCCGAACTGGAAAATCCTGACCGATATGCATTATCGCGCCTTCGATCAGGCGCATGTCGATGGCAACACAACGGATTTCGCATCCTGCGGCGGCGCGACGCTGTGCGACGGCAGCGGCAATGTCACAAGCATTCCCGACGCCTTTGGGCCGAGTGTTCCGCTCGCTGTCACCGATCGCACCTGGACTCGCTCGCGCACGCTCGGGGGCACGGCGCAGGTCGAGAACAGCGATCGCATTCTGGAGCGCCCCAACAAATTCACGTTCGGCGTGAGCTTCGACCACGGGTGGACGAATTTCAACGCCAATGAACAGCTGGGCGTGCTTAATCCGTATGATCTTACAGTGGCGGGCCTTGGCGTGGTCATCAACGAACCCGCAAGCGACGTCACCACCGTCAAACTCAATGCATCCAATACTTATCTCGGCGTCTATGCGCTCGACGCGCTTGATCTGACCAATCAGCTTACCGTCACCGCTGGCGCCCGCTACAACTACGCGTCCATCGCTCTCTACGATCTCAACGGAACTGCGTTGAACGGGGACGCCAAATATACGCATGTTAACCCCATGGCGGGCGTGACCTACAAGATCACGCCGGAAATCGCCGCCTATGCCAGTTATTCGGAGGCGAACCGAGCGCCGACACCCCTGGAGCTTGGCTGCGCCAATCCGAACCAGCCTTGCCTGATTGACAATTTCCTCGTTTCCGATCCGCCGTTGAAGCAGGTCGTGTCGCAAACAATTGAAAGTGGTCTGCGAGGCAATACCGCGCTCGCTCAATTTCTGCCGTCGGGAGTGAAAGACTGGTTGCCCGGCAGGCTAGAATGGTCTGCTGGCGTGTTCCGCACGCTCGCGTTCAACGATATTCTGAGTGTGCCGAGCACGGTTACGGGTCTTGGCTATTTCACCAACGCCGGCACGACGCAGCGCGAAGGCGTTGAAACTCAGTGGCGCTACAAGGACGAAAAGCTCTCGGCCTATGTAAACTACACGCTCACCGATGCGACCTTCCGCTCGATGACGGAACTGGGCTCGCCAAATAACCCGCTCGCGATAGCGCTGGGCTCGGGTTCAATCCTCGTGACGCCCGGCGCTCACATGACTTCCGTGCCCAAGCACCGGCTCAAGTCGGGCTTCGACTATGCGCTGACCAGTGAGTGGAAGATCGGCGCCGATGTTGTGTTCTCGGCCGGCACCTGGGTGCGCGGCGATGAGATCAACGCCTTCGGAACGCTGCCTTCTTACGCCACCGTCAATTTGCGCAGCTCATACCAGGTGACGAAGAATTTTCAAATTTATGGCCTGATCGAAAACGTCGGCGGTACGCGGGTGAAAGGTTTCGGCACATTCTTCAACACCACGCAGATTCCCTTCCTCTCTTTTGCCGATCCTCGACAGGTGTCCATCAGCGCCCCAATTGGGTTCTTTGGAGGCGCTAAAGTGACCTTCTAGTCAAGGAAACTCCGGCGCATATCCTTCTGCAAGGGAAGGGCATGAAAATGAAGACGAAGAAGCTGCTGTCGCTGGCATGCCTGGCGGCGGGTCTGATTTTCGGACAGTCGTTGATGACGGGCTCCTTCGCCGCCGAGACGCCAATTAAAGCGCTCGACAGGGACGGGGATGGCACGTTGGATCTTGAAGAAGCGAAAAGCGCTGGCGCAGCCGCATTCGACCGACTTGATAGGGATCACGACGGCACGCTCGACAAGAACGAACTGGGCGCGAGAATCGACAAAAGCGAGTTCAAGTCGGCTGATCCGGACAACGACGGCGCCTTGACGAAGGATGAGTATCTTTCCCTTGTCGAGACGCTGTTCAAGAAGGCCGATCACGACAATGAGGGCACGATCGACGCCAAGGAGTTGCGCTCAAGAGCTGGCCGGGAGCTGCTGCGAGCGGTTCGATAACCGGCGCCGTCAAGCTCACATTTTAATGCAGTTAGTGATTGATATTGCGACAGTTTGGCGCATGGCGATTGGTCGCGTTTTGCGTAACTTTTCGGCCAGCGAGGCTTTAATGCTTTGCTCGCGCCCAAAAATATTGTGCGCGTAAATGAGGCGAATATCCGCCTGCGTTCGGGATCATCGGACGACATGGCGAAACGCCACGGAAACGCAAAAGGAGACTTTTCATGAGCACTAATTTAGGCGAAGGCGAAGTTTCTCCAAAAGTCGCGATGTTCGGAGGCGCGGGAGCGGTAATCGGAGCCGTTCTTGGCGGCGCGGTGCTTGGTTTCCCGGCTCTTATTGCTAGCACGGTCGTATTCGGCCTCGCTGGCGCAATTCTGGGCGCGTTTTTCTGAAAATGCCTTGGACGGCGCCGTAAAATGGCGGCGCCGTTTGTTCAGGTTCCAACGCAGCCACAACCCGTGAAAGTGAGCGGACGACTGAACTCGAAATAATCCCGTTGATCCTTGCTCGCGAAGCCTGCATGAAGGAGTTATGCGCAAACTCCTCGTCATGCTTTTTCTGTGCATTTGCTCCGCCAGCTCCGCCGATCCGCTGACGGTCAAGGTCGGCGTCTTGCGGCAAACGCATTCACGCGAGACCATTTCGATCCTTGATATACCCGCCGCCGACGACGCTCTGGCCGGCGCTCTGATGGGCGCGGCCGACAATAACACCACCGGCAAATTCACTGGCCAGAGTTTCGAGACTATCGATTCCCGGCTGGAGGAGGGTGAAGATGCAGTCGCCGCCATCGAGCGTCTCGCGGAGCAGGGCGCCCGGCTTGTCATCGCAGATCTTGAGGCGTCGAGGCTGCTTGCCGCCGCTGATCGAGCCAAGGCGAAGGGCATGCTGCTGTTCAATGTGTCCGCGCCCGACGAAATTTTGCGCGAGGAAAGCTGCCGCGCAAATGTAATTCACGTCGCGCCCTCCCGCGCGATGCTCGCCGACGGTCTTGCGCAATATCTAATCTGGAAAAAATGGAGCCGCTGGCTTCTTATCAAAGGCTCGCATCCATCGGATGAATTATTGGCGCAAGCCTATCGCGCGGCGGCGAAAAAATTCGGCGGAAAGATTGTCGAGGAGCGTGTCTATGAGGACATCGGCGGCGGACGGCGCAGCGACTCGGGCTCGGTGCAGACGCAGAGGCAAATGCCGGTGCTCACCCAAGGGGCTCCCGCCTATGATGTGCTGATTGCGGTGGACGAAAGCGAGGTTTTTGCCGGTTATCTGCCCTATCACAATTGGGATGCGCGACCGGTGGCTGGCTCGGCAGGGCTGACGCCCACAAGCTGGGACGGCGCGCATGAACAATGGGGCGCGCAGCAATTGCAAAACCGGTTCATGCAGTCTTATCGCCGCAGCATGAACGCGCGCGACAACAACGCCTGGCTGGCAATGCGCATGATTGGCGAGGCCGCGACCCGCGCAAATTCCAATGATCCAGAAAAACTGCGCGGCTATCTGACGGGTCCGGATTTTTCTATCGCTGCATTCAAGGGCGTTCGTTTGAGCTTGCGCAACTGGAACCAGCAATTGCGTCAGCCGATCCTTCTTTCGGACGGGCGCATGGTCGCCTCCGTCTCGCCGCAAGAAGGCTTTTTGCATCAGGTGACCGAACTCGACACTCTTGGCCTCGACCGTCCCGAAACCAAATGCAGGCTGCAATGATGAAGAAGACCCTCCTGCCGTTGTTCAGCGTCACGGCGTTATTCGCCGCCGCCGCGCCGGCGAACGCCTTTCTTGCTTATGTGAGCAATGAAAAGGGCAACAGCATCACCATCATCGACACCGATAAACTGGAGGCGGTGAAGACGATAAAGGTTGGGCGGCGCCCGCGCGGAGTGGAACTTACCAAAGACGGTTCGGAGCTTTTCATTTGCGCGGGCGACGACAACTCCATTCAGGTTCTTAATACGAAGACCTTGCAAATCACCGGCAAATTGCCCTCAGGTCCCGATCCCGAACTCATGGCGCTCAGTCCCGACGGCAGGACCATCTACGTCTCCAATGAGAACGACAATCTCGTCACCATGATCGACGCGCAAACGAAGCGTCAAATTGGCGACGTGCCGGTCGGCGTGGAGCCAGAGGGAATGGCCGTCAGTCCCGACGGCAAAATTCTCGTGAACACGTCCGAAACGACGAATATGGCGCATCTGATCGACACCGGTACGAAGCAGATCATCGCCAATATTCTGGTCGATGCGCGCCCGCGCTTCGCGCAGTTCAAGGCGGACGGTTCCGAACTTTGGGTTTCGTCGGAAGTTGGCGGCACGGTTGCAGTGATCGACCCCGCAAGACATGAACTGAAACAGAAGATCGCCTTCGAAATTCCTGGGCTTTCCAAGGAAGCTATTCAGCCCATCGGAATTTCCTTCACCAAGGACGGCAGGCACGCATTTGTTGCTCTTGGGCCGGCGAACCAAGTCGCGGTCATCGACGCCGAGACGAAGAAGATCGAAAAATATCTGCTGGTGGGCCAGCGGGTGTGGCACCTCGCTTTTACGCCAGACGAAAAATATTTGCTCACCGCCAATGGCGTTTCGAACGACGTCTCAGTGATCGATGTCGCAAGCCTCAAGGTCGTGAAGTCGATCCCGGTGGGCGCCTTCCCCTGGGGCGTGGTGGTGGCGCCGCAATGAGCGAAGAGGCGCCGGCGCTGGTTGTCAAAAATCTTTCGCACGCCTATGGCCCGCGCAAAGCGCTCGATGACGTGAGCTTCAACGTCGAGCGCGGCAGCTTTGCTGCGCTTCTAGGCCTCAATGGCGCAGGCAAGAGCACCTTATTTTCGCTCGTCACAGGGCTGTATGCGGCGCGCGGCGGAAGCGTAGAGATTTTTGGTTTCGACATTGCACGTCAGCCGGGCGAAGCTCTGCGGCGGCTGGGCGTGGTTTTTCAGGCGCGCACGCTGGATCTCGAATTGAGCGTGATGCAGAATTTGCTCTATCACACCGCGCTGCATGGCATTGGCCCGGTCGAAGGCAAACATTTGGCGCAAGCCGCGCTCGCGCGGGCCGGTCTTGCCGAGCGAGCCAATGACAAGGCGCGCGATCTTTCCGGCGGACAGATGCGCCGCGTAGAAATTGCGCGCGCGCTGCTGCATGGGCCCCGCCTGCTGCTGCTGGACGAACCGACCGTCGGCCTCGACATCAGGGCGCGGGCGGATATTCTCGCGCATGTGCGTAATCTCGTGCGCACCCAAGGGCTCGGCGTGTTGTGGACCACGCATCTCATCGACGAGATTGATGATGGCGATCAGGTCGTCGTGCTGCATCAGGGCAAGATGCTGGCGAGCGGCGAGGCGGCGGGGATCGTAAGCGGGCAAGGCGCAAAATGTATCGGCGAAGCATTCGAGCGGCTGACGAGAGGGCAAAGCTAGCTGAATGATTTGCAACATAGTTTTGACCTAGGAGTATTGAAATGGGCTTCGATGAGAGATCGAGTAAGGCAACCTTACTCAAAGTAGCCGGAAAAATTGTTAGGAAGCTGCCAAGTCCAGCGTTTCCGGACCTCGGGGTTATTCAAGAGAGTGAATTTGATCCGATCAAAACTGACACAGATGGCTGGTGTGTTGAAGTGGCAAGAGTTAAGAGGAAGACCAAGTCTTTGGATGTGGTACGATAAATATTTGGATGGCGACGCTTTTTGCTTCTGGTTCGGTTTTGGAAGCGAAGAGGGTGGCAAGCGTTTAATCAAGATTATTCGCGATATGGCGGTCCCACTAGAAGTCGGTTGGGAGCTTACGAAAGAAGATGTGGTTTCTCAGCCATTTTACCATCTCCGGGAACAGTTGCCGGTCGACCTGCTTGCGAAGCCGATTCTGGAAATTTACCCGAAGAATTGGGCATCGGGGCTGGGAATTTATCAAACGGGGAGGACGGTTGAGTTTGTTCGACAGGCCACAGAATTTGTGGAACTGGTACTATCGGGACTACGCGATCTTTCAAGAGACGAAAAGCGCCCTCTTGAGGACCTCAGGCGTATGGCGATCGAGGCAGCGAAAACTGTAGCTCAAGGAAAAAGCCAGAGCTCAAAGGGTTACTATCAGCGTAATGCGACCATCAGAAACTATGTTTTGGTTCGTGCGAAAGGGCTTTGCCAAGCATGTGGACAAACTGCGCCATTCAACCGGCGCAATAAGGAACCCTATCTGGAGCCTCACCACTTGGAGAAATTGAGCGACGGTGGATTGGACCATCCAGATAATATCGCCGCGGTCTGCCCAAACTGCCATCGTGAAATTCATTACGGTGCGAATGGCGAAGAACTTAACGCTCGCGCTCGACAGTGCATTGCCCAGAGCCGGTCCGAAAAGAGAGATGAGAAGTGAGCGTTACTGAACAGACGCGCCCCTTCGCCTTCCGCCAATACGCCATCTGCCTGGGCGGCGTGGTGTGGCGCGAGGCGTTGCGCTTTCTGCATCAGCGCGAACGTTTCATTTCGGCTTTGGTGCGTCCCCTCGTGTGGCTGTTCATCTTCGCTGCGGGGTTCCGCTCGGTGCTCGGAATTTCGATCATCCCGCCATACGAGACCTATGTGCTTTACGAGGTCTACATCACGCCCGGGCTGATGGCGATGATTCAGCTTTTCAACGGCATGCAGTCTTCGCTGTCGATGGTCTATGACCGCGAGATGGGCAACATGCGCACGCTCCTGGTGTCGCCGTTCCCGCGCTGGTTTCTGCTCGGCTCCAAGCTGTCCGCTGGCGTCGCCGTGTCGGTCCTGCAGGTCTACGCCTATCTTGTGATCGCCTATTTCTGGGAGATCGAGCCGCCGACGAAATGGGGCTATCTCACAGTGCTGCCAGCGTTGGCGCTGGCCGGCCTGATGCTCGGCGCGCTGGGCATGTTGCTTTCATCGTTGATAAAGCAACTCGAGAATTTCGCTGGAGTTATGAACTTTGTGATCTTTCCGATGTTCTTTGCTTCTTCCGCGCTCTATCCGCTGTGGCGCGTCAAGGAGTTGAGTCCGTGGCTATACTATGCCTGCGCGATAAACCCTTTTACGCATGCGGTTGAGTTGATCCGCTTCGCGTTCTATCAAAAGGTCGCATGGGAATCGGCGGCGGCGGTGTTTGCCTACACGAGCATATTTTTGATCGCGGCGATTTGCGCTTATGACCCCGCCAAAGGCCTCCTGACACGCAAGGGAGGATGAACGCCGGTCGGCCCCGGCCTTACTTTTTGCCTTTGCCGCCTTTGCGCGGCGCGGCTTCTTCTTCGGAGGCGACGTTTGCTGGCAGCTTGACGCCCTTCGCCAATTGCGTGCCCAGAGTGAGCGCGCGCGCTTCCGTCACGCGTAGCGCGCAATAGCCGAAATCCGATTCCTGGGCGTAAGAGCGGCATATTTCTTCGCGATGGGAAGAAAAGCCCGCTTGTTCGCGCACAAGAAGCTTGCGCACGATCTTGTCCTTTTTGTTCTTGGCGTACAGCGACTGAAAATTGGCGCGCACAGTTTTTTCTGTGCGGGCGCGCTGGTTTAGCATTTCCTTCGCGCGCTTGGGGTCAGTCAACTCGCCGCCGCCTACGCCCCAAAGACCCGTCGGATCGGCGCGGCAATCGGCGGCCTTCAGCTCGCAGGCGCCGGCTTGGTTGCTAACCAGAATGGCGCCGTCCAGCACGTCGAAACTGAAGGGACAGGCTGGGAATTCGATCTGGTAATGACGCAAGCCGCTGTCGCTTTCACGCTGCGTCAGTTTTAGCGGCATGCCCGCGACGTCGACGCGGCAGGTTTCGCCGGAGCGAGCGATGCGGTCGCCGGTGAGCGTCAGCTTCGCCACCTGAAACTCGCCCCCCGAGCGTTGCAATTCTATGGCGCTACGAGTTCCATCGAGATAAAGGGGCTTTCCCGAGGCGCCTTCTTCGGTCGGTGGCTTCGGAGCGATCGCGGGGCCGGCCGCGCCGTCCTCAGCCACCGCTTTTGCGCGCTTCTTTTTCGCGGGCTTTGGGGCCGCCGACTGGCCCTGGCCGCCTACCGCCACCGAGCCTTCTTCCGCCGGTGCGACGGCGCCCGGCAGCGCGATCTGCGCGCGAGCGAGCGGGCTCGTCAGAAACACCAGAAATGAGGCCAAAACCGCGGCGCGCCGCCAGCAAGGCTTGGGAGACCAACGGTTTGACATTGCGCGAAAACCAAGGGTAGGAGCGCCGGCGAATCCGGCGCCGCAGACAAAAAGCCCGGAGACTAACGCGGCGAGAGGACCATGATCATCTGCCGTCCTTCCATCGAAGGTTCGAGTTCGACCTTGGCGATGGTCGCCGTCTCGGCCTTAACCCTTGTCATCAAGCGATAGCCGATGTCTTGATGCGCAATCTCGCGGCCACGGAAACGCAAGGTGATCTTGACCTTGTCGCCTTCCTCGAAAAAGCGGCGGGCGGCTTTCATCTTCGTGTCATAGTCGTGGTCGTCAATGCCTGGACGCAGCTTGATCTCCTTGACCTCGACGATCTTCTGCTTCTTGCGGGCTTCCGCAGCGCGCTTCTGCTCGAGGAATCGGAAACGCCCATAATCCAGAATTTTGCAAACGGGTGGCTCGGAATTGGGGTCGATCTCGACAAGATCAAGACCTCCTGTTTCGGCGAGCGCCAGAGCATCGACAAAGGAGACGACGCCGTGATTTTTTCCCTCGGAATCGATAAGGCGCACCTCGCGCGCACGAATCTCCCTATTAATTCTGGGGCCTTCCTTAGTGGGGGCCGCAGTGCTCTTCATTGGACGGCGAATGGATGTTCTCCTCGTTACAAGGCCAATAATTGGCCGAAGCTTGTTTCATAGCACGCCTGGCCCCAAAACCTGAGTCGGGCCGAGCCTCTGGCGGCACAGAATCCCACGATTGCGCCGCATGTCAATGATACTGGCTTCAGCTATGCGCGAAAAACCCTGACTGTGTTCTGGTGAGCCGCGCGAATAGCCTGTGGTTAGGCCGCGTCGCCAAAGGCCGGACAGCCAGAGCCGCAGGGCGAGCCTCCGTTCATCGCGGGGCAGGCGGCTTCGTTCCCGGCGCTGGGGCCGCCGGCAGCCGGCTTGGCGATTAGCGACAGCTGGCGCTCCAGTCTTTGACTCCCGCAGGAAGGGCAGGCAGGCGACTCGTCGGAGCGAACAAGCGTCTCGAATTCACGCGCGCAATCGGCGCAGGCGTAGGCGTAAAGGGGCATGGAGTCTCCAAAAGGTTGTTTAATCCGGTCTGATATTGCGTCGCAAGCGCGGCAACGCAAGCCCGGCGGCGTATGCCGTCACCGGCTCGTTTTTTCGAAGCCCGGCGGCGCATGTTCCCAAGGATAGCCTTTTGCCGCTTTTTGAAAGGCGAAGCGATACAGCGCGCCCATGTACTCTGGGTCGAAATCCGTGGGATGCGGCGCATGGAAATCGTCGCCAATGAAGGCGACATTAAAAGACGCATTAGCGCGCTGCGTGACCATGTACATCCGGTAAAGATCGCCGACGCCATTGTAGTTAATAAGCGTGGACACGGCCTTGCCGGCGATAGATAGGGTTTTCCTTTCGACGTCGCTCCATTCCGTCGTCAGGCGCGAGTTTCGTATGATGTAAGCGGACACGCTTTTGCGATAATAGCCGGTTTTCTCGAGTGCGGCGTGGACGTTCAGCGACGGCGGCACCAAAAACGCCTGACTAACCGCGCCGCCGTCGACATGCATTTCCTGGTATGGGGCGCCGTTGACTTCGACGTCGAACATGACCGGCGGAAAGGCAGCTGGTATCGACGCCGAGGCGAGCATGATATGCCGGATGAGGTCGAGCGCGCGTGGGTCGCCGCTCGCGGCGATGGCGCCGATGTTCCAGATGACCGGCCGGCCCGCGTCGAGATCGGTGGTCTGGATGAGCAGCAGCCGGCCTTTTTCATATTCTGCCGCGATGCGCGCGATGACCTCGCCGTCAATATAATGGGCGATGGTTTCGAAAAGCGGGCTTGTGTCGGAGAGAGCATCCTGCGCCACTGCGGCGAAGATGGTGAATCTCTTCTCGTAGACCTTATTGGGATTGATGTTGGTGTAAACGTCCGTAAGGGGACGGTCATATTCTGGACCGAGGAAGGCGAAAGGCGCAATCAAGGCGCCGGTGCTTACGCCCGTGACAAGCTTGAATTGCGGACGATCGCCGTGCGCCGTCCAGCCGACCAGCAGGCCGGAGCCGAACGCTCCATTGTCTCCGCCGCCCGATAGAGCAAGCAGATTTGCCGTTGGCAACACGCCGCCCTTTTCCACGCCAAGGCTTCGCGCTTCGCGAATGAGCGCGCGCTGCTGTTCTGCAGCCATTGTTGCCGGTTCGTCGACAAAAAACCGGGCATTGGGTATGCCCAGAACCGTGGCCTCGCGCCGTTCGGCGGCTGGAACGGCCATGCGTCGATCAAAACTGGAGCATGCGGACAAAAGTAGACTACAGATCGCCGCCGCGAAGATACCCGGTTTTAAGACCCTGGAACTCAACATGCCTATAACTCTCTGTTACACATGGCAAAAATTCAGCATCCCGCACGACGTATGGTATTCAGGCTTGCGGAAGCGGACGCACCCGTTCGATGGTCGCGAAAAGAAAAGCGGTGGTCAGGCCAAACAAAATCAGGCCGTCCATCGCCTCGATTGCGCCGAGAAGTCTCCAACGATCCGCCAGAAAAACTTCAGAATGGCCGTAGCTCGTAATCGCGCTTAACGAATACAGCATGGCGGTCGAGGGGTCTGACATCGCCCCCACCCATATGTAAAGGGCGGCCCATGCGGTGGCTTCTACGCCATGCAGCATCGCCGCTCCGAGCCCCACGAACGCCACGGGCGCTATGAAGCGGCTCAACCGTCGAAGCCGATGGCCGGAAGCAGAGCGAATTGGCAGCGCCTTTTCCATCAGCACGAACATGCAAACGTGAAAAACGACAGTCATTACCAGAAGGGGAACGCCCCAGGACCAGTCTGTACTCCAAAACATGCTGGTCAGCCTTCCGATGACAGAACCCATTCAAAATTTTAGTGCAAGTTGAACGCCTTCGATATCGTTTACGACATAACTGCGCTCATTCATTGCGTTTTTTTGGTTTATTGTTGCAGTCGAGCCACAATAAGGCCTCGCCAATCGCTTAGCTTGAGCCGTGCGGAGATCAGCGAGATTTTGTCTTGTCGGGGCAAGCGGGCAGCGCTTCGTTCAGCGCACCCCGGTCAGCCGTTTGGTCGCGTACATCGAAGCCTGCGTACAACGGTAGCCAGCCTGTCTCGTCGTCGGCGTGGATGTAGACGTCGATCTGGATTGGACCAGGCGGAATCTCCCTGCGCCGGCAAGCGAGCGCGCCGGCAAGATGGATTTTGCCGCGCATCTTTGCGCCGTCAGTCCGCAGGCGCACCGCCTCCTGTTGCGCCGCGCGCGCTGGTGCGAGACTTGCCGGAGCAAGCTCGATGACAGCGAGGGAGGGCGCACCAGCTTGGGACAAGGCGTCATTGTCGGAAACATGCACTGCCTTTTGCAGGTGCAAAGCAAGGCTTTTCGCGTTGACCGCATCCTCGCCGTCGCGCCAATAGTTCACTTCAATGACAGCGTTCTCCGGCGTCACTGTTGTCCACGGCGGCCCCGCAAGCGCAAAACGCGTGTGCGCGAGGTCCGCCGTCGTGATGTTGAAATTGCGCAACTTCCATTGGGTCGCGATCGAAGCGCTATTGCAAGCGGAAAGGGAAAGAAGAAGCAAGACAGGAGAAAACCTGCGCATGGAGGCTCGATGCGATGCCGGGAATTGACCTTAGGCCGTGGATTTCGTGCGGTTGTACAAGAACAGGCCGCGCCTGTCATCGCCGAAAAGGCCGGGTTGTTAAGCGAGGGAAAGGAAGGATCGAGACAAAGGCGGCCTGATATGGCCGGCTCTTCTAGTGTCGATCCCGAGTATCAGGTCGCTTTGCATAAGCGCAAGCAAGCCGCCAAACACAAACGACCAAGATCGAGAGACCGACCAACTCAACAAGTCGCCATCTCAGGAGGCTACGGCCGCTTCGGCCCTCTCGAGCAGGGCGCGCCATCTTGGCTCGCGCAGTATCTCGGGCTGCAGCTGCGAAAAATGACCACGCGTTAGTTTGAGGTATGCGCGCGCCGCTTCGCCGTCGCCGAGCCCTGCTTCGGCGAGGGTCAAAAAGGCGAGCGTTAGAAATGCGTACGCGCCGCCGAGTTCATTTTTCATGAAATCCTCCAGCAGCGCCTTGCCTTCGTCGAAGCGTCCCAGAACGACAAGGACGGCGCCGCGGCTTCCCCGAAGCGTCGGCGCATCCGCGGCGAGTTCCAAGGCGTGGGACGACCACTGGTCGAGTTCGTGCGGATGCGCGAGCCCCGGTGAGAGAAGTTCGCTGGTGATTAAAATGTCGAGAACAAATCCTTTTTCCGCCCCCGAAAGTCCCGTTTCCAATTCGCGCCGCATCGACCCCAACGACTGCCGCAGCAAATCCAAATCCCCGCGCTGGTTGGCGTCAATGGTCAGCATATAGTGATGATAAATGCGCGGCGCCGCGAGCGCGAAAGGCCCGCCACGCCAGCCATAGGGGGTGAGAAACCCTGAATATGTTATGCCCTGCTTCGTGAGCGAACCGTTGGCGACCGGGAGCTTCCAAAGGCGCCATAATTGCTGTCCGTCATTCATGCGCCCGGCCTTTTGCTTTGGGATCGCATTGCCCAACGCTCCGAGGACCTGAAAAAGAATCATTATCTCCAGAGCAGGTGTGAAAGCGTCCGGGAGCGCTTTTGTCTCTTCCAATAAAACAAGCACAACCGCGAACGCCAGATTGGCCAGAACGCCGCCGCTAAAAAACAATGCGCGCTGCGATTTCTTAAAGGTCAGATCGGGGTATACCCCGACGTGGCCGCCAGGAAGGGGGATACGCAATTCGAAGGTCGTTTCCCCCATTCGCCACAGGCCCAAAGTGAAGCCACGGCCGACCAGGACGTGTCGAATTTGCATTCCCGCCCACCGTCCGCAGACGGCGTGTCCAAACTCGTGAACGAGCGTCGTAATCCATAGGCCCGCCAAGGTTGCGGGGACGATGGCGATCAATCTGGAATCTGGATTGTCGGCGATCCGATCAATTGCGCTGTCGACCCATGAGCCGAACATGTTCTAACAGCCCGCCGTCATGACCAGTCCGCCGAAACTCAACCTCTGCGCCCGGGGATGGCGAGGCGATATGACTCCAAACTGCCGGCGAGGCAATTGGTCGCCCTACTTCACGAAAACGTAAATATCGACGTCGACATTGGCGTCGTCGGAAGGTTTGAGGTCGGTGAGATATTCCTCGATGAACAGATTCTTGGTATCCAGACCTTTTTCATCGAGATAGGCGGTGATGGCCTCATAGGTGGCGTCGATTTCGTCGTAGGAGCCGCGATGTTCGAATTTCAGCGCCTTTCCAGCAGGAGAGGAGCCGACCTCCACGCCCTCGGGAAGCTTTACCTTGCCGTCGGGAGCCTTGGCGACCGGAAGCATTGCTTCGAAATGAAAACCATTGTCGTCCGTCTGGGTGAACACGGCGAGCGGGTGGCCGTTGGCGGAGAGACCGGCTTTGGCCGCCGCGCCAGTCACTTTCGCGACGCCTTCGCTCAGTATCTTTGCCGCATCGTCCCATTTTCCCTCCCCCTTGGCCACCAGGGCGGGGCGGGCGGCGACGTCGACCATCTGGCTGGAAACGCTTTCCGCGGGCGTTTCGGTCTCGGCCTTATCTGTCGGGGCGTTCTTATCGGCGGGCAAGCTGCTGTCTGAAGTGGCCGTGCTTGTGGGAGCGGTGGAGGAGTATTTCTTTTGAACGAAAAGGGCGCCGACTGCGATCAGCAGCACGAGGGCGCCAACGAAGCGCCAATGACGGCGAACAGTCGACCAAAAACCGCCAAAATTGTCGAGAAAGCCCATCGATGCGTCCTCTATTAATCTTCCGCCGCCGAGAATTTCGAACCCGCACAGGCCGTCGCGCAGGCGTTACGCCTCCCGGCGCTCTGGCGCGCGGGAAACGCATCTTCTATACAGGAGCAGCCTGACATTGACACGGACAATTACATAACCGGAGCCATGACGCACAAGCTCGACCGGCGTCCGATTCTGCGCATGAACGGAATCGGCAATGAAATTCTTGTTCTCGACCTGCGCGGCTCAGACATTTGCCTGAAGCCGGAGGAGGCGCGCGCGATCGCGCGGCAGCCCGGACTGAAATTCGATCAGCTCATGGTGCTGCATAATCCACGCGAAATCAGCGCAGATGCGGCGGTGCGTATCTATAATATCGACGGCTCGCTTTCCGCCGCCTGCGGCAATGGTACGCGCTGCATCGCCTATGCTCTGGCCCGCAACGGCGGACCTGCGCAACTGCGGCTGGAGACCGACGCAGGTCTCGTGCAAAGCTGGCGCGAGGGAGAAGATCTCTTCACTGTCGATATGGGTCGACCGCGCCTTTCTGCCCTCGAAATTCCCTTGGCGCGGGACGTTGGCGATACCCGCGACGTCTTGCTTGAGCCGAAGGTTGACGGCGCGCCGCAGCATTTCTCGGCGGTGAGCATGGGCAATCCCCATGCCGTGTTTTTCGTCCTCGACGCTTGTGCAATTAATTTGGAAAAGCTTGGGCCGTTGCTGGAGCGCCATCCGCTGTTCCCGCAGCGCGCAAATATTTCATTCGCGCAAATTCTCTCACCCAGCGAAATCCTGTTGCGCGTTTGGGAGCGTGGAACCGGAGCGACAAGGGCATGCGGTTCGGCCGCCTGCGCCACGCTGGTCGCCGCGGCGAGAACAGGCCGCACGGATCGCAAAGCGACGGTTAAACTGCCGGGCGGCGAGCTTGTGATCGATTGGCGGGATGACGATCATGTGCGTATGACCGGCCCAGTCGAGTTCGAGTTCGAGACCACGCTCGACCCCATCATTTTCGAGGAACTGACGGCGTGAGCGCGCCGGCGCCCGCCGTCCAGGTGGTCACATTCGGCTGCCGGCTGAATATTGTGGAATCCGAGGAGCTGGCGCGCGAGGCGCGAGCGGCCGGAGAGGACGATCTCGTTATTGTCAATACATGCGCAGTGACATCAGAAGCAACGCGTCAGGCCCGCCAGAGCATCCGCCGCCTGCACCGCGAGCGCCCGGGGGCAAAGATCGTCGTTACCGGCTGCGCCGCGACCATCGCGCCGGAAGCCTTCGCGCAGATCGAAGGCGTGACCCGCATCATAGGGAACGTCGACAAGAGCCTTGCCGGGCCGGCGCCGAACGATTGGAGCGTGGCCTCTGCGCGGGCCGTGACAGCCAGCGAAGGCACGCGCGGCTTTCTTGCCGTGCAGAACGGCTGCGACCACCGTTGCACTTTTTGCGTGATCCCTTTTGGGCGGGGTCCTTCGCGCTCCGCTGCACCTGGGGAGGTGATCGACAAGGCTCGCCGATTGGTCGAGGCGGGCAAGCGCGAGATCGTGCTTACTGGCGTTGACCTTACCTCTTATGGCGCGGATCTTGGCGGCAAGCAGACGCTGGGGGCGCTCGTGCGGCTGCTCCTTTCGGAACTGCCGGAGCTGGCGCGGCTGCGCATATCGTCCATCGACTGCATCGAGGCGGATACAGATCTGATTGACGCCATCGCGAATGAGCAACGGCTCATGCCACATCTGCACCTCTCATTGCAGGCGGGCGACAATCTGGTCCTAAAGCGCATGAAGCGGCGTCACTCGCGCATCGACGCGATCCGCTTCTGCAACGATTTGCGCGAGCTGCGGCCGGATATTGTGTTTGGCGCGGATTTCATCGTCGGCTTTCCGACCGAAACAGAAGCGATGTTTGTGCGCACGCAGGAGCTCGTGGAAGAGTGCGGGCTCACGCATTTGCATGTCTTTCCCTTTTCGCCGCGTCCACAAACGCCAGCGGCGCGGATGCCGGCTGTGGCGAGTGAAATCATCAAGGAGCGCGCGCGACGGTTGCGCTCTTCGGGTGACGCGAAGGTGACGCGTCATCTCGTCGGACAACAGGGGAAAAAGTTGCGCGTGCTCTCCGAACGCGGCGGCGTCGCGCGTGCAGAGGATTTTACACTGGTGCGCACGCCCGACGCCGTAGCAGGCGAGCTTTTCGACGTATGCGTGACCGGGCATGATGGTCGCGCGCTGCTGGGGCGGGTGGACCAATGATCTTCAAAAAAGTGTAAAGAGCGCAAATGGCGGCTCGTTTCGTAATGGGATTTGCAGCACAATAGCAGGACAGAAAGTGTCTGAATCAGGCGTCGAGGATTCGGGGCGCTGGAGCGTGAATAAATCGTTTATGGCCGATGGGACGACGCCTTGGAAAAACTGGCCTTAACGCGGCTTATCCCAAGGGGTCATCGACCATTTCAGCGCATACGAGGGGCGCCTCTGCGTGTCGGTGCGCACATAACTCCGGCATCTCCCGCGCTTCTGGAAACTCGGACAGGAAACATTTGAGCACCAAGGATAAATCGCATGCCTGTTGGTGCGCCCCCAAGTCGCGATAGCGATCAATATCGCCCACAATCATCTCGCGCACGCCCGCAGAACCGCGCTCCAAATTAAGCAGGTAACTCGAAAGAAGCCGACACTGTTTTGCCGACAGCGGGACGTTGGGTAGCGTCTCGTCGTAAGAATGTGCCGGACATGCTGCGCATTCCTTCAACAGGCCGTCTCCTCTCCCTATGTGGTCTGCTGCGCTCTGTTGCGTGTTGTTTGGCGAGGCAGTGGTGAAATCGCAAAAGCAACTTGAAATGTGCCGGACTAAAGATCGTCGAGAAAGTTTCCCCAGTCCCACGTAACAGAGCGCTAGACATTGAAAGTCCAAAGGCGGTCACGATCAACCGCGTATTTTTACGTACCTTGAACGGCCTGCTGGAAAAAAAGGCGGCTGTGTCGTTGGTTACCAAAAATGCGCGCGTTCGCCCTATTGATGAAATTCGCTCCATTGCTGAATGGCGGGGCGCTTTCGCTGACGTCAAAAAAGCGGTAACTCTTAACTTCTGTGGACGGACGCGGAGCCGCGCCTCCATCCCGAACCGCCAATGACCCTTTATGCATCCTCTGAAGTCGAACGCGGCCCTTGGATTGCTTCGCCGCGCTCGAACCGGAACCTACTAGATGTCTGGCAACAGCCTGCTCGCCTGGGAAATCTTAGAGATTATCTGGATTAATATTCTGCTCTCTGGCGACAATGCGATTTTGATCGCACTTGCGTGTCGGCAGCTTCCTGCGAACCAACGGAAATGGGGCGTGTTTCTCGGCGCCCTGGGTGGCGTTATTTTGCGCATCGCCTTTACTCTGGTGATCGTCGAGCTACTCGCTGTGCCGCTGCTCAAGACATTGGGCGGGCTCCTGCTGCTCGTGGTCGCGATAAAACTCCTCATCGACGAAAACGATCACTCGAACGTCGAAGCCAAGCCCAATCTTCTCGGCGCTGTCATGTCGATCATCGTCGCGGATGCGGTGATGTCGTTGGACAACGTAGTAGCCATCGCAGCCGCCGCGCACGGACGCATGGAGCTGATTGTGTTTGGGTTGGTGCTGTCGGCTCCGATCGTCATGTTCGGCGCGAGATTTTTGCTAAGCGCGCTGGAGCGCTTTCCGATCCTTGTCTGGGCGGGGGCTGCCGTGCTCGGCTGGGTTGGCGGGGTCATGGCGGCCGGCGACCGCTTCTGGGAGCGTTTCGGCCTCCCGGAAATGCGTTTGGAGACGACATTCGCAGCCGCCGCATGCCTGATTGTGCTCACTGTCTCAGGAGCAATCGAATGGTTCAGAAAGAAGTGAGTCGCAAGGGCGCAGTTAGCCGCGCATGCCTTGCTTGGCGATCGGCTGGCTGGGATCAAGATTTAATGCGCGCTGATAGGATTCCTGCGCCTTGCTGCGATTACCGCTGCGATCATAGGCGAGTCCGAGCCAGGCCCAGGAGACAGCGCTTTTGCTATCGACATTGAGCGCCGCGTTGAAGTCCTCGATCGCCTTGTCGTATTTGCCCAGCGTTACGAGACTTTCGCCACGCGCCTGGTAGGGGGCCGCCGCGAAAGGATCGCGGTCGATAGCGTTGTCGAAATCGGTAACAGCGCGGACGTTTTCGCCGCGCTTCTGATTGATAAGTCCGCGCGCGTGGAAAGCCTGAGCGTTTTCCGGATTGAGCTTTATGGCGGTATCGAGATCCGTCAGCGCCTGATCCAGATTGCCTTGGGAACGCAATAGATTGGCGCGGCCAATATAGGCGGGCGCATGATTCGGATTGGCCGAGATGGCGCGATCGAAATCGGTCCTCGCGAGTTCATTATGATTGGTCTGGCGATAGGCTAAGGCGCGGTTGGTGTAGGCCGCGAAGTTGTTGGGGTCGAGCTGGATCGCGTGCGTGAAGTCGTCGACGGCTTCCCCGAAGCGGCCATTGCGGGCGTAAGCCACGCCGCGTGTGTTGTATGCTTCCGGGCTCGACGGATTACGTCGAATCACGTCGCTGAGCGAATCTATGTTGGCTGAGGCGGCGTGGGGATCGGTGTCGGAGACCTCGGCTATGCCGCGGCCTGGCGGGCGAATGCCGTTCGCACTCTCGCAGCCGACTAGCCCCAGCGCGACGAGCGCAGCCGAGCCAATACCAAAAAGATGGGGAAGTTTGCGGCGGGCCGCCGCGGGGGTCTCGCCCATGCCGAAAGATCCTCCCCAACGAGATAGAATGTCCATCGAAAGCCGAATCGCTAATGCGCGTTCAGAGAACACGCCGCCGATGAGGCGATATTTGGACCCCGTAGGCTTAATCAATCGTCAACGAGCGGCGCCGAACGCGGGCTTGGGCTTCATCGGCAGCAGGCCCTCGCGTTGCAGCTTCTTTCGCGCCAATTTGCGAGCGCGGCGAACGGCTTCGGCTTTTTCGCGCGCGCGCTTCTCGGACGGCTTCTCGTAGTGCCCGCGCAGCTTCATTTCGCGAAAAATGCCTTCGCGCTGCATCTTTTTCTTGAGGGCTTTGAGAGCTTGGTCGACATTGTTGTCGCGAACGAGAACTTGCACGAAGCGATCCTTGGGTGGCGGCGGCTGGCGCGGATGCGCCCAGAGCCAGAGAAATGGGAACAGAAGACCGGGCGCTGACGGAGCGCCTAGTCCGTGGCGGCGGGATAACAGAAACCCGCCCTTCTGTCCACGGGGAATAACGCGGGGCGCCCGCGAAAAGATAGGCGTTCCGGGATATTTTTCGATGCAATACGGACCCATCCGGCCGCCGCGGGATAGTCCAGGCCTGCAATGAAGTGGCCGGAAGCGGCGCCTTGTAAACGCAGCTGCTTTGCGCCTGCGCTCGGGTCGCGTCTTCGAATCGCGGGCCTTCGCCTCTTGCGTCGAACGGAGGGGATCTGCCAGCTTGGCGTGGTCGAAATGTTATATTATAACACCTCTCATGTCTCATTCCTCGCCCGCCAACGCTCCCGTCCATGATCGGGTGCATTCCCACACGGAGGCGCATGCCAAGCGGTCCGTCTCAGCCTTGCGTCTTTCCGGCGGTGATCGGTTGCTTGGCGTCACAGCTGTCATCGCCGTCCTGTGGGCTGGTGTCTATTGGGCGTTGCATTGAGGCTTCTTCATGCGTGAGGCCGTCCCGATCCGCTTCGCCGACGTGACGCTCGGGTATGACCGCCATCCAGCGGTTCATCATCTAACCGGCGTCATCGCGGCAGGAACTCTACTTGCGGTCTGCGGGCCCAATGGCGCAGGAAAATCAACTCTACTCAAAGGAATCGCCGGAATCGTTTCTCCGCTTAGCGGCCGGATCGAGCGCGGCACATTGAGCCCGCGCGACATCGCCTATTTGCCGCAGTTGATCGACATAGACCGCTCTTTCCCGATTAATGTTCAGGATTTCGTCGCCTTGGGCGCATTGCGGCGCAAGGGACTTTTCAGGCGAGTCGACGACGGGGAAATGGATCGCATAGCGGCGGCGCTGGCGGCAGTGCGGCTGGAAGGTTTCGAGAATCGGGCGCTGGACACGCTGTCAGGCGGTCAGATGCAGCGGGCGCTTTTTGCGCGGCTGATCGTGCAGGATCAATCTGTTATCTTGCTCGACGAACCCTTTGGCGCCGTGGACGAGGCTACGACCGAGGATTTGCTTCACCTTATCGGCCACTGGAGCGAAGAGGGGCGCACCGTCGTCGCCGTTTTGCATGATTTCGACCTTGTGCCGCGCGCTTTTCCACAAACGCTGCTCCTCGCAAGGGAGCCTGTGTTCTGGGGCGACACGCGAGAAGCGTTGACGCGGGCTAATCTCGCAAAAGCCCGCGGAATGGCCGAGGCCTATGATGACGCGGCGCATGAATGCCACCGCGACGGACAGCAAGGCGCGCGGACTCATGTTGTCTGACCTGCTGTTCGCGCCTTTCCTGGATTACGCCTTCATGCGCCGCGCGCTTGTCGGTTCAATCGCGCTGGCGGTGTCAGGCGCGCCGCTTGGCGTTTTCCTGGTGCTGCGGCGCATGTCGCTGGCGGGAGACGCCCTTTCGCACGCGATATTGCCGGGCGCTGCGCTCGGTTACCTCGTCGCCGGTCTTTCACTGCCCGCCATGACCATCGGCGGACTTTGTGCAGGGCTCATTGTGGCGCTGGCGGCAGGCGCGGCGGCTCGATTCACCGCGTTACGCGAGGACGCCTCGCTTGCGGCGTTTTATCTCGTGTCGCTGGCGCTCGGCGTGACCATTGTCTCGATGAAAGGCTCCAACGTCGATCTGCTGCACGTGCTCTTCGGTTCGGCGCTGGCGCTCGACGATTCGACACTACTGCTGCTGGCCGGCGTCGCCACGATCACTTTGTTCACGCTAGCCGTTTTCTTCCGCGCGCTGGTTCTCGACACGCTCGACCCCCTGTTTCTCCGCGGCGCAAGCAGGCTGGGCGAGTTCATTCCCTTCCTGTTTCTGGGGCTTGTCGTGTTGAACCTCGTCGCGGGCTTCCACGCTCTCGGCACGCTGATGGCTGTGGGCGTCATCATGCTGCCGGCGGCCGCGGCCAAGCTCTGGACGCGCAACCTTGCCGTCGCTTTGCCGCTCGCGGGCGCGCTTGGCGTGCTGTCGAGCTACATCGGGCTGGTGTTCTCCTATAAGTCCGGAGCGCCGACAGGTCCGGCGATCATTCTGGCGGCGGGCGTCCTCTATTTCCTGTCTCTGGCCTTTGGCCGAACCGGCGGCTTGATGCGCCTGCGTCGTCCCGGGCGGCACCTGGAGGGGTGATGAACTCTACCGGCAATCGCATCTCGGCGGATAAAGGCGGCCAGTTAGCTCCCACGCGCCGTTCATTCCTCCTCGCCCTCGCTGCCCTCGCCACCCTAGCGCCCTATCGTCGAGTCCGGGCCGAAAACGCCGCTTTGCCGGTCGTCGCCAGCTTTTCTATTATCGGCGACTTGGTGAAGGAGGTTGGCGGCGTGGCGGTCGACCTTTCCACCATCGTTGGGCCTAATGGCGACGCTCACGTCTATGAGCCGACGCCGCAGGACGGCCGTAAGCTCGCGCAGGCGCGCCTTGTATTTATTAACGGACTGGGGTTTGAGGGCTGGATCGAGCGGCTGATCCAAGCCTCTCGAACCAAAGCGCGAATTGTCACCCTTGGCGATGGCGTCATGTCGCGCAGGGATGAGAATGGTCTCGATCCGCATGTCTGGCAAAATGTAGAAAATGCGATCAAATATGTCGAGGCGATCGGCGGCGCGCTTGAGGCCGCCGACCCCGGTCGCGCCGCGATCTACAGCGCAAACGCCGCCGCCTATTGCAAGAAGCTGGCGGCGCTGGACGCCGACATCGCCCGGACCTTTCAGAACATTCCCCGGGAGCGTCGCCGCATCGTCTCCACCCACGACGCTTTCGGCTATTTTGCGGCGCGTTATGGCCTGGAGTTCATCGCGCCGCAGGGCGTCTCGACGGAGTCGGAGGCCAGCGCCCGCGATGTTGCAAAAATTATCGACGCTGTGAAGCAGAACAGGGTCGCCGCCGTTTTTCTGGAAAATATCGCCGACCCCCGCCTCACGCAGCGCATCGCCGCCGAAACGGGCGCCAAAATTGGCGGCACGCTTTACTCAGACGCTCTTTCCGAGTCAGGCGGTCCCGCGCCGACATATATCGACATGATGCGTCATAATGTGGGAGAGTTGGCGAAAGCTTTAGGCGCTTAAGGCTGCGCACAGCTCTCCTTGGGGAGAGTTCAGCGCGCCGCCTCAGGAGAGACAACTTGACAGACAAAATTCCCGTCACCGTCATCACCGGCTATCTCGGCGCTGGCAAGACGACGCTGCTGAACCGCATTCTCACCGAACAGCATGGCCGCCGCTACGCGGTGATTGTCAATGAATTCGGCGAGATCGGCATCGACAATGATTTGGTGGTCGGCGCCGACGAAGAAATCTTCGAGATGAACAATGGCTGCATCTGCTGCACCGTGCGCGGCGATCTGATCCGGATTATCGAGGGGCTGATGCGCCGCCGCGGCAAGTTCGACGCGATAATCGTCGAAACCACGGGCCTCGCCGACCCGGCGCCCGTCGCGCAGACCTTTTTCGTCGACGCGGACGTCAAGGACGCCGCGCGGCTCGACGCAGTTGTGACTCTGGCCGACGCCAAATGGCTGCTGCACCGCCTGAAGGACGCGCCCGAGGCCAAAAATCAGATCGCCTTCGCCGACGTGATCGTGCTCAACAAGACCGACCTCGTAACGCCGGCCGAGCTTGAGGAAGTCGAAGCGCGCATCCGCGGGATCAATCCTTACGCCAAGCTTCACCGCGCCGTGAAAGCCGATGTGCCGCTCAAAGCGGTGCTGGAGCAAAACGCGTTCGAACTCGACCGCATATTGGAAATCGAACCGAACTTTCTGAACGTCGAGGAACATGATCACCACGATCACGGTCATGAGCATCATGACCATCATGATCATGATCATGATCATGATCACGAACACGAGTGTGGTCCAGATTGCGGCCACGATCATCATGACCATCATGACCACGCAGAACAAGGACATGCTTTAAAGGCCTATCACGACGAGGACATGCAGACGGTCGCGATCCAGCACGCCGGCGAGGTCGATCCCGAGCGTTTCGTGCCCTGGCTAAACGAACTGACGCAACGGGATGGACCGGATATTTTGCGCTGCAAGGGCATCATCGCCTTCAAAAACGAGCCGCGTCGCTTCGTTTTTCAGGGCGTGCACATGATCCTCGACGGCGATCTGCAGCGCGACTGGCGCGCCGACGAAAAGCGCCAATCCAAACTGGTGTTCATCGGGCGCAAGCTGAAAGAAGATGAAATCCGCGAAGGATTTGCGAAGACGGTCGTTTAGGATCTGCTTAGCCAGGCAAAGTTGTTTTCATAAAAAGGCCATCGCCCCCAATGCTTAAACGCGCGTTCGAATACTACCTTCTGCTGTCGCGCTGGATCCTTGCACCCTTTCTGGTGATGCTGACGGTCGGTCTATTCGCGCTGATGGTCAAGGCGGGAAAGAAGACTTTTGCGCTCGTCATGATGCTCGCGGGTGAGGAGAGCGACCATATAACATTGGAGATATTAAACCTCATAGACGTAACGCTCACCGGCGCGCTGGTGGTGATCGTCACTATTTCCGTCTATGAAAATTTCGTCTCGCGCGTATCGAAAGGCGATTATGCCGGCTGGCCCGAATGGATGGGCAATATCGACTTTTCGCAACTCAAATTGAAGCTTCTTTCGACCATCGTCGCGATCTCCGCGATCAAACTGCTGGAAGCTTTCATGGATGTGCCGGAAACGGGTGACCGTGATCTGTATTTCTATATGGGCATCCATATGACGTTTGTGGTTTCGACGCTCGCTTTCGCCTTGGGAGAGCGACTGGCGGGTCATTCGGCGCAAGCGCCGGAAACGCCAAAACCACACGAGAAGCAGGCCGGCCCCTACAGTTCATAAAGTTTTTCACGGGAGGTTTTGCGGCTTAGAAGCGCCGGCCCGGCGGCGCGGGAACGCATTTCAAAATAGCGACTTCTTCGCCGTCGTCATATTTCAATTCGCCCTGCGTTACGTCGAGTGTATTGCGCGAACTCTGCTCGACGCAAGGGTGTTTCGTTCCGCTTTGCAGACAAACGCGGTCCTGTCCAAATGTAATCACGCCTTTTTCAATGGAAAGAACGTAAGTCACTTTCTGCTTCTCGCCAAAGGAGTCCGGTCCGGAAACATAAGAATCGCCATTTTGATATTCCTCGGCGACGCCCTGGCCCCACATCATCTGCAGAAAGCGCCGGTCGGTGTCGACGTCGACCATGACAGTCTGATTGGTGCGCGCGCAATCGAGATGGATCTCCTCCGCCAGGACGGGGCGAGTGGCGAAGGCCAGTAGCGCGGCGGAGAGACTTACGATTACCCTCATACCGGTTCGCTCCTTTGGCGCGCACGCCTCACTTGTTGTCCAGTTCTGTCTTCAATTCTTTGCAACTTTGGACCTGGGCCGACGTAGCGAACCAATAGGTCACGTTGCACAACGCCTGATAGCGGCTGGATACAAAGAAGGACCACAGATAATAGCTGGCGAACAATCCGATGATCGCCGTGAGCCAAATATTGCGCTTTTTCATGCGTCCGCCTCTTGAACCGGCGAGCCTGCTCTTCTTGAGCAAATGGTATGCTCCTAAGTTTTCTCAAGTCAACAAAGGCGTCGCGTCAATCGAGTGTCTGGCGAAAGCGTCGGATGGCTACAATCATGGCGACGAGCGCGAACAGGGCAAGCGCGCCGGTATCCATGGAAAGATCCGCAAAACCCGAGCCTTTCAGCATCACCGAACGCACGATGCGCAGGTAATGCGTCAAGGGCAAAATGGTCCCAACGTCTTGCGCCCAATCGGGCATGCCGCGAAAGGGAAACAAAAACCCCGAGAGCAGCATGCTCGGCAAAAAGAACATGAAGGACAATTGGAACGCCTGCATCTGATTGCTGGCGATGGTCGAGAATGTATAGCCAATCGAGAGATTGGCGACGATGAAAAGCAAGGTGAGCGGGATCAGAGTCGCCAGAGAGCCGATGATCGGAACATGAAAGAACAGCGTCGCAACCAGCAGGATGATGGTCATTTGCACAGCCCCCACTGCGACATAGGGCAGAATTTTCCCCAACATGATTTCAACGGGGCGCACCGGCATGGCGAGAAGGGCTTCCATCGTGCCGCGCTCGATCTCCTTGGTCACCGAGATGCTGGTGAAAATCAGCATGGTCATGGTGAGAATCGTGCCGATCAATCCGGGAACGATATTGCGACGCGCCTCTCCAGCCGGATTGTATCGGGGCTGTACGCGTAAATCGAAAGGCGCCGGATTCTGCGCCAGCTTTGCGAGCGGACCGGTCAGTTCGCGTTCCAACGCGCGCGCCACGGCTCCGTTCGCGCCTGCGACTGCGCCGACGGTCGCGGTTGGATCTGTGGCGTCGGCGACAATCAGCACGGTCGGTTTGTCGCCGTGTATCAGTCGACGATCGAAGTCGGGTGGAATCTCGATGAGGAACTGGACCTCGTTGGAACGGATCAACCGATCGGCATCTGCATCGTTCCGTGCTGCCCGTTCGATCGCAAAGTAATCGGTGGCGCGCAGGGCGGCCACAACGCTGCGGGCGAGCGGCCCATCGTCATGCACAAGGAGCGCTGTCGGCAAATGCTTGGGGTCGGTGTTGATCGCATAGCCGAACAACGTGAGCTGAAGCAGAGGTATGGCGACGATCATGCCCAGCGTGCCGCGATCGCGCTTGAGCTGCAAAAACTCCTTTAGGAAAATCGCGGTGAGGCGCTGCAACGCCGCCCCAACGCCGGTGAGAAAAGCGGACTTCTGATTTGATGCAGCGCTCATAGCGACGCTTCGCCAGAGCGTATCATCAAATCAATGAATATATCTTCCAACGTCGGAGCGCCCTTGGTCCAGATTTGTGAAGAATCCTGGCCGAAATCATGGGCGATCTGCTCAAGCAGCTTTGCGTCGCGTCCTGAGACATGCAGCGCCATTCCGAACAGCGCCGACATTTCAACGCCGGGCGTCTTTTCAAGCCGATCCGAAAGTTCGTTCAGCCGGGGGCCTGTGACTATGTAAGTTGTGAGCCCGGCATCGTGGATAATGTCTTCGATCGTTCCAGAGACAAGCAGGCGTCCGCTGGCGATATAAGCGATTTTGT
Organism: uncultured Alphaproteobacteria bacterium; assembly: GCA_963724845.1. Classification (GTDB taxonomy): domain Bacteria; phylum Pseudomonadota; class Alphaproteobacteria; order Rhizobiales; family Beijerinckiaceae; genus Methylocystis. Next base: position 386,554 of record CAVRWF010000005.1, read on the forward strand.
GGCAGCGTTCCGCCTCGTCCATGTAGTGGGTGGAAACCAGCACGGTCAGCCCTTGTCCTGCGAGGCGATGGATTTCATCCCAGAAGTCGCGGCGCGCCTTGGGGTCGACGCCAGCCGTGGGCTCGTCCAATAGCAGGAGCGCGGGATCGGGCAGGGTGCATGCGCCGAGCGCCAGACGCTGTTTCCAGCCGCCGGAAAGCTCACCCGCGAGCTGGTCGGCGCGATCGAGAAGTCCCAGACGCGCCAACGCCTCCTGCGCCGCGCCCGTCGGATCGGCGAGCCCGTAAATCCGCGCCACAAATTCCAGATTTTCGCGAATGGTGAGGTCGGTATAAAGGGAAAACCTCTGCGTCATATAGCCGACGCGCGGCTTGATCTCGTTCTGCTGGGTTAGAATGTCGTAGCCAAGGCAGGTCCCGCTGCCGGCGTCCGGCGTGAGCAGCCCGCACAACATTCGGATCGTCGTGGTTTTGCCGCTGCCATTGGGGCCCAGAAAACCGTAAATCGTCCCGCGTTCGACGCGCAGCGAGAGATTGTCCACGACTTTCTTCGTCCCGAAGAATTTGGTCAGGCCCTCGACATTTATGGCGATCGGCCCGGCGGGCGCGTTCATTTCGCGGCGTCCTCCGCGATGTAAATGCGCAGGGGTAGGCCAAGCGGCAGTTCGCGCGCGGCGCCTTCCATTCGCGCCTCAATCTTGAATACCAGTTTCTGGCGCTCCTCATCACTGAAGATGACCGGAGGCGTGTATTCCTCGCGACCCGCGATATAAAAGACGCGGGCATAGAGGTTGTCGGCGCAGCCGTCGCAGGCGACCTTCACGCGCCCGCCCGGCTTGATTTGCGTCAGTCTCGCCTGCGGGACATAGAAGCGCGCCTTGCGGTTCTCTGGCGGCAGCAGGCTCAAAACAGGCTGGCCGGCTGTGACCATTTCCCCAGGGCGGAAAAACACGTCCTGTACGACGCCCGTCGCGGGAGAGAAGACCTTTTGCCTGGAGATGCGAATGTCGAGCTGGCTGAGCTGCGAATGCGCCTGCTTTATTGCAGCTTCCGCGCCGTTGATTTCCTGCGAACGGCCGGTAAGCAGCGCTGCATCCACTTGCCGCTTGGCCTCGGCCAGATTGGCCTCGTCGCGCGACAGGGCCATTTGCGCATTGTCCAGCGTCGCCTTTGAGACGTCGCGCTGGGCATAGAGCTTCTTTTGCCGATCGAAAGTAAGCTGCGACAGGGCGAGTTCGGCCTTGGAGCGTTCGACGGCAGCTTGCAGAACTGCTACCTGCTGCGGGCGGTTGAGCGCGGCTTGCAGGTTTTCGAGTTGCGCCTGCATTTGGGCGATGCGATCGCTGGCCTCGCGGCGCTGGGCGTCGAGCACAGGCGTCTCCATCGCGAACAGCGGGGCATTGGCCGCCACCTGGTCGCCGACTTCGACGGAAAGGCCGACGAGACGCTCCCCTTCGACGGGCCCGATGTAAAGGAGATCGCCCTCGACATAGCCCAGATAGGCTCCGTCATCCCGGGGCCCGCGGCCCAAGACCAGCCACAGGACAAGAATACCGAGGAGAACCGCGGCGATGGCGCCGACGCGCTTCATTGTGCTTTTCCCTGTCAGCGGCTCCTGTGGCCAACCGCAGCACGGTAATAAATGCGAATCACCCGCAGCGCCATCGCTGCGGCGCCTTGAGTGGCAAAGGCGGCTTTGGCGCGGAGCGGCAAAAAGGCTATGCTTGCCAATAAGGGCCGATGGAAGGCGGCGTGCGCCGACTTGACCCTCCGCCCACCGCCAAAGGGAGAAATCATGGGCTCGGAGATTACGGAACTGCCGCCGCGCGAAGGTATGGATTACGATGTGGTGATTGTCGGAGCCGGACCCGCCGGAACTCGCCGCTGCAATTCGGCTCAAGCAGATTTCCCCGGACCTTTCCGTCGTCGTTATCGAGAAGGGCTCAGAGCCCGGTGCGCATATTCTGTCGGGCGCAGTGATCGACCCCATTGGCCTCGACCGGCTGTTGCCGGAGTGGCGCAAGAACGACAATTGCCCGCTGAAAACTCAAGTGCACGAGGACAACTTCTTTCTGTTCTCCGAGACTGGCGCCATTCGCCTGCCAAATTTTCTGATGCCCAAGCTGATGAGCAACCACGGTAATTTTGTGGGATCGTTGGGCAATGTGGTGCGCTTTCTGGCTGCCGAAGCGGAAAGCCTCGGCGTGGAAATTTATCCGGGCTTCGCTGGCGCCGAGATTCTCTATGGCGAATCTGGTGAGGTGCAAGGCGTCGCAACCGGCGACATGGGCATCGCAAAGGACGGGCATATAAAGGACAGCTTTACTCGTGGCATGGAGTTGCGCGGCAAATATACTCTTTTCGCGGAAGGCGCACGCGGCTCGCTGACAAAGCAAATTCTCGGCAAATATGAGCTCGACAAAAACAGCGAGCCGCAGAAATTTGGCATCGGCTTCAAGGAGCTTTGGCGCATCCCCAAGGAGAAACATAAATCCGGGCTCGTGCAGCATAGCTTTGGCTGGCCGCTTGATCCCGACACTGGCGGCGGATCGTTTCTCTATCATTTCGACGAAGACCTGATCTCGATCGGTTTCGTCGTGCATCTCAACTATTCCAATCCAACTCTGTCGCCTTTCGATGAGTTCCAGCGATTCAAGGCGCATCCAAAGGTCGCGCCGACGCTGGAAGGCGGTGAGCGCCTGTCTTATGGCGCGCGCGCCTTGACCGAAGGCGGCTGGCAGAGCGTGCCGAAACTTGTATTCCCTGGCGGTGCGCTGATCGGGTGCACGGCAGGCTTCATGAATGTTCCGCGCATCAAAGGTTCCCATAATGCGATGCTGTCGGGAATCTTGGCGGCCGAGGCGGTCGCCAGGGCGCTTGCCGCTGGGCGTTCTCATGACGAAGTCACAGAGTATGACGAGGGCTGGAAGACGTCTGACATCGGGCGCGACCTCAAGCCAGTGCGCAACGTCAAACCGCTCTGGTCTAAATATGGAACCTATATCGGCGCCTCGCTCGGCGGTTTCGATATGTGGACAAACGAATTGTTCGGCTTCTCCTTCTTCGGCACGCAAAAGCACGGCAAACCCGACTACGCCAGCCTGAAGCCGCTTTCCGAGGTCGCCCCGAAGTCATATCCGAAGCTCTCCAGCAAGACTGTGTTCGACAAGCTTTCGTCAGTGTTCGTGTCAAACACCAATCACGAGGAAGACCAGCCCGCGCATTTGAAGCTCGCCGATCCCACCATCCCCGTGCGTGAAAATTTGCCGCGTTATGGCGAGCCGGCGCGGCTGTACTGCCCCGCGGGCGTGTACGAAGTGGTCTATGCCGACGAGGCCGCAAAGAGCGATCCGCGTTTCGTGATCAATGCGCAGAACTGCGTCCACTGCAAAACCTGCGACATCAAGGACCCCGCGCAAAACATCACCTGGGTTCCGCCCGAAGGCGGCGGCGGCCCGAATTATCCTAACATGTAAGAATAGATCGCTCCTGGAGCTGCGAACGAGCGCCCTGGCATTGTAAATAAGCTGTGCACAAGAGTTGGGGCGCTCGACTTCAACTCGACTTCCATACGAGATTTGGCAACATTACCGGCGCGGGGGCAGCATATTGACAGAACTGTGCCTTCGCGTTTAGGTTCGGCTTCGGCGAAGGGGTTCGCCTTATAACCGCCCTCAGGGCTGATGACTCCTACTGAAGTTCTCTCGGTAGGAGTCCGTTTGCAAAACGCCCAGATCATCTCTTCTCCCTTCGGAATGGCGCGGTTTAGCCGCTTCAGGTGCAGGCCTGCATTGCCCACGTGGCGAAGCAATGGCTATGTTTCGCCATGCCAGTAACCGACCCACGGCCCCTTCAGGGATGGAGCCTGCTTCTCCTGAGCATCGTGCTTGGGCTTGGCACTGTGGTAGTTTTGTCGAATGTGCCGGGCTATACTGTTGTCGTTCCCTACGCTGCCGGCGGCTTGCAGGGGGTGACGCCGAGCTTTGGCGGCTGGGCCACTACCGACCACATGATCGGCATTGCTCTCGGCCTGCCGATCTCACGATGGATCGCGGCGCGATTTGGCGATTATCGCACGCTGGCGACGGCTTATGTGCTTTACGCGGTCATTTCCCTGGTCTGCACGACGAGCCAGACGATTGCTTTCTTCCTGCCGATGCGTATTTTGCTGGGACTTACAGGCGGCGTGATTCTACCCATCGCGCAGTCGATAGTGCTCAATGAATATCCTGAACATCTGCGAACCGTCGGCGTCGGCCTTTGGGGAATGCTCGGCATTTTGCCGTTCATGGTCGGCATATTCGTCGGCGGCTGGTACAACGAACATCTCGGCTGGCGATATGTTTTCTATTCGAACATTCCGGTGGCGCTGCTCGCCGCAGGGGTGGTGATTGCGCTGTTTTACGGCCGGGGGTTTCGCCGGCGGTTTCCGCGTTTCGATTTCACAGGCTTTGTGTTGCTCGCGGCGATTCTTTACGGGTTGCAGACGATTTTCAACATGGGCAATGATTTCGACTGGTTCGCATCCCCGATTCTGGTGACAGCTCTGATCATCGTCGTCATCGCGCTGCCCATCTTCGTCATCTGGGAGCTTGGCGAACGACATCCCGCGCTGGACGTGCGCCTTTTCGCCAATCGGAACTACACGGTCGCGACAATATGCTCGATGGCGGGTTTCCTGATCATTCAGGGAACGCTCTCGGTTTTTGTCGGCCAGCTGCAGTTGTTGCTGGGCTATAGTTCCGACCTCGCCGGCATCGTCTATCTGTCGATGTTGCTGTTCGCCGTTCCTGTCGCGGCGATCGTGCATGAACTGTGCAAGCGGGTCGACGTTCGCCTGGTCTCGTTTCTGGATTTCCTGGGCCTGGCCGTCACGCTGACCTGGATCGGCTTGTACGACAAGCAGGCCTCCTTCGATCAGATCGCGTTGCCGATGACCTTTCTTGGTTTCTCGCTCGCCATGTTCTTCGCGCCATTGGCGGTGATCGCGATGCGGGGGCTATACGGTTCGCAGCTGATCCGGGCGGCCGAGGAATTCACTCTGCTGCGCACGGCCGCGGGCGCTTTCGGCATCGCGCTGCAGGCGGTGGTTCAGTTCCGGCGGACGCCCGTTCACGCGCTCGATCTCTCCGACCAGTTCAGCGGCCGGCGCTTCGCCGAACTCGACCAGATGACGCAGTTGATGGATCGGCTGCAAGAGCGGTCGCCAGCCTTTTCGCCGGCCATGGCGCGCAGCCAGGTGGGTGTTTTCCTCAAGCAGGAGGCGGCGCTGCTGGCGTTGAACGACGTGTTCTTTCTCGGCGCCTTCGTTTTCGTGCTGCTCGCAGCCTTCGTGTGGCTCGCCCGCTCGACGCATATTCCGCGCCTGAGCGCGGCGCAGGAGTTGAAACAACTCAAGGCCGAGGAGTTGATGGAGCAGCCATGACTCTGCGGCGCCTATATTTTGCGCCCGGCGTGGGGCTGCTCTTGCTTCTTTCGGGCTGCGAAGTCGCGCCGACGAGCGAGCGCGCCCAGTTCATGGATCCTCCGGCCATGGAGCGCACACTGGCGCAAAGCGGCGCCGCGACGAGCGCAAAGCCCGGGCCTGACTGGCCCGCGAGCGACTGGTGGCGGTGTTTTCGCAGCCCCGAACTCAATCTGATGATCGAGAAGGGTCTGGCCGGCAACCAGAACCTGAAAAAGTCCTTCGAGCGGCTGCGCGAGGCGGAAGCCTTTGCAAAAGTCGCAGGCGCCCGACTGCTGCCGTTTCTCGACTGGGACATGGGGATGCGTCAGTCCCGCATTCCCAATCATGGCGTCGTCGCGTCCTACAACCCCAACCTGGCCGGGCTGGAAAAGACCATGGCCTATATCAACCCATTGTCGCTGCGCTACGAGTTCGACTTTTGGGGCAAGAACCAGGCGGCGCTCGACGCTGCATTGGGCGAGGCCGCTGCGCAGCAGGCGCAGGCCGAAGAGGCTCGTCTGCTGCTTACGACTTCATTGGCGAGGGTGTATTTTCGCATCCGCGCGCTTTCGCGGCAGGAGGGAGCGGCGAACCATCTGATCGGATTGCGCCGCGAGATGCTGGCTCTCGCGCAGACGCGCTACCGGACCGGCATCGACACCGAGGACGGCGTGACGCAAGCCGCCGCCGAGCTTGAAACGGCGATCAAGCGCGAAGCCGGCGTCAAGGGCCTGCTGGCGTTGCAGCAGGATCTGGCTGCGCGGTTGATGGGCGAAGGCCCGGACGCCGGACGCGGCGTAGTGGGCGCACAGCGACTGGGGCGGCCCGCGACTCTTGCGTTGCCCAAGCATCTTCCCGTCGAATTGCTGGCGCACCGGCCTGATCTGGCCGTCGCCATGCATCGCGCGCAGGCGGCGGCCGAGCGGATACACATCGCAAAGGCCGAGTTTTTGCCGTCGCTCGATCTGACTATTGTTGGCGGCCTGGAGGCTTCAAGGACCTCGACGGCGATTGACGATCTGGGCAAATTCCTGTTCCGCGGCTCGGCGATCGGCTACGCGGTCAACCCCAATATCCATCTGCCCCTGTTCCATGGCGGCAGCTTGCGGGGAGCGCTGGAGGGTCGCCGCTCCGAATATGACGAAGCGGTGGACTCCTACAACGAGACGCTGCTGCAGGCGGCGCAACAGGTCGCGGATAGTCTCGCCAATCTCCAGCAGACCCGGACGCAGGCGGATGCGCAGCGCCGGTTGATCGGCGCCAAACGCGCGGAGTTGGGCCTTGCGCTAAGTCGCTGGCGCAGCGGACTGCATGACAAGCGCGAACTGCTGGAGCAAAATCATGTGCTGCTGGAGCAGATCTACTATCTCGAGATGCTTGACGCGGACGATCTTGTCGCGAATGTGGATTTGATCCAGGCGCTGGGCGGCGGTTACGAGAACGCTCCTGCGGGCTTCGGCCCAAGGCCCGCTCCGGAACAGGATTCCATCACGCCGATAGTGGAAACAATCGAGTCTCTTGGCGGCGGGTAGGCGCTGCAACGAGTTGCCGGACAACGCCCGAGTTTGTGGATAGGCCATGCAATTTGATCGCAAGACGCTGCGCGCCCGCCGCTTCGCTCTGCTCTCGCTCGTCGCTTTGGCGGCGGGGGCGGCGGCGGTGTATTTCTTCGTGAAATGGCGGGTTCACGATCGCTTCTGGGTCACGACCGACAACGCCTTTGTCGTCGGCAACATCATCCCGGTGCAGGCCGACGCGACCGGCGTGATCTCGGAAGTGCTGGCCGAAGAATCGCAGCAGGTGAACAAGGGCGAAGTGCTGGTGCGCCTCGACGCTCAACACGCCCGCGCCGCGCTCGATCAGTCCGAGGCGCAGCTCGCCCAGTCGGTGCGCACTGTCGGAGCGCTTTTCGCCTCGCGGCGTCAGGCCTGCCAGAAGATTGTCTCGCGAATTGCATTGCGTGAGAAGGTCCGTCACGACATCGCGCGCTATCGCGAGGCTTTGCCGAGCGGCTCCGTTTCGCGGCAGACCCTGCAGAACGCGGAAGATCAGCTCGCGTCTCTCGACGCTGATCTGCACGAGGGCCGCGCCGAACTGCAGGCGGTGGAATCTCGGATCAACAACGTCACCCGCACCAATCACCCCGACATCGAAGTGGCCAAGGCCAAATACATGGAGGATTACATCGAGTTCGCCCGCCAGAGCATCAGGGCCCCAGTTTCTGGTTATGTGGCCAAGCGCAAGGCGCAGGTGGGCCTGCGCGTGCGGCCCGGCGACCAGCTCATGACCATTGTTCCTCTCGATTATCTCTGGATCGAAGCGAACCTGTTCGAAAACAGCATGGAGCGCGTGCGTCCCGGCCAGCCGGTGAATATATCCGTCGATCTCTATGGTAACAGCGCCGCCTATCATGGGACGGTGGAAGGCGTCATTCCCGGTTCTGGCAGCGTGTTTGCGCTTCTTGCCCCCGACAACGCCACCGGAAACTTCATTCACATCGTGCAGCGCGTGCCCGTGCGCATCGCGCTGAGAGCCGACGAGATCGAAAAGCAGCCGCTGCGCCCGGGCCTGTCATCGGTGATTTCCATCGACGTCAGCAAGACGGATCTGCCCGTCAACGCCTCCACCGCGAAGCCTTTCGAGAAAGACTACAAGACAAACATCTTCGACAACGAACCCCGCGAGGCAAACGCGCGGATCGAAAAAATCATCAAGGAAAATATCGTCGGCGCCGCCGACGCGCCAGCCGGAGCCTGTCCAACCAGCGAGTAGCGCAAGGGTGTTTTGCAAATCGCTTGCGACCGTACCGTGCAATTGGTCAAGTGTCCGGGTTCTGGTCTCTCAAGTAAACGACTGCGCCAAATGTCAGGAGTTAGCCGGACTGGTTCAGAGCTTCAATCAAGGCAGCGATCGAAATGGAGACACTTGCCCCCGCTGCCTCGTGAGGTTAGCGTCGCGTCATGTTTGAAGCAAAATTCCAGACCTTCGCCGACGCCAGCGAAAGCGTCGCCAGCGCCTCCCGCCTCAAAGCCCTGCGCGCAAAACTCGCCGAAGAGGGACTTGACGGCTTTCTTGTTCCGCGCGCCGACGAACATCAGAACGAGTACGTCGCCCCATGCGCCGAGCGCCTAGCGTGGTTGACGGGGTTTTCCGGCTCGGCGGGCTTCGCCATTGTGCTGCAAAAGAAGGCGGCGATTTTCGTCGATGGCCGCTATGTCCTGCAGGTGCGCGGCGAAATCGACAGCAAGCTGTTCACGCCGTTAGACATAGGCGCGGTCCAGCCCGCGAGCTGGCTCGCCGAGCATGCCGCTGCCGGCGCCCGGATCGGCTATGACCCGTGGGTCCACACCAGCGCGCAGATTGATCGCTTCACGAAAGCGCTTGAAGGCAAGGACGTTGCTCTGGTTTCACTGGAGCAAAACCCCATTGACGCGCTTTGGGCGGAGCGCCCGGTCGCGCCACAAGGGCAAGTCTCGATCTATCCACCGCGTTATGCGGGCGCCGGCGTGAAGGCAAAGCTTGCATCGATCCGCAAGAAACTGAACGACGCGGACGCGCTGCTGCTGTCTGATCCCCACTCCATCGCCTGGCTGTTCAATATTCGCGGCGCCGATGTGGCGCATACCCCGATCGTTTTGGCCTTCGCGCTGCTTCCCGCCAGGGGTATCCCGAGGCTGTACGTCGAGGCCGGAAAACTTTCTCCGAAGACTCGCGCCGCACTCGAAAAATTCCTCACCGTGGAGCTTCCCGAGCAGTTGCCGCAGGACTTGCGCGATGCGGGGGCCAGGGCGCAGACGATACTTTTCGACGCATCCACCGCTCCGGTAAAACTCGTTGAAATCCTGCGTTCCACGGGCGGTAAGCCGCGCCTTGCCGAAGATCCGGTGGCTCTTCCGAAAGCGGTCAAGAATGAAGCGGAGCTCGCAGGCGTCAGGGCCGCCCATATTCGCGACGGCGCCGCGCTCACGCGCTTTCTCGCCTGGTTCGAAGAGGAGGCGCCCAAAGGTAAACTGACGGAAATAGCAGCGGCGCAGGCGCTTGAGACTTTTCGTCGCGAGGGCGGAGATCTGCGCGACGTTTCTTTCCCGACGATTTCGGCTTTCGGCGCTCATGCGGCTATTCCGCATTACCGGGTCAGCGAAAGCAGCAATTTGAAGATCGGACGCGGCGTTTATCTCGTCGATTCCGGGGCGCAATATATCGACGGCACCACGGACGTTACGCGCACCGTGGTGGTCGGTCGCGCGTGGAAGCAATTGCGGGATCACTTCACACGTGTGCTCAAGGGGCATATCGCCATTGCGCGCGCGGTGTTTCCTCGCGGAGTTTCGGGCGCACAGCTCGACGCTTTCGCCAGGCGACATTTATGGGAGGCGGGACTGGATTTCGATCATGGCGTCGGGCACGGCGTCGGCGCCTACCTTTCGGTCCACGAGGGTCCGCAGCGGATCAGCAAATTCGGAACTACACCGTTGGAGTCAGGCATGATTCTCTCCAACGAACCCGGCTATTATCGCGCCGGAGAATATGGCATCAGGCTTGAAAATCTCGTGATTGTTGAACCGCGCGAGATTGAAGGCGGCGAGCGCGAGGCGCTAGGATTCGAGACCATTACGCTCGCGCCTTTCGATCTGAACTGCATCGAGCCATCGATGCTTGCGGAGGAAGAAGCCGACTGGCTTGACGCCTACCATGCCCATGTCAGAAAGGCTCTGTCGCCGCTCCTCGACGCAAAGACGCGGCGTTGGTTGAAAAACGCAACACGCAAGCTCGGGACTTAGTGCCTCGTCCCGCTTCACCGCGCCGGGTGACGCGACGGCTTGCCGTCGGAGCCGGTGAAGGGGAACAACCCCGACTGAAAACATTGCGTCATATGCGACGCCTTGGCGATCGCCTGTTCAGCTTGCGTTCGGGGCAGGGTTTCGCGCGCAGTTTCGGAGAAGAGTTGCAGCCATCGAGCAAAATGCTCCGGCTCGACTGGAAGATTTGTATGAACCCCGAAAGGATGGCCGTCGTAGCGCTCCGTTTGAAGCAGCGACTTGGACCAGAAATTTTCGACGATCTGGCGATGCCGGTCGAGATCGCCGATTGAACCCGCAAAGACCGGCCCAAGAAGGGGATCGACAGCGCCCTTCTCGTAAAACACGCGAACGCATTCCTTGATTGCCGTCTCGACGGCGGCGCGCTCGGCTGGATTCTCAACCGGCGGAAATTCGAACTGCATGATCCCCTCCTATGGCGCAACTGCCTGCTCATCAAGCAATAGAGGCGCCGATCAATTATTTACCTTCAAGAGGCGTTTTGCGGACGAAACAGCCGCCTTGAGGCCGACATGTCGCTTTTTGCACAAAGCCGCTCCGCCGCAAGGTGTATTGCTGACAATATAGCATAGCAAAATGGCCTAGCGATCCACCCACCTCTCGCTGCTTAATTTAAGTGCTTGAAATCAATACATCTGAGGGTGCGCCAAAGATTGGCGCGCTCTTTGCTGGTCAGAAGCGTCCCAAGTGGAGATCCGACCATGCGCGATGCGCCAACCCTTCGCCTGTTCGCTCAGCCTGAACGTCCTCTTGCGCTTGTGCTGGGGACTAATGAAATTGCGTCGGCGGTCGCTGTGCGGCTCGCGTGGGATGGCTATTTCGTCATTTTAAGCCATGATCCCCACCCACCGGTGATCCGGCGTGGCATGGCTTTTCACGATGCGCTTTATGACGACGTGGCGAAGGTCGACGGCATCGAAGGCCGGCGCGCGGAAACTCTGCTCGATATCGCGGTGCTGCTCGGCCAACCGGGGTGCGTCGCGGTTACGCGGCTTCAACTCACGGATCTGATGGCGATGCGCGTCCCCGACGCGCTGATCGATGCTCGCATGCAGAAATATCAAGCGACTCCCGACTTGCGAAAAATAGCGCGGGCGACCGTGGGACTTGGGCCGAGCTTTACCGCGGGCGTCAACTGTGACGTGGCGGTTGAAACTCACCCGGACGCTACCGGTAATCTGCTTCGGAGTGGGGCGACGCAAGCGCCGGACGGCGTGGCACGCAAGCTGGGCCGCGCGGGAGGAGAACGCTTCATATATTCCCAGCGCTCGGGGACGTGGCGCACGCCGTTGGATATAGGGGCGAGGGTTTTCAGAGGCTTTATCATCGGTCATCATGATCGCATGGCATTGCCCGCTCCAATCGACGGATTTTTGCGCGGCGTCGCGCGCGATGGCATGGAGGTTCCAAGCGGCGTGAAGCTCGTAGAAATTGATCCGCGCGGACGGGCGGCGAGTTGGACCGGCACGGACGAACGCGGACGCTCTATCGCCGAAGCGACTGCATGCGCGTTGCAATGTCGCATCGCGTCGCACGTGACCTCTGCGGCGGCGGCGGTTCATTAGAGGGGATCACCGCCGCGAAGCGCCAAGGATTTCTGATGACCAGCCAAACTTCGGAAACTCAGGCTTCCATTGAACTGATCTTGCATTTGTCCAATGGCGGGCGGCTGTCGCCGGAGGATATCGCCTTGATCGGAGCGGTGCGCCAGCAACGGTCCATCCTCGGCGCAAGCCGTGCGACCGGGGTTTCCTATCGCAAATGCTGGCTGATCGTCGACGCTCTGAACCGCACCTTTGAGACGCCTGTCTTCGCGACCTTTCCCGGTCGTCGAGGCGGCGGCGCAGAGCTGACGCCATTCGGTGAACGCCTTGTGGCGCTGTATCAATCCATGAGTCGCCGCGCGCGAGTCGCGGCCGCCCCTGCGCTGGAGGAGCTATCCGCCGCGCTTAATCCCGATTTCCATCGGCGGGCCAGCGGCGCGGCAATGGAAGCTGTGCAGGAAGAACCGACCCCTCGCCGATCGCAACGGTCTTGATCATCGCCCATGCCCGCAGACCTGGCTGCAACGCAAGGCGCTCCACGGATTCAGTTGTGACCAATGCGTAAAGTTGGGTCGAGCCCAGATCGAAGGTGACACGCACATAAGGCCGTTGCAATTGCGCGATCTCGACGATTTTCCCAGGCAAACGATTGGTTATGGAAACGTCCATCGGGCGAGATAGCGCAATGGACACGTCGCGCGCGTCGACAATGACGCGTAATCCGGCGCCGACGGGAGCGTCGACCTGCGGCACGCGTAACTCCCCGTCACCAAAATAGAGCGTCGAGAGGCCATAGTCCGCGTCGTGGCGCAGCACGCGCGCGTTCAACGTCGTCGTCGTTGGGTGAGGCTGTTGCACGCTGGTGCGTAGGGTAAGCGGCGTCATAAGGGGTTGCAAGCGAAAGTCGGACCACGCGGTGTAGCAGCGTCGCGCAGGCTTGTCCGGTGCGGCGGCGCTGCGCGGGTAAACGCCGCCTTCACTCCCATGTGGAAGCTTCTGCCCGGTCCCGGACAACCCCGGGTGAGATCAAGCGCCAGCTCACCGGCGAGCGCTCAGTCGACGGCGAGAATTACGTCGGCGGCGTTGAAACTTGCGATCGCCTCCGCGCCCATCGAAAGTTCCAGATCCTCGGCGATCTGACGCGCAACCACCGCCGTCATAGTTTTGCCGCCGCCGATGTCGAGCAGCACTTCGCAGTTGCGCTCGGCGTCGATGCGCCGCCGCACCATGCCCTTGAAGCGATTGCGTCCGACCAACTGTTCAGGGTCGAATGACGCGAGGTTGACGAAGGAGGATTTGACCAGCGCCAACGCCTTGCGTCCCGGCGCCAGCTCGAGTTCTTCGGCCGCTTCATTGGTGACGATGGAGTGAATGACGATGTCGTCAGAAACCTTGAGGGTCACCTCGACGTCGACTGGCCACTTTCGGACCCCGATGACCTCCGTCTGAAACACATTGCGTGTGGAAATCTTGATGCCAAGGCTCCACAGCGAGAATTCATCGTGGCCGCCAAGCCCTTCCTGAGCGATCAGCGACGAGATGCGCGACATGCGCTCTTCCAGGCGATGGAAAGTTTCGATCAGCCGGCGCCCTTCTTCCGTAACTCGAGCTCCGCCGCCGCTCCGGCCGCCGGCCTTTGTGACGAAGGCGGGGCTCGGCAAGAGATTGTTGATCGCGTCGACTGCGTCCCATGCGGTCTTGTAACTGAAACCCGCAGCCTTGGCGGCTTTGGTGATGCTGCCATGTTCAGCGACGGCTTCGAGCAGCTTTATGCGGTCTCGTCCCACCAAAAGTCGCCCGTCGCTACGCAGCGCGAGCAGAGCGTCAATCTTGTTGGCGGTCATAATTCGTGTTCCCCTGTCCGAATGGTTATATCGCAAGACGGCTGTTTAGCGCCATAAGCGCGCTCCAAACGGCTTTTGAGGTGCGCTTGGACCCATGGAGCGAAGGTTCAAGTCTCGGTGTCCGGCGTTTTACGGTTGTCAGTGAGGCTTGCCCAAAAGATAGGAACCGAAAAGAACCGCCCCACTGGCCGTCAGCAATGTAAAGAACACCCGCATCCAGCGCCAGAAACGGTCAGGTTCTTTCGAGCGCTCGATCCATCCTTGATTGGTGTAGGAAACGCCGCTTACCAGCGCTATGGGGATGTAAAGGGTCAGCCCGCCCACGATCAACGCGAGTGGCCAATTGTTTTGCAAATGCAGTAAAAAAATCTGGTTTCATCCTTGTCTTCCATCGGGGAGGGGCGCCTTGGCCGATATTCAAGACGTGTTTACGCTCAGCAGAAATTGTTTGATAGCCGCCCTCTTTTGGGCGGCGTCACAGCTCAATCACATCTACGCAAGCGTTCGGCAACTCCTTGGCGATTTCCGCCACATGACGGTGATGCGTGAAAACAATCGCCTGACGCGAGTGGCCGAACTCCGCAAGCAGACCCAGGGCGCAAGCGGTTCTTGCGTCATCGAAGCTTGCAAGCAGATCGTCGCCGATAAAAGGCAGCGGCTCTGCGACGCGCAGCTCCAGCAAGGCGAGCCGCAGGGACAGAAAGAGCTGGTCGCGGGCGCCTTCGCTCATCTCCAACACCCGAACGCGGGCGGCATTGGTGCGGACGCCCACCAGCATCGGCGTATCGGTTTCGTCGTAATCGGCGCCAAGCGCCGCGAACGCCCCATTGCTGGCTATGGCGAAAAGCGCTGAAGCGCGCGTCAGCAGCGGGTCTTGCACGGCTGCGCGATGTCGCTCGATCGCTACTGCCGCCAGCCGCGCCGCAGCGGCCCGCACAAGCCAGCGCGAGGCGACGCTAAGAAGCTGCACTCCGGCTTCCGCCTTGTCGCTGGCGGCGCCTGCCGCGTCGCGTCCTTTGACAAGCATGTCGAGCGACTTTTCCGCCTCGTGCCAACTCGTCGCCGCATTCTCTATATCCGTCACGATCTGCTTGCGTTCTATCTTCAGTCTTTCGATCGCGCCTGAAAGAATCTCAAAGTCGACGTCAGTTTGTTCGGCGCGCAGCGACTGCTCGTCATGTCCGTCTCCGCTTTCGTTCAGATCGCGCAGGGCGCCAGCCAGTTCTTCGTTCAGCGTCCCTCGCCTATGCAGACGCTCGAAAGCGGGCGCCAGCGGCGCGCCTTCAGCAAGTGCGAGCGCGGTGCGGGCGGTCATAAGCATGGATTGCGCAGCAGCATGTTTTTGCTGAAGCGCGGCGCGTGCCGCTTTGCGTTTTTGTGCGGCGGCGTGCAGCGCCTGGCGTTGGTCGCGCGCGCGGCGCGAGCCAATGAGTTTTTTGCTTAAGACATCCAGCGCCTCCCGGCGCCCGTGGTCGCGTAGCTCGGGCGCCGTTGACTCGACGATCGTGGCGACTTCCGCCTCGAAGCCGGCAATGTCCTCATGCATGGTGACGATACGGCGATCTTCATTCTCGAAATTCGATCTTTGTAGCGGAAGGTCCCGCCAGATAGTCAGGGCCGCTTCCGCTTCCGCGGGACCGGCGCCACCATCAAGACCGATGGCTGACAGCGCTTGCGGCCATTGGGCGAGAAGACGCTGCATTTCCAGCTCGATGCGCGCGTAGTTTTCCTGCGCGCGCTTCGACGTCAGGATAGCCTTGTCGCGCATCGCCCGGTTCGTGCGCGCCTCGGTCCAGTCGGCTTGCAGCTTGTCGACAGCGGCGCGAATGCTTCTGTAAAAGGCCTCCACTGGCAGCGACGGGTCCACCGCCGCGCCCAAATCCGCAACGAGACCAAGCAGGGCGGCGCGATTGGCTTCAAGCTTAAGCGACAAGGTCTCCGTTTCGAGCGCTCGTTCGTTAAGCCGGGATCGCCGCGTCAAGATGTTTTCGACTCGCTCATGCCAACGCGTCATGATTTGCGGCGGGCGCGGGGCAACGCCGCTCGCGGCCCAAGTCGCGCTCCATGCCAGCTGCGCGTTACGCTTGCGATCGATCAGCTCTTTTTGCTCAGCGGCGAGTTTCTCCCCGAGGCGAAGTTCCCGGGCGCGTCGCTCCTGCGCCGCTTCAAAGCGCGCGGCGCGCTCCGCATAAGACAACAGGAGGTCGGCGGTTGCATCGACCTCGCGACTGGCTTCACCTAGAGCGATAAATGTTTCGCGCCGCGCCACAGGCGGTCCCTCGAGCGCGTCGCGCAATTGCTCGTACGTGCTGTTTCTCTTCTTGCGCGCCTCGTTGAGCTCCTCGCGGGTCGCGACGGCGCCTGCGCGCGACAGCGCTTCTATTTCTTCATCGATATCCACGAGAGCCGCGCTATGCGCCTTTTCGAGCGCGACCAATTGCTTTTCTTCTTCCTCGAGCGCGGCGAAGAGCTGGCGCGCCGCATCAATTCTCGCAGCGTCGGGCAGGGCCAGCAGTGCCAGATCGTCCGGTGATCCGGCAGGTGGATCTAGTCGTCCTGCTTCATCCGCAAGAGTACGTTGCTCACCCGCCAAAGCGAGCGAATCGCGTCTGTGACGGTCGGCGTCGCCGGGAATATCGACGAACGCCTCAAGCCTTTGAACGAAAGGCGTTGGATCGACCGCCGCGCATAGATTCGCGACGTTCTGTTCAAACTCAGCAAGCTCACGCTGCGCCGTTGTGCGGACGCTCGCTGCTTCTTCGAGACCCCGTTCTGCGGCATTGCGTTTGCCAATCAAATCGCGCACTAGAGCGAGCGCCGGATCAGGGGGTTGGCGCGTCAGAAGCTCGCTTTCCGAGGCGAGGCCAAGCCGACGGGCGGCTTTTTGCAACTCTGCGCGAGCGATGCGCCCCGCCTCGCGTCGTCGTGGCAAGTCGTCTTCGGCTTTTTGCACCGCGCCGAGTTTCTCGCGCAACTTGTCGATCTGCTCGCCGACTTGCAGCAGCGGCTCGTCCACCGTCA
This sequence comes from uncultured Alphaproteobacteria bacterium, assembly GCA_963724845.1. Lineage (GTDB taxonomy): Bacteria > Pseudomonadota > Alphaproteobacteria > Rhizobiales > Beijerinckiaceae > Methylocystis. The sequence goes on from CAVRWF010000005.1 coordinate 403,228, forward strand.
GCGCTGCAATCGCCGCTGCGGCCTCGGCCTCCGCCAACTGCAACTGCTCCAGCTCTGCCTCGATTTGCGTCATTCTGTCTTGCGCATCGACCCATTGCGCCTGCGTTTCGACGCTGACCGGCGGCAAGTCGGCGAAGCTTGCAAGCTCCTCGCGGAGTTTGTCGATACGCAGCAGCTTTGGCCGGGTGCGGAGGCTGCGTTCGTAGCGGGCGAGTTCCCGGCCTATACGGTCATGCTCGACGCCAAGAGCGTCGCGTTTCTCCTGAGTCTCTTTTAAACTACTTTCCGCTACACCCAGGGCGTCGGTAGTGACGATGGCCTCGCGCAGGCGCTTGTCGGCGGCCTCGTGTTGGTCCAATGCGGCGTAGAACTCTTTGCCCGCACTGCGTCGCAGGCCAAACAGCGCGTCGGCTTCGCCTTCAAGCCGGGCGCGGAGTTGAGCCAGCGCGGAGAGTTGCGCCGAAGTGGCGGCGAGCGTTTCGGCGAGCCGCCCTCCCGCCAGTAGCAATTCGCGGCCGCCCGCGCGCAGCGCCTCTGCGGTTAGCCCGAATTCATTAAAAAAAATCTCGCGCGTGACTGAACCCAGCAGAGGCGCCAGCGGATCCTTCGCAAGCGGCTTGTCGTCTTCATCCAGCAGCGTGTTCTTGGCGCCTTTGCGACGGCGCAGGGAGATCGCGGACCCATCCGCAAGGCGCAGCCGTGCGCCTATGCGAAGCGCCGATTTGTCGTGCAGAAAATCATAATTGGTGATGTTGCCGAAGCCGAACAAAAGATCGCCGATTGCGTTCAGCGCGGAGGTTTTGCCGGCTTCATTGGCGCCCAGCACGACATGAAGATGCGCGTCGGCGCGCAGATCGAGCGTGCGATCGGTGAAGACGCCGTAACGCTCGAGGCAGAGGCGTTCAAATCTCATGCGCCGCCCGCGCCAGAGCCGATCGCTTTCGTGGCAATTTCTCCATACAGCCTGTCTCGAGCTTCCTGGGCGAGCCGCGCCAGCGCGTCGGCGGTTCGAGGCAATTCTTCGCGTAGTTCGCGAGGCAGCTTCTCGGCGATCCGCGACGAAAGTTCCGCGAGCGCGCGCGTAAATTCGGGATCGTCTGCGGCGCTTGCAATCAACGCCTCGACATCAAGCGCGTCGCTTTCATCCGGAGCCTTGCGCGTCACCGCCGGCGCGTGAGTGCTTATTTCAAGCTTCTCGACCCACAGATCTTCGGAAATGCGAAAGCCGATCGCACGAGCGTCCGCCTCGAACTCCTCGCGCCGCGACACGAGCCGGACATGCAGCGACGTTGAGCCCGTGACAGAAAGACGCGCCGCTAGCGGCCGCCCTGCCGCGCATGCGCGCTCTGCGCCAAGCCGCGCCTCAATGAGCCTCAGCGCCTCCGCTTCGTCCTCGCAATCGGAGATATCGACGCGAACATGAGCCCAGCGCGCGGCGTCGAGCGTCAAACGCTGCGCCTCGATCACGCGCCCGTCGGCGACGGTGACGCGTATCGCGCCCTTGGGGCCAGTCTCGCGCACGTTGCGGCCCTGAATATTGCCAGGATAAACGATCCAGGGGTCGCGCGAGATTTCCTCGGCGGCGTGAACATGGCCAAGCGCCCAATAATCATAATTGAAGCGCTTTAGATCCTCAACGGTGCATGGAGCGTAGGATTGATGGCCGCGCGTTCCGTCGAGCGCCGTGTGCAGCAGGCCGATATTGAAATATCCATCGCGCCGCGCCGGATAGGAGGAAAGGAACTCCGCTCCGACCAGTCGGTCGGGAAAACTGCGCCCATGCAGGGAAACGCGCAGCTCCTCGAGATGATGCGACTGCGCGGCGCGCGAGGAAAAAATTCGCGCGCTTTGGGGGTAGAGCAGGGACTTCGACATCAGGCTTTCAGCGTCGTGATTGCCCTTGACGATGAAAGTTGCAATCCCTTCGCGCTCAAGCCGACCCAGCGCGCGTGCGAAAAACAGGCCGGTGGTGACGTCTTTCCAGTCGCCGTCGAAAATATCGCCGCAAATGAGCAGGAAAGCGGCCTTGGCCGCGATGGTCTCCTCGATCAGCGCCTCAACCGCGCGCCGTCCCGCCTGCGCGAAGCGCGCGGCGACGGCCGGATCCTTTACGCCGAGGCCGGCGAGGGGGCTGTCGATGTGAAGATCGGCTGCATGGATGAAGGTGAATTGCATTAAGCGTCCGCAGAAAAGCTTTCAGCGCTACGTCCGCAAAGGCGAACCATTTTCATCGAACAGCATTTCGGTCGGCTCGTCGTCGCCCATGTGGATTTCCGCGCGGGCGAGAACGCCGTCGGCGCGATATTCATAGCGATGCGCCAGTTCCACTTCGCCATACACCATTTTTTCGCAGCAGACGATGCGACCCGCTTCGTCATATTGCGCACGAAAGAAAGTGTTCCGGTTCTGAAGTTCGCCGGGCTCCAGCGGGGTGACAAGCCGCAGCGGCAGCTTCACGCCGCTGTAGGAGAGAAAGTAACGGTAGTCTTCGGGATTTGTGGTCAAGGCGGTTCTGGCTCCGTCGGCGCCAGCTCAAGCGCGTCGGAAACGCTTATACCGCTTTTTATGAGGGTTTTGCGGCTTTTTCGCCGTCAGGCGTAAATTACGACGCGGGGCTTCTCGGTCGCCGCCGCGCCTGCATAGCGCAGGGAGCAATCGCCGTCGAACCGCTGCGGACCGGTGTGAGAAAGCCTGCTTCTCAGATCGAGCCAGATTTCACCGCCGATCGCCCGCCAGCGACGGCAGAAGGAATAGTCCTCGGAGAGATAGGTCCCGGTCTCCCCGTCGATCATGCAATCGAAAAGCGCGCAGAGATTGTCGCTTGATGGGGTCTCATTGGTCAGCGTATCGATTTTCCTGAATTTCAGTTCGGGATAGGCGGCGATCATGCGTTCCAGCACATTGCGCTTGATAAGCTGGAAGCCCGTCCCCGCATATCGCCCCGTGACAAAGCCGTTGTCGCAGCGCAGACCCGGACCCGTCTCCGCCCTGCCGACATAGGACAGGCCAGCCGCATCGAGCGGCTCGCCGCGCACGACGCGCGCGGGCAGCGACTGCCAGTCGATTTGCTTGAGCGGATACTGGCCGGCGACGAAATCCTTGTCGAAGTCGAGCAGCCGAAGCGCCTGATCGGGCCCGAAGGAAATGTCGGCGTCGATAAAAAAGAGATGCGTCGCCCGCGGATTGTCGAGAAAGCGCGCGACGAGCGTGCTGCGCGCTCGGCTGATGAGCGAGTCGCCCGCCAACATCACGATATCCATCTCGAAGCCGCCGGCGCCCGCGAGCAGCGTCAATTGCATGATCGACATCATGTAGGACTGCGTGACAAGGCCGCCGTAGCAGGGGGTGGCGACGACGATGAAGGGTTTGCTGTTCTGGGCCACGCGCGCTGCTCCGGTTTGCAAGGGCAAGCTAGGCCGGACGGCTTGCGCAGGGCTGGCCGGGGAGACTTTCGGCTTTTCAATCGGAACGGGCGGCGTAATATTCCGGCGTCAGGAGATATTTCGATGTTGCGTAAGCTCGCGATCTCTGGCGCCTTTTGCGCCGCTCTCGCCATTCCCGCCGAAGCTTCCGCCGGCTGCCGATACCGCTACAGCGGGTGCCCTCCACGCGACCATTATGTCTGGCATCCCGAATGGGGCGCCTATGGCGTTTGGGGGTATGGCGCCTGCTGGCGCTGGGATTTTCGCGCGGATCGGTGGGTCTATATCTGCTATTGAGCCGATGGGGCTGCGTTTTTGCGTTTCTTCCGGGCGACAAAAGCAAAGCCGCCGCCGACCGCAAGCACAAGCCCGGCAAACGAGGCGTAGGCGTAAAGATCCGTATTATCCAGCAGGCCCACCGTGAACCGATGGCGGCCGACATATTCTTTGGCGCCGTTGTCGCTCTTCATTCTTACCAACAGCATATATTTGTCGGCGCTGACGAAATCATGGTCGAAGTTGACCATTCCATTCCGGTATTTCTGAATCGGAAGCTGGAAGACCTTGTCAGCCTCGATGTTTTCCTCGCCGTCCGGACGGCCCGCATCGCGCAGCACGCGAATATCCCAGACCATCTCGCGCAGCTCCGCGTCGGCGGCGTCGAGCGCGATCACGGTCGGGCCGGTGTCGCCCAGCGCGTCGCAAACGCGGTCGATGTTCTTCTTGGGCTGCATGGCGACGAATTTCATCGACTTGTCGCCCAGCGCGATCGGGCAGTCGGGATCGTAATAATGCCAGCCGGCGGCCAGTGCGGCGCCGGGGAGGGCGACGGCGAGGGTCATGGCGATTGCGGCGAGGGCGAAGCGGCTGATTTTGGAATGACGTCGACGCGATGCCAATGTTCGAACTCTCCCTGACGCGATTGCGGCGGGAAGGTGCAATTTTTTGCGTTGTTTGGCAACCACCCGCCATCTCAGACCACTAGCATCCGATGAAATGGCGTCCCGCCCCCCATCTTGTTCAAGGTCTCGAACATTGGATCGCAAATCTTGTGGAGGCTTCTGAATGTCTCGTGTGCGGGAATCCGCAAAGCGCTCCTGAAGCTCCTCTTTTAGGGGCATATTCGTTTCGTTCAAAAAGGTTTCATACTGGTCTAACAATTCTCGCAGCTTTCCCGATGCATCCGCTAAATAGGACGTCGTTCGCCATCTCCTCTATGCGATGCGTCGGAGATGTTGCAAACACTTCTTGGCGTCGCGCGGCGTGACTGTTTCATTTTTACGAAAATGAAGCATATAGAGGATTGCTGAGTGGCACGTCATCGAGTCTGCTGTGCTTCAGTTTGTAGTTCTGCAACTTGCGTTTCGACACTCTTCGGAAGGCGATGTGTCAGTAAATGCCTCGAATTTACACAAAAGGGTCGCCACAAGCGAAGTATGTCATTGGAGAAACACGGGCTTGAAGTTCGGCATGTTGTTCATATCGTCTCCAAAATGCTGTGATGACGTCGCCGGTGATCTCCTGATAAATTGGCTCTCCAATCAGGGCGAGCTTTCGAGTAAAAGTAACAGTCGGGCTGTGAACGATTTGTGAAACCATCTTCCGGCTTACCAAGAGATTCGAACAATCATCTCTTATAATGAACAAGGAGTGGCCTTTTCGAAAATGCAGGCTAATTAAAGCGCATATCATTTCAGAGGAAAGCCTATGACGCGGCAGTGCAAAATTATCTGAGCTGCCAACTGGACCGCCGCTTGAACTTGGGACGACGAATATGTCCAAATCTCTTAAAGTGGCCCGATCTGCTATAAGAGCCTGTCCGTAACAACGTTTCCTCAGAAAATTCTTTGGGATAAGTGGCACGACCATTCCGCACAAGACGATCGTAAATTGTCTATGCTTTCTATCTCTTCCATGATCGCCGCCCCACTGAAAGAGGCAAATATTTCGGCTGGGCGCACGCGCCTTAATTATTAGCAGAGTGTATGCGGATACTCGACGCTAGCGGCCGAGGCACTTATATCGAAAAGCTACTCCATGATCCCGCCTTTGGAGAACGGTATTAATGTCGATGGGAAAGGCTGAACGCGAGCAGCGTGAGAACTTCGCGGCACACCAAACGAGCTTCAGTCCCAGTTGAAGCTCATGGGCACTCCACCGAAAAGTCTTACTGGAACCCGCGATTTCAATGATCCAATTGCTCGCACGCGACATTGCGTCCGCAGGATCTTCGCCTTCTGTGCATAGCCGTGCTCGATTTAAGCCGTTGACTGCCAATGCTTCAGATTGGAATTGATCTGAGATCGGCTGCAGCTCAGCGTAAAATATTTTCGAGTAATCGACGGGTCTTTGGAAACGCTTTCCGTCGAAAGTGCCGGCAAACACAAGCGCGAACGAAATCATCGAATACGGCCAGGAATGGGGACTGGCCGTTTCGATGTCTCGAAAAATTGGTAGTTCCACTCCCAGTCTCGGTGACGGATTACGTAGATGCGTTCCGGTGTGCGGAGGTAACGCGATAGCTTTCGCAACTGCCCGCAACCCGGGCGCGGCCCTTCTCCTCGCAACGCCAACTCTCGTTGCGAAGAAAAACGTTGCCCCCTCAACTACACCCCGTCGTGCTTCCACACGTCTCGCACTTCAAACAAGTCCCATTGCGCACCAGCGTGAAATTCGCGCATTCCGGGCAGGCTTCGCCGACATAGCCTTTCATGCGCGCTTCGGCGCGTTTTTCGGCGACGCCCGCGACGGGTTTCACCGGCTCGGTCCAGCCCAGTTCCGAGAGCGGCTCGTCCTCATGCGCGAGCTCCGACTTCAGCGCCAGCGCGCCTTCCGATCCATGCGCGCGCGGGGCGTTGCCGGCGTCCGTGCGGTTCACCAGAGTCAGCCGGTCGGTCTTGGACCGCACGAGGCCGCGCGAGACCACCGACGACGATTCCGGCGCCCGGCCTTCATGCTCGCCCTTGCCGAGCGCGTCGTGGCCGAGGTCCTCCGGCTGGACATGCGCGAGATCGTTGCGGCCGAGATAGGAGATCGCGAGTTCGCGGAACACGTAATCCAGTATCGAGGTCGCGTTCTTGATCGCGTCATTGCCCTGCACAGGACCCGCGGGCTCGAAGCGCGTGAAGGTGAAGGCGTCGACATATTCCTCCAGCGGCACGCCATATTGCAGGCCGAGAGAAATCGCGATGGCGAAATTGTTCATCACGCTGCGGAAGGCGGCGCCTTCCTTGTGCATGTCGATGAAGATTTCCCCTAAGCGCCCGTCGGCGTATTCGCCGGTGTGCAGATAGACCTTGTGGCCGCCGACCGTGGCCTTCTGGATGTAGCTCTTGCGGCGGTTCGGCAGTTTTTCGCGCTCGCGCACCACCTGATGCACGATGCGCTCGACGATGCGCTCGGACATCGCCACCGCGCGCGCCGGAATGTTCGCCGCCAGCAGCTCCTCGACCTTGTCGCTTGCGTCCTCGTCGTCGTCGTCGCCGGAAATAAGCTGCGACGACAAAGGCTGCGAGAGCTTGGAGCCGTCGCGATAAAGCGCATTGGCTTTCAGCGCGAGACGCCATGACAGCAGATAGGACTGCTCGCAATCCTCGATGGTGGCGTCGTTCGGCATGTTGATGGTCTTGGAGATCGCGCCGGAGATGAAGGGCTGCGCCGCCGCCATCATGCGGATATGCGACTCGACCGAGAGATAGCGCTTGCCGGTGCGCCCGCAGGGATTGGCGCAGTCGAACACGGAAATATGCTCGGGCTTCAGGAAGGGCGCGCCCTCCAGAGTCATCGCGCCGCAGATATGCACATTGGCGGCGTCGATCTCGCTGCGCGAGAAGCCAAGCTGCGCGAGCAGGTCGAAGTTCTTCTCCTCGATCGTCGCGGCCGGAATCTTCAGCGCGCCGGTGAGGAAGTCGGCGCCGATCGTCCATTTGTTGAAGACGAATTTGATGTCGAAGGCGCCGGCCAGCGCCTTCTCGACGAGATGGAGTTTCTCGTCGGTGAAGCCGCGCGCCCGCAAGGTCGCGGTGTTGATCCCCGGTGCGTTGGAGAGGCTGGCGTGGCCGACCGCATAGGCCTCCATCTCGGCGATCTCGCTGCTCCGGTAGCCGAGCGTGCGCAAGGCTTCCGGCACGGCGCGGTTGACGATCTTGAGATAGCCCCCGCCGGCGAGCTTTTTGAATTTCACCAGCGCGAAATCGGGCTCGATGCCGGTGGTGTCGCAGTCCATCACCAGGCCGATGGTGCCGGTCGGCGCGACGACGGTGACCTGCGCGTTGCGATAGCCGTGGAGTTCGCCCTGGCGCAGCGCGGTCTCCCACACGCGCGCGGCGGCGTCGACCAGCGCCTTGTCCGGGCAGGCTGCGATGTCGAGCGGCGTCGGCTCGATCGACAGCTTCTCGTAGCCACTGTGTTCGCCGAGCGCGGCGCGGCGATGGTTGCGGATGACGCGCAGCATGGCCTCGCGGTTTTCGCTGTAGCTCGCGAAGGGGCCAAGTTCCTTCGCCATTTCGGCGGAAGTCGCGTAGGAAACGCCGGTCATGATCGCCGAAAGCGCGCCGGCAATGGCGCGGCCGGCGGGGCTGTCATAGCCGATGCCCGAGGACATCAGCAGCCCGCCGACATTGGCGTAGCCAAGGCCGAGCGTGCGGTAGTCGTATGAAAGCTGCGCGATCTCGCGCGAGGGGAACTGCGCCATCAGCACCGAGATTTCGAGCACCACAGTCCACAACCGCACGGCGTGTTCATAGGCGGCGATGTCGATGTTCTTCGTCGTATCGTCGCGGAACTGCAACAGGTTCAGCGAGGCGAGATTGCAGGCCGTGTCGTCGAGGAACATATATTCCGAGCACGGATTGGAGGCGCGGATGGCGCCGCCGGCCGGGCAGGTGTGCCAGTCGTTGATGGTGGTGTGGAACTGGATGCCGGGGTCGGCCGAGGCCCAGGCGGCGTAGCCGATCCTGGCCCACAGGTCGCGCGCCTTCAGCGTCTTGGCGGTCTTGCCGTCGAGGCGGCGGATCAGCGACCAGTCCTTGTCCTCTTCCACCGCGTGCAGGAACTCGTCCGTCACGCGCACGGTGTTGTTTGAGTTCTGGCCCGCGACCGTGAGATAGGCCTCGCTGTCCCAATCGGTGTCATAGGTCCTAAAGGAGATGTCCTTGTAGCCCTGACGCGCGAATTGCATGATGCGCTTGATGTAATTGTCCGGCACCTCGTCGCGGCGCGCGAGCTTGATCTCGCGCTTGAGCGCGGGATTCTTTTCCGGGTTGAAGCAATCGTCGTTGGCGCCTTCGCAATTTACGCAGGCGCGCATGATGGCCTTGAGATGTTTCTTGACGATCTTGGAGCCGGTGACGAGCGAGGCGACCTTCTCCTCCTCCTTCACCTTCCAGTCGATGAAATCCTCCACATCCGGGTGATCGACGTCGACCACCACCATTTTCGCGGCGCGTCGCGTCGTGCCGCCGGATTTGATCGCGCCAGCGGCGCGGTCGCCGATCTTGAGGAAGGACATGAGGCCGGACGAGGAGCCGCCGCCAGAGAGCTTTTCCTTCTCGCCGCGCAGCTTGGAGAAATTGGAGCCGGTGCCGGAGCCGTATTTGAACAGCCGCGCCTCGCGCACCCAAAGGTCCATGATGCCGCCTTCATTGACGAGGTCGTCCTCCACCGACTGAATGAAACAGGCGTGCGGTTGCGGATGCTCATAGGCGCTCCTGGATTTCGTCAGTTTGCCGCTGGCGTAGTCGACATAAAAATGACCCTGACCGGGGCCGTCGACGCCATAGGCCCAGTGCAGGCCGGTGTTGAACCATTGCGGCGAATTGGGCGCCGCCATCTGCTTCGCCAGCATGTAGCGCAATTCGTCCATGAAGGCCTGGGCGTCTTCCTCGCTGTCGAAATAGCCGCCCTTCCAGCCCCAATAGGTCCAGGCGCCAGCGAGCCGGTCGAACACCTGCTGGGCGGTGATCTCGCAGGTCAGGCGCTGGTCCTTGGGCAGGGCCGCCAGCGCGTCCGCGTCAGGGACGGAGCGCCACAGGAATGAGGGAACGGCGTTTTCCTCGACGCGCTTCAGCCTCGCCGGCACGCCCGCCTTGCGGAAATACTTCTGCGCCAGCACGTCGGCGGCGACCTGGCTCCAGCTCGCGGGCACCTCGATATTGTCGAGCGAGAAAACCACCGACCCATCGGGGTTGCGGATCTCGCTCTTGGTCGCGCGGAACTCGATCGACGCATAAGGAGACTGGCCGGCGGTCGTAAAGAGTCGCTCGATCTTCATATTCTTCGATTCCTCAATTTAATTTTTCGGGACAACGCGCTACTGGACGCCAACGGAAGGCTGCGCCAAGGCGACAGCCTGAGCCCATGGAAACGCTTCTCAATCGTGAGCACTGGGGAACGCATCCGGGATGACGAGCGCGCCACAGACCGGCGGGCTTCGCCCACCGCACGGACCGTTCCGATTCTGCGCCGTTTCGTCATCGCGACGTCCGCAAACTGCGTGAAAGGATCGTCTGCGTCAAGATATAGTGCTTAAAATCTTTCGAAGTCCTATATATTGCGAAAAATCGTGGATAATGGGGAAAAGTTTTTTATTTGCGACGCAACATGGTGGTCCCGCTTGCAAGATTCGGCAAGGGGCGCCTTGGGCCGAATTTTGATCGGTGTGCGCTCCCGAATGACTTCTCTGGCGCTCAATGCCTTGACGTGAGCCGCTGGGGCGCCTTTATGTCGGGCGAGCCGCCGCCGGCGGCGACAAGCTCTCTCTCTAGGAGAATCGTTCATGCCTTTCGTCGCCCCGCGCCGCGCAATTTTCGTCGCGGCCCTGTCGCTGATTCCCGCCCTGGCCTTCGCGCATGGTCCGTCCCGCCAGAAAGTTGTCGAGAAGATCGAGATCGACGCGCCGCCCGCCAAGGTCTGGGCGATCGTCGGCAATTTCGGCGACATGAGCTGGCTGCCGGGCGTGGCCAAGACCGACGCGACCGGAGGCAACACACCCGAGCAAGGCAAGCGCAAGCTGACGCTCAGCAGCGGCGGCACCATTGACGAGACATTGACGAAATATGACGCGACGGGAATGTCGCTCGCCTATAAAATCGATCAGGTCGACGTGAAGGTTCTGCCGGTCAATAATTATTCCTCGACCATCACGGTGACCCCGGCGGACGACGGTAAAAAGTCCACCGTCGAATGGAAGGGCGCCTTCTATCGCGGCTTCATGAACAATGACCCGCCGCCGGAACTCTCGGACGAAGCCTCTCTGAAGGCGGTCACGGGCATTTACACGGCCGGCCTCGCTGCGCTGAAAGCCAAGGCCGAAGGCAAGTAAGCCTTTGGGACGGCTCTCTCTCCCGCGCCGGGAGAGAGAGGCGGCGCTGTCGCTTCCTCGGAAGTTCAAACATGTCTGCGCGCGCCTTACTTTTCTCTTGTCTCGCCTTTTTGGCGACGCTCGTTCCCGTTGCCGCCTCGGCGCATGGCGCAACTCCGCAAAAGGTTGTCGAAACCATCGAAATCGACGCGCCTCCTGCAAAAGTCTGGGCCATCATCGGTAATTTCCAGGACATGAGCTGGCTGCCGGGGGTCGTGAAAACGGAAGGCGAGGGCGGCGTCACGCCGGAGGTCGCCAAGCGCCGGCTGACCTTGGCCAACGGCGCGACGATAGAAGAACGTCTGGTGCAATATGACGAGACGTCCATGTCGCTGCGCTATCTCATGGAGCATGTCGACATAAACGTGCTGCCTGTCGGCAATCTATCTGCGACGCTGAAAGTAATTCCTGCGGACGGTAAATCTGTCATTGAGTGGAAAAGTCGTTTCTACCGGGCTTTTCCTGGCGGCAACCCTCCGGAGCAATTTACCGACGAAATCGCAGTGCAGGCAGTCTCCAGCCTGTTCAAAACAGGTCTTTCGGCGCTGAAAGCCAAAGCGGAGCGCGAATGAGCGTTGGTGTCGCTAGGGTTGTGGCAGCGATCCTGAGTTTGGCGCATGGGGGCTCCGCCTTTGCGGATGAAGCCTTCGTGCCTAATCAGACGAGCGACAATCTGACCATTGTCGACCTTCCCAGCATGACCCCCCTCGCGACTTTGCCCATCGGCGGCAAGCCTGCCGGAGTCGCGATGAGCCGCGATGGCGCCCGCGCCTATGTGACGAGTCCGGAAGGGCATTTTCTCTCGGTGATCGACGCGCGCGAGCGCCGGGTTCTCAAGCGGATCAATGTAGCGGGGGGGCCTCTTGGCGTCGCGGTTTCGCCTGACGGCCGGCGCGTCTATGTCGCCGATATGTATGGACGCGACCTTCTCGAGATCGACCCCGCGACCGAAGAGGTGCGCCGCGTCGAGATTGGAGCCATGCCTTCCGGCGTTGCGGCGACGCCAGACGGTCAATTCGTGATTGCTGCGGCCCGCGACGACAACGCCATCGCTATTATTGACGCCGCGAGCTTCACGCGCATCGCACTGGTGGCCGTCGGGCGCCATCCCTATGGAATGACCATCGACGGGCAGGGGGCGCGGGCCTACACCGCCAATGTCGAATCGGATGATGTGAGCATCGTCGACCTAAAGCAGCGCAGGCTTCTCACGACCGTGCCGGTTGGCAGCCACCCCTACAGCGTTGCGCTGGCCAGAGGTCGGGCCTTCGCCGCCAACCAATACGCCGAGAGCGTCAGCGTTTTCGATACGGCGACTTTTGCGCCATTGGGAACGGTCAAGGTCGGCGAATATCCCGAGAGCGTCGCTGCAAGCCGCGACGGCGCCCTTGTTTACGTCACCAATTGGTTCTCAAATGAACTCTGGTCGCTCGACGCCGCAACGCTAAAGATCACTGCGAAAGCGGCGACCGGCGACGGGCCGCGCGCCTTCGGGGCCTTTGTCAGGCCTGTCGATTGAGGCGCGGCGCCTCTGGACATAAGCCCCAGCAAACGCGATAAGGGCCGCAGAACTCACAGGATGCGACGCGCATGTCTTTTTTCGTTCGAATGTTCACCTGGTGGAATCAGGCCACGCTCAGCACCGGCTTGTGGACGCTGCTCTATGGCGAGCGCGTCGGCGAGGACGAATTCGGGAATGTCTATTACCGCACCAAAGGCGGGAAGATCGACCCGGCGCTTCTGTTCGAGCGCCGCTGGGTGATCTACAAAGGGCTCGCCGAAGGCTCCAACACGCCGCCCGGCTGGTATGGCTGGCTGCACCACACATTTGACACGCCGCCTACTGAGGAAAACTACAAGCCCAAGGACTGGCAACTCCCCCATCAGGAGAACATGACCGGCACGCCGCAAGCCTATCGTCCGCCGGGGTCTCTGCTCAGCGCTGGCGAGCGCCCGCCGACAGGCGGCGATTACAACGCCTGGCGTCCAGAGGGCTGATCGAGCGTCGGGCCAAAACAACATCGCCGTCGCCGTGACCACGGAATCGCCTTTCTCGCGTGGTTCCTCTGGCTACCGGCGCAAATGTTTTTGTCGCAGTTTGAGCGGCGCGGAGATCTGATGTTCTTTCTTTTTGGCTTATCCGTTCTTCGACGCGGCGCGATCATTGGCGCAGCTCTCTCCTCCACCGCCGCGTTCCCAGCCGCGGCGGACCCGATCCGGCATCCGACCGCGGTTTTTGCGGGACTGGACAAGACGACCGGGCGCATCATCAATTTCGACGTCGCCATCGACGAGACGGTGCAGTTCGGAGCGCTTCAGGTGACTCCTCGAGTCTGCAACACTCGCCCGCAGACCGAGGCGCCGCAAACGACCAGTTTCGTTGAGGTGGACGAACAGGCCGCGAAGTCAGACCAGAAACGCGATTCCAACTCAAAATCAGAGGCCAAGCCCGAGGCCAGGCGGGTGTTTTCAGGATGGATGTTTGCGGCCAGTCCTGGCCTGCACGGCGTCGAGCACCCCGTCTATGACGTATGGCTGGTCGACTGTAAGGGCGGCAAGGAAGTCGTTGCGCAGCAGCCGGCGGCTGCCGATGCACCGGCCGCCGCGCCTGAAGGCAAGCGTTCCGGCAAGGCCCGTAAAGTCGAGCCCACCGCGCCTGCCGCCGTAGAGGCGCAGCCCATAGGCCCTGCGGATGAGCCCGTATTCGGCCAAGACTCCCGTGGCGGACCCGTCCATCGATCCGGATGCTCAGCCCGAGAAGGCAAAGGCGACGGAGCGGCGCAAGGAACGACGCAAGAAGCACAAAAACAACGCGCCCGCGGACCCCGCAACGCCACCGGCCGACCCTGCGATGCCGTTTTAAATCTGCCGCGATCTCTTTATTTTCAATTTTGCGAAGCCGCTCGCCGGCGAACCGGAGCGAGCGCCGCTAAACGCTCTAATTGTCGCAGCGCGAAAGCTCGGAATGCTCAATGACGACTGGAAAGAAATTCGACGCCGTAGTGATCGGCTCCGGGCTTGGGGGGCTCACGGCTGGCGCGCTGCTGGCCAAGCAGGGCTATAGTGTCTGCCTCCTGGAGCGCAATTTCAGCCTGGGCGGCGCCGCGTCGGTCTATCGAGTCGGCGGCCTAACCGTCGAGTCCTCGCTGCACCAGACTTCCGACGCAAGAAATCCACGCGATCCCAAACACAGCATCCTCAGCGAACTGGGCGTCCTGGACGAAATCGAGTGGCTGCCGACAGGGCCGCTGCACAATGTGCGGGGCGGGCCGGTCGGTGAGAATTTTGCGCTTCCGGCGGGTTTCGACGCCGCCTATGACGCGCTCGCTGCGCGCTTTCCCGACAAGCGTCAGGCCATCAAGCACTTCCTGAACGAAGTTGAGCAGATTCACGACTCGCTGTGGACCGTCCGGCAGGCTCGGGAAACCGGCTCAGTCGCCAAATTCACCAAGGCTTTGTGGGAGATAGCGCCCGCCGCGAGCGGCTGGCAGGATACGCTAGAAGAGGCATTTGAGCGCGACTTCGCCGGCGGCGAAGCGCTCAAATGCGCTCTCGGCGCCAATCTGCTTTATTTCGGCGACGATCCTAGACGCACCTGGTGGATTTATTATGCGCTGGCGCAAGGCGCGAACATCGCTTCGGGCGGGGCTTACATCAAGGGCGGTTCGCGGCAGCTCAGTCTCAAACTCGCGAAGGCTATAACCAAAGCGGGGGGCGTCGTTCGGCTGGGACGGCTGGCCACGGCGATCGAGACAGATGCTGACGGCAACGTCACCCGCGTGCGACATGTGGCCCGCAAAAGCGGCGAGGATGAAGAGACGCTTGACGCCCGCGTTGTGATGGCGAACTGCGCACCGGGCGTCGCGAGCGATCTGCTGCCCTCCTCGTCGCGAGAGCTGATGGAAGCAGAGTTTGGCTCAAAGCCGCTGTCCACCTCGCTTTTTTGCGCCAACTTCGGGCTCAAAGCGAAACCTGAAACCGTTGGCCTGCGAGATTATTCTTCGATAGTGTTGCCCGATTCGATGACCCGCTTTTCCCAGTATGGCGACGGGGCAGAAGCGATGAGCGCGAACCCCGCGGGGACGTTGCCGCTGTATTCCGTCGCGAATTTCACGGCGGTGGATTCCGGCTTGTGGGACGAGCCGCCAATCCTGTTGAGCGTTTTGGGGCTCGATCGCTTGAGCAACTGGCGCAATATCTCACGCGAGGAGTCAGCCGAGCGGCGAGAGCGATGGCTCGACGCGTTTCAGGATGCGCTGGAGCGAGATTATCCCGGCTTCTCCGGCCTGGTGACCGAGCGCATGTTACTCAACGCTTATTCCATGACAGGCTACCTCAATACGCCCGAAGGCGCCGTCTATGGCTTCGAACCGTTGCCGCCGGAAGATCCTATTCTCGCCGGGTTCCCCCGCACGCCCAACACGCCGGTCGGCGGACTGTACCTGGCTTCCGCCTTCGGCGGCGAGCACGGCTTCAACGGGGCGATTCTTTCCGGCGCGGAGGCAGCGAGGCTGGCCGCGAGCAGGCTGGAACTGACCGTGATCAATCCCGGTTGACGAACAGGTCCCTATATCGAAGAAAGAGTTCTCGGATTTTGCAGCTTTGGATGCGCGCGAATTTGTATCGCTCACGCGCTTGTTGCCGCGCCACTGCGCGCTATCACTATAGCATTGCGAATGCGAGCGCCGCGCGGGCGGAGGCGAGCCTAAGTGAAAAAAGTTGGATGACGCAAGACAAAAATCAGCTTTTTTCCCTAACAATTTATATTGGGGATGTAATAGTTGATCTGCTTGATTCTCTGGGGAAAATGAGTTGAAACGTAGGGAATCGCTGATTTGACTTCGTCGCCAATTGTGGCGTAACTGCGACCAAGTATTTGTCTCAGTCCAATCGCGCGAGACTGGAAATGCGATACATTTTTCTTAGTAACCCCAGGTCAGTCATAAGTTATTTTACGTCTCGCCTGCGCTGTGGCCCGCGAATCGGTTTTGCGCTGTCCCTTTCCGCCTTTTTCGCGTTCCAGATGACGAGTGATGTCGCCCAGGCCGGATTTCTGGAGGACTTATTTGGGTTTGGTGGCGAGCAACGAGCCGTTGAGGCTCCCCGCGCGCCCAGACAGGCCGAACGACAGCAACATCGGGGATCGAATTGGCAATCTAGCTTGTCCTATCTGAAGCAATCCCACCCGCGTAGGCATGCGACCGCGCATAGGGATGCAGACGAGAAGGTGGCCGGTTCCGCCGCGGTGAAGAAGAGTTTTTGTTACGATCAGACCACTCAGGCTGTAGAGCCAGGTCAAGCGGACGCCTTGCTGCACGACACTACGTTGCGCGCAGGAGACATCGTCGCGACCGCGGAAGGGCTTCGCGTTTACGAGGGCGGCGGAGGCTGTCCCCACAAAGCCAACGACTTTCTCGCCTTGGCAAGCGCACGCGATTTGTCGAGCACCAAACGAAATTCTCTTGTCGCTATCGAAAACGCGATGAAGACACGCCTCAACGGCGGACAGGTGCGCAGCTTGCTTTTCAGCGCCAAGGAAACAACGTCGCGCTGACTTGGTGGAGAGCGCGGCTTGTCGCGACGAGCGCTCCGCGTTAGGAATCGGCTTTCTCCTGCGCACCCCACGGGCTTCATGCGAAAGGTTCTCGCCTTCATCTTCGCTATTCTCGCCGCGCCGTCCAGCGCGGCGGAACTGAACGATTATCCAACATCCGCCCGCGCCGACTATGTGTTCGGCTGCATGAAGGCCAATGGCGACACCAGGCAGTCGCTGGACCAATGCTCCTGCTCGATTGACGTCATCGCCACCATACTGCCCTACGAAAAATATGTCGCGGCGGAAACCGTTGCGAGCATCACCCAGCAGGCGGGACAGATCGGCAATATGTTCCGCAACACCGCTGTCGCGCGAGACGCGTTGGATGAATTGCGCCGCGCACAGGCCGAGGCTCAGATCCGCTGTTTCTGAAATTTTTGCTGACGTAACAAGCCTAAGCGCGGTCTTGCCAGATACGCGGCGATAGCCCAGTTTGTCGCCCAATAGATCGGCATCGCCGGACGGCTACCCTGCACGGGCGGACCGGTCCGGATTACAAAGAGCCGACGCAGGAGGAAAAAAATAATGTCATCCAAAAAGAAAATGTCCGCGATCGTGTTTGCTGGCGCGCTGTTCGCCAGCGCTTTCGGCGCGATTCCGGCCGAGGCCGCGAAGCTTGGGCCCTATTTTCCGTTGCCGGCCAGTTTTCCGCTTGGCGGCTCCGGCAAGGACGCGCTGTTGAAGATTCAGGCGAAGTGGCTGGAAACCGGCCTCGAAAACCTGGAAAAAGCAAAAAAGGAAACAACCGCCGCGCTTGAGAAGGCTAAAAGCGACAACGCTAAGCCAGAAACGCTCGCGCCGCTGGAAGAGAAGCTGAAAATGCTCGATACGGACATAGAGGCGACCAAGCAGGAAATCGCTATCGAAAACAACGACATGGGGCCGAAGGAAGAACAGGCCGAGCGCAAGCGGCTGTTTTTGCTCAATGTCAATCAATGGATAGTCGAACTTGGGCGCCAGGCGACGGAGCAGCTGAAAATCGCCATTCTGAAGGACGGTGCGGAGGCGGAGATGGCGCAGAACCGCAATTACCAGCTTTCAGAGTTGGCCAACTCTCTCGAAAAAGCCAAGCGCGACGCCAGCGTCGAGTCCTGGGCGACGACACGCTAACGCGATTGATAACGCGGTCCAGTGTCGCGTTGTGGTTCTGGACTGCGTCAGGCTAAAATTCTCCAGCCAAGCCCGGGAGAGCTGCGTCGGGTTCGCCTGAGCTGCGCGACAGATCCCGCGCAAGCTGTTCGAGACGCGCCGCCGTGTCGCCGAAAGTCTGCTCCAGTCGCGCTTCAAGGGCCGCATCGCGGCGCTTCGAGGTGTCGATCTGCTCCCGCAGCCCCGCGATTTCTTTTTCCAGACCGTCAACGCGGGCGCGTGCGTCGGCTATTTCGTCGGCAATCTGCAGCGCCGCCATGACAATGATGCGTTGGTCGCCGATCTCGCCGAAATTTTCGCGCATCGTTGCGATCTTCTTGTCAACGATGGCGGCCAGTTCCTCCAGCCGCTTCTCCTGTCCTTCGTCGCAGCCCATGCGATAGGTGCGGCCGGCGATGGTGACAATTGCGAGCGCCATTAGCTTAATTCCTATTCGTCGCGGGGGGCGTGACGCCGAGCACGGCCGCGACGCTGGCGCTGGCGCGTTCGATCCGTCGCACAACTTCGTCGCGGTTTTTTTCCACTGTGATCGCGCGCGCCAGCGCGGAATCGAGTTCCAGCGCCAACCGGCTGCGATCGTCCTGCATCACGGCAAGCTCTTCTTCGAGATCAGCGAGAGTCATCTCGTCCTCCAAGCGCTGCGCGACAGCAAGCTCGAGCGCGTTCAAAGCCTTTTCAAGACGCGTCATGGCGGCATCAAGCCTAGGCGTCAGGGCGTCGTCTGGCGTCGGGGGTGGCGGCATGGGCGGCGGCCCTCTTGAAGCGACGGCGGCGCGGCGTGTGAACCGCGCCCGAGCGGAATCGCGCATTACGATTCGGGCGAGGCCGTTAGGTAGCATAATTCGGTCCATTCCCAAGGCGTGGCCTGTGATGCGCGCTGGCAAGTCGCGTTGACAGCAGGGCGCCAGATGTTATCTCTCCGCCAGACCCGTGGCGCCGCAACTTGAGGTGGCGCTCAACGCTTGGCCGCAGGCGCTTCCGCAGCGGCCCAATTGCAGGAGAATTCCACATGGCCGTGAGAGTCGCGATCAACGGATTTGGACGCATCGGGCGCAACATTCTGCGCTACATCGTCGAATCCGGCCGCGCCGATATTGAAGTGGTGGCCATCAACGATCTCGGTCCGGTCGAGACCAACGCCCATCTTCTGCGATACGACTCGGTGCATGGCCGTTTCCCGCACAAGGTGACGGTCGCCGGCGACACACTCGACGCCGGGCGCGGCCCCATCAAGGTGACGGCGATCAAGAATCCCGCCGAGCTGCCCTACAAAGAGCTGAACATCGACATTGCGCTGGAATGCACTGGCCTGTTCACCGCACGCGATAAGGCCAAGCTGCTGCTGGACGCCGGCGCCAAGCGCGTTCTCGTCTCGGCCCCCGGAGACGGCGCCGACATCACCGTTGTCTATGGGGTTAATCACCACAAGATCACCAAAGAGCATCTGGTGATCTCCAACGCCTCCTGCACGACAAACTGTCTCGCCCCGGTCGCCAAGGTGCTGCACGACGCTATCGGTATCGACAAAGGGATCATGACAACGATCCACTCCTACACCGGCGACCAGCCGACGCTCGACACGATGCACAAGGACCTTTATCGCGCCCGCGCCGCGGCTTTGTCGATGATCCCGACGTCGACCGGCGCAGCCAAGGCGGTGGGCCTGGTGCTGCCGGAGCTGAATGGTCGCCTCGACGGCTACGCCATCCGCGTGCCGACCCCCAATGTTTCGGCGGTGGATTTGAAATTTGTCGCCAAGCGCGCGACGACCGTGGCCGAGGTCAACGCGGCCATCAAGGCGGCGGCGGATGGTCCGCTGAAGGGCGTGCTCGCCTATACGGACGAAAAGCTGGTGTCCTGCGATTTCAATCACAACCCGGCGTCTTCGACTTTCCACACGGACCAGACCAAAGTGCTCGACGGCACGCTGGTGTCGATCCTGTCGTGGTACGACAATGAATGGGGCTTTTCGGGCCGCATGACGGACACCGCCGTGGCGATCGGGAAGCTGATTTGAGGGGGTGGGGCATGTTCGGCCGGGACCTTGTCGTCACGACAGCCATGGCGTTGATTTCACCCGCCTTTGCGCTTACGGATGAAATGACGGGGTTCGGCGTCGATCCGCCAGCCCCCTATGTAGCCTCCCTGACCAGCCACCCCGCCCATGATATGACCATCGCAGTTGACTCGACGACGGGCAAACCATCCCTCGTCGGAACGAGCAAGCATTTATGTGGCGTGAGCCTGAAGGCCACGCCCGCCAATTCCGATTACAGTCAGGCGCAACTCAACGAAGGCGTCGATCTTCCGGAATGGCGTGAAGCGGCGAGAAATGTCGTTCGCAATCTCGGACCAATCGATCGTGAGTCGGTTTTCGCGCTGAACAAGGCCCGCGGCGTGGAATATGTCGTTCATTCCGATAAAGGGCCCGACGCAGGCAATGTCACCCTTTTCCTCGCGATTATCGAAACGCCCCGCGGAAGGGTTTCCATGTCCTGCGCGACGACCCGCGAAGGCTTCGAAACCGCTAGGGAAGATTTCAAGACCATTCGCTCGAAGATCACACTTCCGAAATAGAGGCGTGTAATGGCAAATACCTTCCGGACACTCGATGACGTGAACGTCGCAGGCAAGCGCGTGCTGTTGCGCGTCGATCTCAATGTGCCGATGGAGAATGGCCGTGTTTCCGACGCCACGCGTATAGAGCGCGTGCTGCCCACGATCAACGAGATCGCCGACAAGGGCGGCAAAGTCATCCTGCTCGCGCATTTCGGCCGCCCGAAAGGCTCGCCGAATGGGGAAGATTCGCTGCGTCCCGTTGCGAGCGCACTGGAAGACTTGCTCAAGCGCCCGGTGGCCTTCGCCAGCGACTGCATCGGCGCCCCGGCGGCGCAAGTCGTCGCGGCGATGAAGGACGGCGACGTCGCGCTGCTGGAGAACACGCGCTTCCACAAGGGCGAGGAAAAGAACGACGCCGCCTTCGTCGAGGAACTGGCGAAGAACGGCGACATCTTTGTCAACGACGCCTTCTCGGCCGCGCATCGCGCCCACGCTTCGACGGAAGGCCTTGCGCACAAGCTGCCCGCCTTCGCGGGGCGCGCCATGCAGGCGGAGCTGGAGGCGCTGAACAAAGCGCTCGGCGCGCCCCAGCATCCGGTAATGGCGGTGGTGGGCGGCGCCAAGATCTCCACCAAGCTCGACCTGCTCGGCAATCTCGTCGCCAAGGTCGATTATCTCGTCATCGGCGGCGGCATGGCTAATACATTCCTGGCCGCGCAGGGCAGGGCGGTCGGCAAGTCGCTGTGCGAGAAAGACCTGCTCGGAACGGCGCGCGAAATTTTCGAGAAGGCCAAGGCGGCCGGTTGCCAGATCGTGCTGCCGGAGGACGTCACCGTCGCGCAGAAATTCGAGGCGCACGCGCCCGCGCATTTCGTCACGGTCGATCATGTGGGCGCCGACGACATGATTCTGGACGTCGGCCCCAAGGCTGTCGCCCATGTCGAGAATCTTCTGGCGAAAACGAAAACCCTGGTCTGGAACGGTCCCTTCGGCGCCTTCGAGCTACAGCCCTTCGACGAGGGCACCAACGCCGTTGCTCAGACGGCGGCGCGGCTGACGCGCGAAGGCAAGCTGCTCTCTGTCGCCGGCGGCGGCGACACGGTGTCGGCGCTCAATCAGGCCGGCGTCGCGGCGGATTTCACCTATGTCTCGACGGCGGGCGGCGCGTTTCTTGAGTGGCTCGAGGGCAAGGAACTGCCGGGCGTCAAGGCGCTGGAGAAGTAGGAACGCGTTTGCCAGGAACAATGCCGGTAATTCCGACAAGCCGCGAGCGCCAACGGGACGGCCTGTCGAGGTTCAAGAATCTCAGTGTGGTTCACTTCGCTTTCTTTGAGGTTTTCACCTTGCCCGAACTGTTGAGGGCGACCGCCTGCTGAACCAGCGCCTTGAAGGCGGACTCGTCGATTTTTTCTCCTTCGTGGATATCGATTGCGCGGCGCACGTTTCCGTCGAGACTCGAATTGAAGAGCGATTGCGACTCCTTCAAAGATGCGCCTTTGGCGAACGTAAGCTTGACGACATTCTTATAGGATTCGCCAGTGCAGATGATGCCGTCGTGCGACCAAACCGGAGTTCCCATCCACTTCCACTCTTCAACCACGTCCGGGTCCGCTTCCTTGATGAGCCTGCGCATTCTATTGAGAGTTTGCCCTCGCCAGTCCCCGAGTTCGGCGATCCTTTTCGAGATCAACTCCGATGCTGACAGGTCTTGACCCGCGCCCGACTTTTTCATGTTCTCATCGAGAACAGGGGCGACTCGCGCCGCCCCCAACTCGACCTCACAGCTTCCCCAGCGCCACATCCGCGCTCGACACGGTCGCGCAACTGGAATTGTCCTCGATGTCGATCCATTTCACGACGCCGTCGTCGACCAGCGCGGCGTAGCGTTTGCCGCGCAGGCCGAGGCCGGCCGCTTCAAGGTCCAGCTCGGTGCCGGTAGCCTTGGCGAACACGGCGGAGCCGTCCGCCAATCCGTCGACCTTTCCCTTTGCTTTGGAGGCTTCCAGCCATGCGTCGAGCGTGAAAATGTCGTTGACGGCGACGACGGCGACGGCATTGACGCCGCGCGCCTTGATCTCGTCCGCGCGGGCGACGAAACCCGGCAGGTGCGTCTTGTGGCAGGTCGGGGTGAACGCCCCCGGCACCGAGAACAGCACGATCTTGCGGCCCTTGAAATAATCGCCTGATTTTATTGGCTCTGGGCCATTTGCGCCCATGATGGTGAAAGTAACGTCAGGAATTCTGTCGCCGGCCTTAATAGTCATTGTTATCTCGCTTTTTGGAAAGGAGCGCCGTCGCTCCCGCAGGCGTGGATATAGACCCGCGAGTTCTCGGCCTCAAGCGCTATTTAACCTGTTCGAGGCGACTTTGGTAAGCGCCGCTTCTCGCCGGAGCGCCGGAAAGATCTTCGCGGTCTTCGCGAATCTGGCATAAACTTACGCTCCTCAAGGAGAACCCTTTCATGGCCACGATCGAAGCCGTTCTCGCCACAATCGACAAAAACATCGACGCCTCCACGCAGCGACTGTTCGATCTGCTGCGCATTCCTTCGGTCTCGACCGACCCGGCCTACACCGGTGAATGCCAGCGCGCCGCCGAATGGCTGGCCGATGAACTCAAGGGGCTGGGCTATCAAGCCGAAGTGCGTCCGACGCCCGGACATCCAATCGTGGTCGGCCAAGCCGCGGCGAAGCGCAAAGACGCGCCGCATGTTCTGTTTTATGGCCACTACGACGTGCAGCCGGCCGATCCGCTGGAGCTTTGGACTACCGACCCCTTCGCGCCGCGCCTGCAACAGGGCAGGGAATCGCAGGAGATCGTTGCGCGCGGCGCTTCCGATGACAAAGGGCAGCTGATGACCTTTGTCGAGGCCTGCCGCGCCTTCGAGGCCAATGGCGGGCTGCCGTGCAGCGTGACCTTCCTGTTCGAGGGCGAGGAAGAAACCGGTTCGCCTTCGCTGCCGGAGTTCCTGAAGCAGTACAAGGCCGAACTATCGGAACCTGCTCTGGCGCTGGTTTGCGACACCGGGATGTGGAACGCCGCAACGCCGGGCATCACCATCATGTTGCGCGGACTGGTGCAGGAAGAAGTGATTCTGCGTGGCCCTAGCCATGACCTGCATTCCGGCATGTTCGGCGGTCCCGTCGTCAATCCTATTCACGTGCTGGCCAAGGTCATCGCGGACATGCACGACGCCGACGGCAAGGTCGCACTCCCGGGGTTTTACGACGGCGTGCCGGAACTGCCGGAGCAGATCGCGGAACAATGGCGGGCGCTCGACTTTGACGACGCGGCCTTTCTGAAGGGAATCGGTCTGACCCGCGTCGGCGGGGAGGCCGGGCGAAGCGTCATGGAGCAGATCTGGGCGCGCCCGACCTGCGACCTCAACGGCATTGTGGGCGGATATACCGGAAAAGGCTCCAAGACAGTGCTGCCGGCGCAAGCCAGCGCCAAATTCTCCTTCCGCCTCGTAGGGACCCAGGACCCCCAGAAAATCGTGGAGCAGTTCCGCGCCTTTGTGCTCGAGCGTTTGCCCCCAGACGTCAAAGCCGAGTTTATTTCGCACGGCGCGTCGGGCGCCTTGAACCTGCCTTTTGGCTCGGAGGCGCTGAGACGCGCGCAGCGGGCGCTGGCGCAGGAGTGGGGCGTCGAGGCGGCCCTGACCGGCTGCGGCGGCTCGATTCCAATTGTGGGCGCTTTCAAGCGCGATCTGGACATGGACGCTTTGATGATCGGCTTTGCGTTGGAGGACGACCGCATTCATTCGCCGAACGAGAAGTATTCATTTACTTCGTTCCATAAAGGGGCTCGCTCCTGGGCGCGCGTTCTCGCAGCGCTGTCGGCGTAAAACGCCTTTTACCAGTGCGACATTCTGCGCCTCTATGGCGACGGTCCGGGCCTCGCATTCTCTGCCTGGATCGGCTATGTAATATTTCAGACAGAGTTCCCGGGCCTCGGGAGGCGTCCTTGGTTCTCCGTCTGGGTCGGAAGCGCGGCAAAGCGAGCTTCGACTGGCGGTAAAGGGGATAACGCGGACCACACCAGGTTCGCCCCGCTCGTGTGCTATAGAGGGCTTCGGCATGGTTTATCGGCGCTACTTCGAAGCAGCTGTCTCCCGCCTTCGTTCGGAACGGCGCTATCGGGTTTTTGCCCATATCGAGCGCGATGTGGAGACCTTTCCCGAGGCCGTATGGCATCGCCCCGACGGAGAGACGCAGGACGTAACCATCTGGTGCTCCAATGATTACCTCGGCATGGGTCAACACCCGGAGGTGATCGCCGCCATGATCGAGACGGCAGCCAAAGTCGGCGCCGGCGCCGGCGGCACCCGCAATATTTCCGGCACCAGCCACGCGATCGTCGAACTGGAGCATGAACTTGCCGACCTGCATGGGAAGGAGGCGGCGCTCGTCTTCACCTCGGGCTGGATCTCAAATCTCGCGGCGATCTCTACCATCGCCGATCTGCTCCCCAACTGCCTGATCCTTTCCGACGCCTCGAACCATAATTCGATGATCGAGGGCGTGAAGCGGTCGCGCGCGGAAATCCAGATCTTCCGCCACAATGATGTCGCGCATCTCGAAGAGCTGTTGCTGGCGGCTGGCGACCGACCCAAGCTGGTCGTGTTCGAAAGCCTCTATTCGATGAACGGCAATGTCGCGCCGGTGGCGGAAATCGCCGCGCTAGCGAAGCGCTATGGCGCCATGACCTATATCGACGAAGTTCATGCGGTGGGCATGTACGGTCCGCGTGGCGGCGGCGTCTGCGAGCAGGCCGGCGTCATGGACCAGATCGACGTTATAGAGGGCACCTTGGCAAAGGGATTTGGCACACTCGGCGGCTATATCGCGGGCGATGCGGCTTTAATCGACGCCATTCGCGGTTATGCTCCCTCCTTTATCTTCACGACCGCTTTGCCTCCGGCGATCGCCGCTGCCGCCTGCGCCGCTGTGCGGATGCTGAAGGCGCGGCCTGATCTGCGCACAGCTCATCAGCGCAACGCTCACATCACCAAACATGCGCTCGCCGCCGCGGGCCTTCCGGTGCTCGAGAACAGCTCGCATATCGTTCCCGTGATGGTGCGCGACGCCCCATTGTGCAAAGCTGCCAGCGACATGCTGTTGGAGCGGCACCACATCTACATCCAGCCGATCAATTACCCGACGGTCGCCAAAGGATCGGAGCGCCTGCGCATCACCCCGACACCGCGCCATAATCACGCGCATATTGGGGTGCTGGTCGAGGCGATGGTCGATGTCTGGCAAACGCTGGGAATCCCCTTCGTGGAGCCGCCGGCGCATCTGCACGTCGAGAAAAACGCCGAACGCTGCACCTACCCCGAGATCAAGCTCGCGGCGCAGTAAAGCCCGCTTCTTGCGCTCCTCGGCTGCGCGGGGTGTTAGGGACTTTAGACATTCGGGATTTTCATACCGTCAATGTCGCCCCTCTTCTTCAACAGGGGGGCTATTGGCGTTTTGAGACCCCCGCGAAAAGTCGACCTGTTCCCTTTCCAACGCAGTTCGGGACGTGGCGGGGCGACCGGCGTTCACAACGCCGGCTTTACTCCAGCGGCCCCCGAGACTTGGCTCATCGATTGCTACAGCAAGGTGGTCCGCTTGCTTTCGACCGGACCATTGCACCGAAAGGGGTCCGTCGATGGATGAACTATATGTGATCTGCCGCACCGTTGAGATCGACGATCGAGATGTGACGGGTTTCGTGCTTATGCGCGCTGGAGACGATGGCGAGGCTCAGCCTTGGCCCATCCTGATCACTCGCAAGGGCACTCAGTTCTTTGGCTATGAAAACGTCTGCCCGCACCAGGGATTGCGTTTGGACACGACGCCCGGCCAGTTTCTCGACGAAGATGAAAATTTTATCACCTGCGGCAATCACCGCGCCCAGTTCGACCCGGACACTGGACACTGTTTCATCGGCCCTTGCAAAG
The DNA here is from genome assembly GCA_963724845.1 of uncultured Alphaproteobacteria bacterium. GTDB lineage: Bacteria > Pseudomonadota > Alphaproteobacteria > Rhizobiales > Beijerinckiaceae > Methylocystis. The sequence goes on from CAVRWF010000005.1 coordinate 429,261, forward strand.
GGCAGCAACTGACGCCGGTTAAATTAGTGATCGACGATGGCGACGTCTGCCTGACAGGGGTTCTGTTGGCGGAAGAGGACTGACTGGAGACCTGATCATGCGGAGCGGCGAGGCCGCGTTTGGACCGACCTCGTGGCTCCCGCATCAGTCCCGATGCTTCAGATAGCTTTCCAACATGCTGACGGCGGCCCTGCGATCCGCTTCGCTGGCCGAGGACAGCGCCTTATTGTGCAGATCGACGATCCATTGGTCGCTCGAGGAGCCGTTCGCCGCCTCGCGAGCGAGCGTAAGATACATCAAGCCGCGCGGACGCTGGGGAGAGCCGCCGGCGGCCCCGCTGAACATCAACTGACCGAGCAAGGCTTGCGCCTGCACATGGCCTTTGCGAGACGCGAGGTCGAGCCAGTTCATGCCCTGACGAACGTCCTTCTTGACCCCGTATCCCTCGAGATACATCCGCGCGACATTGTATTGGGCATCGGCATTGCGGAAAAAAGTCGCCGCGTATCTGAAGAGGTCGAAGGCGCGTTCCGGATCCGGCGCGACTTTGGCGCTGGCGATTCCTTCGCGTAGATAGAGGCCCACGGCGACGAAGGCGGCCGACGCAGTGGAACGCAGGCCGGGGTCTGGGTCGTCGTCAGCAAAATGGTCGACGATCTTGGAGAAATAGTCGAAAGCCTTGAGGTCATCACGAGCGACGCCGTCGCCATCGGCGTACATCCGTCCGAGCTTCCATTGCGCCAAAGATTCTCCGCCCTCGGCGGCGTAACGCAGCGCCTCGACAGAGGAGCCCGCAGCGCCCGAATGATAGCTTTCGATCCCGGCGCGCAACGCGCTGCGCGGGTCCCTGAAAATCGGCAACTGGGCGGTCGGCGAAGTCGTGCGTTGGTCGGAGGAGTCAAGCGCCGGCGCCGGCGCCGCGAAAACGGTGACCAGAATCGCAATGCACAATCCGCCGAAACCAGCGCTCAGAGCCGCGCGCCGCCGCGCTTTGCCTTGCGCGAAATGCTTAATCTTGAGAGGCCCCATCATAATCGACTCGACTTCCCCAACGCGACAGCCGCCGCACACGCGCCAAGACACCAACGCCCATAAAATTGGCCGAAAACTTCGCAAATACACGACAACCGCTTCCAGTGCGTAACCGCGCCAGGAAGATGTCGCCGCGTCTTGGTTGACCTTGTGACACACTGACCTTAGCGCGGCGTTTATGGCTGAAAAGGGGCTTGATGAAGCGAATAGCGCGGCGGAATATTTATCTCTGCAACTGTTGCAACAAGATCACATTTTTTGCACCTGCGAAGGCCCCGAAATTTGATAAATGCTGTGCATAGCGGTCCGCCACTTTGCTGCCGCGACCTTATGGCTGTATCTCCGCTGCGTCGCGATGACGCGGCGATTGATTGTCCTGATTCTTCCCCGGCGTTGACGCCATGTGATTAACTCAAGGCGCTGCGCGCCAATCGAGTCTCTGGCTGCACCTGCTCCAAAAAAGGAAATCGTTATGGTTGTTCCGCCTCGCCGCCTCGGTCACTTCCTTGCTCTTCCAGTCCTCGCCGCAGTTTTTTGCGGCGGCGCGTCGGCTTGGGCGGGCGATGTGAATCATGGTGGGGTAATCGCCAAGCGCTGGTGCGCGGCCTGCCACGTCGTCGCGGCGGACCAGACTTCGGCTAACGCAGACGCGCCTCCATTCGCCGACATTGCTCGCCGTCGGCCCGACGATAAGCAGATCTCAATGTTTCTCGCCGACCCGCACCCCAAAATGCCGGACATGAGTTTGACGCGGAAAGAGATCGACGATATCGTGGCCTATATCCGCCATTTCGACACGCGACCGCGTGCGCCAGCCGACCCCAATGGCAAGGACAAGGAGCAGCCCAAGCGCGGCTGAAGTCTTGAAAAGCGCGGTGGACCGCGCGCGCGGGTCGGCCTATTGAGACGCATTCCACGCGAGCGTTCCCAATGGTCTATGCGGTCAAGGAGGCATTCTACACGTTACAGGGCGAGGGGCGTCATGCCGGCCGCGCTGCTGTATTCTGTCGTTTTGCTGGCTGCAATCTCTGGAGCGGGCGCGAGGAGGACCGCGGGAGCGCAACCTGCTGTTTTTGCGATACGGATTTTGTCGGCGTCGACGGGGAGAACGGCGGGAAATTCAACGAGCCAGAGGACCTGGCGGCGCTCTTGGCGCGCCTTTGGGGACCGCGCCGCGAACGGCGCTTTGTGGTTCTGACCGGGGGTGAGCCCATGCTGCAGGTGGACGCGCCCCTGATCGAGGCCCTGCATGCGCAGGGCTTTGAAATCGCCATAGAGACAAATGGAACGCTGCCGGTTCCCGGCGCAATCGACTGGATTTGCGTGTCCCCCAAGGCGGGCGCGGCGCTGGCGCAGATTTCAGGGCAAGAGCTCAAGCTGGTCTACCCCCAGGCGGAATTGGAGCCGGAGCGGTTCGAGGATTTGGACTTTGAGCATTTTCTCTTGCAACCGATGGACGGGGCGAAAATTCTGAGCAATACGGACGCGGCGATAGTCTATTGCCTGACCCATCCGCGCTGGCGCTTATGCCTGCAAACGCACAAAATCATCGGGGTGAAGTAGCCGTGGCGAGTTTCGAGGTTTTCCGGGAATTTTATTTCGAGGCGGCGCATGCGCTCTATGACCCGGAGCATCCTACCGGCGGCAAATACCGCAATCTTCACGGCCATTCTTTCCGCGTGCGGGCGACATTGCGGGGCGAGCGCCATGCAGAGGAGCAATGGGTGATGGACCTGGGGCGGCTCGGCCGACGCCTCGCGGAACTGCGCGAGAAACTCGACCACTCCTTTTTGAACGACCTCGAAGGACTGGGAAAGCCGACCCTGGAAAACCTGTGCCTTTATATATGGCGTGACCTAGCGCCCTTCGCGCCCGGACTTTGTGAGGTCGGCGTGTTCCGTGACAGCTGTTTTGAAGGCTGCCTCTATCGGGGCGATTGAGCTCCCCTCACTGGAGCTCAAGACAGCTCAACTGCTCAGCTCGAACTCCAATGTCACGCCTTCCGCCGCCGGAGCGTTTCCTGCGGCTGTCGCGTCCGCCAGCTTGTCGATCCGGATCAGAGCCAGCCCCTTGTCGCCGCTGCGGGAGCCGGTTACGCCGATCTCGACCTCACCGGCGCGGATCGGAACGCCGGGTGCGGGAGCGGCGCCAATTGCGTGGTACGGCGTCACGCGCTTTCTCGCCAGACCACGATGTTTCGTGCGCGAAACCACTTCCTGGCCCACATAACATCCCTTCGTGAAATCCACTCCCGCGATCAGATCCATATTCGCCTCATGGGGGAAAGCGTCGCCATAAGCGAAGTCCAGCCCGCCCTCCGGCACGCCCGCAGCCACTCGCGCCGCCTCGTAATCTTCGCGCAACCCCGCCGCAACGACCGCGGCGCGCGGCGCGAGCGCGCGCCAGCCGAGTCGTTCCGATCGCGGGTCTCTGGCAAGAGCCGGCGCGTCGAGGGCGGGCGGATCGACAGTCAGAAAGGCGTAGCTTGCGAGTTCATCGCTGCGCGGCGTGATCGTCACCGCCGCCCGCAGCTTGTACATTGTAAGCCGCTTCGTCAGATCGCCGACAAGTCCAAGCGGACAGTCGAGCAAATAGCGACGCTCGTCGCCTTCGCCCACGGCGAAGGCTAGAAAATCGACCAGGATCTTGCCCTGAGGCGTCAGAAGCGCGCAAAACCGCGCCTGCGAGGGAGTTAATTTTGCGATGTCGTTGGTGACGAGATTGTGAAGAAACTTGGTTGCATCGGACCCCGCCACTTCGACGGCGCCGCGATCCTCCAGAATGATTGCAGACATTGTGATTAAGGCTCCATCCGCGTCGGCAAAGCGCCGCTAATTGTTCGGTAGATACGCGCCTTTTGCGCCAATACGGCTACATCGCTCTTGTCACTACAAGTGCGATGGGCGATGTCTCCCCAAGAGGTAGGTTTCCAGTCGCATACTGCAAGCGAGGCGCCATAGATGGCCAAAATCTTCGACACGATCCTCCTGGGCGCGACGCTCATCAACCACGATGGCGAAACCCGCCGTGATCTGGGCCTATCCGGCGGCAAGATCGCCGAAATAGGCGATTTGTCGCAGGCAAGCTCTGGCGAGAGGATCGATTGCAAGGGGCTGCACATTCTCCCCGGCGTCATCGACACGCAAGTGCATTTTCGGGAGCCGGGAGCGACGCACAAGGAGGACCTGGAGACCGGTTCGCGCGCCGCGGTCCTCGGCGGCGTGACGGCGGTGTTCGAAATGCCCAACACCAAACCTTTGACGACGAGCGCCTCCGACGTCGCCAACAAGGTCGCGCGCGCCACAAACAGAATGCATTGCGACTTCGCCTTCTGGGTCGGCGGCACGCATGACAACGCCAAAGACATTCCCGAACTGGAGCGCCAGCCCGGCGCGGCAGGCATCAAGGTGTTTATGGGTTCGTCGACAGGTTCTCTTCTTGTCGCGGACGACAACGGCGTCGCAGCGATTCTGTCGAAGACGCGGCGGCGAGCTGCGTTCCACAGCGAGGACGAATATCGCCTGAAGGAACGGGAATATTTGCGAATTCCGGGCGATCCGTCCTCGCATCCTATTTGGCGCGACGAAATAACGGCATTGCGCTCAACGGAGCGGTTGCTCGCAATCGCGCGTCAGAAGCGCGCAATGATCCATGTGCTGCACGTGTCTACGCGAGAGGAGATTGACTTGCTGGCGCAGCACAAGGACATCGCCAGCGTGGAAGTGACCCCGCACCATCTGACCATGACCAGTGACGATTATGCGCGTATCGGCACGCTGGCGCAGATGAATCCGCCGGTGCGAGACGGAGGTCATCGCGACGGCCTTTGGCGCGGGCTGGAACAAGGAATCGTCGATGTGCTGGGCTCGGATCATGCACCGCACACATTGGAAGAGAAGGCCAAGCCCTATCCCGAAAGTCCGTCCGGCATGACGGGCGTTCAAACGCTCGTGCCGCTGTTGCTTGATCATGTGAACGCGGGACGCTTGAGCCTGATGCGCTTCGTCGATCTCACCAGCGCCGGTCCGGCGCGGCTGTTCGGCATAGCCGGCAAAGGGCGCGTTGCGGTCGGCTACGACGCCGATCTGACGCTGGTCGACATGAAACGTCGCGAGACGATCCGCAACAGGTGGATCGCGTCGCGCTGCGGCTGGACTCCTTATGACGGCAAGGAAGTTGTGGGCTGGCCCGTAGGAACTTTTGTGCGCGGCCAGCGAACGATGTGGCAGGGCGAATTAACCGCGCCGTCAACCGGTGCGGCGATTCGGTTTCACGCGACGATGTGAAACGGCGACTGCTCACTTTCCACTCGGCGCCTGCAGCATCTTTAACGTCAAAGAAATCGGCGCGGTGCGTCTGTTATAACGAAACCATCTTGCGCGTTACGCGTTTCTACGTATGGGCCGATCTCTCTCGATCGCGCTCGTTGTGAGCGCCATTGTGGCTTCTGCGCAACTTTCCGCAGCGGGGCCTTTGCGCGCAAGGGTCGCGACGGCGGATTTCGCCAGTGACGCGCGCCTTTCCTGGTTAGCCAAGGTCGAGCGGGCAAGACGTGAATACGAAGCCTTCGCCGCTCGGGCGCGCTATCGCCTCTTGCCGATAATGGAGATAAGGCAGGTTGAAAAAAGCCCAAACGAGAGCGCAACTATCCAGACCAACTACATGGCTGACGACACCTTGCGCCACGGGGACATTATCGTCACCGAGAAAGGACTGATAGTCTTCACGGGCCCATCGCGTTTTCGCCATAACGCTTCGGACTTCAAAACGATCAATCAGTGGTGCGGCGGACTTCGATACGAGTCTGAATTGATGAAGATTGAGCGGGTGAACATGAGCGGGGAGCGATAATCGCTATTTGATACCTCGGGTGAAACGCAGCCCGCAATTTAGTCCTCCATCGCCATCAGCCCCGCGTCTCCGCCGGCAGCTGCCGTATTGACGCTCACAGTCACCTCGCGCACAAATCGCCGCAAATAGTCCGAGCCGCCCGCTTTTGGCCCCGTGCCGGAAAGGCCGAATCCCCCAAACGGCTGCCCTCCAACGACGGCGCCGATCATGTTTCGGTTCACATAAATATTTCCTGCGGGGGCCGTCGCTGCGAGTTCACGCTGGCGCGTTTCAATGCGCGTTGCGAGCCCAAAAGTGAGGCCGTAGCCCTCCGCGATGATTTCATCGATCAACCTTCGTAAGTTGTCGGAACGCCAGGTGACAACATGCAGCACCGGACCGAAGATTTCATCGCTGACATCCGCGACGCGCTCGACGCGCACGATATGGGGGGCGACGAAACAGCCTTCATTCGGCGCTACGCCAGCGTAGATAATGCGACCTTGCGCCCTGCGCTCTGCGAGATAGTCGTGAAGCCGGATCTTGGCCTCGGCGTCGATCACCGGACCCACATGCGTGGCGATTTCGCGCGGATCTCCCACTTTCATTTCACGCGCTGCGTTGGCGATCAATTCGATGCAGGACTGCGCAATATCCTCTTGAACACAAAGCAGGCGAAGCGCCGAGCAGCGCTGTCCGGCCGAGCGAAACGCTGAGGTCAATACATCGTCCACGACCTGTTCCAATAGCGCCGTGGAATCGACGATCATGGCATTGATTCCACCCGTTTCGGCGATCAGGGGAAGGATTGCGCCAGGCTTTCCCGCCAGTGCGCTGTTGATTGATTTCGCGACTTCCAAAGACCCGGTGAAGACCACGCCAGCGCACGAAGGATGTGCGACGAGAGCTGCGCCAATGTCTCCGTCGCCGGGCAGCAATTGCAGAGCCGCCTGAGGGATTCCAGCCTCATAAAGGAGATTGATCGCTTCATAGGCAATGAGGGGCGTTTGTTCGGCGGGCTTCGCAGCGACGCTGTTGCCTGTGACAAGCGCGGCTGCGATCTGGCCGATGAAGATTGCCAAGGGGAAGTTCCAGGGAGAGATGCAAATGAAAACACCGCGTCCAATGCGACGTAGACTATTGCTTTCGCCAGTCGGGCCTGGAAGTGGCGTATCGCTGCAAATGTCACGGGCTTGTCCCGCGTAATAGCGGCAAAGATCGGCAGCCTCCCAAATCTCCGCGAGCGCATCATCAAGCGTTTTGCCCACTTCACATTGCAGCAACGAGATAAGCGGGCCACGGCGCGCTTCGATCAGATCGGCAGCGCGCTCGATTGCGCTGGCCCGCGTGTCGACGCTCGATGCGCTCCACTCTGCAAAGGCGCGCCGAGCCATATCCATCGCGGCGGCGACCGCCGCTGCGTCGGACTCGACGACGGCGCCGATCTCCTTGCCGTCGATCGGCGAGAGACAAGCGCGTGCTTGCATTCGCGAAGGCCGCGAGGGCAGGGCCGTCAGGCGCCGCCCTCGGCCAACCTCGACCTGAGTCAGCAAGGCGCCAAGGCTGGCGGCGTCTCCGAATTCGACGCCCTTCGAATTAGCGCGCAATGGCCGGTAAATCTCGGCGGGCGCGGGCAGGCGGCGGTTGCGCGCATTTTCTGGCGCGCCGATCAGCGCATAGGGGTCACTAAGCAGCGCTTCCATCGGAGTGGCAGGATCGGCTGCCTGCGCGATGAAAGACGAGTTGGCGCCGTTCTCGATCAATCGACGCACGAGATACGCCAGAAGATCGCGATGCGGCCCCACCGGCGCATAAACTCGCCAGGGGAAAGACGAACGTTCCTGCGCGGCCAGAGCCAACGCCTCGCCCATGCCGTGGAGACGCTGGAACTCAAAATTGTCGTGAGCGCCCGCTAGCGCAATGATCGCCGCGACGGTCATCGCATTATGTGTCGCAAATTGTGGATAGAGCCGCTGCGCGCCGAACATGCGGTTCGCGCAGGCGAGGTAATTCACATCGGTCATCGCCTTTCGGGTAAATACCGGGTAATCAGACAGGCCGCGCTCCTGTGCGCGCTTGATCTCGCTGTCCCAATAGGCGCCCTTTACGAGGCGCAGCGTCAGGCTGCGCAAATGCGAGTTTGTCAGCTCGGCAACGTAATCGATGACAGCGATCGCCCGCTTTTGATAGGCTTGCACGGCGAGACCGAAACCGTCCCATCCAGCGAGCGAGCGATCAGCCAGCACGCGCGCGAAAACTTCCAGCGAAAGTTCGAGTCGGTCGGCCTCTTCGGCGTCCACGGTCAAAAGGAGTTCATTCGACTTGGCGAGGCGCGCAAGATCGAGAAGGCGCGGCGTCAGTTCCTTCAGCACGCGTTCGCGAGAGATCGCTTCGAAACGGGGATGCAAAGCCGAGAGCTTTACGGAAACGCCGGGCCTGTCGGTCAGTCGCCCAGAATTAGAGTTAGAGGAAGTCGCCGCTCCTATAGCCGCGATAGCGCTGGCGTAAGATTCAAAAAAACGCGTCGCGTCCTGCGCCGTTCGAGCTGCTTCTCCAAGCATATCGAAGGAATGCCTGTCACGGCCGCGGGATCGCGAGATTGCCGCGTCTATGGTCTCGCCGAAAACGAAATGCGCGCCCATTAGCCGCATGGCTTGTTTGGCGGCTGCGCGCAGAGCAGGGGCGCCAAGGCGCCGAGCGAGATCGGCGACTATGCCATGCGGGGAGTCCTCCGCCGCGATAACCCGAGCCGAAAGGCCGAGCGCGAAGGCGCAGGCCTGCACCAGCAGAGTGTCCGAAACGGCGTGGTGATGCGCAAACTCTCCTGCCGCCAGACGATCCGCCAGCAGGCGGTCGAGAGTGGCGTCGTCGGGCACGCGCAGCAGCGATTCCGCCAGGGCCATAACAGCCAGGCCTTCGCGGGACGAGAGCGAAAACTCGTGCAAGAAATCCTCGACCCCACCGATGCCGCCGCGCTCCGTGCGCATGATTGCAAGCAGATCGCGGGCGAGGGTCTGCGTTTTCGCCGTCAGGGCTGCGTCGAGGGGGAGCGCAAGCAATCGCCGCGCGATTTCTTCGTCGGGCGGCGCATAGGGAGCGGCGAAGGGAGGGATACCCGGCGGCATGAAGACTCCTGCGGGATTTTGCTGAACACAACCAACATAGGATTGGTGCGGGCATATTTGCAGCCCTAGTCTGGTCGCTCGCCTTTCCAGGGCCCAACTCTTGTGTTTTGGCGCTAGGTGCGTTTGAACTGGCGCCGTCGCGCCGCTTCGTGCGCGCCCGCCAATTCGCTTTTCCGGACCAAGCCAGACTGCCCGTTGCTCGCGGCGGGCGTCCCAAAGGACAGCCTATGCGCCTCTCCCGCTATTTTCTCCCCATTTTGCGCGAAACGCCCAAAGAGGCCGAGATCGTCTCACATCGGCTGATGCTGCGGGCGGGGCTTATCCGGCAGGAATCGGCCGGCATTTACGCCTGGTTGCCGCTGGGCTTGCGGGTCCTGAACAAGATCAACGCCATAATCCGCGAGGAGCAGACGAGAGCCGGCGCGATCGAAGTCCTGATGCCAACCATCCAGTCCGCGGATCTCTGGCGCGAATCGGGGCGTTACGACGCCTATGGCAAGGAAATGCTGCGCATTACCGACCGGCACGACCGTGAGATGCTGTTTGGACCCACCAATGAGGAGATGATTACCGAAATCGTTCGGGCCTATGTGCGCTCCTACAAGGATCTGCCGCTTAACCTCTTTCACATACAGTGGAAATTTCGCGACGAGGTGCGCCCGCGCTTCGGCGTCATGCGTTCGCGCGAATTCTTGATGAAGGACGCCTATTCCTTCGATCTCGACGCCACGGCGGGCCGTCATTCCTACAACAAAATGTTTGTCGCCTATTTGCGCACCTTCGCGCGCCTCGGGCTGACCGCGATTCCAATGGCCGCCGAATCCGGTCCCATCGGGGGCAGTCTCTCGCATGAGTTCATCATTCTGGCCTCGACCGGCGAGAGCGAAGTGTTCTGCCACAAGGACTTTTTACAATTTGCGCCGCCGCCTGCGGATATTGACTTCGATAATCCGTCGGCGCTGGAGGAGGTTGTCGGCAAATGGACCAGCCTTTACGCCGCCACCAGCGAGAAGCATGACGAGGCGGCCTATGACGCCGTGCCGCAGGAATCTCGCGTCGCCGCGCGCGGGATCGAAGTCGGCCATATTTTCTACTTCGGAACCAAATATTCCGAACCGATGCGGGCCGTGGTGAACGGGCCGGACGGCAAGGAGATTGCATTGTCGATGGGTTCATATGGCATCGGTCCTTCGCGGCTGGTGGCGGCGCTGATCGAGGCCGGCCATGACGACAATGGCGTCATCTGGCCTGAGCAAGTCGCGCCTTTCCACGTCGGAGTCGCCGATCTGAAGCAGGGCGACGCCGCGACCGGCAAAGTCTGCGCCGAACTGGTGCGGCAATTGGAAAACGCCGGACTCGACGTTCTGCACGACGACCGGGACGAGCGACCCGGCGCGAAGTTCGCGACCCTGGATCTGATCGGGTTGCCCTGGCAGGTGCTGGTCGGACCCAAAGGACTCGCCGACGGCAAGGTCGAGGTGAAACGTCGACGCGGCGGCGAACGCGAGCTTTTGGCTCCAGACGATGCTGTCGCGCGCATCGTCGGCTCTGTTCGGGCGGCGTGCGCATGAGCGGAAGCGCCGACGCGGCAAGGGAGAATCCGATGGGTGAAATCGCGCCCGCGCTTTCGCGCGACAGCCGCATGTTCGCCCCTTTCGAGTGGAGCGTCGCGCTGCGTTATTTGCGGGCGCGCAGGGCGAGCGGCTTTGTCTCGATCATCACTCTTTTTTCCTTCCTTGGCATTACTCTTGGCGTCGCGACGCTGATCGTGGTGATGTCGGTGATGAACGGATTCCATCACGAACTGATGGACAAGATCCTTGGCGTCAATGGACACGCCTTCGTGCAGGCGCTGGAAACTCCCTTCACGGATTGGGAGGATGTCACCGCCAAGATCGCCAAAGTTCCGGGGGTAACCGTCGCCGCTCCGATGGTCGAGGGCGCCGCCGGCGTCTCTTCGCAATTTGCCCAGACCGGCGTGCTCGTGCGGGGCGTGAGGGAGCAGGATCTGATAAAGCTCCCGGGCGTCGCCAGTAATTTGCGCGACGGAACATTTGATAATTTCGACACCGCCGGCGGCGTCGCCATTGGACAGCGACTTGCAGAAAAGCTGGGTGTGCGGGTTGGCGACAAGGTTAGTCTGCTGATCGCCAAAGGCGCACAGACGCCGTTCGGGGTGACGCCTCGCATAAAGGCTTATCCTGTTGTCGCCATCTTCCAGATCGGCATGTCGGAGTTCGACAATCTTTTCGTTTATATGCCTCTGCCGGAGGCGCAGAGCTTTTTCAATAAGGACAATGAAATCACCACCATCGAGACTTTTGTCGAAAATCCGGAGGCGATGGACGCCTTTCGCGGTCAGATCGACAAGACGATAACCAGGCCCGTGATCGTCACGGACTGGCGTCAGATGAACAAGACCTTCTTCGACACGTTGCAGGTCGAAAAAAACATTCTCTTCATCATCCTTACACTGATCGTCATTGTCGCCGCCTTCAACATAGTCTCGGGCCTCACCATGCTCGTGAAGGACAAGACAAAGGACATTGCGATCCTGCGCACAATCGGCGCGACGCGCGGCTCGGTTCTGCGCATCTTCCTCATCATCGGCGCCTCGATCGGCTCGGCGGGCGCGCTAGTCGGTTTTTTGCTTGGGTTGCTTCTGGCCAAGAATCTCGACGCCATTCGTTTGCTGCTGAACAAACTGCTCGACGCCAATCTTTTTCCTGCGGAGCTGTATTTCCTTTCCAGGCTGCCCTCCATCGTCGAACCGCGCGAGGTGGCGCTCGTCGTCGGCATGACCCTGGCGCTGGCTATTCTGGCTTCGATCTATCCCGCCTGGAAGGCGGCGTCGCTTGATCCCATACAGGCCCTTCGGAGCGAGTGACGCGGATGACTGTTTCTGTGCTCGAACTGAACGGCGTCTCGCGCCATTATCGCGAAGGCGAAGTGCGTCTCGACATTCTCGTCGACGCGAGTTTCATTTTGGCGCCTGGCCAGACCGTGGCGCTGATCGCGCCATCGGGGGCCGGCAAATCAACGTTGCTGCACATCGCCGGATTGCTTGAGCGACCCGACGCCGGCGAGGTCAAAATCAACAATGCGCCTACCTCGACGATGAGCGACGACGAGCGCACGCAGTTGCGACGCGTGGCGATAGGTTTCGTTTACCAGTTTCATCATCTGCTGCCGGAGTTCACGGCGCTGGAAAATGTCGCGCTCCCTCAGCTCATCGCCGGTCTCGAACGTCGCGAGGCGAACCAGCGGGCGCAGGAATTGCTGAGTTATCTTCGTCTCGGGGCGCGCGCGACACATCGTCCGGGCGAACTTTCCGGCGGCGAGCAGCAGCGTGTGGCGATTGCGCGCGCGGTCGCCAACGGACCGGATTTGCTTCTCGCGGACGAGCCGACCGGCAACCTCGATCCGCGCACGGCGGAGCATGTGTTCGAAACGCTGATGACGCTGGCGCGGGGCAGCGGGCTTGCCGCGCTGGTCGCGACACATAATCTCGATCTCGCAAAACAAATGGACCGCCGCGTAACTTTACGCGACGGCCAACTCATCGAGATCGGCTGATGCCGGTCAGGCCTTCGGCGCTTTCTTCTTGTCGAGGAAGGCGTGCTTGTAATAGAGGCCGAAGCCGGCGAGGCCGGCAGCGCCCAGCACCAGGGCGGTGAGCAAATTCTTGTTCGCCGTCTCGCCAACGGCGAAGGGGAAGCGCGAGACATATTCCTTGCCGCCGTCGTCGCTGCGGGCTTTCACCAAACCGATGAAATTGCCGGGCTTGGCGAAGTTATATTCGAAATTCAAGGTCCCGGTCTTGTATTTCTTGGGGGGGACATAAATTTCGGTGTTGCCCTCGAGATTCTCGTTGTCGTCCTTCTGGCCGACATTGCGCAGGATCCGAATTTCCAGAGCCATATCGCGCAATTCGTCCTGCTGCGCGTCGAGCACGATAATGGTGGGGCCGGCGTCCGGGATGTCGTCGCAGAACTGTTCGCGGGATTTGAGCGGCTGATAACCTGTGAAGGTCATCGTATCCGGGCCAATCTTCATGATGCACTGACCCTGATCGACGCTGACGCCGCCATGGGCGTAGGCCTGACCCGTCAAACCGACTGTCGCCAAGGCCAGAGCGGCGAGAAATCTCTTGTTCATTGGTGGTCTCCCCCTTCTTTTGATTCGTGTGTTCGCACCGCTTTTATGCGGGACACGGTGGCAACCCCGGCGCCGGACCTTTTCCGAACGCCAATTTCCGTTTTCAGCAAGCTGATTGCGAAGATGCGGCTGCATCCCTAAAGCGCGGCTTGACGCCATCATATATCAGTTTTTCGTGCTTTGTCCCGTGACGATCCGTCACAGAATAGCATCGCCCTGCGATCCTTTATTTTGCGGCGCACAAAAACCGGATAAACCCGGGAAGGCCACGGCCCGCCGTCAGGTCACCTCGAACCAGGTGGCGAGACCCGCTGCTTCGTGCTCCAGAATGTCGTCATGCAACGCCCATTTGCCAGGGCTGTCGGCGACAAAAGCGACGTGCTTCGTTCTGCCCGGCGGCGATACGACTGCGTTGCGCCAATATGGCTCCCAGCCGTCATCGAGGTCATGCAAAAGGCGAACTGAGTGTCCATGCACATGCATGACAAGCGGGACCGTCGCGCGATTTTCGAACCCCAGCGTGACCGGGGTCCCGTGCTTGACGCGAAACAGCGCCTCGCCGGAATAGGCTTTCGAGGGCGCCCCGTTAAAGGTCCAGCCGGCGCCGTTCGGCGCGATCGCAATTTCGATCTTTTTCGACTGCGCCAGTTTTATTTCGCGCGGCAATGCCGGATTCTGTGGGAGGGACTGGATCGCGGGCCTAGGTTGGACCGTCTGGCCCTTGGTTGAGCACCGCAGGAGATCCTGATCCTGCCCCCCCGGACCGCGCAAAATCATTCGCGCCTTGGCGTTCGCCTCTGGCGGCAGGTCGAACATAAGTTCGAAGCGCGCGCCTGGTGCGACCGGAATGCTCTGGCGCACCGGCACAAATGCGTCGCAGGGCTGACTGTCGATGGCGATGACGTAGGGTTTCACGCCCTCGAAAGAAAGCACCATGATTCGGGCGTTGGCGAGATTCGCCAGCCGCAACCAAATCCGCGCGCCAGGCGCGAATTCATGGGCCGAAGGCGCCTCTGCGCCGTTAACCATAAGCAGCGCGCCGATTCTACCGGCGCCCTGCGCCTCGGCTGCTTTGGCGAAATCACTGTCCACGACCCCTTTGGGATCAAGTTTCCAATCGTCGAGCACAACAACGAGGTCGGCGTCGCTGGCCAGAGGCGCGGATTCTTCCACGACCAGCAGGCCTTTGAGGCCGCGACCCACGAGTTCCCCGCTGTGAGGGAACACGCTGGGTCGATAGCAAAAAAGCCCCGGATCGGCCAAGGCGCGGCGATAATCGAAGCTCGCTCCGGGCGCGACTGGCGTCTGCGTCAGCGGCGCCACCCCGTCCATGGAGTTCTCGCCTCTCATGCCCTGCCAGTGCAGGGTAAGCGGCTGCTCTGTTTTATTCACAAGGCGCGCGAGCAACGTGTCGCCCTGCCTGTAGCGCAGCAATGGGCCGGGTGTTGCGCCATCGAAACCGATTATGTCGGTGGCGGGCGCGGGGGCCGGCAAAAGCTGCGCCTTACCCGGACGGGCTTCGAGAAGCCGCGGCGCGGCGCTTCCCTCGGAGCGTGCGGGAAGGGGGAAAACGATTGCGCTGACGCCGGCGAGGAAGGAGCGGCGGGAACAGGCTGGCGACATTTGAGGTCCGGGCGATTGCTGCTGGGTCGGACAAATGTCTTAGCGCGCCAGCGACGGGATGGCGACGGGGCATTGCCGGCTTTGCGGAGCTTCGGCGGAGAACTGGGAACACCCGGAGCTTTCCTGCATAATTTATGCTGCATCGCCGTTTCACCATGCTATAGAGCGGCGCGACGCGCCGGCGGGACCTCCTTTCGGCGCCCCTTGGGCGTGTTTATGCAGGCTCACTGTCGCGGGCGTGGCGGAACTGGTAGACGCGCCGGATTTAGGTTCCGGTGATGAAAGTCGTGGGGGTTCGAGTCCCTCCGCCCGCACCAGCAAGCCCCGCGCAAGCGCCATCGAGAGGCCACGAGATTTGTGGCTTGCCCGAGGCCTTCGGGATCGAGCTTTAGTCTCGACCGGCCAGAGCTGAGAGCTCCGGGCTGAGGTCGTGGGAATTGAGAATATGTTCCGGCGCAAAGCGCCGCCACACAGACGCAGGGGCGTCTAAAGGACGCCCGCCGCAAACGGCGGGCTATTGCGGAAGGCGAATGACATGCAAGTAACCCAAACCCTCTCCGAGGGCTTGAAAAAGGAATTTAAGGTCGTGCTGCCCGCGGGCGATCTCGCGGCGAAGCTCGAGTCGCAGCTCAATGAAATGCGCGCCAAGGCTCAGATCAAGGGCTTCCGTCCAGGCAAGGCTCCGGTTTCGCACCTTAAAAAGCTCTATGGCAAAAACCTTATGGGCGAGGTGCTGCAGGAAGCCGTAAACGAGGCCAACCGCAAGATTGTTGACGAAAACAAGCTGCGCATCGCGATGGAGCCGAAGCTCGATTTCCCCGGGGGCCAGGAGGAAGTGGAAAAGGCGCTGGAGGCCGCCGGCGATTTTTCGTTCGTTGTGACCTTTGAGACGCTGCCGACCTTCGAGATTGGCTCCTTCGCCGACATCTCGCTCGAGCGGCCGGTGGCTCCGGTCACCGACGAGGACGTCGAGACGGCTCTACAGAAGCTGGCCGAGCGTGTGCGCGAGTTCGATCCCAGAGCCGAGGGGGCCAAGGCTGAAAAAGGCGACAAGCTGACGGTCGACTTCACCGGCAAGCTGGATGGCGTTCCTTTCGAAGGCGGGACAGGCGGCGATGTCGACCTGGTGCTCGGCTCCGGCTCGTTCATTCCGGGCTTCGAGGAACAGCTGGAGGGCGCAGTCGCGGGCGAACATCGCGCGGTTAAAGTAACCTTTCCCGACAACTATTCCGCCCCGAACCTTGCCGGCAAGGCGGCTGAATTCGACGTGACGGTCAAATCTGTGGCCAGCCCCAAGCCTCAGGAAGTCGACGAAGAATTCGCCAAGAAATACGGCTTCGAATTGCTGGAGGCTTTCACAACGGCGGTGCGCGGAAATATCGAGGCGGACCACGACAAGGCGTCGCGCGACAAATTGAAGCGCTCTCTTTTGGACGCGCTCGACGCAAAATACAGTTTCGAGCTCCCGCAGGGGCTTGTCGATCAGGAATTTGGCGGCATCTGGCAGGAGCTTGAAGCCGAGCGCAAGCGCGCCGGAAGAACTTTGGATGACGAAGGCAAGACCGAGGACGAATTGCGCGCAGAATATCGCGCCATTGCCGAACGTCGAGTGCGCCTTGGGCTGGTTTTGGCGGAAATCGGCCAAAGCGCCGGCGTCAAGGTCGAGGAGAAGGATCTGACCGACGCCGTGGTCGAGCGCGCACGCCAGTTTCCGGGTCAGGAAAAGCAGGTCTGGGACTTCTACCGCAATAACGAGCAGGCGCTGGCCCAGTTGCGCGCCCCGATCTACGAGGAACGAGTGGTCGCCCATCTCAGCAGCCTCATCAAGATCGCCGATAAGACCGTAACTCGAGACGAACTCTTCGCCGAAGAAGAAGCCGCCTGATTTCGGCAATCGGACGGCGGGACAGGGCGCCCTCCCCTTGATGGGGGAGGGTGAAGCGCCGGTCCCGGTTTTGCGTCTTGCCGCCCGAACGAAATATGACTAGAGGCTGACGGCAGCCGTTCCGAACTCAGCCAAGCGACGTGGCGGCCCTGCCAAGGGCGAGAAAGGCACTATGATGCGCGATCCTATCGAGGTTTATAACCAGTATCTCATCCCGCAGGTGATCGAGAACACGTCGCGTGGCGAACGCGGCTTCGACATATATTCGCGCCTGCTGCGCGAGCGCATCATCTTCCTCACCGGTCAGGTCGAAGACCACATGGCTTCGGTGATCATCGCGCAACTGCTGTTTCTCGAATCCGAGAATCCGAAGAAGGAAATCTCGCTTTACATCAACTCTCCCGGCGGCGTCGTAACCTCGGGTCTCGCGATCTACGACACCATGCAGTTCATCAAGCCCAGAGTTTCGACCCTTTGCGTCGGCCAAGCCGCGTCAATGGGCTCGCTCCTGCTCTGCGCTGGCGCAGCAGGCCTGCGCTTCGCGTTGCCCAACGCCCGCGTGATGTTGCATCAGCCGTCGGGCGGCTTCCAGGGTCAGGCTTCCGACATTCAGCGCCATGCGGAAGATATTTTGAAGATCAAGCGACGGCTCAATGAAATCTACGAGAAGCACACCGGCAAGGATTACGACACCATAGAAAAAACGCTCGATCGCGATCACTTCATGACCGCCGAAGAAGCAAAAGTTTTCGGCATCGTGGACAGCGTCCAGTCGAAGCGACCGGATGAAGAAGCGGAAGCGAAGTAAAAATAAAACAAACCGGCGCCCGCCAGTTTCCGGGGGAGCGGAGGCGGGCGCGTCATACGCTTTAAGCTTGGGGCGCCCATGTTTCGCAAAATTCTGATCGCCAATCGCGGCGAGATCGCCTGCCGTATCATCAAAACAGCCCGCCGCATGGGCATCGCCACCGTCGCCGTCTATTCCGACGCGGACGCGGACGCGTTGCATGTCGAAATGGCTGATGAGGCGATTCACATTGGTCCGCCTGCCGCAGCCCAGTCCTATCTTTTGATCGACAAGATCATCGACGCCTGCAAAAAGAGCGGCGCCGAGGCGGTGCATCCCGGCTACGGATTTTTGTCGGAGCGTGCGGCTTTCGCCAAGGCGCTGGCGGAGGCCAATATTGTTTTTATCGGTCCCAATCCCAGAGCCATCGAAGCGATGGGCGACAAGATCGAGTTGAAGAAGTTTGCCTCCAAAGCGAATGTGAGCGTCGTGCCGGGTTATCTCGGCGTGATTCAGAACGGCGAAGAAGCGGTCAAGATCGCCAATGAAATCGGCTATCCCGTGATGCTGAAGGCCTCAGCGGGTGGCGGCGGCAAGGGCATGCGCATCGCCTACAAAGCCGATGAAGTGGTGGAAGGCTTCACCCGCGCCCGTTCCGAAGCGGCCTCGTCCTTCGGCGATGACCGTGTGTTTATCGAGAAATTCATTGTCAATCCGCGCCATATCGAAATCCAGGTTCTGGGTGACAGCTACGGCAATGTAATCCACCTCAATGAGCGTGAATGTTCGATCCAGCGCCGCAATCAAAAGGTCATTGAGGAAGCGCCTTCTCCCTTGCTCGACGAAGCGACACGCGCGGCGATGGGTGCGCAGGCCGTCGCTCTGGCCAAGGCCGTCGACTACAATTCCGCCGGCACGGTGGAATTCGTCGCGGGTCAGGACAAGAGCTTTTACTTCCTTGAGATGAATACGCGCCTTCAGGTCGAGCACCCGGTGACCGAACTTATCACCGGCATCGATCTCGTCGAGCAGATGATCCGCGTCGCGGCTGGCGAGCCGCTGCAAATCAAGCAGGAAGACGTCAAGATCAAGGGCTGGGCGGTCGAGAGCCGCATTTACGCCGAAGACCCGACCCGTAACTTCCTGCCGTCGATCGGCCGCCTCGTGAAATACCGTCCGCCGGAAGAAAAGCGCGCCGATGGAATTACTGTGCGCAACGATACCGGTGTGACCGAGGGCAGAGAAATCTCCATTCATTACGATCCGATGATCGCCAAACTGGTGACGCATGGCCCGGACCGGCTGTCTGCCATCCAGTCACAGGCGGATGCGCTCGACAGCTTCGTGATCGACGGAATCCGGCACAATATCCCGTTCCTGTCCTCGCTGATGATGCATGAGCGCTGGCGTTCGGGCCGCCTTTCCACAGGCTTTATCGCCGAGGAATATGAAGGCGGTTTCGTCGCGCAGGAGCCCAAGGGCGAACTGGCGCATGTGATGGCGGTGGTCGCGACGCTGATCGACCATATCGGCAATGAGCGCAAGCGCAAAATCTCCGGTCAGCTGCGCAATGGCGCACCGGTGCAGTTCGCGCGCGAGCGTGTTTGCATGCTCGGCGACCAGCGCTTTGACCTGACGATAGAGACTCAGGGCGAGGCGCTGATCGTGCGCTTTGCGAACGGCGACAAGCGCGCGCATCGCGTGTCCTCGAACTGGCGTCCGGGCGACCTTGTTTTTCAGGGCACGGTCGACGGCCATACGGTCTTCGTGCAGACGCGTCCGATCTTCAACGGCTTCGAGCTGTCTCATCAAGGCGTCAGCGTCGCGGCGCGGGTCTATACGCTTCGCGAGGCTGAACTCGCGGCGCTGATGCCCAAGAAGAAGGACGCCGGAATTTCCAGGCATCTGCTTTGTCCGATGCCTGGCCTCGTCAAGACCATCGACGTGGCGGAGGGCCAGGAGGTCAAGGCAGGCGAGGCGCTATGCATGGTCGAGGCGATGAAGATGGAGAACGTGCTGCGCGCCGAGCGCGACGTGACCGTCAAGAAAATACTGGCCAAGGCCGGCGACAGCCTCGCCGTCGACGCGGTGATCATGGAGTTCGCGTAAGTAATCTTCGAACAATAAGAAGCGAGCGGCGGGCGTAAGCCTGCCGCGACATTATTATCCGTCAATATTCTGTCATTGGCCTTTATTAGCGCCGCCCAAGTTGTTTGCGCTACTGAGCGACGCAAAAACGGGGGACGACGCTCCCGGCGGATGAGAACTTCCATGCGCTCCGCGACGCGGGGTTCGCGAAGGTTCTTCGTGGTCCTTGGCGCTGGAAATGAGCTTTTAGCTCCGACCATCGTTTTGGTCGAGACAGGCGCCCAGGAACTCGTGTGTCCGGGACGGCTTTGTCATGTTTCCCTATAGCGCCCTGCTACACGGCCTTTGACAAGCTCCGTCCCGCCCGGCATTACAGGGAAAACCCGCCCTTAGCCGGACAACAGCCCGATCATGAGAGCCGAACGCTATAATTTCGCCACCGTGGAACCCAAGTGGCGGAAAATCTGGGACGACGCGCAGGTTTTCAAAGCCGGCGCCGCGCCCGAAAAACCCAAATACTACGTGCTGGAGATGTTCCCGTACCCTTCCGGGCGCATCCACATGGGCCATGTGCGCAATTATTCGATGGGCGACGTCATCGCCCGCTTCATGCGCGCAAAAGGCGCGGACGTGCTTCATCCGATGGGCTGGGACGCCTTCGGCCTGCCGGCGGAAAACGCCGCGATGCAGGGAAAACGCCACCCGGCGGAATGGACCTACGCCAATATAGCGGCGATGCGCGCACAGCTGAAATCATTGGGCCTTTCGCTCGACTGGTCGCGCGAGATCGCCACTTGCGATCCGACCTATTACGGTCGTCAACAGCAGCTTTTTCTGGATTTCCTTCGCGTCGGCATTGTCGACCGCAAACAGTCCAAGGTGAATTGGGATCCGGTGGATCACACTGTGCTGGCGAATGAGCAAGTGATCGACGGCCGGGGCTGGCGTTCTGGCGCTCTGGTCGAGCAGCGCGATCTGACGCAATGGTTCTTCAAGATCACCGACTACGCCGAGGAACTGCTCACCGGGTTGGAGACGCTACAGCGCTGGCCGGAAAAAGTGCGACTGATGCAGCACAACTGGATCGGCCGCTCGGAGGGTCTGCTGCTGCGCTTCGCGCTGTCAGAGCCGCTCGGCGAAACCCGTGAACTCGAAGTCTTCACCACGCGCCCCGACACGCTATTCGGCGCCAAGTTTGTCGCGGTAGCGGCGGATCATCCGCTTGCCCAGAGCGTAGCGGCGAACAATGCGGCGCTTAAGGCCTTCATCGAAGAGTGCCATCAGATGGGCACCTCCGTCGCGGCTATCGAGACAGCGGAAAAGAAGGGCTTCGACACAGGTCTCACGGTCGACCATCCCTTCGACGGCAACTGGCGGCTGCCGATCTACGTCGCCAACTTCGTGTTGATGGACTATGGCACGGGCGCGATTTTTGGCTGTCCGGCGCACGATCAGCGCGATCTCGATTTCTCGAACCGTTACGGCCTTGGCGCGACGCCTGTGGTTTGCCCGGAGGGCATCGACCCTGCCAGCCTCGTCGTGACCGACACGCCTTTCGACGGCGAAGGGCGGCTAATCAATTCGCGTTTTCTCGACGGATTGACCGTGGCGGAGGCCAAGGAGGCGGTCGCGAACCGGCTGGAGCAGACCACGCTGTTTGGCGCGCCGCAGGGCCGCCGCAAGGTCAATTACAAGCTGCGCGACTGGGGTGTGTCGCGCCAACGTTATTGGGGCTGCCCGATCCCGATTATCCATTGCGAAGATTGCGGAGTGGTTCCAGTGCCTGCGGCTGACCTTCCGGTGAAGTTGCCGACAGACGTGACTTTCGACCAGCCGGGCAATCCGCTCGACCGTCACCCGACATGGAAAAATGTGGACTGTCCGACCTGCGGCAAGCCGGCGCGGCGCGAAACCGACACGATGGACACGTTTGTCGATTCGTCGTGGTATTACGCGCGCTTCACAGATCCGAACAACGAAAACGCGCCCGCTTCGAAAGACGCGCTGCAGCGCTGGCTGCCGGTGGATCAATATATCGGCGGAATCGAGCATGCGATCCTGCATCTGCTTTATTCGCGTTTCTTCGCGCGGGCGATGCGCGACGCCGGCCACGGTGAACTGGCGGAGCCCTTTGCGGGGCTATTCACGCAGGGCATGGTCGTGCACGAGACCTACAAAGGCCCGGACGGCTGGGTCTCGCCAAACGACATTCGCATCGAGGCGGTCGACGGCGCCCGTAAAGCCTTCTTGATCGAGGACAACGCGGAAGTCGTCATCGGGCCGATCGAAAAAATGTCGAAGTCGAAGAAGAACACTGTCGACCCCGACGACATCATTGCGAGTTATGGAGCGGACACAGCACGGCTGTTCGTGCTGTCTGATTCGCCGCCAGATCGTGACGTCATCTGGTCGGACGAGGGCGCGCAGGGCCAGTGGCGCTTCGTGCAACGCCTGTGGCGTGTCACTGGCGAGGCCGGCCATGTGGCCGCTTCGATCGGAGCTTCGGCGCCGGCGCAATTTGGCGAGGCGGCGCTGAAACTGCGTCAAGCCACGCATCGCGCCATAGCGCAAGTCAGCGAGAACGTCGAACGACTGCGTTTCAACAGCGCAATCGCCCGCATTCGCGAGTTTGCCAATGAACTGACCGCCGCGCTGGACGATGTAACCGAAGCCGGCGTTTCCGCCGATCTCGCTTTCGCATTCCGCGAGGCGGCCGAGAGCCTGATTTTGCTTGTGGCGCCGATGACTCCGCATGTCGCGGAGGAGTGCTGGGCGGATCTTGGCCACAGGGATCTCGTTGCGCAGGCGCCCTGGCCTGTGGCCGATCCTACCCTCGTGGCGCAAGAGCTGATAACTTTGCCGGTGCAGGTCAACGGCAAGAAGCGCGCGGAGATTCTCGTCGCTCAAGACGCCGACGAGGCGACGGTTCGCGCCGAGGCGCTGGCGCAGGAAGGCGTGCAGCGCGCGCTGGAGGGTAAGCCCGTGAAGAAGTTCATTCTCGTTCCCAAGAGGATCGTCAATGTCGTGGTTTGATCGGGGGGGTAGTTTCCCTGTTCTGGCGCTTGCCGCTTTGACGCTGTCGGGCTGTATTCAACCGCTGTATGGCCCGCTCAGCGCCAATCCACAGATGGTGGACGATCTGCAGGCCATAGAAATCGCGCCAATTAATGATAGGCTTGGCCATTATGTGCGAAACGAACTGATTTTCGCCTTCAATGGCACGGGCTCACAAGTGCCTCCGCGCTATCGCCTGAGAGTGTTACTGAGAGAAAACGCGCGCACGCCGATTATCGACACGGTGACTACGCGTGCAACTTCTGCGACAGTGGTGGTCGATGCGGAATATCAGCTCGTCGCGCTTCCAGCCGAGACGGAAGTAACCAAGGGCGTAGCCTTCAACATCGCCAGCTACGATCGTTTCAGCAATCGTCTCACAAATATCCGCGCCGCGCGCGACGCCGAAATCCGCGACGCCAAAACCATCGCCGATGAAATCCGCACGAGGATTGCAACGGCGCTGGCTAGTCGCACGCCTACGCCGTAGGGCGGAACCAACGTGGTCGCGATAAAAAAGGGCGACGCGGAACGCTTCGTCGAAGCGCCCCCAGAGCAGGTCTTTCTGTTTCTCGTGCATGGGGCCGACGCGGGGTTGGTCCGCGAGCGAGCGCTGCGCCTTGCCGAGCGCCGCGTTGATGACCGGCACGATCCCTTTCAATTCGTTGAGATGAGCGGCGACGCCATAGCTGCGGATCCTTTGGCGCTGCTGGACGAGGCCAACACGATTCCCCTGTTTGGAGGGCGCCGCGCACTGCTGGTCGAGACTGGAGCCAAGGCCGTCGCTCCGGCGATCGAGAAGCTGCTCGCCGCTCCGCCGAGGGATTGCAGCGTAATCCTCACAGCGGGCGCGCTGCGCAAGGATGCGCCGCTTCGCAAGCTGGTTGAAGGCGCCAAGAACGGCGCAGGGATCGAATGTTCTCCTGACAGCGACGCGGATGTAAATGCATTGATCGACAGAACCCTGCGCGACGCCGGGCTTTCCGTCGCTCCGGAGGCGCGCGCCTTGTTGCAAGCGGCGCTTGGCGAAGACCGACTGATGAGTCGGTCCGAACTGCAGAAGCTCGTGCTGTATATGCATGGCCGGGCGCGAGTGGAGGCGGCCGATGTGGCGGAGGTTGTTGCTCATGCCTCGAATATCGCTGGGGAGGCGGTCGTTCTGCAGGCTTTTGGCGGGAGGATGCGCGCGGCTGGCGTCGATTTCGACGAATCTCTGGCACAGGGTGGCGACCCCACGCTGCTGATTTCGAACGCACTGCGCTATGCGCTGTCTCTGCACCGCGGGCGGATCAGTGGCGGCGTGATGGCGGTAAAGCGCGGCGGCTTTTTTTCCGTGCCCGACTCGGTGATTGAGGCGCATTTGAAACTCTGGTCGGCGCAGCGGCTCACATCAATGATCGAAGCGCTGCGCGCCGCGCAAGGCCGCGCGCGAGCGCACGCAGATATGGCGCGTGTCGAAGCTGCGCGGGCGCTTATGAATATCGCGGCCGGGGCAGGGCGAGGCTAATCCATCGACTTATGGACAATGCGTGTAGTAACCGCCGGTGACGCCGCTTATCCGGTCATTCTCCGCCGTCCAACGCACTGTCCCGCTGTGACGGCACCTATCGTTTATGTTCGCACCGCGATCGTAGGAGGCCTCGTGCACGGGCGGATGCACATCTTTGCGCATGATGAACCCCTCATCGCGCAATTCTGTGACAAGGCTGGATTCCGACGAACCTTTCGGAAACTTTGCGTCCAGGCGCGCGATAAAGATCTGCTGGCTGCCGGGCTCGCTGGACTCCCCCAGGTTCTGCAATAATTCCGGCAGCGGCGGCGGTTCGCTGAACCACCAAAGTCTCGCGCCAAAAGCTGCGACCAACGCAATCAGCGTCAAGAGCCCAAGCGCCAACGCAATTGGCGGCGCTTTGCCTGCATCTGCATTGGCCATGATGCGTTTTCCCCTCGTTACTAGGCTGCGGCGAGACTTTCGAAAAGCCCCCGTCCGTCGATCCCGCCGACTAGCGTGTCGATCAAATTTTCCGGATGCGGCATCAGGCCAAGCACATTGCGACGCGTCGAATATATCCCCGCGATGTGATTACGGGAACCGTTTGGATTTGCAGCGTCGACGAGTTGGCCCGCCGCGTCGCAATAGCGGAAGGCGACAAGACCCTCGCCTTCCAGCCGCTCGACAGTGGCGTCATCGCCTTCGTAATTGCCCTCGCCGTGAGCGATGGCGACTTCAATGATTTGACTCCTGGCGTAGTTGCGGGTGAAGGCGGTATCGTTCCGTTCGACGCGCAAATGTTGCATTTTGCATACGAAACGCAGATTGGCGTTGCGCATGAGCACCCCTGGCAGCAGTCCGCTTTCGCACAAAATCTGGAAGCCGTTACATACGCCGAGCACCAGCCCACCGCGCGCGGCGTGGGCGCGCACCGCGTCCATGATGGCGGCCCGCCCGGCTATGGCGCCGCAGCGGAGATAGTCGCCATAAGAAAAGCCGCCGGGTAGCACTACGAGATCTGTCCCGGCAGGCAGTTCATGGTCGCCATGCCACAGCATATCGGGCATGCGTCCCGTGGCCTGCGCCAGAGCGCGAGCCATGTCGCCCTCGCGGTTGGAGCCGGGAAAGACGATGACGGCGGCTTTCATTGGGCAGCTCCGATCAAAGCTCGATATGAAAATTTTCGATGACGGTATTGGCGAGCAGTTTTTCGCAAGCAGCGGTCAGTTTTTCGTGGGCGACGGTCTTGTCGTCGCCGGCAAGCTCGACGTCAAACACCTTGCCTTGCCGAACGCTCGCGACACCGGGAACGCCGAGCGACGCGAGCGCGCCTTCTATCGCCTTGCCCTGGGGATCGAGAACGCCGTTTTTCAGGGTGACGATGACGCGGGCTTTCATGGGCTGTTCCATTGCGCTCGAAGTATAATTCTGGGAATGGGTTAACGGCCCTGGCGCGAAAGCGCAAGGTTTGTGTGGGACTCCCTGGCTTCGCGAGCTTGACAGCTTCGCAAGCGTGACTACCCCGCCAACCTCGGCTTCCGGGGCTTGAGGCACACAGCGACGAGATCGAGTCGCCAAGAAGCAGCACGTCAGGACAGTCCGGGGTGCGGCAGACGCTGGTCGCAAATACGCGGCGCTTGCGTCAGTGCTTAATTTCGCCGTGGTTCGTGTCCGGCGAAAAGAGATGGACGCGCGCGGACCCCGTTATCTTTGCGTTAGCCTTGCCCGTGTAAATTACGAAAGAGCGCAATCTTGCGTGTCGCCGGCTTTGCGTCGTGGCCGCGCCGCCAAGCTGAAGCGTGCAGTCCAAGGCCTTTCGATAAAGTTTGAACGAAAACAAGATTCGAATGGAAACAGTTTGATATTAAAACCGCAATTGAAGACTGGTGAGGCGATCCAGGTCCAAGGAGGTTCGGGTGCTCGGCTTTGAAATTTGGAAAAACGGCAAGAAGCTCGCAGTGGCGGGCCTGCAGGATAGCGGCGCCGTGTCTTTCATGCTCACCTGGGTGGGCAAAGGCTCGGGAGCTTCCGCCCGGGCCCTCGAAGGCGCGGAGATCGACGGCCTTGATCTGCGTGTCGGCGGCATAGACACTTCAGACCCCCGTGGGGATCAGAGTATCGAGTGGATCGAGGACACCGCGCTACGTCTTGGCGATGACATCCAGATCCGTCTGATTTCGGCGTCTGGAGCGGACGCTCCGATTCGCCGGGAGCCCACCAAATCGCTGCTCGCCGGCGAAACAGGCCATCGTTTCGCACCCTGCTCCAAATGCGGCGGCGTTCGCCTGCATGAACCGGACGCTGTTCCGGCCGACGTATTCTGAACTGAAAGCCAGGTCCGCCGCTTACCCGGCGCCCGACGCCACAAGGTCGCCGGACAGCGCCATTTGTAAAGACGCTTCGTCGGCGCTAGATGTTCGGGACAACAGACGACCGCAGGAGCCGACAGGGAGCCATTCTCTGGACGGAGCTTTTGCGCTGTCCCGGAGACTTGCTTGCCCCATTCCATCATCCAGGCCATCGAGAGTTTCTCACGTGGCGAGATCGTGGTCGTCACCGACGACGACGATCGCGAAAATGAGGGCGACCTCGTAGTCGCTGCTTCGCTGTGCACGCCGGAGAAAATGGCGTTCATCATCCGCCATTGCTGCGGCATCGTCTGCACGCCTTTGACGCTGGAGGAGGCGAAGCGATTGCACCTCGCCCCCATGGTGGCGCAGAACGACGCTCCGTTGGGCACGGCCTTCACGGTTTCGGTCGACGTTCGCCACGGTCTCACCACTGGAATTTCCGCGGAACAGCGCTGCAATACTGTGCGTGCGCTCGCCAATGGCAATATGGGCGCTTCCGATTTCGCGCGCCCGGGGCATGTGTTTCCGCTGATCGCCAAGGAAGGCGGCGTGCTTATGCGTTCCGGCCACACTGAGGCGGCTGTCGATCTTTGTCGTCTTGCCGGCCTTCCGCAGGTGGGGGTCATCTGTGAACTCGCCAATGACGACGGCACAGTGATGGCTGGCGAGCAGATTTCGCAATTCGCGCGCGAGCATAAGCTTACCGTCGTGTCCGTGGCGGATTTGATTGCTTATCGCCAGTCTCGGGAGAAACTCGTGGAGCGCGTCGCGACATTTGCCGTTGCGACGGAGGTGGGAGAAATGATCGGTCACGCCTATGTCACGCCCTTCGATCGCGTGCAGCATTTCGCCTTTGTTTTAGGTTCGGTCGGCGACGGGCGCGGAGTGCCAGCGCGACTACATCGCGCAGATATCCTTGGCGACGTGTTCGGCGGCGCAGACACTATCAAAAAGACTCTGGCGCGTTTCGCTCGCGAGGGCAGGGGAATTCTGGTCTATCTTCGAGACGGCGCGGCAGGGGTGCCGGCCAATGTCGTGCGCCCGCAAGCGGATAACGCCGAAGAAGATCGCAAGAGGCAATGGCTCGACGTTGGACTCGGCGCCCAAATATTGAAAGACCTTGGCGTGTCGTCGATCCGTCTGCGAAGCACAACGCCAAAACCGCGCGCTTATGTTGGGCTGTCGGGTTTCGGGATTGAAATTATTGCTGTGGAGCCCGTGGAGTAGCGGCCTCGCTTTGGGCAATAAAAAACGGCGCTTACCTTGGACTCAACCCCCGCTCTAGCGGGGGTTGGAGGTGAAGAACCGGTCGGTCGGGTCCAGATCAGATCACCAAAACGGGCGTTCCAATTTTCACGCGATTGTAGAGGTCGATGGCGTCGATATCGCGCATCCGAATGCAGCCGGAGGACACGCCCTGGCCGATTTTTTCCGGCTCGTTGGTGCCGTGGATGCGATATAGCGAATCCTTGCCGTTCTGAAACAGGTACAGGGCGCGCGAGCCAAGCGGATTGTCGGGACCGCCCGGCAGACCGCCGGCGTCGGCCGTGGGCTGCAAGTGCGGCCAGCGCTCCAGCATGTCCTTCGGCGGCATCCAGCGAGGCCATTCCTGCATACCGCCAACGCTGGCGCGTCCGCTCCAGCCCATGGCGTCCTGTCCGGTTGCGACGCCATATCGGATTGCCTTGCCGCCCGGCTGCACGAAATAGAGGAAGTGGTTGTGTGAGTCGACGATGATCGAGCCTACGGGCTCGCTGGTCTTATATTCGACCTGGTAGCGCTCGAAATCCGAAGGGATTTCAGCGCGGGGGGCCAACGCCAGGAATTCCGCATCGCGACCGCTGACCTTGGGGTCCGGCATACGCACGCCATTGCAACCCGCAAGGCAGGCGAACGCCAGTGCCGCAAAGGCATATGACATAACTCTCATTGAAACCTCCTCACCGCCGCAAAAGATTATTAGCGTTGTGAATACCATAAAGTTACGATCAGAGATTATGAGATGCGCAATTTTACTGTTATGTGTCCCCGGCGCCACAGTAGTCGCGGCGCAAGGTAAAGCTGATGCACAAAGGCGCAGAAATATGTCCCGCTGGTCCATGGAACGCGATCATTCCTGTGTGACGCGAACTTGGCGGCGCGCCTTCATGCCGCGAGGGTGAGATATGCGCACCTTGCTTGTCACCCATCCATCCTCACTCGAACACGACATGGGGCCCGGTCATCCCGAGCAACCCGACCGCGTGAGAGGTATCGAGACAGCGCTAGCGCAGGATAAATTCCAGCGGCTCGAGAGGCTTACTGCGCCGCTCGCCGATCGCGAGCAGCTAAGGCGGGTGCACCCGGAAACTTATCTGCGCGCGCTCGAGGAAGCGTCTCCGAGGGAAGGGTTAGCCGCGCTCGACGCGGATACCGCGATGAACCCTAAAACGCTGGAGGCGGCCAAATTCGCCGCAGGCGGCGTCATCGCGGGTGTCGATGCAGTTATGTCGCGCGCCGCGGACACCGCCTTCGTGGCGGTGAGGCCGCCTGGACATCACGCCGGAATTGCTACGCCTATGGGCTTTTGCTTCTTAAACAATGTCGCGATCTCCGCGCGTCATGCAATGGCGGTGCATGGCGCGGAGCGTGTGGCCATCGTGGACTTCGACGTGCATCACGGCAATGGCACACAGGAAATTTTCTGGTCCGACAAGAATGTGCTTTTCTGCTCCACGCATCAGGCTCCTTTCTATCCGGGCACGGGGGGGCGCGGCGAGAGAGGAGAATTTGACACTATCGTTAATGCGCCTTTGTTCGCCGGCGCGAGCGGCGACACGTTTCAGGAGGCGTTGGCCGAAATAATCCTCCCGCGAATAAACGACTTCGGCCCGGACATAATCTTGATCTCGGCGGGCTTCGACGCGCATGAGCGCGACCCGCTGGGTGGGTTGCGACTTAATGAGCAAGATTTCTCGGAAGCGACCAAACGCCTGCTCGATCTCGCCGACCGACGTTGTGACCGTCGAATCGTCTCCACGCTGGAGGGCGGATACGACCTTGAAGCTCTGGCGGCGTCCGCGGCCGCCCATGTACAGGCGCTGATGGGAGTCTGACGGGTTTCCCAAAAGCAAAGCCGCGAAGCTTTGGGCTGCGCGGCTTTAGCTAGGAAGGTGTGGCGGTAACTCAGCCTTGGCGGGCTTTGTAACGCTTCTGCACCTTGTTGATGATGTAGACGCGGCCCCTGCGGCGCACCAGCTGGTTGGCCCGGTGGCGCGAGCGCAGCGACTTCAGAGAGTTGCGGACTTTCATGTCTCTTCCTCGGCAAATCGATTTCGGCCGGGATGAACGCCCAGCGGCTCGTGACCGGAGCGTATGCCCCAAATCGCCGCCCGGATCAAGGCAAAAGGTTAAACTGCGACGGCGCCATTCTCCAAAAATCCGTCCACAAGGGCAACCCTGACCCCTGGAGTCAGCGGGGTTTTACTTTCCGAGATGGTTCTCGCGCATAAACTTTTCCCATCCCGCTGCGCGAAGCTGGCAGGCGGGGCAGGCGCCGCAGCCATAGCCCCATGCGAAGCGCTTGCCGCGCTCGCCAAGATAGCAGGTGTGCGTCTCTTCGACGATCAGCTGCGTCAGGCCTTCGCCTCCCAGTTTCGCAGCAAGGCGCCAGGTATCGGCCTTGTCGATCCACATCAGTGGCGTGTGAATCCTGAACTCCCTATCCATACCGAGGGACAATGCGGTCTGCGTCGCTCGGATCGTCGAGTCACGGCAGTCGGGATAGCCGGAGTAGTCGGTTTCGCACATGCCGCCAACGAGATGCGTAATGCCTCGTCGATAGGCCAGAGCTGCCGCGAAGGTCAGAAACAGGATGTTGCGCCCCGGCACGAAGGTGTTGGGAAGGCCCGTTGCGCCGAAAGCTATTTCCGTCTCGCGGGTCAACGCAGTCTGCGAAATCTCGCCGAGCGCCGGAATCGCGATGGTGTGGTCATCCCCCAGCCGCTCACTCCACTTTGGCGACAGAGCCGCGAGGCCAGCGCGCAACACGGCGCGCCGTTCAAGCTCCACCACGTGTCGCTGTCCGTAGTCGAAGCCGAGCGTTTCGACATGTTCAAAACGCGACAGCGCATAAGCCAGACAGGTCGTCGAGTCCTGTCCGCCCGAAAAAAGCACCAGCGCGCCGCTGGCGCTTGCGGAGCCGGAATTTGTCTCGCTCATGATTTATTATACGCCTTCTCCGCGCCTACGCGGTGGCGAAGCGCGGCGCAGGTCTGGGCTGATTGTTGGTCTCCATTCGGGGCAGGGCGTTCATCACGCGCTGCGGAGGCAGAACGACGATGGCGTCGGTACCTTCCCGCACCCTCGACTTTAGAATGAACTGACCGCCGTGAAGATCAATAAGCCCCTTAACGATTGGCAGTCCAAGTCCAGTGCCCTCTTCAGCATTCTTTTGAGCCAGCGTGCCGCGTCCAAAGGAAGACATAACCAAGTCGATTTCGCTCTCGGGTATGCCCGGACCGGTGTCCTTGATCGCGATATATTGCCCGCCGGCGCTGGTCCAGCCGACCTTGATGGAGACTTGACCTCCTTGCGGCGTGAACTTGATCGCGTTGGTGAGCAGATTTAGCACGATCTGCCGAATTGCTCGCTCGTCAGCCCAGATCCGTGGAAGATTGGGCTCAATCATTTCCATCACTCTGATCTCGCGCTTTTCCGCGCGGATCGCCAACAGATGGCGGCAGTCCTGAGCAATTCCAGACAGCGAAACGCTTTCTTCTTTCAACTCATAGCGCCCCGCTTCGACGCGCGAAAGATCCAGTATTTCATTGATGAGCATCAGAAGGTGCTGACCGCTCGCATGGATATCGTTGGAATAGTCCTTATAGACAGGATTGACATGCGGCCCGAACAGTTCGCCTTTCAGCACTTCAGAAAAGCCGAGAATGGCGTTGAGCGGGGTGCGCAACTCATGGCTCATTGTCGCGAGAAAACGTGACTTTGCGAGATTGGCTTCTTCGGAACGCCGGCGCGCCTCATCGGAGTTAGCCTTGGCTTGCTCAAGCTCGGCGATTAGTTCGCTTTTTTCGGAACGGTAGAAAACGCTCTCGAAAGAAATTTGGTGAAAGCGTTTGGCAAGCACAAAGAAAAAAACCTGGGCTGCGCCAACGAGCGCAAGCACAGCCGTCGAACTGTCATTGATTGAATGAAATCCGAGCCCAACCAGCGTCGCCACGGATATCGGCAGGATTGTCGCATAGACAGCCAGGGGAATTGTAGCCGTGATCATGGTGTTGAAAGCGGTGGACAACAACAGCATGACGATGAGGAAAGTTTTGGCGTTGGGGTCCGGAATGCGAAACATTACTGCGACCAGACTGGCCCAAGCCAGACCGTGGACGAACTCCGCAATGATGAATCTGGTGCGCCATTTTTTGACCGTGATGCGCGAATCCTCGACTTTGTTCAAGCCTTTGGCGACGCCGTAGCAGAGAATGAGACTGGAAAGCGTTAGCACGGCCCAAATCAGAGCGACATTGGATCTTATCCAATAGAAGCTCATCAGCGTGACCATCGCTATGAGAATCGAGCCGGACAGCGCGGAAGTCTCGCGCGCTGCGCCGTAGGCGCGTAACAAGGCCAGATCGCAGCCGCGATGGCCCGTATCTGAAGTGGTCAGACGCTCTCGCGCGCTTTGCACCTTGGCGCCGCGCTTGCGCCGTTCGGTGGCGGTTCTGGGGTCAAGTCCCCGGCCGCGTTCGATCATTGCCGCTGTAACTTCACTCATGTGCTACGCACGCAAACAGAGAAACTCTCCGACAGAACCCTCCGCCGGGTCAAAATCCCGAAGGCGAAAAAGACCTCACGGGCGGGCGCTATCGGAACGAACTATCTTATAATGAGGTGGAAAGGTTAACGGGGGCCTCACAATTTGGCGACAATTGTCGGGATGCGCTTTTAGAAACCGTGCACAAAATACATGACGCCAGTAAATGCCGTAACACTCGAAGAACTCGTGGAGAACATCCGCGGATGCCGCGTTTGCGTGATAAGTCCGCTGGGATCGCCCTTGCCCCAGCCGCCCAATCCGGTCCTGCGCGTCTCGACCAGCGCCAGATTGCTAATCGCTGGACAGGCGCCCGGCGTGCGCGTCAACCGCTCCAGCATACCGTTTGACGACAGTTCCGGCGACCGACTGCGCGATTGGATGGGCGTCGATCGAGCGGTGTTCTACGATCGGTCGCGAATCTCCATTGCCGCGATGGGCTTCTGCTTTCCCGGGCATGATAAGGCGGGAGGCGATTTGCCGCCGCGACGCGAATGCCGGTTGACCTGGCACGATGCCCTGTTCCAGCAGCTATCGGGCATCGAAACCATTCTGGCGATTGGCCGTCACGCTCAGGACTACCATTTACGCCGGCTGGCGATGCGGACCGGCTGCAGCGTGGGTGAGACAGTCGCGCGCTGGAGAGACTATGCGTCATCGCGTCCGCGAGTGATACCTCTGCCCCACCCTTCGTGGCGCAACACGGGCTGGCTGAAGCGACACCCGTGGTTCGAAGCTGAATTGCTACCCGACCTGCGCAAGGAAATCTCCCGCCTGGTTGGCTGAGACTTCTCCAGAATCCGAAGTCGTTTCGTCAGAGCACAGGGGTGGGTTAAAGCCCGGCGTCGATAATGTCGTGCACCTGATCCATCGCACGGGCCGGCTCCGCGGCTCCAGCGTCTCCGACCACGCGCGCAGGCACGCCGGCGACCGTCTTATGCGGCGGCACGTCGTCGAGCACGACTGATCCGGCTGCGATCAAGGCGCAAGCACCTATTTCAATATTCCCGAAAATCTGCGCCCCGGCTCCAATAAGCACGCCATGGCGCACCTTGGGGTGGCGCTCGCCGCCTGTTTTTCCGCTGCCTCCGAGCGTAACATTGTGCAGCATGGAGACATCGTCTTCTATTACTGCCGTCGCGCCGATAACCACTCCCGTCGCATGGTCGAGAAAAAAGCCCTGCCCGATACGCGCGGCGGGGTGAATGTCGGTTTGAAAAATCTGCGCCGACAGCGATTGCAGGCAGAGAGCGAAATCGCTGCGACCGCTGCGCCAAAGCGCATGCGCGAGCCGATAGGTCTGGATCGCGTGAAAGCCCTTGAAGTAAAGCACCGGTTCCAGCAGCCTGTTGCAGGCAGGATCGCGGTCGAGCACTGCAAGCAGATCCGCGCGAATCGCAGCGCCTATGGCGGAGTCGCGCGCCAGATGCTCCGCAAAAGCCTGGCGCAAGACGGGATAGGTTGCTTCCGGCCGATCGAGCCGTTGCGCGATGCGATGGGCGATGGCGTTTTCGAGGCTGTCTTGAGCGAGAACGGCGCCGAAGATCAAACCGCCGAGGTCCGGTTCGCGTTTCAGCGCCGCTTCGGCCTCTCCACGCAGCCGCGCGAACAGCGCCTCGGCATTGGCGTCAACTTTTGTTGCAGCGGACATTTGCTTCCTCGCGCCGGGACAATATGGCGCCTCGCGCTCAGTTACCAGATCTTGAGCGTCAAGGGCGCTGCGCCAAAAACTCCAATACAGCCTGCTTGTATATGCGGTCACCAACCGCTCGATTATGGTCTCGACCCGGAATGTCAACGATTTGCACGTTTTTAAACAGCTGCGACAGAGGATGCGGATCGCCTGCCACATCGTCGCGGGTGCCGACGCAAACAATAGTTGGCGCCTCCACCCGCGCCAGCGAAGCCGGATCAATGCCTTGTCCAGCGGCGCCGCGCGCGCAGGCCGCAAGCGCCCTAAGATCGCTGCGCGTCGACTCGGCGAAGCCACGGAAAATTTTCAGGCCGGGGTCGTGGATGTCTTCGATGCGATCGATCTCCATTGCGTTCGCAAGCCCTTGCGGAAGCGTATTGGGCGCCACCAGACTCGACTCCAACGCCCCCCAACAGCAGTGATCGAACGCGGTCAGGATTAGTGAGCGTGAACACCGTCGCGATGCGACCCCCTAACGAGTAACCCATTATATCCGCGCGGCGAATGCCCAAATGATCCATCAGGCGCCCCACGTCGGCCGCCATCGCCTGGAGACTATACGCCTCGGGATCATAAAGCTTCTGCGAATGGCCATGTCCTCGATTGTCAAAGAGAACAACGCGTCGACCATCCTCCGTAAGCGTCTTGACCCATTGGGTAAAAAGCCAGTTCACCGCATGAGTAGACGCAAATCCATGAATCAGTATGATTGGCTCGTCCCTGTCCGCATCGAGCGGCTTGAAATCAAGGTAGGAAATCGCCACGCCATCCGAGAGAAACTCTTCCATTTCGATTCCTTGTTACATTACATCCATTTAAAACAGTTTCGGGGCTATGCAAGCGCCCTTTGCTAGAAAATAGAAGACTTGTAAAGTAACGCCCGACCTTGCGACAGGTTGCATTCTGGATGGTGCGCCTCCAACTCGAAACCGGCGTCGAACGCACTTATAAGATGCTGCCAAAATTACGAGGGACCACCAATGGACATCTTTTACCGACGCCTAAGTCGCGCATTCTGGTTCACGCTCGCGCTGATCTTTCTGATCGAAAGCTGGCTGTGGGACCATGTGAAAGAATGGCTTCGCAAGTTGGCGCTAACATTGGGCGCGGAACGCTTCGAGGTTTGGCTTGCAGGCGTCATCAGGGATCTTTCGCCTCCAGCGACTCTCGGTGTGTTTGTCGTTCCCTTTGCTATGGTTCTGCCGCTAAAAATTTACGCCGTTGAGGAAATCGCACGAGGGCATGTCGGTTACGGAATCTTTGTCATCCTGCTGGCCAAAACCCTGGGCCTTGGCGTGATTGCATTCCTGTTCGATCTGAGCCGCGACAAGCTGTTGCAGATGGCCTGGTTCGCAAAATTCTATGCGGTTGTGCTTCGTGTTCGTGCCTGGGCGCATGAACTTGTCGCGCCCTTGCGCCTGCGTGTGCGTGAATTGCGCGTCGCAATTCTCCTGCGCCTGAACGATTATGTCGGAACAGGACGTTCACGGTTCCTGCGCAAGCTGGAACTGATCCGAGTGATGACTCGACGCAACGGCGAGTTGTGAAGGTTTTACTTGCGCTAATCCTTGGAGCAACCGCCCTGTTCTCGGGCGGCCTTTCGATTTTCGTGGTCGCAAATCTTGAACTGCGTCGTGCGCTGCATCTCGCGCTCGCACAAAGATATCGATGCTTCGCGCCGGAGATCGTCATTGCGGGCGACAGTCTAGCCGCGGGCTGCCCGTTTCGTTTTTTGTCGCCCAAACCTTTCGGAGTGCTAACAGTGGCGAAAGGCGGCGCCACCTTGCAGGAAATCGCCGTTCAACTGTCGCAGGTCCGAGGGATCGCGCCGCGATGGATCGTCTTCGGCGGCGGACTGAACGATCTGCTCTCCGATGATTCCTCACTTGCGCAGATCGAGCATGATTTTCGCTTGTTGTTGCGGCGAATGGGCGTCGTCAGAAAGGCGACTTTCACCCTGATGCCGCATGTCGCCGACGCCGACTGGACAGCTCGAATTGACGCCGCCAACCAACTAATGGGAGCGATCTGCGAGCAAAATGGAATCGGCGTGCTCGATCTAAACCCCGAGCTTTCAGCCGGCGGCGTGCGTCGGCCCGAAATGACCGATGACGGTCTGCATTTCACCTCGCGCGCCAACGCCGTCTGGATCGCAGCTTTAAAGCAGCGGCTGGGCGATCCGATTTCCTAAATCTCTGCGCGCGGGTGCGCCAGGCGGTAGGCGTCGAGCAGCCGCGTCTTGTCTACCGCCGTGTATATTTGCGTCGTCGAGAGCGAGGCATGGCCAAGCAATTCCTAAATCGTCCGCAAATCGCCGCCGCGTCCAAGAAGGTGCGTGGCGAAGGAATGCCGCAAAGCGTGCGGCGTTGCGCTGTCGGGCAGTCCAAGCGCGCCACGCATCCGCTGCACTGCAAGCTGCACGATACGCGGCGACAAGGAACCGCCGCGCGCACCGATGAACAGCGGGCCGCCGGAAAGTTCATGTGGGCAAAGGTCGAGATAGGTTTCTATGAGCCGGCGCACTGGTTCGATCACGGGCACGGTTCGAGTTTTTCCGCCCTTGCCGAAAATCGTGACCCGATCCACCGCGGCGATCGGCGCGCGCGCATGGTCGATCGATAGAGCCTCTGAAATGCGCAGCCCTGCGCCATATAGCAGCCCCAGCACAGCGGCGTCCCGGGCCAAAACCCAAGGCTCGCGGGCTTCGCCTGCACGTAAATCCTGGTCGATCAGATCGCGCGCATCTGCCACGGTAAGCGCTTTCGGGAGGCTATGCGGGCGCTTGGGGGCACGTACGGCGCCGAAAAAATCAGTCCTGGCTAGACCCTTTTTCTCGAGAAATCGCAGGAAAGAGCGCACCGCAGCAAGTGAACGCAGCAATGAGCGATTCTCGAGCCCTTCATTGCGGCGTCGGGCCAGGAAAGATCGCAAATCTGCAGGCTCCAGCGCCTTCAACGCAGCGGAATTCGGCGGCTGGCCCTGATGCTCCGAAAGGAAAGCCAGGAAGAAACGCGCATCCCGGCCATAGGCGTCGATCGTGTGTCGTGACGAACGGCGCTCGTTGGAGAGCCACGCAAGCCAGCGCACGGCCTCCGCGCCGATCTCCGGGCTGGCCAGGAAAGCGCAGGCGTCGGGGAGGGGCTTGGCTGGCGGTCTGGTGGCTGGTGATTCGCGCATAGGCCGAAGATTACGCCAGAGCGTAAACAAAGCACCGCAATTCGGTCGGAGGCGGGATAGCGCCCCCTAGCTCTATTTGCCCGATTTGATCTCGGCCGTAGCGGTGGCCAGCAATTCGTCCATGGTTCGCCGGATCTGGTGCTCGGACTGGTCGACGCCAGCGGCGACGAAATCCTTGAGCACGCGAGCCACCACGACCTCGGCGGCATTGGGGGAAGTTTCAGCAGCCACAAGTTGATCGGCGTAGGCTTGAGCTTCTGCGTCGGTTTTGCCCATTTTCTTCGCGGCCCACAGCCCGAGAAGCTTGTTGCGACGCGCCTCCGCGCGGAAATGCAGCTCCTCCTCGTGGACGAAAGTTTTTTCGAACAATTCCTCGCGTTTATCGAAGGTGCTCATAATTCCGTCCTCGGCTATCTCGAATATTTAGTGCAGTGCGGCGCTCCTGGCGGCGCCTCCGCCGGGGGATATACGTTGATCCGCCGCAAAATCCAATAACGAAGGCGCATTCGCTTGCGTTCGGAGCGCGTTGTGTGGCGGGGTGGTTTGCGCTAGACTTCCCCAAAGGGTTGTCACAGGCGCGGGAAAACGCTACCACCGCGCTGTCCGCGGCTGAACAGAACGCCGCTCCATAAAACGCGCTTTTTTACGGCCGGTCCAGTGGTTGCCGTGCGAAAAGGGCGCAGTTGGAGCGCTAACTAAGGAGCCACGGGTCCCACCCATGGATTTTCTCAAGCCCCGGTTGATCCCAATGAACCGCCGTCGCCGCATCTACGAAGGCAAGGCCAAAGTGCTCTATGAGGGCCCTGAGCCGGGAACCCTAATTCAGCATTTTAAAGACGACGCCACAGCATTCAACGCCAAAAAACATGAGGTGATTGACGGTAAGGGCGTGCTTAACAACCGGATTTCGGAATATGTGTTCCAGAATCTGAACGCCATAGGGGTGCCGACGCACTTCATTCGCCGGCTCAATATGCGCGAGCAACTGATCCGGGAAGTCGAGATCATCCCATTGGAAGTGGTCGTCCGCAATGTGGCCGCTGGATCGCTTGCGAAGCGCCTCGGCATGGAGGAGGGCACGCAGCTGCCGCGCTCCATCATCGAGTTCTATTACAAGAACGACGCGCTCGACGATCCGATGGTTTCCGAAGAGCACATCACAGCTTTCGGGTGGGCGAGCCCTCAGGAAATCGACGACATCATGGCGCTGGCTATTCGCGTCAATGACTTCCTTTCCGGCCTGTTCCTTGGCGTAGGCATCCGCCTTGTCGACTTCAAGATGGAATGCGGTCGCCTCTGGGAAGGCGATATGATGCGCATTGTCGTCGCCGATGAAATCTCCCCGGATTCGTGCCGGCTGTGGGACATCAAATCCAACGATAAGCTCGATAAGGACCGGTTTCGTCGGGATATGGGCGGGTTGGTGGAAGCCTACACTGAAGTCGCACGGCGTCTTGGCATCATGCAGGAAAACGACGCTCCGCGAACGGGAGCGCCCAAGCTGGTCGAGTAAACCAGAACCGCCGCTGACGACGAAGATGCAACCCGCCCTCCAAAGGGCGGGTTTTTTATGCGGAGCTTTCACGCCTCCAAAAGCGCGCTCACATGAGCGGCGACCGATCTGGCGAGATCGTCGGGTTGATAGCCGCCTTCAAGTAGCGAGGCCACCCGTCCACCGCAGCGGCGGGCGGCAATTTCCATGATGCGCAAGGTGACTTCATAAAAGTCGCTCTCGATGAGACGCAGGCCGCCAAGGGGGTCATGCAGATGTGCATCGAAGCCGGCGCAGAGGATGATAAGATCTGGACTGAAGGAATCCACACGGGGCAAAATTTTTTGAGCAAACGCCTCGCGAAAGGCGCCGCCGCCGTCGCCCTTGTTGAGAGGAGCATTGACGATATTGTTGAAGGCTCCCGTCTCGCTGACGGCGCCCGTGCCGGGATAAAGCGGCATCTGATGGGCGGAACAATACAGCGCACTTTTTTCGTCCCAGAAAATGCGCTGCACCCCATTGCCGTGGTGAACGTCGAAATCCACGATGGCGACGCGCTCCACGCCGCAGGAAGCTATGGCGTGCCGCGCGGCCACGGCCGCGTTGTTAAAAAAGCAAAAACCCATGGCGGTCGCCGGAAGGGCGTGATGCCCCGGCGGGCGCGTGGCGACGAAGGCGTTTTTAGCGACGCCCCGGATCACGCTTTCCACCGCCAGAATGGCGCCGCCAGCCGCAAGCAAAGCGGCTTCATACGTTCCGGGACTCATAAAAACATCAGCCCCAAGTTTCGCAAACCCCTCAGGGGGCGAAGCCTTCTCTATTCGGGTCAGATACGCGGCGTCATGCACTCGAAGCAGCGCTTCGCGGGACGCGGGCGTCGCGATGGCGCGTAGGGCCGAACGAAAACGATCTTGAGCGAACGCGGCTTCTACGGCGGCAAGGCGCTGCGGTCGATCCGGCTGGCCGGGGCCGGGATCATGCGACGCGCCGGGCGGAGGGGCGACCAATAATGTCGACGGCGCTCCGGCGGCGGCGCAGAAAGGCGCGAGCGCGCCCAAAGCCAAGGCCTCACGGCGGCTTGGCCCGGGACTCATCCCACTTGTCCGCGATGGCGAAGAAACTGATCCGCCAGCACACAGGCCATCATCGCCTCGCCGACCGGGACTGCTCTGATTCCGACGCAAGGGTCGTGGCGGCCTTTGGTCACGACCTCCGTATCCTGTCCGAGATGGTCGACCGAACGGCGAGGCGTCAGGATCGAGGA
Organism: uncultured Alphaproteobacteria bacterium; assembly: GCA_963724845.1. Taxonomy (GTDB): domain Bacteria; phylum Pseudomonadota; class Alphaproteobacteria; order Rhizobiales; family Beijerinckiaceae; genus Methylocystis. The sequence goes on from CAVRWF010000005.1 coordinate 469,118, forward strand.
GGTTGGCTTGACCGCGAATCGGGCGACGATGGGCTGGCCGGTCGATATGCCTCCCAGGACACCCCCGGCGTTATTGGATAAAAACACGGGCGCGCCGTTGGGTCCTGCGCGCATTTCGTCGGCATTGGCTTCGCCGGTCAGTTCGGCGGCGGCAAAGCCCGCGCCGATCTCGACGCCTTTCACCGCGTTGATCGACATCAGCGCGCTGGCGAGCTCCGAATCGAGCTTGGCATAGATCGGCGCGCCCCAGCCGACCGGAACGCCGGTCGCTTCAAGCTCAATCACCGCGCCGATAGACGACCCGGCCTTGCGGATGTCGTCGAGATAATCAGCCCAGCGTTCTGCGGCGTCTTTATCGGGGCAGAAGAAGGGGTTTTTCCCGACTTCGTTCCAATCAAAGCGCTCGCGGTCGATCTTGTGCGGTCCGATCTGCACCATCGCGCCACGAATGGTGACGTTTTCGATCACCTTGCGCGCCACGGCCCCTGCTGCGACCCGCGCCGCGGTTTCACGCGCCGAGGAGCGCCCGCCGCCGCGGTAGTCCCTGATTCCATATTTGGCGTCATAGACATAATCGGCGTGACCCGGTCGGTATTTTTGTGCGATCTCGCCGTAGTCCTTGGAGCGTTGGTCGGTGTTCTCGATCACCAGCGCAATCGGCGTTCCGGTTGTTACCTGCCGGCCCTGCTCGTCTTCGAACACGCCTGAAAGGATTTTGACCTCATCCGCCTCGCGCCGTTGTGTCGTGAAGCGCGACTGGCCCGGCTTACGCTTGTCAAGAAATATCTGAATGTCCACCGCAGTCAGTGCAATGCGCGGAGGACAGCCGTCAACGACGGCGCCAAGCGCCGGCCCGTGGCTTTCGCCAAAGGTGGTCACCCGGAAAAGATGGCCGAAACTGTTGTGGGACATGAGCTGATCGCGGGTTTTCTTGGCTTTCGCGTTTGTAGGGCGGGGCAGGCGCGGGGTCAAACCGCTCACTCACAGCAAACGGGGTCAGCGAAGAACAGCGAAAAAACTGGGTTGAGGACAAAGTCGCAGACCAAACCGCATTTCAGGGGGATTTTAGGATCAACAACAAGCCGCATCAGCAGCGGTCGCCAAGAAAATCTTCATCCAATCAGGGCCGCGAGATCGGCGTCGAACGCCCGTATCCGGAAGGATTCAGGCGAACGGGTCTTGCGCGCTTCAAACGACAAAAGGAGCGAAAAAATGAACGCAGATATGACGGCGTTGGTTATGGGAACAGCCTTTCTCCTCGGCTTCATCATGGTGGTTCTGGGCGGCTTGGGTTTTATGAAAAGCCATCTCGTTTTGCTTCAAACCCGCTCTAAACTCGCGCAAGGCGTGGTTTTCGCCGCTGCAGGCTTAATGTTCGTCGCCGGCATGACAGTGCATTTCACCGGCAGCACCAACACTGCATTTTTGCGAGGACAGCGTCAGCAGACGTCGACTTGCGAGCTTTCGAGCGAAGCCGCGCATCCACAACAACGCGGCGGAACTACCGGCGTCATCGGCCACGACATCGTCGCCTGCATGAAGACGGCGGGCTTTGAGTGGACGCAGGAGCTTGCGCAATGCAAAGAAGCGCCGGTCGCAACGAACAGCTACTGTTACCTGCCAAAGACCCGCTTTGATCGCACCATCACCCTGGCGCAGCTTGCGTTCGACTAAGCATGGAGCGGACGCGCTATCGCCGCTTCAGGAAGCTTCAGCCATTTGACGGTCCCTGCGCGACTAACGGCCGCGCAGGGACCAATTTGCATATTCTTCCGCCGCGAAGTCTAGCGGCCGGAGTCGCCTAGTGGCGGAACCATACGCCGGGATTCCAGTTCCAGCGGTCGCCGCCCCAACCCCAATGCCCGCGCACCCAAAAATGCTCTGGCGATGGACGCGGCGGCGGCGCTTCCACGACGACGGCGGGCATGGGAGGCACGACGGTTTCCACGTAATGGCCTCCTGCCCAGAACCATTCCGTGCCGCGCCACACCCAGTGGCCCGGCGCCCAGTTGAGTCCGGGACGAGGCGGTGGCGGCGCATGTTCGACCATGGGCGCAGGCATTGCCTGCTCATAAAGAACGGGTTGTGCTTGCGCGATCCCTGCACCGAGGGCCGTGAGGATCAGTGCGCAATTTAGGATCGTCGACAGTCGGTGGCGGCGAGTCGAAGTCATGGTCGATTTTCCTTCTCTGTGCGTATGGATGAAATGACTCCAGTTTCAATGATAGTGGCGATGGTGGCGCCAGCCGTGGTGATAATGCCGCCCACAATGTTCACGGCGACGCCCCTCGTGTCTGTGATGGCTATTCGGGCGATAATGAGCTTGTTCAACAGGTCCATGATCGTCAAGAACCGTTTGCGCGACTCCCGACTGTATGGGCGCGGCTTGCGCGGAGGCGGAGATTGAGTCGATTGCGACAAGCAATCCGGCCGCGGCGATCGCGGCAATCATCAGACGCTTCATGGTAGCCTCCTTTTTGCGCGGCAAATTTTTCTTTGACGCGCATTTGACAGTTCGTGTCCAAAACACGGACGCAGGCAGACCCTGCGACATGCGAAGGATCGCAAACTGAAGTTGAATGCTTGTTGAAACGTTTGTTCATGCGCCGTTTAATCGCATCAAGCGTGTTTAATGGCGTCTTCAGAATAAATTAGAAAGATTAACCATGCGCCGTTTGCCCAACGACAGCCGGTTGCGCTACGACAGTGCGCTTTTTGCGCTGGAACTTGCTCATCAGCAAATAGATGACGGGCGTCGTGTATAGCGTCAGCATCTGACTCAAGATCAGCCCGCCGACAATGGTGATCCCTAGCGGGCGGCGCATTTCTGCCCCTACTCCGCTGGCGAAAGCGAGCGGAAGCGCTCCAAACAAAGCTGCGAGAGTTGTCATCAGGATGGGTCGAAACCGCTCCATCGCAGCCTCGATCGCCGCGTCATGCACGCTGAGACCTCTCTCGCGCTGTGCATGCAGCGCGAAGTCAACCAGCATGATGCCGTTTTTCTTGACGATGCCAATCAACAACAGGATGCCTATGAAGGCGATCACAGTGAAATCGGTGCGGAACAACTCCAGCGACAGCAGCGCTCCCACGCCGGCCGAGGGCAGTGTAGAAATGATCGTGATGGGGTGTATGTAGCTCTCATAAAGCACGCCAAGAATAATATAGACGGAGAATAGCGCTCCCAGAATCGCAATAGCCATTCCGCCCGATGTCTTGCGGAAATCGGCCGCGTCGCCCGCAAATCCCGCGCGCAGGCCACGCGGCAGCGTCATTTCAGCGATCGCTGTCTCGATCGCTGTCGTCGCCTTTTCAAGAGCTACGCCCTCTGCCAGATTGAAGCTGATTGTGATCGCCGGGACCACACCCTGGTGGTTGACGATCAGCGGCATGCTGGCGCGTTCTATATGCGCCAGTGCGGTCAGAGGAACCTGCCTCCCGTTGGCGCTGGAAACGTAAATTCCCGAAAGATCGCGAATATCGCGCCGCCGGGAGCGCGGAACCTCGACAACGACGCGATAATTATTGCGCTGCGTGTAGATGATCAAATCTTGGCGCTGCCCGAAAGCGCTGTTCAATCCAGCGTCGAGCGTGGAGATCGCGACTCCCATGCGCGAAGCCGCATTGCGGTCGATGACGACATTCGCCTTTAGTCCGCCTGCCTGACGGTCGGACGTCACATCGGCTAGTTGCGGCACTTTTTGCAGACGTTGCAGAATTTTTGGATACCACTCGTCAAGCTCGGTCAGTGATGGGTCCGACAATGTGTACTGATATTGCGCTTTGCTTTGCCGTCCTCCCGCACGCAAGTCCTGAGACGGCTGCATGATAACGCTGAGGCCGGGAATTTCGGCGAATTGAGGACGCAAACGGTTTATAACCCCGAAACTCGTGGAATGGCGCTGGCCGGACGGCTTCAATGCGACAAACAATCTGCCTTGATTGGAAGAGGCGGACAGATTGGCTGAACCGATGAAGGAGCCGACAGTCTCAACGTCGGGATCATTCGCCAACACGCCCATGGCGAGCTTTTGCAAGCGCACCATTTCGTCAAAAGAAACATCCGGCGAGGCTTCGGTCGTGCCGTTGATGAGCCCAATATCGTCCTGAGGCAGATTCCCTTTGGGAATGGTTCGATAAAGGTACACGGTCCAAGTCGCGGTCACGAGTATCAGTATCAGCGACGCCCAGGGATGATCCACGAACCCCCGCAAACTGCGCCCATAGAACGCGATGACTTTGGCCAATCCGGTCTCGAAAACGCGGTCGAGCGCATTCGGTTCCTTGTGCTTGGGCGTTGGCAGCCAAGCGCAAAGCATCGGCGTCACGGTCAATGATATAACCATCGAGATCAGGATCGCGAAAGTCAGCGTAAAGCCGAACTCCTGCAACAATCGACCGGCGATGCCCGGTAGAAAAAGCAGTGGAATAAACACCGCCACCAGCGAAAGGCTGATGGAGAGAACAGTAAAGCCGATCTGCCTTGCCCCTAAGAACGTCGCCTCCATGCGGCCCATGCCGCGTTCGATATGGCTTTCGACATTCTCGATCATAACGATCGCGTCGTCGACCACGAAGCCGACGGCGATGGTGAGCGCCATCAGTGAAAGATTATCGATTGAAAATCCCGCGGCCCACATTGCGGCACAGGAGCCTACGAGCGAGAGGGGCACTGTCACGCCGGCCGCGACGACAGGCGACAATCGGCGCAAGAATAAAAACACCACCGCCATCACCAGGCATATCGATATAAACAGCGTTCGTTGAATGTCGGCGACGCTCGAGCAAATCGTCTGCGTGCGGTCCGCCAGCACAGAAATCTTGATTCCTTGAGGTATCCATTGCTGCAATTTGGGGAGCAACGCGCTGATTGTATCGACAGTTTCGATCACATTGGCGCCCGGCTGCTTGAAAACGATCAAGAGCACCGCCGGCTTGCCGTTGAACCAGCCCGCAGCCATACGGTTGCGTACGCTGTTGTCGACGGTCGCCACATCGCCGAGCTTTACAACTGCCCCATTCTTCGAGGCAACGACAATGCTGCGATACTCCTGCGGCGTGTTGAGGTGATCGTCGGTCGCGATGGTCACTCCCTGACCGTCACCGCTGAAAGCGCCGGTGGGAGCCCTCACATTGGCGTTTACGATGGCGGTCGCCACGACGTCGAGTCCAAGACCCATTGAAGCCAGTCGCGCCGGATCGACCTGGATGCGAATAGCGGGCTGTTCGGCGCCCGCGACAGTAACGCCGCCGACGCCGGACACCTGAGAAATTCGTTGGGCGATGACGGTGTCGGCGGCGTCGTAAATCGCACTCGTCGGCATCGAGTCCGAAGTCAGCGCGAGCACGAAAATGGGCGCAGAAGAAGAGTTGATCTTGCGAAAAGTCGGAAGACTGGACAAATCAGTAGGCAGGTCGTTCGCCGCTGCGTTGATGGCGGCCTGCACGTCGCGCGCCGCCGCGTCAATGTTTCGTTGAAGATCGAATTGCGCGATGATCGTCGTCGAACCGAGCGAGCTTGACGACGTGAGTTCGGTGAGACCTGAGATATTCGCTAACCGGCGCTCCAGCGGCGCAGCGACGGTCGCCGCCATAGTTTGCGGGTCCGCGCCAGGCCGCGCTGCGGACAGTCCGATGGTTGGGAAGTCGACCGCAGGCAGACTGGCGACCGGCAAGAAGAAGTAAGCCACACAACCGACGAGAAACAGCGCCAGCGCCAGCAAAGTCGTGCCGACCGGCCGCTTGATAAACGGATCGGAGATGCTCACTCGGCGGCTTCCTTGCGCACCACAGCCTCGGACTCCCTGCCGGGAAACCCTGGCTCATGTGTCTCCTTGCCCATCAACCGCACACGCATCCGCTCGACAGCGAGATAAATGACGGGCGTCGTATAGAGCGTGAGCAACTGAGAGAGAAGCAAGCCGCCGATGATGGAAATGCCGAGAGGGAAGCGCAACTCGCTGCCGGCGCCATGAGACAAAGCCAAGGGTAGCGCGCCGAGCAACGCCGCCAGGGTCGTCATCATGATCGGGCGAAAACGCAGATGGCAGGCGCGGACGATGGATACCTCGGGCGGAAGTCCTTCCAGGCGCTCCATCTCAAGGGCAAAATCGATCATCATGATCGCGTTCTTTTTGACGATGCCCATCAGCAGTACGATGCCGATCAAGGCGACGATGGACATGTCAAGTCGAAACAGTATGAGGGCCAGCAAGGCTCCTACGCCGGCTGAGGGCAGGGTTGTCAGCACGGTGAACGGATGCACAAAGCTTTCATAGAGAACGCCGAGCACGACATAGATCGCGATAACCGCTGCGAGGATGAGCCACGGCTCGCTGGCGAGGGACTTGTTGAACTCCGCAGCATCGCCGCTGAACATACCAATAATATCCGCGGGCATGCCGATTGTCCTTTCGACGCGCGAAATGGACTTCAGCGCATCCCCAAGCGAAGCCCTAGGTGCGAGATCGAAACTGATCGTAGCCGCGGGAAATTGCTCCTGATGCGAGACCGACAGCGGTGCGCTTACCGAATCTATATGGACGAATGTTCCCAGCGGCGTTTGCGGGCCGCCGCCGGGCGCCCCGACATATAGTTTTTCGAGGGCTCGGGGATCGCGCTGATATTGCTCCGCCGCCTCGAGAATGACTCGGTACTGATTTGATTGCGTGTAGATCGTTGAGATCTGCCTTTGGCCGAAAGCATCGTTGAGAATGTCGTCGACATTCTGCATCGATATGCCGAGACGACCCATATTTTCCCGGTCAATACGAACGAAGCTGCGCAAGCCGCCGTTCTGCGTTTCGGCCGCCACGTTGCGCAGAACTGGCTCCTCACGCAGCGCATCCAAAAGAATTCCCGACCATTTCATCAGCGACTCGTTGTCAGCCGTGGTCATGGTGTACTGATATTGCGAACGGCTGGCCCGCGTAGTGATCTGAATGTCCTGAACCGGCTCGATATAAAGTTTGGCGCCGGCCACTTTTTCCGCTGCCGCCTTGAGGCGGTCGGCGACCGCGTCCGCGCTGTCCGAGCGGTGCTCCCGATCACGCAAGGTGATGGAGAAATGTCCGACATTTGTGGTCGGATTAAGTGGGCCCACGCCCAGAACGGAAGTCACGCCAGTGACCTCTTTATCTTTTTCGAAAATCGAGGCGATGCGCGCCTGCAATTTTTCCATCGCGTCGAAGGAGATGTCTGGGCTGGTTTCCAGCACTGCGGTTAGCAGGCTGGTGTCCTGCCGTGGCAGGAAACCCTTGGGGATAAAAATATAGAGCACGACCGTGAGAGCAAGCGTCGCTCCCGTGACGATCAGCATCAATTGCTGGCGTTTGAGCGCCCAGTCGAGAGTCGCGGCATACAGGCGGTCAAGCCAGGACGGCGCCGAGTGCGATGAGTGATCGTGCCCCCCATGCTTTGAAAGACGAAGTAACACACCACAAAGCATCGGGGTCAGCGTGAGTGAAACTATCGCAGAAACAACGACCGCCATCGTCAGCGTAAGCGCGAACTCGCGAAACATGCGCCCGACAATGCCGGTCATGAACAGCAGCGGGATGAACACCGCAATCAGCGAAACGGTCAGCGATACGACCGTGAAACCGATCTCGCGCGCGCCATCCAGCGCAGCCTGAACAGGAGTCTTGCCCTTCTCAATGTTTCGAACGATGTTTTCGATCATGACGATCGCGTCGTCCACGACGAAACCGGTGCCGATCGTGAGCGCCATCAAGGAAAGATTGTCTAGCGAGAAACCGGCAGCCCACATGGTCGCGAAAGTGGCGACAATGGAGAGCGGCAGGCTGATGCCAGCGATGATCGTGGCGCGGACGTTGCGAAGAAACAGCAGCACCACCATGACAACCAGAGCTACGGCGACGACTAGCGTGAACTCAACGTCGGCTATGGAAGCGCGAATGGTGTCAGTGCGGTCGTTTACGATGTCGAGCGTCATGCCCTTCGGCAGCACACGCCGCAGCTGTGGCAGCTCCTTCTTGAGCGACTCCACGGTGTTGATGATATTAGCGCCCGGCTGGCGCAAGACATCGAGAATGACTGCCTGCTCCCCGCGATACCACCCGCCGACCCTGCTGTTTTCTAGTCCTTCGACAACATTGGCGACGTCGCTCAACATGATCGGGCGGCCATTGCTCCAGTTAACGACTATGCTTTTATATTGGCTGGCGACGTAAATCTGATCATTGGCGTCAAGCGTATATGATTGTCGGGCGCCGTCGATCGCTCCTTTGGCTCCCGCGGTGTTCGCTCCTGCGATCGCGAGCCTGAGGTCGTCCATGCTCAGGTGGTTCGCGGCGAGTCGCGCCAAATCTGCCTTGATTCTGATGGCTGGTCGCACGCCGCCTTCGACCATGACCCGACCGACTCCGGAGACTTCGGACAGGCGAGGCGCGATCTGCGTATCGGCGAGATCGCTCATCTCCCGCAACGTGGAGATTTGCGAACGCAGCGTCAGCGTCACGATTGGCGTGTCTGCGGGATTTACCTTCGCATAGACCGGCGGATAGGGAAGATTGCGCGGCAACGTCGAGGCTGCGGCGTTGATCGCGGATTGCACATCCTGCGCTGCGGCGTCGATATCGCGGTCGAGATCAAATTGCAGCGTAATCTGTGAAAAACCAAATGAACTTTGGGACGACATGGTCGACAAGGATGGAATCTGGCCAAACTGCCGTTCGAGCGACGCCGTAACTAGTGAGGCGATAGTGTCGGGATTCGCGCCGGGAAGCTGCGTGGTAACCTGAATTGTCGGAAAGTCGACCTGAGGCAGGGGCGAGATGGACAGGCGCGAAAAGCCCATGATCCCCGCAAGAAGAACAGCGAAAGCCAGCAGCGTCGTCGCCACAGGCCTATTGATGAAAGGCGCCGAAATATTCATGTTCGATGCATCATTTCGCGTGACCTCCGCCAGGCGGAACCGAGCTTCGCTGACCGCCGTTCAGCGGCAATAGCGATCCCGCGCGCGGTCCCCCGGCGGGTGAACCCCCGTCGGTCCGATCCCGTTTTTGATGGCGCTCGTCCGAAGACTTTGCATCGCCAAAGGATCTGGCGTTGTTATCCTGAGACGGATTGGGGCGGTTTCCCGCTTGGGGCGCATTTTTTTCTTCCGTCGAGACAATGTGAACCGCCGCGCCGTTCGAAAGGCGGGCGAAGCCACTGGTGATGACTCGCGCGTCCTTGTTCAGACCTTCCGTCACCACGGCGATGTTCTCGTCCTGCTGGCCCGTTTTCACTGGGGTAAGAACGGCGTCGCCGTTTTCTCCTAGAACATAGACAAAAACACCAGTCGGGCCGCGCTGGATGGCCGTGCTTGGCGCTACGATCGCCTGTTTGACCGTGTCGACGGTCAGTCGCACATTCACAAACTGTCCGGGCCAAAGGCGCAGCGCTGGATTAGCGAACGTCGCTTTGATGCGCGCCGTGCCGGTGGTCTGGTCGATCTGATTGTCAATCACCGAAACCTGCCCGACCTCAATCACTGTGGAGTTGTCGGGACCGAGGGCGCTAACGCGCGGAGCGCCAGACTGCTGCGCTTTTTGCACGGCCGGCAGGGCTTGCTGCGGAATCGTGAAAATTACGTAGATTGGCTTCAATTGCGTGATGACGAGAATGCCGGTCAAATCTGAGGCGTGCAAAATATTGCCGACGTCAACCAGCCTGATGCCTGTGCGCCCTTCGATCGGTGAAGCGATTGTGCAGTAACCGAGCGTCGTCTTTGCACTGTCGATCAAGGCCTGGTCGGCGCGCACCTGCGCCTCGAGCTGGGCTACGAGCGCCCTCTGAGTTTCGAATTGTTGTTGCGAACCGTAATTGCCAACCGTCAGCTTTTTGTAGCGCACAAGGTCAAGCCGTGCATTGGCCAACGTCGCTTCGTCCTGCGCCTTTTTGGCAACCGCTTGATCGTATTGCGCCTGATAGAGATCGGGCTCGATCATAGCCACCACGTCGCCTTTTTTGACATCCTCGCCTTCGTTGAAGGGTAGTTTGACCAGGCGGCCGTCCACCTGCGTGCGGATCGTGGCCGTGTTCAACGCCTGCACCGTTCCCACCGCGTCGATGGTGACAGGCACGTCTTCCACCCGAACCGGATTCACGGTTACGGGGATCGGTCCGTCTTCGCCGCCATGGCGTTCGCGGCGTCCCGCATGGCCTGCAGTCTCCGTACTGCCCGGCGCAGGAGCAGTTCCGAAGCGCCATGCGCCTATAGCCAGGACAAACAGCGCTACGGCGCCGCCCGCGAGCAATAGACGACGGTTCTGTGGAAACTTCATGGCCATGGGCCCTTGTCTGCTGAATAGGCTTCGTCGGCGCGCGCGATTTCCTCTTCGCGCGACGTTGGCGACCAGCCGCCGCCGAGCGCCTGGTAAAAAGTCGTGGCCGCTTCGAAATGGGCCAGCCTGACCTGCTCCAGTGTCGCTTGAGCCTGGAAATAGTTGGTTTCCGTCGTCGAGAGCGTCACAATGTCGATCGTCCCTTCTCGCAAACGGGCTTGCGCCGCCGTCAAGGCGCGTTGCGCTGCGGTGACGGAGTCCATTTGCAGCTTAAGTTGGCGTTGCGTTTGCGCAATCGCGATCAGGGCGTTTTCTGTGTCCGACAGAGCCGTCAGCACTTGTTTGCGGTAGTCGGCCGCCAGCTCGGAGTATTTCCCCTGCTGGAGCAAATACTGGCCCTGCAGGTTATAGCCGTCGAACAGGGGCTGCGCAGCGGTGGCCAAAAGTTGCCAAGCGACAGCTTCGGGGCGGGCCAGATTTTTGAGCACGAGGCTTTGAACGCCATATTGCCCCGTCAGCGTTATCTGCGGGAAGAACGCGGCTCGGGCCTGCAAGACCGATAACTCTTGTGAAGCCAGCCTGGCCTCGGCTTCCGCGACATCGGGACGGCGCAGCAGAACTTCCGAAGGAAGTCCCGGCTCAATCTTCGGAAAACGCAGACTCTTGAGCGACATGCCGCTGGTGCTGAAACTTTCTGGAGTTTTTCCCAGCAGCACGGCGAGCAGGTTTCGTTGTTGGCGCAACGTCTGCTCCAAAGGAGGAATACTGGCTAGTTGCGTATCTAGGACGGTCTCTTGTTGCGCAATGTCCAGGGCCGTTGCTGTTCCTACTTCTAGCCGCGCTTTAATCGCATTAAACACGTCTCTGGCGATTCTGACGTTTTCATGCGCGATGCGCAATTGATCCTGCGCGTTAAGCACCTGGAAATATGCATTCAGCACCGAAGCGATCGTAGAAATTTCGACCACATTCCGGTCGAAGCGACTGGCGTTAGCGAGCAGGCGAGAAGCCTTTGAAGCATCCTCATTTTTGCCCCAGAAGTCGATTTCGTAGGTTGCGTTGAGGCCGAGTTCATAGATATTGCGCCGTGTGGCGCTGAAAACTGACTGGCTCTGAGCTGCCGAGCTGCTCGCCCCTGCTGCGACGGCGGCTTGTGCCGCGCTGGAGACCGAGTTAGGCGTCTGGCTCGTAGCTGTTCCGGGGATCTGGTAGCGTTCTGCGCTACTGTTCATTGTCAAGGCTGGCCACAGGGCCGAACTGGCGATCCGTGCGGTGGCGTCTGCCTGTCTTATGCGCGCCACCGCAGCCGCGATGTCGTTGTTGTTCACGAGTGTGTCGTCCACGAGGCCAAGCAGCTCTTTTGAGCCGAACCTGGAGGCAAAGTCGTGAGCTGAACCAATGGCAGGCGCCGGCTTCGGTTTCGCTTCGCGAAAACGCTCTGGTGGAGGAAGGCTTAGATCTGGCTTCTCCCAGTCCAGGTCGCACCCGCAAAGGCAAGCCGTCGCTGCAATCATGATCGAAAAACCAGCGCGCTTGAATAGTCGGGGTGGGAATTGCACGATGGCTTTCCAAATTCTCCAAACAGAATCAGCGCATTTGGCGCATATTCCGACGATTTTACTAGACTAGAAACCACGGGCTGCAAAGACCAAAGTAGCGTCAGGAAACGCAGGGCGGGGCGGCCCAAGTTGGGCGAATTTAGGCGCGGGCAGGTTGTTTGATTGCGACAATGCCAACAGTTGCCGAAGAGCCGTCGCGGGGTCGCGCGTCGACACAATTTCCTCCTTGATGCTCGAGAAATAGTCGCCGATAGATATGGCGAACCTTTGTCCTGCGACGTCGTAGTATTTCTAATTTGTGTCTGAAGCATTGCTCGAAACAGAGGCGCTGCAGAAGTTTAACAGATAGAAATACATAGTTTTGGACAAGGTTTACGCAGTTCGAATCCGATCGCCACTGATCGTCGCAGAGGAGGGGGTGTATAGTAGCGCGCCCTCTATCTTACCCTTTGGGTTAGCGCCACCTTGGCTATGCCCAGCGAGCTTTAGCGGAACCAGACGAACATGATTGAAAAGCCAAGCGCTAGAATCAGACCGATGACCACGCTCCTCAGGAACCCGCCCTCGAATTCTTCCATCTCGTATAGCTCCCTTTTGGCGTGAACTTCAATGAATTCGCGGTCGGCCGCCAAACACCGTTCGACCCACTGGCAGAACTCGGCATCCGGAGCGCGCTGTACTTACCAGCACGAGCCCGGGGGCGACAAATTCAGCATAGCACAGCCGCCAGCGCGAGCAATGTTTTCAATCTGTTACCCCGCCTGTCGGGCCTGTCCTTCAGGATCGCTGTCGACCGTGTATGGACGTCAGCTTGTGAATATGCATGAGGAAGACATAACAACAGCAGAGCTAAGTGGAGCGAATCGAATCTTTGTGAGCTTTTCGTCACGAGAACGTCACGAAGTCTCTAACGAGCTAGACAAGCCTCTTCACTTTACAATTCGTGGGCGCGTTCAACCCTCTTGCGCCCCACCGTCGCCAAAGCCCGCAAGGAAAATCTCGAAGATGAACTTTTTCCAACGTTTCACATTCCTGTTTTCGGCTCCGATTTTCGACGCTGACGACTTGGAAGGCATGCGGGTTAAGGAGATTATCGCCTCAATTGAGCGGATGGGATTTCAGGTCGTCAAGGCGCGGCGTCTGGAGGACGCCGAGCTTGCCGTGCAGACCGACGCAGCTATTGGCTGCATGGTCGTGGATTGGGGCAAGAAAGGGCTCGAAGGCAAGGCGGCCTCGCTTATCAATATGATGCGTTCTCGCGGACTCGACATGCCAATCGTCATTCTCGTGCGCCGCAAGCGCTTCGAAGATATCCCGGTGGAGGTTCTCGATTTCATCGACGGTTATGTCTTCCTCGCCGAGGAGACGCCAGAGTTCATCGCAAAAAATCTGGTGAGCCGACTTAAGCAATATGCAGAAACGCTGAAAACTCCTTTTTTCGGCGCGCTGGTCGACTATGCGGAGGAAGGCAACCAGCTGTGGACGTGTCCCGGCCACAACGGCGGCATATTTTACAGCCGCAGTCCTATTGGCCGCATCTTCATGGAGCACCTTGGCGAAGCGATTTTCCGCGACGATCTGGACAATTCAATTTTGGAGCTCGGCGACCTTCTAACTCATGAGGGGCCGGCTCTGGCTGCGCAAAAGGAAGCGGCCGCGATCTTCGGCGCCGAAAAAACCTATTTTGTCCTCAATGGCACCTCGTCTTCAAACAAGATCGTCCTTTCCAATCTCATCGCCGAAGACGATCTCGTGCTGTTCGACCGCAATAACCATAAAGCCGCGCATCACGGAGCTTTGATGCTCGGCGGCGGCGTGCCAATTTTTCTGCCGACCGATCGCAACGCCTTCGGGCTCATTGGTCCGATCCGTTTCGACGCCTTCGATGAGACTGCGATCAGAGAGCGCATCCGCGACAATCCGCTCGTCCAGGATAAGGAAGCGTGGCGCAAGGAGCGGCCGTTCCGCGCCGCAGTCATCGAGCAGTGCACCTATGATGGCACGATCTACGACGCTCAAACCATCGTCGACCGCATCGGGCATCTATGCGACTACATTCTGTTCGACGAAGCCTGGGCTGGCTTTATGAAGTTTCACCGGCTTTACGAACGCCGCTTTGCGATGGGGCTCAAGAATCTGGGCCCGGAATCCCCAGGTGTGGTCGCGACGCAATCCACGCACAAACAACTCGCAAGCTTTTCTCAGGCGTCGCAAATTCACGTGCGAGACCGTCACATCGTTGGCCAACGCCGTCGGGTTGAACACAAGCGCTTCAATGAAGGCTTCATGCTTCACGCATCCACTTCGCCCTTCTATCCGCTTTTCGCGTCTCTCGACGTCGGAGCGCAGATGATGAAGGGCCGCTCCGGCGAAGTTTTGTGGGACGATACGGTTCGGCTCGGGATTGAGTTGCGAAAAAAACTGCGCGCGGTTCGTCGTGAATTTGAGGAGAAGGAAAAGGATCCCGCCCGTCGCTGGTTCTTCGATCCCTTCGTGCCGGACCGCGTCTCGATCCCTGACGTCGCGCGCGAAGGTGCGACGCACGAAGTCGCATGGGAAAGCATGCCCACCGACCAACTGGCGCGCCACGCCCAATATTGGGAGCTTTCCCCCGGAGCCGCTTGGCATGGCTTCACCCATGTCGAAAAGGGGTTCGCCATCACAGACCCCTGCAAGCTTACATTGCTGACGCCTGGGTTTGACCGCAAGACCGGCGATTATGAGCAGCACGGAATTCCTGCGCCGATCGTTGCGCAGTATTTGCGAGAGAACCGCGTCGTTCCAGAAAAGAACGACCTGAACTCTCTGCTGTTTCTGCTGACGCCGGGCGTAGAGTCGAGCAAGGCCGGAACGCTGGTCAGCGCGCTGGTCGCTTTCAAGCGCCTCCATGACGACAACGCGATGCTCGATGACGTCATGCCAGAGTTTGTGGCGAAGCGGCCAAAACGGTATAAGGGCGTTCGCCTGCGCGACCTTTGCGCAGACATGCATTGTTTCTTTCGTGAGGCCAATGTCAGCGCCCTGCAACGAGCGCAGTTCTCGGCCGAGCATCTGCCGGAAATGGTCATGACGCCGCGGGCGGCTTCCCGTCATCTGGTACGCAACAATGTCGATTATCTTCCGATAGATCAGATTGAGGGACGCGTCGCAACGACGCTGTTCGTCATTTATCCTCCAGGCATCGCAACGATTGTCGCTGGCGAGCGGCTTTGCGCAAAGGCGCGGCCTATGATCGACTATCTTAAGACCTTCGAGCGAAGCGCGAATATTTTTCCTGGTTTCGACGCCGAAATCCAGGGTCTCTATCGCGAGACGGATGAAAGCGGCGTAATTCGCTTCTATACCTATGTCGTAAGGGAATAAGACGAGAGCAGCATGACGGCGGAAGATACCCGAAATTTCAGCGCTTCAACGCCAGGCATCTTCGTACGGACGTCACGCGACTCCGATGTGGACGCCATGCTGGCGATCTATCTCCACCACATCCGTCATGGCGTCGAGCCGTCGCAACACCACGACATTAAATCGCCGGATGTGGAAGACATCAAACGTCGGCGGAAAAACATGCAAAAGCACAAATTGCCGCACTTTCGTCGCCGAGCTTGCAGGCGCGGTTGTCGGTTACGCCTATGCCGTGCCTTTTCGTAAACGGCCTGCTTATCGTTACGTCATCAAACACTCCATATACGTCCATCACGAATATCTACATTGTGGAATAGGACGGCTGCTGCTGCCAGCATTGATCGACGCCTGCGCCGCCTCGGGCTACCGACAAATGATCGGCTATATCGACGCCGCCAACAGCGCGTCGCTTCAGTTGCACGAATCCTTCGGCTTTCATCGGGTGGGCTATCTGCCCAATGTCGGCTTCAAATTCGGGGAATGGACAGACTCGGTGATGATGCAGCGTTCGCTTGGGTTTGGATCGACCAGCGCGCCGGATCCGTGAGCCTATATTCGAGTTTGCACAATTTGTTCATTTCCTCTTGGCGCTCAAGGCTTCGAAGCCCGCGATGACGTCGAATAGCTCCTCGTCGATCCCTGCCTGACGCAAGCGATGGAATTCGCCACCAAGGTCTACCAGCAGTTCGTCGATGTTTTTGTCGGCGCGCTGCATTGCCGCCAGTCGGCTCGCGTTTTCACTTGCAAGAGATTCGGCGCAAGAACGAAACAACGAAACAAAAAGATATTCGTGAATGAGACCTCGCAGCGCCGAACCGCCGCCTATGACTTCGGGAAGATTTGGGCTTGGCCAGCGCTGGCGGGTCAATTGGCGGCGCCAGGTTTCGTCGAGCGGCAGCAGTCGCTGAGTGACAGGCGCGTAGCCGGCTCCGGAAAGGGGATGGTTGTGAAATAGATGAAGCTCTTTAACGGCGCTATGGTCCTGCGAGGCCTCGGTAATCGCGAGTATTTGACCGATGAGCGGCGAGATGGCTTTCACGGAATTTGGCACTGTGAGGAGGCCGATGCATGAGAGTCCCGCATCCGAAAGACGCGCGTGAACCCGCTCGCCGACCGCCCAAACATGGGGCCTTTGCGGCAGAGTAGCCAGGGTCCGTATCGAAAAATCCGCAACTGAGTCATTGAATCGGCCGACCAATCCTTGGTCTGAGCCGAAAATGACTGCGCCAATGATCCCCTTTTTTTCTGGTCCGGCCCCTAACGGCGTCGATGAAGCAGTTTTCTGGAAGCAGACGCTTAATCCCAACTCCACGCTGCGGTAGTAATCGGCAAGGGCGCGCACTGCTTTTTCGTATTGACCAATGTTGGAGGCGGCCAAAGCTTTCATCGTACGCACGACCGACTGCAGATCGCCGGCGCTTCTGATCTTGCGCTGCAGGCTCGCCGTTGTTTCGCTCACTTGCTGTCCTTTTTGAGCGCATCCCCGTCCTGGCGCCTCGCAAAATGAATGTTGGCGACCATGCCGGGCTTGAGTAAAAGGTCGGGGTTCGGCGCGTTGATTACGATGTTATATTCACCCCCTTTTTTATCAGAAGGCACTATTTTCGCGATTTCGCCAACGAAGGGGCGGTTTGCAAGCGCTTCAACCTCGAAGGATACTTTTTCGCCCGGCTTTATGCCCGCGATGTCCTTTTCGCCGAGGGTGGCCTTAATGTGCATCGTCGAAAGGTTCGGCGCCAATAAGAACAGCGGTGTCTCCGCATTCGCTGCGACCGTCTGGCCCAAGTGAACATTGGTTGCGACGACAATCCCGTCTGTTGGCGCAACGATGTCTGTGCTGGCAAGTTCCGCCTGGGAAGCTTTCAACGCTGCTCGTCTCTGCTGTAAGGTCTCTTCGGCAATGTCTTTGCGCGTTTGTGCAATTTTCAACGTCTCGCGCACAGCTCGCATCTCTGTGCGTAAATTGGAGTGGCGCTTCATGAAAGTCTCAACGCGCGTAAAATTGGCCTTGGCGCGCGCGTATTGCACATCTTCGTTTTGTAACTTGTTCGCCGCCGCAGTCAGCTCGCGTGCATTCCGCTCCACCGACATCCGATAGAGCGTCGGATCAATTTTTGCGCAAACATGACCTGCACTCACTTGCATGTCGTTGGCGCAGTACAAGGCGCTAACCACTCCCGACACATGCGCTTGAACGGGCTCGGTCATGCCGGCGCTTACAATGCCCGTGACGCTTGGTTCGGGAAGTCTGGCGTAGGATAAGTCGGGTTTTTGTTCACTGTGCCGCAACGCTAACCAGCCGCCGAAACAGATGAGAAGCAAAAAAACTATCAATATTCCCCAAAATCTTGAGCCATTTGTCCTGATCTCGCGATCAGGAACGAGTTTCGATTCAGCGAGCGGTCTGGTGACGACCGCTGGCGCAGTTTCCCGCTTGGGCTCGGGCTTTTCTAACGCTGACGCCTCCGCCGTGGCTGCGGTGTTCGCAACGGATTGGTAAGGCGCCAGCGCCTCCTTTGCGATTTCCAGAATGCGTTCTCGGTCCGGGGCGCTTAGGCCATAAGATGCGTTGAATCGCGAGCAGATCTCGGGAGGTATTTTTGTTACCGACTCTAGCAGCGCGTGCTCCGCCTTTGCCATTTGCTCCACCGGAACCGCATCGAAAATGCCCGTCGTCAACGCCAACAGGACAGCGACCTGTCCCGGCACGGGGACGGGAGAAAATTCCGACTGCTTGAGAATGGCGCGAATTCGCTGGCCATGATCGATCACGTTTCTTGTGGCGTCGTCGAGGCGTGCGCCGAAGCGTGCAAAAGTTTCAAGTTCTTCAAACTGTGCATAGGCGAGCTTCAGGTCGCCAGCCGCCTCGCGATAAACCGGTCGTTGCGCCTTGCCGCCAACGCGTGAAACGGATTTGCCGACATCGACGGCCGGAAGCACACCCAGTTCGAACAGCGATGGCGAGAGATAGATTTGTCCGTCGGTGATGGAAATCAGGTTGGTTGGTATGTAAGCCGAAATATTCTGTGCCTCTGTTTCGACGATCGGCAGAGCAGTGAGCGAGCCGCCCCCAAGTTCCGATCGAAGTCGGGTAGCGCGCTCAAGCAAACGTGAGTGAATATAGAAGATGTCGCCGGGAAAGGCCTCTCGTCCCGGTGGCCGACGCAGCAGGAGGGAGAGCTCCCGATAAGCCTGGGCGTGCTGCGTCAGATCGTCATAGACGATTAGCACGTCGCGGCCTGCTTCCATAAAATGCTCGGCGATGCTGGTCGCGGCGTAAGGCGCGATATAGGCGAGACCAGGTGGATCATTGCCCTTGGTGACGACAATAACGGTGTTGTCCATCGCACCCTTTTCCCGCAGCACAGCGATCGCCTTCGCCACGGAGGAAGCGCGCTGTCCGATCGCGCAATAGATGCAGACGACGTTTTCGCTGCGTTGATTAAGGATCGTATCCAGAGCTATCGCGGTCTTGCCCGTTTGACGATCGCCTAAAATCAACTCGCGTTGTCCGCGACCTATTGGGATCAGGGCATCAATAACTTTGATGCCGGTCTGGAGCGGCTCCGTGACGGGTGCGCGGTCCATGATCGGCGCGGCTGGACGCTCAATCGGAAGCCGTTCTCTCGCAATCACAGGTCCGCCGCCGTCGAGGGGTTCGCCAAGCGGGTCTATGACCCGACCCAGCAAACCTTCACCGACAGCAACGTCCATAACCCGGCCCGTGCGCTCCACTTCGTCGCCGGCCTGCAAGCGCTCGTAATCGCCGAGCAGCACGACGCCTACTTCTTCGTCATCCACATTGAAAGCGATGCCGAGAACGTCACCCGGAAATTTGATCAGTTCTTCGAAGCCCACTCCGGGCAGTCCCGAGATCTTTGCTATGCCGGTCGAAACATTTGTGACCAGACCGACTTCCCGCTTGCGCAGCTCCGGTGTGAAAGAAAGTCGCGCCTTGTTCAGGCCGGCGAACATCTCGTCGATCGCCTCGTGAAGTCCCTCAGGCTCAATAGTCATGGATTCCCTGTTGCTGGATGCGCGAGCTCGGCGACCTTTTCCTTCAAGGAGTCAAGATATTCTGAAATGCTCCAGCCAATTCTTTGGCCGCCCACAATCAGTTCGATCCCGGCGACGAGCTGCGGCGCGACGTTGAAGTGGACGGGTGTGTGGCTTGCAAATTCTGCCTTCAGCGCGCTTTCTATCGCCGAACGCTGTTCCGGTGTTGGCTCAAAGGCTGTGCGGATCAGTGCAGGTTCCGCTGCGCTTTTGACGGCGTCGGACAGTTCCTGTTTCGACTGTTCGCCCAAATCCTTAAGTCTGCCGATGAACATTTCGCACATGCGCTGTTCGAGAGACGCATTGGCCATATCTTTGAGAGCCTCGCGTGCGATAGCGAACACTTCTTCCTGCGCGCGGTCGCGGATCATGCGAGTCATGTCGCGCGTTTTCAGTTCCAGCTCTGCCCGACGCTGAACGCCCAAAGCGTCGGCAGCCCGCCGGGCTTCGGTCAAAAGCCTTTGAAGCTCAGTTTTTGCTTCTTCCGCGGCTGTGTTGAATAGCTGCGTGCGCTGCTGCTCGAATGCTTCATTCTTGCGCTTGAAATCGTCTCGCTCCTTGCTGGCTTGCATCTCCATTTCCGAGGCGTCCGCGAGTTGTTCGGCGATCCTCTTTTCGCGGGCATCGATGGCGTCGAGAATGGGGCGATATAGAAAACGCTTCAGCAGCCAAACAAGGATCAGAAAGTTGATCGCTTGAGCGCCGACAGTGAACCAATCGATCAGCATGAATTACTTTCCGGATGCTTCGGAAATAAAATGCGTCCAGAACGGATTGGCAAAAATGAGAATCATCGAGACCACGAAGCAGTAAATTGCAATGGACTCGATCATAGCCAGTCCGACGAACAAGGTGCGCGTGATCGTCGTAGCGGCGTCGGGCTGTTGCGCCAACGAGCTTAACGCGGTGGCTACCGCGCGGCCCTCGCCCAAGGCAGGGCCGATGCTGCCAAGAGCGATTGTCAGGCCCGCGGTGAAGATTGAAGCAATTGCTATAAGTGTTGCGCTATCCATGATGTCGCCTTTCGTTCGCATGGTTCTATGCGTCTGCCTCTGGCGCTACGCTCGGTTCCCGACCGCGCGTAGCCGCCGCGATGTAAACCGCTGCCAGAATAAAAAAAATGTAAGCCTGAACCATTCCTGTCAGGAGACCCAGCGCACTCATTACTATCGGAAAGATGAAGGGCGTGATCGTCAGAAGAATCGCGAGAATCATTGAACCGCTCATCATGTTTCCAAAAAGGCGAACCGCCAATGCAAGCGTGCGCGAAAGTTCGCTGATGATGTTGAATGGCAGCATGATGATCGTAGGTTCCGTATAGCTCCTAAGATACTCAGCGACGCCTTGCTCCTCAATTCCATAGAGCGGCACGGCGGTGAGTACGCATAGCGCCAGCGCCGCCGTGGTCGAAAGCGACCCGGTCGGAGGCTCATATCCGGGAATGATCGTGAATAAATTGGCGGAGGCGACGAACAAAAAGAGTGTGCCCAGAAAGCCGAGATATTTTCTCGGGCGGCCAAGGCCAACGTCACTGATCTGCTTCTCGATGGAGGTGACGACAATCTCCAGAAGATTCTGCCAACGGGAGCGATGCAGACCCAGGGATAGGTTTCCTGTGACGAGCCTGGAGCCGACCGCCAGCACGAGCATCAACGCCCAAGTATAAAGAATCGTGGCGTTAAGCTTGAAAAAGCCCTCTCGCCAGAAAACAATATCGTCCGGGCTAAGGCGCAATGTCCGCCTCCCTTGCGCAGTAAGCTTGGGGCAGGGCAAACGATTTCGTCAACTTGCTGACCAGGACACGGGCAACGATAAACCCCAGAAGGCAAGCGAGCAGGCGCTCCCAATTTCCCCCCGATACCAGGTAGAATCCGCAAAGAGCGACGCTCGTCCGCAAAAACATACTGCCCACAAACCAAAGCGCGGGACGTTGAGACTTAAGACCTTTGCGCACCGTCAACCAAAGTCCGCCAAAGAAGAATACGCCAAGCAATAGGCCTGCGACTGCTGCGCCGACGAGAAACAAATACTCATTCATTGTCCCCCTCCTGTTCGTTGCGAATTTGCCTATCCTCCTCGGCGACCCAGCGCCACGCGGTCAGACAGCCGAGGATTAGGCCGATGATAAGGAGCGTCAACGTCCATGAGTGGGGGCCGGGAAAGCGCCGCTCCAGCCACAGGCCCAAGGCAGCGCCGAGTACCGTTGGCGTCGCCACTGACCACCCGATCAGTCCCATCATGCCAAGGCCGTACCAAACGCCATGGGCAGCCCGGCGTCGCGCTCTAAGCTTTCTGGACGCCTTGGCGCCCACCTCATCCGCCAGGGAGGGCGGAGTCTTCGAGGGCTTGTCATCAGCTTCTTCGGCCATTGTGAAAAATCGCCATGCGACGGATCAGATCGCTTTCCATTTTCGCAAGCGCCGATCTTACGCTGCGTTCCTGCTCATCAAGGTCAAGAAACTCGCGCTCCACCGCCGCGCGCAGTTGACCGAGGTCCGTTCCCGGAATGGCGTTTCTCACGGAGATGAAAACGCTGGGGCCGGTCTTAATCAGCACACCCTCATCCACGGCGACGCATATCTCGCCTTTGCTACCTAACTCATAGGTCAAAATACCCGGCGCGAGCGCCGCGACGCAGTCAAGCCGATGTGGCAATAGACCAAAGGAACCGTCGGGCGTTTCTGCGACGATGCGGATCACGTCCTTCTCTTCGACGAAAACCTGGAAAGGCAAAAGAACTTTCAGAGTCATGAAGACGTCAGCCATGTTCAGCTCGCTTCTGACATTGCTGCGGTGGGCGCGGAGTGAACGTCACGGTCAGCCTTGATCTTTGCCTCGCTGATATCGCCGATCATATAGAGCGCATTTTCAGGGTAGTCTTTGAATTCGTCTTGCAATATTCGTTCGCACCCCTCCAGCGCATCCTCAAGACTGACGAATTTGCCTTCGAGTCCGGTAAATTGTGTGGTCGTGAAAAACGGCTGTGTAAGAAACCGCTCCAGGCGACGCGCGCGGGCGACCACATTGCGATCTTCCCGCGAAAGCTGCTCCAGACCCAGCATGGCTATGATGTCTTTAAGCTGCCCATATTGCGCGAGAGTGCGGCGAATTTCCTGTGCGAGCTCATAATGCCGAACGCCGACGATGCCCGGCGTCGCCATTTTGGAGCTGGATTGCAATGGGTCGATCGCTGGGAACAGGCCCTCGCCAGCCCGCTTGCGTGAAAGCACGATCGATGCGGAGAGATGCGAGAATGTATGCACCGCCGCTGGATCGGTAAAATCATCTGCCGGCACATATACGGCTTGAATAGAGGTGATGGCGCCGCTGTCGGTGTTGGCGATACGTTCTTCCAACTGCGCTAATTCAGTGCCCATCGTCGGCTGATAACCCAGCCGCGACGGCATCTGTCCCATCAATCCTGAAACTTCCATTCCAGCTTGGATGAAGCGGAAGATGTTATCGACAAGCAGCAACACGTCACGATGCTCGTCGTCGCGGAAATATTCAGCCATCGTGAGCGCTGCGTGAGCGACGCGAAAGCGCGCCCCCGGCGGATCGTTCATTTGACCAAACACCATGACCATATTGGCCAGAACCTCCGCGGCCTTCATGTCTCGGTAAAGCTCTTCTCCTTCGCGGCAGCGCTCTCCCACGCCGCAAAAGATGCTTACGCCTTCGTGTTGTTTGACGAGATTGTGAATCATCTCCCCGAGCAGCACGGTTTTGCCTACGCCTGCTCCCCCAAAGAGTCCCGCCTTGCCTCCGCGCTCGAGTGGAACGAGCACGTCGATGACTTTTATGCCGGTTTCGAAAACTTCCGATTTGGTGGAACGACTCGTCAACGGCGGCGGCGCGCGATGCACGGAGCGCCACGTCACATCCGACAACGGAGCGCCTCGATCAATGACATTTCCGAATACGTCGAACATGCGCGAAAGAATTGTTTTGCCTACGGGCGCTTGTAGGGGACCGCCCGTGTCCTCCACTGTCATGCCGCGCGCTAGACCCTGAGTGGTCGTCAAGGCGATAGCGCGCACGTGGTGGGCGTCCTGCTGCGCGAGCACCTCCATTATGATTTGACGTTTATCGCCTGCATGAAGGATTGTATAAATAGGCGGTATGTGCTCTTCGAAGCTTATATCCACCACGCTGCCGCGCACCGACGTAACTTTCCCGAGGCGCATTGCGCCGCTCGTTTCTTGGGCGGACATCAGTTGGGAAACAAAAAAAAGCGGCGTGGCGCCAGCACCAGATCCTGAGTCTTTTCACGGGGTGTGGAGTCGTCAGCACCAATGTTCATCGCATAATTCCGTTCGCTGGGTCGCTGATGGAATTTCAAATTATTGCCCGTTCCAGAATGATGCTGCTCTTCTCGGGCTGGGTCAACTTTTCTGACGCGGGAAGGGGACATGCCAGAAGGCGCGACCACTCAATTAACGCCCAGCCTTGCGGCGCTGAAAGCGTATGAAAAACGAAGGTCGGTTTCCCCACCTTCGCTTGGCTTCAGGCTTTTAGGCTGTGAAAGGTTAAGATGCCGGTGAGTTGCTATTATTTGGCCTGTTCCAGATGTTGCAACGCTGTTGCGGCATGTTTAGTCGCGACGTCGGCGTGGCCGAGTTTTCCTTGTTCGATCGCTTCCTTTAGATGCCTGATGCCCTCTTCCGTGTGCGGATTCGCTTTCGCCTTTTCGCTGGCTTCGGCATGGTCCAAGGCTGCCTCGGCATGCGTCGTCAGTAACTCGGCGTGTCCCGCCTTGCCGTGCTTTATTGCTTCCTTCGTATGACCGATGGCTTCAAGCAGATGGTCTTGGGCGAGCGCCGCATCGAAATGAACCAAAGCATCTTCGGCGTGCTTTGTAGCCACTTCCGCCTGACCACCTTTGCCGTGATCTATCGCCGCTTTGAGATGAACAATGCCCTCCCTGATATGTTTGCTGTTTCTGGCCGTCTCGGCCGCTTTGGCATGGTTCAGGGCGGCTTCGGCATGGGTCACAAGCACGTCTGCATGACCTTGCTTCCCCTGCGCAATGGCTTCTCTGGTATGGTCGATGGTTTCGGTCAAATGACCGACAACTCCAATGAGATGCCAATGTTTGATGGGCGGCGGCTGATCTGGCACGAAAGCAAGCGTAAGACTCTCAACCCCGGCTGTGACGCCGATGCCGGTTCCTTGCTCAACATTGAATGGCTGAAGCGACAGCGTATTGTTGGAACCGCCGACAAGAATTGCTCCGCCACCGCCCACGCCGACTTTCACGGTGGCCTCCGGTCCCGCATATTGGCCAGCGAGCGCTCCTTGACCCAGGGTCCGGGTCGCGGCTAGCACGCCCCAAAACGAGATCGCTTGGTCCGTTAAAACTAAGATTGGCGCCTACTTTCGTAAGTTTGCCCACATAGTGCTGTGGCGGCGCTCCTTCGGCTTCGTCTTGATAGACGCAATCAAGATCCTTCCTCGCGCACCCGGTGATAGCGCTGCGTTCGATCGCCAGCCGTTCATTACGCTTTTGATGCGTAAGCTTGACCTATGAACTCCCGCCGATATTGCAATATGAGCGCGACAATTTATCTCAGCCCCTCGGTTTCGAAGTGCGGTCTCATTCGTTTTTGGAGGTTCCCGGGCGCATGTATTTGCCCCACATGGAAATCTGCTATTCACCAGTCGTGGGGCGCGTTGCGCATTGGCTCAAACAGCGGCGCTGCGCTTTAATGAGGATCGACAGCTTTGAAGGCGGCGGTTGATGAACGGATTTGCAAAACCAGTAAGTCTTGTAGCGATGCTTGCGTTGGCGTCCTGTTCCTGCGCGCCGCCACAGGCGAGCCCCCCCGCAGCGGTGCATTGCAGGTCGAGCGCCGACTGTGACCGGAAATGGTCCCGTGCTACGAATTGGGTTTCCCAGAACGCTTTTTACCCCATTCAAACGCGAACAGACGCCTTGATTCAAACCTCTGCGCCAGTCGGTAAAAGTCCCGGTAATTCGGTTACAGTTCAGAAGATCCCGCAGCCGGACGGGAGCGCTGAAATAATAGCCAATTTTGATTGCGCAAGCTTGGTTGGCTGCGTTCCAGGCCCTGATCATCTTGCGAGGACCTTTGTCGCCTACGTCAGCGGAGAGTCTTCTCTGATCGTCGATATTCCGCGACCCGATACGCATTGCAGGGCTCGGGCTCCACTGGGCGATCCGTTGCTGCTGTTTCAATGATCCTGCCGGGACAATCTATGCGCGAGCTCAAACACCGGGTGAGGGCCTGCCGCTGAGGCGATCGACAAAACGACGCCAGCGAGGAGCCGCCCACATGCTGAATTGATCGAGATAGAGATAGATTACCGGGGTAGTGAAAAGTGTGAGCACCTGGCTGACTATCAGTCCTCCCACGATTGCGATACCGAGAGGGCGACGAACCTCTCCACCGTTGCCAAAGCTCAGGGCTAGCGGTACGCGCGCCCAGAATTGCCGCCATGGTTGTCATCATGATGGGCCTGAAACGCAGCAGGCAAGCTTCATAGATCGCGTCGTAGGAAGTGGCGCCCCGCATGCGTTTCGCTTCGATGGCGAAGTCGATCATCAAGATTGCGTTCTTTTTGACGATACCGATCAACAGAATAACGCCAATGAAAGCGATGATGCTGAACTCGGTATGGAAAAGCAGCAAAGCGAGAACTGCGCCCACGCCCGCCGAAGGAAGCGTTGAGAGAATGGTGAGCGGGTGCACATAACTCTCGTAAAGGATGCCCAGCACGATATACACCGCAGTGACCGCTGCAAGGATCAGCAAAGGCTCCGTGCGCAGTGCTTTCGTGAATAATTCAGCGGTTCCGGTCAGCGCCCCGTGCAAGGTTTGGGGCATATAAATCTTGGTCACGGCGCGATCGATTTCCGCTGACGCGTCACTGAGCGAAGCGCCCAGCGCCAAGTTGAACGAAATGGTCGTAGCGACGAACAGGCCTTGGTGGTTGAGAGACAAGGCGGTGTGGCTAGGCCGATATTTGCTGATGCCGGGCAAGGGCACCATCGTTTCCTGATTGGTGCTCACGGCGGATCCGGTGGACGCCGTGGCGGTTCCGACGACCGCGAGCGCGTTGTTCGACGCGTTGCGGGCCGTTGACGTGACGGTGGCGAGGGCGGAAGCCGCCGCGCTTGGACTGGTGGATGCGGTCGAAGGAGTTTGAACCGGCGTCGATGACTTGACCGCGAGCCCAACTGGCGCATTGGTCCTGGACGTCCCACTGGCCGGCGCACCCGAGGTCGAGACGTATATATCCTTGAGGGACGAAGGGCGCTGCGTGTTGCGCGGGTTGGCCTCCATCACTACGTGGTATTGGTTGTTCGCGCTGTAAATGACCGAAACCTGGCGCTGTCCAAAGGCGTCATAGAGTGTGTTGTCTATTTGGGCCACTGTAATGCCGAGCCGCGACGCCGTGTCTCTATCGACGTCGACATCGGATTCAAGCGCCTTCAACTGTTGATCCGAGCTGACATCCCTTAACACGCCCCCGCGGGTTAGCTCGTCGACGAGTTTTGGCGTCCATGAGTAAAGATCCGCGTCGTTTCCAAGTAGAGTGTACTGATATTCGGCATTGGCCTGCCGGGCGCCAACCCTGAAGTCCTGTATCGCGCTGAGGAATACTTCGCCGCCCGGCACCTGAGTCAGCGCCGGCCGCAACCTGGCGATCACTTCATCCGCGCTCCCGGTACGTTCGTTGAGCGGTTTCAGGTTCACGTATATCGAAGCCGTGTTGATCGCCGCCGCGCTCCCACCGCTGCCCGCTCCGGTGAAACCGATGACATTGTCGACCGCGGGGTCTTTTCGAACAATGGCGATCATCTGCACCAATTTCTTGTACATAGACTGAAACGAAACGCTCTGGTCGCCGCGCAACACCCCAACGAGACGGCCCGTGTCCTGTTGCGGAAAGAACCCCTTGGGAATTATTCTGAACAGCTCGACGTTCAGGGCGATGGTCGCGACCAAAATTAACATGACGAAAAGGCGATGGTGTAAAGCCCAAACGAGGCTGCGCTCATAGCCGCGCAACGCGCGGTCGAATAGCGTTTTGGCTCTGGGACGCTCCCTTTCCTCCGCGGACTTCGTTTTGAGAAGCAATGCACAGAGCATTGGCGTGGTGGTCAGCGAGATGATAAGCGAAATGAAGATCGCTATCGAAAGCGTCATTGCAAATTCGCGAAAGAACCGACCCGGCACGCCGCCCATGAAGAGAATCGGCGTGAACACCGCGACAAGCGAGAGGCTTATCGAAAGGACAGTGAAGCCCACCTCTCGCGCCCCCAGCAGCGCCGCCTCCTTGTGCGGCATTCCCGCCTCGAGATGGCGGGAGACGTTTTCAACCACCACAACGGCGTCATCGACCACAAAACCAGTGGCGATGGTCAGCGCCATCAGCGATAGAATGTCCAGAGTGAATCCAGCCAGATACATCACGCCGAACGAGCCGATAATCGAGACGGGCACCGCGATGCTAGGGATCAGTGTCGCGCGGACATCGCGCAGGAAGAAAAACACCACCAGGACGACCAGAATGACCGCAATAACAAGCGTAGTTTCTGTGTCTTCAAGAGAAGCCCGTATCGTCAATGACTTATCGCCCGCAATTTTGACGGTGATGTCTCCCGGCATCGACGCTTCGAGGCGTGGAAGCTCCGCCTTAAGACGTTCCACGGTCTCGATGATGTTGGCGCCGGGCTGAGTGAAGGGGATCACCACGACCGAAGGGTCGTCATCCAAAAACCCGGCATTGCGCGTGTCTTCGACCAAATCCAGCACTTCCGCCACGTCGGCAAGACGAACGGGGTTTCCATTGCGATAGCCGATGATCAGGGGGCGGTAATCATCGGCATGCGAGGCCTGATCGTTGTCGTAAATCTGGAAATGTCTGTCGCCTTCTTCGATGGCGCCTTTCGGACTGTTGGCGTTGGCGGACGCCAGGGCGGCGCGCACATCTTCGAAGCCTATGCCGAATTTGTTGAGAGCCTCGAGATCAAGTTCTACGCGGACGGCCGGGAGCGTGGCGCCGCCAATAATGACCTGGCCAACGCCCTCCAGCTGCGACAATCTTTGCTGCAACACATTGCTCGCGGCGTCATACATCTGGCCACGAGTTCAGCGTCCTGGAGGTCAACGCCAGAATCATGATCGGCGCGTCCGCCGGATTGACCTTGCGGTAGGTCGGATTGGTGCGCAGGCTGGTGGGCAGATCGGCCCGGGCGGCGTTGATGCCCGCCTGCACGTCGCGCGCTGCTCCGTCGATGTCGCGGTCGAGTCCGAACTGCAGCGTGATGCGGGTGAGGCCGAGACTGCTTTGCGAGGTCATCTCGGTTACGTCGGCGATTTGGCCGAGATGGCGTTCGAGCGGGCTTGCGACACTGTTCGCCACGGTGTCTGGACTGGCGCCGGGAAGCTGCGCAAGCACGGTCACGGTGGGAATGTCCACCTGCGGCACTGGCGCGACAGGCAGACTGAAGAACGCCAGCGCGCCAGAAAGAGCGATGCCGATGGTCAACAACGTGGTCGCTACAGGTCGGGCGATGAAGGGCGCGGAGATATTCATCCGGTGACTTGACCCGGCGTCGCTTCTGGACCTCGGCCGCCCCTCACTCTTTGCGCCAGCCTATCAAAATAGAGATAGATGACCGGGGTCGTAAACAGCGTCAAAACTTGGCTCACGATCAGGCCGCCGACGATCGCGAAACCCAAAGGCCGGCGCAATTCAGAACCCGCGCCCCAGCCCAGCATCAACGGCAGCGCGCCCAATATGGCGGCCATGGTTGTCATCAGGATGGGGCGGAAACGTAAAAGGCAGGCTTGATATATCGAGTCTCGCGGAGACTTTCCTTCGTTGCGCTCGGCGTCGAGTGCGAAGTCGATCATCATGATGGCGTTTTTCTTGACGATGCCGATCAGCAGGATGATGCCAATGACCGCTATAATGTCCAGTTGATAGCCGAACAAAAGCAAGATTAGGAGCGCTCCGACGCTGGCCGAGGGCAGCGTGGAAAGAATCGTCACCGGATGTATAAAGCTTTCGTAGAGGACGCCCAGCACGATATACATAGCTGCTATGGCTGCGAGTATGAGTAGCAGTTCATTTGAGAGGGACGAACGGAACGCCGACAGCGCTCCCTGGTAGGCCATGATGAAACTCTCAGGCAGTTTTATATCTTTCTTGGCCTGTTCGACTGCGTCGACCGCAGCGCCCAGAGAAGCGCCCGGAGCGAGGTTGAAGGAAATCGTGGTCGCTGGAAACTGCCCGTAATGCGTGATCAGCAATGGCGCGGAGCGTTGCCGCATATGGACGATCGCAGAAAGCGGCACCTGCCCATTGGTAGTTGACGTCGAAGAGGGGAGATAGATCGACTGCAGGCTGTCGAGTTTGCTTTGCAGGGATGGATCGGCTTCGAGAATGACTCGATATTGATTTGATTGCGTATAGATGGTCGAGACGATGCGCTGACCATAAGAATCGTACAAAGCATTATCTACAGTAGCGGGCGTGACGCCAAATCTTGCCGCGGTCGCGCGGTCGATCGTCAAATCGATTGCGGAGCCGCGCTCCTGCATGTCGCTGGCTACATCCGCAAGTTGAGAAGACTGGCTCAGCCGTTGAACGAGCGCAGGAACCCAGATTTCGAATTCCTCGGAGCGGGGATCTTCGAGAACGAACTTGTATTGAGCGCGTGTCACGCTTGCGTCGATCGTCAAATCCTGGACCGGCTGCATATAAAGCGTCACCCCGGAGACGGAAGCAACTTCCCGCTTGAGCCGATGAATGATTTCGGTCGCATTCAAGCTGCGCTGGTTGAAAGGCTTCAGACTGATAAGGAATCTGCCTGAGTTCAAAGTCATATTCGTTCCGTCGACCCCTATGAAGGAACTCAGACTCTGCACGTCCGGATCTTTGAGGATGGCCTTTGCCAGCTCCCTTTGCAATCTGGTCATCTGGGCGAAGGACGCCTGCTGAGGGCCGACGGAGATCGCCTGGATCATTCCGACGTCCTGAACCGGGAAGAACCCTTTGGGGATCAGAACGTAGAGCAGTACCTGTCAGCGCAAGCGTCGTTAGAGCGACCAAAAGAGTTAGCGGTTGATGGTCGAGCACCACGTCAAGCGCGCGGGCATATTGCTTGATGATCCATTTGAAGGCTTCGTCCGCCGTTCTATCGAAACGGCTGCGCTCGGACTCCGGACGATGAGTGAGAAGTCTGGCGCACAGCATAGGCACCATCGTTAGAGAAACGAAAGCCGAAATGACGATTGTCGCCGCCAGCGTAATCGCGAATTCGTGGAAGAGACGCCCGACGACTTCACGCATGAACAGCAGCGGAATCAAGACGGCGATGAGCGAAATCGTCAATGAGATGATCGTAAAGCCGATCTGTCCGGCGCCCTGTAACGCGGCCGGCAACGGCTCCATGCCGTTTTCAACATAACGAGCAATGTTCTCGATCATGACAATGGCGTCGTCGACAACGAAGCCGGTTGAAATGGTCAAGGCCATCAATGAGAGATTGTCGAGGCTGAAATGCAAAAGATACATGACGCCAAGGCAGCCAATCAGCGACAATGGAGCCGATAGACTCGGTATCAGCGTCGCCGCGAAAGTGCGCAGAAATACGAAAATAACCGCCACGACGAGAACAATCGCCAGCGCGAGCTCAAATTCTACATCCTCTACCGACGCACGGATCGTCGTTGTCCGGTCGCTTATGACATCGAGATTTACCGCAGCAGGAAGGCCCGCCCTCACCTGTGGCAGAAGCGCTTTGATCCCATCGACAACCTGAATGACGTTGGCGCCCGGTTGGCGTCGAACATTGAGAATGATTGCCGGGGTCTCGTTGGACCAAGCCGCCAGTTTGACGTTTTCAGCGCCCCTCACCACGGTGGCTACGTCGGAAAGCATGATCGGGTTTCCGTTGCGATAGGCAACAATCACTCTTCTGTATTGGTCGGCGGCAGTGAGCTGGTCGTTGGCGTTGATGGACGACGCCTGTTCCGGGCCGTCAAAGCTTCCTTTCGGCGTATTGACATTATTGTTGCCGAGCACCGTGCGGATGTCGTCGATGTTCAGGCCGTAAGCGGCTAGGGCTGCCGGGTTGAGCTGAACACGTACCGCCGGCCTGTTGCCGCCGCTGACACTAACCTGACCGACGCCCGGCTGTTGCGAGATTTTCTGGGCGATCCTTATCTCGCTTAGATCCTCCAGCTCCGTCAGCGAAAGGCTTTTCGAGGTGACCGCCAAAGTCAAAATCGGCGCGTCGGCAGGATTGACCTTGGAATAGACTGGCGGCGTGGGCAGATCGGCGGGCAAGAGATTGTTGGCCGCGTTGATGGCCGCCTGCACTTCCTGCTCGGCCACGTCGAGAGAAAGGTCGAGATTGAATTGAAGCGTGATGATCGAGGAGCCGGCTGAGCTCGCCGAAATCATTTGATTCAGCCCGGGCTGTTGCCCAAGCTGCACCTCGAGCGGCGCCGTGACAGAGGAGGTCATGACTTCCGGGCTGGCGCCTGGATAGAAGGTCTGGACCTGAATCGTCGGGTAGTCGACCTCGGGCAGTGTTGCGAGGGGCAGCAAATTATAAGCGACAGCCCCGGAGAGCAGAATCGCCACCATAAGAAGCGTCGTGGCGACCGGTCGCTGAATAAAGGGCTCCGATACGTTCATCGACTCTCATTTCCCCGAAAGCGACGCTGAGTTACATCGCAGCGCCGTCCAGTTTTTATATTGTGGGCGCGATTATTTGGGCGCTGGTTTTGGCTGCGTCTGTTTGGTGCGATCATCTCCCGTGCCGGCGCGCGCCGCGTCAGGAACTTTCACCTGCATTCCTTCGCGCAGCCGGTCAGCGCCGTCGACAACGACGCGATCGCCAGGGGAGAGGCCCGAGTCAATCGCCACGATATCCCCCTCCGTGGGGCCCAGGGACAGCGTGCGAACGGATACTTTGTTGTCGGCGTTGACCACATAAGCATAAGCCCCTGGCGCGCCTCGTTGAACAGCGGCATTGGGCGCGGTCACGACGTTATGCAATGTTTTGATCAGTAGATGCGCGTTCACAAACTGGTTTGGAAACAGCTTGTTATCTGAATTGTCGAATTTGGCGCGCATTTTCACCATCCCGGTGGTGGTGTCGATTTCGTTGTCAGCGGTCATCAGTTCCCCGACGCCGAGCCTTGTGACGTTGGCGCGATCGTAAACCTCCACCTGCATCGGCGTCCCTGCGGTCACCTGCGGCATGATGTTGGGAAGGTCGTCTTCCGGGACCGGAAAAATCACTGTGATCGGCTGCAATTGAGTGATCACCGCAATCATGCTGTTCGTGGCTGTCTGCACGTAATTTCCGGCGTCAACGAGTCGCAAGCCCACACGACCATCGACAGGAGAAACAATGTGGCAGTAAATGAGGTTCAGTTTTTGGGCATCAATCAGCGCACGATCGGTTTTCACCGACCCCTCATATTGCTTGACGAGATAGACTTGGTCTTCTTCAGTCTGTCGAGCGATCGAATTTTGCTTCAGCAAGGTTTGATAGCGGGCAAGATCGGTCTTGGACTGATCGAGCAGGCCCTGATCATGCACCAGTTGCCCCTCGTATTGCGCTTGCAATATCTCGTAGGGGCGCGGGTCGATTTGTGCGAGGAAATCCCCCTTCTTCACAATCTGCCCTTCGCGGAACGCGACCTGCGTCAGTATGCCATTGATTTGCGTTACAACATTGACAGTCGCCAGGGGCGTCACTGTGCCGAGGCCGTTCACGATGACTCTTACATCGCCTCGGACAACCGTAGCGACTTTCACCGATTGAACGACTTCGGCGCTGGTTGTGCGGGTGGCTGGAGTCGAGCCCGAGTAAAACAAATAATAGACGACGCCCAGTGCGACCAGCGCGCCCCCGACCCACGCAACTGGCCGCAAACTCTTCCCTTTTAAGGAGAAATTTTTTGCCCACGCTTGTAAAACTCGTGGAATCTTTTGATTCACCGATGGGAGCTCTGCGTCTTGCCGTATTTCGGGTGTCATGCTTGTTTTGTCGTTAAGTCAGTTGCTTAGGCGGCCCGCCGGTGTGAGGACAACCGACCCCGGTTTTTTTGACGCCCGACAATGCCAGGCCAATTGGCTCCAATGCCCAAATTCAAAGTCGCGAGAGGGCAGAATGAACGCAGTAGACTGGGTTTCGCAAGCAGAATTAGTCTATCCCTAGAGACTTGTCGCCCGATATTTGCAGGCGCCTCCCAAGCGGGCTAAAATGTACCGCATGGAATAAACTATTGAGCGTGACTTTCTTGCAACTCATCATTCGCGTTCCCGCTTGTGTGCAAGTCAGATATAGCCGATACGGATTTTTTCGCGTATCGCTCTTCGGCTTTTCTCGCCGTCATGGCGGGAGTGCTTTATTGCCGCCTTTCCTTACGGAACCGATCGGCGCATGGGCCACAAGATCTGGGAGCAGCCAACTGATATGAACATAATATCAGCGGCTTCGCAGCATTCCCACCACATCTTCGCACACCGCCTCTGTTTCGCGACGCATTCCGCTCGGGGGAGCGGATGAAAAGACTTCGACTCCTTGGACAGGCGACGTTCTTTGCGAGTATGACGGCATGCACCGTGGGGCCTGATTACGTCCCCGCCAGCGCTCCCGTTCCCGAAAAGTTCAAAGAGCTTAAAGGCAAGACGCTCAAAGGCTGGAAGCTCGCCACCCCTTACGACTGCGTCGACGCCGGTCCATGGTGGCTGGTTTACAAGGATTCGACGCTCGATTCTCTTGAGCGACAGGTTGAAATTTCCAATCAAACCGTCGCCGCCGCCGCCGCCAGCTATGAGCAGGCCCGAACGCTGATTCGCGAGGCGCAGTCGAGCCTCTTTCCGACTGTGACAGCAAGTTACAATGTCACTCGCCAATACACGGGCAAAAATCTCGTGGGCAACTCTGGCACAGCTTTGCCCACGGCAAGCGGTTCTACTACCTCAAGCCGAGGAATCGTGACGACGACATATACGACCCAGGGGAATTTGACCTGGGATCTTGACGTTTGGGGAAAAATTCGCCGGCAGATAGAGAGCGACGTCGCCGGAGCGCAGGTCAGCGCGGCTGATCTCGCCAATGCAAAGCTTACGGCGCAAGCGCAGCTTGCCATCGCATATTTCAATTTGCGCACGGCTTATTCGCTGAAAAACCTGCTTGAGAAGACCGCCGCCGAATACAAGAAAACACTGACTATTACGCAAAATCAATACAAGGCTGGCACGGTTTCCGAGGCCGATGTCGTCTCTGCGGAAACTCAACTGCTCTCTACCGAATCGGCTGCGATCAACACCGGCGTCACCATTGCGCAATTACAGCACGCGATAGCCATATTGATTGGGCAGCCTCCAAGCGAAGTCACGCTCGCCAGAATGTTTCTGATCGGCGACATCCCGGCGTTTCCCGCTTCAGTCCCTTCAAAGCTGTTGGAACGGCGCCCCGACATTGCCGCGGCCGAACGGCAGATGCAGCAGGAAAACGCATTAATCGGCGTTGCTGTCGCGGCCTATTATCCGGACATAAGTCTGTCGGCGTCATTGGGCTACACCGGTTTCACCCCATTGCCTATCAATCCGGCTAGTGAGTTCTGGTCGCTCGGCGCGACCGCGCTTCAAACGGTGTTCGACGGCGGATTGCGATCGGCGCAGGTCGAACTCGGCGCAAGCGACCTATTGGGAAAGTGTTGCGAACTATCGCCAAACCGTGCTGACAGCTTTTCAGCAAGTGGAAGATCAACTAGCCGCGATTCGCGTGCAGACCGCGCAACTCAAGGTGCAGGACAAGGCCGTCATAGAAGCGCGCAAGGCTGTGACGGTGTATCTGAATCAATATCGTGCGGGCGTGGTCGCTTTCACCAGCGTCGTCGTCGCGGAAGCTGCATTGCTCGCCGATGAACAAGCCGCACTGACAACCCGGCAAAATTTGTTCGTCGCAAGCGCAAATCTGATCGAGGCGCTTGGCGGAGGCTGGGATAGAACGCACTTGCCTTTGGCCCGCGAAGTTGCGACAGGGGTCTCGCTCTTCCCGCAGCTAGAACCATCTGCGGAACCTGTGCGATGAATATCAACTGGCCAGCCTCGGCGCTTGCTAAGCATGAGGCACGAGTAGAGCGCACATGAGTCCTTTCGTTATCGCCGGGGTCGTATTCGCTGTCGCTTCTTGCGCCGCCGTTGTTGGCATGCATCTGCACCGCCGGTTGCCCGATGCCCATCTTGATGGAGACTCCAAGGATGTCATCAAGCTTGTGATGGGGCTGATCGGCACTATGGCTGCGTTGATTCTTGGCCTGCTCATCGCATCGGCGAACAGCAACTACAACGCTCAGAGCACCGAACTGCAATCGCTTTCCGCCAACGCGGTGCTGCTCGACAGACTGCTGTTATCATATGGTCCCGAAGCCAAAAGGGCGCGCGCCGAATTGCGCGAAGCCGTGATCGCAGCGCATGATCGAATATGGACGCCTAACGGCCTGCGACCGCCCAATCTCGACGCCGCGGGCAAGTTCGTCCAGGAGGTGCAGGGTCTTGCGCCAAAGAACGAAGCAGCGCGTTCAATTCAAAGCCGAGCGATGCAACTCACGGACAGCCTAATGCAGACGCGCCTACTCATGTCCGAGCAGCAGGGAGGGGCTGTTCCCTCTTTGTTTCTGACGGCGCTCATCTTCTGGATCTGCGCGTTGTTTTTGGGTTTCGGACTATTGGTTCGAAGCAACGTGACCGTCACCGTGGCGCTGCTCGTTGGTGCGTTTTCCGTCTCCTCGGCGATTTTTTTGATTCTGGAATTGAACGAGCCTTACCGCGGTTTTCTCCAAATTTCTGACGCGCCGATACGGCATGTTCTGGCGCAAATCGGTGGGTAAGGCGTCGCTCGTTCTTCCTACTTCTTCGGGTAGATATCGCGCCACGCCGGCAGAGCGCCCCTGAAGGGCAGAGCCGTCGCTTCATAGACGCCGCGCGCGATGGCGCGCGCCAGGGTATCAGCGGCGATCATGCCTATTTCCGTAAGGTCGCGGGGCTGGGGCGGGCGCCGGTTGCGCGCCGTCGAGGCGGAAAAGACGATATCGCCGTCGAGCGCCCCATGTGCGGGCCGCAGCGCATGAGCCATGCCGTCATGGGCCTGAACGGCGAGGCGTTTCGCCTCCGGCTTGGTAAGAGGAGCGTCGGTCGCCACGATGGCGATAGTGGTGTTTTCCAGACGGTCGGTCTGTAGCCGCATTTCCAGCGCAGCGCCCGGCGACGGGTTTGGCCAACCAAGCCTGCCGTATTCCGCGCCGTGTTCAAACGGCGCTGCCCAGAAATGAGGGCTGTCGCCGATGGTCGCCTGCCCGAGGCTGTTGACCGCCACAAGGGCCCCGACGCAATAGCCGTTCGAGGTTGCGGCGCTGGCGGAGCCGAGTCCGCCCTTGAGATTAGCCGTGTTTGCCCCAAGTCCCGCCCCATGGGAGCCTAGCGCAAAGCGTTGCGCAGCGTTTTTCGCTGCTGCAAATCCGAGTTCCCAGTAAGGAGGCGTGCGTCCCCAGTTTTTGTCGCCGCCATTGAGTAGGTCAAACAGGATCGCGCCGGGTACGATGGGCACGCGCACGTCGCCAATCGAGAAGCCACGCCCCAGTTCGCGCAGAAGGGCGAGAACCCCGCCCATAGCATCGAGCCCAAAAGAAGAGCCGCCGGAAATCGCAAGCGCGTCGATGCGCTCCACCGTCATCTCCGGTTCAAGCAAAGCGGTATCGCGCACGCCCGGCGCAAAACCGTGAATGGCGATCGACGCGATGGCGGGCTCTTCGAATAAGGCCACTGTTACGCCGGAAGCCAAACGTTCATCTTGTGCATGACCCACGGCAAGTCCCGGCACGTCGGTGATGAGATTGGCGAACGCCATCAGTCAGCCCTTAAGCCTTGCCCGCATGGCGCCGGTACAACGTCTCCATGACGGCGTTGAGCGCCGCTTCGGCCGGATGTTCGGGGAAGTTCGTCATCACCACGACCCCTATGTCTTTATTGGGGTCGACCAGGATCTTCGCGAGATTCAAGCTATTTGAGCCATTGTGGGTAAGGAGGGGCGTATCCGACCATTCGAATTTGACCAGACCCCAGCCCAGCGCATATTCGCCCTCTTGTGGCGTTCCCGGACGCGCGTTTGGCAGTTTGCCGGTCTTGACCCTAGGGCGGTGGATGGCCGCGAGCGTCTCCGGCTTCACCAGCGCGGGTCCGCGTTTGCCGCGTCCCGCGTTCCAGCCCGCCCACGCGGCGAAATCAAGCACCGACATATGCGCTACGCCTGCAGGACCGAGCACGGGCGGCACATCGGCGGCTGGGCCCCAGGGCATCGGCGTGATTTCGCCCTTGTCGCTGACGTTGTGGCCCACGGGGGCGTCGAACTTGCCCGTGCTCGCCTGCGGCCCAAGGCCTGCGGTGGACAGTTTCAGGGGTGCGTAAAGCCGGTTGGTGATGAGTTCTTCCCAGGATAAGGCAGCGACTTTCTCCACCATCGCCCCGGCGATGAGATAGCCCAAATTGGCATAATGGAAGGCGGAGCCCGGCGGTGTGCTCGGCGCATGCGTTTTCCAGGCTTTGAGCGTGCGCAGGCGCAACGTCGGAAGATCGTAATGAAACGTGTCCGGGGTGTAATAGAGTTTAGCAATTTCAAGCGTGTCGGACGGAATTCCGCTCGAATGCGAGAGGAGTTGCTCCAACGTTAGAGCGGCCAGTCGGCGATTAAGTCCGGGAACATCCCCTCCGAGCACATCGCCGATGGTCGATGTCCATTGCAGCTTGCCTTCGTCGATCATCATGCCCGCGAGCGTCGCGGTCATCGCCTTGGTGTCGGAGCCAAGGTGGAAACGATCGTTGATCGTCACCTTCACATCTCGACCATAAACGCGAACGCCCGTTGCGCCGGAAGCGACGATTTCCCCTTGTTTCACCACTGCGGCTGCCAAAGCGGGCAGCCCATGCGCAGTCCGCGTCTGCTCCAGTTCATCATTGAGGCTGGAAGTATGTTCCAGCGCCAGAGCAGGGGCGGGGACGAAGGCAAGCAGCAGGGACGCGAGGCAGGATCGGCGGTGCATCATGAGCGTTCCTCAAGATATGGGCGGGTTCAGCGCCGTGCAAAGCGCCAATCGGGGCGAGCGGATTTGATGAGCATAATCTCCGCGAGGGACTGCCGGGTAATCAAGCCCTCCAAAACGCCGTCTGCACCAACGACTCCGATGGCTGGCGCCTCGTTGAGCTTGTCGAGCGCTTTGTCTAGCGTGTCTTCCGGATCGAGCGTGGGGATGTCTCTTTGCGCGAAAGCGGCTACAGGGGCGTTGGCGTCAGCTGACTTGATGGCTTCAACGATATCGGCGCGCGACAGCAGGCCCATAAAAGCTCCGGAGTGGTCGACAAGCGGAAAGCTCTCCTGCGGCGTGGCGAGCAGAATTTCCACAGCCTCGCCTACCGTTGCGCCTCGACTGATTGCCGTGATGCGCGTTTCCATTGCGTCGGCGACCCTGACGTCGCGCGCGGCCTGAGCGACAAAGCTCATTTGCGCCTCTCCAGCGGCGGCAAAAAACACAAAAAAGGCGATGAATAACAGCATGGGATGGCCAAACAGGCCAAGAAAGCCGAGCAAGAACGCGAAGCCTTGCCCGATCAACGCGGCGATGCGCGTAGCCCGCTCTTGCCCAAGCCATATCGCTAGCGTGGCGCGCAGCACTCTTCCGCCGTCCATCGGAAAAGCGGGAACCATATTGAAAGCGGCCAGAAAAAGATTGGTCATGGCCAGTCGTTCGAAGAGGCCAACCCGGGGGTCGTCGAGATGCGCAAGCGCCTGCGGCTCGATTGCGTCCACGCTCAGGAGCAACGCCGTTGCGATCACCACGTTAACAGCCGGACCGGCGAGCGCGATCAGCAGTTCCTGATAGGGTTTGTCAGGCATTTTATTGATGTCGGCGACGCCTCCAATAGGGAGCAACGTCACCTCTTTGGAAGTGATGCCGAACCGCCGCGCCATAAGAATATGTCCGAACTCGTGCAGCACGACGCAGGTAAAAATAGCGACGATGAAGAGAACGCTCTCGCGCGCGGCAGCGGCCCCGCCGCGCTGATAGGCGGAAAAGCCGATCCATGCGAGGAAAAGCAAGAAGGTAATGTGAATTCGGACAGCGGTTCCCCGGAACCGCCCGATTGTAATTGACCACCCCATGATGAACCCAGCGTTCCTTGCAGGAAGAAGCTCTCTCTCGACCCTTGCCTATTTTGTTCCCCCGGGCAATCCGGCAACACGCGCCTCGGGCTCGCGCGTGAACTTGATCGCTCAACAAAAAAGAGGCGGGATGAGCCGCCTCTTCGCCACGAAAGACTTCGACGCTCAGCGATCACCAACGCCTTCCGTGAACGACGACGCCGCGGCGGTAATAGGGCGCGCGATAATAGCCCCGATGGGCGACCACTCCGCCGCGCGGGCCTACGCAACCAGCGCGATAAACTCCCCGAGCGCATACGAAGGCGTCAGCGTCGGCGGTGAAGGCGGTCAGCCCAATAAACGCGAGGGCTGCGACAGCAAGAGTTTTTATCATCGGCTTCTCCTTTGGATTTTTGCACAAGTTTAATGGCGCTCCGCCCGAAAATTAGGCAACCTGAAAAAGCTACGGTGTATCGAACTCGGTGTCCATCCAATATCGCCTCTTGCCTCGGGCATGCTTAAGGTTCGACTACCTTCCGCAATATCCCCATAACGACCTTCAGGGCTCAGAGGCAATCGGGCGGAACCCGTAAAGGGTTGGTCGAACGGCAAAAATGACAAGTAATTCGATAAGCGCGGTTGTCGACAGGCTGCTCAGCGCGTGAACCTGATTTTACGAGGCCATAGCGCCACCGACCCGTACATGGCGATGATCGTGGGATCAATCGCTAATCAAATTGCAGCAATCGGGGATGCAGTTTACTCGGGAGAAGCAAGATCACCCCTTCCACGGCTTGGAAAAAATTGTGGCGTGAACCTTGCTGCTGCAAACTTTGCGCGGATGTTCATCCGGCGTAGGATTAAAAACACTTGTATCAAGGAGCACGCCCATATGTGGATCGGCCAACTCGCCATATTGAATGCCGCAGCCGGCTTTCTCTCAATCGCTTTCGTGAACGTCGCCTCAACCGAGGCGCGGGCGCAAGATGCTGATGTGAAAGAATGCGCCACGCAATATCAGGCCGCGAAAGCGGATAACAAGCTTGCCGGCCAGCCTTGGCAGGACTTTTTTGCCGCTTGCAAGGCCAAGCTCGGCGGCGCGCCCGCCGCGAAGGCTGAAGCGCCCGCAGGCGGGGCGCCTAAGGCTGAGGCAGAAGCGCCAAAAACGGAAGCCGCCCCGGCGCCCGCCGAGAACCCGCCCACTCATGCGGAGCCAGCCAAACAGGACAAAGCAGCGATTGAGAAACAGTGTCACGCCGAATGGAAGGCGAAAGAGGCTGCTTTGAAGAAAAAAGATCCCAAGCTCACTTGGGAAAAATATCTGAAACAGTGCGGCGCACACTCCCAAAACTGAGGGATAACCGCTACTGACTGCCGCCCTTTGACCGCCCGGACCCGTTCCGGGCGGTCAAACACGAGCAGGAAAACGAGCTTAAACTGGGGCTATGAGCGATGGGTCGTCGTCGTTGACGCCCGCCTTGTTCGCTCGGGCTGACACGGTCCACTCTTGCAGGGCGGTTTCACTCGCTGGCCGAAGCAGCGAGGCTGAAGTTTCGCCGACCATCCATAGTTGTGCGTTACGCCAATCGAGTATGATCGGCATGCGCTCATGATAGGGTTTCATCCAGGCGCTCGCCGGCCCGACAATTATCGATATCGAAAGCACGTCTTCTCCGCTCGCCGGGTCGCGCCAACGCTCCCAAAGGCCCGCAAGGGGCAGGGGTAGGCCGTCGGGCGAGGAAAAATAATGGGGAGTCCTGTTGGCTTTCTCGCCAGTCCATTCATAAAAGCCCGACACCGGAATGATGCAACGACGAGCCCTGAAAGCCCCGCTGAACATTGGCCTCTCGGTCAGTGTCTCCGCCCTGGCGTTAAAGGTCGCCGGAAGTTCCCCGATCGTCTTTTTCCACCAGGAGGGGATCAAACCCCAGCGGGCTCGAACAAGCCGCCGTTCGCCGGCCTCGCTACAAATAGCGTAAGCCTGATCCGTGGGCGCGATGTTGAATCGCGGCGCCATATTCTCTGGCAGGCCCACAAGGTCTGCCAGACGGTGTAGCTCGGCCCATGAGAGGTTTTGCGTGAATCGCCCGCACATGTTGCGAGCTTAACCGCCTCCCGGCATCATCCGAAAGTGGGAAAGGCCTTCTTCGTGTTGATCCAGGTCGTTCATGAGCTGGCGATCGAAGGCGTCGATCGCGCTGGTGAGATCCTCCCCCGCGCTTTCCGCATGGTTCAGATATTTGTAGTCATGCTGAAGCCGAAGGGCGGTCTCTCTCATGGCTTTGACCGATTTTCGAACGTCTTCCCGGACGTCCCTGTCTGTCATTTGGGCTTTCATCATGCGACGCAGGCTCCCAGACTCCAATGGATCTGAAACTGTTTCAGCAGTTTCTGAGAGGATAAATAGAAATGGCCGCCGGGGTGTCCACGAGCCGCGATAGCGCAAATGCGCCGGCGGCAGCGTCCTAGCTCGGGAGGAGTAGATGAATTTATTGGCGCGCCCAAGGGGATTCGAACCCCTGTTTTCGCCGTGAAAGGGCGACGTCCTAGGCCTCTAGACGATGGGCGCGGGTCCTTCGCCGGCGTTGGCGGCGAAGCGGGGTGATCTATAGAGGGGCAGGGGGCCGATGACAAGCGCCTCTGCGCTTCCGTTTGCGCATCTTGTGAAAAATGCCCTAAACCCTCGGCG
Source organism: uncultured Alphaproteobacteria bacterium (assembly GCA_963724845.1). Taxonomy (GTDB): domain Bacteria; phylum Pseudomonadota; class Alphaproteobacteria; order Rhizobiales; family Beijerinckiaceae; genus Methylocystis. Next base: position 511,313 of record CAVRWF010000005.1, read on the forward strand.
ACGCCCCGTCGCTGGTCACGGGGGCTCCAAATAGCGTCCCATGCTCACCATTAGCGATCTCACCTACCGGCTCGGCGATCGAGTCCTGTTCGACAAGGCGGGCGTCGCCCTGCCGACGCGAGGTCGCGCCGGGTTCGTCGGTCGCAACGGCGCCGGCAAAACCACGCTGTTCCGGCTCGTCGCGGGCGAAATCGCGCCGGAGAGCGGCACGATTTCCGTCCCCGCCCGGTCCCGGCTGGGGCGCGTCGAGCAGGAGGCGCCGGGCGGTCCCACAACGCTGATCGACTTCGTTCTGGCGGCCGATCTGGAGCGCGCCGCGCTGCTGGAGCGCGCTCACACTGAAACCGATCCGCATGAGATCGCCGAAATCCAGACGCGCCTCGCCGATATCGAGGCCCACGCGGCGCCCGCCCGCGCGGGGGCGATTCTGCACGGACTGGGATTCGATGCGCAAGCGCAGCAACGGCCGCTTTCGGAGTTTTCGGGCGGGTGGCGCATGCGCGTCGCGCTTGCGGCCGTGCTGTTCTCCAAGCCCGATCTATTGCTGCTCGACGAGCCGACCAACTATCTCGATCTCGAAGGCACGCTGTGGCTGGTCGACTACCTTTCTCGCTACCCCTCCGCAGTCATCGTCATCAGCCATGATCGCGATCTCCTGGACGACGTGGCGACGCATATTCTGCATCTGGAGCGCGGCAAGCTGCAGCTTTATCGCGGCAACTACTCCTCCTTTGAAAAGCAGCGGCGCGAGGCGCAGGAGCTGGCGGTCAAGGCCGGCAAGAAGCAGGAAGACCAGCGCAAACATCTTCAGGCTTTCGTCGACCGCTTCCGCGCCAAGGCGACGAAGGCGCGTCAGGCGCAGTCGCGCATGAAGCTGCTGGCGAAAATGCAGGATGTCGTCGCCATCGTCGACGACGCGGTGCTGCCGATACATCTGCCGTCGCCGGCAAAGCCGTTGTCGCCGCCGATCATCTCGCTGGAGAACGCCAGCGTCGGCTATGGCGAGCGGGTGGTGCTCTCGCGCCTCACGCTCAGCCTGTCGGAGGATGACCGCATCGGTCTTCTCGGCGCCAATGGCAATGGAAAATCGACCTTCGCCAAACTGCTCGGCGGTCGGCTGGAGCCGCTTTCGGGCAAGGCGATCCGGGCGCCCAGACTCGAGGCCGGATTTTTCGCGCAGCATCAGATCGACGATCTCAATCTCGACGACACGCCCTACATCGTGTTCTCGCGGCTGATGCCCGACGCGCCGGAGTCGCGCGTGCGCGCCACGGCGGCGCGTTGCGGTTTTTCAGGCGCGCGCGCCGACACGAAGGTGGAGCGGCTGTCTGGTGGCGAGAAGGCGCGGCTGCTGCTGGGCGTCGCCTCCTTCCACGCGCCGCATCTGCTGATTTTGGACGAACCGACAAACCATCTCGACATCGACAGCCGCGCCGCATTGATCACGGCGATCAATGAATATGAAGGCGCTGTGGTGCTGGTTTCGCACGACCGCTATTTGCTGGAGGCCTGCGCGGACCGGCTGTGGGTGGTCGAGGACGGGCGCGTGCGCAATTTTGATGGCGACATGGACGATTACGCGCGTTCGGTGCTGTCGAAGTCGCGCGAGGAAGCGCGCCCCGCGTCCGCTCCGGCGCAGGAGAAGCCCGAGAAGGCGGCGCCGGCAAAGACCCGGCGCGATCCCGGCTTCATGCGCCGCCAGCTCGCGGCTGCCGAGGAGAAGGTGAACAAATACACCGAGCTGCTGTCGCGCGTGGATACGGCGCTATCGGACCCTAACGCCTTCGCGCGCAATCCCCAGGAAGCCGCGCGCCTCGCCACGCAACGCGAGGAGCTTGCGAAGGCGCTGGCCGGGGCGGAGGAGCAATGGCTGGAGCTTGCGGCGGAGGGGGATGGGTGAGGGGGCGATGCAATTTGCGCCCTGCGGCGCGGGCAGAGTCATGGACATTTCCGCCGCGCATAGCAGCTAGAAGAGTCGCCAAATATGCCTCCAATGAAGGAAGATGCGCCAGCCCCGCTCGCGAGAGCGCTCGCATGGATAGCGTCATTGCTTGCGCTAACGAATATGAAGCGATGCTTGGAGTTAATGCGCTGGATTGCGACGGTCCGTCTGTAAGCTACATTCTGGCTGCTCCGACGCTTGTAATTTACGGAGTTGGGTTTGCTTTTAACGGGATGCGCTGGAAAAGGCGCATAAATCTGGCGGCTGCGTCATTGTGCTTGATCGTCTGCGGTGCGGTTTTGGCGAATGTCGTCCGCGCGGCTATCGTGGAACGCGAGCAGCGGTCCGATTGCGCCTTACAGACCTTTGATTTGCGCTGAAGCCGTTCGTCGTTTTTCGCAAGGTTGGAGGGTGAACACATGTTTCCGCGCAGTCCGCGCGCCTCGCCGCCCTACGCGAGGAGCTTGCGAAGGCGCTCGCGGGCGCCGATGAGCAACAGGCAATTTAGACGCTGCTCGCTTAACCGGTCTGGCTGGGCGCCCCTCACCCGACCCGGCTTCGCCGGGCCACCCTCCCCGCAAGGGGGGGAAGGATTTGGCTCCACAATCTTCATTCGTGGCTTGTGACGAGCATAACATTGGGTCGTTGAGGTACAACTACGCGGATTTTTGTCAGGAATGTTTCTACGAGCATATGATTCCCCGTTCATATCGCTCAAAATGTGCCAAGAAACGCGGCAATATGTGAGAAATATATTGAAAAATATTGCCGCAATATACGAAAACGAGGTATCAGAAATTCGATGGAAAGCACGTTTTCTCGTCCTGAGAGCGGAGAATATGAGCCAGAGACTCAAGAAAATTGAGGCTTTCTGGCGAGATAAGAGGCAAAAATATAGGTCGCCGAGAGCCGTACCAACAAGGCGATTGAGACCATCTCGCGTATCGGTAATCTCTTCAAGCGACAGATTTATGAGTTTGATGAAGGCGAGGTTCGGAAAATATTGCGGGCGTTAAAAGATTTGGCGGCTGCGGTTGAAAGCCGCTTTGAGTCTCCCCGATCGAAAAGCAGTGGCGATTTTAAGCTCTGAGGAGCAGACATGAGCACCAGCGATGTTACGGCACTTGAAGTTTCTGACGAACCTTTCCTTGTCAGTAGTCTTATTGAGCGCTGTCCAAAGACAATGATGCTCCGGGAGCTAGCGATGAATGCCTTTGAGGCGGCTCGTCTTGCACCTCAGGGGCGGCGTCTAGTTGAGATCAGTGCAATTAGCTTCGATGGGGCAAATAAGCTCGCGATATGGAACACCGGACCGGGAATGGACGCAGCAGAGTTATTGCGCATATGCAACATCGCGGCGTCGCATGGCAAAGAAAAGAGTCTCACCGGAAATTTCGGTATGGGTGCGAAGGTTGCGTCGCTTCCTTCTAATCAGCGAGGTATGCGTTACAGGTCATGTAAAAACCATACGGTCCACGAGGTGATTCTTTGTAAACGTGAGAACGTTTATGGTCGCTTGCGGCGCCATCATCTGGAAACCGGAGAGTATTTCGATGTCGTAGACGTCACAGAACTGGCGATTCAGGACGGTCGCTCGATTTCTGAGGACTGGACAGAAGTAGTTCTTCTCGGCAATGACTCTATGCAGGACACCGTCAGAGATCCCTATAACGGTGCTCCAGTGCAAGATGCTCAATGGCTCGCAACATACATGTATCATCGCTTTTATCGTCTACCCGATGGGGTACGCGTAACATTGATGAAAGGCACAAACAAACTCGACGGTAATCGACAATTTGAGCCAATTCCTGCTCGTTTACGTCATTTCGAAAAGTATGAAACCGTCAAAGTAGCTGGCGGTATAAAGCTTCATTATCTGTATGACGCTCCCTACGAAAAATTATCAGGAGCCGCGCACAATAAATCGATTAGTGGTGCGGTGGCGTCTGCTGTCAGCACAAGTGGTATCGTTTACAAGGATGAAATTTACGACCTTCGCAAGGGACGGACTTGGACGTTCGATGCACCTATATTTGGAATCCCGTTTGGCGCCAAGCACATATCCGTTCATATTGAGCTTCCCGAAAACTTTCCCGTTCTCCCGGATGCCTATCGGCAGTTTCTTCGTTATTCCGCAGGAGACCAGCAAAATGTTCGAGCAAACGATTTTGCTGATCTAGTTCGTGAAAATCGCCCCAACTGGCTGGTAGACCTTATTCGTTCTTTTGCTCCCGAAAGCGCGTCCAGTGACGATATCCGAAGCGAGTTGCAAAAGTTGCTCAACGATCTACAGGTGAAGAGATCAAGTCCGAGAGCAGAATCCGCAGGCTCGATAATTCTGGGCGCAGGAATCGGGGCTGCGTCGGAACCGAGCCCGCAGTGTGGCGACGGCAGCGGTGTCGGAGGCGAGAGAACTCGTCAAACTCCAACCGACTTATCCGTGCTTCCGAGTGGCGCAAAACGCGCAGAGATATTTAGGAACCTAGACCGCGCACCAGAAATTATTCTGCTACGCGAAGAATCAGAGATCGAAGAAAAGGGGATTAAGGGCCGTGCCGCACGGTATATAATGGAAGCCGGCCAGCTGTTCGTGAATATGCAATACCCCGCAATCTCCGATATGGCAGCGCTTCTCGAGAGAGAATACACGGACAATACGGTGGATATTGAAATTATGCGCCAGATGACGATGCAGCACTCCGAAAAGACAATGATTCTCCGCGTGGGGCGAACTGTCGTTTATGCACTTGCCAAGCAGTTAAATCGCGAATGGGATCAGAAGGCACTTGAGACTGCATCATCTCCCGAAAGCCTCAGCATGGCTGCAGATGATTTCAGTGATGCATTGCAGAATGTCCGTCGAGCGATGGGGAAGGCGCTTAGGGTGAAGGGAGCCATCGCGAGCGCCCTTCA
>CAVRWF010000006.1:0-41375 GCA_963724845.1 uncultured Alphaproteobacteria bacterium
CAATACAGCTCGCAGCTTCCGCCGCAATCAAAGACGCGTCCTCATCCCGACAAACCCAGCCAGGTGGCCCAGTCACCAAAAAGACGAAGACACGACCTCAGGCGCTGCTTCGCAACAGCGCCGCCGTCGATGAACGCTTTATAAGTCACTCCCCTTTCCCATGTCAACAAGTCCGCAGCCAAGTTTCTCGATTTTTTTCATTTGCATCCGCTTCTTCTGGATTCCACGCCTTCTGCCTTGATGCGACATTTGCGATGTGATTCAAAGACGCCCCAATTGAGCCATAATGCAAAGGCTTCGTCATGTGGCGTTAGCCTGAATCGGCCAAGCACTATCTGATCTGATTGGTCTATCCAGCCGCCGCCATGGGTGAATTGACCCGCCGCGATATTAGCAAAAAGGCCGCTTACGCTGATGCAAATTTATGAACACGGCGCCTCTGAATGACAGCTTTCACGAATGGACGCCTCGGTCTTCCCGCGACAACAACGACTGTCGCCTGGTCAGACATAGGGGATGAGCCTGCGATTGAGGCCGATGGTCGCCGTCATTCGCCTCATGACCGCCGTCGAGTGTCTATTCGCTGGTTTTTGGGGACAGTTCTGACGGGGCTTTCTGGCGCGTTGCTGATCAGCTCCGCTGCTTACACGGCGCTTGACCAGCAAACCCGCTTTGCCGAAGCGCCAACGCGAGTTCAAATCGCGCGCAAGGAAAACAGCGATAGCCAAACGGTGAACCCCAAAAAAGGGGATCGGATCATGCGCAGCGTCGATGTGGTCGCAGCCAAACAGACCTTCCGCACGGCGACAACGGCCAAATCCGGCGACAAGGAAGTGGTGCGCACAAAGGCCTTCACCCAGGTTTCCACAACTCTCACCGTAAATCCGACGAGTTTCGCCGACGAAGTTCCGCCGTTCAATCCGCTTAAACTCGCCAGCGATCCCCATTATGCCGCGGACAATCTCAGCGAGTCCGATATTGCGCCCGATGAAGCGGAGGTTTCTTTCGTCACCCATGAACTGAACGCGACGCAACTTGAGTCTCAAAGCGCGTCGCTCACTCTGGACGAGTGTCAGGCCCAGGTGGTGGAACAATCCAAAACGACCCTCGCCGCAGGCGCCAAACCGGCGTTGCCGATGCCGGGCCAATTGCTTTTGTCTCGCACAAGCCGCGCGCGAGTCGATCCGCTTGCGCTCGGATATGCAGCGCCTGGGACTATGACCATGTCCGCGCCCTTTTCTTCGATTGAAGTGCGCATGGTGCCGGAAAATGTCACGGTCGCGCCTCGTGCAACCGCGCAACCGACTCAAATGGAAGAAAAGCTTGCGGTCGCGCGTCACGGCGAAAGTCTTGCCGATGTGCTCGCGGCCAATGGAGTGCCCAAGGCTCGCATCGCTGCAGTCGCCGCGGCCTACAAAGGCCGCCGCGCGGAGCCGGTGCATGAGGGTCAGCGTGTGAAGCTTCTGTTTGCAGACTTCGACGGCATGGGCAAGGAAATGCAGCTGGCCCGCGTCTCCGTCTATAATGATGAAGAACTCGAACTCGATGGTGGCCGTGACGGATCAGGGAAGCTTCGCTCAGGTCGTTACGGCGTCCCCTGTCGTCGCCAAAAGAGTTTCCAAGCCCAAGGTGGCGCCGGTCGAAGATGGCGAAAGCGAAGACACCGAAGATCCCGGGGCTATGAGGCTCTACGATTCGCTTTACGAGACAGCGCTTAAGCAGGATATCCCGAAACCCATTATCGGGGAGCTTGTGCGCGTATTCTCGAACGACATCGACATGCAGCGGGGCGTTTCCGGCGGCGACTCGCTAAGCGTCTTCTACGACGAGAGCGAAGAGGCGAGCGGTCGCGATGCGCTGCTTTATGCATCAATGACGACGCGGGGCGAAACCTATCGTTTCTACCGGTTCCAGACCCCTGATGACGGGCTGGTCGATTATTACGACGAAAACGGCCGCTCCAGTCGAAAATTTCTTGTCCGCAAACCCATCGCTACGGGCGAGACGCGTTCCGGCTTCGGTTATCGCCGCCACCCGATCCTTGGCTACTACAAGATGCACACCGGCGTCGATTGGGCGGCCCCCATTGGAACGCCCATCTTCGCCGCGGGCAATGGGGTCGTCATCATGGCGGAATGGCATGGCGGCTATGGCCGCCGCGTCGAAATTCAACACGCCAATGGCTACGTGACGGCCTATAATCACATGTCGGGTTTCGCTCGAGGAATCGCGGAGGGCGTGCGCATCAAGCAGGGTCAGACCGTCGGATTCCTGGGGTCGACGGGACTTTCGACCGGTCCGCATCTCCATTACGAGGTAATGGTCAACGGGCATTTTGTTGATCCAATGCGCGTAAAACTCGCCCGCACCCGGGAGTTTGACGGCAAATTGCTCTCGGATTTCAAGCGAGAGCGCGAGCGAATTGATCAGCTGATGGCCAAGGCGCCAAACAATCCCAAGCTCGCGGCCCGAAAATGAAGCGACGTGTCGGATCAGGAATCTGCAACTCGCGAGACGCCTTTGAGCCCGTAAGACTCTAACGTGAGCGGTTGCAAGTTAAAATGGTCGGAGTGAGAGGATTCGAACCTCCGACCCCCTCGTCCCGAACGAGGTGCGCTACCAGGCTGCGCTACACTCCGACACAGCGGCTTTAAACCGCGCGCCTGTCGCTAACGGCAGGCGTCCGGGCCGCTATATAGCCGCACCTCGGCGCGGCTGCAACATATGTTTCACTCAACCTGTGGCGCAGGCTTTAATTCCTGCGTCGTTCCAGTGACACAAAAACGAAGTCCGCCTCGTCCTTTGCTCCGCGCGGCGGAGTCTCTCGCCCAATTTCTCGCCATTGAGACATATCGAGTTTCGGAAAAAATGCGTCGCCTCGAGGCTCCAGCGCGATCTCCGTAAGTTCCAGCCGATCAATGTCCCCGATCAGGGCGCGGAAAATTTCCGTGCCTCCGCCCACGATGATTTCGCTCGCGCCCATCTCCCGCGCCTCGCCTTGCGCGACTTCGACCGCCTCCCTAGGGCTGTGCGCCACAAGAGCGCTGTCGCAGGAAAACTGCGGATCTCGCGTCACCACGACGATTCGTCGTCCCGGCAAAGCCTGGGGCAAGGACTGAAACGTGCGCCGGCCCAGAATCAACGGCTTGCCCATTGTCAGCGTTTTGAAGCGTTTGAGGTCGCTCGGGACGCGCCAGGGAAGCCCGTTGTCGGCTCCGATGACGCCGTTGCGGGCGACCGCCACCACGGCGACGAGTTGAGGCGCCATCGAACGGACCCTTTTCAAACCGAAATCGGCGCGGCGATGGCCGGCCAGGGATCGTAACCTTCGATCCTGACATCCTCGTAGCGCGTTTCGAAAAGCGGAACCGGAGCCAAAATTAAGCGCGGCAAGGCCCTGGGCGTCCGGAGCAGCTGTTCCCGCGCTTGCTCGACGTGATTGAGATAGAGATGCGCGTCGCCGAAGCTGTGAACAAAATCCCCGGGAATGCAGCCGGTTTCCTGCGCGACCAGCTGCGTCAATAACGCGTAACTGGCTATATTGAAGGGAACCCCGAGGAATACGTCTGCAGAGCGTTGATAGAGCTGGCAGGACAGCCTTTTTTCGCCATCGACCTCCTCGACATGAAACTGGAAAAGGCAGTGGCATGGCGCCAACGCCATTTTATCGAGATCAGCAGGGTTCCAGGCCGTCACGACCAGTCGTCGAGAAAAAGGATTGCGCTTTATTTCGTCGACGACCTCGGCGATCTGGTCGATGCGCCGACCGTCCGGGGCCTGCCAGGAGCGCCATTGCCGACCATAGACCGGACCGAGGTCTCCGTCCGCATCGGCCCACTCGTCCCAGATGGTCACCCCTTTGTCGCGCAAATAGGCGACATTGGTGTCGCCGCGCAAAAACCAGAGCAATTCGTGAACGATCGACTTCAGATGCAGCTTTTTCGTCGTCACCAGCGGAAAACCTTGCGCCAGATCGAAACGCATCTGATGTCCGAACAGGGATAGGGTCCCCGTTCCAGTGCGATCCTGCTTGCGCCGGCCCTCGTGCAGGAGTTTGTCAAGAAGATCGAGATATTGTCGCATGGGACGGATTTAATCGTTTCGGTCCGCCGCGTCCACGAAGGATCTGCAGGCGCCTCTTTGCGCAGCGTGGGCGCCTTTCCTATATACACACAGCCGACAGCGGGCCGCGCTCGCAATGATTGGGGTTGGGAAAATGTCATCACCAAAGGCGCCCATGCGCCGCTTTTTCGAAATTTTCGCGCTCGTCGGGCTCATATCGCTCGCGCCGGCGCTTGCCGAGGCCAAGATGGGCGGCATGTTGGGGGGCGGCGCGGGCAGCCGTGGCTCGCGCACCTTCTCCGCACCGCCCGCGACCTCGACGGCCCCGACGCCAGCGGCGCCGATTCAGCGCTCTGTCACGCCTCCGCCTGCGGGGCCTTCAGCCACGCAACAGCAGCCTGGTTTTAATCCCGGGGCGGCGATGCCACGGCCCGGCGGATTCGGTCGCGGCCTGATGGGGGGATTGGCTGGCGGCCTGCTGGGGGCGGGCCTTTTTGGACTCTTGACGGGCCATGGATTCCTGGGCGGACTTGAGGGCCTTGCGTCCGTCATCGGGCTGTTGTTTCAACTCGCATTAATAGCGTTGTTGGCCCGCTTCGCTTTCACCTGGTGGCAAAACCGCAACGCGGCGCCTGCCGGAGCTGGAGCCCGGCCACGTCCGACCATGGCCGCTTTTACGGGCGGGACGGGATTCGGCGGTGGAGCCGGCTTCGGCGCAACTCCGCAGCAGCCAGCAACCTCTCCGCTTCGGCTGACCCCGGAAGACTTTCCGGCTTTCGAGCGGCTGCTTGGACAAACTCAAGAAGCCTATAGCCACGAGGATGTGGGCGCGTTGGGCCGACTCACCACGCCGGAGATGGCGGGCTATTTCGGCGAAGAGCTCGCCGCGAGCCGCCAGAAGGGGATCGTTAATCGGCTTTCAGGCGTCAAGCTGTTGCAAGGCGATCTTTCCGAGGCGTGGCGCGAAGGTTCCGACGACTACGCCACGGTCGCGATGCGCTTTTCGCTGATCGACGTGATGGAAGATCGCGCGACGGGCAAGGTCGTATCGGGCGACCCGTCTCAGCCAACGCAAGCGACAGAGGTTTGGACTTTTTGGCGCCCGGCGGGATCGGGTTCGGAAGCCTGGAAGCTCTCAGCGATCCAGCAGACTGCTTGACGACTTGTGGCGGCGTCCTCACGGGAGACGCCGCCATTCTTTGAAAGCTTAGAAGGGCAGATTGAAGACCCGCGAGGGCTCAAGAGCGCCTTCGACAACCTCTCCAAAGGCGACGGGCACTCCTCCGCAGGCGGCATAGATCACGCCGCCTGCGGGAGCATCGCGTCCGCGCAAAATCAACGAGCCGCCCCGGCGCAGCCGAGCTGCCGCATCGCGGTCGACCACGACGCAAGGAAGCTCCGTTAATCCTGCTTCAACAGATTGCAGCGCCGCCGCCGCTCCACCTTCGGCTTCGATTTCCTCGAAAGTAAAGCTGTCGTCTTCAAGAAATGGTCCAACACGAGTGCGGCGCAGCGCCGTCACATGGCCGAAACAACCGAGCAAGCGTCCGAGATCGCGGGCTATCGCGCGCACATAGGCGCCCTTCCCGCAGTCCATCACGAATTTGGTTTCTTCAGCCGTGGTTTCCAAAATCTCCAGTCGATGGATCGTGACAGGACGCGCCTTGAGCTCAACCTGTTCTCCCTCTCGGGCAAGATCGTAGGCGCGCTCGCCCGCGATCTTGATGGCCGAGAATTGCGGCGGCGTTTGCAGTATGTCGCCGACAAACTGCGGAAGGAATGCTGCGATGGCCTCTGCGCGAGGCCGCTCCTCGCTGGTTCGCACCGACTTGCCGTCGGAATCGTCCGTGTCTGTTTCCACACCCCAACGCACGGTGAAGAGATAGGATTTTTCACCATCCTGCACGAACGGCACCGTCTTCGTGGCCTCGCCAAAGGCGACCGGCAGGATCCCCGAGGCCAATGGATCGAGCGTGCCGGCGTGCCCCGCCTTTTTAGCGTTGTAGATGCGCTTGAGGCGAGTGACGGCCTGGGTCGACGTCATGCCCACAGGCTTGTCCAGCACCAGCCAACCGTCGACGATGCTGCGATTCGATTTGCGTTGATTCATCAGGCGGCGCCGTGTTCCTGTTGTTCATCGTCGCCATCCTCGGCGCGAGAGTCCAAATCGCGCCGCACTTTTTCCGAGTTGAGCAGGGCGTCAATACGCGAGAAATTATCGAAGGTGTCGTCGATGATGAAGCGCACCTCCGGAGCGAATTTCAGATTGATCGTATGGGCTAGTTCGCCGCGAAGGTATTTCTTGTGACGATCGAGCGCCTTCAAAACCTCGGGCTCTTCGGACCCACCAAGCGGCATTACATAAATCGTCGCCAGCTTGAGATCGGGACTCATCTTGACGCGCGAAACTGTGATTACGTGCTTTTCCAGCACGGGATCGTTGATCTGGCCCCGCGCCAGAATCTGGGCTGACGAATGGCGAATAAGTTCGGCCACGCGCAACATGCGCTGCGACGGCTCCGAGCCGTGGGCGTGATGAGATCTGGACATTTTGCCGCCAAGGAGTTTTAGGGAATGCGCGAGGCTCGCGCTGTCCCCGGACGTAAACGCCGCCGCAGGCCGCCCGACGAGGCGCCCTGCAACCGTTGTGCGCGAAGCCGCACGAGGCCTTCGCAGTTCATGAAGCGGCGAGCCGCGTCGAGGGGTGAAACGCTCGCGGTTACAGCGAGCGTTTGATCTCCTCGATCCGATAGCATTCGATCACGTCGCCGGCGCGCATGTCCTGGTAGTTCTCGAAAGCCATGCCGCACTCCTGACCGGCCAAGACTTCCTTGACCTCGTCCTTGAACCGCTTGAGCGTCGAGAGCTTGCCTTCGTGCACGACGACGTTGTCGCGAATGAGTCGGACATTCGCGCCGCGCTCGACCGTTCCATCGGTGACGCGGCAACCGGCGACCTTGCCGACCTTGGAAATGTCGAACACTTCGAGAATCTGCGCGTTGCCGAGCATCGTCTCGCGCAAGGTGGGCGCCAGAAGGCCGGACATCGCAGCTTTCACGTCATCCACGAGGTTGTAGATGATGTTGTAGTAGCGGATCTCGATCCCAGAGCGCTCGGAGGCCTCACGCGCTTCCTTGTGCGCTCTGACATTGAACCCGATCACCGCCGCGCCTGAAGCCTCGGCCAGCGAAATGTCCGACTCCGAAATGCCGCCGACGCCGGCGTGAACCACTCTCGCCGCCACCTCGTCGGTGTTGAGTTTTTCCAGCGCCGCGATGATCGCCTCAACCGAGCCCTGCACGTCGCCCTTGACGACCAGCGGGAACTCCTTGCGGCCAGCGGTCTTGAGCTGGCTCATCATATCGGTCAGCGAGGATCGGGCCGAGCCGCCGCGCGCGGCCAGCTTGTCCCGCTTCTGACGTTCGCGGTATTCGGTGATTTCGCGGGCACGGGCTTCGTTCTCAACGACGGCCACACGATCACCGGCTTCCGGAGTGCCCGAAAAGCCCAGGATCTCGACGGGGAAAGACGGGCCCGCGCTGTGTTGCACGACTCCCTTGTCATCGAGCAGCGCACGCACGCGGCCCCATTGCGAACCCGCGACGACGAGATCGCCTACATGCAGCGTGCCGCGCTGCACGAGCACAGTGGCGACAGGACCACGTCCCTTGTCGAGGCGCGCTTCGATGACCGTGCCTTCCGCTGACCGAACCGGATTGGCTTTCAGATCTAGCACTTCGGCCTGCAGCGCGATCAACTCGAGCAGCTTCTCGAGATTGAGCTTCTGCTTGGCCGAAACCTCTATTTCCAGCGTATCGCCGCCCAGGCTCTCGACCTGAACCTCATGCTGCAAAAGTTCAGTGCGCACGCGCTCGGGCTTGGCGTCCGGCTTGTCGATTTTATTGATCGCGACGATCAGCGGCACATGCGCCGCGCGGGCGTGATGGATCGCCTCGACCGTTTGCGGCATGACGCCATCGTCAGCGGCGACGACGAGAACCACGATATCCGTGACCTTGGCGCCGCGGGCGCGCATCGCCGTAAAGGCGGCGTGACCAGGGGTGTCGATGAACGTGACCGCCGCACCGTTCGGCGCGGTCACCTGATAGGCGCCTATGTGCTGGGTGATGCCGCCGGCCTCGCCCGACACGACATTGGCGTGGCGGATCGCGTCCAGCAAAGACGTTTTGCCGTGATCGACGTGGCCCATGATGGTAACCACAGCCGGACGCGGCGCCAGATCTTCGCCTGCATCGGGCGTATCGAACAGACCTTCTTCGACGTCCGATTCCGCGACGCGCTTCACGGTATGGCCCATTTCCTCGGCCACCAATTGTGCGGTGTCTGCGTCGACCACGTCGGTGATCTTGTGCATGTCGCCTTGCTTCATCAGCAAGCGAATAACGTCCACCGCCCGCTCCGACATGCGGTTGGCGAGTTCCTGAATGGTGATCGTTTCCGGCAGGATCACCTCGCGGGAAATCTTCTCCTTGGGTTCGGCGACGCGCCCCTTCATGAGACGCTGGTTGCGACGAACGTAGGACGCGTGGGAACGAATCCGCTCCTCGTCGCCGCCCGCCGTAGCGGTCGTAACGGTGAGACGCCCCCTGTCCTTAAAGCCCCCGCGGGACGGCGTCGGACGCGGCGGCACTGGCGCCGGAGCGACGACTGCAGGTCGACGCGGAATGACGACCGGACGCTTTGCGTCGGAAGTGGCCGGAGCGGCGTCCGCGGAACGAGGAGCCGCAGCACGGATGGCCGAAGGCGCTGGAGCAGGCGACGGACCTTCGCCGGCGAGACGACGGCGCGCCTCCTCCTCGGACCTGCGTTTGGAATCCGCTTCGCGCGTCAGGCGCTCTTCTTCTTCACGCTTGCGCGCATCAGCAGCGGCGCGTTCTTCTTTCTCGCGGGCCTCTCGCTCGACGCGGATCTTTGCGTCGGCCTCGGCGCGGCGGCGATCATCCTCTTCGCGTCCGCGAGCGTCGACCAAGGCGCGAGCGCGCGCCTCGCGCTCGTCCTCGGTAAGGGCGCGCAGAACTACGCCCACGGCATTGCGGGGCGCGCGAGTCTCCGACTTGGCCGGCTGGACCGGCTTGCTGGGAGGAGGCGGCGGAGCGACTGGCGCAGGCGAAACGACAGGCGGCGCCGCAGTCTTCGTCTCGACATGTCCAGGCGCGCGGCGCTTCACCTTCTCGACGACCACCACCTTCGATCGGCCGTGGGAGAAACTCTGGCGCACCATGCCGCCCTGCTCCGTCGGACGCTGCTTTAGATGCAACGTCTTTGACGGAGCTACGGTCAAGGTCTTATCGCCGCTGTTCTCAGTCTCGCTCATTCAGTTTCCGATCCCGGGTCTTCCCGACCCATTCGCATCACATTCTCTGTTACGTCGACGTCTTTACACGACTGCTTGCGACTTCCAAGCCCTTCGTCAGCCGAGAGCGTCGTGCTGGCCCGATAACGGACCAAACGCGTAAAGCGCGAAAGAAGGGCCTCCGTCGGACCACCCGCCGCAAGCCCAGCATGTATCACATTTGTGCGGCCCAACGCCAAATCCAATTGGCTCGAAGTGAAAATTGTGACTGTTTTTGGAGTTACTTCGGTTAAGGCCTCGCCGCGCCGGGCGCATTGTGCGAGCTTTCGGCGGCCGTCTTCCCCGCCGTCAACAGCTTCGATCAGAACGCTGATCTCGCCTTTTTCCAGCGCGGAGGCCACCTTGCCGAAGCCAGTAACCGCCAGTCCGGCCTTGTTGGCGAGAGCCAGCATTTGCAGGCAGTCGGCCTCAAGCAGTCGGTCAACGTCCTGCGGCAGGCTGGGCGCCGCCTGAGCCTTGACCTTAAGCGAACGCGCGAACGCCTGTTTGCGGGTCGCCTCGGCGACGGCCGCGGCGTTCGCCGTGACCCATACTCCCCGCCCCGGAAGCTTGGACCTGATGTCGGGCGTTACGGTGCCGTCCGGAGCGCGCACAAAGCGGATCATCCCCTCCGGCGCATCTTGCCGGCGGGTGACGATACACGTGCGTTCATGGACCGCGGCTGCTTTCACTGTGCGTCACTGCTCCACTTCCGCTTCGGCTTGCGGCTCGGGAGCCTCAATCCAACCGACGCGAACTCGAGCCGTCATGATCATCGCCTCCGCTTCTTCGCGGGAAAGATCGAGTCCTGTAAGGAAACCATCATGCTTGGTTGTCTCGCCGTCCTTTTTCTCGCTCCAGCCCACGAGATCATCCGGCACGCAGCCAGCGAAGTCCTCCATTGTCTTAACGTCGTTTTCGCCGAGCTTCACGAGCATTTCGGAGGTGATCCCCTCAATCTCCAAAAGTTCGTCCGCGACGCCAAGCTCCTTGCGACGGGCCTCGTTTTCGGCCTCGACACGCTCAAGATAGCTCTTCGCGCGGTTTTGAATTTCCGTCGCAGTGTCCTCGTCGAAGCCTTCGATAGTGGCCAGCTCGGATAGCTCGACAAAGGCCAGATCCTCAACCGAGCGGAAGCCCTCCGAGGCGAGCAACCGCCCCACAACCTCATCGACGTCAATGGCGTTCATGAACACGCGCGTGCGCTCGTCGAACTCCTTTTGGCGGCGCTCGGATTCCTCTGCTTCGGTGAGAATGTCGATATCCCAGCCCGTCAGCTGCGAGCCCAGCCGAACATTCTGGCCCCGGCGGCCGATAGCGAGCGACAATTGATCGTCGGGCACCACCACTTCAATGCGGTTGGAGTCCTCGTCGAGCACCACCTTTACGACTTCCGCCGGTTGCAACGCATTGACGATGAAGGTCGCGGCGTCCGCCGACCAGGGAATGATATCGATGCGCTCGCCCTGGAGCTCCCCGACCACCGCCTGCACGCGCGAACCACGCATGCCGACGCAGGCTCCTACCGGATCGATCGAGGAATCCCGCGACACCACGGCGATTTTCGCGCGCGATCCCGGATCGCGCGCGACAGCTTTAACCTCGATCACGCCGTCATAGATTTCCGGCACTTCTTGCTTGAACAGTTTGGCCATGAATTGCGGATGCGTACGCGAAAGGAATATTTGCGGCCCGCGCTGCTCGCGACGCACGTCATAGACATAAGCGCGCACGCGATCTCCGGGGCGGAATGTCTCTCGCGGAATCATTTCGTCCCGGCGGATTATGCCTTCCCCGCGCCCAAGATCGATAATGACGTTGCCATATTCAACTCGCTTGACGACGCCGTTGACGATTTCGCCGATGCGGTCCTTGAATTCGTCGGTACTGGCGATCACGCTCGGCCTCGCGCACTTTTTGAACGATAATCTGCTTCGCGGATTGCGCGGCGATGCGGCCAAAATCGAAAGGCGGCAATGTCTCGGAAATCCAGTCGCCAGGCTGCGCAGCCGGATTGCGCTTGCGCGCCTCTTCGACAGCGATCTGCGTTGCGTCATTTTCCACCTGCTCCACGACAAGCATCAAACGCGAAAAGCGGACTTCGCCGGTACGAGGATTGATCTCGGCGCGAACTTCGGTCTCTTGACCATAGCGCGAACGGGCCGCCTTTTGCAGCGCATCCTCCATCGAGGCGATGACAATCGATCTATCTATCGATTTTTCGCGTGCGACGGCGTCGGCAATCTGTAAAATTTCCAGTCGATTGGCGCTGACGGCCATTGTGTCGTCTCCTTAGGGCGAATGGGCTAGTCGCTGGCGTCAGCCGCGCGAGGCTCCCCCTCCGCCTCCTTTCTTGAAATGGGTCTGAACGCCGGCGGGGACCAGCGGCTTTGGCTTTTGATCCACGTTGTTCTTTGACTTGAGGCCAAACCGCCCAGGACCGCGACGCGGACGTTCGTCCTGAGGCAAGTCGTCTTGAAGCTCCTCATCCTTGGGCTCGGCGCCCGCAGCCTTGGCTGCGCGCAAGGAGGCGCGGATAAGCGCCTCGGTGAGCATCAGCTTGCCTTCCTCGAGATCGCGCAGCGACAGGCGAACGATCTTTTCTTCGTCGACCCGGGCGTCGCTGCGCTCAAGCGTCAAGACAGAGTCGCGTCCCTCGCCTTCCAACGCCTTTATCTCTCCGCGAAAGCGTTTACGGCCGGAGTCCACGGCGTGAGTCAGCTCGATTTTAGCCTCATGACCGATCGCCCGGCGGAAATCCGAGACGCGGACCAATGGCCGGTCGATTCCGGGCGAAGAAACCTCGAGTCGGTATTCGCCTGCGATCAGGTCGGCGACATCGAGTTCCGGGGACAGCGCCTGACTGGCCGCCTCGCAATCGGCGACATTCATGATTCCATCGGGACGTTCGGCCATGATCTGTAACGTTTGGCCGCCCTGAGCCAGCAAGCGCACGCGCACCAGACGGTAGCCGAGCTGCTCCAGCACGGGGATAGCCAACGCGGCTATGCGAGCGGCCATTCCGGTCTCGGTTACGAGACGAGGCTCGTCGAGCGAAGCAGAGATTGGGGCGGCGTTTTGCGTCAAGCCTGGACTTTCTCGAGCGTTGTTCAGACCGACCTGGCAGATCCAAACGAAAAAGAGCGGGTCCGGGCCGGACCCACTCTCAATAGGCGATCACCCCTAGGATGACCGTTATGAGATGGAAACCCCATTGCTATACACCCGCCGGAGGGAGCCGCGCAAGGGCGCTCTGATACATTGCGCCCGCAAAGCCTTTCTTAAGTCTCGCGTCTGTTTTATCCCGATATCGTACGAAGATTCGCCGCCGCGCCTGAAAGCCAAAAGCCAGTGATGACTCGCCCTCCCAAAATCCTAGTGTTCGAACTCTGGCCTTGGCGGCCTCACCGTATTTGCGGAAATTGCAAAGGTTCGGCCGCACGCGGACTTGATTTATTGCGCGGACGACGCGGGATTCCCTTACGGCTCCTGGAGCGAGGGCGACCTCGTAATGCGCGTGCTCGCCGTCATGGAGCTGCTGCTCGCGAGGGAAAGCCCCGATATCGTCACGATCGCCTGCAACACCGCCTCCACGCTCGTATTGCCGCAATTGCGCGCGCGCTGGCCCGCGCTGCACTTCGTCGGAACGGTTCCAGCGATCAAACCCGCCGCGCAAATATCGAATAGCAAGCTGATATCGGTGCTGGCGACGCCAGGAACAGTTGCGCGCGACTATACTCAGCGGCTCATCAGTGAATTCGCCGAAGATTGCGCGGTTACGCTGGTCGGCTCGAAATGCCTCGCCAAGCTTGCGGAGCGCGCCATGCACGGCGAAAAAATCCAGGACGAAGCAATTGCGGCTGAGATCGCGCCCTGCTTCCACGAAAAGGACGGCGCCCGCACTGACGCAGTTGTGCTTGCCTGCACCCATTATCCGCTGCTCGCGCCGGAGTTTGTGCGACTCGCGCCTTGGCCGGTGGTATGGATCGACCCCGCGCCAGCGATAGCCCGCCGCGTCGACCATGTGCTGCGCGAGGGCTTTGGGCCGGACGCGTCCAGAGCCACTGAAAGGCCTCTGCGACGAGCATTTTTCACGAGCAACGAGACGCCCACGCCGCCTTTAGCGGCGGCGTTGGCGCGTTACAGCCTCGCGGCGGCGTCGATACAGACAGTAGCGACAACATTTTAGTTTGCGGCGGTTACGTTCTCGTTGCCGGCTGCGGCTTTTTGTTGGTAGAGCCCTACGAAGTCGATGGGGTCTATGAACAAGGGCGGAAAACCGCCATCGCGGGTAGCGTCAGCCACGATCTGACGGACGAACGGAAACAGCAGCCGCGGGCACTCAATCATGACGATAGGATGAATCTGTTCCTGCGGAATGTTTGTCAGCCGGAAAACGCCGGCATATTCGACGTCAAGCTTGAACAGAACATCCGCCCCTTCGCCGCCAGCCTTTGCGTCGAGCGTGATCGACACTTCAAAATCGGTAGGGGCTAACTGCTTGGCGTTCACATTCACCTGGATGGCGATGTTGGGCGATTTTTCCTGCGGCCCGAGCGAGCGCGGAGCGTTGGGATTTTCGAACGACAGATCCTTTAGATATTGCCCCAAAGCATTAAGGGCCGGCGGACCGGAAGCCTCCTGCGCCGCGCCGTTATTGCCATTACCTTCCGCCATGTGAAAACTCCCAATTCATTCCCGGCCGACACGCTTCGGGCTTGATTCTTCCAAGCGGCGTCGCGCTCTTTTTTGCTGCGCCCGCGTAACACGTCTCCCTTGGCGCGACAAGAACGCGCGGGCTCAACCCAACGGCGGAGCGCCGCTCGGCTTGGCCTGCGCGCGACGTCGCCTGGGTTTGCGTAACTCGATGCTTTTCCATTCATTGGGAGCGAGATCTATGGTTCGCGGCCCCTTGTGGGCCTCGCCACGCAGGCGGCGCGCGATATCGGCTCGAACGGAAGGCGCTTTCAGGGCCAGACCAACGAGATCGGAGGCGAACCCGGGCAGAATCAACAACAACGAACCCAGTGCCTGCAAGCCGCCGTCGACCATGGTCGGCGCCGAGCCGGCTTTTGTTTCATTGACCCGGCCCATGCGGCGGCGCAAATAGGCGACCAGGCGTTTGACGTCGAGAAGGCCAAGCACCGTCGTCCCGGCGCCCAGCGCGACCGCCGCCAATAACCCCAGAAATTGCACCACCAGCAAGAAGGCCAGGACTTCAATGAAAAGCCATGCCCCAAGTGCATAGGCGAAGAGTTTCGATTTGTTCACCGCGACAACCGCTTTGGACCCGCTCTCCACAACCCCCAAGCGATATAAGTTGGGGTTGATTCGTGACTTGCGACAGCCGACATGATACCGCAAACTTCCACCCTAAGGGAGTGACCCCCTTGCCCATCGTCGAATCCTTTGACCCTACTTTGCTTATTTTTGCCGCGCTCGCGGTCTTTGTCCTCTGGAAGCTGCGATCGGTGCTGGGGGAGCGAAACGATCGGGAAACTCCGGCGCCCGGTCGCTTCCAGCCCGTCAACTCCCCTATGCGAAGCGGCCCGCTTTCGGGACCTGCGCCCTTGAAACCTCCTGTCGAGCCGGCTCCCGCCGAGCGCTGGATCGGTTTGGCGGAAAAAGGCGGCAAAGCTTGGGCGGGACTAGACGCCATCGCCGCGGCGGACCCTGGCTTTTCCGGTCCCGCTTTTATCGAAGGGGCGCGCAAAGCGTATGAGATGATCGTGACGGCCTTCGCGAAGGGCGATCGCGAAACCCTGCGGCGCTTGCTGTCACCTGACGTGTACGAAAATTTCCAGTCCGAGATTTCCGCTCGGGAGGCTCGAGGCGAAACTGTCGAAAACGCCCTGGTCTCGATCGATTCAACAACAGTGGACGACGCCCGCGCCTCGCCTCAGTCGAACAGCGTCACCGTGCGGTTTGCAAGCAAGCTGATAACCGCCCGGCGTGACAAGGGGGGTCAGATCATCGAGGGCAGTCTGGAACATGCAGCGGCGATCGTCGACTTGTGGACGTTCGCGCGCGACCCGACTGCGCAGGACCCCAATTGGAAGCTGATCGCCACCGAAACCGTCCATTGAACGATGTGGCCTCCGGACTGGGTTGACGTAAAGGCCCTTTCTTTCGATGCTCTTGAGGGTTTCGAGAGCGACGACCTTAGGGACGCGTTTGCTGCCTTTCGCCGTTCGGCGAAAGCCGTTAGCGACAAGGCCGAGCAACAGCGACCGGCGTTGCCAGCGCCGGCGAGCCTGACAGAGGCATGTCGCGCTGCGCTTTCGTATGCGGGCGACCCGGCGACGTTTTTTATCGAGTGGTTCGCGCCCTTTCGAGTGACCGGAGAGGGGTTCCTCACCGGATATTATGAAGTCGAGGTCGAGGCGCGGCGGGAAAAAGAACCGGGCTTTGCTGCTCCGGTCCTCGCCCGTCCCGCCGATCTGGTCACCTTGAATGAAACACCGCTGATTTCTCCCGACGGCGTAAGTCTGACGAGCGCCCGCCGTCGCCCGGGCGGCGGACTGGAGCCCTTTAGCGAACGCCGGGAAATAGAAGAGGATGACTCCGCGCGCTATGGCGCGCCTATCGCCTATGTGCGTGATCCCGTCGAATTATTCCTCATGCAGGTGCAGGGCTCGGCTCGGCTCCGCTTTGCTGACGGCGCTCTCCTCGCTCTCACCTATGATGGTCGCAACGGCCACCCCTACACGTCCATCGGTCGATTGTTGATAGAGCGGGGCATCGTTGCAGCGAAACAGATGTCGCTTGACTTGCTCAAAGAGACGCTGCGCAAGCTTGGGCAAGCACGAGGCGAAACAGGTCGCTTGCTGATGCAGCAAAACAAATCCTATGTTTTCTTCCGGGTCGATAACTCTTCCGAACGCGCCCTTGGCCCCATTGGCGGTCAAGGCTGTGCGTTGACGCCGTTGCGCTCTATCGCTGTCGACAGAAGCCTCTGGTGCTACGGACTGCCCTTCTTTATTTCAGCAAACATTCCCTGGCGAAGCGAAAAGCCAAGCAGATTCGCTCGACTGGTGATCGCTCAAGATACCGGCTCGGCCATCCTTGGCGCAGCGCGTGCCGACCTCTATCTTGGCTCTGGTCCGCTCGCCGGCAGTCTGGCGGGAGGGCTGCGCCACGGCGCAAATTTCACTGTTTTGTTGCCGCGCGGAGCGGAATATTCATGAGCAACCGATCCGTTTTCCGCGAGAAGCTTCCTTCGGCGCACGATCTGGAATTATGGTCGGCAGTGACTGCAGATGTGCGTCCCTATCGGGCTCGCCCACTCCACGCCAGACCTGAGCCAGCGCCGACCATCGCCGAAACCCGGCCCCTAACAACGCTTGTAGATCATCGCGACACGCCAACAACGGCCCGAAGCGCGCCTTCGCTCTCGGACATAGATTACAAGACACGAAAAAAACTGCGTCGCGGCCGACTCGATGTCGACGCAAAGCTTGACCTCCACGGCATGCGCCAGAGCGAAGCGCATCATGCCTTGATTTCATTTTTGCGCCGCGCCCAGGGTAGCGGCGCGAAAGTGGCGATTGTTGTAACAGGCAAGGGACAGGGTAGCGACGCCGGCGGCGTATTGCGGCGGATGGCTCCACTTTGGCTGCAGTCGCCAAACTTGCGCGACATCGTGGTGGGCTTTGGAGAAGCTTCCCGAAACCATGGCGGGGAAGGCGCGCTTTATGTTCGGATTCGTCGCATGGACAAAGGCCACGCTTTTTAATCCTGGGCGGAAGTTTAAGAGAGAAAAAGTCCGGCTGCCGCCTTTGGCGAAGCCGGACTTCCTTTAAGAGGCTCGTTTTCAGTTTTGCGCGTCTGCGGAGGGTGGCGCTACCGCGACGATTGGAACCGGGTTTATGAAAGCCGCCGGTATATTGGGGCGACCATCCGTTGTCGGCGCGAGTGGCGTGTCCGGGGGCGAAGTCCATTGAAAGGCGTCAAGGCGACCGGTCTTGGGCGAGATGGGAGCCCAGCTTTTAGACACGACGCCATCGGCGATCCATACCGGATCTCTCGGAGCGCGCGATCCTCGCGCCAACCATTCACGCACCGATCCGCTCGGACCGAGTTCTGAGTCCTCGATTTCCGCCATCAACAGGCAGGTGTGAGCGGTCGGCTGCGCGCCGGGAGCGATTAGCGGCGCCAAAGCCTGGCGGGCTTTGCCGAACTCCCGAGCGGACAGCGCGGCCTGCGCTACCAGGTGGCGACTTTCCGGAGCTTCAGGCGCGAGCCGCGCGAGCCGCTCCACATGACCAAGAATGTGCGCGTTCGACTCTGCGGGTACTGCTTCAATATAGGCGGCGCCGAGGTCGGGATGAGGCGCTTTCGCCCATACGCTTTCGATCAGCTTCATTGACTGCTTCCTGTCGCCATGGGTGGTCAGGACTCTGGCCGCGACTGCAGCGGCAGGAATGAAATTGGGGCGTCGTTTGAGCGCGATACGCGCCAGATGCAAAGCGTCGTGCGGATGTTCGATCTGTTTCTCGATCGCCAGCGCCGTTTCTATAACGGCGCGCAACCTCTGCGCGGCAGGAAGGTCAATGGCCTTGACCTTGAGGTTCTCCTCAATGGCGGCACGGGCTTTGTCCCATTCGCCTTGCGCGGTGTAATGCTCCAGGACTGCGGCTCCAGCCCAAGGAAGCGGCGCAATGTCGTGAGCGGCCTTGGCGAAATGATGGGCTGCTTCGGCATCCTCTCGCCGCCGGGCTTCAATGTGCAGCCCTCGCAATCCCAGCAGCTTGGTCTCCGGCGATAGCGTCATCTTATGGAAGGCGGCCTCGGCCTTGTTTCGGTCGCCCTCGAGCTGCGCGGCCTGAGCCTTCAAATATTGCGCCAGCGGCTCTCCAGGCAGGTGCCTTTCAGCTTCCTGAGCGGCCTTACGAGCGGCGGTGGAATCTCCGGCGCCGACTGCTATGATGCCGCGCGACAGCGCCTTGTATCCTTTTTCGCGCCGACGCCCGATCGACCCCTCTCGCAAACGCCACGGCAGGCTGATCAACATCGCCAGAACCGCCCACGCCAACACCAATGCCGCGACCAGCAGCAACAAGGCGCCGACGGCGACTGGGATGGATGTGTCTATGTGATAGGCGCCCCAATCCAGCGTGAGAGAACCGGGCTGGTCGATAACCCATTCGAGCCCATAGGCAAGCGCGGCGAGCGCCACGATGAAAAGCAGAATGAACCACATGATCGAGCGTTTCCCGCTTTAATTCTTGTTATGGCCAAACCCGGCGAGGGCGGCGGTTATCAGCGAGGCGGCGGCCCGGTCCGCCTCGCGCCGCTGGTTTAATGTCTCGCCAAAGCTTTGTGCTTCAGCACGAGCTTTTTCTGGCAGCTTTTCGAAAGCTTCGCTCGCGGCGTCGAGGTCGTCGTGAGCCAACCCGGTTTCGATCTTCTCTACATTCTCGTTGATCGATACTGCGGTCGCCTCCCCTACGGGACGCACACGCACCAGCTTCCCTGCATCATGCAGCAGCTGATCTGTTAGCGACGCGCCTGCGGACGGCTGATTCTCAAGCGCGCGCAGGCGCTTGGCGATTGGCTTAAATTCCGCGAGCAGATGCGCGAGAGTAGGAGCGCCGTTTTCCGCAAAGGGCGCGAGCGGCGTCAAAAGTTTGGAATCCACGCCACGCTCGCTGAGCGCCCCCAATTGCGCAGCAAAGGGGCGACCCCGCTCCAGCGCATGCTGCAATGATTGCGCGAGCGACAATACTTCGGCGCTGGCCGCGCCTTTAGCGGGGGCTGCGGCGTTTGTATCGGAAGCCTCGGGCGCGACCCGGGTCTCCGCCTTAGGCTCGTCAAGCCGCTCGCGCACCTTGCGGATTTCGTCCGCGAGTTCGTCTATGCGACCTTCCAGAGCGTTGAGATAGCTGCCTTCTTCTCCAGTCGGCGCCGCTGGTTTCTCGTTTGCTTCATCTGACTTTGCGTTGCGCTGCGCGTCGCGGGCGGTTTCCATGGCCTCGCGCGTCGTTGCTTCCAGCTGCTCGACTCTCTTTGACAGCGCCTGGATTTCGGAGCGGTCTTCGGAACGAGCCGGAGAGTCCGGCGCTGCAGAGGCGAGCGGCGGCGGGCGGTCGGACCTGACGGTTTGATCCGGCTTGGCGTCCTGTGGCGCAGCCCAACCCGGGGCGGGGGTGGGGACTGAATTTTGGCTTTCAATGACAGGAAGCGGTTCAGCCGGAGGCTTCGCTGCGGCGCGCTTGGGGTTGCTCGCAGTTTTTTCTTGCGTCTTTGGCTTGGCGCCGCCAGACCCCTCGCCGTCCACCAGCGCGATGGTTTCCTTCCACCAGTCGGCGAGTTTTGCTTCAGCCTCAGCGGCGATGGCCCCCGGGTCTTTCACCGCAGAGTCGATGGCCTCGCTTACGGCGCGCAGCCGTTCGTCCTTATCTTTGAAGACAACCGCCGAGATTCCGCCGGCGGTCAGCAACAGCGCCAGAACGGCGAGCGATGCGATGAACTTTCCGAAAAAACCTCGACGCTTTCGTGGCGGCGCCGCGACAACCGCTTCGGGTTCGGAAACGGATGCATTGGCGTCATACGCGGACGAGTCGGCGGGATCATGCGCAAACAGCTCATGATCCCGCGCTTGTGCGTCGTGATCCACTGGAGCGTTGGGCTCAGGGTCATGGATATCGCGCGGCGTGTCGGGGGCGTTATGCTCGTTATCAACCATTATTGATTCCTCGCCAGCGCTCGTTATAGACGAGCGGGGCTGCAGGGGAAACTGGCCGCCTGACCTGCAGGGCCTGATCGCCGCCGTGGCCTTGGCTACAACAGCTTTTATTCAGCCGCCTCCACTAACGCGAGCGTGCGACGCGCCCCATCGAGGTGCAGTCGTTCAACCATCTGCCCCTCGATCTGCACGACCCCTTTATCCGCGTTTTCCGGCGCGTCGAACACCGCCAGGACTTTGCGCGCGAAATCGACCTCCGACTGGCTGGGCGCGAAGATTTCGTTGACGGGCCCGATCTGCGACGGATGAATCAGCATCTTGCCGTCCATGCCAAGATCGCGGCCCTGTTCCGCTTCACGGCGCAGACCCGCTTCATCGTTGAAATCATTGTAGATGCCGTCGATGATTTCAATGCCGTGCACGCGCACCGCAAGCACGCCAGCCGAAAGCCAGGACAGCAGCGCGGGACGGCCAGGGGTCAGACGCGCACGGGTCGATTTGGCGATGTCGTTGGGACCGAGGACCAGAACTTCTAGGCGAGACGCTGGATCATCGGCCGCGCTGGCTATTTTCTCTATGTCGAAAATCGCGCGCGGCGTCTCGATCATCGCCCACAAACGGGTTTGCGGCGGCGCGCCGGCGGCGGCTATATCGAAAGCTGCGGCCAGCACGTCTTCACGCGAATTGACCTTCGGGATCACAATGGCGTGCGGCGCCGTCGGCGCTATGGCGGCGACATCCGCCGCATACCACTCCGAACCCCGGGCGTTGACCCGCACCACGATTTGGCGCTGGCCGTATCCCCCGCCTCTCACCGCGACGGCGACCTGTTCCCGCGCGATGGCTTTTGCGCTTTCGGCCACGCCATCTTCCAGTTCGAACATCAGCACGTCGGCTTTCAGTGTTTTTCCTTTTTCCAGCGCGCGTGCGTTGGAGCCTGGCATCGCCAGCACGCTGCGTTTCAACGTCGAAATCATAACCTCTCCTTTTGCGCCTTCGAACCAGGGCCCCCGACTGCACTTGAGAGCCCGGTCACCCGAAGGCCTCATTTTGCGCCCGTTACGCTCCCAATGGATTCCTTGCTTGCCTGACGGCTTTTGCTCCACAATAAGGGAGCAACCGCCGCAGCGCCAACATCTGGCGCATGCAAAATGCCCTATCCGCGCGGCCTCCGGTATGATCGGCGCGATTGAGGACTGCAAATGAATGAAGCCAAAGGCGGCCCTGGCCATCTTCTGCCAAGCCATCTCGTAGCCGGGTATGAAACCTTTCTCGCCGGACGCTTTCCGGGAGAGCATGAGCGGTTCCGCGATCTCGCTGAAAAAGGCCAGCGCCCGACCACGATGGTCGTCAGCTGCTGCGATTCGCGGGTCTCGCCTGAAGCGATTTTCGACGCCGGCCCGGGCGAATTATTCGTGCTTCGCAACGTCGCGAACCTGGTTCCGCCGTTCGAGCCGGATGACCATTATCATGGCGCTTCCGCCGCGCTGGAATATGCCGTCATGTCATTGAGAGTACAGCATATCGTCGTGATGGGCCATGCGCAATGCGGTGGCGTGGCGGCCTTCGCCGCAAGCCTCGCCAACCCGGACACGCCGCCTTTATCGGAGGGCGACTTCATTGGGCGGTGGATCAAGCTTCTGGCTCCGGCGGCGGAACGGGCGGGCGAACGTCCCGAGACACTGACACGGGCGTATCTGGAAAAGCTCGAATTTGAGGCCATCAAACAAGGCTTGCGCAACCTGCGCAGTTTTCCCTGGATACGAACTCTTGAGACGCGTCATTACCTGCATCTGCACGGCGCCTATTTTGGCGTGATGGATGGCCGCCTATTGGCGCTGGACGAGGACAGCGGCGTCTTCAGGCCCGTCGCTCGCGAGGCGCACGCCGCTGCGATTGAAAGCGCCAGGTTTTGACATCGCCACATCGCGCGCCTGACAATCTTGAAGAAATCCCAATGGTCGCAGGGCTTTCGGCGCTCGCTGCCCGCTATGACGCCATTTTATGCGACGTCTGGGGGGTTCTGATCGACGGAACCTCTCATTTCCCGGCGGCGGCGGCGGCTTTGAAAAATTTCCGCAGCGAGGGCAAAAGCGTCTCCCTCATCACTAACGCTTCGCGACCCAGCGAAGAGGTCCGCAAACAGCTGCGGCGTCTCGGCGTCCCCGACGACTGCTACGACGATCTTGTTTCGGCCGGCGAGCTGACTTTGCGAGACATCGTCGCTCGCAAGGGGCAGGCCTGCTGCCATCTCGGACCGCCGCGCGATAGAGGGTTGTTCGAGGCCGCCAGCCGTCTTGTCGGCTCGCCTTTGCGCCTCGTAGGTCCACAAGACGCCGACTATGTCGTCTGTACCGGGCTAATCGACGAAGACCATGAAACGCCTGAAGACTATGATGAGCGGCTCTCCGAGCTAAGGCGACGCGCGCTACCCATGCTCTGCGCCAACCCTGATATCGTGGTCGGAGTCGGCGACCGGCTCTACTGGTGCGCCGGCGCGCTGGCTCAGCGCTACATGGCGATGGGCGGGGAGACGCATATGTTCGGCAAACCTTACTGGCCCATCTACCGCGCGTCGCTCGAGCGGCTCGAGACGCAGCGGGGAGGCCTCCAAAAAAGGCGAGTGCTTGCTGTCGGCGACGGCGCCGACACCGATCTTGCCGGCGCCGGCCGCGCCGGCCTCGATTGCCTTTTTATCACGCAGGGCGTGCATCGGGACGAGCTCTATGGCGAAGGCGAGGCGCTCAATCGCGACGCGCTGGCGAAATTGCTTGCGCGCGCGAAAACGACGCCGATAGCTTTAGCCCGGGAAGTTGTGTGGTAATAAGGAGCGGCGAAAATCGCTCATCCTGATCGAACCTGCCGGTGAAAACCAATGTCCACGCCGTTCAAAATCTATTATTTCGAAGACCTGAGCGTCGGGATGCGCGAGACCTTGATGAAGGCCGTGATGGATGACGACGTGATCGCTTTCGCCGATCTGTCCGGCGACCGGAACCCGATTCACCTGTCGGACCATTTCGCCAGCAAGACCCGCTTTGGCGAGCGCATCGTGCATGGCCTCTACACCGCGGCTTTGATCTCAACCGTGATCGGCATGTATCTGCCGGGGCCCGGCGCCGTCTATCTTTCCCAGACGCTGAATTTTCGCGCGCCGGTGAAAATTGGAGATGTGATCAACGTCGTCGTCGAAGTGGTCGAACTGGTCGAAAAGGGCCGCCGCGCCAAGCTGAAATGCGAATGTCTGGTCGACGGCAAGGTCGTGCTCGACGGTGAGGCCATCGTCATGGTGCCGAGCCGGGAACAGGCCAGTCGCTCCGCCGCCGCCGTCTCGGCCTGACACAGAACCGGATCGCCACGTTGAGCGACTTCGAAGCATCAGCGTCCCTTTCGAAAGATCCTCGTGGCTGACGCGAAGCCTCACTTCATCGTCGCTCGCGACCCCGACTCGCCGCCGGATGGCCTGCAGGGAGCGGTCCTCGCTTTGGGCAATTTCGACGGTCTGCATCGCGGCCATAAAGGCGTCCTGGCGAGGGCGAGGGCGTTGGCGAACAAGCTGCAAAAACCCTGCGCAATCCTGACTTTCGAGCCCCATCCCGCCGATTTTTTCGCCGGCCACAGCGTCATTTTCCGCCTTACGCCGCCGGAGGCCAAGGCCGTTTTGCTCGCGCGCCTTGGTCTCGACGGCATGATTATCCTGACTTTTGAGGCCGGCTTTGCGGCGCTGACGGCCGCGCAATTTACGCGCGACATCTTGTCGCAGAAACTCGGCGTCTCGGCGGTGGTGGCCGGCTACGATTTTCGCTTCGGCGCCAGACGGCAGGGCGATGCGAATTTCCTGCTGCAGGAAGGCGCTAGACTGGGCTTCGCCGTCGACATCGTCGAGCGCATTTCCAGGGACGAGGCCGGCAGCCTTGACGCAGTTTCCTCCACCGCGACCCGTGAGGCGCTCGAGCGCGGCGATGTGGCGCTCGCCCGGAACTTGCTCGGCAATCCCTATTTTATCGAAGGCCTCGTCATTCATGGGAAGAAACGGGGACGCGACCTTGGCTTTCCCACCGCCAACATAACGCTGGACCCCTCCAATCGCCTTCGCCACGGCGTTTATGCCGTGACTCTGGAGGCAAGAGGCATAGTGTACTGGGGCGTCGCCAGCTTTGGTCGTCGCCCCACCTTCGACGACGGCCCGCCGCTGCTTGAAGTCTTCGTGTTCGACTTTTCGGGCGATCTTTATGGCGAGAAGGTCGAAGTCGCCTTCTACGGCTTCATCCGCGGCGAGGAAAAATTCCCCTCCGTCGACGCTCTGGTGACCCGAATGCACGCAGATGTTGAGGCTGCAAAGGAAATTCTTGCGCGGGGTTAGGCGAAGCGCCTTCACGCTCCGAGTCGCCCTTTTTCGAAGCTTCTGCGATAACCATATATCGGGCCGATGCGGTCGAGAGTGGAGGCGGACGTGGCCAAAAACAATGGAAATCCGGTCGAAACGCCGAAAGGCCCGATCGAGATCCTTCCGCCGGAGGATGATCGTTCCTCATCGGGCCGCGTCGTCTATTCGTCGGGCTTCGGGACGGTCAAGATCGTCAAGCTCGGTCCATTCGCCAGCTTCGCGGTTTTCATTGCGATTTGCCTGATGCTGGCGCTTGGCTTCCTTTTCCTCGGCGGCGCGCTTCTGTTCATTTTGCCGATCGTCGGACTGCTCGCCGCCGGGGCGGCGTTGTCGGGCCTGTTAGGCAATCCATTCAAGCGCTTGCGTTAAAAGACTCCAAATCCCCCTTTTCGAGGCGCCCCTTGCCTGCTAAGGCTTCAGGATGATGTTTCGCGCCTCGATACGAATTACCGGCCCGGCCCGCGCTCGCAGTTAACGACTCGCGCGGGGTCCGGGTTTTCGCGCCCAAGGGCGCATCCTCGCAAGCTCTTCCGCAAAACGCGCGCGCTTGCGCCAGCGCGCAGACAGCCCGGTTTCTTCTCATGACTGACACTTCCCCCAAGGCCGCCGTCGATTACTCAACGAGCCTGTATTTGCCACGGACGGATTTTCCGATGCGCGCCGGCCTGCCGCAGCAGGAGCCCAAAACCCTCGCCCGCTGGGAGGAGATCGGCCTTGCCGCCAAAATGCGGGAAGCCGCGCAGGGGCGACCCAAATTCGTCCTGCACGATGGCCCCCCCTATGCCAATGGCAATATCCACATCGGCCATGCGCTGAACAAGATCCTCAAGGACGTGGTGACCCGCAGCCAGCGCATGACGGGCAAGGACTGCGCCTATGTGCCGGGCTGGGATTGCCACGGCCTGCCGATCGAATGGAAGATCGAGGAAGAAAACTACCGCGCCAAGGGAAAGAAAAAGCCTGACTTCTCCGACCCCGAGGCGATGATCGCCTTCCGCAGGGAATGCCGCGCCTGGGCCGCGCGCTGGCTCGATGTGCAGCGCGAGGAGTTCAAGCGCCTTGGCGTCGCGGGCGAGTGGGAGCGCCCCTATTCGACCATGGCCTTCGCCGCCGAGGCGCGCATCGCCGCCGAAATCCTGAAATTCGCGGAGAACGGGCTGCTGTATCGCGGCTCCAAGCCAGTGATGTGGTCGGTGGTGGAAAAGACTGCGCTGGCCGAGGCGGAGGTGGAATACGAGGACCACGTCAGCGACACGGTTTTCGTGGCGTTTCCTGTGCGCGTCGCGTCGAGCGGAACCATGGGTGGCGTGGCGACTGGACCAGAGTTTGAGAAGGCGGGCCGTCTGGCTAATGCGTCAATTGTGATCTGGACCACGACCCCTTGGACCTTACCCGGCAATCGCGCGATCAGTTATTCCCACAAGATCGCCTATGGTCTTTATCGCGTCATCGTCGCGCCGAAGGACAACTGGGCGGGCGTCGGCAAGTGCTACGTGCTCGCGAAGAATCTCGCCGATGACGTTTTCCGAAGCGCGAAAGTCGAAGCTTTTGAACTGATCGAAGACATTTCAAATGAGCAGCTTCGGCTTTCCGTTTGTGCCCATCCTCTCGCGCACCTCGGCTATGACTTCTCCGTCCCGCTCCTCGACGGCGATCACGTCACCGACGACACCGGCACGGGCTTCGTCCACACCGCCCCCGGCCACGGCCGCGACGACTTCGATATCTGGATGGCGAGCGGTCGCATGCTCACGGAGCGCGGCATCGACACGCGCATCCCCTACACCGTCGACGAGGACGGCTTCTATACCTCCGATGCTCCGGGCTTCGAAGGCAAGCGCGTCATCACCGACAAGGGCGACAAGGGCGACGCCAATGAGGCCGTCATCCTCGCGCTGGTGCAGGCCGGCAATATTCTCGCGCGCGGCAGGCTGAAGCATCAGTATCCGCATTCATGGCGCTCCAAGAAGCCGGTGATCTTCCGCAACACGCCGCAATGGTTCATCGCGATGGACAAGCCGCTGGCGGACGCAAATAACGCTACGCTACGCCATCTCGCTCTCGCCGAAATCGCGCGCACGCAATGGACGCCTGCCGCAGGCCAGAACCGCATTACCGGCATGATCTCCGGACGGCCGGACTGGGTTGTCTCGCGCCAGCGCGCCTGGGGCGTTCCGATCGCGCTCTTCGTCAAGAAGGGAACCCACGAGCCGCTGATCGACGCGCGCGTCAATGCTCGCATCATCGCGGCTTTCGAGCAGGAAGGCGCCGACGCATGGTTCCACGCGGAGGCGGCAAAGCGCTTTCTCGCGCCCGAGCATGTTCCGGATGACTACGAGAAAATCTCCGACGTGCTCGACGTGTGGTTTGACTCCGGCTGCACCCACGCATTCGTGCTGGAAGACTCGCAGGCTTTTCCCAGTCTCTCGGAGATTCATCGCAAGCGCGATGGCGGCGCGGACGAGATCATGTATGTCGAAGGGTCCGACCAGCATCGCGGCTGGTTCCATTCGTCGCTGCTGGAATCCTGCGGCACGCGACACCGCGCGCCCTATGACGCGGTTCTCACCCACGGCTTCGTGCTGGACGAGAAAGGCCGCAAAATGTCGAAGTCGCTCGGCAATGTGGTGGCGCCGCAGAAGGTGATCAGCGATTCCGGCGCGGACATTCTGCGCCTTTGGGTCTGCGCCTCGGACTATGCCGACGATCTGCGCGTCGGACCCGAGATTCTGAAGACTTTCGTCGAAACCTACCGCAAGCTCCGCAACACCATCCGCTGGATGCTCGGCACCCTGGGGCACTATCAGCCCGGCGAGCATGATCTCCTCCATGCGCCCGAGCTCGAGCGTCTGATGCTGCATCGACTGGTCGAACTCGACGAGCAGATTCGCACCGCTTACGCGGCCTATGACTACAAGAGAGTTGTCGCCCTGCTGACGCCTTTCATGACCAGCGATTTGTCGGCCTTCTACTTCGACATCCGCAAGGACGCGCTTTACTGCGATCCTCCTTCGAGCGAAAAGCGAAAGTCCGCTTTGGCGGTCATCGAACAGATCTTCCGTTGTCTTACGACCTGGCTCGCGCCGATCCTTGTCTTTACGTCGGAGGAGGCCTGGCTGTCGCGCTATCCAGCTGCGACTTCCGTCCACCTCGAAAATTTTCCGGATGTTCCGTCGCATTGGCGCGACGAGGCGCTGGCGAAGAAATGGAACGACATCCGCGACATCCGCGCCGTGGTCACCGGCGCGCTGGAGCTGGAGCGGGCGCAAAAGCGCATCGGCTCCTCGCTGGAAGCCGCCCCGCTGGTTTATGTCTCCGACCCCAAATTGCGGCTGGCGCTGGACGGGGTGGATTTCGCCGAAATCTGCATCACCTCCGACATCGCCATCGAGACCGAGCGCGAGCCCCCGGCGGAGGCGTTCAGCCTCGCGGAGACGAAGGGCGTCGCTGTGGCCTTTGCACAGGCGCCGGGCGTCAAATGCGCGCGATCCTGGCGCTATTTTGATCCGGCGACAGCCGATCCGGCCTATCCCGATGTGACGCCGCGCGACGCTCAGGCGCTGCGCGAGCTGACGCATGCGGGGCTTTGGGAGCAAAGCCAGCCTTGATCGCCACGCCGCAAGCAAGCGCCAAAGGCCCGTCGCGACTCCTTGAGAGCGGAGCTGCGGCGCGGTGAAGGTTTTGCTCGCATTTCTGGTCAATTCCATCACGAATTTCGTGATTGGGCTTGTCGTCGCCAAATATCTTGGCCCCGAGGAATATGGCCGGTTCGCCATCGCCTTCGCGATCACCGCAGTCGTGCAGACCGCGCTGTTCGACTGGTTGCGCCTGTCGGCGACGCGCTTTTACTCGGAAAAGGTGCGGGACAATCAGCCTGTGGTGCGGGCGAGTCTCGACATGTCTTTTATCGCGATTACCTTCGGGCTGGCGCTCGTCACGGTTTTGTTCGCTTCTTTCGGTCCCGAACTCGACTTCGAAAATGAACTGATTCTTCTCGCCCTGCTCACTGCGGTGGTCAACGGGCTGTTCGATTATTCTACCGCTCTGGTGCGGGCGCGGTTCGAGGACACGCTTTATGGCCGTCTGGTTCTCGTCAAAAATTTCCTGTCGTTGATTCTCACCGGCGGCGGAGCGTTTCTGTTCCATTCGGCTGCTATCGCCATGGCGGGCGCCATAGCCAGCCTGCTGGGCACGGTGATCGCCGCGCGCGCTTCGCTGACTGACAAGGCCGCTGCGCCGGGCGCGGCCCGTCGCGAGACAGCGGCGATACTGGCGGCCTATAGCGCGCCGATCGTCGCCGCGCATCTGATATATCAGGCCATTCCCTTGGCCACGCGCTCCGTCGTCGCGAGCGTCTATGACCTCGCCGAAACAGGGCAGTTCGCGCTGGCCTTCGACCTCGGCATGCGCGCGGTTCTGGCGCTGGGGCAGGCGCTTGACGTGCTGCTGTTCCAGATCGCGGTCGCGGCGCATGAGAACCATGGGCGCTATCGCGCGCGACGTCAGGTGGGGCGCAACATGGCGGTGGTTCTCGCCGTCCTGCTTCCTGCCTGCGTCGGCGTCTACCTCGTGATGCCGTCGATCGAACTGCTGATCGTTCCCGCGCAATACCGCGGCCCTTTCGGACATTATCTCAGTCTGCAACTGCCCGGCCTGTTTGCAATGGGCATGATTTTGTTCGGCGTTAATCCGGTTTTCCAGATCTCGAAAAAAACAGCGCCGATGATTGGCGCCGCGCTTATCGCCGGCGCCTGCGGCCTCGCACTGCTCGCGATTTTGCCCTGGGGACAGGACGCCTCCAATCTGGCGCTGGCGCAATGCGGGGCTTATATGGCTGCGCTAATCGCAACGCTCGTTTTCGCCGCACGAGAAAAACCCTTCTGGCCGCGCCTGCGCGATGTCGCGGCCGCGGTCGCCGGGACACTCGGCATGATCGGAGCGCTGGCGCCGCTGCGGGACATGACGCCGGGCGTTTCCGCGCTGCTGTCGCAGGTGTCGGCAGGGGCGGCTGTTTATGGCTTGCTGACCCTGCTGTTCGACACGGCGGGATTGCGCGGACTGGCGCTGAACTGGCTGCTACGGCGGCGGGCGGCTTCAGAAGCCTAAACGTCTTCCATGATAAAGCAGCCATAAGACGACATGGGTTGACCAATCTCGTCGGCGATCATGTTCCAGCAACGTCCCTTGCCACGAATGGTGCGGTAGATAAAAACTCCGGCAGGCTGTGTTTCCCTTTCGTCGGGCACGCCACTGCGCCCGAGAAAGTTGAAATAGGCGACCGCCTCGTTGTTATGACAACGATAGAGTATATGTCGGTCGAGACGCTCGACGCGGAAGCGGTCCTTCGCTTCATTGACGCAATTGGCGTAATAACTTAGCGCGGGGCCGCTGACATCCGCGTCGTTCTCCGGAGTCTGCCCGCGCCGGCCCGCGGTTCCCGCGGCGCAGCTCAAAGCCCATCCGGTCAAGGTCAGCAGCAAAATCACCAAAGGTCTACGCATAACACCGCTCCGCAACCAAACTGGTCTCGCCGAGTTAACGACCCGTCGCGTAGTCCATATTATCGGCGCTTCTGTGGCCGCGCCACCCGTTTGGCGAACTGGCGGGCCGCGACCGATAGCGATGAGCACTACGTTTTCGCCATAGCCCTCTAAAATACGATCGGGCGGTTCCTGAGTCTGAGCAGCTTCGCCTATCAAACCTATATCGACCAACTGCGGATCGGTACGGAGATGGAACATAGATAACGGCCGACCGGAAAATCTCATTCGACAGTGATACCCTCCGCGCGTGCTTTCCCGATTGTATCGATCAGTACTGCACACTGTCTGTCGGTAGGGATTCTCACCGGAATCTGCATGGCGATTTTCAGAACGCCAACCTCCTTCGGTGTCAGCAGGCGTTTTGCTGCAAGCGTGTCATGGATGACGATCCATTTCGCCGCTGGGATCGCGAAGACCTTCGTCTGCGCCTCTATGCCGTTGTCGAGCTTCTGTGTGTTCCGGGCAGACCGCTTTTCGGTCAGGTGTTCGTCGCGGGAAAGCAGTTCACCATCGAACTCATCCGACAGAAGGTCCGCGAATTCATCCATGTGTTCCAGCATCCGCGTCCAGCAGGCTTCGCGCTTGGCCCATTCCGAAATGTTGGAGATACCCTGCATTGGGCGCAGGAGATCGTCGTTCACGCGGGAAGCGACAACGGCGATGGTGCTTTCAAGAACCGTGCTTATCGCCTGCGCGTTCCAGACCCGCTGGAAATCGAGGCTCTTTTCCTGGCGTCTGGTCAGTTCGCTGATAACCGCCAACGTGTAGGCGACGATGTTGGCGCGATAACCGTTATTGTACCAGGGCTGGGCCGACACAATCCGTTCGGTCGCCCGGAATATGATCCCCCGCGCGACGGCGCGTTTGAAATAGGCTTCGTTGAATCCGTCCGATGACTTATCCCATTCCTTCCCTATCCGGGCGGCGTAGCGGGCAAAGTTCTTCTCGGCTCCCAGATTGACGTAGCGCGGATGGTCATCCCAGACGTTCTCGAATTTGGCGAGGTCGGTTTTGGTCAGCATCTGCGGCTTGGGGTTTTCCGCCTTGAAGCGCCGCTGCTCCGCAGGCGTGAGCTTGGCCTGCGCATCCGCGTACTGGCCCCGGGCGCGTTCATAAAACCACTTGGTCTCGCGCTGTGCGCCTTTGCCCGCAGGCGCCCAGATGCGCCTTGAGAATTCCTCCATGCGGATGTGGAAGGCATGATTGGAGAAGAAGTCCGCCGCCTGAACCCGGTTCTGGGTGTTGGCGTATTCCGAGATGCGCGGGACGACCTTCTCACTTTCCTCGCTGTCGATCACCGACAGCTTCATCTGGACAAATATCTGGCCAAGGTCGGCCTTATCTTTCCTGCGGGTGTGAAAAAGCGATGCAGTGGTCTGCCCGCCGTTCACGATCTGAAGATCGGTGATCCGGGTGATCTGCAGACCGTCCGCCGTCCGCTTGGTTTCGACTCCCTGGGCTGTCGCGGTGATGCCGTTGTTGTAGGCGAAGAACATACCGGGTTCGGTCATGATGGTCGTCCGGATGCCCTGATTGACCTTCGCTCTGGCCTGAAGAAACGTGCGGACGTTCTGCTCCAGCAGCCGCGCACCGAACTTTTCGTAGATCGTCGAAAGGATCGTTCCCGGCATGACGACGAGGTAGGACTGATAGGCATCCGTTCCGAGATGGGCCGGAAGACAGGAGATTCCGGTTCCGAACATCGTCTCGAAATCGAGATCAAGCGCTTCTTTATGGCTGCGGGAGCTGCGCTGGCGGTGCAGGCGGGAGATGTCCCAGATGTGATAGCTCGTCGGGACTCCGGCGGTTTCAGAATCCGGCAGCGCCTGAATCCGGTCACTCAGGGTGCGCTCCGACACGAGAATCAGATTGAGGCGCCGGATCAGGGATTTCCTGTCGGCAATCTGCCGGGCAAGACCGTATTCGGGTGAGGTGACTTCCAGATCGGCAGCCAAGTTCTTCATCAGGCTGGCCTCGAAGAAATTCGCCACCCGTTTGAACGCCGCATCGGTATCCGTGCGGTTGAGCGAGGCGAGTTCGGCGCGGCTGTCGAAGTCCGCCACGAACAGGTCAAGCCCGCCTTCATCGTTGAACCAGTAGCCGTCCACGCGCATTCCGCGCTGCGCCCGGTAGTGCGCGAACTCGAACCCTTCGGTGAACCCCGTTTCCGTCAGCTCGCGCGAAACGGTGTCCATGAATTCCGCCAGCAGGAAGCTGCCGTTGGCCTCCGCCCCGGCCAGAAGATCCTGCCTGAAATCATGGAAAAATTCTTCCGGCGTGGCCTCCATCAGGGCCTCCCGAACATGTCGGCGTCATCGCAGACAAAGGGCGCAATGGCCTCCAGCATGATCTCGTAAGCTACCCTGGTGACGCCTGTCGGCACTTCGGAGCGTATCAACCTCGGAAATCCGTCCGCCACGCGATAGCCCTGCAACCCGCTCACCACGAAGCGCGGTCGATCATACTCGGCGAGGGGGGCGTAGCCCATGCCTGCCAGCTTGTCGCCGAACTGTTCGATGACTTCGGCCACGGACAACTCGCTCTCGATCAGGCTGACCATGCCGTTCAGCGACAGAGCCTGATCGGCGTCCGGCATATCGCTGAGGCGCTGGGTCAGCAGGAATAGTTCCGGGAGCGTGGATTCAAGCTGATCTTCCGACGAGATGCGGACGGGTGGATGAAGTAGTGGCCGTCCTTCGAGATGTGTGATGTGATCGTCGTCGAGACGTGGCCCGCGAGCTGCACCCGGAACCTGTCCGAGAACATCTTCCCCGTCCGGCCCTCCTCGACGTTTTTGTGGTCGGGCAGCAGGCTGATAGGGAAGTCGGCGAGCTTGGGGCTGCGTCCGGTCTCTTTTGCAAAAGTCGCGGCATAGAGATACCGGCGGAGGTCGGACGCCATGTGGCTGCGGGCCTCATGCGCTGTCAGGACCGCCAGCCTCTCGTCATACAGGCTCCGCAGCACGCCATGCGCAGGCTTGCGCATGGCGTAACGGGTCGAAGATACGGCGCGCGGTGAGCGAACTTCGATCAGGTTGCGGAAGTCGAGCGCACGGGCGACATCGCCCGCATAAACCGCGCCGTTAAGCTGACGGCGGACGTTCATGCCTGATATGGCGCGAAGTTCACTCAGCCATGCCGCCGAACTGTCTTTCGCCTTTGACAGTCCGCTGCGGATGCGCGGGAGCGATCCTATCGTCTCCTGAACGGTGGGTGCCGCCATCTTCTTCAGCAATCCCGGACGGACCTTCAGGCCGCTGCGGATACCGACGATAAACATGCGGTGTCGCGCCTGCGGCACGCCGTATTCCTCGGCGCGGACGACGAAGAGGCGGGGGTCCACGTCCTCTTCAGCCATGTCCTGTTCGGTGAGGGAATACAGCCTGTAGGACAGATCGCCCGGCGCACCGGGAATCGCGGTTCCGGGATGCGACAGATCGCGCACGATCCGGGTGATTGCCGATTTGCCGTCAATGGTGGCGGACAGCAGGCCCTTCACATTCTCCATCACGAACACCGGCGGGCGGTGATCGACGATGATCCGGAGATATTCGAGATAGAGGGTGTGCCGTTCGTCGGCAGCGAAATTATCGCGACCCATCATCCGCGAACGCCCAACGAGGGAGTAGGCCTGGCATGGTGGTCCTCCCACCAGCGCCCAGCGGTGACTGCCGCCTATGCGCTCCCGGATGATCTTCTTTACATCGGCATGAGAGTCCGGCCCCAGCGAAATCCGCAGGGCGGACGATGCCGCGTGGCGATATGCGGCAGGATGGCGGAGATACAATTCCTCACGGGTGATCGCGCCTGCGAGAAACGCATAGTAGTCATCGGGCGCTTCGCCTTCCGGGAACTGCCGGATGAAGTGGCGCAGCAGGAGCGTCTGATGCGAGAAAACGTCACGTTCGATGGACACCACGCTGTTGAAGCTGGGCCTGCCCTTTTCATCCGTGCTGAGCGCGAAGCCCTCGCCAAGGCCGCCGGGACCGGCGAACAGATCGACCACGGGGTAGGCTGCGCTGCGCCACGGCTGGTCGCGCGGAACCGCATCTGCATCCGCGCGTGCTGGAAAATCTTCGATGATCGGATCAACCGCAAGCATGTCTATGGTCAGCCCCCGGTTCGTCCATGCGGATCAGCGGCGGGCGCAGGCTTTTCAGACGCAATGGAAAGGCGTTGAAACTCTTCGACACTGACGACGACGACAACGGGCCTGCCATGCTTCTCTACCTGAACCGGCTCCGCTCTGGCCCGGTCGAGCAGCAGCCCGAAGCTGTTCTTGGCGTCCTTAGCGGACATGGTCTGCATGTGATCTGCCCCATCTTAAAGAAGCCATTTTAGCTACTTCAATTGTGTTGGCAACTGTCATTCGATGCCATGGCCTCGCCCGTTTTTTGCAGGGACACTCCGGCCCACGGCGATCAGGGTTCACGCGGTTCTTCAACCACCTCTTCAGCCGGGCCTTGCGCGAGGTGCGCGAAACGCGGAGTCCGTGATGTGCGTTGCCCTTCGTGGCAAGCCGCGCGATGGCGGGCGGCGCTGCGATTTGTGGGGTCTCCGCGCCGCCCGCCATCGGTCAAGCCCCGTCGTGCTGGTCCTCCGGGGCGGCGAGAACTCACGCCGTCGCGTTCAGCCTCGAATGCCTGCTTTCCCTTCACGGCCCACAGGCTTCGCGCGTGTTCACCCTCATTGCTTTTGAGCTTGTCAGCGATCCAGAGCAGTGCGCCGTAGATCATGGCGCGATCGTCGCCGGTCAGTTCGACAACACCGGCTTTGGCGACGAGGCCGCCCAGTTCGATGAGGTGCCGCGTGCGCTTACGGCGCTCGACCTGCCACGTCCGCATGTCATACCGCGCCCGCACCGCCTGATGCCGATTGCGGACTGTCCGGTTGCGGTTGAGCGCCGCCGCCGTCGCGCTCAGGCGATGGAGCAGATCGCCGCGCCCGACTTTGAAAGAACGCGGCCCCGCGTTTCGCCCATGCCTCCCTCTTTCCGGCCTCCTTGGTTTCGGCAAGCACGACCAGCGCGCCCGCCAGTTCATCGGCGGTGAGGGCGTCGGCGCCGGTCGAGACGACCAGTTCGCCGAGTTGCTGTACCTTGCGGGTTTTTAAATCTCGTGCCTTGTTCTCCAGCGCCTTCAGTTCCGCATCAAAGTCTCGTGGTTTTCGCATCATTGTCTCCATAAGCAGTCGATAGAGAGATGATAGTTTCGAAGCCGCTGGAATGCTGTAAGGTTGCCGGGACGGGCTGAAACGGCGCGGGCGGTCCCGAGAAATTAGTTTCGAGAGCGCGCTTATACGTCGTTCCGACGTGCGCTTGAGGGCAGTATCTGGTCGGTCGCCATGGCGATCTACCATTTCTCCGTTCAGGTCATCGGACGCGCGGCGGGTCGCAGCGCGGTCGCTGCCGCCGCCTACCGCTCGGCCTCGCGGTTGCGCGATGACCGGCTGGACCGTGACCACGACTTCTCGAACAAGCCGGGCGTCGTCCATTCCGAGGTCATGCTGCCGGAGCAAGCGCCGGAGCAATGGAACGACCGCGAACGGCTTTGGAACGATGTCGAAGCCTTCGAGAAGCGGAAGGACGCCCAGCTTTGCCGCGAGGTGGAGTTCGCCATCCCCCGCGAGATGACGGAGCGCCAAGGCATCGAACTGGCCCGCGATTTCGTGCAGGCCGAGTTCGTCGATCAGGGCATGATCGCCGACCTCAATGTGCATTGGGACATGGGCGCGGACGGCAGTCCCAAACCCCACGCCCATGTCATGCTCACCATGCGGTCGGTTGACGAAAGCGGTTTCGGCCCGAAGGCGCGGGACTGGAACCGCACGGAGATGGTGGAGCGCTGGCGGGAACGCTGGGCCGATCACGTCTACGAGCGGCCGGCCGAACTCGACATCGACGCGCGGATCGACCATCGCAGCCTTGAGCGCCAAGGCGTCGGCCTTGAGCCGCAGACCAAGATCGGCGCACCGGCGCAACGCATCGAGGCCGCCGGGATCGAGGCCGACCGCGCCGAGGATCACCGCCGCATCGCCCGTGAGAATGGCGCGCGGATCATCGCCGATCCTTCCGCCGCGCTCGACGCGATCACGCAGCAGCAATCCACCTTCACGCGGCTTGACATGGCGATGTTCGCGCACCGGCACAGCGAAGGGATCGACCAGTTCAACGCGGTGATGGGCGCGATGCGCGGCGCGCCCGATCTGGTCGAACTCGGCAGGGACGATGCCGGGAAGGATCGCTTCACCACCCGTGAGATGATCGAGACCGAACAGCGCCTGCATCGCGCGGCGAACCTGATGGCCGAACGCGAACGGCACGAAGTCAGGGACGCCGACCGAGAGGCTGCGCTGGCACGCGCCGGACAGCGCGGCTTGGTCCTGTCCGGCGAGCAGGCGGGCGCGCTTACGCATGTCATGGACGGACGCGGCCTCGGCGTTGTCGTCGGCTATGCCGGAACAGGCAAGAGCGCGATGCTGGGCGTCGCGCGCGAGGCTTGGGAGGATGCCGGTTACACCGTGCGCGGCGCGGCCCTGTCCGGTATCGCGGCCGAGAATCTGAAGGGCGGATCGGGCATCGCGTCGCGCACCATCGCCAGCATGGAACACCATTGGGGACAGGGCCGCGACCTTCTCACGTCACGCGATGTGCTTGTCATCGACGAGGCAGGCATGGTCGGCACCCGGCAGTTGGAGCGCGTATTGGCTCACGCCGCCGAGGCAGGCGCGAAAGTCGTCCTGGTCGGCGATCCGCAGCAGTTGCAATCCATCGAGGCGGGCGCGGCGTTCCGCTCGATCCACGAGCGCCACGGCGGCGCGGAGATCGGCGAGGTGCGCCGCCAGCGGGAGGATTGGCAGCGCGACGCCACGCGCGATATGGCGACCGGCCGGACGGGCGACGCGATCAGCGCCTATGAAAGACATGGCGCGGTCCACGCCGCCCAAACGCGCGAGCCGGCGCACGAAGATCTGATCGACCGCTGGGACCGCGACCGGCAGGAAGCACCGGAGCACAGCCGGATCATTCTCACCCACACCAATGCCGAGGTGCGCGCGCTCAACGAGGGCGCTCGGGAACGGATGCGGGAAGCGGGTGATCTTGGCGATGACGTTCGCCTGACCGTGGAGCGGGGCGAGAGCAGCTTCGCCAGCGGGGATCGCGTGATGTTCCTGCAAAACGAACGAGGCCTTGGAGTGAAGAACGGCACGCTCGGCACAATCGAACAGGTCAGCGCGCGGAGCATGACCGTGCGCACCGATGACGGACGCGATGTCGGCTTTGACCTGAAAGACTATAACCGCATCGACCACGGCTATGCCGCGACCATCCACAAGGCGCAGGGCATGACCGTGGACCGCGCCCATGTGCTGGCGACACCGGGCATGGACGCTCACGGCAGCTATGTCGCCCTGTCCCGTCACCGCGATGGCATGGACCTGCATTATGGCCGCGACGACTTCACCAGTCAGGACAAGCTCATCAACGTCTTGTCGCGCGACCGGGCCAAGGACATGGCGAGCGACTACGAACCCGCCCGCGACTACGCCGAGCGGCGCAGCATCACCTTCCGCGAACGGGTGGAACGGGTTGTCGAGATCGTCAGGCAGGTTCCGAAAAGGTGCGCGGCATGTTCGACGGGCTGCGCCTGCCCGCCGAGAGCGGACAGGGGCCGGAAAGGAAGGTGGAGGAAGACAAGGAGGCGGCGTTGCGCCGGGCGCGCACCGATGCGCTCAAGCGCCATGCCCGCGCCATCGATGCAATCTTCGCGGCACAGGAGCAGGGCGGCAAGGCCAGCCCCGATCAGGTCAGGGAATTGCAGGAGGCGCGACAGCGGTTCGAGGAGTACCCCCTACGGCTCGCATGACGCCGAAGCGGCCTAAAGAAAAACCCGCAGCTTGCGGCGGAAGCAGCGTCAGGCGACGCCCGGCGCGCGATCCGCGCCCTGCAACTAGAAACCGAGTTACGCACCGAACCGGCCCGCCGCGCCGACCGTTTCGTGGAACGCTGGCAGAATCT
Organism: uncultured Alphaproteobacteria bacterium; assembly: GCA_963724845.1. Lineage (GTDB taxonomy): Bacteria > Pseudomonadota > Alphaproteobacteria > Rhizobiales > Beijerinckiaceae > Methylocystis. Next base: position 38,049 of record CAVRWF010000006.1, read on the forward strand.
CCATCGGGCCAGCGACCAACGCTATGCGGCGGGCGACTATGCCGGGCACAGGGCCGCGCGGGCGGAGATGGGGAACATGGCGCAGAGCCTGGAACGCGACCCGCAGATGGAGTCCCTTCTGGCGGGTCGCAAGCGCGAACTCGGCATATCATTCGATCCGGGGATGGGCGTCGGCCACAACCTCACCCTCTCGTCGGGCTTGGCCGGGGCCGAGGTCTCGGGCTGTAAACCATCCTATTTACCGCCCCCTCTACGCCACAGCCCTACGGCGACTAAATCCCTATTGCACAACAATAAATCCTTGCCTTTGCCTGTCCTGGCAGTCCCACGAACAGCCAGCAGGAGGCAGCCCGGCCATGCGTCAGCCAGACCGTATCATCCGAATGGATACCGTCCGCAACCGCACCGGCCTGTCGCGGTCCACCATCTACCGCAAGATCGCCGAGGGCACGTTCCCGGCCCAGCTCAAGATCAGCATCAACTGCGCGGGCTGGCGGAATCCGACATCGACCGATGGGTCGCCGATCCCGTGGCGTGGCGACCGGGAAGCGGCGCGGCCTCGATGGCCTTTGATCGCGCCTTGTCCCGCGCCCGCCGCGTCGGCCCCCACGGCATCGGAGCAGCTTGAGGCGCTGCTGGGATACCGTGTCGCGATGGGCCGCCCGCCCAAGCATGACCTGTCCACCTGGACCGTCACCGACGATTGGCCACGTCCCGTCCCGGTCACGCAGGCCGATATCGGTGTTCGAGCAATGGTTCGGCGATCTGTTCGATGAACTGTTCGGCTCATCCAATTCTTGATTATTCCGGCAATATGCCGTATACAACCAGGACAAGGAGATCGGCCATGCCCAGACCCGCAAGTAAAGTCGAGACCGCCCGCCTTGAGGCGCGCGTGCCAATTAATGTCTATGAGCAGATGCAGCGCGCGGCCAGGCTGCGCGGTATGACGCTGACCGGCTATCTTATCGCTACGGCGGGAGAGGATGCCCGCCGCACTGTCGAGGACGCCGACGTGCTGCGTCTCGCAGCCGAGGATCAGGTGCGTTTCGCCAAGGCGTTGATTGATCCGCCCGCGCCCAACGCCCGGCTGGCTCGCGCCGCAAAGCGCCATGTCGACCTGATAGCGCCCAGGTGAGCGCGAGGTTTGCGATAGAGGCGCTTTCCAAGGCGCACCAGCGCAAGACGTTCTCGTGCGGCAATGAGCGGATCGACCGTTATTTCCGCGAGGCCGTCACTCAGGACATTAAACGTCGATACGCGACCTGCTTCGTCGCCCGAGACCTTGAGGCCGACCAGGTAGCGGGCTTCTACACGCTCTCATCCAGCAATGTGCCGCTCATGGCCGTGCCCGAGCCGTTGGCGAGCAGGCTACCGCGCTACCCCACCGTTCCGGCCGTGCTGATCGGCTGGCTTGGGCGCGATCAATCCTATGCAGGGCTTGGGCTGGGCGAAGCCCTGTTGTTCGACGCGATCAAGACCGTCGCCGAAGCCCCGATAGGCGCTCATGCCATATTCGCCGACGCCATCGATGAGAAGGCGGCGGCTTTCTACGCCGCTTTCGGGTTCATGGCGCTGATTGATCGGCCCAATACGCTGTATCTGCCTGTTGCGACGGCGCAGCGCCTTTTGTCGGGAGAAACCCCATGACAACCTCCGCCGACGACAAATCTCAGCCTCGGGTCATGCTACGCGCCGCCCTTTACCTGCGCGTCTCGACGGCGCGGCAGGCCGAGCATGATGTTTCCATTCCCGACCAGAAGCGGCAGGGCGAGGCCTATCGTACCTCGCGCGGCTACCAGCTTGTCGAAACCTATGTGGAACCGGGCGCATCGGCCACCAATGACCGCCGCCCGAGTTCCAGCGCATGATCTCGGCCGGGACCAGCAAGCCAGCGCCGTTCGACGTGGTGGTGGTCCATTCGTTCAGCCGGTTCTTCCGCGATCACTTCGAACTTGAATTCTACGTCAGGAAGCTCGCCAAGAACTGCGTGAAGCTGGTCTCGATCACGCAGGAAATGGGGGATGACCCCATGCACGTCATGATGCGGCAGATCATGGCCCTGTTGACCAATATTAGTCCAAGGAGAACGCCAAGCACGTCATCCGCGCCTTGAAGGAGAACGCCCGGCAAGGCTTCTGGAACGGCTCGCTTCCTCCTATCGGCTACCGTGTCGTCGCGGCCGAGCAGCGTGGAGCCAAGACCAAGAAGAAGCTGGAGATCGACCCGCTCCACGCCGACACGGTGCGGTTGATCTATCGGCTGGCGCTGAAGGTGACGGCACGACCGGCCAGATGGGCGTCAAGAACATCGTCTCACTCAACAGTCGCCGCATCTTCACCCGCGACGGCGGACGCTGGGGCATCGGTCAGGTTCACCGCGGCCTGACCCGCCGCACCTATATGGGCGAGCACGAGTTCAACAAGCGCAGCAAGACCAAGGAACTGAAACCCGTCAGCGAGATCGTCACGGTGCCGGTCCCGCCGATGAACGACCCCGAAATGTTCGACACGGTGCAGGCGCTATTGAAGGCCCGCAACCCCAAGGTTGTGCCATCCGCCGTCATCAGCGGCCCGACCATGCTCACCGGCCTGATCCATTGCGCCAGGTGCGGCGGGGCCATGACCATCCGCACCGGCAAGGGCGGACGCTACCGCTATTATGCCTGTTCGATGAAAGCCCGGCAGGGGCCGACCGCCTGCGAGGGCATGGCGGTGCCGATGGACAAGCTGGACGATCTTGTCGCCAGCCATCTTGAAGGTGAAGCTTCCTCCAGCCCGAGCGGCTCGAAACCATCCTCGCCAGCGTTCTCGACCGGCGGCAGGAGCAATCCGAGCGTCGCCGGGACCACATCGCCGAACTGAACAGGCGTGCATCCGAATCTGGAACTGCGTCTCAAGCGCCTCTACGACGCCATCGAGGCGGGTGTCGCCGATTTGAGCGACCCGGCGCTCAAGGACCGCATCGACGGCCTCAAAGCCATCCGCGACCAAGCCAAAATTGATGCCCAGCGCGCGCGGGCCATGCTTCATAACGCAGGAAGCCAAGCGGTCACGCCGCAGATGCTGAGCAAGTTTGCCTGCGCTGCGCGCCAGCGCATCCGGCTTGAAAGGCGTGGCTATTGCCGTGACCATCTTCGCGCCCTCGCTCAGCGCATTGAAGTCGCTGAGGGCGAGGTCCCGCATCATGGGATCGAAGTCCCGGCTGCTCCAGACGCTCGTGGCGAATGGTGGCGCAAGCGCCGTGCCCACGGAGGGACTGAAGTGGCGGAAGGGGTGGGATTTGAACCCACGGTGGAGTTTCCCCCGCACCGCGGTTTTCAAGACC
>CAVRWF010000007.1:0-434354 GCA_963724845.1 uncultured Alphaproteobacteria bacterium
AGCGAAGCGAATATATAGAAGGGCGCTAAAACTTTCCCGGGAGGGGAAAGATTGGCCAACCGTAATTAAATTACTGAAGGAATCACGCAAACTTAAGAACGCGGATGCCATGGACGCGCTTGGCGACTTATATTGCCGCGGGGTTCATATCAAGCTGGATTATACGAAAGGAGAAAGGTATTGGCGCGAGGCGGCGAAACATGGAAATGAAATTGCCGCATACAACTTGGGTGTGAGTTATGAGACTGGCGTGGGAGAAACCAAGGATCTTCAGAAGGCGTTTCGATTTTATCTTATTGCCGCGCTTCTAGGCAACAAAAATGGCGCATACGAAATATATAGATTATTTGGGGACGGCATCGGCGTTCACACAGACCGGGAAGTGGCAAAGCGATGGCGGAGCTTTTTTGAACGGCTGGAAAAATTTGAGGAGTGATTCCTTGGCAAAACACCTGAACCCATGATTCTCCAAGGCATTCCAAGGAGGCAAGTCGCCGAGAACGTCGTCGCCAAGGCCAATTCTTGCAGCGTTGGGTTTCTAGACGAAATCGTCAAGAATTTCGATTGGACGGCGATCTGACCTCGCGCACGCCGAAGAGCGGCGGGGTCGCCTGGAATTTCACCAGCACCTTCGTCGCGCCGACCAACCAGATGCGTCTCGAAAGCGCGGCGGGCAGCGACGGCACGGCGATCGGCTTTGTTTACGATCCCTTTCAGCGCCTTGTCGCCCGCTACTGGCCGTGCCGGGCACGGGTTCGCAATATTATTATCACGCGGATGGAGAAGGCTCGATCCGCCTGCTCACCGACGCCAACGGCCAGATCGCCAACCGCTACGACTATGACTCCTACGGCCAGCGCCTCAGCGTGATCGAGAGCCTGCCCCTGCAGCCCTATGGCTGGAAGGGACGCGAATGGATCCCCGGGCCGAACATCTATTACAACCGCGCGCGGTTTTATGACCCCGTGCTCGGGCGGTTCATGTCGCAGGATCCGTTGGGGTACGGGGAGGCGATTCCAATCTCTACAGCTTCGCCTGGAATAATCCGAGGAACTGGAGCGATCCCAGCGGGCTTGACGCGATTTCCTACGGTGGCTTCGCGGCGGCGGCGCTGCAAGCCGCGCCGGCGGAAGCCAGGGTCGGCTGCGCGTTGAGTTCGCTGTTTTTCGGACTTGCGCTCGACATCGCGGACTATTCCAACGTTCAGTCCAACGGTAATTGCGGGGCGACCGGAACGCCGCCGACGCCGCCTCAACCTCCGCCGCCCCCGCCGCCGCCACCAAATCCTTGTGATCCCGGCCCGAACTACTGCTCTGTTCAGCACAACTCTTTCGAGGCGGGCACGCTGGTCCAGACCAAGGAGGGACTGAAGCCCATCGAGACAATTGCGGTCGGCGATCTCGTTCTCGCCAAAAATGCGTTCGATGGTGAGAATATCTATCGCCCGGTAGAGGGACTGTTTCGGCGTACGGCACCGACATTGTGCGGGTGACTTTGGAAGCGGAGGATAGGATCGCGAAACCACGGGCGTCACTTCGGAGCATCCATTATTCGTCAAAGGGCGTGGATGGACCGAGGTTCGCGCGTTGCGAGTCGGCGACAAGATCGTCACCTCGACCGACAAGGCGCTGAGGGTCTATGCGTTGGAGCGACTCTCGACGCCGACGCTAGTTTACAACCTTGAAGTCGGGCAGGACCACTCATATTTTGTCGGTCGGCAGGGAGCTTGGGTCCATAACGGACTTGTCGATAAATGCGATGTGCTGTCCGTTTAATTTGCGTGGTAGGTAATCTTATATGCGGCGGAGGCTTTCCCGACCCCCTGCCCGCCCACAACCAATAAAGCCCCCGACCGAAATTACCTGTCCTGTGCGCCCAGGGAGCGGGGGTAAGCCGAAACCATGAGGACAACAATGTTATTGAAACAATGGCCCTACGGAATAGTGGACGAACCCACGCGCATCGCGTGGAACGAGTACATCAAAACACCAAGAGATTTTTCGAGAGTCGAGCCATTCTTTTTGGACGCGTGCAAAACCGGTTCGCTGAGCGCACGGTTCAATTACGCAAAATTTTTGAACGTTTTTGATTGTGATCGCGCTATTGTGCAGCTAAAGCGGATCGCTAGATACTATCCAGCCGCGATGTTTTTCTATGCTCAACTGATGCATAGCCGCGAAGGTTCTATTTCTAAACATAGGGTGTTGGCTCTCTACATGGCCTCTGCGAAGAAGGGACATATGATTTCTAAGGTCGTCTTTCCTTTACGAAAATTGTTATATGAGCCGTGGCCAAGAAAGATATGCTTTCTTCCAAGCACGATGGTTCATGCACTTGTCGGCTTACTTAAGTGCGCCTTGCACATGGATGCTACATACGAGGGGTTGTAGATAGCGAGTAAGACCAACCGGCGTGACGCAGACTTTGCCCGCGCCCGCGACGCAGGTGGAGAGTTATACCTATGACACGGAAGGCAACCGCGTCGCCTCGCAGATTTCGGCCGCCTATGTCACCGACCCCGCCAATGATGTGCTCGCCGACGCGATCAACACATACACATGGAGCACGGATGGCGATCTGACCTCGCGCACGCCGAAGAATGGCGGCGTCGGCTATAATTTCTCCAGCACTTTCGTCGGCGTCGCGAACCAGATGCGTCTCGACAGCATCGCCGGCAGCGACGGCTCGGCGATCAGCCTTTATTACGATCCGTTCCAGCGCCTCGTCTCGCGCCACTGGCCCGCGCCGCGCGGCGACGACGCGCTTTATTACGACGGCCCGGATGTCGTGCTGGAGCTGCGCTATCCTTCCGCAGGCGGCTCGCAATGGGTGCGCTATGTGCACGGGCCGGGAATGGACCAACCGCTGGCCACGGAGGTCTTTCCCGCGGGCGCCGCGCCGGCGCCGGGCACGGGTTCGCAATATTATTATCACGCCGACGGCGAAGGCTCGATCCGCCTGCTCACCGACGCCAACGGCCAGATCGCCAACCGCTACGACTATGATTCCTACGGCCAGCGTCTGACGGTGATCGAAAGCCTGCCCCTGCAGCCCTATGGCTGGAAGGGACGCGAATGGATCCCCGGCCCCAACATCTATTACAACCGCGCACGGTTTTATGACCCCGTGCTCGGGAGGTTCATGTCGCAGGATCCGCTGGGGTATGGGGGAGGGGACAAGAACCTCTATTCATTTGCAGGGAACAATCCCAAGAATAAGAATGATCCGAACGGGATGAGCGCGTCCGCAGACTATGGGGGCATCGCGCAAACGGATCTCTCCGTCGCGCCTTCGGAGAAGGCCGTTGGGTGCGCAGTGAGTGTTGTTTTTTCCACAATTGCTGGGTGGCTGGCGGCGCCCTCGATTGGCTACGAGGTTGTAGCTGTCGTACCCGATCAAAAGACTTGTCTTGCAATCCCCGTCCTTCGAAAGAAGAAAAGAGATGATCAATGCTACGAGTTATGGGAAAATGATGGATTTGTTTGTGACAATTTATACACAGGTAAGGAAAATATAGACTGCCATAAGTGGGCCGACGACAACCTGTTGCGATGTCGGAGCGGTACGCCACGCAAAGAATTCCCTCATGACGAGTACAATTAGTCATTCCATATCCGGTGGTCTTGCATCAACAACAGGAAAGAAAATGAAAAGATCAGAATGTTCCTCATACCTTAAATACGGAAAGGCAATGGCCCATGGAAAATACAAAAAAGCCATAACTTGCCTTATTGATTATATAGAAGAAAGCAAAGGACGATTGAGTAATGACGAAATGTTAGATGTTATTCATAGATTGGGAGATTGTTATTTCAATATTGGTAAGGTGGAGGTCGCGAAATTATTTTTTGAGATCGGGGTGTTGGCCGATCAGGGGTCGTTAACAAATAAGCTATATTATGCCAAATTTATAGGAAAAAAGTTAATGAATATAGATATGGCAATTCGTATCTGCGATGAAGTCATAATAGCTGCGAAATTGAATCCTTCAGAGCGCTCAAATGGCGAATCTGGAACTGATTATTATATATCGTATGCGCGCGATTTGAAAGAAGAGCTAGAGCAACTAAGAGGCAGAAAGTAGGAATTACGGTGACATAATTACGGTATGAATTACGGTAACATGATATTAATTACATAATTGTGCTGTAATTATGGTTTACTAAATACACTATTTATTTGATTTACCGTCGCTGCGCATTCAGTTATTGTAGATCATGTGCTCAATAGCCTGCTATTGCGCTGAAATGCGTTGACGTTGCATCGTCTCTTCTTTCTGTCAAGACCCACTCATGGCTCGTCTCTCCCGCATCGTCGTCCGCGATATACCCCGCCGCGCGCCTCCACGCGGCGACCGGCGACGTTGTTTGCGCCGGACGGGTCGCCTATGACGCCAGCGGCAATCTCACGCTGACTACCGACGCCGCCGGCACGAACTTCGCCAAATATTACGACGCGTCGGGCAATGCGATCCTCACCATCGACGCGGTTGGAGCCAGCGTCGAGCGGCGCCGTTCGGCGAAATTCGACGCCAACAATCGCACTGTTTCGACGACCAGCGCGACGGGACAGGTCGCGACGACGGCCTATGACGGCAACGGCAATGTCATCCAGATCATCGACCCCGCCGGCAATGTCACGACGCGAAGCTATGACGGCCTCAATCGCCTGATCCTGGAGACAAGGCCGGACACCGGGACGAGCACATTCACCTATGACGCCAACGGCAACCAGCAGACAATGAAGGACGCCTCCGGCGCCGTCACCTCCTACGCCTATGACGCCGCCAACCGGGTCATCGCCACGACCGACGGGCTCGGCGCGACGCGCACGCTTGGCTATGATCTTCGCGACGACGCCATCAGCGTCACTGACGCGCGCGGCAATGTCACGACGCTGGGCTACGACATCTACAAGCGTCCCGACGCGCGGGCGGACCCCGACGCCGGCGCCTATCCATACGAATATCTTTATCACTACGACCGCATCGACAATCTCAACGGCGCCAATTCGCCCTCGCGCAAGGACGGCTACAGCACGAGCACGGTCATTGGCTATGATGCGCTCTCGCGCGTCACCAATGACATGTTCTCCAATTACAGTTACGACGCCGCGTCAAATCTGCTTTCCGCCAGCGGTCAATACAGCGTCGGCTACGCCTACACCTATGACCAGCTGAACCGCCGCGTCAGCGCCACATCTCCCCCCGCCTTTCCGACGCCCGTCACTTTCTCCTACGCCTATGACGCGCTGTCGCGGCGCACGGGGCTGAGCGACACGCTGGGCGGGACGACGCTCTACGCCTATGACGGCGAGGACCGGCTGACTTCACTGACGACGCCCTGGGGCGGCGTGATCACGCAGAGCTATGACACGGCGGGCCGGCCGCTGCGCCTCGCCTATCCCAATGGTCTCGACGCCGATCTTTCCTTCGAGGCCAACACCGGGCGGCTCGCCAGCATCAATCATCGCGTGGGGACTCTTGCGGCGCCGATCGCGCAATACAACCACAGCTATGACATACGCGGCAATCTCGCGACGCTGCAGGAGCTGACCGGAACAAAGAATTACAACTACGATCCAATCGAGCGTCTGACCGGCGTGACGCAGACGCTGCCCGCGCCAGCGACGCAGGTGGAGAGTTATGCCTATGACACGGAAGGCAACCGCGTCGCCTCGCAGATTTCGGCGGCTTACGTCACCGATCCCGCCAATCATGTGCTCGCCGACGCGATCAACACATACACATGGAGCACGGACGGCGATCTGACCTCGCGCACGCCGAAGAATAGCGGCGTCGGCTATAATTTCTCCAGCACCTTCGTCGGCGTCGCCAATCAGATGCGGCTCGACAATATCGCTGGCAGCGACGGCTCGGCGATCAGCCTTCTACTACGATCCGTTCCAGCGTCTGGTCTCGCGCCACTGGCCCGCGCCGCGCGGCGACGACGCGCTTTATTACGACGGCCCGGATGTCGTGCTGGAGCTGCGCTATCCTTCCGCAGGCGGCTCGCAATGGGTGCGCTATGTGCACGGGCCGGGCGCGGACCAGCCGCTGGCCACGGAGGTCTATCCGCTCGGCGCCGCGCCGACGCCGGGCACGGGTTCGCAATATTATTATCACGCCGACGGCGAAGGCTCGATCCGCCTGCTGACGGACGCAACGGCCAGATCGCCAACCGCTACGACTATGATTCCTACGGCCAGCGTCTCAGCGTGATCGAAAGCCTGCCCCTGCAGCCCTATGGCTGGAAGGGACGCGAATGGATCCCCGGCCCCAACATCTATTACAACCGCGCGCGGTTTTATGACCCCGCGCTCGGGAGGTTCATGTCGCAGGATCCGCTGGGGTATTCCGCAGGGGATTCCAATCTCTACAGCTTCGCTTGGAACAATCCGACGGAACTGGAACGATCCGAGCGGAAAGGGTGCGGTCGGGGCAGCGGGATTGGCCGCAGCCGCTCTTATACCGGCGGCTTCGGAAAAAAATCTTGGATGCCAGTTATCCCTTGTGTTTTCTTCGTTGGCGATCCAGATCGGCGGGGATCAGATTGCTTCGCAAAATGGGTGTTTGTATCAACCAAAAGATTGCCTGCGTATTGAGGCCGCAATCGATCAATCAGTTGAAATTCTCAAAAAGAGATACGATGAACTACTGGAGGACAAACATGGTTTGTATGAAAAACCAAATCGTGACAATCCGATCGGCTGGACATGGGCTAGTCACCAGAACGCCTACAATGTGGAACGGTTGAACCTCAGCCTTTGGGTTAATCAAGCCGACACGCCACCGACTTGTTTCGTCAGCAACGATGCAAGATATTGGGTGGCCGAGCCCCCTCCCTCAATGCCTTCGAAAGATTAATAATGGTAGATTTCGTAGATCGGCGAAAGCCAATTCCAAAAGAGGCGGAGCAAGCCTCAATCGCCGGAATTGCAGCGCTCTGCGGCAAGCGAGGACTTTCTTTCCGAGCGAGCAATTGGCTCGACGGCGCCCGGAGTTTTCACGCGGATATCGACGTGCCATTGACCTTTACGTTTAGGGATATCAAGGCTCTCGTCTCCGAAATAGCTTCCGTTTTGAAGCAGAACATTCCTTGTTCCAATACTCGTGGACCTGCTACTTGGCAGATTGCTCTGCGAGCCGCAGGCAAATCTGCTGGGAGTGTACTGGGCGGTCTACCGGAGCCCGAGTCGGCTGAAGACCGAGAGCGCGACACGGAAGAGAGACGAAAACGCTGGCTGGAAAAGCCAGCAGCTGAAAGAGAAAGATTAGATCGGGAAATTGAGGAGATCGAGGCCAACAGCGTTCTCAAAACGCCTCCGGTTGTGGCGGCCCTGACAAAAATAGCTGCCCTTTGTGAAAAGGAAAATCTGACTTTTGACGCTGGATTTGTGGAAGAGGACAGATTCTCTATTGGCATAAATTTCCAGCCCGATTGCTCGCTGGAACGCGCCTTTGCCGTAGCCGCCCTTGCCGAGTCATTCCTCTCTGAAAATGTTTGCAGTCCAGGAATGCGGGGGCACCAACGTTGGAGCGTCAGAATGAAGTCTGGCGACTGGGACATTGTATTGTGGCCTCTCGGTGGCGTGAGACTGTAAACTGAACTGTGTCGCTGCATAGTCCCCGGGAGTGTCGAATCCGGCCAGGAGTATTACGCCGACCGACGCCTCCTACGCCTATGACGCCGCCAACCGGGTCATCGCCACGACGGACGGGCTCGGCGCGACGCGCACGCTTGGCTATGATCTTCGCGACGACGCCATCAGCGTCACTGACGCGCGCGGCAATGTCACGACGCTGGGCTACGACATCTACAAGCGTCCCGACGCGCGGGCGGACCCCGACGCCGGCGCCTATCCATACGAATATCTTTATCACTACGACCGCATCGACAATCTCAACGGCGCCAATTCGCCCTCGCGCAAGGACGGCTACAGCACGAGCACGGTCATTGGCTATGATGCGCTCTCGCGCGTCACCAATGACATGTTCTCCAATTACAGCTACGACGCCGCGTCAAATCTGCTTTCCGCCAGCGGTCAATACAGCGTCGGCTACGCCTACACCTATGACCAGCTGAACCGCCGCGTCAGCGCCACATCTCCCCCCGCCTTTCCGACGCCCGTCACTTTCTCCTACGCCTATGACGCGCTGTCGCGGCGCACGGGGCTGAGCGACACGCTGGGCGGGACGACGCTCTACGCCTATGACGGCGAGGACCGGCTGACTTCACTGACGACGCCCTGGGGCGGCGTGATCACGCAGAGCTATGACACGGCGGGCCGGCCGCTGCGTCTCGCCTATCCCAACGGGCTCGACGCCGATCTTTCCTTCGAGGCCAATACCGGGCGGCTCGCGAGCATCAATCATCGCGTGGGGACTCTTGCGGCGCCGATCGCGCAATACAACCACAGCTATGACATACGCGGCAATCTCGCGACGCTGCAGGAGCTGACCGGAACAAAGAATTACAACTACGATCCAATCGAGCGTCTGACCGGCGTGACGCAGACGCTGCCCGCGCCAGCGACGCAGGTGGAGAGTTATGCCTATGACACGGAAGGCAACCGCGTCGCCTCGCAGATTTCGGCGGCTTACGTCACCGATCCCGCCAATCATGTGCTCTCCGACGCGATCAACACATACACATGGAGCACGGATGGCGATCTGACCTCGCGCACGCCGAAGAATGGCGGCGTCGGCTATAATTTCTCCAGCACTTTCGTCGGCGTCGCCAATCAGATGCGGCTCGACAATATCGCTGGCAGCGACGGCTCGGCGATCAGCTTTTATTACGATCCGTTCCAGCGTCTGGTCTCGCGCCACTGGCCCGCGCCGCGCGGCGACGACGCGCTTTATTACGACGGCCCGGATGTCGTGCTGGAGCTGCGCTATCCTTCCGCCGGCGGCTCGCAATGGGTGCGCTATGTGCATGGCCCCGGCGCGGACCAGCCGCTGGCCACGGAGGTCTATCCGCTCGGCGCCGCGCCGACGCCGGGCGCGGGTTCGCAATATTATTACCACGCCGACGGCGAAGGCTCGATCCGCCTGCTCACCGACGTCAACGGCCAGATCGCCAACCGCTATGACTACGACTCCTACGGCCAGCGCCTCAGCGTGATCGAAAGCCTGCCCCTGCAGCCCTATGGCTGGAAGGGGCGCGAATGGATTCCCGGGCCGAACATCTATTACAACCGCGCGCGGTTTTATGACCCCGTGCTCGGGCGGTTCATGTCGCAGGATCCACTGGGGTACGGGGGCAGGCGATTCCAATCTCTACAGCTTCGCCTGGAACAATCCGAGGAGCTGGAATGATCCGAGCGGGAAGGATGCGGTCGGAGCGGCGGGTTTGGCTGCTGTCGCATTAATGCCTGCCGCCTCGGAAAAGAACGTTGGATGCCAGTTGTCGCTCCTATTTTCTTCGTTGGCGATACAGATCGGCGGAGATCAAGTTGCCGCTCAGAATGGGTGTGTGTATCAACCAAAGGATTGTCTGCCTATTGAGGCCGCAATAGACAACTTGGTTGCGGAGGTCGAAAGGAGATACACGCAGCTTGAAGAAGACAAACACGGTTTGTATGACAAGCCAAATCGTGACAATCCAATTGGCTGGACATGGGCTAGCCACCAGGCAGCCTATATATTCGATCAAGACAAGCTCAAATTTTGGATCAGCCAAGCCGACACACCCCCGACTTGTTTCGTTAGCAACGCCGCACGAGAGTGGGTCGAAAAACCGCCTCCGGATAAGCCTAAGAAGTATCAATGATGACAAATTTCAACGACCGGCGAAAGCCCATTCCAAAGGACGCGGAGCATGCCGCAATTGGTGGAATAGCAGCGATTTGCGGCAAAAGAGAACTCTCTTTCCGGGCGGGCAATTGGCTCGACGGCGCCCGAAGCTTTAAAGTGGATATAGATGTGCCATTGAACTTTACGTTTGCGGATATCAAGGTTCTCGTCTCCGAAGTAGCTTCTGTCTTGAAGCAGAACATTCCTTGGTCCAATACTCACGGACTCGCGACATGGGAGATTTCTCTGCGAGCCGAAGGCAAACCCGCTGGGAGAATATTGGGTGGTCTGCCGGAGCGCGAGCAGGTTGAAGACCACGAGCGCGACATTGGATTGAGACAAAAACGTTGGCTGGAAAGGCCAGCAGACGAAAGAGCAAGAATAGATCGTGAAATTGAGCAGATCGAGGCCAACAGCGTTCTCAAGACGCAGCCAGTTTTGGCGGCCCTGACAAAAATAGCTACTCTTTGTGAAAAGGAGAATTTGACTTTTGACGCTGGATTTGTGGAAGAAGACAGATTCTTTATTGGCATAAATTTCCAACCTGATTGCAAGCTGGAGCGCGCCTTTGCCATTGCCGTCCTCGTCGAGACAATCCTTTCTGAAAATGTTCGCGGTTCAGGAATGCGGGGGTACCGACGTTGGGACGTTAGTATCGGGTCTGGCGACTGGCGCATTTGTTATGGCGTGCCCCGCTGGGGTCTGTCCTGAATCTCGATTCCGATTGGGAACCGGGAGTTCGGGAATTATACCAGCTCTCGCCAACGCAGGCTGATGAGGGGGAATTCCGAATTGGCCGGAATTTGATTTGGCTTAGCAAACACAAGGAAATTAAGGGATTAGGGGACGTGACACCAATTACCAAATTTCCCGGCGCCCGCAAGCACGCTGTCGGCGCCGATCGCCCAGTTCAGTCACGCTTACGACATACGCGGCAATCTCGCGACGCTTGCAGGAGCTCACGGGAACCAGGACATTTTCCTATGATCCAATCGAGCGGCTGACCGGCGTCACGCAAACTTCGCCCGCGCCGGCGACGCAGGTCGAGTCCTACACCTATGACACCGAGGGCAACCGCCTCGCCTCGCATATCTCCGCCTCCTATGTCACCGACGCGGCCAATCATGTGCTCGCCGACGCCAACAACAGCTACACCTGGAGCACGGATGGCGATCTGACCTCGCGCACGCCGAAGAATGGCGGCGTCGGCTATAATTTCTCCAGCACCTTCGTCGGCGTCACGAATCAGATGCGGCTTGACAGCATCGCGGGCAGCGACGGCTCGGCGATCAGCCTTTATTACGATCCGTTCCAGCGCCTGGTCTCGCGCCACTGGCCAGCGCCGCGCGGCGATGATGCGCTTTATTACGACGGCCCGGATGTCGTGCTGGAGCTGCGCTATCCTTCCGCAGGCGGCTCGCAATGGGTGCGCTATGTGCACGGGCCGGGAATGGACCAGCCGCTGGCGACGGAGGTCTTTCCCGCGGGCGCCGCGCCGGCGCCGGGCACGGGTTCGCAATATTATTATCACGCGGATGGAGAAGGCTCGATCCGCCTGCTCACCGACGCCAACGGCCAGATCGCCAACCGCTACGACTATGATTTTTACGGCCAGCGTCTGACGGTTATCGAAAGCCTTCCCCTGCAGCCCTATGGATGGAAAGGCCGCGAATGGATCCCCGGGCCGAACATCTATTACAACCGCGCGCGGTTTTATGACCCCGTGCTCGGGAGGTTCATGTCGCAGGATCCGCTGGGATATGAGGGAGGGGACTGGAACCTTTATTCCTTCGCCTGGAATAATCCGAGGAACTGGAACGATCCGGAAGGACTGAGTGCGACGGCCGAGGATGCCGGCATCACTGGCGCTACAGCCGGCGCAATTCTGGGCGACGGCACGGTCGCTGTGGAGGGCGGCACGATACAAAGCGGGGCGCAGGCGTCGCAGGTGATTTCCACCACCGGCAGCGCGGTGCAGAAGATCGGCGCGGAAGTCGCGTGCAAGCTCTTTCAGGTTGCGGCAGCGCTCGATTTTGCTCTTAGCGCGCCCTCTGACGCCATTCCACTTCCCACGCAATGTGGCATAATCACTGTGATGGCGGCGGAGCATACGAAGGGCGCCCGCCCGTCCACCCTTCCAACGCACGAAAAAGGTGGGGCAAGAAAGAAGACTGACAAAGGAGGCGAGGCGGGGGATAAGAGGCGCGACCCTCCAAGAAAAAAACCGACTAACTGGCAAGGTCCGTGGCCTCCACCGAAGCCTTGAGTTTCTTAAAGCTCTTCTTGGTTCGTAATTCGTGAGCCGGAAACATGAATAAGCAGACAAAAATAGGCTCCGACAAGGAGAGAGCGAAGCGAATATATAGAAGGGCGCTAAAACTTTCCCGGGAGGGGAAAGATTGGCCAACCGTAATTAAATTACTGAAGGAATCACGCAAACTTAAGAACGCGGATGCTATGTACGCGCTTGGCGACTTATATTGCCGCGGGGTTCATATCAAGCTGGATTATACGAAAGGAGAAAGGTATTGGCGCGAGGCGGCGAAACATGGAAATGAAATTGCCGCATACAACTTGGGTGTGAGTTATGAGACTGGCGTGGGAGAAACCAAGGATCTTCAGAAGGCGTTTCGATTTTATCTTATTGCCGCGCTTCTAGGCAACAAAAATGGCGCATACGAAATATATAGATTATTTTGGTACGGCATCGGCGTTCACACAGACCGGGAAGTGGCAAAGCGATGGCGGAGCTTTTTTGAACGGCTGGGAAAATTTGAGGAGTGATTCCTTGGCAAAACACCTGAACCCATGATTCTCCAAGGCATTCCAAGGAGGCAAGTCGCCGAGAACGTCGTCGCCAAGGCCAATTCTTGCAGCGTTGGGTTTCTAGACGAAATCGTCAAGAATTTCGATTGGACGGCGATCTGACCTCGCGCACGCCGAAGAGCGGCGGGGTCGCCTGGAATTTCACCAGCACCTTCGTCGCGCCGACCAACCAGATGCGTCTCGAAAGCGCGGCGGGCAGCGACGGCACGGCGATCGGCTTTGTTTACGATCCCTTTCAGCGCCTCGTCGCCCGCTACTGGCCGGCGCCGGGCACGGGTTCGCAATATTATTATCACGCGGATGGAGAAGGCTCGATCCGCCTGCTCACCGACGCCAACGGCCAGATCGCCAACCGCTACGACTATGACTCCTACGGCCAGCGCCTCAGCGTGATCGAGAGCCTGCCCCTGCAGCCCTATGGCTGGAAAGGACGCGAATGGATCCCCGGGCCGAACATCTATTACAACCGCGCGCGGTTTTATGACCCCGTGCTGGGTAGGTTCATGTCGCAGGATCCGCTGGGATATGCGGGTGGGGATTCCAATCTCTACAGCTTCGCCTGGAACAATCCGCGGAACTGGAATGATCCAAAGGGACTGAGTGCACTATCAGATGCCGCTGCGGCGAATGTCGCGGCATGGAGCGTCGGATGTGGAGCAAGTGCGGGTGCATTAGCAGGAGCTCAGGTTCCAGCGATTGCTGGCGCAGGCGCTGCGGGTGAATACGCAGCTACAAACGCCCCAATTTTGGCCGCAAGTGCCTGTGCCGGGCTGGTTGGAGCTGACTTAGTATGTGTATTTAATCAAATTGCTGAAGTGCTTGGGGGACCAAATCCAACGTTGACTCAATGCGGCGCTTCTCATTCGATGATTGTTGAAACGCCGCCAAATTGGAATGGCACTCAGCAACAACAAATTGAGTTTCTTGCAAACAAGGCAGAGTACAAAAGAGTTTGCGACGAACCGCCTCCACCAGGAGGAGATGCTTGCGATCGCGCAAGATGGGAGCTTAATAAGGCTAAGCAATGCTTGGCATTGAGGGAAGCGAACAATGAGAGGTGGTACGGCGGCAAGGATGACAAGCACAATTCGCAACTGTATAGCGATATTCAAGCGCAAATAAATAGTGCAGAATCAGCAGTAAATAGATGGTGTAAATGATGATTGGCCAGATAAAATTAGCCTACCCAGAGTTCGTTAGATTTGTATTCGATCGATCGGAGTTCATTCGATCTATAGTTGATCGCCAAGCTGATGACGAGAGCGGATTGGCGGAGCTTTGGGAAGATGGCTATATAGAACCATTTTTCGATGAAAGTATGGTTGTCGAATTTATTTCAAAAATATATAAAGAAATTATAGATATACAAAACATATATTCTGAGCATGTCGTTGTATCCGGCTTACGTTATTTGATTGATTGGACGCGCGGAAGACTATGCTACTCCATATTTTCGGATAACGTCGATGCCTCGAAGCGTATAGATGCTATTAGCTCAATGCTTAATGTATTTACATATTTATTCAACGTAACGTGTATTTATGATGTTGATGAAAGAAATAGAAACATTATAAATTATGGTGATATATGTTATAGATGGTGGGCTATACTTCCAAGGCACGGTGTACCTGAACCAAGATCTCTAGATAACCAGCGAATTGATGATACTATATTGGATACAATGGATCGTATATTATATCTAGAAAATAAAACATGTAAAATGTCAGCGTTGTATGGGCTCGGATTGTGGCAATCTGCCCGTCCCGACGCAATAAATAAAATTATCGAACGCCATGAGGAAAAAATCCCACGCTGTTTGAATGTGTATGTTAGGCGGGCTATACATGGCGAATACGATTTGTGAATGAACGTGCATTGAACCGATTACGTGCAATTTTCTTGTACGAATGTGACAATTGATCGATAATGTTCCGGAGGCCGCCGCAGATGATCGAGGCTACCATTTAGGTCCTTCGCTCGCCGTCTCGCCTATCCCAACGGGCTCGACGCCGATCTTTCCTTCGAGGCCAATAGCGGGCGGCTGGCGACGATCAATCATCGCGTGGGAACTCTTGCGGCGCCGATCGCGCAATACAACCACAGCTATGACATACGCGGCAATCTCGCGACGCTGCAGGAGCTGACCGGAACAAAGAATTACAACTACGATCCAATCGAGCGTCTGACCGGCGTGACGCAGACGCTGCCCGCGCCAGCGACGCAGGTGGAGAGTTATGCCTATGACACGGAAGGCAACCGCGTCGCCTCGCAGATTTCGGCGGCTTACGTCACCGATCCCGCCAATCATGTGCTCTCCGACGCGATCAACACATACACATGGAGCACGGACGGCGATCTGACCTCGCGCACGCCGAAGAATGGCGGCGTCGGCTATAATTTCTCCAGCACTTTCGTCGGCGTCACGAATCAGATGCGGCTTGACAGCATCGCGGGCAGCGACGGCTCGGCGATCAGCTTCTACGTAACCGGCCGCTCTGGGCCGCCTTACAGCGGTGACATCTGCGGAGTAATTTACGTCGTTATCGACGTCGTTATGTACGTCGTCATCGGGGTGAATTATGCGGCAGGAAGTTCTTTCAGGTGTGGAACGACGGCGCCGATGGTCCGATGCGGAGAAGCTGAGGATCATTATGGAAGCTGGGGCTGAAGGTTCGGTCGTATCGGATGTTGCTCGTCGTCACGACATCACTCGGCAACATATTTATCAGTGGCGCCGCGAACTGCGGGACAAAGTCCAGCTATCGAATAAGCAATCAAGTTTTATCCCTGTTGAACTGACCGGGAACGAAGAGGCCCGCGACATAGTCGGGCCTGTTGATGATCGCGGCGTGCATCACGTGGAGATTGTGCTTCGCAATGGCCGTTGCTTGCGCATTACCGCTGACGTTCCTGACAACGTGCTCCGTCGCTTGATGCGGGTCGGAGAGCTTTCGTGATAGCGCCGGGATCTAACGTGCGTGTCTATCTTGCCTGTGGGGTGACGGACATGCGCAAAGGCATTACGGGCCTGGCGGCCAAGGCGCAGGAAGAACTTAGGCAGAACGCGAGTTCAGGGGCGCTGTTCGCATTCCGGGGTCGCAGGGGCGACAGAATCAAGCTTTTACATTGGGATGGGCAGGGTTTTTGCCTTTACTACAAGGTGCTCGAAAAAGGCCGCTTCCCTTGGCCTTCGCCGGCCGACGGATCCGCGCGCTTGACGGCAGCGCAACTTTCGATGTTGTGGGAAGGCATTGATTGGCGCCGCCCGGCGTGGAGCGCGCCGCCCGCGCGCGTTGTGTGATTTTCTTGGTGATCCAACGCTTCAGCGCTGTACTTGCAACGCGTCTTGCGTTATATTTTTGGCATGGAATGGTCACCCGAAACTCTTCCTGACGACCCTGCGGCGCTGAAGGCGATGATCATCGCGCAGCAGGCCGAAACATCTCGGTTGCAGGCTTCGGTCCGCGCTTACGAAGTCCTCATCCAAGCACTCAAGCTTCGGATTGCGAAGCTCCAGCGGCAAAAATTCGGCCCGAGTTCGGAAAAAATCCAGCGCGAGATCGAGCAATTGGAATTGACGCTCGAAGATCTCGAAGTGGCGATGGCGGCGGCGGGAGCGTCCAACAAAACGGACGAAGGCGACCCCGCCGAGGCGCCGTCCGGCGAGAAAACCGAGCCGCGTCGGCGCGGCAAGCCCCGTGTCGACGCGGCGACTCCGCGCGAACGCATTGTGCTCGACCCTGGCGATCATTGCCCCGAATGCGGCGAGCCGCTGCGTCTTCTCGGCGAGGACGTCTCAGAGATACTCGATTACATCGCCGCTAAATTGAAGGTGGTGGAGACCGTGCGTCTCAAGAAATCCTGCCGATGCTGCGAGAAAGTCGTGCAGGCGCCCGCGCCGACGCGTCCGATCTATCGCGGCATGTTCGGCCCCAGTCTGATCGCCCATATCCTCGTCTCCAAGTTCGACGATCACTTGCCCTTGTATCGGCAGGGCGAGATCTTCGCGCGTCTTGGCGCGGACATTCCGCGCTCGACCCTGATCGACGGTTGCGGCGCCGGGATCGCGACGCTCCGGCCTCTGAGCGACTTGATCAAGGCGGAGATTTTTCGAACGGATCGCCTGCATGTCGACGACACCCCGATCAAGGTCCTCGATCTCTCGCGCAAAAGCGCGGATCCGATGACGAAAGGCGTCAAGGAAGGCCGCATATGGGTCTATGTCCGCGATGATCGACCTTGGGGCGGCGGCGATCCGCCGGGCGTCGCTTATTACTTCTCGGCGAACCGAAAGGGCGAACATCCGCAATCTCATCTCGCAGGCTTTTCGGGCGTGCTGCAAGCCGACGCCTATGGCGGCTTCAAGAAGCTCTACGAGCCCTCGACGAACGGTGACGCTCGCATTCGCGAGGCGGCGTGCTGGGCGCATCTTCGCCGCGACTTTCACGATGAATGGAAGGCGACGAGTTCGCCGATCGCCAAGGACGCGCTCGACCGGATTGGCGCCCTCTACGATATCGAGCGCGAGATCACGGGCAAGTCCGCTGAGCACCGTCTCCGTGCCCGACAAGAGCATAGCCGACCACGGGTCGAGGCCTTTCGCGCTTGGTGCGAGGCTCAACTTCGAAGCATTCCAGGCAAAGGTGATCTGGCCAAGGCCATGCGCTATGCCCTCAATCGGTGGCCAGCCTTTACGCTCTTTCTCGACGATGGCCGCATCGCAATCGACAACAATGCGGCGGAGCGCGCTATCAGGCCAGTCACCTTGGGCAGGAAGAATTATCTATTCGCCGGCTCCGACGTCGGCGGCGATAATATCGCTGACGCGATGACGCTCATTGAAACGGCGAAAATGTCAGGTCTCAATCCCGAAGCCTATCTCGCGGACGTGCTTGCGCGGATCAACGATCATCTCGTCACCAGGCTCCATGAGCTTCTTCCGTGGAATTGGGCCCGCTTCAATGACTCGAAACGAGAAGCCGCCTGACTCCGGTGGACGGCGGTCCTTATCGGCCGGGTACGATCATGCGGTGGCGCAGCGGGCTTAACTCGGCCATCTGAAAACTCCTGCCTGAGAGGTGGGATGCAACACCCACGATCCTCTCAGACAGGGGACCAATCACGCTAACTCGCCGAGCCCGCCGCGATAGCGGCTTCGTTCAATCCCTTTTTCGTGATGACCTGCCACTGAACTTTCATCCAGCGGCGATTAGAGCCTCGACATGTTTTACGCCGTGTGGCGCGGGTGGAGCAACATGCGATCGGCGGAGCTGGTCGGGGTTGCGCGGCCGATCGCATGTTGCTGTGAGGTTGGCGGCGTAGGCAGCCGGGGTTTGATAGGCGAGCGCCGAATGAGGTCGCTGGTGGTTGAAGTCATTGACCCAGTTCGCGATCTTCTCGCGGGCGTGATCGAGGCCAAGAAATAGCGTCTCGTTCAGCAGCTCATCACGCATTCTGCCATTGAAACTCTCGCAAAAGCCGTTCTGCATCGGCTTCCCCGGGGCGATGAAATGCCATTCGATCCGATGGTCTTGCGCCCATGACAGCATCGCGTTCGAGGTAAACTCCGTGCCATTGTCGCTGACGATCAGGCCGGGTTTGCCGCGCCGCTCGATCAGGGTCGTCAGCTCGCGCGCCACGCGACGCCCCGAAATCGATGTGTCCGGGATCGCCGCCAGGCATTCCCGCGTCACATCGTCGACGACGTTCAGAATGCGGAACCGACGGCCATGGGCGAACTGGT
The DNA here is from genome assembly GCA_963724845.1 of uncultured Alphaproteobacteria bacterium. GTDB lineage: Bacteria > Pseudomonadota > Alphaproteobacteria > Rhizobiales > Beijerinckiaceae > Methylocystis. Next base: position 18,366 of record CAVRWF010000007.1, read on the forward strand.
CGTGGACGAAATCCAGCGACCAGCGCGCATTGGCCTTCGCCTCCACCAGGATCGGCGCACGCGCGCCGACGGCCCGCCTCCGGGCGCGCCGCTTGCGCACGGTAAGCCCTTCCTCGCGATAAAGCCGGTAGATGCGGTTGATCCCGGATGGCTCGCCGCCCTGCCGCAGCAGGATGAACAGCCGCCGATAGCCAAAGCGCTTGCGCTCGTTGGCCAATGCGCGGATCTGCTCGCGCAGCGCCGTGTCGGGCGCACGACGGGACTGATAGCGGATCATCGTGCGATCAGCGCTGACAAGGCTGCAGGCCCGCCGTTCCGACAGGCCCATCGCAGCCTGCAGATGCGCGACTCCCTCGCGCTTGGCGGCGGGCCCTACCATTTTTTTGAAAGAAGCTCGCGAAGCGCCGCCGTATCGAGCATGGCTTCCGCCAGCAGCTTCTTCAGCTCGGCGTTCTCGTCCTCGAGCGCCTTCAAGCGCTTCGCCTCGGAGACGTCCATGCCGCCATACTTCGACTTCCAATTATACAGCGTCGCTTCCGAAACGCCGTGCTTGCGGGCGAGATCGGCGGTCTTGGCGCCAGCCTCATGCTCCTTCAGCACGCCGATAATCTGTTCTTCCGTAAACCGTGCACGCTTCATAGGTCCGTCCTTCGAATGGCCGGACTCTAATCCTTCGTGGAGGAACTTCGTAGGGGCAGGTCAGTGAGACCCTCTGCTAAATCGGAATCCTCGAAATCTTGGTCTGATCCGCTCAAAATCCGCGCCATAAAAATGGCGGTGGGTAATTACCGCAAGAGGGATGCAAATAATAAGCACAGATATTGAAATTTATTATGTTTATAATATGTGATTTTTCCCAAACCCCTAACTACCCAAAAATGTTTTTCTCCCCCACGGGGGTGGATTTCGCTGTCTTCCCTGTCTCGGGTGAATGAGCCGATCACCAAATCAAGGCTTGTGCATAGAGGCGGCGGTGGGACTCAAAACGAAAGACCAATCTCAGTTCCCGAGGCTTGTCGTCATGCTTCATCGCGGTTAGCGCCAATTAAGCTTTTTAGCAGCTCGCTGACTCTTGCTTTCAAGATCTGAAACCAAGACTTCTCAGCGGTGTTTTTTTCGATCCATTTGTTGAGCTCATATGATTCTTCACTAGTGAGCTTTGTTCCTATCGGCATGTCACCGCCAGATACGATCAACCGGCTAGCATCAGCGTGAACTGAATAAAGAGCACCGCGGTCGACATCATTGTGGCATTCGTCGCATTTCTCAAAGTGGAGTCTTTCGCTTTTCGTATTTTGAGGTTCTCTTTCTGGGAAATTCGTTTCAATGATGGGTAGGGTGCTAATGTAGTCGTTAATCTCTTTCACGAACTCTGCATTACTGACAAGCTCGGGTCTCAAGGGACGAATTTTCCTCGGACCGTTTGCATGACACTCGTAGCATGAGCCGCCACGCCAAATGAATCCATCTGAAGCGATTCTGAGATAGTAAGCCTTATTTGGATAGATTCTCTTGTCCTGCACCAATGTATACGTTCTAAAATCTTGTTCTTTAAACTTCTTTTGTCTTAGAATCCATATATCGAAGTCTTTGTTAGTGAGGAGTTGAATAGAATTAAAAGTAGGCTGTTTAAATAAATTCACGGATGTTTCCTTAGAGGTCATTTCCAGTCGTGGGTTTTCTAGAAATAACCGGTCGCTGTATGAAACCTCGGTAAATTTCAGGGCGGCTAGCAGATCAGTTATGCCCTTCTCGTCATTAGTGACCGATGTGGTGACGATATACTGTTTGAACTCTTTCTCAACATGCGAATCAAGATTCAGCTTACGGCGAACAAGCTGAAAGTCTTCGACAGAGACTTCTCTAGCTAGCTTGTTATAAATATTCTCTTCGTAGAAAAAGCGGCTAACTACTTTTCTAAGTTCAACAACCGTCATGAATGCGGCAAAGGCGCCGCCTGATATCGTCAAAACAAAAAATGAAATGACCGATTTTTTCATCTACGTCTCTCTTGATTTAACCGCGAAGACTCCCATAGCGATATAGGTCTGCTTGGCCTCTGCCGCCGGGGTCGTCATGGACAAACCTGTTTGAGGGCATCTGTTTTGAACTCTGGAGATTTCCACGCCGGCATAAAATATCGCCTTCCCTATAGGCCTTTTTAACAAAACTTATCTCGCAGAAGAGGGATCTAAAATTCCTCAATCCAACGCGTTTAAAAACCGATCGAGGAACGCAAAGGTTCCGCCTCCTGCGATCGAAATTGTGGCAACTTTCACATCAAATCTCGACCAAAACACTCGCGCCTAAGTCGCCGCTTTTAAGGATGCTTCGATGACCGCGAACCGTGTGCATGCTGAAGCTTGATCCAAACCACCTAATAATTCAGGGGCGTTCAGAAGTTTTTGTATGCGTGAATCCAACAGTTAATTTGACACGTTTATCGTGATATTTTAAATTGACTAGGAAGTAACGCGCGTTTCTCCGCTGGGCAGAAGGTGGCCAGACTGAATATTGTGGCTTATGGCATTGAGAGATTATCCTGATCGTTACCACCCTGCATCCGTTTTCCTGCATTGGGCAACGGCGTTACTTTGTTTTACTGCGTTGACTTTAGCTTTGATTATAAAGTCGGCTTCGGGAATACATTTTAAACTACTGTTGACAAACCTTCATTTCGTCTTTGGAAGCTGTGTGTTGTTTTTTGTCTTGCTGCGGATAGCGCTGAGAGCAGGGGTTCGGCCACCACCTTCGCCGCCTTCAACGCATCATTTTTTGCAGAAAGCGACGCACGTAGGCCACTTTTTGCTTTATTTCTTCCTCACGATTGTACCCGTTTTGGGCCTCGTCACCGCATTTCTGCTTGGGCGAGAACTAGACTTCGGCATTTTCAGCATAACATCGCCGATGATCGCCAACAAAGAACAAGCAAAAATCTTAGGGGAAATCCACGGTTTGCTGGCTTGGACTTTCCTGACGATGGTCTCGGGGCATGTTCTGGCGGCGCTTTGGCATCATCACATACTTAAAGACCAACTCATGAACCGGATGAAGCTTAAATAGCGGATTGCATCTTCAGACGAAACCAAAGTTCACGCAAGAAAGCGCGGCTTGCGGGAATTTAGAACGAGACGACCACCGACCAAGTCGCCGGTTTAGAGGCGCAGGAACGTGACTTGATGGCTCAAGGATGTGAACGGCTCTGGAAAGAGCAAAGCAGCGTCATGGGACCCCGCGAGCTCTGCAAGAGGCTATCTTCTTCGCCCGCCAAGGGGGACGCTTTGGTTGTCACGAAGATATGCAGGCTTGCCCACGGCGCGGGCAAAAAAGGACCAGATTCTTGAACTGGACCATCAAGGGATCACCCGTGAGGGGATTGCGAAACAATTCGGTGTTGGCGTAGCCAGCGTCTATAGGGTGCTAAAGGCGGCGAGGGTGGCGGTATCGGTTAGGGGCATGACGTTGGGGATAGTGTTTACCGAGGCAATGAGCCGATACCACTAAATATGCCCCCAAATTCAGCGGATGCCAGGGGACTTGAGCTGACCAATCTGGACAACAAATTGATAAATCATGAGTAATAACAAGGGATTTTGGACTTCGTCGGATGTTTTCGGAGCGCAATTTGGTGCCGCAAGAGGGATTCGAACCCCCGACCCCCTCATTACGAATGAGGTGCTCTACCGACTGAGCTATTGCGGCGATCTCCCGCGTTTGCGACGCTAGAGCCGGCGCCACTCTTATCGAGGGCGCCGCACTTTTTCAAGCGCTAGTCGGCGCTGTATTGGACAATTCGCTGAATCAATCTCCGCGCTTGCGGCGTAAATCCTTGCCGACTCCGGCTGAAGGCAGGTTCGCCAGAGTCTGTTGCCGCAGTTGTTCAACCTCGCTTCGGGCTTTCGACGCCTCGGCGCGCGCCTGTCTCGCCGTGCGGCGCAGTGGGGCGTGGGTCAGCCAGGAGGACGCTCCTCCGGCGATCACGCCTATCGCCACTGCGGTCAGCACGACAAGAAACAAGGGCGCTTCAAAAGAAAGGGCGGACGCTTCTCCGCCGGGAAAGGGGTCCAGCGATATCTTCACTGAACCGCGGTTCGCCAAAGCGAAATAGAGGATCAACAGGCCGAGCGGGATATACACAAGCAGGCGCAGCAGCGATCTCATAACTCTCCTTGATTATTGAACCGCAGACACCGCCCCGCCAGTGTTTTCGGGAAACGTTAGCCCTTGTAGTCTTCGTTCAGACGCTCGCGCATTTCCTTGCCCGTCTTGAAGAAGGGCACGCTTTTCTCCTGAACGGAAACCTGCTCGCCGGTGCGGGGATTGCGACCTGTGCGCGCGTCGCGCTTCTTGACGGAAAACACCCCGAAGCCACGAAGCTCGACCCGGTCTCCTCGGGAAAGCGCCGAAGTGATTTCGTCGAGGATCGTCCCAACGATGGTCTCGACGTCGCGCTGATAAAGATGCTCGTTACGGCTGGCGATACGCTGAATGAGTTCGGACTTGATCATAATGTGTCCCGTCTGAAGCAAGCGTCGCGACGTCTGAGGTGGACGCCGGGAACGCAACTGTTAATTAGAAGAAGAACCCTGCCAAATCGCCAAGAGCCCGTCAAGACTGGCGCTTTGCAGGCTGGCCTGATCGAGCAGGGACGCCAGCGCGGTCAGGCCGACGGCTCGCGCTCCAGCCGAAGCATAGCCCAGCAAACCGACACGCTCGAGGCTCGGTTTTTTCTTCCAGTCGCGCACTGGCAGCTTCTTGGCGATGTTCTTGTTAGTCTCCAGCCAGTCGATAGCTTCGCTCTCGCCACCGATGAGGTCCGCTAACTTCAGCGGAATCCCCTGTCGCCCGGTGAACACGCGCCCGTCGACGACTTTCGCCAGTTCGGCGTCGTCGAGGCGGCGGCGGTCTTTCACCAGATCCTTGAACCAGCTGTAGCTGTCGCTTACAAGCGCGGCGATCGCCGCTCTCGCGGCGTCGCTGGTGGGCTCGTATCCATTGGGCGCCGCCTTCAGGGGCGTCGACTTTATTTCTTCGACCTTTACGCCAAGGGTATCCAAAGCTTTGTAAACATTTGGGAATTGGAAAAGAACGCCAATCGAGCCGATCAGCGAATTTCCCCGCACGACGATCTCATCCGCGCCAAGGGCTGCGATATAGCCTCCAGACGCGGCAAGCGTGCCCACCACCGCGACGATCGGCTTTTTGTCCGCCACCTTCCGCAACGCCAGATATAATTTCTCGGCGCCGGTCGTCGTCCCGCCGGGGCTGTCGATGGTCAGCAATACGGCGCTGGCCTTGGACTCTCCGATGCTTTTGATCAGCTCCAGCGTATCGTTGTCGCCGGTGATGAGCCCTTCGATGGAGAGGCGCGCGATATGCGGCGTCGACTTTTCGAGTGTGTCGAATCCGGAGAATTTTCCCATGGCGACCACCCCGGCCGCCAGAACGGCGCCGATAGCTGCGATGCGCCAATATCCGAGTTTGCGCCGCAATCGACGGCGGTCCACCATGTAATCACTGGAAAGGGACATAAGCGCGCTTCTCGTTTGGGGCGCGGAACTCCGTCGCCGCGGGGAATCAGCGGCGCGAAGACTAGCCTGCTTTCTTCGGCAATGAAACGCCGTCGCCATTGCATCCAACGGACAAACACGTTATCGGCCGCCACAATCCGGGCAATTCATGCCGGAGCCAGATAGCCCAAGGAACTTTCATGAAGCTTCCCAATCAGTTCTATCGTCCGCTGGCGATCGGCGCGCCCGCGCCGCTGCGCGAGCTGCCCGTCAAGGTCGAGCGCATGATCCATTTCGTGCCCCCGCATCTTGAAAAATTTCGCGCCAAGGTTCCCGATATCGCCCGCCAGGTCGATGTGGTGCTCGGCAACCTCGAGGACGCCATTCCAGCCGACGCCAAGGAAGCTGCGCGCTCTGGCTTTATCGAGATGGCCAAATCGACCGATTTCGGCTCCACGGGGCTGTGGACGCGCATGAATGCGCTCAATTCTCCCTGGGCGCTCGACGACATGATCGAGATCGTCGGCGCGATCGGAAACAAACTGGATGTAGTGATGTTGCCCAAGGTGGAAGGTCCTTGGGACGTCGCCTATCTCGACCAGTTGCTGGCGCAGCTGGAGGCGCGCAACGGCGTCACAAAGCCCATTTTGATTCACGCGATTCTGGAGACCGCCGAGGGCGTGAAAAATGTCGACGCCATCGCCAGCTGCTCCCCCCGTATGCACGGCATCAGCCTCGGCCCTGCCGACCTCGCCGCCTCGCGCGCCATGAAGACAACGCGCGTCGGAGGCGGGCATCCCGAGTATAAGGTCATCTCCGACGCGGTCGAAGGCGGCGCGCAACGCCCCACATATCAGCAGGATCTGTGGCATTACACGATCGCCAAAATGGTCGACGCCTGCGCCGCTGCTGGCATAAAGGCCTTTTACGGCCCCTTTGGCGATTTTTCCGACGCCGCCGCTTGTGAGGCCCAGTTTCGCAACGCCTTTTTGCTTGGCTGCGCCGGCGCCTGGTCGCTGCATCCCTCGCAGATCACCATCGCCAAAAAAGTGTTCTCGCCGGACGCCGCCGAAGTCGCTTTCGCGCGCCGCGTGCTGGAGGCGATGCCGGATGGCACGGGCGCTGTGATGATCGACGGGCGCATGCAGGATGACGCCACTTGGAAACAGGCGAAGGTGATCGTTGACCTTGCCAAGCAGGTTGCGGCCAGTGACCCCGATTTTGGCAAGATTTACGGGTTCTAAAAGCAATATAGCCGCTGGAGGCGGGGCGCCCGTTCCGCCTCCTTGAGCGTTTAGATACCGTTAACCACAATTTAACCAACGGAAGCGCCTCCGTAAGCGCTCCATTACAAAAACTTAATTCGCTCCCAAGCCTCCCGACAGCCTTTGGCCATCTTTCAGCCACGCTACGGGCTCCCTATATAGACGGATCGCGACTGGCTCAAAGCGGTCGAATATGGGTTCGCCCAAGAGGGGATCCCAAAGGAGAGAATGACTATGGCGAACGCCCTGCCCATTATCGCTAGCGAAAGCGGTTTGGCGCGTTATCTCGCTGAAATCCGCAAGTTTCCAATGCTCGAACCGCAAGAGGAATATATGCTCGCCAAGCGATGGCGCGAGCATGAAGACCCGCAGGCGGCCCACAAGCTCGTGACCTCGCACCTGCGCCTCGTCGCCAAGATTGCGATGGGCTATCGCGGCTACGGCCTTCCTATCGGGGAAATCGTCTCGGAAGGAAATGTTGGCCTCATGCAGGCTGTGAAGCGCTTCGAGCCGGAGCGGGGTTTTCGCCTCGCCACTTACGCGATGTGGTGGATCAGGGCCTCCATCCAAGAATATATTCTTCGTTCATGGTCGCTCGTGAAAATGGGCACTACGGCCAGTCAAAAGAAGCTATTCTTCAATCTTCGGAAGGCGAAGAGCCGTATCTCAGCGTATGAAGAGGGCGACCTGAAGCCCGAGAATGTGGCGGCTATCGCCACGCGCCTCGGCGTCTCGCAACAGGATGTTATCGACATGAATCGGCGCATGAGCGGGGACGCTTCGCTCAATGCGCCGCTGCGCGAAGAAGGCGAAGGAGAGTGGCAGGACTGGCTGGTGGACGAAGGCGTCGATCAGGAGCATTTGCTAGTCGACCGGGAAGAGGCTTCTAACCGCCATGTGGCTTTGCGCGGAGCGCTCGACGTCTTGAATCCGCGCGAACGGCGCATTTTCGAGGCGCGTCGCCTCGCCGACGATCCCATAACGTTAGAAGAGCTTTCGGAAGAGTTTGGCGTCTCGCGCGAACGCGTGCGCCAGATAGAGGTGCGCGCTTTCGAGAAAGTCCAATCGGCGGTTCGCACCGGAGTGGCGCGCATCGAAGCGCCGGATGCGCTGCTGCCGGCGCAGTGATCTAAAAACATAAGGGGCGGCGCGACGTTGCGCCGCCCTTCTGAGGTTTGTTTATAGCTTGGTCAGAACCATCTCGTGTCCGAGGGCTGGAACCAGTTCGAGCGGGAAGGGAATCCCGCCTCATTGCCGGTAAAGAAAATCCCCGGCTCGTTCTTCCCGCCGGTTCCGAACTCATATTTTGCGGACATGATGAACGTTCGCTGCGGGAAGGGATGGAACAAGAAATATTTGTAGTTGCCAATATTATCTATGCCGAAGTCGAACGACATTCGATCATTGTACCTATAGTGAATCTTCATATCCACGACGAAGAAGCGATCGAAGCTGCCATAGACGCCGTGGGCAGTGTCGTTGTTGGAAAGCGTCGACCATTGGCGGCCCTGCCAGCGGGAATTGACGCTAAAGGACCAGTTGTCGTCCGGGTGATAGGTTGCGCCCAAGGTCCAGCGCCACTTGGGAACATAAGGCACGTTTTTTCCTGCGACGGAAAGGATCGCGTTGTCGAGATTGTTGCCGCCAGCCGGCGCCCAGGTGCTGTCAGAAATCACGCGCGAATTGACGAAGGTCCAGCTGCCGTCGAACTCGAGTCCCTTGATCAGCACATTGTCTTTTTTCCCTGCAAGTTCGACTCCGCTGTTGCGGATGCGGTCGACGTTGATGTTGCCGGACGTGAACACGGGCGCGGCGGCTCCAGCGGAAACATAAAGATTCTGGGAGATAATCGCATCGCGCACTTCCTCGTCGAACAGCGACAGGCGCATCGAACCATCCGGCCCGATCTTGCGTTCGAAGGCGAGTTCCTTGCTGAGCGCCACCTCAGGCCGAAGGTTGGGATTAGGATTGGCTGCGGGCGCGTTTCCCGTGAGCGAAGCGAGGTTGTATAGCTCTCTCGCCGTCGGAAAGCGGTTCGCAAGGCCCACGTTGCCGGTGACCGTCCAGTCATTGTCCGGCGTCCATTGCAGCGAACCCTTGGGCGAGAAGCGCGTATGATACAGGACGGGCTGATAGATCGGCAACAAGGTGAGCGGAAGCGCGGTTGATCCCGTCCCCATGGCGTTGATGCCGCCGAGCGATTGGTTGTAGCCGTTCGACGCTTCCCAATGTTCGCCGCGAATGCCCAGAGTGAGCTTGTATTGCGGATTTATTTTCCAGGCGTCTTGCGCCCAAAGCGCTTGAGTTTGCGTCGTGCCGTCGCCGATCGAAGAAACGACCCCGTATGACGACGCCGTGCCCGCTGTCCAATTGCTCGTGAGCCAGGTCGGATTGTTGAGGTGGAACTGGTCGCCGTGCAGACCAAAACTCACCTCATGCGGGCCGTCATAGCCGAAGGGGCGAACGATTTCCTTCATATCGAAAAGGGTCCAATAAGTTCCGGTGTAGATCGCGTTCTTGCCGGTCTGCGTATAGCCGCCATAAGGAACCGCGCCGCTATAGGGCGAGACCTGGTCGGACTGCAAATAATCGAAATTCGACGCGGATATTTCCCAGTCGAACAGCCCCTTGGAGTTGGATTTGACCGCGCCGGCGTTGACGAGTTGCTTTTCCTGCACACGGTAATAGGCGCTTCCCCAACTCGTTAGCGTGCTCCCGATGGAGCCGGCGCTGTAGGTCGAGGGGGAAGTCGAGGTGGTGGGGCCAAAATAAGGTATCCCGCCCGTCAAATAATTGCCGGGGATCGAGGTGCCGTCATTCGACCAGAACCCCAGCGTGTAGGTAGCGCGCACTGTCGGCGTGATATCGTAGGCGAGTTTCAGTTTGGCGTTGACCTGATCGTTTTCGAGATTGCCGGCGGAGCCGAGCACGGTCGCCGGAACGCCGAATTTGGTCGTGCCAAAATAACCGCCGGGGAAACCATACAGATCCGCGGGCGCGGATTTGTTTCCGAAGGTTCCCGAGGCCGCCTGGATGTAAGTGAGCGGCTGCGTCGATCCGTGCAGCCAGTTGCCTGTGACCAGCCAGGAGAAGTCGTTCACCTTGTCGCCGACGGTGAAACTGGTCTGGTTGGTGAAGAAGGTGTCATGCGTGCCATAGAGCGAAAAATCCTGCAGCGACGTGGTTTCCTTCGCCGTGATTTCCAGCTTCTCGGGCATTCGGGTCGTGATTTGCAGCACGCCGCCCAGCGCATTGCCCGGATATTGCGCCGAGAATGGCCCGTAGAGCATATCTATGCGCTCGATCTCTTCAGGCGCGACGAGTTCCCATCGTGGGGCGCCGATGCTGTTGTCGTTTCCAACCAGCGCGGTCAACAGCAGATCGTCCGCGTAAACAAGGCTGCGCGCAGAAGAATTGACGCCCCAGGTTCTTGTCTGCAGCACCGGCTGCGTGTCGCCGTTATTGCGTTTCCGCACGAAAAGGCTCGGCATGTATTTGACCGCATCCTCCGTGTCGATGATGTTCACTTTCTCCTCGATGTCGCGGCGCGTAACGCTGGCCACCGTGTTGGGCAGATCCCAGCGCTTGACGAAGGCAGGGCCGCCATCGGGGAGGGTTGGCGACCAGATTGATGTCGTTTGCGATTGCGAGGGCCGCGTCGCAGGCGTGGGCGGCGAATTCCCTTCTCCCGCCATGCCTGCTCCAATGTCGATTGCAGGCAGGGCTTGCTGGGCCGATGCCGGGTTTCCCAAGGAAAAGCACAGCATTGCGAGTGCGCCGGCTGAGACGCCGCGCATGAGTTTATTACGGAACATGACCTTGAATCCTTCCCTGACGCCAGCGCGTCAGCGCGGCGCATGTCTGACTGCGGCTCAAAGCCGCTTTACGCGCTTGAATTGCGGGAGTTCAGACGAGGAAAGGAGGTGCGCGCGGCGCGGCGCCGCGCTCCAGAACCGGCGGGACGACCGCCGACGCGACGCTTATTGGCGTCTGGCCTGCAACGATCGTAATGCGCAGATGGAGTGAGTACGTGTCAGGCGCGAGAGGCGCTTCGCCGACCCCGAGCGGGCAGAGCGAGCAGCCGTTCTGATGATGCTCTCCGCCGCGAGGCGCCTTGCTGGGGTCTTGCGTCCCGCCAAGCTCGTCATCATGCAGCAGTCGGCAAAATGCGGTCAGCGATCCGGTCTGCGCGCCACGCTCCGCCGCCATCGCGAGGCCGCCCGCAATGGGCGCGCCGATCTGCGTCAGCAGAGCGATGCAAAACAGCAATCTGGACAGGAGCCGGCTGACCATGAAGCGCGTTACTCGACCTTCGCCCGTTGTTAACTATTCTTGGGCTTAAGCGTTCATATTCCACGCGACGGGTCACATTTCCAAGTGGCCGCCAATTGTCAAAAAATAAAAAATCCGTTAAGAGACATTTATGTCACAGGGTTCCGCCAGGCGAGTTAATGTGCGCGCGATGTTCGCCGCCACAGCCGTTTGCGCCCTGATTTTCAGCCTGTTTGTTTCTGGCGCCATGCAAGGCGCGCATGCGGCTGGATCGATGCGCATGGCGGTCGGCGCAGCGGCGTCTTGCCATCATTTGGAAGCCTCGGCGCCAGCTTCGTCTGCTGCACAAGATCATCACAAGGGTGGTCATTCAGGCAAAGTCGATTGCCCGTTCTGTTGTCTGGCGGCGCATGCCGGCGCCGCGGTGCTGCCGGATCGCCTTGCAACTTTCGTGCGGCCTTTGCGAATTCCTTCGTCGCGGGTGATGTATTCCGCTCTCTCGACGCATGAGCCGGAGATCCCCGCATCAAACGCCGTGAATGGCGCGCGCGCGCCGCCGGCAAAGCACTTCTCCTCTTAGGCGCAGCTACTTCCCTCGTGGATTGGCATGCGTAGAGGCGCGCCCGGCGCACAGCGCGTTCAGAGGGCGCAGTATGAAAAAATAACAATAACAACGTATCGCCCCCAAAGGGCGACAAATCCCAAGGACGGGTTAACCCCATGGAATATACTTCTCTTTCTCCGCTGGCGATGTTCATCAACGCTGGCCCTGTAGGCAAAGCCGTGATGCTGACGCTGGTGGCGGCCTCCGTGTACACCTGGGTGCTGATCGCTCTCGGCGTCTATTCCGTTGTCAAAATCGGCAAGTCCGCGCGCTCCGCGCGAGCGGGCGGCGACGTGGGCGTTCTCGGGCCGGTCGCCGTCGCCGGCAACAGCGCGGCGGCTTATGACCTGCCGGGCGAGTTGATCGGCGAAAAGCGTGAGCGGATCGCCGAATTGATGAGCCGTACCGCGCGCGAGTTTCTGTCTCAGGAAGAAGGGGGGTTGCCGAACCTTGCGGTCATATCCTCTGTCGCGCCTTTCATAGGCCTGTTCGGCACGGTCTGGGGCATCATGACCGCATTTAGCGGCATCGCGCAGTCGCAGGACACCAGCCTCGCGGTGGTCGCGCCGGGCATCGCCGAAGCACTCGCTGCGACAGCCTATGGCCTCGCCGCCGCCATTCCGGCTTCGGTTGGCTACAACCGGATCGGCTCCGCTTTCGCGAAGGTGGGTCAGCAGGTGGCTCATTACATCGAAGATGCGGCTCTCGAACATGTTTCTGGCCGTTCCGTGCCGACGCAGAAAAGGGAGGCGGCATAATGGCTCTTCCCTCGCGCATGAGGAACAATAGCGACCTTTATCAACCCTTGGCCGACATCAATGTGACGCCGCTTGTCGACGTTATGCTCGTGCTCCTCATCATTTTCATGGTGACGGCGCCATTGCTCGCCAAGGGCGTAAAGGTAAATCTGCCGCAAGCCAAGGCGGCGCAACCGCTAAACCAAAAAGATCCAATAATCGTAACCGTCGGCAAGGAAGGCAAGATCTCGCTTGGAAACGAACTCGGTGACGCCAGACACTCTGGTGGACGGGATCCGCGCCGCGATGGGTGACGACCTTACCCGTGTCGTGCATGTTCGCGGCGACACGGATGCGGTTTATGGCGAAGTTGTCGCGGTCATGGACAAGCTTGCGACCAACGGCATCACGCACATCGCTATCATGACGAACTCTCGCAACAAGGCTTCGGTCAGCCCCGCCTCCGCTGTCCCGGCTGCCGCTGTCATTCCAGCGACCGGAGGGCCGGGAAAATGACCGATATCGCTGTAATGCCGGAATTTGCGAGCTCTTCGCCGCCCGCTTTTAGCGCTGAATACCCTTCGGTCAAGCCGCGCTGGCTCGGGCCGGCGGCGACCGTGGGCGTGGTGTTCGCCCATATTGCCGTCGCCGTGCTTTTGATGGCCACTGCTATCGAGAGATACGCCCCGCTTGAATCAGTCAGCATGGATTTGATTCCGGAAGGCGACATGTTCGAATCCCAAAAGGTCGAGGCGCAGGACGACACGCCTCCGCCGGAGGAAATGGAACAGCCCGATCTCGCCCTGCCTCCGCCAATGGTGATGACTCCGGACGCGCCGCCGCTGCCGGCGAAGAAGGAAGTTGTCGAGCCGAAGAAGCGCGTGGTGGAGCGCAAGGAAGTCGCTGCTCCGGCTGCAGAACATCGCGAGGCGCAGGAGCATCATCGGCTCGGCATGGCGGAGGGTCGCGCGCAGAGCGGCGGCGTGTCCAAAGCGGCCTACGGCGCGATGCTGGCCGCTGCGATCCGTCGACATGTGCCGAGTTCTTCCTCGCTCGGCGAAGGATCCGCGTCCTGCTCTTTCCATGTGACTTCGGGCGGCGGCATGTCGGGCATTTCCTGTTCGGGAAGCACGACTGCGCACGCGGGGTTGTTGCAACGGGCCATCGCATCGACGCACGCGCCTGCGCCGCCCGGTGGAGGCTTCTTCGCGTCACAGGGCGTGCACTTCCACTGACCCCGATCGAGGCGGGAACGGTTTCCATCGATCGCAAGGCTCCGCATTGTGTGCAAATTCGCCATGCGGAGCCTTGGAATCTCTGAAGCCGCCGCCAGGACCGCTGGTCCGGCTTGCAGTTGGTGATTACGCAGCTTTCGACGATTGGCGTCGCGGGCCAGCATTTTTGCGGATTTGAAGATGAAAATGACACGCTTCACCGTCGCGACTTTTTTAAGCTTTCTTATCTCCACAGCAGTTGCGCAGGAGGCCAAGCCTTCGACACCGACGATGCCGCCTGCCCCGGCAAAGGTCTCGTCGATTGAGACTTCCCCCTCAGTCTTGTCGCAGAGCAAATTTCTTGGCCTCCTTTACGCAGAAATCGCTCGACGCACTCCGTCGCAAAATGGCGCCGGGATGGGCGACGTTAGCGCCAGTTTCCACGTCAATGCGCAGGGCAAGGTGGACAAGGTGGTTATCGACAAGACAACCAGCGCCGCTCACTCCGACATGGTCAAAAAGATTTTGGCCGCAGTTCAGGCTCCGCCGCCGCCGGGCGGCAGCGCGGATATTTCGCAAAATTTTAAATTCCACTGAAGTCCCGCGTTATGTTGCGCAGTTCACGATCAACGGAGACGTGGCCAATGAAAGCTTTAGCGATTGTTATGCTGGCGACGTTCATAGCGACGCCGTCACGCGCGGAAGAACAGACTGCCGTAACGGCGACAGGCGGGCAGAGTGCACATACGGACCACAGCGCCACGCTGTCGCCGGTTTGCAGTGATGCAAAGCCGCAATGCGCGCGAACAGTCGAGCCCGTCTTCGCGAAGGACGGGCGCCTTTGGGTCGCATTTTCGGTGGGCGACAAAGTCTATGCGGCGGCGTCCCGTGACGAGGGCAAAAGTTTCGAACCGGCAGTAACAGTCGCCGCCGTCGCGGGTGCAGTCATAGACGCCAATGGCGAGGCCCGCCCCAAGATAGTGGCGCTGCGCGATGGCGCCCTCGTCGTCAGTTACACGGCGCGACCGGAAAAGAGCTACAACGGCGCTATCTCCATCGCCCGTTCGACCGACGGCGGCAGGAGTTTTTCAACGCCTCAGGCGATGATTGACGGCGACGGACAGCGATTTGCCGTTTTTGTCGCCTCGCCCAGGGGGCGACTTTATGCAGCCTGGCTGGACAAACGCGACGCCGACGAAGCCAAAAGAGCGGGCAAGGAATTCGCCGGCAGCGGCATTGCAGTGGGTTGGTCGGACAACGGTGGCAAGACCTTCGCCGGAAAGAAAATCCTTATGGATCATTCTTGCGAATGCTGCCGTGTCTCCGCAACTCTCGATCGAGACGGGCGGCCGGTTTTCGCCTGGCGCAATGTTTTCGAGAATAATTCGCGCGATCATTACGCTGCGAAGCTCTCCGCTGACGGCACGCAGCTAACAGGCGGACGCGTTAGCGAAGATGACTGGGCGACAACCTGTCCGCATCATGGTCCCTCTATCGCCATAGATGGCTCTGGCGCGTGGCATGTCGTTTGGTTCACAAATGGCAAGGCTCGGAAGGGGCTTTTCTACGCCAGGAGCGTGGACGGTGGAAAGAGCTTCTCCGAACCGGCCAAATTCGCCGACGACGCCCATTCGCCGTCCCATGCCGCAGTGCTCGCGGTGAAGAATCAAATCTATCGCGTCTGGAAAGAATTTGACGGAACGACCACGACCATTTCGATGCAGTCCTCGCGCGACGCGGGCCGAGCCTGGAGCGATCCGCTCGTCATCGCTTCGACCACAAGCGCGTCAGACCACCCGCAATTGATCGAGCACAAAGGCGTCGTTTATTTATCATGGCTAACGCGCGAACAGGGCTATCGGATGTCGCCTTTGCCGAATGGCGCAGCGCGGGCGAAATCCGCTGCGGTGGTAAAACAGTGAGCATCGCAATCAGGAGATATTCGCTAGCCGCTCTCGCCGCTGGTTCGCTGTCTTTCTTGTTCAGCTTCGGAGCCTTGGGCGTTGAGTTCAAACCCTATGGGCGCGGCACTTTTGCGGAACTGCTGAAACAGCACGCCGGGCATGCGTATGTGGTGCATTTCTGGTCGGTTGGTTGTCCGCCTTGTCTGGCGGAACTGTCGGAGTGGGCGAAGATTGCAAATGAAAAGAAGGCGCTCGACATCGTCTTAGTGAACACTGACTCGCAGAACGATAGACCTCGGGCGCAAGGTCGGCTCGAGAAAGCAGGACTTGCTCGCCTTCAAAATTACGGCTTCGCCGATGATTTTGTCGAGAGGTTGTATTTTGAAGCTGACACCATGTGGCGCGGGGAACTGCCGTTCACTGCGCTTGTTGGGGCGGACGCCAGTCGTGTCACTGTCACTGGAGCGGTAGACGATCCGCTGATCGGAAATTGGCTAGCGAAAGTAAAAAATTGACGGGAGAGCTAACACATCCTCGTCCGCGCTTACCCCCAGAGGCGTGCAGGTTTTAACGACGCTCACCGACGCTCGATTTCTCAAGCGTCGGAAATAATTTTAAGCGTTTGCGAAAGCGGTGATCGCCAGCGTGACTGCGGCTGCAGCGGCTAATATCGACAGGATTGCTGTAAGAGCGTTCATCTTCGTTTCCTCTTTTCGCCAAAGCGCTTGCGTTCTTCTCGAAAGTCGCGAAGTGGCTGCTGGGTCTGTTTGTTTTTTTGGCGTGCAAGCAAAATTCTTGCGCCGCCTGACGTCGGGAGAGCTTCTGTGTCTCCTCCCCTGCGACAAATTAACGCATAAGTAAGCAGGACGACGCAAGGCGGAAACATATTGCGTCGCACGCGGGCAGGGTCCCACGCTTGAGGCCCTCCCAGTCCAAATGAGCAGCGGCAACTGAATCCATTGCACATAGGTACAGTTTCGCGTTGCGGCGATGAATTTCCTCTTATGGCGGCTACGCTTCAGCTAATTGCGAAGTTTCCGGCTGCAGTGGCGCCCTAAGACTCATCTGCAGAGAGCGCCGTCAGCTTCGCTTTGAGTTCGCTGATTTCCGCTTCGGCTTGCGCCTGCGATGTCACGTCGTATTGAACGCCGAGCATGTAGAGCAAGCGCCCTTGCGTGTCATAGAGGGGCGTAATGTTCAGCTTGTTATAAAAGAGCGAGCCGTCCTTGCGATAATTGCGCAGCGTGACCTCGATGTGTTCGCGCCTACTGATCGCTTCGCGCAGCCGCGCTCTGCCCTCCTGGTCCCGGTCGTCGCCTTGCAGGAATCGGCAGTTATTACCGAGGATATCTTCCTGATTATAGCCGGTGATGCGCTCGAATTCCCTGTTAGCGTAAACGATTGGAGCGTCCTCCTGATCGGGGTCGGCGAGCGTGACGCCATTGACGCAGGAATCGAGAATTTTGGTCAAAATTTCTGGAATCAATTCGGAACTTTTTTGTATCGCGAAGGCATGCGCCTTTGGGTGGCTTCGCGCGCGCGCCAGCACGCGATACGCGCCCGGCGCCATGCCTGCATAACGGCGGAAAGTGCGTCGAAAGCTGGCTTCGTCGAAGAAGCCCGCGCTGCCCGCAAGTTCCTTGACTGTTTTATCGCTGGTCTCCAGCAGCGTTCTTGCTGTGTCGACGCGGACCCGATCAATGAAGCTTTTTGGCGATTCTCCACATGCCTGTTTCAGGCGCCGGTGCAGCGTTCGCTCGGAGGTGGAAAGCGCCTGGGCTAGATCCTGGGCCGAGAGAGGCCGGTCGCCAGCCTGGCGCACGACGCGTTCCGCCTCGACCAGAAATGGATTGCAGCCGGTAAGGTAGCCATTGGGCACATAGGCTCCTTCTTGCCCGGAGCCGCCGTCAATCGCAGTGACGTCAGCCGCGATGCGCCCGGCCGTTTCGCCGCACAAGGTGCGAATGGAGTGCAAAGCGAGATCGATCCAACCGAGCGGCGCTCCTGTGGTGACGACCCGCCGATCTTCGATAAGCGTGGCGCCGCGAGCCGCATCGGCTCGCGGATAGCGAAGTTTCAGCTCTTCCACGCTACGCCAGCTTGTCGTGCATCGGCGGCCATCCAAAAGTCCGGCTTCGCCCAGCAGAAAGGCGCCGGTACCCGCTCCGCCCACCAGGGCTCCGCGGGAATGTTGCCGTCGAACCCAGGAGGCAAGGGCGGAAAGATGCTCCAATTCCGGCGGACGCCCCGTCTCATCCACCTGAAACCCGGGAGTCAAAATAGCGTCGCAGTTCGCGACTTCCTCAATCGAGACGTCGACGGCGAGGCTGCGCCCGAATCCATCGATAACGGCGGCGCCATCAGCGCTTGCCGTCACCATATAAAATGGCGGCTCCTCCCCGGTCGCGCGCGCAATTGCCTGACGGGCGAGCGCCAGAGTGTCGGACAGACCGACAAAAGCCGAGCCAAGACAACCTGTTATTCCCGCAACGACGATTTTTATCATTTTTACCCGACGTTTGGCGAATTATGCGCTTAATTTGGCGACTATGTCACGCTGCCTTATTCTTCGGCACAGGCATAATTGATTAGTTGCGGAAAAAAGTCCCGTACCCAAATAGTGAAGTCATGGCGCGCCGCTTGCAGGATATACCTGCGGCGTAGCCCTCTAGGAGAGGCAGCATGAACGCGAACTGGAAAAAATACGCGCCATGGATTGTGATTGGCGCGCTGGCGGTGACGGCTTTCGTCATGTTCCAACAGCACAGTCCTCGCACTCCAATCCGGGATATCTCCTTTAGTGAATTGCTCGTTCAGATCGACGAGGGCCGCGTTCATGACGTGACCATCGCAGGCAACGAGGTCACCGGTCATTTCAACGACAACCGCAGCTTCTCCACCTTCATTCCGAACGACGCCGACATCGTCTCCAGGCTGGAATCGAAGAAGGTGCAGATCAGCGCCAAGCCTACGAGTGATCAGAACAGCTTCTGGATGTCGCTGTTGCTGAATGCGCTGCCTTTGGTCCTCTTTATAGGCGTCTGGATCTATATGTCCCGCCAGATGCAGGGCGGGGCCGGCGGCCGAGCGATGGGCTTCGGCAAGTCGAAGGCCAAGCTGCTGACGGAAACGCAGGGCCGCGTGACCTTCGAGGACGTCGCCGGCGTCGACGAGGCCAAGGAAGATCTCGAAGAGATCGTCGAATTCCTGCGTGATGCGCAGAAGTTCCAGCGTCTTGGCGGACGCATCCCGCGCGGCGTGCTGCTGGTCGGCCCTCCCGGCACCGGCAAGACCTTGCTGGCGCGGGCCATCGCCGGCGAGGCCAATGTGCCCTTCTTCACCATCTCGGGCTCCGACTTCGTCGAAATGTTCGTCGGCGTCGGCGCCTCGCGCGTGCGCGACATGTTCGAGCAGGCCAAGAAGAATGCGCCCTGCATCATCTTCGTCGACGAAATCGACGCGGTGGGCCGTCATCGCGGCGCCGGACTTGGCGGCGGCAACGACGAGCGCGAGCAGACGCTCAACCAGTTGCTGGTGGAGATGGACGGCTTCGAGGCCAATGAGGGCATCATTCTGATCGCCGCGACCAACCGTCCCGACGTGCTCGACCCGGCCTTGATGCGCCCGGGCCGCTTCGACCGGCAGATTCAGGTGCCGAACCCCGATTTCATCGGTCGCGAGAAGATCCTCAAGGTCCATGCGCGCAAGGTGCCCTTGGCGCCGGACGTCGATCTGAAGGTAGTGGCGCGGGGCACGCCGGGCTTTTCCGGCGCGGATCTGATGAATCTGGTCAATGAGGCGGCGTTGCTTGCGGCGCGTCGCAGCAAGCGGATCGTCACCAGGGCCGAATTCGAAGACTCTCGCGACAAGATCATGATGGGCGCCGAGCGTCGCACACTGATGATGACCGATGAGGAGAAGCGCCTAACGGCCTATCATGAAGGCGGCCATGCGCTGGTGCAACTGACGATGCCGGGCTCGATCCCGATCCACAAGGCGACGATCATTCCGCGCGGCCGCGCGCTGGGCATGGTGCAGGGCTTGCCGGAGCGCGACCAGGTTTCGCAAACCTACGAGCAACTGATTGCGATGCTGGCGCTGGGAATGGGTGGACGCGTCGCGGAAGAGCTCGTGTTTGGACATGACAAGGTCACCTCCGGCGCGGCGAGCGACATCCAGCAATGCACACGGGTCGCCAAGGCAATGGTTACGCAGCTCGGCTTCTCCGACAAGCTTGGCACAGTGGCCTACGCCGAGCCTCAGCAGGAGCAGTTCCTCGGTTATTCGCTGGGCCGTCAGCAGACCATTTCGGAGGCGACGCAGCAGACCATCGACGCCGAAGTGCGCCGCTTGGTGCAGGAAGGCTATGACAACGCCAGGCGAATCCTCACCGAAAAACGCCATCAGCTCGACATTCTCGCCAATGGCCTGCTTGAATTCGAAACTCTGACCGGCGAGGAATTGCAAGGGCTGCTTGAAGGCAAGGTTCCCGTACGCGAGGATCAGCCGCCAGCTTCGCCTCCCCCGCGCGGTTCAACGGTGCCTGCTAGCGGCCAGAGCGAGCCAGGTATCGACGGGGCCGCGCCGCAGCCCGCATGACAGATCAACCCCTCTCCCGGTGACCTATAGCCCGGCGCAAGCCGGGCTCTTTTTTTGTGCGTCGCACAAGGTTAAGGCGCCTGATTTTTGGCGAAAACTGCGCCTAATTTGGCGACTTAGTCACGTGTGTTAGCGCGCGTGAATGGGCATCATGGCGCAGCCTCGAGGATTATCGCCTCGGGTTGATTACTGGAGGATAAAGCATGAGTTCGACAACTGACACAGCTGCGGGCGCAGCTGCTGGCACAGATACCGTCGTTGATCTGAGGGGCATGTGGATCGGCTTGGCCGTTCTGAACGTGTTCTATCTGATCGTTCGCATTTACGAGCAGATCTTTGGTTGGCGCGCGGGTCTCAACTCCTTCGCCCCGGAGTTCCAGACCTACTGGCTGTCGATTCTGTGGACGGAAATTCCGCTTGAGCTGGTTTCGGGCCTTGGCCTTGCCGGCTATCTCTGGAAGACCCGCGACCGCAACGTCGACGCGGTGACGCCGCGCGAGGAAATGCGCCGCCTTGTGGTTCTGGTTCAGTGGCTGACGGTTTACGGCGTCGCCATTTACTGGGGCGCTTCGTTCTTCACGGAGCAGGACGGCACCTGGCACATGACGGTGATTCGCGACACGGACTTTACGCCGTCGCACATCATCGAGTTCTACATGAGCTACCCGATCTACTCGATCATCGCGGTTGGCGCGTTCTTCTATGCGAAGACCCGCATTCCGTATTTTGCTCATGGCTACTCTCTGGCGTTCCTGATCGTGGCCATTGGCCCGTTCATGATCATCCCGAACGTCGGCCTGAATGAATGGGGCCACACCTTCTGGTTCATGGAAGAACTGTTCGTTGCTCCGCTGCATTGGGGCTTCGTGTTCTTCGGCTGGATGGCTCTCGGCGTGTTCGGCGTGGTTCTCCAGATCCTCGCCCGCATCCATGCCCTGGTCGGCAAGGAAGGCGTCGCGCTCCTGGCGTGACGGTTTGAAAGTCGCTCGCGCCCTTCTCGGCGCGAGCGATGATTGCAACACGCTCAAGGCGGTCAATTCGGAAGGAGAGCAATTCCATGATTACAGCAACAACAGTGATTGTTGTCGGCGCCTTGGCGATCCTTGGCAAACTGGCGGAACTGAAACTCGCTCAAGTTCCCGTCCTTAAGCCTGTGAAAGTGCGGGAGAACCGCCGCCGCAATCACTAAGGTCGCATCCTGCGGAACGACAATGAGAAAAAAAACCCTTCTGATGGTTCTTTGCCTGTTGATGGCAGGTTACGGCCTCTGGTCGGCGCTCGTCGCAAGCCGATACCAGGCCTTGTGCGAATTATCCTATTGGTCCGCCAGCAAGGCTGAACTCAGATTATGTGACGAGCGTCGAGCCGAACTCGGTTCCTAGAGTGGTTCGGGCCGATTGGCGGGCGCCTAAAATTAAAGCAGTTTGCCTGGATTGAGAATGCCCTTGGGGTCAAGGCCTGTCTTGATCGCACGCATCATCTCAAGCGCGACCGGATCTTTGACCCGCTGCAAAAGATTTCGCTTTAGCCGTCCTATGCCATGCTCTGCGGAAATAGAGCCGCCGAAACTCGTAACCACGCCATGGACGATATCATTCACCTCGCTGCAGCGCGCGAGGAAGGCCCCCTTGTCCGCGCCGAGCGGTTGCGAAACATTATAATGAATATTTCCGTCTCCCATATGCCCAAAGGGCACAGGTCTCGCGCCGGGGACTTGCGCTGTCATGAGGCGATTAGCTTCTTTGATGAATGCGGGAACGTCCTTTATCGAAATCGACACGTCGTGTTTGATAGAACCGCCCTCATGTCTTTGGGCTTCGGACATGAGTTCGCGCAGGCGCCAGAAATCCGCGCTTTGAGCCAACGAAGTCGCGACCGCGGCGGCGCTTATAAGATGCTCTCCCTCGGCCCGCCCCATCATGTCGACGATCAGACCATGCAGGTCGCTTTCCTGCGTCGAGGCGAACTCGACTAGCGCGTACCATGCGTAAGAACTGGAAAAGGGATCGCGCGTCGAATTCCCGTGCCGCAGCACAAAGTCGACGCCGATTCGTGGCAGCAACTCGAAGGTGTGCAGGGCGTGCCCCGCCTGCGACTTGACGAAATTCAGCAGCGCCAGCGCCTGCGCGGGGTCGCTCAAGCCAACGAAGACCGTAACGCAGATACGTGGTCGAGGGAAAAGCTTGACCGTCGCGGCGGTGATGACTCCCAGCGTTCCTTCCGAGCCGATCATCAGGCCGGTAAGATCGTAGCCGGTGTTGTCCTTCCGCAGTTTGGTCAGGTTGGACAAAATACGACCGTCGGCGAGCACGGCCTCGACGCCAAGTGTGAGGTTTCGCGCTGAACCATAGGCGACCACATGCACGCCGCCCGCGTTGGTCGCAAGGTTTCCGCCGATCGTGCACGCGCTTTCTGAGGCGAGCGAAAGTGGAAAATAGCGATCGACTCCCTCCGCCGCTTCCTGCGCGCGGGCCAGAGTGACGCCAGCTTCAAGAGTCATCGTATCCGAAACGGGATCAATCTCGCGGAAACGATTCAATTTCTGCAGCGACAAGACAATCTGGCGTCCCGAGTCGTCGGGCGTTTGACCGCCTACGAGCCCGGTATTGCCGCCTTGCGGGACAACCCCGGTTCCGCTCTCATTGCAAAGAGCGAGAACCTTCGAAACTTCCGCGACCCTCGAAGGTTTGACGACCGCAAGCGCTTTTCCGCGATAAACGCCGCGCGGCTCCTGCATGTAAGCGAATATTTCTTCCGGATCGGCGAGGACGCTTTCTCCGCCTACGATCGCCGCGAGGCGTGCAAGCAAATCCATTGCGCCTTTCCGACTAAACACAACTTCCGGCGAAACCGCTCTTGTCTTGACCTTTGGTTCGGCTCAGGACCTGTTTAGCGATAACGACGGCGGGAGCCTCTGTGATCGCGCCGAGCATAGACATAGGCTGCCTTTGCGACCGGCGCGCAGGTTAGGACGACACTGCATAATGCCGCGGCGATAAGCGCATTCATCATGACCATCTCCTTCCAGTTTACGAGAGATCAGCAAACCTCCCGTTCGATCCTGGACACTGACGCAAATGCTATGCCGGTTTCTTCACGCCGGCAACAAAAATTGCGTAGGCCCCGGTAGCGATGGATTTGGAACCTCCACCAGATCTATATAGTCGTCACAGCAAACTTACCCAGTCATTAACTGCAATCTACATCCCGCCGACGGCGTTCAGCTTGATGCGCGTTGGTCGCGTCGCGGGCGCTGCGCGAGCTACCGTGACAGTAGAGAGCGTTTGCGCGCGGTGCGGGCCGCACGCGAAAACGTCGCGACAAGCTCCACATGCGGAGAAAAGCGAAATTGATCGATGGGGATAACTTCACCTAAAACATAACCGCCGGCGAGAAGAATTTTTGCATCGCGGGCGAAACTTTGCGCATTGCATGAGACGGCGATGATTCGTTTTACGTCGGACTTGGCCAATTGCTCCGACTGCGCCTCGGCGCCCGCTCGTGGCGGGTCGAATACGACCGCGTCGAAAGTCGCCAGCTCTGCGGACGACAGCGGCCTTTTGAACAAATCCCGCGGCTCAGCGCCGGCAAGCTTCAGTCCTGCTTTGGTTCGCGCCGCCTCCAGCAACGCCGCAACCGCGTTTTCGTCATTGTCGTATGCACAGACGCGGCATCGCGCTGCAAGGCGCAGCGCAAAAGCCCCGAGACCGCAAAAGAGATCGGCAGTTCGTTTCGCTTCAGCAGTTGCGTCCAGAACCAGCCGTGCGATTTCCGCTTCGCCCGAAGCTGTGGCTTGCAGAAAGCTGCCGGGCGACAATGACACCAGCGTGTCGCCAATCGCAATTTGCGGCTTGCGACGCAGCGCGACGACGCGGCCGTGATTGGCGAGCCTGGCGAGGTCGCGCCTTTCAGCAATGTTGATCAACGCCTTGCTTTCAGCCTCAGACAGCGCGCCATGACCGCGAAGGTCGATGTCGAGGCCTTCCAGCGTCAGCGTTGCGGCTATATCAAGGGGCTTGCCTGCGTTGGCGAGCACTCTCGCGAGCGATCGCGCGGCCGGCAAGGCGGGCTGAAGTTCTGTTTCCAGCAGCGGACAAGCGTCGATTTCGACGATCTCATGCGAGCGCGCCTGCATGAAACCGACACGACCGCCGCGCGCGTGAAAGGTCACCCGGCGACGGCCAGCGCCGTGTGCGTGAACCAGCGGCGCAACCGTGGCGTCTACGCCCGCGTTTCGCAAGGCAGACACCACAAGGCCACGCTTCCACTGCGCATAGGGTGCGTCTGCGAGCGTCTGCACGGCGCAGCCGCCACAAACGCCATAATGTGGACAGATCGGCGCGATTCGGTCCGGCGCGGGCTTTAGAATCTCGATCAATTGTGCGTGATCGCCCCGCGTTTCCGCGCGTACGCTTTCCCCAGCCAGAGCGTAGGGAATGAAGACAAGTCGCTCGCCGGAATGCGCGACGCCTTCGCCGCGATGGCCGAGACGTTCGATGACGTATGTTTCTTCGTGTTGTTCTTTTTTCATGTCCGCCGTGCGCAAAGGAGAAATTCGCGATTGCCGTCTCCACCTTCAATCGGCGAAGGCGCGACGCCGATGACGCGCCAGCCCAGGCGCTTCACTTCCTTCGCGGTCCGCTCGCAAACTTCTTCGTGGATCTTTACGTCGCGCACCACGCCCTTTTTGACCGCCGCGCGTCCCGCTTCGAATTGGGGCTTTATCAGCGCGATGATCGTCGCTTCTTTTGCGGCGAGCGCAAGCATATTCGGCAAGATCAAGGTCAACGAAATGAAACTGGCGTCGCAGACTAAAAGGCTTGGCTGCTCAGCCAGATGAGCGGGCTTCAGCGCGCGCGCGTCGAGCCGTTCCAGCGAGGTTACGCGAGCATCGCTTGCGATGCGCGGATGCAGCTGCCCGTGGCCGACGTCGACAGCAACGACGTGACGAGCGCCCCGCGACAAGAGCACATCCGTAAAGCCCCCGGTGGAGGCGCCGATATCGAGACAATAACGTCCCCCGGGGTCCTCTCCGAACAACTCGAGTGCATGCGCAAGCTTGACGCCGCCGCGAGAAACCCACGGATAGGGCGCCCGCGCCGTGATTTCCGCGCTTTGTGGAATCTGCTCGGAAGGCTTGCCGACAATACGTCCATCGGCGCTCACAAGCCCCGCCTCGATTGCTTCCCGCGCCTTGGCGCGACTCTCGAACAGCCCGCGTGCGGCGAGCAACTGATCCGCGCGCGCCATGAGCTTACTCGCCTGTCTGCAACAGGCTGCCGGCCTTTCGCGCGCCAGCAAGCAGGCGCGCGAAAGCCAGAGTGGCGCCCGCGAACAAGGCCGCGTCGATGACGAGACCTGTCGCCAGAAGATCCGTGCGAAAAACATGGTCGATCAACATGGCGCGCAAGCCTTCGAATACATAAGTCGGCGGCAGCGACCAGGCGACGGGCTGCAACCAGACGGGAAGCGCCGCGACCGGATAATAGACGCAGCCCAGAGGCTGCACGGCGAACATCAGCGACCATGCAAGGCTTTCGGCGCCGAGACCGTAGCGCAGCAACATGCCGCAGACGACAAGGCCGAGACTCCAGGCGAAGAGCGACAGCACCAGAAAGAATCCGGCCAGAGCCAATCCGAGCGACCACAGGTTAAAACCGAAGAACCAAATCGCCAGAATCGTGACCGGCACGACGCCGACGAAAAGTCGCACCAAACTCATCGCCATCAGCGAGACAAGAAACTCGCTGGTCCGCAGAGGGCTCATAAGCAAATTGGCGAGATTGCGCGACCACATTTCCTCAAGGAAGGAAAAGGCGAAGCCCTGTTGCGCCCGAAGCAGTATATCCCACAGCAATACGGCGCCGATGAGGGTGCCGGCGAGTCTGCCCGCCGTGCCCTGCCCCGCGCCGCCGTTCGCGAAATAACTCTGGAGAAATCCCCAGGTGAGCATCTGCACGGTTGGCCAATAGGTCATCTCGAGCACGCGCGGCCAGGAGGAGCGCAGAAGATAAGTGTAGCGCAGCATCATCGCGCCGACGCGATGGAAAGAAAATCCGCTCATGTGCGCGCACCATTCATCCGCCCGCGCGCGACATCGAGAAACACTTCTTCAAGCGTCGTGCGGCCATAGCGCTCCAGCAGCGCCGCAGGCGCATCGTCGTCGACCAACGCGCCCTCGCGCAGCATCAACACACGGTCGCACAGTCGCTCAACCTCGCTCATATTGTGCGAAGCGAGCAGGATTGTGCAGTTATGCGCCTGGCGATGGTCTTCGATGCGCGCGCGCACCCAGTCTGCGGTGTCGGGATCGAGCGAGGCGGTAGGCTCGTCGAGCAGAAGCAGAGCAGGATCATTGAGCAGCGCCTTGGCCAAAGCGACCCGGGTTTTTTGTCCTGCCGACAGTCGGCCAGCAGGCCGGTCCAGAAAATCCTTTAGCGCAAAATCCTCCGCCAGCCGGGCGATCTTGGCCGCGCGCTCGGGAACGCCATAGAGCATCGCGAAGACGTTCAGATTTTGCCGCACCGTGAGCCGATGCGGCATATCGACATAGGGGCTTTCGAAGTTCATGCGGCCAAGCACGCTGGCGCGTTCGCGCGCCATGTCGCAGCCAAGCGCATGGATGACGCCCGCGGTCGGCTCGATCAGTCCCATGATCATGCCGATCGTGGTGGTCTTGCCCGCGCCATTGCCGCCGAGCAGGGCGGTGACGGAGCCTGACGCCAAGGAAAAGTCCAGAGGTCCGACGACGCATTTTCCGTCATAGGATTTGGAAAGGCCCTGGACCGTTAGGGCGGCGGGCGCTGGTGCGGACATGGAGGTGGTTTTAGCCTTGGGGGGAGCGTCGGCGCAAGAGTTGAGGAGTGCGAGCGCGGACCCTCGTCGAATCGGCGATGCGCGGGCAGTTTCGCTGTATTTCGGCGACAATGCGCGGGAAGCAAGGGCAGCTCAGTTGAAGACTTATCTCGTATTCGCGCTGTCGCTGGCGACGCTTTCCAGCGCGGCGGCGGGGGCGCCGGCGGCCAAATGCACGCTGGACCGCGCCACGGGCACGACCATCGACCCGCGGCCCTTCCTCGAAAACGCCTATAATACGCGCTGGAACGCCGTCGCCAACCGCATCGCCTTCATGGCGCCGGGCACCAACGGCTATTACCGGGTCTACACGATGCGGCCGGATGGAAGCGACCGCCAGCC
Organism: uncultured Alphaproteobacteria bacterium; assembly: GCA_963724845.1. Taxonomy (GTDB): domain Bacteria; phylum Pseudomonadota; class Alphaproteobacteria; order Rhizobiales; family Beijerinckiaceae; genus Methylocystis. The sequence goes on from CAVRWF010000007.1 coordinate 45,668, forward strand.
GCTGACGGAAGGACGCCCCGGCCTGCCGCAGAAACATCAGGGCGCGGTCTACTGGCGCCCTGACGGCAAGTATCTGCTGTTCATCGCGCAAAAGGAGGAGTGGAGCGGCCGCAAGCTGTTTGGAATTCCCGATTACGGGGCTTTGCCGGGCTTCGGCCGCCACGACGATCTTTGGCTGATCGCCGCCGACGGGTCGCGCAGCTGGCGCTTGACCGCCGAAGGCAATACCGACGATGAAGGCGAGCTTATTCCGGTCTTCTCTCCCGATGGCGAAAAGATCGCATGGGCCTCGCGCCAGCCGGGCGGCAAATATCTGCTGAAAATTGCGGACTTTGCGCTCACGCCCGAGCCGCATCTGAAAAACATCCGATCCTATCAACCGGGCGGCGGACGTTATTTCGAGCCCGGCGCCTTCAGCAGCGACGGCAAGAGCCTGACTTATTCCAGCGATCAGGACACGCATAGTTTCTGGCGCAGCCAGATTTACCGCCTCGATCTTGCGAGCGGCGAGAGCCAGCGCCTCACGACCGGCAATGACTACAATGAACATCCGACGGTGGTGAAGACGCCAAGCGGAGACTGGATCGTCTATATGAGCACGCGCGACGTCGAGCGGCGCCCGCTGCATCTCTTGCTGGGGACGGATTGGTATGCGATGCGACTCGACGGCGGCGGCGCGAAGCGCCTGACAACGATGAACGTAAACGACAAAAACAATCCGCAAAACGCCGGCGTAGCGCTGGTCGCGGGCACGGTTTCGGTCAGCCCCGCCGGCGACTCCATGCTCGGTGACGTGCAGGACAGTCTGGTGAAACAGACGGGACTGGTGAAGGTGGTGCGTTTCGTGTGCGAGCCATAACGGGTTCTTTTCTTGAGCCCGCTATTTCAGATCGACAGTGACGCTGTTGATCTTTCCGTTGAAGGCGAAAGGCCGGCGATCGAAGTAATCAAGCGACACAGGCGAGCCGAGATCAATCCCGACGTCCAATGTCTCGCTGGCGGTGAACGCTCCCGCCACTGTGCGCTTGACGTCCACTTGGCCGACCTCGGCGCCGTCGACCTTCAGGACGACAACGGCCGGACCGCCGGGTCTTGCGATGGCCGTGTCGACCTCGATCTTATGCTTTCCGGGCGACAGCGCGTCCGTCGATTGGCCGATATAGCGCTCGATGATCATCATGTTGTATTCATAGAAGAGACGCCCATGATCGAGATAGAGCGTCAGGCCGCCGCTCGCGCCGCCGAGCGCATAGAGAACGCCGGAAGCATTGGCGCCGAGCTCCGCGTCGATGACAACATGGTTGCTTTCGCGGCCCAATCCCGGCGCGGCGAATTCGGCCATGCGCGTCGTGGTCTGGTCGAAGCGCCAGCTTTTATAGGGCGTCGCGATGCGATCTTCCGGGTGGATGCGAAGCCAGATGCCGGCGCCAATTGGAAAAACCTTATTCTTTTCGGCTTCGGTCAGAAACAGTCGCTTCAACTCTTCAAGGCGCCGGGGCTCCTTACCAGCGAGATTATCCGACTGCGAGAAATCCTTCGTGATGTCATAGAGCTCCCAGACATCCTTGCTGGAATCCCAGGTCTTCAGGCCCGCGGCTGACCCGGCGGTGTCCCAGGGCACCAGCGGCCCAAAGGTGCAGGCGTACCAGCCGTCGTGATAGATGCCGCGACTGCCGTTGTTGTCAAAATACTGCGTGTGCTTATGCGCAGCCGCATGAGCGTCGGCGAAGGTGTAGACCATACTCACGCCGTCGATGGGGTCCTGCGCGAAGCCATCCACCATTTTCGGCGGCTTGATATTGAGAATCTCGTATATCGTCGGCGCGATGTCATTGACGTGATGGAACTGCGAACGTGGCGTCTTGTCCGGCTTGATGCGCGCGGGCCATGAGATCGCCATCGGATTGCGCGTGCCGCCAAAATGGGACGCGATCAGCTTCGTGTATTGGAACGGCGTGTCCCCAGCCCAGGCCCAGCCCGCGTGATACATATTGTCCACTTTCGGGCCGCCCAGCGCATCGAGACCTCCGACGCGGTTGAGCGCTTCAATATGCTGTTCGACCTTGCTCGGGATGCCGTTTTGCGCAAGGAGTTCGCTGATCGTGCCTTGCTGGCCTTCGGCGCTGGAGCCGTTGTCGCCCCATATGTAAAACACGATGGTGTTGTCCTTGACGCCAAGCTCGTCGAGACCGCCCAGCAGCTTTCCGACCTGCGCGTCCACGTGCTCGGCAAAACCGGCGAAGACTTCCATCAGCCGCCGCTGGAACGGTCGTTGCGCCTCCGGGATGCTGTCCCACGCGGCCATGCTTTCCGCGCGGGGCGTGAGTTTGGCGTCCGCCGGAATCCAGCCCAGCTCCTTCTGGCGCTTGAACACGCGCCCGCGCAGCTCATCCCAGCCGTCGTCGAAGCGCCCTTTGTATTTGTCCGCCCATTCCTTGAAAATGTGATGCGGTCCATGCGCGGCGCCCGGCGCCCAATACATGAAGAAGGGCTTGTCGGGAGCAAAGGCGCGATGGCGCTTCATCCAGAAGATCGCCTTGTCCGCGATATCCTCGCTCAGATGATATTTGGGATCGTTCGGCGGCTCGACGAAGTTGAAATTCTCGACGAGGCGCGGCTCCCATTGCGACGTCTCGCCCGCGAGAAAGCCGTAGAAATAATCGAACCCCACCCCCTCGCCGGTCGGCCAGCGCGTGAACGGCCCCATGGCCGTCGTCTCCGTCGCCGGCGTGTTGTGCCATTTGCCAAACGCTGCGGTCTTGTAGCCATATTCGCCGAGCACCTTGGGCAGCGTGGCGGATGTTCTCGGTATCACGCCGGTATAGCCGTCCCAGTCCACGGCGCGTTCGGCGATGGTGCCGGAGCCCACGCGCTGGTGATTGCGTCCCGTGAGGAGCGAGGCGCGCGTCGGCGAGCAGATCGAGGTGGTGTGGAAGGTGTTGTAGCTGATCCCCTCATTGGCGATGCGCGAGAGGCTCGGCGTGTGAATTGGGCCGCCGTAGGTGTCGGGAAGACCAAAGCCCACATCATCCAGCAGGATGATGAGAATGTTCGGCGCGTCCTTGGGCAGATGGTCCTTTTCCACGCGCCGATGCATCGTCGAGTCCTGCAGTCGCGGCTTGGCGACGCTGGCGGAAGGCGCTGGCTGGAAGGGGAGAACGGAACCGTCGTCCGGACCCGCCGTCGCCGCGCTTTGAGAAACGACCAGCGCGAGGGCTGATGCAAGAATGGTCCTGGCGAAGCCCCGAACAATGACTGAAAGACCCATGCGCCGCTTCCTTGAACTCCGGCGATAGGCCCGGCTTTTCATGAAGATTTCTTTTGTTGATCGGAGTGTGACAGGATTGAAGAAATGGTCAACTGAGCAGTGATTTGAGAGGATGGCGCGAGGTTATTTCTGACACTTCGGACAATAAAACGTCGACCGCCCGCTTTGCACAATCCGCGCGATAACTCCCTTGCAGCCTTTCGTCGGACAAGGCTCGCCCTCGCGGTCATAGACGCGAAAATTGTGCTGAAAATATCCGAGCGAACCGTCGGTCTGGCGATGATCGCGCAGCGACGAGCCGCCCGCTTCTATTGCTTCGAGCAGCACTTCCCTGATCGCCCTTGCGAGCCGCTCCAGCGCCTGCGAGGCTTTGCCGCTGGCGTTCACGAGGCTTCCCGCCGCGCGCAGCGGCGACAGCCCCGCTCGGTGCAGCGCCTCGCAGACATAGATATTGCCCAGCCCGGCAATGTTTCTTTGATCGAGCAGCGCGGCTTTCAGCGGCGTCTTGCGTCCGGCAAGTTCGTTCGCGAGCGTCGTTGCGTTCATCTCGTTGCCGAGCGGCTCAACGCCGAGCCCCGCGAACAGCGGATGCTGTTCCAGTTCGCTTGACGGGATCAGTAGCATGTAACCGAAGCGGCGTGGATCATTGTAGGTGACGCTGGCGCCATTATCGAAATGAAACACGACATGATCATGCGTCGCATTTTGTGCGCGCGGAATATGAAACTCGCCTTCGGGCGCGTGTTTGTCGATGCGAAACGATCCGCTCATGCCCAGATGCATGACCAGCGCTTCGTCCTTGTCGAGTTCGGCGATGAGATATTTCGCACGCCGGCGAAGCGCGTCCACGCGACGCCCGGTCAGGCGCTTTACGAAGTCCTGCGGAAAAGGAAAACGCAAATCCTCTCGGCGCCGCTCGACGCGCGTGATTTTCGCGCCTTCGAACACTGGCGCAAGCCCGCGCCGCACGGTTTCGACTTCAGGCAATTCAGGCATCAAGGCCGTCCTGTCGCGGTATGTTCCTAGTGTTGGAAAACGCCGCCCCTGCGTCGCAGGGGTCGGTGAGGGCGTTCGCGATTGCCCCCATCCTCGCCTCTTAGCCCTCGATTTCCTCGCGCCGGATTTCCAGCTCCAACCATTCTTCCTCGGCCCGCGCAAGCTGCGCCTCTGTTTCGGCCAGCACGACGCTGGCGCGCGAGAATTTCGCCGGATCGCGCGCGTAAAGCTCGGGGTCTTCCAGCAATTGCTTCAGCTTCTCGATCTTGCCGCGCAACTCGTCCATCTTGGCGGGAAGCGTCGTCAGCGCATGCTGTTCCTTGAAGGAAAGACGCGGCCTGCCCACAGGCTTTTCACGCGGCGCCTGCTTCTCTCTGGGCTCCGCCCGGGCGGTTAGAACGCCGCCGCGCGCTTCAACGCCAACGCCACGCTGTGCGACCATGTTGGAATAGCCGCCGGCATATTCGAGCCAGCGGCCGTCGCCTTCGCTCATCAGCACGGAAGTCGCGACGCGGTCGAGAAAGTCGCGGTCGTGGCTCACCACGATCAGCGTGCCGGGATAGTCAGCGAGCATTTCCTCCAACAGGTCCAGCGTTTCGAGATCGAGGTCGTTGGTCGGCTCGTCCAGCACCAGCACATTGGACGGCTGCGCCAGCGCGCGCGCGAGCATCAGCCGCCCGCGCTCGCCGCCTGACAATTTGGCGACCGGCGTGCGCGCCTGCTCCGGCTTGAACAGGAAATCCCGCATATAGCTTACGATGTGACGCCGCTCGCCGTTGATTTCGACAAAGTCCGACCCGCCGCCGGTGAGCGCGTCCTGCAAGGTGCTCGCGGAATCGAGACTGGCGCGACTCTGCTCCAGCGTCGCCATGGCGAGGCCCGCGCCGAGTTTGATCTTGCCGCTGTCGGGTGGAAGCTGACCAGTCAAAAGATTGACCAGAGTTGTCTTGCCGGAGCCATTGGCGCCGACCACGCCGAGCCGGTCGCCGCGCAGCACCCGAGTTGAAAAACTATCGACGATGACACGTTCGCCGTAGGTTTTGCTGATCTTGACCGCTTCTATGACCAGCTTGCCGGAGAGTTGCGCCTCGCTGGCTTCGAGTTTGACTTCGGCTGTCGGCATGACGCGCTGACGCCGGTCGGCGCGCATCTGATGCAGGCTGGCGAGGCGTTTGACGTTGCGCTTGCGCCGACCGGAGACGCCGTGGCGCAGCCAGTGCTCCTCGGCGACAATCTTGCGGTCGGCCTTGTGCTGCTGACGGTCTTCCTCCTCCAGCTCGCGGTCGCGCCAGGCCTCGAAATCCTTAAATCCGCTGTCGAGATGGCGCGTGCGGCCCCTGTCGAGCCAGACCGTCTCGCGCGTCAGGTCCTGCAGGAAGCGGCGGTCATGGCTGATGAGCACCAGAGCGGAGCGCAGCCCCGCGAGCTTTTCCTCCAGCCAGAGGATCGTGGGCAGGTCAAGGTGATTGGTCGGTTCGTCGAGTAAAAGGATATCGGGCTGCGGCGCGAGCGAGCGCACCAGGGCCGCGCGGCGACCTTCGCCGCCCGAAAGCCGCGCGGGATGCTCCTCGCCCGTAAGCCCCAATCCTTCTAGCAGCGTGCGTGCGAAATGCGGATCGTCGAGCGGTCCAAGGCCCGCTTCGACATAGGCCATTACGCTGTCGAAGCCAGAAAAGTCAGGTTCCTGCGGCAGGTAGCGCAGGGATGCGCCGGGTTGCAAAAAACGTTCGCCGCGGTCGGCCTCTATCTCTCCAGCGGCGATTTTGAGCAGCGTCGACTTGCCGGAGCCGTTGCGTCCGACAAGGCAAAGGCGCGCGCCGGGATCAACCGAAAGATCGGCGCCGTCGAGCAAGGGTTTGCCGCCGAGCGTGAGCGTGACGCCGGTGAGCGCAAGAAGCGGAGGAAGGGCCATTGGTTTTTTCTTGGGCGCCGGAATTGGGCCGCGCCAGCTTTTCCATGGATTGGCGTCGCTTGTCGACCCGTTACAAGGGCGCGGCTGTTTAGTATGAGGATGGAAACTCTAACGTAATCGACTGGCCGGCGGGGAGAAAGTTTTGTTGCGGGTAAGGCTAGTATCATTGCTCCTTTTTACCCTCGCGAGCGTTCCGGTCAGCGCGGGAGCCGATCCCAAGGTGCTCGAAGCCAATCCGGCCTATCGCCGCAATGCCAATTGCGCAACGATTCCGACGCCGGAGTTCAAGCAGATGCCCATTTCGCAAGGCGACTCCGCCATTTGCTTCGCCTACGCCACCGCCGATATGATCTCGAAGCGGATCGGCCGAACGGTTTCAGCACTTGACGTCGCGACCACCTTTTATTTCGCCAATCCCGCCAATCTCCGCAAGTCCAGTAACCGGCGCTTGCTGGATTACCTCGCGACCCGACCCGGACTTTCCAAGGAAATTGTCGCACAGCGCAATCGCGTCGACGTGGCCGAAGAGGAAAATCCGGCCAAAAAGCCGTTTTTCGACAAGCTTGAAGGCGGCGAAGAAGACACGGCCTCGCTGTTGCTCAACATCAAAGGCGCTTGCCTCGACCGGGAATTGCCTGCGGATGACGGTTACTATGGCTACGCCTCGCAGATCGCGATCATGCGCCGGGCGGCGATTGTAGCGCCGAACCGCGAAATTTGCCTGCGCTCGGTCGGAGCCACAGTGCCGAAACTGCTCGATCCGGTGGCCGATAATTTCAACGACGCCTGGCTGCGTTTCGTCGACGAGCGCTGTCGTCATCGGGTGAAGGGGCCAGCGCCGCTGCTGCCGGTATCCTTTCGGGCGGCGATAGATCAGCGCGAGGTCGTCGAGCGCAAGCGCGAGGGGCAGGAGATCAGCGCTGCGGAAAAGGCGCATATGTTCGCCATGATCGATTATGCGCTGGATCACCGGCGCAATCCGACCATCGGCTATTCCTTCTATCTGCTGGAAGCGCGGGCGCCCGACGACCCTGACGAATTTGCGGATCACTCGAGCATGGTGCTGGCGCGTAAGAGGATGAATAGCGTCTGCCATTACCTCGTGCAGGACAATACCGGCGAATGGTGCTCCAGGCTACGCCCGGCTATCGCCAAGCGATGCTCGGCAGGCCGCATCTGGCTCAATGAGCAGGAATTGGACGAGACAATCTACAGCGTGACTTATTTGAGGTGAACGCTGCCTCGTCTCAGGTCCCGAGTCCCAGTTCGCGCCGCACGCGCGCCGAATATCCATAGAGATCGTCACGCATTTGCAGACGGCCATATTCATCGACGAAAGCGGTGAAATATTCGATGTGGATCGGCAGCGGAGTTTTGAGATTGATGTAGCGCTCCGAACCGCCGATCAATTTCTTCACGCGTTCTTCCGACCAGCCGCTGCCCGGACCAAGCACCGCCTCAGCAAGGGAGAAAGGGTCTTCGACTCTCATACAGCCATGGCTGAAAGCGCGACGGTCCGCCGAGAACAGGCCGCGCGATGGCGTGTCGTGCAAATAGACAGCAAAGTCGTTGGGGAACATGAATTTGATGCGCCCCAGCGCATTGCCCTCGCCCGGCGGCTGGCGCACCGTCAGCTTGCCGTGGCTCCAGCCGACCTTCCAGCCGCGCGCCGACAGGGAGGACAGGTCGCCGCCGTGCTTGGGCAGCAATTCCTTATTGATGATCGACTGCGGCACGTTCCAGGACGGGTTGACGATAATGAACTGGAGCGCGTTGGAGAAGATCGGCGTCGGAGTTCCTTCCTTGCCGACGATCACGCGCGCACGGTGCGCGACCGAGCCGTCCCGCACCACAGCCAGCTCGAATTCGGGGATATTCACCTCGACATGGCTGTCGCCAAGGTTGCGCGGCAGCCAGCGCCAGCGCTCCATGTTGGCGATGATTTCGCCCTCCATGCGCGAGGAGCCGTTTTTCCTTCCCGCAGCCTTGCGCCTTGCAGCATTGCGCGTGGCGGAATTGGAGTCATCCAAAGGATCGTCACCGATGGCCTCGGCGATCTGATCGACATCGTTCAACGCGTGGCCGGCGCGCAGCTCGGTCAGTTTTTCGCGCAGCTGTTGATAGCCGTAATGCGGCGGATTGAACCCCTGCAATTTCTCATCGGCTGAATCGCCCGCGGAAGCAACGCGGGAAAGCGCTTCCTTGGCGTCGGGCAATGGCGGGCGTTCGCCGATCAGGCGCGAAATGCGCTGCGGATCGACCCTTGAGCCCGACGCCTGAGCGACATAAACAGCGACCGCTTCGGAGAGAGAGAACTCGTCTTGCAACGCAGGTCTGCCCGTTTCCAAGCTCGGGATTTTATAGGCGCGCAGATCCAGGCCATCGTCTCCCGCCTGGCGCAGTCGCTTGACGGCTGCGCGCGCGGCAGGGCTCCAATCGTCGCCGACGCGCCACAGCGGCGCGAAATCACGAGCCGTGTAAAAAGCGGCAAGGCTGGCGCGCAAGCGGCGGCGTTCGCCGCGCGCAGCGCCGCGGCTCCAGTCGTCCAGCGCCAAAGCGAGAGCGCGTTGATTCTCATCCAGCAGGTCAAAGGCGAAGTCGCGGTCGTCGGCAGCGACCGCCACGACCGTCGTGCGCGCGACGATAGGAGATGCGTCAAGCGGTTCGAAAAGCTCGGGGTCCGGCTCAGGCGCCGGTCTGGCGACGGGATTGGCGTTAACCATTTGCACCAGCGCAGTCGGCGGCGCCAGCAGGCTGATCCGAGACGCCAGATTATCCCCCGCTACCGCCGGAGCGGGCGAAAAAACGCAAAAGATCGCCAGTGCGGCGGAAATAAGCGAGGCGATCCGCAACGGAGGTGCCATGTTCTTTCCTGTGGCGCGCAATCGATGAAGGCGGTGGCCCGACCGCAAACTGGATAAGATTTGATTACCCCTGTGTCTTTAAAATTTAGTCTATAGCCCGCGCTCCTTAAATCAAATGCGCCGCTGCAGATTGCCTACAAATAGGGCGCAAAAATTGTCGATTGTTGCGCCTGGGCCACAGGAGCCGTTATTTGGAGACGCTAAACCTTAAGTGTTGAAGCGGAAATGCAGCACATCGCCGTCCGCGACGATGTAGTCCTTGCCTTCCAGCCGCAACTTGCCGTTTTCGCGCGCTCCAGCCTCGCCTTTCAGCATGACATAATCTGTGTAGGCTATGGTTTCTGCGCGAATGAACCCCTTTTCGAAATCCGTGTGGATGACGGCGGCGGCCTGCGGAGCGCGCGTGCCCTTTTCAATTGTCCAGGCTCGCGCCTCCTTGGGGCCAACCGTGAAATAAGTGATGAGATGCAGAAGGTTATAACCAGCGCGGATCACCCGGTTCAGTCCCGGCTCCTCCAACCCCACGGCCTCGAGATAGTCCTTCTGCTCCTCGGCGGGCAGAACCGCGATTTCGCTTTCGATCTTGGCTGAAACCACGACGCAGGCGGCTTCTTCCTCCGCCGCGCGTCCGGCGACCTGCTGCGACTGCGCGTTGCCCTCCGCGGCGGCGCTTTCCTCCACATTGCAGACATAAAGCACCGGCTTGGACGAGAGCAGGCCAAGGCCGGCAAGCGCGGCGCGCTCTTCCGGCTTGATCTCCACGAGACGGGCCGGCTTGCCTTCGCGCAGCAGCACGAGGCAGCGCTGCATCAGATCCGCCAGCTCCTTGGCGTCCTTGTCGCCGCCTTTGGCTTTCTTCTCCGCGGCGACGACGCGCTTTTCCAGGCTATCGAGATCGGACAGCATCAGTTCCGTTTCGATCGTCTCTATGTCCCGCAGAGGGTCGACGCCGCCTTCGACATGGGTCACGTCACCGTCTTCAAAACAGCGCACGACATGAGCAATGGCGTCGCATTCACGGATATTGGCCAGAAATTGATTGCCAAGACCCTCGCCCTTTGACGCGCCGCGCACCAGGCCGGCGATGTCCACGAAAGTCAGGCGCGTCGGGATGATCTGCTTGGAGCCGGCGATCTTGCAAAGTTCGTCGAGGCGAGGGTCGGGCACGGCGACCTCCCCGACATTGGGCTCGATTGTGCAGAACGGATAATTGGCCGCCTGCGCCGCCGCCGTCTGCGTCAGCGCGTTGAAAAGGGTCGATTTGCCGACATTGGGCAAACCGACGATGCCACATTTGAAGCCCATGTCGGTCCCGCTTGCGAAAAGAACTGGTTGCGGCGCGGTATGGGCGGGCTGGACCGAAAAGGCAAGGGCGACGGCGCGCGCAGCTATGCCCGCGCGGAGCGTTTCTGGTGACGCTTTTTGATGTTTTCGATGTCGTGCAGCAGCTCCCTCAAGGCGTCAATGGCGGCGGTCTCGTCTTTCGAAAGCTGAACGCTTTTGGGCAAATGGTCCACCAGCACCAAAAGGGCGTCGCCGATGCGACCGAGCTGTTTTCCATACCCGGCTACATCGGTAAGCACATCTGCTTCCACCTCGGGCGCGCTCGACTGGCCGAGCGTGATGTTTATGAGGCCATATTGCCCGCCGGTGGGATTAAAGACAGAGGTCCATGGATTGATGGACTGAGTAACGTCCCCCGAAAGCGGGAGCTTGAACATCGGCATGGGAAACTCCTGAGCAAAGAAGCATATGTTATCCCAGCTTTTCGCCTGGAAGCTGCAAGGACGATCAACCGCCTGACATTTTGCCTCTCGCCGCCCGGTGGATAAGAGGTTGACCTGAAGCTCGGCTCGGCCGAAAAGATGGTTAAGAGCGAACAGTCGCTTATGGCCTTAACGGCTGAAAACGCCTGCTTTTAGGCCTTAAGACAACGGTTACGGATAAAGCCATGCGGAAGAATCGCGCGACGCAAGCGCTGCGGGCCGGCGCCGCGCCGCCCGCCAGATCCTTTGTTGTCCCTGGCTTTCTTGTCGGCGCCTTGGCGCTCGGCCTTTCAGCGCGTCCGCTTTGGGCTCAAGATCCATCGCCTGCCGCTGCCCCTGCCTCGCCGCCGATTGGCGCGGCCCCCGCTGCGCCGACGCCCACGCCCTCGGCGCCGCTCGCTCCGATGTTCCCGGTGACGCCGCCGCCGTCCGCCCCTGGCGCCGCGCAGGCCCCCGCTGGCGAAGCTGCTCCAGCGGTCGAAGCCGTGAAGCGCAAACCGAAACCAAAACCCAAGCCTGCGCCGCCGCGCGAAACCGCCCTCTCCGACGACCCAACGCCAGTTCTGCAGCCGGAAACCTTCTTCACGACCTCAAAAGCCTCGGAGCGCTATGCGGCGATCGCCGATCAGGGCGGGTGGCCAAAGGTCGGGGTTGCGCTTCACCCTGGCGCCAAAGGTCCGGCCGTGGCGGCGCTCCGCCGTCGCCTGGCGGCCGAAGACGATAATTTCCCCGCAGCGGGGGGCGCCTGGGATAGCGGCCTGACCGAAGCAGTGAAACGCTTCCAGTTTCGTATGGGTCTGCGCCAGACGGGCGTCGTCGCTGGCGCCACGCTACGCGCGCTCGACGTTCCCGCCGCCACCCGTTTCCGCCAGCTCGCCTCAAGCGCACAGCGTCTGGCGGGCGTCGATTTCCCCTTCGGGCAGCGTTATGTCGTCGTCAATATCCCGTCGACGGCGGTGGACGCCGTGGATAATAATCGCGTCGTCCATCGCTACACGGCGATCGTCGGCGACGTTGAGCACCACTCGCCCGAAGTTGCGGCCAAGATTGTAGCCGTGAACATCAATCCGACCTGGACCGTGCCAAGTTCGATTATCAAGAACGAGATCGCGCCGAAGATGCTGCGCGATCCGGGCTATCTGTCGCGCGCGAAAATCCGCGTGCTGGACGGTCACGGCGACCAGATCGACCCGCGCAGCGTCAACTGGTCGAGCGAGCGGGCGTTGAACTACACGTTGCGTCAGGACAGCGGCGCACATAATTCGCTGGGCTCGATCCGTATCTCCATGCCCAATCCCTATTCGGTCTATATGCATGACACGCCGTCGAAAAATCTTTTCGCCAGCGATTATCGCTTTCTGTCGCACGGCTGCGTGCGCGTGCAGGGCGTTTACGATCTCGCTGCATGGCTGCTGGAGGACGCGCCCGGCCATCTGGACAAGAGCGCGATCATGAGCAAGATCGCCTCGGGCGAGCGCGAGGAGGTGAAGCTCTCCCACGCAGTCCCGGTGGTCTGGGTCTATATGACCGGCTGGGCGTCCGCCGACGGGGCCGTGCATTTCCGCGACGACGTTTACGGGATCGACGAGGTCGGAGGCGAAGTGTCGCGGTGAGGACCGCTCCCCCTTCCACGCTTATAGCCATGCGTGCTCCCAGCGGTTATACCCACTTCGCTTTTTCTCGAACGCGAGCCTGCGATGACAAATTCCCGTTCCGACCAAGACTCCTCGACGCATTTCGGCTTCTCCGAAGTGCCGCTCGCGGAAAAACAGGGGCTGGTCGACGACGTTTTCCATAAGGTCGCGCGCCGCTACGACATCATGAACGATCTGATGTCCGGCGGGTTGCACCGCCTGTGGAAGGACACCTTCGCCGGCAAGGTCAACAGCAGAAACCACCCCAATTTCCGTCATCTGGACGTAGCCGGCGGCACGGGCGACGTCGCCTTTCGCGTCGCCAAGAAAGCCGCGACCGACGCCAAGATCGTGGTGCTCGACATCAATGGCGACATGCTGGAGGTTGGCCGAGACCGCGCGAGGGAGCGTGGGCTGGACGAGCAGCTCGAATTTGTGCAGGCCAATGCGGAATCCCTGCCGTTTCCGGACGCCTATTTCGACGCTTACACGATCGCTTTCGGCATCCGCAACGTCCCGCGGATTCAGATCGCACTGGAGGAAGCGTTCCGGGTGCTCAAGCCCGGCGGTCGTTTCCTTTGTCTTGAATTTTCGCAGGTTGCGGTTCCAGGCCTCGACAAAATTTACGAGGCTTATTCCTTCAACGTCATTCCTGCGGTCGGCAAGCTCGTGGCCGGCGACGGTGAGCCCTACCGTTATCTCGTTGAATCCATTCAGAAATTCCCGCGCGCCGACGATTTCGAAGGCATGATTCGCAAGGCGGGTTTCCGCCGCACCGGCTTTGAACGTCTAACGGGCGGCGTGGTGGCGATCCACTCAGGCTGGAAGCCTTAAAGCGCTTTCCCGTCTTACAACTCGTGCTATCGGCAGGAAATCGCATAAGATCAGAGAGTTGGAGCAGGTTCGCGTCGCATGAGCCTTTAAACACCCGTAAAATCCGCTTCAGAGGGCGCCAATTGGCGGCAGCGGACCCGGCCCGATGTTCACTGGCGTGAAACTTCGGCGCTTCGATCGAACGAACGACAGAAACGGCGGTTCTTCGTGTTTTTTGGATTAGGGCATCTTCTGCGCTTGGCGCGCGCCGGTTACATTTTTGCCCGCGAGGGCGTTTTTACCGGTCTCGATCCCGCGCTCTTGCCGCCCGCCGCAGGGTTGCCGGTGCGTCTGGCGAATCTAATCGCTCGCAAGGACGTTAGCGGCGGACCAAACGCCCTTGTTCGCGCTTTTGCACAGATCGGACCATCCTATGTGAAGCTCGGCCAGTTTCTGGCGACTCGACCCGATGTCGTGGGCGGTGAAATCGCCAATGCGCTGACCGCGCTGCAAGATCGCATGGAGCCATTTGGACGCGAGGCGGCGGTCGCTATCGTCGAAAACGCCCTTGGCAGACCCATTGACGTGCTTTTTACCTCATTTGGCGAGCCGGTCGCCGCGGCTTCGGTGGCGCAAGTGCACATCGCCCACGCCCGCTATCCTGAGGGCGAGCGCAAGGTTGCCGTAAAAGTGCTGCGCCCCGGGGTCGAAAGACAATTCGCGCGCGATCTGGCTGACATGTATGTGATCGCTCGCCTCGCGGAGCGCTTTTCTTCGGAAGGCCGGCGACTGCGCGCCATCGAGGTGGTCGACACGCTGGCGCGGACGGTGAAGCTGGAGACGGATTTCCGCCTGGAGGCGGCTGCGGCCTCGGAATTTCGCGACAACGTCGCCAACGATCCGGACTTCCACGCCCCCAACGTCGATTGGGACCGCACAGCCAAGGACGTGCTAACGCTCGAATGGATCGAGGGCGCGCCCCTGTCCGACCTGGCGCGCGTCACGGCGGAAGGGCACGATCTCAAGGATCTCGGTCGCAACGTATTGCAGTCCTTCCTGCGCCACGCCATGCGTGACGGGTTTTTCCATGCCGACATGCATCAAGGGAATCTCTTCGTCGACAAACAGGGCCGCATCGTCGCTATCGATTTCGGCATCATGGGGCGCCTCGGCCTTAAAGAGCGCCGCTTCCTCGCAGAGATCCTTTACGGCTTCATAACCCGCGACTACAGGCGCGTCGCGGAGGTGCATTTCGAGGCGGGCTATGTGCCGCCCATTCACTCGGTCGAAGAATTTTCGCAAGCGCTGCGCGCTATCGGCGAGCCGCTGCACACGGTGAACGCTTCGGATATTTCGATGGCGCGCGTGCTGACGCTGCTGTTCGAGGTGACAGCGCTGTTCGATATGCGCACCCGCACGGAGCTGGTGCTGTTGCAAAAGACTATGGTGGTGGCGGAGGGAGTCGCGCGCGCGCTCGATCCCAAGCTCAATATCTGGAAGACCTCGGACCCCGTGGTGCGGGACTGGATCGAAAGCAACCTTGGGCCGAAGGCGAAGATTGAAGACGCAGGCCGCAGCATGGCGGAAGTCGCCAAATTAGCGACGCATCTGCCCAAGGTTATGGCGGACGCGGAAAGCGCGCTGGCGCATTTGTCGAATCAGGCGTCAAAGGGCGTCGATCTGTCGGCGCAATCGCTTGAGGCCCTGGCCCAGGCGCGGCGCAGTTCGGACAGAAATCTGCTTTTGGGAATCGCCGCGATCCTGTTCGCGGCGATCTGGTTCTTGAAGCGCTAATGTGCGGCGGCGAAGCGGTTACTTCACGTCGAGCAGTTCAACGTCAAAAAGCAACGTCGCATTTGGCGGAATGACGCCGCCGGCGCCGCGCGCGCCATAGCCCAGCTCCGGCGGAATGATCAGAGTACGCTTGCCGCCGACTTTCATCGACTCGACGCCCTCGTCCCAGCCGGCGATCACTTGCCCCCTGCCGATCGTGAAAGTGAAGGGCTGGCCGCGATCGACCGAGCTGTCGAATTTCTTGCCTTTGGCGCCATTCACATAAAGCCAGCCGGTGTAATGCATTTTGCAGAGCTGGCCGGGCTTCGGCGAGTCGCCCGTTCCAACCTTCGTGTCGATGATCTTCAATCCTGTCGCCGTGGTCATTGCTTTGCTTTCGTCCTGTGCCGAAGCCGGCTGGGATCCAACTGGGGCGCCGCCGGCTAAGGCGGCGAATGTGGCCGCCGCGAAAAGGCAGGCGCGCGAAATAGCTCTCATTTGTTTCTCCTTGAGCGTGAGCGGTTTTCCTGTGGCTCAGGCCATCAGTCCATTGTCGCGAGCGAGTTGCGCCAGATCTTTTTGCGGCCGCGCGCCGAAATGCGAAATCACCTCGGCGGCGGCGAGCGCGCCGAGCGATGCGCTTCTGGCGTGAGACATGTTCTGGGTATAACCGGCGAGAAATCCCGCCGCGAAAAGATCGCCGGCGCCAGTAGTGTCCACGACCTCCTCGACCGGAAAAGCCGGAGCCGCGACAACGCTGGCGCCTTGCGCGACTACAACGCCTTGCGCCGAACGCGTCACCACGCCCAGCAGGTTTTTCTCGCTCTGCAGCGCCTTCAGAGCCGTTTCGAAATCGGCGGTCTGATAGAGCGAATGCAGTTCGCTTTCATTGGCAAAAAGGATGTCGATCACCCCGTCGCGAATCAGTCCAAGAAACTCATCCCGGTAGCGATCCACGCAAAAGGCGTCGGAAAGACTGAGCGCAACCTTGCGGTCATGAGCGCGGCTGATTTTGGCGGCCTTCAGAAAGGCGGTCTTCGCGCCAGGCGGATCCCAAAGGTAGCCCTCCATGTAAAGCACCTTGGCGCTCGCCGCGACCGCCTCGTCGATGTCCTCCGGTCCAAGCGCCTGGCAAGCGCCCAGAAAGGTATTCATTGTGCGCTGCCCGTCCGGCGTCACGAAGATCAGGCAACGCGCTGTCGCCGCGCCGTCAGCTGCGAACGGGGTATCGAAACCCACTCCCGCCTTGCGGATGTCATGGGCGAATTCGCGGCCAGCTTCGTCATCCTTGACCTTGCCGAAGAAGGCCGCGCGGCTGCCGAGACTGGCGAGGCCAGCCATAGTGTTGGCCGCCGAACCGCCCGAAACGACTGTCGTCGGCCCCATACCTGCGTAAAGTTCGCTGGCGCGTGTCTCGTCGACAAGCTGCATCGCGCCCTTGTGCAATCCGGCCTTCATCAAAGCGTCGTCTTGCGCGGGCGCGAGAACGTCGACAATGGCGTTGCCGATGCCGAGCACGTCAATTGTTGTGGGCATAAGGGAATTTCCGCGATTGTGGCTTGAGCCTCAAGAAAGCGAAAGAGTTTTCGCTCCCGAAAAGCGCGGCGCCGAGCGTTGGAACAAATCGGCTCGGTTCCTAACATCGCGGGACAAAAATAAATAGAGGCGCCCGGGTCGCGGGCGCCTCTTGAACTTCGTTCGCAGGTGCGAGGACTCAATCCGCTACGAGGCGGAATCCCAGGCGCACTTCTTGTGAGATCAGATCCTTGGTCACCGGTCCCGCTCCTGTCAAAGTGCTCGAGAAGCTGGTGTAGCTTCCCGCGTCGAGGAGGCGGTAGTGCAGGTCTATCTTCAAATTTTGCGAGATGTCATAGCTCACGCCGGCCATCACGTTCCAGGCGAACTTCCAGGACGACTTCTGAGCCGCCTGATTGGGGAGTATTTGAGCCCAGGGTAGCGGAGGGAAGATGATTGGCCCAAAGTAATTCGGACCCCGGATCCAGGTGATGGGCACCCCGCCCTGTCCGAGGTTCGGGGCCCAAAGCTGACCATCGTTGTTTTGAAAATAGGCGACGCTGTTGTTCGATCTGAAGTAAGAGAAACCAACACCGGCGCCGACATAGGGCGTCAGACCCCACCAATTGCCTAGATCGACATAGGCGTTTGCAAGTAGCGAAGTGCGGTTGAGCTCGGATTTGACTACAGGCGTGCAGGTTTCATTAGGATCGTAAAGATAACCGATCGGCTTTCCTGCATTAGCGGTTCCGGCCGCGCCGTCCAGAACTGTGCCGTACGGACACCATCTTGAGCCCATGGAGCGGACAGGCTGGAATACAGCGCGATCCAGCGTCAGATCCGTGCGCAACCAGTTGTTATATTGGTAGCCCATGCCGATGCCGCCGGAGACCGCGCCGGTGCGGCCCAGATTATTGGCGAAATCTGCGACCACGACCGGCACCGCCATGTTCGAATAGCCTACATCGCCGCGCAGATACCAGCCCGAGCCAAATTCCAGGGGTTGTTGGTTGACCGGCGTCGGGGCCGGGGCCGAGAGGAAGGGCATGTCTGCGGCCATCGCGGCCGGAGCGAAAAAGACGCCGAGCAGCGCCGTCAGAGCGGTCGCGCGGGCGCGGGAAATCTTTGAAGCCATTTGCTCTCGTCCTTGCTTCGCGCCAGCCGGTCGCAGTCGGTCTTGGCGCGGTAATGAAGCAAGGATGAGGGATTATGCTTAATAGGCGCTTAATTTGCCCCAATGGTTTCCAAAAGCTTGTCAATAAAAGTCCGAAAACGTCCCTTCGAAGCAAAAAAACGGCGTCCGCAGCAAGGGACGCCGCCCTTCTGAGCTTTATTGTTGCGGCGCCGACCGATGAACCCGCAAGTTAGGGGCGAATCGGCGCCGCTTAGTGGATGAGCGTGGCCATTATGAAATAGACCACAATCACAAAAGTCGCCGCGAGGGAAAAAGCCGGAATTGTTCTGATCGCTGCGTGGCGATAGATCCAGGCGAAGCTGAACACATTCCAGATGGCGATCGGAAACAGCAGGAAGCTCACCAGCCGCTGGGTTGGCAGCGGCGGCGGGAGAGCCACCGCGAAGATAAAGTGCAGCGCGATCGAGGTGAGCGCGATCACGGCGCCGGACGCAGCAAGCGCGGTTATGGCTTGGACGGTCTTGTCGCGGCGCTTGTAGAGCTCGAGCACGCCGGCCGTCAGACCGCCGAGCAATGCGGCGCTGGCGGCGCCGAAAGCCAGGGCCGAACCAGCTTCGTGATCCAGCAGATGCAGCGCCGTCTGCGCCACAAAATAAGCCGCAATGCAGGCGCCCATGAGGGGGATGCTGACCGGCAGTTTGCCCTGTCCGCCTTCAAGAGCGATAATGTCATACAACGCCTTGGGCGTGGAAGACGCCCAGCCGGCCGGTAAATTGATCGCCATGCTGACAACCTTGATTGGTGAGGCGCGATTGACCCGGTCGACGCTGAAAGCGACGGCAAGGCAAAAGCGCAGATTAACGAAAGGCCATTTCCTCGAACGCGTGAGGAACCCGCCGCGTCATGGCCGATTGACGCCTCCTTACCACGCTTTGTCGTCCGGCGGAAAGCGCCGCGCTTCGAAGTCCTTTGTGGCGCCGCCGAATGGAAATCAGCTCAAAAGGCCGCCAACCGAAATTCAGGAGAGGCGCGTGCTCCAGTCGTCTCGCGCAATCACCTGGGTGATGCGCCGCGCCGCATCGGCCCAGCTTGCGCCCAGCACTTTCGTCGGATCGGCGGCGATTTTACCCGCAAGAAACTCCTTCAGGCGATCCGCCAGCGCTTGCGGATCATTGACGCGAAAATAAATCGCGCCGGCTCCGCCCACTTCGCGGAAAACCGGAATGTCGCTGCACAGCACCGGTCGTCCGCGCCTGGCCGCCTCGACGATGGGAAGACCGAACCCCTCCGCGAAAGACGGCAGCACCAGTGCGCGCGCACGGTCATAAAGAAAAGCGAGTTCGGAGTCGCCGACATCGTTGAACCAGAACAGGCGCCGCCCATTTTCAGGGTGATGCTCTATTTCCGCCGCGATGGCCTCTTCCAGCCAGCCGCGCCGACCGACAAACAGCAATTTAGCGTCAAAGCCCTCGCGCCAAAGACTTTCGAACGCCCTTAGCGCGACGCGCTGGCCCTTGCGCGGTTCGATGGTCGAGACGCATAGAAACAGCGGCGCCGCACCGGCCGCGGCATCCTGGATTTTTGCGCGCGGCGGGTTTTCGCCGCTTCCGGCGATGTCGCATCCGCAGTGGAACCAGCCTATCTTGAGTCCGCGCTTATGCGGCAGCCGGCGTGTCTCGATGAAACTGGCCAGTTCCTCCGCGACAGTGCGGGATATGGCGAGAAAGCTGTCGCTTTCCATCAAGGCTTTGCGCAGCCACGCGTCGTAGAGCGGCACGGTGACCTCATGGCATGCGTGCGGGTAAAGCTCAGGTATGAGGTCGAAAATGCAGGAGATGATTTCGCCGCCCGCCGCCCGGATGCGCGCGAACAGCGGCGCCAATTCGTCAAAGGCGTTCCAGCTGTCGGACAGCATGAAAAAACGATCGCCGGGTTTTATTTCGATTTCGGCGTCGGGCGCGCGCGGCGCAGAACCTGTTAGGGACGCAGCGTAGGCGTGCGCCGTGAATAGCCGCCCGTCCACGCTACGCACGGCGATAGCGGGAACCTCATAGTTTTCCACGCCGTAAAGCGCTTCGACGACTTTCTTGACGACGCGTTGAATGCCCGTGCCGGCGTCGCGCTTGATGACGCCGGTGACGTCGACCAGAAGACGCGTGGGAGCGATCGTCCGCATAGATGTGCCTTCGGTCGGCGCCGGCGCGTCCACCGCGGGGGCCTGCCGCGCTCCGCGAGGCCGCCACAATGCGGTCACAGCGGCCACAAGCCGCGCTTCAATCTGGCGCAAAGGCTTGAAAATATGCCAGGAGGCCGAATAGACCATCTTGTTGCGCTCATGCACGAGATGCAACAGTTCCGCGCGCACATAGTCGAGCTGATATTCGAGCAGTCGAATGTGCTCGTCCTTTGCGTCGCCAGGCTTCGATGGAGGTAGCGTCATTTACGCGCGCTTTCGATTCCGCGCCAATAGTCCAGCAGGGATTGGAGCATGTCTTCGATCGTGAAGGTCCGGCGCCAGCCGGTGAAAGTGCGCAATTTCGCGGCGTCGCAGGCAATGACTGGAATGTCGATGGTCGCGGGACGCAGCAAAAAGGTCTCAACCCGCGTGTCGAAGGATGTCGCGGTGCGCTGACGCAGGCTTTCGAGAAGGAAGCTGATCGCATGGGGTTCGCCGGAGGCGACGTTGAAACAGTTTACGCGCTCGGGAAGTTCTGCGGATTTTGCGATCATCGCGATGTAAGCCGCAACAACGTCGCGCACATCCAGAAAATCCCGGGTTTTCGTCAGATCGCCGACATGCAGCACCGGCTCCATGCGCCCTGCTTCAATCGCGGCGATTTGTGCGGCGAAAGATGACAGCACAAAATATTTCTCGCTCTGGCGCGGTCCCGTATGATTGACCGGCCTTGCGATCAACAGACGCGCATCCGGCCCCAGCACATCCGTGAGAGCGCCTTCCGCGGCCACCTTTGAACGCCCATAGGCGTCGAGCGGCCGCAAAGCAGTGTCCTCTGTCGCCATGCCGCCATTCAGGCTGGCGCCATAAACCGAGGCGCTGGAGGTGAACAGCACCGTGGCGCCGGGCGCGCGCCGCGCCAGCGCACTGGCGAGATTGAAAGTGCCGTGCAGATTTGACCGCCACGTCTGTTCCGCGGCGCCGAGGGCGGTCCCGATCGAGGCCTGTCCGGCGAGATGTACGACGAGATCCGGTCGCACCGCCCCAACGACCTCTTCCGTGGCCGACGCATCCAGGAGATTGCCACGAACTTGCGTCCAGGGCTCGCTAAGCCGAACCGGGTCGTCTCCAAGCGTAAGCAGTGCGAGGCGCGCCTTTGGATAAGACTTCGCCAGCAAAGGCGCCAGATAGGAACCCACGAAGCCTGTGCCGCCTGTCAGCAAAATCCGCTCGAAAACCGCCATTCGGACTCCCGTAGGCGACTTTCTCGCCATATGCCTTTGTAATCGTGCGCTGCAGCTTTGGGGGGTCAGATCGCGATTTCGCGCCCCACGCGCTCCAGGTCGGCGTCGACCATTTCCTTGATCAGCGCATCGAGCGCGATCTTTGGCGCCCAGCCCAGCTTCGCCCGCGCCTTGGCGGCGTCGCCCAGCAGCACATCCACCTCCGCCGGACGGTAAAACGCCGGGTCGATCACCACATGCTTGTTCATGTCGAGCCCGACATGCTCGAAAGCGATGCGGCACATGTCCCGCACCGTCGTCGTCACCCCGGTCGCCACCACATAGTCGTCCGGCTTCTCCTGCTGCAGCATCAGCCACATCGCCCGCACATAATCGCGCGCATGGCCCCAGTCGCGCTTGGCGTCGATATTGCCCAGCCGCAACTCCCCGGCGAGGCCCAGCTTGATGCGCGCCACCGTGCTGGTCACCTTGCGCGTCACAAACTCGATCCCGCGCAACGGGCTCTCATGGTTGAACAATATGCCCGACGAGGCGTGCAGGCCAAAGCTCTCGCGATAGTTCACCGTAATCCAGTGCCCATAGAGCTTGGCCACCGCATAGGGCGAGCGCGGATAAAAAGGCGTCGTCTCCCGCTGCATCGGCTCCTGGATCAGCCCATACATTTCCGAGGACGAGGCCTGATAGAACCGCGCCTGAGGAGCCTCGATGCGCATCGCCTCAAGCATGTTGGCGACCCCCACCGCCGTCACATTGGCGGTCAGCACCGGCTGGCGCCAGGACGAGGTGACGAAAGACTGCGCCGCCAGATTATAAATCTCGTCCGGGCGCGTATCCTGCACGATCCGCAGCAGGCTCGACAGATCCGACAAATCGCCGTCGTGCAGTTGCACCTGGTCCGCTATCCCCAGCCAGCGCAGACGATGGTCCTCAACCCCCCGGTGCGAGGAGCGACGCATCACCCCGTGAACCTCATATCCCTCCCCCAGCAGCAACTGTGACAGGTAAGCCCCGTCCTGCCCCGTGATCCCCGTAACCAACGCGCGCTTCGTCATAAATATCCCTCGTCATGCTTGTGGACGCGTCGCTTTGCATTTTACGCAAACTTAGGCAGGCCCATGAGGCTAGGCGCGCGCAAATGCTCCGCCGCGCCCCTCACCGCAATATTTCAACAACTTCGGTTCGGCTGAAACCGCCGGGTCCAGCGGGACATACAAAATCGCCCATTCGGTGGCAAGAGAGGGCGCTGGGAGCCAAAAAAGGCTATTGCGCGCCCCGAAGTCGAGACGTTTTGGCAATGTGAAAAAAAACGCCGTCGGACGCCGCATCAGGCGACCGACGGTCTGGGACAACAAAGGTGACGCAGCCGAAGCCTTACTTTGGCGGCAGGACGCCGTTGGGCGTCGACTTGTCGATTGCTGTCGGGAGGTGCTGAGCCAGATATTCAGCGGCCTTATCAACCGGAATGCCGGTTGAGGCGGCGAGTTCCTTGATCTTCTCAGAACCCAGGGCCTTTTTGATATCCTCAGCGCTGATCGGCAAATTGCCGCCAGTTCCGACCCAGGATTTGACCTGCGCGCCATAGCCGGTTTTCTCAAGCTCGGCGACGACGCCATCGAGGCCCCCGTGTTTGTCCACATAACCCTTCACAAGCGACAATGCCTCGGCGCCGATTACGCCGCCAAGAATTCCATCGAGCAAACCCATTTTGTTCTCCTTTAAATCGGCAGCGCGTCGAGGCGCTGCGCCACGCAGTTAAGCAGTTTTGGGTGAAGGTTCAAAGTTCCGGGTCGCGATCAGCTGAAACGGTAAGCGTTGAGAGCGTTTAAAGCAGCGCATCGCCGGAACGCGCGCGCCACCGCAGGATATCGTTCCATATTTCCTCGGCGGTTTCGGCGTACCAGAAAAGCTCCCGGTCCTCGGGATCGATGACGCCTTCGGAGACAAGGAAATCCACATCGAAAACCCGCCGCCAATACCTCTCGCCGACCAGGATGATCGGCAAAGGCTTGATTTTACGGGTTTGCGCCAGCGTCAGCGTTTCGAACAGCTCGTCCATCGTGCCGTAGCCGCCGGGAAAAGCGACCAGCGCGCGGGCGCGCATAAGAAAATGCATCTTGCGCAGCGCGAAGTAATGGAAGCGCAGGCAAAGCTCAGGCGAAATGTATGGATTGGGGAACTGCTCATGCGGCAGTGTGATGTTGAGGCCGACGCTCTTGCCGCCCGCCTCAAGGGCTCCGCGGTTGGCGGCTTCCATCACGCCTGGTCCGCCGCCCGTGACGATCGCCAACCGGCCGCCGCCGGCCAGCGGCGGGGCAGAGCCGACGAGCGCCCCAAACTCCCGAGCGATCGCATAATATTTTGATTTCTCGACAATTCTTTCGGCGGCGTGCATTTCCTTAATCAGCGCCGCATCTTGCGGCGACGCAGACAACGCGCAGTCTGCGGCCTGCAGACGCCCCGCCGCAACACCAGGTTCCACAAACCGCGTGGAGCCGAACACAACGATCGTGTCGGTCACGCCAAAGTGCTGAAGTTGCAGTTCAGCCTTGAGATAATCGAGCTCAAGCCTTGCGCCGCGCGTTTCCCCAGACGTAAGAAAATCCGGATCGGCCCAGGCCTCGCGATAGGCCGGGCTGGCAAGGATCGCCTGCACGCGGGCGCTCGCGGAAGGGTCTTCGAAATCCGGCTTGGGATGGCACCCTGGCAAGGGCGCGCGTCGCTCGAGGGGATGCGGCGGCGCGGGGATGTCGCGGTCCACGCCGAATGACTCTTTTTCTTTCATGGGCGTCACCTCTATCTGTCGTCCCTTCCTTTATTTCCATTGGCGGCCGGCGTATATGGGCCGCACGACAACGCTGCGCTTGCGACGGGCGATCCAAAGGGCGCTGCGGGTGGCGTCGAGGACGAGTTAAAGGGACAACAAGGCGAGTTCGATGGCGGGACATAGTCAGTTCAAGAACATCATGCACAAGAAGGGCAAGCAGGACGCGATCCGCTCCAAGCTCTTCTCCAAGTTCGCCCGAGAAATTACCGTTGCGGCCAAAATGGGCCTCCCGGACCCGAACATGAATGCGCGTCTGCGCGCCGCCGGTACTGGCTGCGCGGGCTGAAAACATGCCAAAGGACAATATCGAGCGCGCGATCAAAAAAGCTTCGGGCGCCGACGCCGAGAATTACGACGAGGTGCGTTACGAGGGTTATGCGCCGGGGGGCGTTGCGGTCATCATCGAGGCGCTGACCGACAATCGCAACCGCACGGCGGGCGAAGTGCGCTCATACTTCACAAAGGCTGGCGGCGCGCTCGCCGAGACCGGTGCGGTGTCGTTCATGTTCGACCGCGTGGGACTGATTGAGTTTGACCGCAAGGTCGCTTCCGAAGACGCGATGATGGAGGCGGCGATAGAATGCGGCGCCGACGACGTTTCTTCGAGCGAAGAAACGCATGAGGTCATCACTTCGATTGAAAACCTTCGCGATGTTGCGAAGGCTCTTGAAGAAAAATTCGGCGATTCGAAGAAGGCCGCCCTCGTCTGGCGACCGCAAAATACGATTGCCGTCGACGACGAGGCAGGCGAGAAAATCGTGAAGCTGATCTCAGCGCTCGAGGACAATGACGATGTCCAGAACGTGTATGCGAACGTCGAGTTTTCAGACGCGCTGGTCGCCAGAATGTCCGGCTGACATCGGTCAGCCGTTTTGACGTCATGCCGAAGTAATGTTCACCAGGCGCCTATCACGACGGCGCCGGTGAGCACGAAAGCGGCTAAAACCGCGCAGAGATCGAGGACTTGGCTGCTGACCATCGTTCCATCCCTTTGATTTGCAACGTTTAGGCTGTGCGTCGTGGCTTGCGATGCAAATTTGTTAATGCAGTCTTAATGCCAATGCGCGCCATAGTTGGGATTTCCCGGGGAATTTGCTAGCAGCAGAGCGACGCACTCATCGAAGAGACGGGGTCCCGCATGAACGCCGCACACCTCGCGGACGACTTTAATCACCGCATCGAAGCGGCTGCAAAAGCTGTCGAGAAAGCGCTGGATGCGCTACTGGCGCCGACGCCTCTCGCAGGCGAAATAGAGCGGCCCGCGCGCTTGCTGGAAGCTATGCGCTATTCCACGCTTGGGGGCGGCAAACGGCTCCGGCCCTTTCTGGTGATCGAATCAGCGCGGCTTTTCGGCATCGCCGATGAAGGACCCTTGCGCACTGGCTGCGCTTTGGAAATGATCCACTGCTATTCGCTGGCGCATGACGATTTGCCCGCGATGGATGACGATGATCTACGACGCGGACGTCCTACTGCTCACAAGGCCTTTGATGAGGCGACGGCCATATTGGCGGGCGACGGGCTTCTCACTTACGCCTTTGACGTTCTCGCCGATCCCTCCACCCACGCCGACGCTTCGATCCGCGCGGCCCTGGTGCTGGCTTTGGCCCGCGCCGCAGGGCTTGGCGGCATGGTCGGCGGACAGGCGCTGGACCTTGCCGCCGAAACGGCGGGCCGGCCGCTGGGCCAGGACGAAATCCTGACTCTGCAGGCAATGAAAACCGGGGCGCTTTTGCGATTCGCTGTAGACGCCGGAGCTATTCTTGGGGGCGCAGATGCGCGGCAAAGTCAGGCGCTGTCGCGGTACGGCGCGGCCCTTGGCGCGGCTTTTCAGGTGGCCGACGATATTCTGGACGCTGAAGGAGATACGGCTGCACTCGGGAAGCGCGCCGGCAAGGACGCCGAACGAGGCAAAGCGACGCTGGTCGGACTCCTGGGCCTTGACGCAGCTCGCGCGCGCCGCGACGCTCTGGTGAAGGAGGCGATCGCCGCGCTTGACGAGACTGGGCTGGGGTCTGCGACAGCGACGCTCAAAGAGGCCGCGCGCTTCGTGGCCTTGCGCAACAGCTGATCGGACATCTCATGTCGGAAGCGCATCCTCTCGGCCCTCGCAAATCGAGATCGGCGCTGCTGAAACCCTTCCGAATTTTTCGCTCGCGACCGCGTCTGCTGATCTGTGTGTTGATTGGCGTCGCCACTGGCTTCGCCCTTCCCCATTCCATGCGGGACGCGACTCGGGCGCTTGTTGCCTGGAACGTCGCGGTGATCTGCTATCTCATATCCGCCGCGTTGATGATCGCCAGGGCGGACCATGTAGCGGTGGGACGCCGCGCGAGGTTTCAGGACGAGGGTCGTCTGCTGATCCTGCTACTTGCCATCGGCACCGCCTGCGCCTCCATGGGCGCGATCATACTGGAACTTGGGCCGGTCAAAACTATGGAAGGCTGGCCCAAGGCGCTGCATCTCGGCCTGACAATTCTTACAGTCGTCGATAGCTGGATGTTCATGCATCTGACTTTCGCCTTCCATTACGCGCATGCGTTCTACGACGAGACCAGGGCCAACCCCGGGAAGAAAGCCGATGAGCGGGGCGGATTGATCTTCCCCGGCGGCGAAATGCCGGACTATGTCGATTTTCTCTATTACGCCTATGTCATTGGCCTCGCGTCGCAAACTGCGGATATCTCGACGGCGTCGCGCGGTATGCGCATTCTCACTGCAGTGCATGGGACGCTGTCGTTTTTTTACAACCTCGCGATCATGGGCCTTACGGTAAATATCGCGAGCGGTTTTATCTAAGGATGTTCTCACCGATGATTGTCCTGAATCGGCGTTCCTGTTTCGGCGCATGAATGCAGGAAAGCCACGCGGAGGGTCACCCGCCGACGACAGTCGTCAGAACCTGTCCTCCGCGGGCGAGCGTGATTTTCCAATAATAGGAACGAGCGCCGATGGTCTGTTCGAGTTCGCGCGTCGTCGCGATCTTCTTGTCGTTGACGCCAAGAATCACGTCGCCCTTCTGCAGATTGAGCTGCTGCGCAAACGAGCCCTCTTCGACGTCGGTGACAACGACGCCGGTCGAGGCGCCCTGCACGGACAGTTCCTCGATCACCGCCGGCGAAATGTTGACGACCGTAGCGCCAGCAAATGGGCTCTGCCCCTTGAGCTTTACTGGATCGCGAGGCGGAACTTCCGGCGCCGCGACCAGCTTCATCGGCGCGACGATCTTTTTTCCGGCGCGCAGCACGCCAAGGCTCGCCACGCCTCCGAGCGGCTTCGTCGCGAGCCGGTAGCCGACAAACTCCGGATCGTCGGCTATTTGACCGTCGACCGAAAAAATCACGTCGCCGCGCTTCAGCCCGGCCTCGGCGGCCGGACCTTTAGGGTCGATGTCCGCCACTAACGCGCCTGAGGGGCGCTCCAGACCGAGGCCTTCGGAAATTTCTTTGGACAAGCTTTGCAGAGTCGCGCCCAACCAGGGCCGACGCACCTGCTTGCCGCCGCCTTTCGCGGCTGCAATGACGATTTTCACCATATTGACAGGAATGGCGAAGCCAATGCCCACGGAGCCGCCGGACTTGGAGAAGATCGCGGAGTTGATTCCGATCATGCGCGCATTCATGTCAACCAGCGGTCCGCCGGAGTTTCCTGGATTGATGGCTGCGTCCGTCTGAATGAAAAAACCGTAATCGGAAATGCCGACCTGCGTGCGCGCTAACGCAGAGATGATGCCCTGAGTCACGGTCTGTCCGACGCCGAAGGGATTGCCGATCGCCAGCGCAAGATCCCCGACCTCAAGGGCGTCCGAATCCCCGAGCTCCATTACGGGGAAGTTGCCGCCTTCAGTCAGCTTCAGTACGGCGAGATCGGTGCGCGGGTCACGCAACAGGATTTTCGCAGGAATCTCCCGCTTATCCGCGAGCGAAACTTTCACATCCGTCATGCCTTCGATAACATGATGATTGGTCACGACAAGGCCGGAAGAATCAACAATCACTCCAGAGCCCAAGGACTGCGCGGTGCTACGGCCGGAGGGATCGCCGCGCTCGCCAAAGAAGCGGCGAAAGATCGGATCATCGAGAAAAGGGTTTGCCGGCACGCGTTCGACGCGCGACGCAAATACGTTGACGACTGCGGGCTGGGCTTTCTTCACGACCGGCGCAAAGGAAAGAACGACTTCTGCGCGTGACTGCGGCGCTGCACGGTCCTGTGCAAGCGGAGGCGATTCTGCAACGGCCTTCGTAGATGCGAAGGTCCCCGCAAAGATTGCCCCTGCGGCGAGGATAAGCGCGACGGTCGAAGCAATACGCAGTTTAGATCGCATCTTGGCTCCATAACGAAAGACACGGAACTGTCGGCGCGCAAAGACTCTTGGGCGCGACGCAGCGGACCTTTATAGTCTCTAACCGGAACGCGCGTAAGAAATAGAAAGCTTGCTTGCATGGTTTGATCGTCGATTTATCAAGGCGGCCGCAACGCTCAAACACCGGTTTCTTGCGAAACTATGGCTAAGTAAAACTAGATAATAACGCCGTTTCTCGCCGATTTCTCGTCTCCTTTGCCGTAGTTTCCCCGGAGCCGGAACTGCTGACAAGTGTTGCGGCCGGCAATCTCCGCCTCGGCGCTAACATTGGAATATATATGCAGATTTTCCGTTCGATTAGCCTTGGAATAAACCAAAGTCAGTAAAACCTTTTATCGTTCACCATTGTTCGTTAAAAGTTCGTTGACATATGACAGAAACTCATATTATTTCGCAACCAAGACGTGACTTTCGTCACCGTGGCGCTGTGATGGGGTCGTAGAAGCATAGAATATAGTTTTTATGAGTTGCACAGATGCTTGGGTCATCACTAATAATAGTTGGCGCAAATAAGGGCGGCGTTGGAAAAACGACGGCCACAAGAGCACTTATCGAATATTTTGAGATCAAAAACTATCCTTTCAAGGTTTACGACACTCAAAGTCCTGCCGGCAATTTACGACGTTATCATCCTGAATTTACAGAAATAATAGATATCGATGACACGCGGGATCAATGCCGTTTGCTCGATGATCTGGATACGCCCGGCCGTGTGACCATCGTAGACTTGCGGGCTGGCGCCCTGTTCTCTACGCTGCGGCTGCTTCGGGAGTGCGGCGTGTTCGAAGCCGCCGCCGACGGCCGGTTGAACCTGTCGGTGCTCCATCTGATTGGAACCTCGCACGCGTCGGTCGCAGAGATCCAAGACGCCGCCCCGCTTCTCGATGGGTGCAACTATCGCATTGTGACGAATTTCGCCTGCGACCGAGGTCGGTTGAGACGAGGTGCGACCAAGGCAAAGAATAATCCCGCGGGCGTTGCGCGAGAAATCCTCATCCCGCGCCTCGATTCCCTGGCGTTTGAAACCGTCGAGCTGTCGGGCGCGTCATTTACTTCTTTTGTGCTTGACCAGGCTTCTTCTGGCAAATCGCGTCCGAGTTCTTTCGTGTTGCGGGGCTATGTGAAAACATGGCTGGAGCGGGTTTGGGACAATTTCGAAGCGGCCGGCGTCGATAACCTCGTCGCATTCCGCGATCGTATAAGTGCGTCAACCGCGAAGCAGGTTGAGCGTAGCAGCAAAAAGCAAAGGAGTGCAGCAAGATGAGCGATTTCAGACCTGATGAAAAAAATGTCGTTTACATCGGCGAAGGCGTTTCCATGACTGGTTCGGTCCAGGCTCAGGATACCGTTGTCGTTGACGGCAATGTCGATGGCGAGATCACTTGCAGCCAATTGATCGTGGGTCCAACCGGCGTCGTGACCGGCGTCATTTCTGTTTCCGAAGCCGATGTTTACGGCAAAATCGGCACTGACATTTCGGTTAAGCAACTTTTGACCGTGCGCGCGTCCGGCCGCGTCGAAGGCAAATGGATTTATGGGGAGATCGAAGTCGAAAAAGGCGGCGTCCTCGCCGGCATGGCCGAATCGACCGAGTTTCGTTCTGAACGCAAGGGCGGAAAAGAAGAGGCGCAGCCGCGCCAATCCTTCAGAAAGCCCGAGTTGATCCGTGCTGTCGCCGAGAAGGAAGAAGCGCCGCTGGAGACAGGCCGCGTGGCGAGCCTTGCGACCCGCGCGTTGCGCGATCGCAAAAGAACCGCCTGAACATTGTTGAAACGGCCGCTTTGCGGCCGCAATGCAATTCATCTGTAACGCTTGGGCTCAGCAACGTTTAAGGCGTTGGTGAGCCCTGATCCCATTGCGCATGCGGGCCACGCGCGATGTTTCAGGGCAGCATTGTTCCTTAAGCTGAGCCGCGGCGGCTATTGGACTGGACGGCGGCCGCGCGAAACGCGCAACCGCACGCTCAAAGCCTCATTTTTCCGCGACGGTCTTGGGCTTGGTATCGACGCGTTCCGCAATGCGGGCCGATTTGCCGCGCCGGTCGCGCAGATAGTAGAGCTTGGCGCGACGGACTTTGCCGCGACGCACCAGCTTGATCGAGTCGATCAAGGGCGCATGGATCGGAAACACGCGCTCCACACCCTCGCCGTAAGAAATCTTCCTCACGGTAAAGCTTTCGTTCAAGCCGCCGCCTTGGCGCGAAATGACCACGCCTTCATAGGCCTGGATGCGGGAACGCTCGCCTTCCTTGACCTTTACGTTGACGATCACGGTGTCGCCGGGGCGAAACTCCGGGATCGCCTTGCCTTCGATCAGCTTGGCAGCCTGTTCGGCGTCAATCTGTTCTATGATGTTCACAGTAAAACTCCTGCCGTTCCGTCTTACCCGCCAGGACAAGGCGGGACGACGAGCGTTTCGGGACGCTGTTTTAGTTGAGCCCGCTGCCCTACACGATGCCGAAGCAAATGTCGATAGGCGACAGGGGGGGGCTAAATTCGCATAACTTCGCGGCGCCCTGTTGCAAAGCAAATTCGTTTGCGTCATAAGACGCCCGCGCCCGGTTCGCTGAGCCGGCGCAAACGGATGCGGGTGTAGCTCAGGGGTAGAGCACAACCTTGCCAAGGTTGGGGTCGAGGGTTCGAATCCCTTCGCCCGCTCCAATAAAAATCAAGAGGACGCGGCGATTAGCCTACCCCCTTCTCTTGGACGCTTTGGCGGAAGGACGGTCGTCTCTCGGCCCCGCGAGTGCGACAACTCAATAATCAAAGCGGCTTCTTCTGGCGAGACTGACGCACCACTTGAGGGTTAACTCATTTCTTAGAGCCACCTGAAATCTTCAGCCCTAAAATGACGATAGAGCCACGAGCCAAGCTCGCCTGAACCCAAAAATGCAACGTCTTGCGGCCGCCCCGTTTGAACATCGGCGTGATTGCGATCGCTGGGGTCCGGTTTTGCCCGATGGCGCACAAATTCATATTCTGGGGGCCGTGGGTTCGAATCCCGCCGGGTGCACCATTAACTACATGATATAATACAAAATAATGGCAAGGGTTGACTTGGGTTTGGCCTATATTCCATTTTAGGTCAGGTTTTAGGTCAGGAAATTTCGGCCTGCTTTGGGGTTGCGATCTTTCATTCGATGCCAGTGCGGAGTGGCTGACCTAGCTAATTGCAATTTTATCGGTGGACCGATTCGATCTGGCTGAAGCAAAGTTTCCCCTGGGGAGGTGCTACGCAGGATAGTCATGACCGAATTGATCACCAAGATTAGACGAGCGACGCGAAGGGTCGTGGCGTCGACTATGGTCATGCTTCTTGGTGCGCCATCGGGTGATGGCTTCGGGCAGACCATGACTGAAGATGCGCTTTTCCTTCTGAGGTCTCGACGGTGTCGGCGAATGTCAGTCGAATGGCGCCAGCCCTCGCAGGAGGAGTGCCATGGGCATGACGGCCACCCCATCATCGGCCGCTTCGGTGACGACACCATCGCGGTTGCGCAGGTCGGCAATCAGAATTGGATTGTTCGCGACCGGACCTGGCATGGCTGGCCCGATCCGCCTGAATTCGTGTTTTTCGTCTTGGAAGACGACAAGATATGGGCCGCCGCAGATTTCCATAGTTGGCCCCGCGCCTGGCGGAGGCAAAATTGGCAGACATCGCCTTGACCGAGGTGTTGCCGATTGCGAAGAAAACGCATGGCTTCCGACAAAACTCTCAATGCAAAGAAATCTCGCGGCGCTAGGCCCCGAGCGCCTTGCCGAATTGTTGCTCGAACTGGCGACGGGGGATGCGGCGGCCAAACGCCGTCTTCGATTGGAACTGGCGAGCCGTAGCGGTGGTGGCGATGTCGCGCCGGAAATTCGCAAGCGGTTAGCCTCGATCGCCAAGGCACGGTCGTTTATCGATTGGCGCAAAATCAGAGAGCTTGCTGCTGATCTCGACATGCAGCGCACGGCGATCGCGTCGCATGTCGCGCCGACGAAACCGGCGGAGGCCTTCGACCTGCTCTGGCGCCTGCTTGAGATTGCGCCATCGATCTACGAGCGGTGCGACGACAGCAACGGAACCATCGGCAGCGTCATGAGCACAGCGCTGGCCACGCCGCTGTTGTAAGGATAAAAAATCAGATGGCGCAGCTGCAAAAATCAATCAGAGACGAGTGCGCCCGGATAGCGTCCGCTTACGAAAGCGACTATGAAATTGCTCTCGCAAGACAAAAGTCATTGCAATCGAGCTTGAATAGATTGGTTTCAGATGAAACGCCAACCAATCTCGCGCAGGTCAAACTGAGAGATCTCGAGAATTCGGCCGATTCTTCCAGAGCGTTGCTCACCGGATATCTGCAAAAATATCAAGACGCGAGTCAAGCTCGAGACATTCCCGATTTCCGACGCGCGCATCATTACAGAAGCGGCGGCGCCGCTCAGGCCCAGCGATCCAAAGTCTTTGTTCGTGTTGGCTGGCGTCATGCTGGTGGGACTCATTCTCAGTACGATCGGCGTCGTGGCGCGGGAACTTTTCTCCGGAAGATTCATCTGGGGCGAAGATATCGAGGTTTTTGCAGGCCTGAAGTTTCTCGGAATGCTGCCAAAGGTAACGGAGTTCGGGGAGCGGAGAACGGCGGCTTTCTCCGAACAGAGATCTTCAGCATCAGACGCCAAGGGAAAGGCCGCCACATATAATGTCAGGATGGATAGATACGTTATCGACGCTCCTTTATCACGCTTTGCGGAGACGATCCGCGGCGTGAAGATCGCGATCGACGGCGTCCGATCCGGCGGCGCGCGGAGCAAGGTCATCGGCGTAATCTCGGCTGCTCCGGGAGAAGGCAAGACGACCGTTGCGTTGAATCTGGCTCAAAACATTGCGAAAAGCGGTAGTCGGACGTTGATCATTGATTTCGACTTGAGGACCTGTGCTCTTTCATCGCGCGTCGGCGCCATCGATGGTCCAGGTTTATTGCAAGCGATCGCGGATCAAACCAAGCTTGCTTCGTGCTTCCTCGCTGATAAGGAAACGGGCTTATACATCCTGCCTTCTGTGCAAACTGGAAGCAGCGCCGATTTGGCTGGAGCAATCTCATCCCACGCAATGTTGAATATACTCGGCAAGCTCAAGCAATTGTTTGACTACATCATCCTGGACGTGGCTCCGGTAGTCCCCGTTGTGGATGCGAGAGCAATCGCGCATCTCGTCGACGGTTTCGTATTTGTTGTGAGGTGGCGCGCCACGAATTGCAAGATGGTCCAGGAAGCAATTTCGTACGAGCGCATCAGGTCTCGAATTCTGGGCGCGGTCTTGAATCAAGTAGACAGGTCGGCCCTCAGGGAACTTGAGGCCTATCGCGGGTCATACGCTGACAAATACTATGTCGATGATTTACATCGTGGCCAGCGAGCAGTGGTGACGCCCAAAGTATCCGCATTGATCGGGCAGTTTCTCCGGTCCAACGCCATTTTCGGCACAATCCCTCGCTTTCGAGCAGTCCAGCAATGGGTGACCACTCGCTCTGCTGCAGGAAGGAACTCCTTAGAGGCCGCCAAAATGCAATTGTCCGGAGTTGCCGATGGCCTCCGACGCGGCAAGCTGTCTTCGCAAGGAAGGTCAGGCTCTCAAGGAGGAGTTTTCCAACCCGACCCTCTCGATAAATGGGCGTCTAAAGGAAAAATCACTGAAAATGAGGAGCCGGTATGAGAATTTTGCCTCTTTTGGACAAGTCATAGCTTGCGCGACCTCGATTGGGGTCACGCTCGCGTCACTCCGCGGTAGTCGCAACGCGCTTTGATTGCCTTCTGTGCTCGCAGTTTAGTTCCGACTTCACTTTTGCTGAATGAGCCACGCCGCCCGGTCTGCTGGCGCAGCTTGCGGCGTTTCGACTTCACAGCCCCATGGACGCCGGGCGCCGAAACCCTATTCTTGATTGTGATCTACGTCCGCCGATTTCTTCAAGGCTCCTTCTCCTACCGCGGCTTGCACAAATGGCGCAGGGTGGAACGGATCAAGACGCGTGGCCTGAACTTCCGCTTTCTGCTTGGCGGGAGACTTGTGCAACGCTTCATTTGTGGACGCAAATCGTCGGCAAGATCCGATTATCGCAAACTCCCTGGCTTAATCATTCCTGGCACGTCACCCTGTACTTAACGGCACGCGGTCTGACCACTTCGCCCATACCTTACGGCGACAAGGCTTTTCAAATCGAATTCGATTTCATAGACCATCTGCTTCGCATCGAATCCAGCGACGGTGCGCAGCGGCAACTACGACTTTGCGCCCAATCCGTCGCAGAGTTTTTTGCCAAGATTGTAACGGCGCTCCACGATCTGGGATTAGGCGTGCGTATCAACGAACTGCCAAACGAGCTGCCAAATCCTATTCGCTTCAGCGAGGATTGGATACACGCCGCATATGATGCAGCCTCTGCATACCGCTTTTGGAGACTGCTGTTGCAGGCCGATCGCGTGTTCAAGATCTTCCGCACCGGCTTCACAGGCAAATGCAGTCCAGTGCATTTTTTCTGGGGAAGCTTTGATCTCGCAGTGACGCGTTTTTCGGGCCGGCGTGCTCCGCCTCATCCCGGCGGCGTTCCATATCTTCCGGACGACGTTGTGCGTGAAGCCTATTCGCATGAGGTAAGCAGCGCAGGTTTCTGGCCAGGCGGCGGCGCCATCGACTATCCCGCTTTTTACTCCTACGCCTATCCGGCCCCGCCGGGATTCAGCGCGACGCAGGTCCGGCCGGAGAGCGCCTTTTTCAGCGAGGAGCTGAAGGAGTTTGTCTTGCCTTATGAGGCAGTGAGGACCGCTGCTGAGCCCGACGCCACGCTGTTGGAGTTTTTACAAAGCACTTATGAGGCCGCTGCCCTCGGCGGCGACTGGGACCGCGCCGCGCTCGAGTGTCCATTGGGGGAAGTCGGCGCCTTGCGTCGGCGGCATCAACTAAGCGACGCTCCCGCAGCCATCGACCGCTCAAAGCCCTGCTGATCGGCATTGGGAGGCGGCGGCCATCGCCGCTGCTGTGACCTCCGCCGCTAGAGAAGCTTTGCGAAAAGCTGCACGCATGAGCTAGACTGAACAGCCAAGCGCCCATGCCCCGGTATTTGGGCGGCCTTAACCCATGCAAATATCAACGAGTTTTAACCGCGTGCGCCAAATAGAGGGTCCAAGACATGCCGAACTTCAGGCCGGAAGAGAAGAATGTCGTCTATGTCGGCGAGGGCGTCACGTTGACCGGCGTGGTTCACGCACAGGACGTGGTTGTCATTGACGGTACGGTCGAGGGCGAAATCACCTGCGATCAGTTGATTGTTGGTCCAGGCGGAGTGGCGCAAGGGACCATTGCAGTCGTCGACGCCGATATTTACGGAAAAATCGGCACGGAAGTTTCTGTAAAACAGCTTCTGGTGGTGCGTTCTACGGGACGCGTCGAAGGCAGATGGGGCTATGGCGAAATAGAGGTCGAGAAGGGCGCCGTCCTCTCCGGAGAAGCGGAATCAACCGGGTTTCGAGCGTCTGACCAGAAGGGTCCAAGGGAGAGCCTGGCGAGGAGCGTTTCGCCAATCGAGGAGAAGCCAAACGCGCAAGTCGCGAGCGAGAGGGCCGCGAGCGTGGCATCCCGCACGCTGCGTGATCGCAAAAAGCTTCTCTAAAAAAACCCGCCTGCGGTTGGAAGGGGCACCGGGTTCGCTTCGGCTCGATCCCGCGCAAAGTATTTTGGTCCCAGACTCAATAGAAGCCGCTCCGCGATGTAATGAGCGCTCAAGAATCGTGGCGCGAGGTCTGGAGTTCGCGGCGCTTGCCTCGCGGACAAATTGCGCCGCGTCGGGAGCGCCTCTATGCAAAGCGGTCATGGCGAAACGGCAGAGTTCGCCGAGCCTGCGCCTTGCAGCCGCTTCATTCTCGTCGGCGGGTCGGTCTATTTTGGTAGCGATTTTAGCAAGCGAGCGCAGCCACTGCACCTGCTCAAAGCGCCCACATGGAACGCGCTGCTCGAATTCCTCGAGGCTTGAAATCCATTTCTCGGCGAAATGCGCAGCGGCGTCAGCGTCGGTCGAAGTGGTCTGCTTGTCCAAATCACGGCGAATCGCCCCATAAGTCGGCATGGCGAACCCCTTGCGCTAACTGCCCAAAGAGTGAGCCCTGAGTCTTAACAATGCGTAACTCGTCGCAGTGAGCGAGACGCGCCCCGGCGCTGAATGAAAGGACTATTCGGCTTTAAGCACGCTGCGGCACTCTGCCGGCAGTTTGTCCATCGTCATGGGCGGCCAGGTCTTGGTCGTTGTCTTTCTGGGATGCAGCACCTCGTCGCTGAACCACCAGGCCAGCGAAGCGTCACAGCCGTCGCCCGTGGGCGTTGGATCCTGATCCTTGCAGCTTTCCGCGCCATTCGGGCAGAACAGCCGCACATGGAAGTGATAATTGTGCGAGTAGTAAGGGCGCACCTTGCGCATCCAGGGTTCGCCCGCTGCGACGCGGCACATCGCCCGCTTGATCGCGGCATTCACGAAAATCCGCTGCACAGCAGGGTCTTCCGCAGCCGAGCGCACGACCGCAAGATGACTTGCCGTCCATACGTTCGGGATAACGTCGAGCTTGTCGTCCCGCACCATGTCGGTCGCAGACATTTCTTCTCGCTCCGCGGCGCTCAGTTGACGCGGAGGCATCGGCGTCAGCCAGATGTCCGCATCCAGCCCGATCTGATGCGAGGCATGACCGGTCAGCATCGGGCCGCCGCGCGGTTGGGACATGTCGCCGATAAGAATGCCCGGCCAACCGGAAGCGCGCGCGGCCGTCGGCGCAAAACGCTCCAGAAAAGCTATCAAACTCGGATGGCCCCAGTTGCGGTTGCGCGACAATCGCATGACCTGCCAATTGGGGCCGTTGATCGGCAGCGCCTCGCCGCCGGCAAGACATCCTTTTGAATAGAAGCCGATCGGTTGGGGTTCGAGCGAAGCTGGCTCACGTACTCTCCCGAACAGTTCCTTGGCGGGCGTCCCGGGATCCGAGGGATGAGCGAGCGCAGGAAGCGGCTTGGGGTCAAGCGTGCCCCGCTCCTGCGCCGCCGCGGGGGACATCAAAAAAAGCGCAAGGACGAATCGACCACATTTCAGATCAACCATGCGCGCGTCTTGCTCCAAATTGATTGTTTGTCAAAGCGAGGCCGATTCTCCGGGCATTGTCAACCTTAACTGAGCTCATACATTGCTTACTAAGCTTCTGTCAGGGAAGATGGCGGAAATGAGGCTGCGTCGAAAATATATTTGGAGAGCGTCATGCGTTTTCAGAGCATTGTCATCTTATCCGCGTTCGCGACATTGGACGCAGTCGCCCCGGCTAACGCAACTACCCGCATTCAAATCGATTTGAGCGCGCAGTCGATGCATGTCGAGTCTTCATCGGGCAGCTATGACTGGCCCGTGTCGACCGCTCGCGCGGGCTACTCCACGCCGCGCGGCTATTACGCCCCGACAGGGCTCCAGCGCATGCATTATTCGAGAAAATATCACATGTCGCCGATGCCGTATTCGATTTTCTTTCGCGGAGGCTACGCCATCCATGGCACATACGCCACCGCCGCGCTTGGAACTCCCGCGTCCCACGGCTGCGTACGGCTTTCCCCAGAACACGCCGCCGCGCTTTTCCACATGGTGCAATCGGAAGGAGGGCGCATATCCATCACTGGCTCCCCAGCGGGCGCGACCAGATTCGCCCGCAACCGTGACGGCAACTCCGCGCAATGGGCCAGCCTGAGCGGACGCCGACCCACTTATAGCCACGGCCAAACTATGGCTTACGCCCCAAATTATCATCCTCGCGTCCGCGGTTCCGTGAGCAGTTGGCAGTCGTCGCCGTTGGGTTTCATCTTCCGCGGATTTTGATTACTCGAGCCGCTCTTGGAACCCGAATCGAGAAATGTTCTTGAAGCTGCTTACAACTCAAGGCTCCATGTAAGTCGACGTTAACTTCCCTCGTTCAAAGTCAGCTGCAGGCGAAGCACAGCATACAGCTTCGCGTCCAGGGCTGACATGCACCACATTCACGAAACGCTCGTTATCGGAGCCGGCCCTGCGGGCCTCACCGCGGCCTACACTTTAGCAAAAGACGGACGCGACGTGCTCATCCTCGAGCAGGACCCCGTTTACGTCGGCGGCATCAGCCGCACGGCCAATTACAAGGGCTTTCTGTTCGACATTGGCGGCCATCGCTTCTTTTCGAAGTCGAAGGAAATCGTCGACCTGTGGAACGAAATACTGCCCGACGATTTTCTAGAGCGTCCGCGCCTCTCGCGTATCTTCTATCGCGGCAAATTTTACGCCTATCCGCTCAAGGCGTTTGAAGCCCTGAAAAATCTGGGTATTTTGGAAAGCGCCCGCTGCATGGCGTCCTTCGGTTTCGCCAAGGCCTTCCCGGTGAAGGACCCCCGTTCGTTTCATCAATGGGTGCGCAACCAGTTCGGGGAACGCCTGTTTGGCATCTTCTTCAAAACCTACACTGAAAAAGTGTGGGGCATGGGCTGCGACGAAATTTCCGCCGATTGGGCTGCTCAGCGTATCAAGGGACTGAGCCTCGGAGCCGCAATCATAGACGGATTGCGCCGCTCACTTGGCTTGCGCAAGGGATCGACTGGCGAAGGCGCGAAGTCACTGATTAAATCGTTCCGCTATCCGCGCCGCGGTCCCGGCATGATGTGGGAAGAGGCAGCAAGAAAGATCCAAGCGCTTGGCGGACAATTGCGGATGGGGCGCACCGTCGACAAATTACACTATGACGAGGCGAGCAGATTGTGGACTGTAACCGCGACCCGTGGCGACGGCGAAAGCGAGACGTTCAGAGCCCGCCATGTGCTTTCGTCCGCGCCGATGCGTCAATTGATGAACGCAATCGAGCCCACGCCGCTCAGCCTGTTCAACGCGCGCGATCTCAAATATCGGGACTTCCTGACGGTGGTGCTGATCGGACGCCCGCAAAGGGAACTTCCCGACAACTGGGTTTATATCCACGATCCGTCGGTCAAAGTCGGGCGCGTGCAGAACTTTCGGTCCTGGTCGCCAGAAATGATAGCAGAACGGCGTCTCGACTTGTCTCGGACTGGAATATTTCTGCTTTGAGGGCGACGGCCTGTGGACCTCGCCGGACAGCGAGTTGATCACACTGGCAAAAAGCGAAATCGAAAAGATTGGACTGATGAACCCCGATGACGTGTTTGACGCCTGCGTGGTGCGGCAAGCCAAGGCTTACCCGGTGTACGACAATTCATATGCCCAGAATGTCAACGCCATCCGGCTGGAGATCGCCACCCGCTTTCCGACGCTGCATCTTATCGGCCGTAACGGGATGCACAAATACAACAATCAGGACCATGCAATGATGACTGGGATGTTGACCGCGCTCAACATCATGGCTGGCGCCAGTCTTTATGACGTGTGGAATGTCAATGAAGACGCCGAATATTCCGAAGCCGGCGTTTCCGGCGCGCATGAAGCGTTGTCCAGCGAGCGTCTCGTGCCTCGGAAGGTCGCCTGATCGTGACGCATTCACTCGACGCGCGCCTGCTTTTACTCGACCGCAACCGTTATGGCCACCTTGGCCGCCTCGCGGTCGACCTTGTGAAATACGGCGCCGCGAGCGGCGGCGCTTTGGCGCTCGACGCCGGGGCATTATTGCTGCTGAACAAAGCGTTCGGCGTCAACTATCTTGTCGCAGCCGCGATCGGATTCAGCGCGGGCCTCGGCCTGATTTACGTGCTGAGCGTTCGCTATGTATTCGGCGACAATCGCCCCTTGCGCCCATCGCAGGAAGCGGCAGGCTTTGTCATAACTGGCCTGATTGGTCTGTTGCTCAATGAATTCCTCATGGAGACATTCGTCGAGCATGCTGGACTGTCCGTCGCGATCGCCAAAATTCCGACAGCAGGCGTCGTTTTTCTCTTCAACTTCACGGCGCGGCGCACATTGCTGTTTTCGGAGCAAACGAAGCTGCGGATCACGAGCATCATCGCGACGGCGACCGACCCGAAATTGCTGCTTGCGCGCGCTTTAAGCTTTCCGTTATGGGGAACAGTGACGCTGGCGCTGCTTGGGGCCATCGGCCTGACCTATTCGCACGCGCTGGAGATCTGGCGAAGCGGCGCGTTTTTTGACACAGACGACGCCATGCGCGCAGTGCAAGTGCGCGACCTGCTCGCGGGGCAGTCCTGGTTTGACATGACATCTTGGCGTCTCGATCCGCCAAATGGCGTGTTCAGCCATTGGTCGCGCGTCGTCGATACGCCCCTTGCCGCGCTGGAGCTGTTTTTCCGCTGGTTCCTTTCGCCCGATTACGCTGAACGCGCTGCTCGGCTTGTATTTCCCCTTGCACTGCTCGCGGCTCTGTTTCGGCTTTCTCCTTGGCTGGCCACCATCATTTCGCCCTCTGCACCGCGTCATCTCGCGGTGCTGCTCGCCTTTCTCTCCGGCGCAGTGGTGACTCAGTTCATTCCCGGACGCATCGATCACCATGCGCCCCAAATCGTCCTGCTACTGACGACACTGGGCTTTTTCCTCAAAGGCATAGACGCGCGCGATGCGCGTGCGATGGCCGGGGCGAGCGCCGCGATGGCGACCTCGATCGCCATAAGCCTCGAAAATATTCCTTTCTTCGCAGTCCTGCTCGTTGCTCTACCGCTGCTGTTCATAGTCGACGGGGAGCGGATGCGCGCCCCACTGGCGTGGTTCGCAGGGAGCGCACTTCTCTTTTTCCCGCTTATATTTGCCGCGACCGTGGGGCCGGATCGTTATTTCATCTCCGCTTGCGACGCCTATTCGGCAGTCTATTTCGCGGCTTTTGTGATCGGCTCGATCGGACTTGGCGCGCTCTCCGGCTTCGCACCGCTTCTTCGGACGCCGCTTCGGCGCGCGGTCGCGACTGCGGCGGCCGCCGCGGCGGCCGTCGGCGTCATGGCTGTCATCGCGCCAAAATGCTTTGGCGATCCGCTCGGCGCCATTGATCCGCTGGCGCGCGAGCTTTGGCTTTCGCACGTGACCGAAGCGACGCCGCTGCTCAAGTTCTGGGCCAAGAAGTCGAGCCTCGTCATCGTGACTGCTCTGCCGGCCTTATTGGGACTTTGCGCTGCGCTGCTCGAATCCGCCCGCCATGAGGGACTGGCGCGACGCCGCTGGCTGACTGTCGCCGGGATTATAGTGGTCGGTTCGGCGGCGGGGCTTTGGCAAGTGCGCGTGTTCACGTCAGTGATGCCGATCGTGATGATGTCTCTTGTGGGCGTGGTGGCGGCGACAGCGCGCTATTGCACACACTCCTTCGGTTTCGTAACGCGCACGCTCTTTGCTTGCGTCCTTTGCCTTGGAGTCTCCCCAGTCGGACTGGCGGCCGCCGTGCCTGTGAAAGGAAGCGCCGCCGAGATGATGGACCCACAAAAAAGCGAGGCCGCCTGCCTGAAGCCGGAAGCGCTTGAGCCACTGACCAGGCTCGCGCCGTCCCGCGTGGTCGCTTCCTTCGACATTGGCCCTTATTTACTCGCTTACACCGCGCACAGCGTTTACGCCGGCCCCTATCACCGCGATAATCACGGCAACAAAATCCTCATCGATGCATTCCTCGCTCCGCCCGAGGAAGCGGTGCAAATCCTGCGCGCTGCCGGAGCGCAGATTGTGCTTTGGTGCAACCAGGAACCGGCGGGCTTCGCAAAGCGGGCGCCCACCGGCCTTGCCGCGGCGCTGTCGCGAGGCGAGGTTCCCGCTTGGCTTGCTCCATTGCCGCAATCAAACGAACATCTCCTTGTTTTCGCCGTACAGCCGTAAGATGTATAGCGCACCCCGCGCGACGCTCTAGGAGCGCTGTGACCCGGGCGGATTGAAACAAGGATATTTGCTCCAATGACGCCGACTGACCGCCGCCGCTTCCTGCTTGGGACGGCTAGTCTTGCGCTCGCCGCGCCAAGAGCCCTGGGACAGACGTCGCCCGAGGCTGACGAAGAATTGCAAATCCGGATTGAAAACAATTCCGTGCCGGAGCTTTGCGCCGAAAAGGACAATATCGAACTCGATTTCTACTCTGAGCGCCTGCGCAGAATGCAAATTCAGGCGGTGCATCCTTCCTACATCAGCATGATCGGCACGGACCGATACGCGCCAGACTGGTCCAGCTGCGACCTGACCCATGACCCCAAATTCGCGGCGCAGGCCCGCCGCCTGACGTTCTGGGAGACTCCGGAATTCTGGCTCACGGGCTATACTTTCCCGACGTTCTGGCGCCCTAACAGCGTGCCGGTCCGCGTCGGCGACCGGGTCGAAACAGGCTTTCACCTGGTGCAATTGTGGATGAGCTATCGCGAGCGCGCCGAAGAAATCATGGTGTTTTACCCGCCTGATGGCTATTGGCGGGCGCGTCCGCTGCCTTTCGAGGATATGCGCTGGACGGCCTATGGCTCGTCTTTCCTTGTCGGTCCAATAGAAACCCAGCAGCGTCCGATCGTCGACTTCCAGGAAATCATATTCGAACCGGAGACGAGAACCTTCGTGCTCAAATTCAAGCGCGGCGGAGGTTCGGCTCGCATCCAACTCGACAAGATCGATCAGGAGCAAATCATTCTAGACGTGAGTTACAGCGGCGCCATGCCGGACGATCTGCCCTTTGCTTCTCTGCGTTCGATGTATGCGATGCAGACGATGAGCGACGCGGCGCGCGTCGCCTGGCGCACCAAGCGCGGCGCCAATTGGCAGGAAGCTGAAGTGATCGGCTTTCCTGGAGCCAACGCCACAGAATTATGGGTCGGGCGACATCTTCCCTCGCGCCACAACCTTTCGGCGCCGGACATGGTGTTCGGCAAATTTCAGGCAACGCCGTCAGTCGCCCACGCCAAATGACATCGGCCTGCGCGCGCATCGTCGCACTCGACGTTGCGCGCGGTCTGGCCGTCGCCGCCATGGTCGCCTTCCATTTCATTTGGGATCTGGGCAATTTCGGCTACATCGACCGCGATTTTCCCTACTCCCTCGGGGTGAAGGCGTTCGGCCACACCATCGCCATTGCGTTTCTACTCGTCAGCGGAGTCTCCCTGGTTTTGGCGCGAGAGAAGGCAACTGGATGGCTGCCGTTTTGGCGACGCTTCGTCATTGTCGCCGGCGCGGCGGGGCTGGTGTCGTTTGGCACCTGGCTCGCTTTTCCGCCGGCCTTTGTGTTTTTCGGCATTCTGCATTGTATCGCGATTGCAAGCCTGCTAGCCGCGCCGCTGCTTTTCCTCCCCTGGCCAATCGCCCTGCTCGCAGCGGTCGTCGCAAGCCTCGCCCCTTTGGTGTACAGCAGCGCGTCGTTCAACACTCCCTGGCTCGCTTGGATCGGCTTTCCCACTCTTGAACCCTTAACTTACGACTATCGGCCGCTGGCGCCGTGGTCCGGCGCGTTGTTCGCTGGCGTGGCGGTGGCCCAGTTCTGGCGGGCGCGAGCGATGCCGACCTTCGGCAATGGCTTCAAAGAGGGCGTTCCAAGCTGGCTTGGGCGGCATAGTCTGGGGATTTATCTCCTGCATCAGCCGGCGCTGTTTGGAGTTTTCAGCCTGCTCGCGCTGTTGGGGGCCGCCCCGCCCGGCAAAGACACAAGCGATTTTGTCGACGCCTGCGTCTCGCAATGCGAAAAGAGCGGCGGCGAGGCTGCAACCTGTCTGGACATATGCGCTTGTACGGCGGAACAGGCGGCCCGCAGCGATTCACTGTCGACGACCACGGACACGAACGAGCGCGCCCGCCGTGTGAATCAGATGGCGCGAGACTGCATGGCCAAAGGCCGCTGAGATTCCTGCGTGGCTGCGATTGTGAGAAAATTGTGCACCCCAGCCCGTGCCTGAACCCCTTGGAGAGACCGCAATGAAAGCCTCAGAATTCCTGTTTCCCCCGCCACAATGGCCCAGCATCGCCATCGACGGAGAAACTTCCCGCTTTCCAGTGCGACGCATATTTTGCGTGGGGCTGAATTATGCGGCTCACGCGCGCGAGATGGGCAAGATCCCCGGCTCCGAGCCGCCATTTTTCTTCACCAAGCCGGGCGATGCGGTCGTGGCCAGCGGCTCGATCATT
Source organism: uncultured Alphaproteobacteria bacterium (assembly GCA_963724845.1). GTDB lineage: Bacteria > Pseudomonadota > Alphaproteobacteria > Rhizobiales > Beijerinckiaceae > Methylocystis. The sequence goes on from CAVRWF010000007.1 coordinate 90,014, forward strand.
CCCTATGCGTCCATGACGCAAAATCTTCATCACGAAATCGAACTTGTAGCGGCGCTGAGTTCAGGCGGCGCCAATATTCCGGTGGCGGAGGCGTTGAGCCATGTCTACGGCTATGCGGCGGGGATCGACCTGACCCGGCGCGACCTGCAAAAGCAGGCGCGCGATGAAGGCAAGCCCTGGGACTTCGCCAAGGGTTTCGACCAATCCGCGCCGATTGGCGCCATAAGCCCCGCGGCCCGGACCAAACATCCCGGGAAGGGACGCATAACATTGCGGGTCAATGGCGCGCTTCGGCAGGACGGCGACATCTCGGACATGATTCTCGGCGTCGCCAAGGTGATCGCGGAAATTTCGCGCTATGTGAGGTTGGCTCCTGGCGATTTAATCTTCACGGGCACGCCCGAAGGGGTTGGGCCCATCGTTCCCGGAGACCGGATCGAAGGCGAGATCGAAGGCGTTGGGGCAGTGTCGCTTGAGATTGCAGCCTGACCGCAGAAACGCTCCACTCTTTACGACAATATAAATTGCGCTCAGGCCTTAGAAACATTTGCAACTCGCCGCCGTCTGAATATAGTGCGCTCGCGTTCGCCAAGCGCGCGCCGGGCCAAACGCCCGTATGGAGGGGTGGCCGAGTGGTTGAAGGCGCACGCCTGGAAAGTGTGTATGCGGGAAACCGTATCGCGGGTTCGAATCCCGCCTCCTCCGCCATTTAACCAATTATAACAAAAGTGCTTTCGGCCCCCTCGTGAACGCGCAGGCTATTTGACGACGGCGTCGACCCCTCCCTGCAAATGTTGGCGCTGCGAACTGCGAAGAAGCCGCGCCACTGCCGCTCCCGCCCGATGTTTTGGCCGAACTGATAGACGGCCTTTACGCTCCTCCGGGCTCGCTTCTGTGAGCACAAACTGTGGCCTTCTCGCCGGCGTGGCCATCAGTTTGCGCACCGGCCAACAGGCCCTCTATGCCTGCACCATCGCCATGGCTCTGGTGTCAGCGTATCTCGTCACACTCGCCCTGCGCTATCGGGCGGAAAGCTCAAAGCGCGAACACTCCGCCGAGATGTTGCGACGCTGGGACTGGGGCTATGCCGTGGGAGGCGTCGCCTATGCCGCATGTCTTGAGACGACATGCTTCATCGCCTTTGTCTCGACGGACAACTCCATCAGTCATTTGCTCGCGGACGCCATTACGACGGGTTATACGGCCGGCGTAACGGCCCGAAATTCGGCGCGGATCAAAACCGCGCTGGGACAGCTCGCGGTTACGCTGGGACCTCTCGCCATCGCCGCGCTGGCGCGGGGCGGAGCTGCATATTCTGTCCTGGGGTTGATCACCCTTTTATATTGGATCGCCGCGATGGAGATTGCACCGCATTTATCCAGGCGGGAAGCTCCGTTTGCTGCTGCTCAATCTGGAGAACAAGTCGCTTGCGACTAGCCTGGCCGAACAAAACCGGCGCTTAGACATTGCGCTGAGCAATGTGTCGCATGGCCTATGCATGTTCGACTCCCAGGCTCGACTTGTCGTGAGTGCGAACTCTTCGGCTTGCCAGCACATTCGCTTACTCCGGGTATGACTGTCGCCGACATAGCGACGAACGCCGCTGACGGCGGCAGCCCTGCGGACAACGGCGCCGCCGAAGCTGTCAGGGATTACGAACTGAACCTCGCCAAAGGCTCCACCCATTCAAAGGTCCAGCTAAGCAATGGACGCATGATTTCCTGGTCACAGCAGGCATTGAGCGATGGAGGGGCGGTCGTCATATGCGAGGACCACTGAAAGGGAAAATGTCGAAGCCCGGGCGCGATACCTGTCAACCCATGATGGATTGACGGGTTTGCCGAATCGAATGATGTTCGATCAAATTCTCGACCATGCTGTCAAGGTCGGCCGACGCTATCAAGAACAGTTTTGCGTCATGTTTATCGATCTCTACAGGTTCAAGTTTATCAATGACACGCTGGGGCATGCGATGACCAAAGCGATTCTGACTCTGGGCTTGGCGCTCGATGTGCAGTTGTAGGCGAAGGGGTCGAAACACAAGAACAGGAATCGTTCCTGCGCGAACACGGATGCCACCAGATACAGGGCGTCCTGTTCAGCGAGCCGATTTCCGGCGAAGATTTCGTTGAATTTGCGGGCGCATACAATACGAGACGGCTGCTTCAGTTATCTGGAGAAATGCGTCCGGAAGCGACCGCAGCTGATGGCGTTGCTCATCCACCGCACACTCGGTGCTGAACAGGCGGCCCGATGACCATGTCGGCGGAAGGAGTACGTCTTAATCGATCGCCGCCCCTTGATCTTCCGGATTCTTTGCGCAATTACGGCTTAACCCTTGTCGCCATTGTTGAATTTCTCGGAAGAATCGCTAAATGTGTGCCTGTTAGTTCGCAGTCTTGGACTTTTGTGCAGCGCACATTGCGGAACAGGCGCGGCGGCATTGCCAATCGCTCGATAACATGTTCCTAGTCGTTCCTTAAGCGGCAACTCGCCCATGTTTGAAATGGTTTTAGCGAATTGAAGCTTTGAATTCTCCACACCTAACAGAACACTGTCCATCGCCCAGAGGTCCAATGCGTCCAACGATCCGTCCTTTCAAAATTGAATTCAAAAATCGCGCTTCGAGATCAATGCCGATGCGCTCGCCGACGAGCGACGAGACCGGAAAAGAGTGCGCGTCCCGATCGTTCTCGGATGCGACTGTGTTCACGCCGACCCGCAACACTCATTCTACCGACTACGAAGCTGCTTTGAGAGCCGCGGATGCGGTTTTTGCCGTTAGGGCGCCGGTGATTCCCGCGATTGAATCGAACCCGGCGCCCAAAGCACCATTGGGACGTGTGCTGCCAAGCCTGATCGAAAGTAATGAAGACTCTCTGGCCGCTCGACTGGCGAACGCCGAGGAGAAACCGCGCGTCAGCCGTGGAAAGGCCAAGATCAAAGCGCCTTCCGCGCGCCGTCAACAAACGCCGGCCGTTCAAGCAAAGGCAGCGGCGGCGCCTGTTCCCGCGCTACGGCCGATTGCAACCATCCCGCCGGAAATTGATAAAGTTTCGCCGCCCGTTCATGAGCGCAGATCGGTCCAGAAGCTCCGCCTGCTCGACGCCGAACTCAAAGCCGGCGAAAGGTGGAAGCGGCGGCTATGCAAGGCGGCGCGCTAAAGCAATCCAAATCCATACTGGTCGGTTATCGCGCTGCGCATTCGCGTCGTATCTCGATGAAATAAAAAGCGGACCAGCGCGGAGTCTTTCGCTAATGCGTGTGGCTGATTTTATCTGCGCGGGCGCCCAGAAAGCCGGAACGTCCTGGCTGTATGCCCAGATGCGCGGCCACCCGCAGGTTTTCATGCGGGAAAAGGAACTGAACTTCTTTTATCGCGATTTGCCCTTGTCCTGGTATTCGGACCAATTCTCGGGCGCCTCGAATGAACAGCGCTGCGGGGATATTTCTCCAAATTATGCTGCGTTCGAGGGCCTTGCGGAGCGTATATTCTCGGTTAGCCCTTCGGCGTTGTTATTACATTTGCTCAGAGATCCGGTAGAGCGCGCGTTTTCGCAATGGAAAATGGCGCGTCACCTCGGCAACATCCCGCGCGAAATATCGTTCATCGAGGCTTTTCGGCAAAATCTTCAGTACATGCGGCGGAGAGGCGAGTACTGCGTAATTTTGGATGAGTATGCGCGGTTTTATCCTCTTGGCGAGCGTCTCGGCGTATTTTGGTACGACGATATCAAGACGCGCCCCGCCGAGTTGATTCACGAAATTCTACTGTTTTTGGGCCTCGATTCCGATTGGGCGCCGTCCAATCCCGAGTCCGTCGTTTTACCGAGTCCCGAAGCAGGGACTATAGCTTCGTGGGACGCTGTCGAAGTGGCTGCCTATTACGCGCCTTTTGATCGCCGCCTTTGTGAATTGCTTGGCGTCTCCTCATTGCCCTGGTCGACGGAATAAGCCCTCGTCCTCTCCAGCGCGCTCTTCATGCATCCTGTCCGCGCATTTTACGTTCTCGGCGGACACCCGCCCGCCTGGCTGACGCCTTGCGCAGTAATATTCGCGTAATATCGATACCCCAACAATTAGTTGACATTAACGAAATAGTTTGGTTCACTCCCGCTACTTGGACTCGGCCTTAAGATCATCGGAGCATCTCTTGCGCAAAACTCTCCGTATATTGGAGGGTTGTGCTTGGGTTCGCTGTCGCTTGGATGCGGTGGAAAGTAGTTTTCCAGTAATGCTGAAGTGTTCCGCACACGGATAAGTTAACCTTATATAGTCTTCACCCTTTACGCCCATTCGACCACTCGGATAAGACTTTCGCAATCTTGTGGTCTACATCCCTTCCCATCGGCCTGACTCCATTCGACCGCGCTCGTGGAGACGGGATTCATCTTCACACAGTCTGGGCAAAAGAGTTCGCGTAGCTAGGGTTTGGCTCGAACGAGCGTCGTTTTGAGCGCAGCAGTTTTATTCCGATTGGAGCCTTGTGCCGGTCGGAAGCATCGGGGGAGTATGGAATGAATAGAAGCTCACGTTTAAAAATAATGAAGATTGCCGCCGCGGCGGCTGCAGCAGGGCTTGCCGGAGCGGTTCCGGCTCGGTCCGCAGAAGTGGCGACGGAAACGCCCGTCGAAGCTCAAACGCACTTGCAAGGAGGCCCCGGCACTGCGGAGGTCGCGAAGCAGGTGATTTTGAAGAATCTCCCCGATGTTACCGCGGCGGATGCGCCGGCGTTCCGCAGCCTCCGGCCGCGGACAGCGCTGGTAAATCTCCAGGCGATCAAGGCGCAAGCCGCCCGCCCAGGCGATAATCCCGCGCCGGTGACAATGCATGGAGAGCCTCAGTCTCCTTCAGAGATAACCCCGCTAACGCCGGGCGCCAGCTTCAGTTTCGATGGCGACACGGAATACGAGTTTTGCAGCAACCTCACTCCCGCGGATCAGGCCCTCGCCGTTGGCGACGGTCCGAGCCCCATCCTCCAGGCGGTGAATGCCTGCATTTCCGTTTGGAACTCCAGCGGAGCGCGCTTGCTTGGCCCAAAAAGCCTCGTCAGTTTCTTCAATCTGCCCGCCGGCACTTTCGTCAGCGATCCGCGCGCACTCTATGACTTCTATAACCACCGTTTCATCGTCACGCTGCTCGACAGCAATTTCGGCAACAGCAACAATTACAATATCGCCGTGAGCGCGGGCGACGATCCGACAGGCGCATGGTACACATACAGAATTCCGGTGCAGAGCGCTTCGAACGCCCTCCCCGATTTTCCTCGAGTGGGGCAGGACAAATCGTCGACCTATCCGATCTCCTCGGGCACAGCCTTTCCCGGCGCGATCTATGTGGCGGCCAACCTGTTCAGCAACGCTCAGGGCGGCGGCTACCTGAAGGAAGAATGGCTGATCCTGCCCAAAGCCGCCATGTACAACGGACAAGGCTTCTCCTTCTGGGAGTTCAATGGGATGACGTCGGGCGGCGTGCCGACAGACACTACTCAGCCCGTGAATGTCTGGAGCCCCTACGACAATCCGCGAGCGGAGTTCCTGATCACCTCGAAGGACTTTTATTGCTCCACCGGCTGTAACGGCCTTACGCTCTGGGCGATATCCAACCCCTTCGGATTCGTCTCTGGAGGACCAAGCCCTGAACTGACGGGTATCGTCATCGGCACCGCCAATAATTATTCTCAACCGCCATCGGCAAGCCAACCGGGTTCGGCTAATAGCGTCGATACTGGCGATCTGCGAATTTCCGGTGAAGCCACATATCAGTCGGGGTCAATCTATGCGGCGCATTCAGCCGCCAATGGCGCCGGCGGCATTATGTCGATCCTTTATCGCGTCCAGCCGAAGCTGAACGCTAACGACTCTCGATGCACGGGCAATTACGTCAATCTTTGCCCGCAAATCTCCGGGGCCTCGATACTCAACGAGACCGTCTTGAACTATGGCGGCACGGCCGGCGCCTATTACGCGGTGCAGCAGCCGGATCTTGAGGGCAACGTCACGACGGCCTTTACCTACAGCGGCGCCGGAAGTTATCCCGGCCTGGCGTATATCTCGCAGCGTGCGACGCAGGGCAACTCCTTCGTTGACAACGGCTACTTCCTCATAGGCGGGCAGGCGCTCTACACGCAGGGCCGTTGGGGCGACTACAACGCTGTCGCGCCGGCTGGCGTTGCCTACGCCGCGGGCAATGGTCAGAAGCCTGTGACGCCAGGCGCAGCGTTCTCCGGCATGTACGCCGGCCCCAGCAACAACTGGAAAACCAGAATTGGCTTCAACAAATTCACCAGCCCGGCACAGCCATAAAGGCTGCAACGGATTGTTGTTGACTGAAACGACCTAACTCGACAACCCGCCGCGGGAAGCATCCCGCGGCGGGACTTTTTTGATCGCTATAACTCAACTGCTCAGTCGACGCATTTCAGGATCGCCTTGTCGAGCTGGCGAGCCAGCGCCATTTCAATGAAGATATAAAAACACGTTCGACATGCTATTGGCTCGAACGGGGTGAAAGGCGTTTCTTGTCGGAGGCTACCAGTTTTGGAACAGAAATTTGCGCCAACCGTCCCGGTCTCGAGCCTGACCCGCAGGTGGGTTGCATGGACCTTTGCGCTTGCCCTGCTTGCTGGCGCCGTCTGCCCCCTCGCTCACGCAGCGGAACCGCCCGCAGCGAAAAAACCCGTCGAAGACCAGGTTGTCGCGACGACCGGCCTGCCCGCCGAAGTCGCCACCAAGCATGTAATCACGCTGTCTGGCGAAAAGCTGACGTTCACCGCGCGCGCGGGCGCTGTGCGGCTGTCCGATGCGCACAGCGGGGCGCCAAGGGCGGACGTAGCCTTTGTCTCCTATGAACGCGCAGACACAGACGCCGCTACGCGGCCGGTTGTCTTTGTCTTTAACGGCGGACCCGGCGCGGCCTCCGCCTGGCTTGGCCTCGGAGCACTGTCGCCGTGGCGGCTTCGCCTCGATAGCGGTTCCATTTCGCCGTCGACGCCTCCGCTGCTCACCGATAACGCCGAAACCTGGCTCAGCTTCGCCGACCTCGTATTCGTCGATCCTCCAGACACCGGATACAGCAAGCTGCTGGGCGAGAACGAGGAGTCGAAAAAGCATTTTTTCTCGGTGCAAGGAGATGTCGAGGCCCTCGCTGTCGTCATCCGCAAGTGGCTGACCGCGCATCGGCGACTCGCTTCGCCGAAATATCTGGTCGGCGAAAGCTACGGCGGCTTTCGCGTCGTCAAGCTTGCCGGCGCGCTGCGAGAGCGCGAGAACGTCGGCGTCGATGGCCTCATTCTCGTTTCGCCAGTACTTGATTTTTCCTGGCTGGAAGGCTCCCGCAATCTTTTGTCGCTTGCCGCCTATTTGCCAAGTTTCGCAGCGATCTCTCGTAACGCCAGAGACAGGCGGGACGTCGCAGACGCTGAAACTTACGCCACCGGCGAATTTCTGAGCGATCTTTTGAAGGGGTTGAAGGACGCCAAGGCGCTGGCGCGCTTGAGCTCGAATGTCGCGGGCTATACGGGTCTCGATCAGGAGGTGGTCGCGCGTGTTGCGGGACGCGTCGACATTAAAACATTCAGTCGTGAACGTCTGAAGGCGTCGGGGCGCGTGCTTAGCGCCTACGACGGCGAAATCGCCGGCTTTGATCCGACGCCTTTCGCGCGGGACGGCGACTGGGCCGATCCTGTGCTCGACTCTCTCCGCGCGCCCCTCGGCGCCGCCATGACCGGCGTCGTGACCGAGAAACTGCAATGGCCCATTGGCGACGCGAGGTACGAAATTCTCAACAATCAGGTGGCGCATCAGTGGGATTTCGAGCGCGGCGGTCGCCACAACGCCGAGGCGCTTTCAGATTTGCGCCAGGAATTGGCGCTTGATCCCCATTTGAAGGTTCTTGTCGTTCACGGTCTGGCGGACCTCGTGACGCCCTATTTCGCGACAAAACTGCTTCTCGATCAATTGCCTGCATATGGAGATAACGAAAGAGTGCGGCTCGCCGTGTTCCCGGGCGGGCATATGTCTTACATACGCGAAGAATCGCGCAGGATGCTGCGCGACGCGGCGAGACTGTCCATCGAAGGAAAATGAGCGTCGATTGCGAAATGTTTTCTGTAAAGCCGCAGCGTGAGGCGAATCGCAGATGCGTCAAATCTGGATAGGGAAGGCAGGCGGCCCGGAATCCCTTATCGTCAAGGAAGCGCCCGACCCTGCGCCCAAAGCAGGCGAGATTCGAGTTCGCGTCGAGGCGAGCGGCGTCAATTTCGCCGATATTTTGGGACGCATGGGCATCTATCCCGACTGCCCACCCGTTCCGGTCGTGGTCGGCTATGAGGTTGGCGGCCGCGTCGATGCTCTGGGGGCTGGCGTTGATCCGAGCTGGATGGGCCGCAATGTCTTCGCGGTGACGCGTTTCGGCGGATATTCCGATGTCATTTGCGTACCCGAAAACCATGTCTTCGTGCGGCCCGCCGGAATGTCGGCGGCCGAAGGCGCCGCGATTCCCGTCAACTACCTTACAGCCTGGCAACTGGTCGTCGTAATGGGCGGCTTAAAGCCCTACGAGACGATGCTGATTCACTCCGCGGGCGGCGGTGTCGGCATAGCTGCGACGCAAATCGCCAAACACATAGGCGCAAAAGTCATCGGCACGGCGTCGGGATTCAAACACGAACGACTGAAGGCTTTCGGCGCCGACCATCTAATTGACTATCGACATGAGGATTTTGAGGCGCACGCAAGACAGATCACAAATGGCCGTGGCGTTGAACTCATCCTGGACGCGGTGGGCGGAGAGTCTCTCAAAAAGGGTTATCGCCTGCTTGCACCGACCGGGCGACTCGGCATGTTCGGCGTTTCATCGGCCGCAAACGCCAAGCAGCGCGATTTCTTGAACATCTTCAAAATTCTTGCGAACACGCCCTGGTTTCTGTTCACGCCGCTGGCGCTTCTAAATGCGAACAAGGGCGTTTTTGGCGTCAATCTTGGTCATATGTGGCATGAAATTGATCGGATGCGAATCTGGATGGACGATTTGCTCGACCTGTGGAGCAAGGGCGTCATCAAGCCTCAGATCGATCGCGTTTTCACTTTCGATGAAGCGCCTCTGGCGCACCATTACATCCAGGACCGCAAGAACCTAGGCAAGGTGATATTGAAACCCTAGACGCCCGGCTGCAAAACGATTCCTTCCGCTTGCATGAACAGACTCAAATGGAGCGTCGGTCAAACGGTGAATCATGCTCGTCGCGTATATTACACGCTATCGAATGCAACTCGGGTTTTGCCTGCGGGTTACGGTGGCGGCCTTGTCGGCGCTGGGACTAGGCTGGCTGCTGAAACTCCCCATGATTCTCTGGGCGGTTTTGACCGCTGTCATACTTACCCAGATGAGCGTGGGAAAATCCGTCAAGGCGACGATTGACTATGTGCTGGGCACGTTGGGCGGCGCGATTTACGCGGGACTCGTCGCCGCATTTGTTCCTCACCTGAGCGACCCCGCCCTTGCCGTCGTTCTGGCGATCGCCATAGCGCCACTTGCGCTACTCGCCGCGACAAGCGCCAGGTTCGCCGCGGCTCCATCTTCCGCCGCGATCGTCGTTCTCGCCCCGACCCTCACCCATGCGTCATCTTTCGCTTCCGCTACTGACCGCGTTATCGAGGTAGCGTTGGGAGGCTCGGTCGCTCTGGTGGTGTCCGTTCTGATCTTTCCCACGCGCGCACGCAGGCTGGTAAAAGAGCGCGCCGCGGATATGCTTGATCTTGTCGCAAAAATCCTTCCGGATTTATTCCGGGGCTTTACACAAAAGTCGGACGCGGAAACAATCCTGTCCTTGTTGCGCAATGTTGGCTCGTCTTTCACGCAAATGGACGCGATTGGCGCCGAAGCAAAGCACGAGCAGATGTCGTTTATTACCGGCGAGTTCGGACTTTGATCCGCTCCGCCATTGTCTGCTTCGGTTGCGCCATGACCTTATTATGATTGGACGCGCTGCGATCGAGCCCCTCCCCGAAACTATACAGGGACGCCTGGGACCGCCGCTCAAGCAAATCACAGATGCGGTGGATGATCATCTGCGTAAGTGCGCTATCGCGCTCAGAACAGGCGCCAGCTTGCGGGATGTCGACGCTTTGAAGGAGGCCTTCGATGGTTTCGCCGACGAAATCGGGCTGGTGCGCCAGCAGGGCTTGCTAAAGCAGCTCAACGTTGATGCGCTGGAACATGTTTTTGCATTGAGTTTTGCCTTGGAACAATGGCGACAGGATCTGCAGGAGATTGCGCGTCTGGTCATCGGTCTGGCCGATCAACGCAAGCAAGAGAAATGAAAAAACGGATTTTCATATCGCACGATGGAGCAGCGGAATGCGATGCCTCGGAGAAGAGAAAATGATACATCGATCCCCCATTCTTTGGATATTCGTTTCATTTGTTGCGGCGGCTACAGCAGCGCATACGAGAAGCGCAATCGCACAGGACCTTAACGCGATTTGCAGGAAGTCGATTAATGACGATCGTCTAAAGCTCATACCTGCGTCGCTCGTCGTCGAAGCGCGCCGCCTCTTCGAATTGTCGCAAGACGAGCCTGCGACATTGGTGTCGAAAAGCACTCTGTATCGTTGCATGGACGGTAAAGTCTGGCTTTGCAGTTTCGGTGCAAACCTCGTGTGCGGGAAAGCGAACACGGGCCGCATATCACGCGGCGCTATAGCGTATTGCAAGCAAAACCCCGGGGCGGACAGCGTGCCCATGGCCGCCACGGGTCATGATACAATCTTCGAATGGAAATGCGTGGGAGATAAGCCACAGGCTTCCGGCCAGATCGTTACTGTCGATTCGCGCGGGTTTATCGCGCAGAACTGGAAGTCGCTGGAACAGTAAGGAAAGTTGAGCGTCTCAGTTGGAGCCCGATTTTCGCTCCTTTCGCGCCGCCGAGTGATATTTCTTTCGAATCTCTCCAATATCCACGCGCGTTGGCGGCAGCTTGAGTCCCATCTCCTCCATCGTGTCGACGACGATTTGCGATATGGCGAGATTCCGAAACCATTTGTGGTTCGCGGGTATGACATACCATGGCGCCTGCTTGACGCTTGTGCGAGCCAGCGCCTCTTCATACGCCTCTATATATTGCGGCCAGAACTCTCGTTCAGCGTAATCGCTGTCGCTGATTTTCCAGTTGCGGGAAGGGTCGTCCAGCCTCTGCTTGAAACGCTCGAGCTGTTCCTCGGGACTGATATGGAGATAGAATTTCAAAATCCGGACGCCATTTTTATGGAGCAATTCTTCAAAATCGTTGATCAACTCGTAGCGAGCAGACCATACTGCACGAGGGGCAAGTTTATGCACTCGCACCACGAGCACATCCTCGTAATGCGACCGATTGAAAATCGCCACTTCGCCTTGCGCAGGGGCGCGCTTGTGCGCGCGCCATAAAAAGTCGTGCGCGGCTTCGATCGGGGTTGGCTGCTTGAAGCCGAACACGGAGGTGCCCTGCGGATTCATACCCGCGAACAGATGCCTTATCGTTCCGTCTTTGCCACCGGCGTCCAGCGCTTGCAGTACGATCAGCAATGCCTGATCGCCATCGGCGTAAAGAAGATATTGCAGCTCCGCCATACGCTCCGTGTGTTTCTGAATCTTTGGCAAAGCCTCCTCGCGTGAAATATGCTTGCCCGTATAGGAAGGATCGATTTCCGACAGGCGCAATTTCTTGCCGGGTGCGACGACAAATTTCGCTCGATAATCCATCTCATCTTTCCTTTGAAATGTTAGCGGCGACGAGCGGAGCGCCGGGATGCGACGACATAGGGCAATTGATCAATTCCATTGAGTAGAAAGATCGGCGCCGACTCCACCGCAAAACAAGCACCATGCGATCCAATCCTTCGGTATGAACTCGACAAATAGTTCGCCTCGTCTGCTTTTGCGGCGCGGAGCAGAAGATCTCCGTAAAGTCTCAAGCCTGCCAATGTTTATTGTAACGCTTCGAGAAATTTTTGGTTCCCAGGTCGCGCTGGCGTTGCGTCGCGGCAGCACTCATCTCTTTTGGATATCTTGCAAACATGCTTAATCAAGAATTGAGCGCTCGAACGAAGGACGGAATTGTGCCGCGCTTCGGCACAGGCGTTCTGACTTGAATGAAAGGCACTGTGATCCAGCCAATGGACCAACGGCAATCCAATCATCGGCTTGCGCGGAAACATGAGCTTGTCAAAAACCGCGACTGGCGCCAAACTGCTTTAACCAAGGTTTTCCGCAACTGCGACGGGGAAGCTGAATTGCCGCGGCGTTGAGTTATTGTGAGTTAAAAATTGCATGAGTTTCCATTGGTTAGATAGATCCACGAAAATTTTGCCGCAACGGCGCGAAGAGCCTCGCTCCCCCAATCCTCGCCGTTCAGAAATATCCGAAGTCTATTCCCCCCCCTCGAACGGGCGCTTGCGCTGGAGTTCGGACCGCGAAAATGCCGCGCCGCGGTCGCTTCCATTGGAGATCTCCTTTCTCACTGGATTCGGTGTTCCAACTGCGCTTTTGCGATATGCCGCATCTTTGGCCCGACGCCAGGGAGTTTCCGCCGACGCGGCGTTGCTGGCCGAAGAGCTTGTCGAAGAGGAAAGCTTCTATCGGGCGCTGGCGGCATATCTCAAAGTAGATTTTCTTGAGGGAGCTTTTCAGATCGTTCCGCCTCAGGACGCCGCTATCGCCGCAGAGGAAGGATATGTGCGGCTCGCCGAGAATCCCGCAGGGGTCAAATGGCTCTTCGCGCCTACCGGCGCCTCCATTCGCCATATCATCGGCGCTGCGCGGGGTGAAAATTCCCGTCCCTTATTCGCTGTCACAACCCGAAGTCGATTCCTCTCGGCGCTGACGCAGGAGCCGTTGAGGTCGGCCAGCCGCGCCGCCCCTTACTGCGCCGAACGCGCCGACCCCGGCCTTTGCGCACGCAGGGCTTTGGGACGGCGGTCTCTGGCCCTCGTCCTTGCGGCGAATACAATGCTGCTCGTCTGTCTCTTCGCACCCGCTCAGACGCTCGCGCTGCTTGCGGCGCTGCCGTTGGCGGCGCTGTTTCTGACGAGCGTCTTCTTGCGGCTCTTCGCCTGCGCCGCGAGTTTTGAACGCAGAGAACCCATTCTCCATATCGACGATGCACAGCTTCCAGTCTACACGCTGATCATTCCGCTCTACCGCGAAGCAAAGGTGGCGCGGCAATTGGCGCGCGCGTTGGATCGGCTCGATTATCCTAGAGCGAAACTCGACGTGATCTTTGTTGTGGAGCGCGACGATCAGGCCACTGAAGCAGCCCTGCGCCGAGATGCGCCTCGCGCGCCGCACCAGATCCTGGTGGCGCCAATAGGCGCGCCCAAGACCAAACCTCGCGCCATGAATCTCGCTGCTCCCTTCGCGCGAGGCGCGCTGCTGACGGTCTACGACGCCGAGGATTTGCCTGAGCCGCGTCAATTACGTCGCGCAGCGGCGCTTTTCGCGCGACTGCCGTCGAAGGTCGCTTGTCTCCAGGCGAGCCTTTGCATCGACAATGGCGACCAAAGCTGTCTCGCCGCCCATTTTGCAATTGATTATGCGGCCTTGTTCGATGTCTTCAACAAAGGGCTAAGCGTCATGGGTTTGCCCTTGTTTTTAGGCGGCACTTCTAATCATTTCCGAATTGAAGCGCTCCGGCGGGTCGGCTTCTGGGACGCCTATAATGTCACGGAAGACGCAGATCTGGGATTGCGCCTGGCGCGCGCTGGTTTTTCGATGGAGACCTTCGCCTCGCAGACCTATGAAGAGGCGCCCACGAGCTTGAATGCGCTGCTGCATCAGCGCACCCGCTGGTTGAAAGGCTGGATGCAGACCGCGCTCGTGCATTGCCGCGATCCGCTGCGCTTTGTGCGTGACCTGGGGCCGCGCCGGGCGCTTGCAGTTCTGGCGATGTTTACGGGCGGCTTCGCGGGCCCGCTCCTTGGACCGCTGCTGACCGGCGCCTTGCTGCTCAATTCAGTCTATGGCGATCTGCTGACGCCGCGCACAAATACCGAAATCGCGCTTTCCACTCTCTGGTGTTTTTTGGCGCTGTCAGGTGTCGCGGCGATCTTCTGGCCTCTGCTGCTCGGCATGCGTCGGCGACATTTGACGCACCTCTGGCCCGCGCTGCTGCTCGCGCCCTTGTGGCAAGCCATGCTGAGCGTCGCCGCATGGCGGGCGCTGTTCGAGCTGTGGACACAGCCCTTCCACTGGAGCAAAACCGAACACGGCCTGACCCCGCGCGGCGAGGCCTCTCCGCCCATGATTTCAGGCGAACAGCCAGAGTTTCAATGAAAATCCCGACGCCAGCGTCTTTCGGAAATGCTCATGCAGCGCGAGATGGCCTACCCCGGGTTTCGGCAATTCATTTTTCTTCAGGCGGCGGAAAAACGGCAGCATTATCTGCTCGAAATTGGCGACGCTATATACGCCTTTAAATCGCTCGGCCACGCGCTCTGCGATATCTGGAAATAACAGCACCAACGCCTTGAACAGCGCCGGATTTATTATATTCGACTCCGCCTCGTGCAGTTTAAGTCCAGAAACGCACGCCTGCAAATAGGGATTAAGCACGCCGTAAACATCCTGGGCGCTGGCCTCGACAAAGGCGCCGTCTATTGCTTTGAGCGCAGCGTTGAAGGTGACGCGGGTAATCATGCCTTTGCGCCGCTCCGATGGGGAAAGCAGGTCCTTCAGCGCGCTGTCTTCCCGAGTGTGGAAAAGATCGAACACATTATGTAGAAGCGCTTCCGCCTCAGTCTCGGTTTGTGAAAGCCGGCGTATGTCCAGCAACAGCTCCGCGGGCACAGGTCTCTGCTTGGTGTTGATGTCCATAAAAAGCTGGCATTCCTGGGCCCGCGTCAGCTTGTTGTAAATGACGACCGGCACGTTCACGCGGCGCTTGGCCATATTGAAGCCAAAGATGCGATGCTGACCGTCGATGATCAGGAATGAGCGAGTGTCTTTGCGGAATCGCAAGACCTGGCTGCCGCGATCGTAATGCAACTGCGCGCGCGGCTGCGCTGAAAGAATTATGGCGCAAGGCGCCGAACCAAAACCGCTGTCGATATAATCCGCAATATCGCGCGCGCGGCGTTTGTCGAGCAGACGCTGAAAGCCGTCTATCGGATTTTCCTGCCGCGTGTCTGCTGTGCATGTGGCGGCAAGCACATCGCTTGGCAGAACCATTGAATAGAAACGATGTTTGCCCTGCGTGACAAGCAATGCGGCGTCGGTGATGTATTTGTCGTCATCTGCCTGGAGCGCCAGCGGCGCGTCCGACGACGACTCGTCGTCGATGATCGGCTCTGATTTTGCGGATTGTTTCTGATGTATTATCGAGCTGCGATCCATGCGCCGAGTCCTCGGTTGGCGGATCTTCTGCCGTCCGCAATAAGGCTACGCGACGAATCGACCAAAACGCGCAGAAGACTACGCGCGAAAGCCGGCAAGAACAAGCCGGCGCATTCGGGTCCAATCAGTCGCTTGAGCGGGAGGACCAGGTCGCGTGCAAAACCCCCGCCAATGCCGCGAGTTCAGACGTAACAGCGTCAAGCTCATCCGCCTCGACGCTGGTTGCAGAGAGCGTGGCGACCAATTCGATTTCGTCGTCGCGATCCACCTCCTCGACATCCCGCACCGGGTAATTCGCCGCTTCCAGTTTCTCGACAAGCACATCGCGGATGGAGTCGCGCTTGGTTTCCACGACAGTGACACGCACTTCAAAAATCGCTTCGGTGGCGCTTTCATCGATCGGCGCGCGTTCGATGAAGGTGACGAGCGGCCGCAGGAAAGTGTTTCCGCCCAATACGAAGGCCGCCAGCAGCACCGCCTCAGCGGGATGATCGGCGCCAGCGAAGGCGCCTGTCACCGCCGAACACCAGATGGTCGCAGCCGTGTTGAGACCACGGATATTCATGCCCTCTTTCAGGATCACCCCTGCGCCCAGAAAACCCACGCCAGACGCCACATAGGCGAGCACCTGCGTCGCGCCCGGGTTGCCGTTCAGCCGCATGCCGAGATCGACGAAAGCCGAGGCGCCCAGCGCCACCAGCGCATTGGTTCGCAGCCCTGCCGTGCGCTGACGATATTGGCGCTCGGCGCCGATGGCTGTGCCCAGCAGCAGCGCAACGGACAGTGAAAAGAATGTGTTCAGGAATTCCTGGGCGTCGAAATTCGCCAGCGCCGCCATGCCGCTTTCCATCTGTCGGGGTGAAATGCCGTCTGCCCCGGCATATAGTCGCATTATGACGATCTGGCCACGCTGACCTTCCAGCAAGTATTTGTGTCATCAACCGCAGCGGAGAGTAATATGGAGCGGCGCAGTTTTTTTGCGGCGATCGGAGCCGCGGTTCTCACGTCGCCGGCAGCGGCGCAGCAGCCTCCGGCGAAACTTGCGGCGCCTGCCGCAAACCCGCGTCCGCCCTACAAGGCGCTGGCCGACGCCAGCCTGTTATGCGTCAGCGCTGGCGAGGACTGCCTGCAAAAAGCGTTTTCGCAATTCGGAGCCAAGGATGTGTCCCTGCTCGACTGCGCGCGCTCCAGCTCCGATGTCGTCGCCGCATGTGGCGCGCTGGCGTCTCTTTCAGCGCTGGGCGCCCCCTTCGCGACAGCATTCGCCCGTACCGTCGCCGATCTCTGTCTGGCCTGCAAAAAGGACTGCGATCGATTTATGCAAATTGCCGAATGCGCGGCGCTCGGCGCAGCCTGCGCGGCTTGTGCAGCGGAATGTCGAAAAATAACGGGGTGAGCGGCCTCAGATATGTAATGCACGCTTGTCGACCGCGAGAGCCGCTTCCTTGACGGCTTCCGACATGGTGGGGTGGGCGTGACAGATACGCGCAAGATCTTCCGCCGAACCTGAAAAGGCCATCAGCACGCACGCCTCGGCGATCAGTTCGCCCGCCGACGCCCCCAGAATATGCACGCCCAGCACGCGATCCGTGGTCGCATCGGCGATGATTTTCACGAAGCCGTCGGTCTCCCGCATCGCGCGCGCGCGACCATTTGCGGTGAAAGGAAACTTGCCAATCCTGACGGCCTCGCCCTTGGCGCGCGCTTCCTCCTCGGTGAGACCAACGCTGGCGATTTCCGGCATTGTATAGACGACGCCGGGGATGACGCCGTAATCGACATGCCCATGCTGTCCGGCGAGAATCTCGGCGACCGCCACGCCTTCCTCCTCGGCCTTGTGCGCCAGCATCGGCCCGCGCACGACGTCGCCGATGGCGTAGACGCCTGCGACATTGGTCGCAAAATTCGCGTCAATGACGACACGGCCGCGCTCCTGTGCAACGCCTGCCTCGGAGAGTCCCAATCCTTCCGTGAAAGGCAAACGGCCCGTCGCAATCAGCACCGCGTCGGCGCCGATCACGCCTTCGCTGCCGCCGTCAACCGAGGTGAAGGAAACCGTGGCTGCTCCCTCGACACGCGCCACCCGCGTGACCTTGGTCGACAAGCGGAAGGAAAATCCCTGCTTCTCGAGAATTTTCTGAAACCGCTGGGCGACCTCGAGGTCGAAGCCGGGAAGAATCCGGTCGAGGAACTCAATGACCGTCACCTTGGCGCCCAGCCTGCGCCAGACCGAACCAAGCTCCAGTCCGATCACGCCGGCGCCGACAATGACCATATTTTCGGGAACCTGTGAGAGATCCAGGGCGCCCGTCGAGGAAAGTATGAGTTTTTCGTCGATCTCGATCGGCGCTCCGGCAGAATCGCGTAAGGGCGCGACTTCTGAGCCCGTTGCGATGACAATATTCTTCGTTGTCAGGACTTGCTTGCCGCCGTCGGCTGCCGTCACCTCCACCTGATGTTCGCCCTTGCCTCCGCCAAGCAACTTTCCCGAGCCGATGAAAGCGTCAACACCGTTCTTCTTGAGTAAAAAAGCGACGCCGCTGACATTCGCCGCGACGGTGTCGTCCTTGTGCTTCATCATCGCTCCAAGATCGAGACGCAGCGCGTCGACGACCACGCCAAGCGGCGCGAGCGCATGCGCCGCCTCGCCATACATGTGCGAGGCATGGAGCAAAGCCTTCGAAGGGATGCAGCCAACATTTAGGCAGGTGCCGCCAAAGGTCGCGCGCTTCTCGATGACGGCAGTTTTCAACCCAAGCTGCGCGGCGCGGATGGCGCAAACATAGCCTCCCGGGCCAGTCCCGATCACGATGAGATCATAGCTCATGAAGCCTCTTCATCCCCTTTTTCGCGAACGGTTGGACGCGCGGTTACTCGGTCAGTCGCGCCCCTTCGCCAAGGAGGCGCTACGCAAGCTTGAGGCCAGATCAGCCGGCCGCCCAAATATAAATAATCACCGCCAGCAGCCCTATTCCGGTCTGGCCCAACTCCAGCTGACCCCACAGCTTGATCACGTTACGCGCTTCGTGCGTGGCGTCGCCGCCGATCAATGCCAGGATGCGGTTGTTGAGCGGCACTATGGCGAAATAGGTATAAGGCCAGCTCGCAATAATGATCAGCGCACCGAGCAACCAGCGAACGTCGTCCAGCTCGCGGAAGGCGATGAAACCAAAAATCGCGGACACAAGCGCCAGTCCGGCAAGCACGATAAAGCCGCGATGATCGGACGGCTCCCATTCCTTCGCCAGAGCGGCGTCGTCCAGCGCCTCTCGCGAGGGCTGTTCGACATAATTCAGATACAGCGAAGCGCCGCTGAAACCGCCTGCGGCGGCGAGCGCGAGAGAACCGATTATCATGGGATGCATCCTTTTTGGGTGAAGCCAACGGCTGGTCGAGCAGGAGCTGTCGGAGTCAGGCGGTTTCGATCGCTTCTTCGTCGCAAACGACCTTGGCGTTGCTTTTGGCTTCCGCTGCGACGTCCAGTTTCACCGCATGCACGGCGTCCTGCGAATCGGCTCCGCGCGATGTGAAATGATCGAAGAACATTTTCATCGTGCGGTCTATGCCGAAGGAGTTGATCCGTCGCGTGTCGTCGCCATAAAAGCGCGCGGCGTTAGGAGAAGCGGTCACGAGATCATAGGAGGGGAAATAAGCGATATTGTTGCGCGACCGCACGACCTCGTCGGCAGCCGCTCGAAGAATAGCCTTTGAGGCGGAGTTGGAGACCAGCACATGGCGGTCTTCGCTGGTGGCGATGATCGACACCGGCGAAACGCTCAAAATCATCCGCACATCAGGGTTTCGCGCATGGATCAGATCGGCGGAAGCCAGAAAATCGCGCACCACTTCCCCGACGGTCATGTTCCAGAATTCATAGGCCCGCGGGTCATACTCGCCGCCCGCGACGCCGGGCGCGAGCTGCAAGACGGCGCCGTCAGATCTGTGACGCCAGCACTCGGTCAGACCGAAAGTGAAGACAAAGACATCCATCGTCTCCAACATTGTGCGTACGGCCGCGAAATGTCGCTCGCGGTCGGCGTGCATTTCCGCGACGTTCGCATAACCGTCCGGCTCGATGCGCGGGCGGAAGGGATCCAGAAAGCGGCCGTCGTCTCTCGTCCATACATCGAGTTCTGGAGCAAACTCGCCATAGGCGCGCTGGATGAGCTGCAGCAACTGCGTTGTCGTGTAAAGATTGCCATAGCGGCAGGAATACATCGAGTAATTGCGCCGCTGCGCCTCTTTTGTCGACATGCCCTCGGGCGGCTGTTCGGGCAGATAATAATGATAGCCGCTCTTTTGGAGACGATGGGCGATCTCCTGCGCAAAGCAGCTTCCGGCGGTCGCGACTTTGTCCTGAGGCGAAATCTTGAAAGGCGTTTCGACAATCGGATCCAGGGCGAATGGCGGGAGCGACGCCACCGCCTTGCGCCAGAAGCGATGGTCGGGTAGGGAGCTATAGGGATTGTCCGCCACTGGTCGATCTCCTGTTGGATGGCCCAACCCGCCTTTCGTCTGGCGCCGTCCATGATCGTGCCGGGAACATAAACGCAGCCCGGCCGCTTGTCATCCGTCGGCGCCGCCCAAAACTCCGGGCGCCTAACGCGCCGGCCCGCTTACGGCGCTTCGCAGGCATGATTTCGCAGATCGACAAACAAATAATCCGCTCCTGGGGCGCAACCCTACTGGGGTCCCATCTCGCCAGATTAAACGGAGGGACGCCCAACGGCGGCCCACGCATCGCGGTGGTCGGGAATTGCCAGAGTTTTGGCGTCGCCTACGCGATGAAACTGCTCGACCCGACGGCGCGAGTCGACCATTATTCCGCGGTCGCCAAAGCCCTTTCGAGCATTGACATCTTCGCCAAGACCCTGGCGACTTATGATTATGTTTTTTCTCAGGATTTCCCCTCACACATCGTCAGGGGCGGCGATTCGCAAGAGCTGCTTCGGCGCTTGAGCAACGCCACGCTGTTCCCCACTGTGAGCTTCGCCGCATTCCAGCCAGATCTCGTTTATTTGATAGACGCCGAAAACGCCAACAAAGCGCTGTTCGGGCCATTGCGGCCCTACCATTCGGCGCTGGCGGTGTTCGCATTTCGCGTAGGGCTGTCAGTCAAGGAAGCCAACGCGCTCTTCAATCGCAATGTGTTCGAAGCCGCGGGCTATTTCGATGTCTGGAACGCCGCGTCGCGGGAATTTTTGGACAATGCCAAGCGCTATGATCTCGACCTTTCGTACGATCTGATGAACTGGTCGCGGCGCGGCGTTTTCATGTATTCGATTGTGCATCCCAAGCCCTTCGTGCTCGCCGACATAGCGCGACGTCTCTTCGCAAAGACAGGCCTTGCCGTACGCAATGACAATCTCGACGATTACGCAATTGACGATCTGGCCCGAGCCGAGATTTTCCCCGTCTATCCGGAAATCGCGGAACTGTTCGGCATTCCCGGCGGCTATCTGTTCAAGCAGGGGAATTTCCACATTTCCAACGGCGTCGGAAACTTTCTATCGCTGCCAGAGTATCTTGCGGCCTGCTATGCGGCCTACAAACACGCCAGGCCGTCGCAGATCGCGCATCCGCGCGTCGACGGGTGGCTGGGCGACGAGGCCTTCACCCGAAAGCTCGTCGCTCTTGCGCAGGAAAACCTCGCGCAGGGCGCAACGCCCGTGCTTTAACTTTCCTGCTGTCGCTCCGCTTGCAAGGAGCGCCAGCGCAAAAGTTACATAGCCATCGCTGGCGCCCGCTCCATCTCGTGCAAAAATGCGCGGATGCGCGGAGCGATTTCCTGCCGGAAGCGAGAACCGTTGAACACGCCATAATGGCCGACGCCGATCTGCAGATAATGCATTCGGCGCTCAGGCGGGATCTTCAGGCAAAGATCTTGCGCGGCATATGTCTGGCCAACGCCCGATATATCGTCTTTCTCGCCTTCGACGGTGAGCAGTGCGGTGCGGCGTATCGCATGCAGATCGATCAGTTCGCCGCGATGACGCAGCAGGCCCAAGGGGATCGCGTGCTTTATGAAAACTTCCTCGACAGTCTGGAGATAAAATTCCGCCGTCAGATCCATTACGGCGAGATATTCGTCGTAGAAGTCGCGATGCTTTTCAGCGTTATCGCCGTCGCCTTCGATGAGATGGTTGAACATCTCGAAATGCGCGGACACGTGGCGCTCAATATTCATCGCCATGAACCCGGAAAGCTGCAGGAAGCCTGGATAGACCTTTCGCCCCATTCCCGGATTGGGAAACGGCACAGTGTGGATGCAATGCTGCTTGAACCAGCCGATGCCGCGCTTTTGAGCCAGACGGTTAACCGCAGTCGGATTTACGCGCGGATCAATGGGCCCGCCCATCAACACCATTGACTCCGGAACGTCCGGATCGTTTCTGGCCTCCATCATCGCGACGGCGCAGATCAGCGGCACCGACGCCTGACATACTCCCAACGTATGGAGCGGAGCGCCGTCGCCCTGCCTGGACAGATGCGCCATGATCTCCGCGAGATAGTCGATATAATCTTCAAGGTCGAAACGACCTTCGCTCATCGGCACCGCGCGCGCATCGCACCAGTCGGTGATGTAGACATCGTGACTGGGCAAAAAAGCCTCGACCGTGCCGCGCAACAATGTCGCGTAGTGACCGGACATCGGCGCAACAATCAATAATTTGGATTGGCGCGGACTATCGCCGGCGAAGTCGCGCTTGAAGTGCAGCAGCCGGCAGAAAGGCCGCGCCCACACATGTTCTTCCACGATCGGGACTTCCTCGCCCTCAATCTGAACATTGTGGAAGCCAAATACAGGCTTGCCATAACGGCGCGTCATGCGCTCGAACAATTCTGCGGAGGCTGCGAGATTGCGCGCCAGAGTGGTGTTGGCGAGCGGATGTAGAGGGCTTTTGAGCAGCTGCACCGTGGCTTCCGAGAGCGCTCGCGCCGGTGCGAAAGCCAGATGCAGCAACTCGTACATCTGATAGGAATACCTGTCCATTTGACACTTCTCCGCAGACGGCTCCACAGCAAACGGCGGCGACAAAGGCCACATAATGCTGCAATGCACAAATTCTATGCTTACCATAGTCCATATGACGCGAATTGGAAACGAAAGACCTCCCTATCGCCATAACGGGCAGAAATTATTAGCAAATATCGTGAAGGTCCGCGAGCGCGGGAAGGGCCTCGCGGTTCGACGGACTTTGAGTTAAAGTCCAGACGTCAGACGGCGCAGGGGGATGCCAATGTCAATAGTCACCGAGATTTTAGAGTCCGCTCAAGGCGGCAAGCTCGTTGAGAATCTCGCGCAGGAGTTCGGGCTCTCGGCCGAGCAGGCGAAGGCGGCGATCGAAGCTCTGGCGCCCGCGCTGACGCTTGGCCTTCGTAACGCCGCAAGCAATCCTGAAGTTCTGCATAAAGTTATCTCGGACATTACTCATCCGGCGCACGCCGCGGCTTTTGCCGATGCAGGCGCAGCTCATGGTGAGGAAGCCGGCTCGCTCGGGCAGGCTGCTGTCGCCAATTTGTTTGGGTCTGGATCAGCGGCTGGCCAGATGGCCCAGGTCGCCGCCAGAGATGCTGGGCTTCGCCCTGACATTCTCAGTCGCTTATTGCCTGTGCTCGCTTCGGTTGTTCTGGGCGGTTTGTTCAAATCGTTCAACAGTCAGGGCCTCGGATCGATTTTGGGTCAGCTCGCCGGCAGTGGAGGGCTGGGTTCGATCCTCGGCCAGCTGGGCGGAGCGGCGGCGCCAACGCCCCAAAGCGGCGGCGGTCTCGGCGGCCTTTTGGGAGCGCTGCTTGGCGGCGGTCAACAAGGCGGGGGAGGATTGCTAGGCGGCTTGCTGGGAAGCCTGCTTGGCGGCAAGCCCCCTGTCGGCGCTCAACAGCCGGGCCGCACCGGCGGTCCTTCGTCACTGCCAGGCGGTCTCGACCCGGCGACATTGCAGGCCGCGTTGGAGCAGATCAAGAAGACGCTGAATCCGGGCGGAGCAACTTCCTCCGCATCGGGACAAAGCGGCGAACTGCAAGACGTCTTGGACAGGGTCTTCCCAAAAGGGTGATCACTGGGCGAAATTGTTCACAATCGGCCAGTACCAGGTTTGCATCTGCGAACCTATCACGCGCATAGCGCCGATCGCCGCGATAGAGATCAGCGTGGCGATCCAAGCGTATTCCAGCACGGTTGTGCCGCTTTCGTCGACGAAAAACTTCCGCAACAGACGGCTCATAGTGCTTCCCTTTCGACAGGGAGGAATAACAGCCGAGTGTCGCGAAACAGTTAATTCGTTTTCGTAGACAGTCACTTATATTCAAGGCGTTACCCCCGCGGGACGGTCCGGTCCTGACCACACCGGAGCGAATCAGGGCAATACGCACAAGACTTTCGGGTTCTCGGGCATAATTTTGGCCAGCGGTTAAGGCTGTTTTGGAAACGGCGCCAACCGCCGCGGCTCAGCCGACCACGCTTGTGAGGCGCCCGCAATAGTTCCGGGGCTTGCGCGACGCAAGCTTTTGCGGCAATCCAGCGGCGACGCTTGGCCCGCCGAAAAGCAGGCTCCTGACCAACCGGCGCAGTACGACGTTCCCATTGTCTGGCGAACGTAAAGCGCTCTGTGGCCGAACAACGGCCTGCGGCGCGCTCCCGCCGGCTTCGCTCCCTCCCTGCGCGTTACGGCGGCGTGGAGGAACTAATTCACGTCGGCGCTGGCCGACGCTTGCTGAACTTTTGTGCGAACCCTGTATGAAGGCGACTGATGGCCCGCGACGCTAATGATACAACGCCGATTTCGTCGCGCCGCGAACTGGTCGCCTGGCTCGAAGCTGGCGCCAAAGATCCATTGGCCGTTTTGCGCGTCGGAACCGAACATGAGAAGATTCCTTTTTATACGGCGACACGGGCGCCCGTTCCTTACGAGGGTGGGATTCGCGCGCTTCTCGAGGGGCTTCAGTCGGCGCAAGGATGGTCGCCCATTTTCGACCGCGCTGCGCTGATCGGACTTTTCGACGAAACCGGCGGAGGCGCGATTTCCCTGGAGCCCGGCGGGCAATTTGAGCTTTCCGGCGCGCCGCTCGGCGACATCCATGCGACCAAGGCCGAATGCGATGCGCATTTCAACGCTCTGAAGGCGATCGCCGAACCGCTCGGCATCGCTTTTCTGGATCTTGGAGCCAGCCCAAAATGGTCTCGCGCGCTAACGCCCGTCATGCCAAAGCAGCGTTACGGGATCATGTCCGCCTATATGCCTAAAGTCGGCGCTCTTGGCCTGGACATGATGTTCCGCACCGCGACCATCCAGGTCAATCTCGATTTTACCGGCGAAGCCGACATGGTGCGCAAGATGCGCGTAGGTCTTGCTTTGCAACCGATCGTTACGGCGCTGTTCGCCAATTCGCCCTTCATCGACGGCAAGCCTTCGGGAGCGCTATCGCAGCGCTCGCGGATCTGGCTGGACACGGACCCCGCGCGGACCGGCATGCTGCCGTTCGCCTTCGAGGACGGCATGGGCTTCGAACGCTATGTCGATTATGCGCTCGACGTGCCCATGTATTTCGTCAAGCGCGGCGAAATCTACCACGACGTCGCCGGAGCCAGCTTTCGTGATCTTTTGGCGGGAAAGCTTCCGCAACTGCCGGGCGAGCGCGCAACGATCTCGGACTGGGCGAATCATTTGTCCACCATCTTTCCGGAAGTGCGGCTGAAAACATATCTTGAGATGCGCGGCGCCGACGCCGGCCCCCGCACCCACATAACAGCGCTTCCCGCGCTTTTTGCAGGGCTGTTCTATGACAGCGCCGCATTGGACGGCGCGAGCGAACTGGTGCGGGATTGGAGCGCAGACGAGCGAGAAGCTTTGCGCGTCGACGCTCCCAGCCAAGCGCTGGCGGCGCGAATCAAAGGACGCAGCGCCCGCGAAGTCGCACTGGACATGCTTGCCCTTTCCCGGGCGGGACTAGAACGACGCGGTCGCCTCGACGCGAGCGGCGCCGATGAGTCGATCTATCTGGAGCCTTTGGAGAGCATTGCGCAGAGCGGTGAAACTCTCGCCGCTCTGCGGCTGGCGAGTTTCCACAAGGGCTGGAAGGGCTCGGTTGAGCCCGCTTTCAACGAGTGCGTGCTGTAAAGCGGAGTCAGACGCCAAAAGGCTGTCTTAACGGCGATAGAGATTGGTATCGGCGTTCGCGGCGCCGGCGCGGACATGGAACATTTCCGAGACGTGGCGCACGCCGTCGGGAGCGTCGCTGGCGTAGCCGAGAGGCGCAGCGCGAACTTGCGAGGTTTCGGCGCGCACATGTCCGCCGATCCGCACGCAATTGTTAGCGCCGGAAACCGAGACAAAATCGTGGCCCATGTTGGCGCAGGCGGTGTGTCCCCCGCCGAGAGGGCTTTGCGCGGCAACCGGCGCGCAAACGGCGACTGCCGCTAAAACTCCCACCGCAGAAGCCTTTACGGGCGAGAAGCGCGCCGTTCTGGAAAGCTGCATGCGAACGGGAGGTGAAATACAATTCATGCGCTTGTGAGCCTTATGGTTTTCCAGGTCGCCGCAGCGTGCGAACCGCGGTTCCGGAAATGCGCAAGGAATCCGCGAAGATTCTTTGAGCCATGAGAGTTACCTGCAAGTTAACGCAAACGCTGATAATGACTTTTACGCCGGACGATCGGGGCAGTCATTAATGTGTTAGTCGCAAATAACGCAAACATCGTGGCAGCATCGTGTCGACAAATCCGATCTCTATCGCCAGTCGCCCAAAACCGACTGGACCAAAGCGAGGGCGGCCACAGCCGCCGTGTCGGCGCGCAGGATTCGCGGGCCAAGAGACAGCCGGTAAACATTGGCTTTACGGAGGATCAGCGTTCGTTCAGCCTCGTCGAAGCCCCCTTCCGGTCCAATCAACAGACTAACGGAGGCTGCGGCGTTTGGTCCGCCGTGCAGGGACGCTGCGCGGCGCAGCGTCTCTGTAGGGTCGGCTGCCTGCGCGTCCTCGTCGCAAAAAATTAACGTCCGCTCGGGCGGCAGCGCCGTCAGCCAAGCGTCGAGCGTTCGGATTTCCTGAATTTCGGGCAGGGTCAGCAATCCGCATTGCTCGGCCGCCTCGATTACATTAGCGCGTAGACGCTCGGGATTTACTTTTCTTACCTGAGTGCGGCGGGTGATAATCGGAGCCAGGCGCGCGGCGCCCATCTCTGCGGCCTTCTGCACCATATAGTCGAGACGCGCCTGCTTGAGCGGCGCGAACGCATATTCAAGATCGCCCCTTTCTGTCTGCTCGCGCAATTTCTGCTCGACAACCAGCACAGCGGCGCGGCGAGAGACCATCTCCAACCTTGCGCGCCATTCGCCCTCGCGCCCATTGAACAGCAGCAGGGAGGCGCCTTCTTGCAGGCGCAGCACGTTCAGGAGGTAATTCTGCGCGCCGGAGGACGGAGTTACGCGGGCGCCTGGAGCCAGTGAGGCCTCGACAAAGAGGCGTTGCGCTGCGAAATCGTAGGTCGACAAAATATATTCCTAACGCGTGAAACCAGAGAAGCGCCGCAGGGGGCGTCGTCGCCGAGAATACCGGCCTCAAAACTAAAAATCGACGCCTGGAAGAGCCAATGTCGCCATAATTAATTGAAGGAGGCTCGCTCTTGTTAGTATTACGGAAAACGGGCAAGCTCTCGCTGCTCCGGCGAGGCTGGCGACGCTGATGACGCGTTAGCGATGAATCCCCGAAAAATTCCCTGTATGAGCGAGTGGACTATGAGAGTGATGAAATTCTGTGGACTCGTAACCGTCTCTCTAGCGCTTCTCGCCGCTTTTCCCGCTTGGGCCGAAGATCCGCCGCCCGCGGAGCCGGAAAGCTATCGTCTCGACAATTATCATGCGCCGACGCCCGCAACGCTGAAAGGCGCAACCGTAATCGGCACATCTCGGGCTTTCGAAATCTGGAGCAAGAAGGAAGCGGCGTTCATCGACGCATTGTCCCGCCCGCCGAGACCCGCCGACCTGCCCAGGGAAGTGGTCTGGCGCCCCTCGCCGCGCCATGACATTCCCGGCAGCATGTGGTTGCCGGGCACGGGAGTTGGGGAACTGACTCCTGCGCTGCAGAGCTATTTCGAGTCCGGTCTGACGCGTGCGACCGGAAACAGCAAAGACAAGCCGCTTGTTTTCTATTGTCGCACGAACTGCTGGGCGTCGTGGAACGCCGCCAAGCGCGCGCTCACTCTCGGATACAAGAATGTTTCCTGGTATCCGGGAGGCGCTGACGCTTGGGAAAAGGACGGGCATCCGCTTGAGGAACGTTCGCCGGAGCCGATGGACGGCGTACGCTTAGGCGCCTCCTTCGATCCAAGCAGCTTATGGGATCATCAGAGAGCGAATCGCGTCATCGCTCGCGCGGCCTCCGGCGCAACACCCAGTAAGGATGCGTCAAAAATCGCGACCTTTCCGCCATTAAGCCGCCGCTTTATTGCAGCCAAGTCCTCCAAACCTTGCGTCAGGCGCCGCCCTGCTGTTAACTAAAATTCATGATTTACGGATTCACCCAATGACCGCTCGATCCGCCGCTTCTAGAATTGCCTCAGCAAGTCTGCTGCTCCTCACAATCGTGGTCGGAGAGAGCGCTGTCGCGCCCGCGCTGGCGCAAGAATCCTGCCAAGCGGATTTTCAACGCCTCACCCAAAAGCGTATGGCGCAGATTGCGGTGTTGAACCGGCTCGGCAAGTCGGGAAAGGGAAAAATGGACCCTATCGCGGCCTGTCCTGTAGCCCGCAATCTCACAGGCATCGAAACGGAGATGCTGAATTACATGATCAAGAATAAGGATTGGTGCGCGATCCCCGACAATGTGGTCGACACGTTCAAGCAAGCGCGGGGAAAGACACAGAATTTCGCCTCTCAGGCCTGCGGCGTCGCCGTCAAGATCAAAAAAATGCAAGCGATGCAAGCCCAGCAACAGCGCCAGCAGGCCGCCAACCCGTCCAACGCTCCAGCCAAGCTCCCTGCCGGGCCGCTGTGAGCCTGACGCAGGACGAACCAGAAAATTGTGAGATTCTTCCGGACGCCATAAGCGACCATCCGTTGCTACGGCTCGCTCCGCCGCAGTTCAGGCCTTTCGTGCAACTGGCTCGACTGGATCGACCGATCGGCTGGTGGTTGCTGCTATTGCCATGCTGGCAGAGCAGCGCGCTGGCGGCTGCGGCGCTCGGGGAGGTCCCAAGTTTCAAGCAACTGACGCTATTCTTCATCGGGGCGGTGGCGATGCGCGGAGCCGGATCGACTTACAACGATCTCGTCGACCGCGATATCGACGCGAAGGTTGAACGAACGCGCAACCGACCGCTGGCTTGCGGACGTGTTTCCCCTCGTGCAGCAATTATCTTTCTGCTGGCGCAATGCCTGGTCGGGCTTTTTGTGCTGCTGTCTTTCAACGGGTTGACGATAGCTCTTGCGCTGGCTTCGCCTCTGATCGTTTTGCTCTATCCCTTCGCCAAACGTTTCACCTCATGGCCCCAGGCTATTCTCGGCTGCGCCTTCGCCTATGGGGCGATCCTGGGCTGGACGGGGCGCGCTGACAGTTTGGCGCCGCCCGCTTTGCTTCTGTATCTGAGCTCGATTTTCTGGACCGTCGGCTACGACACGATCTATGCGCTTCAGGATGTGCAGGACGACAGGCGAGTCGGAGTGCTGTCTACAGCGCGATTATTCGGCTCACGCGTGAAAAGCGCGGTCGGCGCTCTTTACGCCGCTTCCGCGATGTGCGCCGAAGCGGCGGTTTTGAACGCGAATGGCGGCGTATTCGCGCAATTTGGCGTTCTCGCCTTCGCGACGCATCTTTTCTGGCAAACTCGTCAGGTTAACGACGCTTGCGCCCCGGAACTTGCGCTGAAGCTGTTTCGCGCAAATCGGGACGCCGGATTGCTGCTGTTCGCCGGCTTTCTCGCTCAAAGCCTGACGATGGCGTTTCATTCGTAGCAGATAATCTCTCGTTCCCCAGCGAAAACAGCTTGGCAGCGAACGAGATCCCCATGTTTGCGGCGAGCAAGGAAACGTGGTCGGCGCTTGACTACGCTGGAATTGCGGCGACGCGCGATCGCCCCCGCGCTTTTCGCAGCGCCGACGGGCTGCATATCGCCACCCTCCTCAGCAAGGCGGGGTAAATCCAGATAGGCAGCCCAATACTTCCAGTCGGCGGCGATGGCGGCGCTATCCTTGGTTTCGGCCAGCACGACGTCGAGATCGGGATCGTGATGCGCGAGCGACAGCCTGTAAGCCGCCCCACCCCCGTCCGCAGCCTCGACCGCCAGCGCAACCCCGCGATAAGTCCGGACCGGCACGGCGACCATCATCGCAATTCCCGCAAAGCGGCGGGCGATAAGGATGTCGCTGCGTGTGACCCGAACCTGACGCTTGCCTTCATCCGCGCGCTGGTCGCGTTGAATTACGCTTGTTACGGGTCTCTGCGCCGCGAAATTCGCCTCGAACATGGTCGTCTCCCTGAAAAGAGCCATTCGCTTTGTTGGAGGCATCTTGCAGCGCTTTGCACGGCAGAGTCGCTAAGAAGGCTGGTGAATTTGCCGTAAACCATTGCGTTTTCACCGCGATTTGGCAGACAAGGTGAAGGGTCGGCAAACGGCTTTGATCAAATCGCGCCTATTTTGAGCAAAACGGCGGCTGGCCTGCGCAAAAAAGGCGCCTTGCGAGGCGTGGACGGCTCGCCTACCACCGTATTGATGCAAAGCACTCCTTCCGATCCGGTCGATCTCGCCTCCCTGGTGCCGCGGCTAGAGGCCGTGACGCGCAAGGCCGGGGATATCGCCATGGCTTATTTCCGCCTTGGTCAGCGCACCAGCGCGGACATCAGCTACAAGGGGGGCGGTTCGCCTGTAACGGAAGCCGATTTCGCGGTCGACCGCTTTTTGTTCGATGAAATGGCGGAGCTTGTTCCGGCTGCAGGATGGCTGTCCGAAGAAACCGCCGACACCGCGGATCGCCTGTCCCGGTCTACCCTCGTGGTGGTGGACCCGATCGACGGCACCAAGGCTTTCGCACGCGGCGACGCGCGCTGGGCGGTGTCGATCGCCCTTGTCGAGAATGGCCGTCCGGTCGCGGGCGTCATTCACGCGCCGGCGCTGGAGCGAACCTTCGTCGCCTCCAAAGGGCAAGGATCTTTCCTTAACGGCGTAGCCATTGGCGTCTCTTCCCGGGAGAATCTGACCGGCGCCCGCCTCGTTTCGCCGCGCGGCTTCGCCAGTTTCTTCGAAACTTCGCCCCTTGGCTTTGAAATCGCGCCCCGTGCGCCCTCCTTGGCGCTGCGACTCGCGGACGTGGCCACGGGATTCAACGACGTCGCCATCGCGGCGCCGGAAGCGCGAGACTGGGACATTGCCGCCGCCGACGTGATATTGAGCGAGGCAGGCGGTTTGCTTTCGGAGCTCGAGGGCGCTCCGCTGACCTATAATCGCAGCAGCTCGCGGCGCGATATGCTGGTTGCGGCGCCCAAGGCTCTTTTTAAGGATAGTCTCGCACTTGCCCGGGCCGCCATGAAAGGAAAACCATGACTCAAACGGCGCTAGAAAAACACGTCAAACCCCAGCAATTGCTACATTTGGTGTTTGGCGGCGAACTTGAAGATCTCCACGGAGTAGCGTTCCGCGATCTTAGCAAGCTCGATATCGTAGGCGTTTACCCCGACAATGACAGTGCTTTGGCGGCCTGGAAGGCCAAGGCTCATTCCACCGTCGACAACGCCCACATGCGATATTTTGTCGTGCATTTGCACAAACTGCTCGATCCCGACATCGAAAGTTTGTGAAGCTTCAAACATTCGCCCGCTTTGGGCTACAGAGCTTTGCTGCGCGCGACGACGCCGTATGGAAAGCGAAACGATCCGGCCCATTCTCGCGGCCGGGTTGTCGGCTTCCCCTTTACGAAGCTTGCGTGGGTGCGACACGCAAATTTGATCCAAGGCAGAATCCCGAACTCATGGACGGGAACGCCGCGGCCCTCTTTTATTGTGCTGGACCCGTTCTAGATGCCGATCCTGACGTTTTACCGGCTGGCGACGATCGCGCTGACGCCCTGCGCGCGACCGCTTCTGTCCTGGCGTGCGCGACAAGGCAAAGAGGACCCCGCCCGGCTTGAAGAGCGTCTCGGGATTCCAGGCCTGCCTCGCCCCCAGGGTCGGTTGGTCTGGTTGCATGGCGCCAGTCTTGGAGAAAGTCTTTCGCTGCTGCCGCTCATCGACCGCTTCATTCAGCGCGGGGTCGAGGTTCTGGTGACCAGCGGCACGCCCGGCTCGGCGCGTCTGCTTGGAGCGCGCCTTCCTGCAGGCGCTTTCCACCAGTATTTACCGCTCGACGCGCCGCGTTTCATCGCCCGGTTTCTTGATCATTGGCGCCCCGATCTGGCGCTGTTCGCAGAGTTTGAACTCTGGCCGAACGTCGTTTCTGCAATCCACAAACGTGGCGTTCCCCTGGTGCTGGTCAACGCCAGGATTTCGAGCGCTTCCGCGGAGCGCTGGCGCAAGGCTCCCGGCGTCGGCGCAGCCCTTTTCGGCAAGATCGACCTTTGTCTGGCGCAAGACACCGAGAACGCCGCGCGATTTCTGGGGCTGGGCGCGCCGCGCGCCCGGGTCGCCGGCAACCTGAAGTTCGACGTTCCGGCTCCACCGGTGGAGGCGTCGAAACTCGCTGCGTTCAAGGGAGCACTTGGAGGCCGCCCGGTCTTCGCGGCCGTCTCGACCCATTCGGGCGAGGAGGTCTTTGTCCTCGACGCGCATCAGGAGATCGCGGGCCAGATGCCCGCCCTTCTCACAGTCATCGCGCCACGCCACCCCCAGCGCGGCGCCGAGATCGCTGAACTCGCGAGATCGCGCGGACTAAGCGCCGTGCTGCGCTCTCAGGGCGACCAGCCGAGTGGCGACACACAAATCTATATCGCGGATACGATCGGGGAATTAGGGCTGATTTTTCGCGCCGCCGAGGTCGTGTTTATGGGCCGCTCGCTTGCGCCGGGGGGCGGCCACAATCCAATTGAACCCGCCAAACTCGGCTGCGCAATCCTGCACGGCCCCGCGGTCGAGGATTTTGCGGACGTCTATGCCGAGTTGAACGCCGCCAAAGCCGCCGCCCGCGTGACGGACGCTCCAGGGCTCGCGCGCGCCGCGATCTATCTCTTGTCGCAGCCAGCGCGCATGCGGAAAATGGGCCGCGCTGGAGTGGAAGTCGTCGAGCGAATGGGCG
Source organism: uncultured Alphaproteobacteria bacterium (assembly GCA_963724845.1). Lineage (GTDB taxonomy): Bacteria > Pseudomonadota > Alphaproteobacteria > Rhizobiales > Beijerinckiaceae > Methylocystis. The sequence continues at coordinate 122,601 of CAVRWF010000007.1, forward strand.
GCGCCTCGCGCGAGATCATGACCGCGATAGAGCCCTATCTCGCTCAGCTCGCCGCGACGCGACAATGATTGTCTTTAGCGCAGATGCGCGCGCCTGATTTTTGGGGCGCGCGGCCAGGCCTTCGCGCATGGGCGCTGTCGCCGATCGCAGCGATATACGGCGCTTTGGCGCGAGCCCGTCTCGCCCGACCGGCGCCGCGCGCGAATCTCCCGACCATTGCGATTGGAGGACTGACGCTAGGCGGTGACGGCAAGACTCCGACCGCTCTGGCGCTCGCTCTGGTCCTGATCCAGCAAGGCGAGCATCCTGTATTTTTGACTCGTGGCTACGGCCGCTCGCCAGCGAGCGAAAAAACGCCCTTCCTGGTCGAACCTGCGCAGCACGGCGCCGTGGACGTGGGCGACGAAGCGCTGCTGCTGGCGCGGGTCGCGCCGACCGTGGTGGGCGCCGATCGCGTCGCAAGCGCGCAGGTCGCCAGATCGCTTGGAGCCACAGTCTTGCTGCTCGACGACGGCTTGCACAGCCGGCGGCTGGAACCCGATCTCGCGATTCTTGTGGTGGATGCGGATTATGGCGCGGGAAATGGTTTTTGTCCGCCGGCCGGTCCACTGCGCGCGCCGCTCGCAGCCCAAATTTCCTGCGCGGATGTGGTGGTTCTTATTGGCGAGGGCTCAGCTTTCCCGGCGCCGCCAGGCAAAGTCGCCTTAAATGCGCGACTCGCACCGGATCCGGATATCGCTTCAAGACTCGCGAGGAAGGCAGTTTTCGCCTTCGCCGGTATCGGTCGGCCCGCGAAATTCTTAAAAACCTTGCAGGGGATCGGCGCCGATGTGGTTGGCTGGAGATGGTTCCCTGATCACTATGCTTATTCTGAGAAGGAACTGGCGACGCTGGCGGAAGAGGCGCATCAGTTGGGGGCAGTTCTCGTAACAACGCAAAAAGATTCCGTGCGCATCGGAACATCGAACGCGGCGCAGACAGTGCCGATCACGCTCGAGTTTGAAACTGCAGTAGATTTGAAGTCTGCTTTGGCCTCGGCCTTCGAGCGAAGGCGCAACAGCTAAATTGCGCCTAACGTGACGACCGGCCCTCGCGCAGCTGTTTCATCCGCGCCTCTGGGCTGCTGTACGCCTCTTGCCTGTCTACGCTCCAGTAGCGCAACTCCTCCAGCGGAATCGGCTCGCCTGTTACAGCGCAACGCACAAAGGCGCCGGCCTTGCGAACGCGGTAATCGCCGTCGCGATATTCGACCTCGGCCTCCACAGCAGATTGAGGTTGTCGTTCAAACCGATTCATTCGCAAGCCGCCAGTCACGCGTCGGGTTAGACGCTTTAGAGATGAAATAAACAAGGTCGCACGCATTTTTCAATGGTTCTTTCGAGGAAAACTCTACACCGATTGGGATCGCAGACGCCAGCGCCGCCGTGAGGGGCGCCTTTGGGAATGATTGCGCCCCGGACCAATTCCCTGTTATCGGAGGCGCACAGCAAAGGACAAGGCGGCCGCCAATATGCCGGTATTAGCGAAGCGGCGGCAGGCCGCCTTCATCTTCATCCTCATCACTGTCGCTCTGGACATGCTGGCGTTGGGCGTGATGATCCCCGTGCTGCCTAAACTCATCATCGAGTTTGAGGGCGGCGACCTGCATGAAGCCGCCACTATCGCCGGACTGTTCGGCTTTTCCTGGGCCCTGATGCAATTCTTGTTTCAGCCGGTGCTCGGCGCGCTTTCCGACCATTTTGGCCGTCGGCCGGTGGTTCTCGCCTCCAATCTCGGTCTCGGGCTCGATTATATTTTCATGGCGCTGGCGCCTTCGCTGATCTTTCTTTACGCCGGCAGGCTGATTTCCGGCGTCACAGCGGCCAGCTTCTCGACTGCTAGCGCCTATGTCTCCGATATCACGCCGCCTGAAAAACGCGCGGGACGCTATGGAATGCTCGGCGCGGCCTTTGGCTTTGGCTTTATTGTCGGGCCAGCGATTGGGGGCGTGCTCGGCAACTACGGACTGCGCCTGCCCTTCGTTGCAGCGGCTGGCTTCAGTCTCGCCAATGCGCTCTATGGCTATTTCATTTTGCCGGAGTCGCTCGCCCCGGAGAAACGTACGCTCAAAATCGCGTGGCGCAGCGCAACCATTTTCGGCGCGTTGAAATTGCTGACTGCACAGCGCGAACTGACCCTGCTCGCCGTCGCGGTGTTCCTGTCCTATCTGGCGCATGAATCATTGCCGAGTCTTTTCGTGCTTTACACAGACTATCGTTTCCATTGGGACGCCAAGACCACCGGTTGGGCGCTCACCATTGTCGGCGTTGCGCAGACTTTGGTCTCGGGTGGTCTGGTGCGGCCAGCGGTCGCACGGCTGGGAGAAATCAAAACGCTTATCATCGCGCTGGCGTTCGGAGCGTTCGGCTTTGGCGTATACGCCTTCACCTCGAACGAATGGATTTTTCTGTCGGCGCCGCCGCTGATTGCGCTATGGGCGATGGCCAATCCCGCCTTCCAGGCTCTCGCCACGCGGTTTGCCGACGTTTCGGAACAAGGCCGATTGCAAGGCGCTCTCGCCAGCCTGCGCGGCGTGTCCGGCATGGTCGGCCCGCTGCTGTTCACGCAAATTTTCGCCGCCAGCATCGCAGGGAAAAGTTTCCCTGGAGCCGCCTATTTTCTCGCGGCGGCGCTGCTTTGCGCGAGTTTGTATATGGCGCTGTCGGCGACGCGTCGCGCAACGCCTCAAAGCGCATTGAGATAGGCCTTTTTCGAAAACAGCGTCATGAACATGATCCAGGCGTCGAACAGCAACGACCAGTTGTCGATGTAATAGAGGTCATGTTCGACGCGTTGGCGGATTTTTTCCGGCGAATCGATCTGTCCACGAAGACCATTGACCTGCGCCCAGCCGGTGATGCCCGGTTTCACGTTGTGACGCCGAGCGTAAAGCGCAATCCTGCGCTCGAATAATTGGTCGTGCACCAACGCGTGTGGACGTGGCCCTACCAGCGACATATCTCCCTTGAGCACATTGATGAGCTGCGGCAGTTCGTCGACATTGTAGCGGCGGAGAAATCGGCCGACCCGCGTCACTCGCGGATCGCCCGCGATTGCCTGGGCGACATCGCGTCCGTCTTCCATCGTCGTCATCGAGCGAAATTTGAAAATTCGAAACGGCTCCTGATTGAAGCCGTAGCGGCGTTGCATGAACAGCGCCGGGCCCTTGCTCTCCAGCCTGATGAGCGCCGCGACAAGCAGCAGCGCCGGCGACAGAAGCGTCAATGCAAGACTGGCCAGGATCAGATCGAAGGCCCGCTTGGCGGCGACCTCAAGCAGATTTAATGTGTGGCCGCCGAGTTTGAGGCTTGACACGGAGCCGACTTTATCCACGCGCGCATCGACGAAACGATCCAGGACCTTCTCGGGGCCCAGATGAATTTGCGCGGGCACGCGAAGGAAGGCGGTGACGCAACTCTCGATCGTTTGCGTGCGCGACCAGGGCGCGAGTATGAAGACATCGTCCGGGCGCAACATTCGGGCGGACGCCGCAGCCAGCGCCAGATCCTCGTCGATGGTGGCCGGATCGTCGCGCAGCCCGATCGCCGCGACCACATGCATGCCGCAGGTCCAGGGTTTGCATCGATAGGTGAAGGCCTCGATGTTTTCCTCGAAGCCGACGAGAAACACGCGGCGCGATGCGATTCCGCCCGCCGAAGTAGCGCCGCGCGCGACGTTCAACAACAGCAGGCGCATCACGTAAATCGTGAAATAGCCCATGATGTAAAATAACACCACGCCGGCGCGCGACGACTCTTCCGTCGACTTGGCAAGGAAGCCGAACGCCAGCGCCAGCAGAAAGCTCACGCTCCAAACACCGAGCAGGCGCCAGCCGCGACGACGCAAAGCGAGATAGTCGGCGATCCTGTAGTCCCCGCGCATGGCGTTGGAGAGCACAAAAAACAGCGCGGCCAGCAAACACAGTTGAAGATTTGACGAGGTCAAGCCGCTCCCGCCATAGACGAAGCCGTGATAGGCCGCCTCGCAGATCAAGGCGGTCGCCACGGCGACTAACAGCTCGATCAGACCGGCGGCGCAGGCCAAAGACGCGCGCACCAGCGCGGTGTTGCGCCGCGGAAGCCTGTCCCTCCAGCTCCCTCGCGGTGAGCATGCGCCGCGCGGCTGCGCGCGCAAATCTCCTGCTTTTCTTCCCCGGACGGGCGATCTTTCGAGGATCAAAGTCAATTCGGGCCTCCGATCGATACACAAGCGTCTCGATGTGGAGCGGGCGCCCACTTTCGAGACCTCGATCCAATCGGACTGCAAAACGCACGCCCGCGCGGTCGAGATTCAGTAACAATCACAGGAATATAGGGCAACGCATTGCGTCGCTTGCGATGAACGTCTTGCGTCGACCCTGCTTTGCGGGAACGGCGCAGTGGCCTGTTCTGCCTGCCGAACCGGGGGGGCGCCTTCACAAAGTCGTCATCCTCGCTGTAGAATATCCAGGACATTCGCAAGGGCTTCCCGAGCGGTCATTGCTCGGGTCTTCTCATCAAAGGAGAGGCGCGCGGCGTGACGATTCATTTTCGGAGCCAAAATGTCTCCCCGCAGGCTTGCCCCGCGCTCGTGCTCAACGCAGACTTCCGCCCCTTGAGTTACTACCCTCTCTCCCTCTGGGGATGGCAGGACGCAATCAAGGCGGTGTTTCTGGACCGCGTCAATATTGTCTCCGAATATGACAAGATCGTTAAAAGCCCCTCCTTCGAGATGCGGCTGCCTTCGGTCGTTTCGCTGAAAGCCTATGTGCGGCCCTCGCGGCATCCGGCGTTCACGCGGTTCAACGTCTTTCTACGCGACCGCTTCACCTGCCAATATTGCGGACAGCAAGAAGAACTGACCTTCAACCATGTCATCCCGCGCTCCAAGGGAGGCGCCACCACATGGGAAAATGTCGTCGCCGCCTGCTCGCCATGTAATTTGCGCAAGAGCGACCGCCTGCCCGACGAAGCGCATATGACGCCGGCGCAAAGGCCCTATGCGCCGACGGTCGCGGACTTGCATCGCAACGGGCGCCTGTTTCCGCCCAATTACCTCCATGAAAGCTGGATGGACTATCTCTACTGGGATTCGGTGCTGGAGCCTTGATCGCAAAGCTGCTGCGCCGCATTCTCGTGATGTGTTTCGGTTTTTTGATTGCGGCCAGCGCCGGAGCGCTGTTTTTGCCTTTGGCCGCGCTGTTCGACCCACTGGTCCGACAGGTGGGACTGGAGGCCGCTGTGTCGGGTTTTTTCGCAATTCTCGACCAAGCGACGCGTGAAGGAGACCCGGCGTCCGGCGTCGCGACCCTTGGCGCTGTATTTTGGACGATACTAATCGCCGTATGCGTCGCGCCATTGGCTTTCGCGGCGCTGTTAGGAGAAATGGCGGGAATTCGAAGCTGGACGTGGTACATCGGCGTCAGCGGCTTTCTGGCCGCCGCTTCACCCTGGATCGCGCGCGCGACGCAGGGACTCGCCCGCAGAGGCCACCCCAGCCCGCTGGAAATTCGCATCGCGCTGTTATTCTTCCTCACGGGAGCGACGACAGGCGCGATATACTGGCTGATCGCCGCAGGAGAACGGCGTGAGGCGCGAGAGTAGCGGCGCTCCTTTCACGCCTACCGCGACATGCCTCCAAAAATATTTCGGATCACCTCGCGGGTGATCTGAGTGCCGACCGAGCGGGCCGCCGATTGCAGCGCCGCCCTTGCGGCGAGCTCCGCCGGCGACATGCGCTTGGGGTTGGTGCGCGAGAACAGCCCGCCCACCATGCCGCCGAGCTTGCCGAGGATCCCGCCGGCCGCCGAAGCCTCGACCGGCGGCGGGTTTTGCGGGTCCGGCGTCTTGGCCGGCCCAGCTCCGACAGTCTCCATCCGGGCGCCGGCGCGTTTTTGCAGCACCTCATACGCGGATTCGCGATCCATGGGTGTGTCGTAAAGTCCGTAGAGCGGGCTTTTTTCAATTATGGCCTGACGTTCCTGCGCCGTGACAGGGCCGACCCGCGCGGCCGGAGGCGCGATCAAAGCGCGCTCGACCATCTCAGGCGTTCCCTTGGCGTCGAGCATCGAGACCAGCGCCTCCCCGACCCCAAGCTGCATGATCGCTTCCGCAGTGTCGAAGTCTTTGTTTTGACGGAAAGTCTCCGCTGCCGCCCGCACAGCTTTCTGGTCACGGGGCGTGAAGGCGCGGAGCGCGTGCTGGATGCGGTTGCCGAGTTGGCCAAGCACCGTATCTGGAACATCGAGGGGATTTTGCGTGACGAAATAGACGCCCACGCCCTTCGAGCGGATCAGCCGCACCACCTGTTCGATGGCCGTCAGCAGATTCTTGGGCGCATCCGTGAACAGGAGATGCGCTTCGTCGAAAAAGAAAACCAGCTTGGGCTTGTCGAGATCGCCCACTTCGGGAAGATGCGCAAAGAGCTCTGTCAGCATCCACAGCAGAAAGGTCGCATAGAGACGCGGCGACTGCATGAGCTTGTCGGCGGCGAGGATGTTTATATAGCCGCGCCCGTCCTTGTCCTTGGCGATGAAATCGGAAAGATCGAGCGCCGGCTCGCCAATGAACTTGTCGCCGCCCTGGTTTTCCAGCACAAGAAGCTGGCGCTGGATCGCGCCGATGGTCGCGGGCGCTACATTTCCATATTTGCTCTGAATGTCTGAGGCGTTGTCGGAGACATAACCGAGAACAGCCCGCAGGTCTTTCAGATCCAGAAGAAGCAGGCCCTGCTCGTCGGCGACCCGGAACACGATGTTAAGCACGCCTTCCTGCGTATCGTTCAGGTCAAGCATGCGGGACAGCAGCAGCGGCCCCATTTCAGAAATTGTGGCGCGCACCGGATGGCCCTGCGCGCCATAGATGTCCCAGAATACCACCGGAAACTGCTCAGGCGCATAGGTCAGGCCGAGATCCTTGGCTCTTGCGAGGAAGGCCGGCTTGGAATCCCCCGGCTGCGACAGTCCGGCGATGTCGCCTTTGACGTCGGCGAGGAACACCGCGGTTCCAGCCTTGGAGAAACCTTCCGCAAGTCTCTGTAATGAAACTGTTTTACCGCCGCCAGTGGCTCCGGAGATCAGTCCATGGCGATTGCCCAGCGGCAGCAACAGATATTGATAGGTCCGGTCCTGCCCGGTTTTGCCGCTGGCGCCGACAAGGATTTTGCCAGGGACTGCGTTGGGATCGTCGGTCATGCCGCAAGGCTCCTCAAGAATCACGAAATCGGCGCGCGCGCATCATCGCAGAGCCGCTTCGCGGGTAAAAGAGCGTCAGTTGCGGAAAGGCGCTTGACCCTGAGGGCGACGCGGCGCGACAATCCCCGCTTGCAGGCTTTTGCGTAAGGATCGCGTCAATGGATCGCCCTTTTGATTACTCGGGCGCGGATGAACCCGCAGTCGGGCGACGCGTGTTGCGCCTCGTGGTCAGCAACGACGAATCCCGTCACGAGCCGGGCGGGCCGCGACGTCCCGCGAAGGCTAAATCTCTCCCGCTCGACGCGGATGTGACGCTTGACGAGGCAATCACCCGCATTTTGTCTAATTGCCTTGCTCATTTCTCTGCAAACGCGCCCGTCTTGCAAAAGACCGGCGATCCGGAGGCTGTGCATCAACTGCGGGTGGCCTTACGGCGTTTGCGGGCGTTTTTGAGCCTGCTCAAGCGCACCGTTCCAACACTGGACCTCGCGGACATCACGAACCACGCCAAAGCTGTCGCCCGAGTGCTCGGCGAAGCGCGCGATTGGGACGTTTTTCGCGAGGGGCTCGAAAAGGGCCCGCGTGGATTTCTGACTGATGAGCCGGCGTTCTTTGCCTTGCTCGACGCCGTGGAGCTGCGCCGCCATCACGCGCGGGAAGCCGCGCGCGCCGTGCTCGCCGAACCGGCCACCGAGCAGTTGCTGCGCGCGCTAAGGCGGCTGATCGCCCGTCGTCCCTGGCGAGAGCATGCCAAGCGAACGCAGGTAAAAGCTTCGGCTCGCGCCTTTGCGGCGAAAGCTCTTGATCGACTGCACCGACGCGCGATGAAACGCTGTTCGGGCATCGCCAGCCTGCCTCCCGAAGCCCGGCATAACGCTCGCATCGCGCTCAAGAAAACGCGCTACGCCGCAGAGTTTTTCGAGAGTTTGTTCGACACCAAATCCGCGCGCGCCTATCTGCGGGACCTTTCCGCGGTTCAGGATCGGCTGGGCGAGGACAATGACAGAGCCACCGCCGCGCGCCTGTTGCATGAAATAACGCAGACGGACTCCGCTCAGGACACCATGCGGGCTGTCTGTTTTCTGCGGGGCTGGAGCGGTCATGCGCAGCACCAGAGCGCAAGCCCGGCGGCGCAGATGGAACGGCGATTGCGCAATTTGAAGCCGTTCTGGCGCTGAAACCACGCCCGCCAAACAGCGCTTAAACACCTGCTAATGATCTCTGGCTAGATAGATAGACGGCTGCTGCGCGTCCGAGTTCAGCAGGGCGAAGAGTTCCGGCTATGCGAGAGCCTGCATAAGCTCGAGGAGATCTTGCGTGAGCCAAACTTCACCAGGACAGCGAGGCTCCTTCGCCGCCGTTACGGCGCTGTTCTTCACCATGGGCTTCATCACCTCGGTCATCGACCCGCTCATTCCCTCGGTCAAGGCGGTGTTCAAACTCAATTACGCCGAGTCGATGCTGACCCAGTTCACCTACTTCCTAGCCTACGCATTTGTCTCGCTGCCCGGAGGCTGGCTTGTCGCGAAGCTGGGCTACTCAAAATCCATCACACTGGCGCTTGCAGCCATGACCGCAGGGTGCCTGATCATGCCCGCGGCCGCGAGTTCTGACGCCTATCCCCTGATACTCGTGGGACTGTTTGTTTTGGCGAGCGGCGTTACCGTGCTGCAGGTCACCGCCAATCCTCTCGCCGCCCTGATAGGACCGCCCGAACGCTCGCATTTTCGATTGACGCTGTCCCAGGCCTTCAATTCTCTCGGCACCGTGATCGGACCTTATTTCGGCACCATGATCATGCTTCGAGGCGGAGTTTTCTCGAACGCCTCAAACGCTGCGGAGGCGACGACTTAAAAACTCGAAACGCTTCGCGGCATAGGCGCATCCTTCGAAATTCTTGCAGGAATGACCCTGGTGCTTATGGTCTTGCTCATCCTTTTCGGCCGCGGGCTTGATCGGCCGCGGTCGGAGACGGCGACGACGCCTGAGGTGATCAGGCGCCCGATTCGGACTTCGCGATGCTTCTGGGCCTATTTTGGAGCAGCCGCGATCTTCCTTTACGTCGGCGCGGAAGTCTCCGTTGGGAGCCTGATGATCAATTTTCTGCACCAGAGCGCGATACTGAATGTGCCTCTCGAGACCGCGGGCAAACTTTTGGCGCTTTACTGGTTTGGCGCGATGGTCGGACGCTTCGCCGGATCGGCGGCGCTCACGCGTTACCCCGCATATCAGGTTTTGAGCTTCGCAGCCCTTGGCGCGACATTCCTGTGCTTTTTGGTGACCCAGTTGGCGGGAGCCCCAGCGGCGGTGGCGGCGCTATCGATCGGCTTTTTGAACAGCATCATGTTCCCGACCATTTTCACGCTCACTCTGGAACGCTCCACAGCCACCGCCGCCCAGACCTCGGGACTCTTGTGCACGGCGATCGTCGGCGGGGCGATTCTGCCGATGAGCGCAGGCTTTCTGGCTGACTCCGCCGGACTGCGTTTCGCTTATCTCATTCCGATGGCCGCATATGCGGTCATAATGATCTTCGCATTGATGTCCGCCCGGGCGCCCGTCCTGCGCGGTGAAATCATTCCGGTTGCGACAGCCGGAAGCTAGACCGGACCAGACTCTTGACCGCACGCAAGCCCGCAAGTTTCATCTTATTTCTGACCCTCGGCGCCTGGGTCTGGATGTCGGCAAGCGTCACCGGAGAAAGCGCCGCGATACCGCCAGGCTCTACAGCTCATCCGGAACTTTGGCCAAAGACTTCCAGCCCCGCCGCGATGGTTGACAGCGCGACAGAGGCTCGCATCACGGCTCTGATGACGTCCCTGAGCCTTGAGGAAAAAGTTGGTCAAACCATCCAGGCTGACATCAGCGCAATCCGGCCCGAGGATTTGAGGCGCTATCCGCTGGGCGCGCTGCTGGCTGGAGGCAATTCCGCGCCGGACCGGAACAATCGCGCGCCACCTTCGGCCTGGCTTGAGCTGATTTCAGGTTACCGGGAAGTGGCGAGAGAAGCTCGCAAGGGACATACGCCCATACCCCTTTTATTCGGCATCGACGCCGTTCACGGTCACAACAAGATAAAAGGCGCAACTGTTTTCCCCCACAACATCGGCTTGGGCGCGGCGCGGGATCCCGAGCTTGTCAGGTCGATCGGCGAAGCCACCGCCGAGGAAGTGGCTGTGACCGGCGCAAACTGGACATTCGGCCCGACCGTCGCTGCGCCGCGCGACGTGCATTGGGGGCGTTCTTATGAGGGCTATGCCGAGCAGCCGGATGTCATCGCCTCCTATGCCGGCAGTATGACGCTTGGTTTGCAGGGAGAAATGGCCCCGGGCGAATCGCTACGGCCCGGCCATATCATAGGTTCGGCCAAGCATTTCCTTGGGGATGGCGGGACCGCGGGGGGGCTCGACCAGGGCGATGCAAAAATTTCCGAAACCGAGCTGATCAGGCTCCATAACGCTGGCTATCCACCGGCCATTGAAGCGGGGATCTTGTCGGTCATGGCTTCGTTTTCGAGCTGGAACGGGGTCAAGCATAGCGGAAATCGAACGCTTCTGACCGACGCTTTGAAGGGCCGGATGGGCTTTACCGGCTTCGTGGTGAGCGACTGGAACGCTCACGGGCAGTTGCCGGGATGCTCGACAACCGATTGCCCACAGGCGCTCGAGGCCGGAGTTGACCTGTTCATGGCGCCCGATAGCTGGAAAGGCCTTTTTGAAAATACGCTCGCCGAAGCGCGCTCCGGCCGCATTTCGATGGCGAGGCTGGACGATGCCGTGCGACGTATCCTGCGCGTAAAATTCAAGGCGGGCCTGTTCGATGGCCCATCGCCGATTGGAGGAAAGTTTGAGCGTCTGGGGGCGCCCGACCACCGCGCCATAGCCAGACGCGCAGTGCGAGAGTCGCTGGTTCTTTTGAAAAACAACGGCAAACTATTGCCGCTTCGCAATTCCGCCCGCGTGCTTGTCGCGGGCGACGGAGCAGACAATATCGGAAAGCAGTCAGGGGGCTGGACGCTCAGCTGGCAAGGCCTTGGAAACCACAATTCGGATTTTCCCAATGGCCAATCCATTTACGCCGGCCTTAGAGAAGCGCTTGAAGCGGGAGGGGGCGCCGCCACGCTTGCCCCCGATGGCGAATTCAAGGAGACGCCGGACGTGGCGGTCGTTGTCTTTGGAGAAAATCCCTACGCAGAGTTCCAGGGAGACATCCAAACACTTGAATTCCAGCCTGGCGCGAAAACCGACCTTGCGCTGCTGCGCAGATTGAAGGCTAAAGGCGTGCCCGTCGTGGCGGTTTTTCTTTCGGGACGTCCGCTCTGGACCAATCCGGAGATCAACGCATCCGACGCCTTTGTCGCCGCGTGGCTCCCTGGAACCGAAGGCGGCGGCGTCGCCGACGTGTTGATCGGTGACGCACATGGGCGGGCGCGCTTCGATTTCAGCGGCAGGCTTGCCTTCTCCTGGCCAAGTCGCGCGGACAAAATTCCCGGTCATCCCGACGAGGAGGGTTACGCCCCTCAATTCGCCTATGGCTATGGCCTGAGCTACGCGCTCCCTCGTGAGCTCTCCGCGCTCTCGGAATATCCGGGGTCGACAGCGCCTGCGCGCAATCTCGAACGATATTTTGTCGGAGGCAGGGTGCAGGACCCTTGGCGCTTTGATCTGAGCGGCGCTGTTACGCAGACGACGGTGGACGCTGGAGCTCAGGAAAACGGCCGCCGCTTGCAGTGGGCGGGTGAAGGCCGGTTTGCGGTTGAAGGAGATGCGGTCGATCTCTCGCGGCAGGCGACCGGCGACATGGCAATTTTCATGCGCTTTCGGGTCGACGACCCTCCCACCCGGCCTGTCATTATGAGCGTTTCCTGCGGCGAAGGTTGCTCCGGCGCCGTGGATGTTACAGCACTGATGAGGGCCGCTCCGGGGGAGTGGCGCGAAGACAAGATCAAGCTGTCCTGCTTCAGAAGCGCGGGGGCGGATCTCTCTCGAACGACTTCGCCTCTGACCCTCACCACGACTGGGGCCTTATCAATAGTGTTCACTGAAATTCGGCTAACGACGAGTGAAGGCGACGGGCTGTGTCCAGCTTTATGACTGCTCTAGAGAGGCGACGACCGGCATACTCCGCCGGCCGTCAAAAACCTTATCTCAGTGGCGGGTCATGAAGTCTTCAACCTGCTTCTTGGCCTGCTCTTTGCTCACGCCATAACGTTCTTGAATTCTGCCCTCGAGTTGCTCGCGCTTTCCCGAGATTTTCGTAAGGTCGTCATCGGTCAATTTGCCCCACTGCTCTTTGACCTTACCAGACAGCTGCTTCCAATTGCCTTCGACTTGTTCCCAGTTCATAGCCTTCTCCCTTTCAATTGAGACCGCCTGCGCCACTGGCGCTTCACGTTCTCCCCTAGGTCCGTCGGACAAAGCTGACGACGGCGGACACGACGAAAAGAATAATGGCGACCCAGAAGAGCAGTCGGGCGCCTTCCATCGCCGTTCCCGCAACTCCACCGAATCCAAAAACGGCCGCGATCACGGCGACAACCAAGAAGACGATCGCATAATAAAGAAGGTTGCCCATCTCTACTCTCCCGGACCAACTTTCCGCGTAACTGGCAAAGTGGAAGTCTCGATCCGGAAATCAAGCTGTGCTGTGAAAAACATGAGGTTTGCTGTGAGAAGGCACGGCAAAGCTTTCAAATTAATCTTTATTGTTCTGCCAATGCTTTGTGGCGCAGTTTTTCAAGCCTATTGATGATCTCCTTACGGCGCTATCAAGTCGCGCAAAGACGCCGACCGCTCCATAAGGGGACGGGGCTAAAAATCGATAAAGACACAGAATGAAGCATTGTCTTCGCCGAGAAGCACCGCCCCTCAACCAGAATCACTCTCCTCCGACAAGCTTCCGGACCGCTCCGGTGACGGAGCCAAGGGCCCGTTGCGCCCCCTGTAAAATGCCGTCGTTCGCTGCAGGAGGGGGAGCGTGCTGCGTCAAATCAGCAGGCTTATCGGCGGGAGGCGCCGATTCAGCCTTTGCGGCGCTCTTTTTTGCGGCGCGCGCGGCGGCTCGCTTTTTCGCTGCTTTCGCGGCCTGCGCAGTTTGCCCCGCCGCGTCCGGCTTAACAGCTGCAGCAGCGGGTTGATCTGTTTGGCCGGTTGCGGCTGGCGACGGTCCGCCCGCGGGAAGAGGCGGCGGCAAGGCTGTTTCGTGTCCGGCGGCTGCAGGAGCCAGCGAACCGTCGGGCAGAATTGTCACCGTCCGGACTCCGGGCGGCGGGGCGGCCGGTTCAATCGGCGCCACCTGCTGCGCCGGAACATTGGCGGGCGCTGGGGGCGGCGCAACGACATTGGCCGATTGCGCGGGTTGAGCATCCTGGGCTGGCGGGGAAGTGGGTGTCGCAACAGCGGGCGAGTTTGCATCAAGGCCGCGCGCTGCCTGGGCAGGGACCGGCGCAACCGCAACTGGAGTCGCGTCTTTGACGCTGGGCTTAGCATCAGCAGCCAGCGGCTCGCTGGATGGCGTTGTCCAGTAGGCTAAAGTGACGCCCAAGGCGCCGACAAAGATGACCAGAACCAGGCCCGAGATGGCGAGGAGCAGACGTCGAGAATGGGCACGTTCTTCAAGCTCATAATCTGGAAAAGCGGTCGCCCGCTGGTCGCTGTGGTTTTCGCCTGCATCCAGCGCGGAACAATCATATGTCGGCGGCGCAATGCTCGAAGGCGAGGCCCGTTCAATGGCGGCGTCGCTCGAAGCTTTGGATTGTCGCAGGCGCTTTTCAAGCTCCTCCAATCCCGCGATGAGCTTTTCCTGATCAAGCGGCAACCCCATAGATCTGCCCTTCGGTTGATGCGCGCCAGCGCATATTTCTATCAAATTGTTCGCCAGCAGGGGGCTTCATCTTTGCCTCTGTCGCCCGCTAACGCAAAAAAGCTCCAAAATTGTGGCTGATCTTTGTATTGGCTTGAGCGAAACTGCTGAGGTTTTGTCAGCTGTTACCGCGCTTCAGCCTCCACCGAACAGTTTCTCTATGAAGTTCCTGTTATCGCCGTTCGGCGCGTTTTGGGAGGGCTTGCGGTCGGCGCGTTTTGAGCCAGCGGTGGGAATCTCTCCGGGAGGCAATAAGGCCTCGAGCCCGTGAACTGCCGGCTTGGAGCCAGGCGGCGGCAAGGCGGCGGGAGCTGCTGGATGAGCGCGCTGAGAAGCTGCGGGCGAAGCTCCAAAGAGACCAAGGACAGAATCGGCGACCTGAGCCGGTTCAGGCAGCGGCGTAGGCGAACGCCAGGTTCCCGATGGAAGCGCTGCGGTCGGCACGCCCTGATGCGCCGATTTCATGAAGCGGCTCCAGATCTCGACCGGCAGATTGCCCCCCGAGGCCTTTTTGGTCGGGGAATTGTCGTCATTGCCGAGCCAGACGCCGGCGACGAGATGGCTCGTGTAACCGACAAACCAGGCATCGCGGAATTCCTGACTGGTGCCTGTCTTTCCAGCGGCCTGCCAGCCGGGAAGCTCCGCCTTGCGCCCGGTGCCGGTGAGCAAAGTCTCTTCCATCATCGTGTTCATCATTGCGACGAATTGCGGCTCGATCACCCGACCGTTGGATGATCCTTTGCGTGCATAAAGCTGTTTGCCGTCGGCGGTCCGCACTCGCGTGATGATATGAGCCTGCACGCCGACCCCGCCATTCGCGAAAGGCGCATAGGCTGTGACCATCTCCAACGGAGTCACTTCCGAGGTGCCCAAAGCCAGCGAGGCGTTGGGCTGCAGTTCCGAACTTATGCCAAGTCGATGCGCCGTGTGCACCACCGATTTTGGGCCGACTTCCATCCCGACGCGTACCGCGACGGTGTTGAGCGAAAGCGAGAGCGCCTTGGTGAGCGTCACCGGCCCGAAGTATTCGCGGCTGTAGTTTTCGGGTTGCCATCCCTTGATGTTGAGCGGACCGTCCTCGCGAACCGTATCCGGCGTCATGCCGTGCTCGAGACCGGTCAAATAGACGAAAGGCTTGAATGAAGATCCCGGTTGCCGCTTCGCGGCGACCGCGCGGTTAAACTGGCTGTCGGCATAGTCGCGCCCTCCGACCAGCGCCCGGATCGC
The DNA here is from genome assembly GCA_963724845.1 of uncultured Alphaproteobacteria bacterium. Taxonomy (GTDB): domain Bacteria; phylum Pseudomonadota; class Alphaproteobacteria; order Rhizobiales; family Beijerinckiaceae; genus Methylocystis. Next base: position 137,899 of record CAVRWF010000007.1, read on the forward strand.
GCCATTGGGATCAATGGCGACGATAGCGCCTTGGGAAACCCCGAATTTTCCGCCCTTTTTGTCCAGCTCCTCGGTCAGAGCCTTCTCGGCGGAACTCTGGAGATTGCGGCTCAAAGTCGTCGTCACCACGAGATCCTGATCGATCGCCCCGATAGTGTCGTCGAGCACGTCCATCACATAGTCGGCGGCGTAATTGATTGACCCCGCGCCACTGTCGCGATGGGTATGCGCAGGGTTCGACAAGGCCAACTTGGCCATCGCTTCGGTGATATGCCCCTCTTGCGCCATGGCGGTGATGACTTGCGCCGCGCGTTCGCTCGCTCCTTCAGGATTGCGGTCGGGCGCAAGTTTGCTCGGGGCCTTCATCAGACCCGCCAGAACGGCGGCCTCGGCCAGCGTCACATTTTTTGCGCTATGGCCATAATAGCGTTCCGCCGCAGCTTCGACGCCATAAGCCCCCGAACCGAAATAGACGCGGTTGAGATAAAGCTCGAGAATTTGGTCCTTGGAATATTTGTGCTCCAGCCAGAGCGCAAGAATCGCTTCCTGTATTTTTCGGGAGAGCGTCCGCTCCTGGGTGAGGAAGAGGTTCTTCGCAAGCTGCTGGGTCAGCGTCGATCCGCCCTGCATCCCGCCACGCCCCAACACATTGCGGGCGAGCGCGCGAGCGACGCCGACCGGATCGACACCCCAATGGGAATAGAATCGTCTGTCCTCAATCGCGACGAAAGCCTTGGGCAGATAGGGCGGCAGTTCCGAGACTCTTATCGCCGCGCCGCCCGTGTCGCCGCGATTGGCCAAGAGTTCCCCGTCGGCGGCGAGAATGGCGATATTAGGGGGGCGCTTGGGTATCGCTAGCTTGTCGATGGGCGGAAGCTGGGAGCCATAATATACCGCGAGCCCGCCCGCGCCGATGACGCCCCACAGGCCCAGCACCATCGTCCAATAGACCAGCCCGCCCAGCAGGGTTCCCGAGCCGCGTTTCTTGTTTTTTGGGGCGCTTTTGGCTGGCGCCGCCTCGTCTTCGTCCCGGGACCCGTTCTTCGCGATTTTGCTCGGCTTACTGCCCTTCTCGCGCTTATCCGCACGCAGATCCCTGTCCTCATCTCCCTTGAGAGGCGGATCGCGGCCTTGATCTTTGCGGGCCATAGAGGAGTTCTTTCGCCGTTCTAGCGTCCCGGGCGGACCGCCCGCCCTGCGAAGTGAGCAGTTTATTGGAAACTAACAGTGTCGTTTTAAGGGTCGGTTAAGCCGCTCAAGCGACCGGTCGACGGCAACTTATGCACAATTCCCCTTGCCTTCCGCGCAGCCCCCTCTTGCGCTATGGCCCGCGCCGCGCCAAAGTTACGCCCCCCGGCGGGCCGCCATCTGGCGCCGCCGATCTACAAAGGCCAACGGAATTTCCCTCAATGAAGGTCACGATCGAGAGAGCGGCGCTGCTGCGGGCGCTTGGCCACGTTCACCGGGTTGTCGAGCGGCGCACGACCATACCGATTCTGGCCAATGTGCTGATCGAAGCGGCAGCTGGCGGCCTGCTGCTGAAGGCCACCGACCTGGATTTGGAGATCACGGAGAAAGCGGCGGCCGAGGTGGCGCAGCCCGGCGCGACCACATTACCTGCGCACACGCTCTACGACATCGTGCGCAAACTTCCCGAAGGCGCTCAGGTTTCGCTGGAAGAAACCGGCGACCAGGGACAATTGACGCTACGCTCGGGGCGTTCCCGCTTCAATCTGCAGACCTTGCCCCAGAGCGACTTTCCCGATGTCACTTCGGGCGAGTTCAGCCACAAGTTCACGCTGGCGCCCGCCGACCTAAAGCGCTTGATCGAGAAGACGCAATTCGCCATCTCCAGCGAGGAGACGCGCTATTATCTCAATGGCATTTATGTGCATGTCGCGGAGATCGAGGGACGGTCGCTGCTGCGCGCCGTCGCGACTGACGGGCACCGTCTGGCCCGACTGGAGCTGCCCGCACCTGCCGGCGCCGTGGGCATGCCCGGCGTCATCGTGCCGCGAAAGGCGGTCGCCGAGATCCAACGGCTGATTGAGGACGCGCAGGGCGAAGTGGCGATTGAGCTTTCGACCAACAAGATGCGTTTCGCCTTTGGCGAAGCGCTGCTGACGACGAAGCTCATTGACGGCACTTTCCCCGATTACAGCCGCGTGATTCCCGCCGGAAATGATAAACGGCTCACTGTCGAGCGAGACGCCTTCCGCAACGCCGTCGACCGTGTCTCGACCATTTCCTCCGAGCGCGGCCGCGCCGTGAAGCTTGCCCTCTCGGAAGGCAAACTGGTTCTGTCCGTGACCAATCCCGATCAGGGGTCGGCCGTTGAAGAGCTTGAGGCCGACTATGACGGGCCGCCGCTCGATATCGGCTTCAGCTCGCGCTACCTGCTGGACATTGTGAACCAGCTCGACAGCGACACCGCGCTGTTCCTTCTGGCCGATCCCGGCTCGCCGACCCTCGTCCAGGATCGCGATGGAGCCAATGCGCTTTACGTGCTGATGCCTATGCGCGTGTGAACCGCTAGTCCGGACCGCCGCCTTGCCAACGCCACACGGTTAACGCATGTTTTCGCCGCGTGGAGAGGTATGTCCTCCTGTGGAGGTCGCCTCACCCCAGCGTTGAGCGTCACGCGTCGGTCCGGAATAGGCGTCATGATCTATAGCCTTTCGCATTATTGGTTCTGGCTGTTCGCGATATTCGTCTGCGGCCTGGCGACAGCGCTGCTCACGAGGCAGGTTGAAAAAAATGGGCGGGTCTCGCCCTGGCTGATCTGGTGCGGGCTGGCCTTCGGGCTCGGCCTGTTGATGGCGCTGTTGAACGTGCTCGTTGGTCGGGGAGGAGTTTGGCTGGAAACCGGGCTCGCCGCTTTCGCGAGCTTCATAATTGGCGCCGGAGCGGGCGTTGTCGCCCGCGGCGGCGCTCTGACCGAACACAGGAATTGGGCGCTCGGATTGATACCCTGTGTCTTGTTGTGGTTCGTTGGCAATATCTTCGGACTGCCGCGCATCGAAAACGGCCTCAAACAGGCTGTTGGCGGCGCCATTAAAAACGCTGGCGGCGATCCGCGAAATCTTTCTGTCGACGGCCGCGACGTGTTGCTGCCAAACAGCATCCCCGACCGCGCCGCGTTGGCGGAGGCGATTGGCAAGGTCGACGGCGTGCGCCTTGTGACCGGAACCGATTGGGCGTTCAGCGAGAACTCCAGTCGCCGCCTCGGTTGCTGACAGCGCCGAGACTCCGGAAGCGGAAAACCCGGGCGGCGCCGGCAGGAAGGGCGACCTTGGTTGGGTTGACGCCGGAAAACGTGATTATGGCGCCTCTGGCGCGCCCCCCGATTCTGATGGGAAGGCTCCAGATAAAAACGTGCGAACGTCCAGGACCGCGCCGCGAAAAAAAGTCGCCAGTTGGACCGACGCCGGAAGAAGCGGCTACCCGTCCGTCGCCAAAAAAGCTGATGATTCCAGCGAAGCTTCTTCCGTAAAGCCAACGCCGTCGGCGAGGGACAAGACGAAGACCTCCATAGCCTTACTCAAAAGCTTGCCGCCGACAGGCGTGCTCGAAAAGACGGCGTGTCAGGCCGCGCTTGATGCGACGCAGGTTCTGGACAAAGTCGAGTTCCGTTCCGGCAGCGTGTCCATTCATCGCGCCTCGGCCTATGTTCTCGACAGTTTGGCTGCATTGTTGCAACGCTGCCCGGACGCCAGGGCGGAGATTGGCGGCCATACCGACAACGTGGGCGACGACGAGGACAACCGCGTCTTGTCGCAACGCCGCGCGGACAGGGTGGCGAAATATCTTACCGATGAAGGCGTCGCGGCTGATCGCTTGACGGCGGTTGGATATGGCGCTCAAAAGCCGATCGCTTCTAACGACGACGAGGACGGCCGCTCAATGAACCGCCGCATCGAATTTACCCTGAAATGACATGCTGCGGCGCTGAAAAGCTGACTTTTTGGTTGGAGTTGGAAAGGAAATTCCCTTCCGGTTGATTCACCATCTTCCCACTTACTCAGGCAATTCAACACTGTTACGCAGGAAAACGCTAACCTCCGCAAACTATCAAAACAGTTATTCGAGGCGCCTCAGCGGCAAGCAATGCGCCGTTTGCGCCAGGCCCAATCCACCAGGGTCGCGGATCCTGTTTTGAGAGAGAGAGCGCCGTGAGAATTATGGACCTTCCCCTGTCCCCATCAACAGCCACGACATCCACCCTTGAACCCGTCGCACGCGAGCTCCGCGACGACGTGTTGCGCCGGCTTGCGTATACGGTCGGAAAAGATAGATCCTCAGCGAGCCCGCGCGACTGGTTTGTCGCCGCCGCGCTGGCGACGCGCGACCGTATCGTGTCGCCCTGGCTCGAATGCAACAAGCGCAACTATCAGCAGGACAGGCGGCGCGTCTATTATCTGTCGCTGGAGTTCCTGGTCGGTCGCCTCCTGATCGACGGTCTCACCAATCTGGGACTGACCGACGCCATGCGTGCGGCGCTCGCCGATCTCGGGGTCGATCTCGACGCCATGCGCGCGCTGGAGCCGGACGCCGCACTCGGCAATGGAGGCCTTGGGCGTCTCGCCGCCTGTTTCATGGACAGCATGGCGACGGTGGAAATTGCGGCGGTCGGCTACGGCATCCGTTACGATCATGGATTGTTCCGCCAGACCATCAAAGACGGCTGGCAGCATGAATATCCCGAAGACTGGCTGTCCTTCGGCAATCCCTGGGAGTTCCCGCGCCCGGAAATCCTCTACGACATCTCCTTTGGCGGTCACGTCGAAGGCGCGCGGCTCGCCGACGGCACGCTGGCGCATGTGTGGCGTCCGGGCGAAACCGTCGAGGCGGTCGCTTACGACACGCCAGTCGTCGGTTGGCGCGGCAAGCACGTCAATACTCTGCGTCTCTGGTCGGCGCGCGCTCCCGATCCCCTGCGGCTCGACGCCTTCAACGCCGGCGATTATCTTGGCGCGCAGTCGGATCAGATGCGCGCGGAATCAATTTCCAAGGTGCTCTATCCCAGCGACTCGACCCCGGCTGGACAGGAGCTGCGGCTGCGTCAGGAGTATTTCTTCGCCTCCGCGTCGCTGCAGGATCTTATCCGCCGCCACATGAAGCAGACGGGCGACATCAGAAAGCTCGCCGCCAAGGTCGCCATCCAGCTTAACGACACGCATCCCGCGATCGGCGTCGCCGAGCTTATGCGGCTGCTGGTCGACGTTCATGGCGTGGAATGGAAGGAAGCATGGGAGATCACGCAGGCGACCTTCTCCTATACGAACCACACGCTGCTTCCGGAAGCGCTGGAAACCTGGCCGGTTGGCCTCATGGAGAGGCTGCTGCCGCGCCATATGCAGATCATTTATCTGATCAACGCGCTGCATCTCGACCAATTGCGGGAAAAGGGAATCCACGACACCGGAACTCTGGCGAATGTCTCTTTGATCGACGAGCATAATGGCCGCCATGTGCGTATGGGCAATCTGGCGTTTCTCGGCTCGCACAAGGTTAACGGCGTCTCGGGTCTGCACAGCGAACTCGTTAAAGAGACGGTGTTTCGCGACTACCACAAGCTTTATCCAAAGCGCATCGTCAACAAGACCAACGGCGTCACTTTCCGCCGATGGCTGCTTGAGGCCAATCCGCCGCTGTCGAATCTTCTCGCGCAAACGATCGGACTGGAAGTGTTTGACGATCCGGCCCATCTCGCGGAGCTGGAGCAATATGCCGACGATGCCGCGTTCCAGCTGCGTTTCGCCGCCGCCAAACGGACCAACAAGGAACGTCTGGCGCAGCTGATCTACGAGCGCATCGACGTAAAGGTCGACCCCAGCGCGTTGTTCGACGTGCAGATCAAGCGCATTCACGAATACAAGCGCCAGCTGCTCAACGTGCTGCACACCATCGCGCTATATCAGGACATAAAGGCGCAGCCCTCGCGCGCCTTCGTTCCCCGGGTGAAAATCTTCGCCGGCAAAGCGGCGGCGAGTTACCATCAGGCCAAGCTCATCATCAAACTGGCCAATGACGTCGCCAATATCGTCAACGCCGACGAGGAGGCGCGCGGCCTGCTGAAGGTGGCTTTTCTGCCCAATTACAACGTTAGTCTGGCCGAGACGATCATTCCGGCGGCGGACCTCTCGGAGCAGATTTCGACCGCCGGCATGGAAGCTTCCGGCACGGGCAACATGAAATTCGCCCTCAATGGCGCGCTGACCATCGGCACGCTGGATGGCGCGAATGTGGAGATCAAAGAGCGCGTTGGAGACGACAACATCTTCATCTTCGGCCTCACGGCGGCGGAGGTGGAGGCCAGTCGCGCCGGGGGGATTGACGCGCGCGACGACATCGCCGGCAGCCCGCGGCTGCGCGAGGCGCTGCAGGCCGTGGCGATGGGCGTCTTCTCGCCGGATGATCCCAACCGCTATGCGCAGCTGGTCGACACTTTGACCTATTACGACCATTTCCTGATCTCAAAGGATTTCGACTCCTATTGGGACGCGCAGGAAGCGGTCGATTCGCGCTGGCGCGATCAGAAGGCGTGGCGCCGCGCCACCATTCTCAACACTGCTCGCGTGGCGTGGTTCTCTTCGGACCGCACGATCCGGGAATATGCAGAAGAAATCTGGAACGTGCCGGTCTGAACCGGCATCCGTTGGCCTGTAACCGCAGTCATGCAAAGAGCCGCGTCAGATCTGGCGCGGCTCTTTCGTCGAAGAGACTGGAAGGAATACCGCGAGCGTCGCCCTATCTTTTGCCGCGCTCTTTTACCTGAACTGCGACGAGACGGCCCAGGCGCAGGACAAACTGGAACAATGTTTCATGTCGTTGCTTGGCCGAGATGGACGGGCGCGATTGCCCGTCGAAGCTGCGGTGTCCCCGCAAGGCTTTGGCCTTGGCTGCCTTCCTGTGTGCGGTATCGAGATCGTGCGCGGTCGACGCGGCGGCCAGAATCGAATTAACGGGAGGCCGCGAAGCTTTTCCGACGCGCAGGCTTTTGGTCGCCACAATGGGTTTTATCATTGGGATGATCCTTGGTTATGGCTTTGCAGCCGTCCACGCGGTCGAGGTCGGCCCGCACTGTGAAGACGCCGCATCAAAGCAACGCGCAGGACGACCCTCGAATTTGAACACAGCTCAAGAAATCAAACGGCGAAGTTCGCCGGTTCGATGAGTTTTGGCCCGCTATCATTTGAAAGGCGCAACGAAACCAATCGTCGCGCAAATCGCGGAGCCTGCGAGATGACAGCTTAACGGTGGCAATTTAGTGATGTTGCGCAAATGTTTGGGCGATGCAGCCGCAGTTCGGCGTTCCGCATTCATTTCAAAAGGATCTTGGATTAGCCTTATCATGGCTGATCCGCGTTCTTGTGCATCCGCGACAAAGGCGCTCTGGCGCCCGCGTTGATTTTTCTTTATCTCCAATGGATATGATTCACGACCGCAAATAGACGCGAGCTCCCGTGACACAGACTTGGCGCGTGGCGCAAGACGAGATCGACTCGATATTGGCCGCCCGCTGCGGCGATCCTTTCGGCGTCCTGGGTCTGCATGAAACGACGGAGGGTTTCGTCATCCGAGCCTTTGTGCCCGGCGCGGCGACCCTTCAGGCGCTGACGCCAATAGGCGATCGGATCGCGACTCTTGATCGGGTTCATCCCGACGGCTTTTTCGAAGGACTGATCCCTGGCGCGCACGCGCGGTTTCCTTACAAACTACGCGCGCGAAATGCAGAGGCGTCCTGGGAGTTTTCGGATCCATACGCTTTCGGGCCGGCGCTGGGACCGCTCGACGACTATCTTCTCGTCGAGGGCGCGCATCAAAAACTATATGAGCGGCTCGGAGCTCATATTATCGATCATGAGAACGCGAACGGCGTGCGCTTCGCCGTTTGGGCGCCCAACGCCCGACGCGTTTCGGTGGTCGGCGACTTCAACGGCTGGGACGGCAAACGCTGTCAGATGCGCAAACGTGTCGACAGCGGCATCTGGGAGATATTTGTTCCCGGCGTCGGCGCGGGGACGCATTACAAATACGAAATCGTCGGCGCAAACGGCGCCCTGACGCCGCTGAAGGCGGACCCTTTTGGTCGCGCTGGCGAACTACGTCCGGCCACGGCGTCGATCGTGGTCGAGGAGGCGCCGTTCCCCTGGAACGACGGCGCCTATATGGCTGCACGCCAGCGCCGGGACCCGCGCCGCGCGCCGATGTCGGTGTACGAAGTCCACCTTCCATCCTGGGCTCAGGGCCACAACGGTCGGTTCCTGACTTATGACGAGCTGGCGACGGAGCTGATCCCCTATGTCGCGGATCTCGGCTTCACGCATATAGAACTGCTGCCAATAAATGAGCATCCGCTCGACGCGTCCTGGGGCTATCAGCCCATCGGGCTTTTCGCGCCAACGGCGCGACATGGCGACCCGGACGGATTCAAGCGCTTTATCGATTGCGCACATCGGGCCGGACTAGGGGTCGTTCTTGATTGGGTGCCGGCGCATTTTCCGACAGACGCGCATGGACTCGCAATGTTTGATGGCGGCCCGCTTTACGAGCATTCGGACCCGCGCAGGGGCTTCCATCCCGACTGGAACACCGCGATCTACGACTTCGGACGCCGTGAGGTCGCCAATTTCCTGATCAGCAACGCTCTTTACTGGCTCGACCTTTTTCACATCGACGGACTGCGCGTCGATGCAGTGGCCTCCATGCTTTATCTCGATTACTCACGAAAAGCCGGGGAATGGGCGCCCAATCCCGACGGCTCCAACGACAATCGCGACGCGGTGCGTTTTCTCCAGCGTTTCAATGAGCTGGTTTACGGCCTATTCCCGGGCGTGATCACATTTGCAGAGGAGTCGACCTCCTGGTCCGGCGTTTCGCGGCCGACCGACGCCGGCGGTTTGGGGTTTGGTTTCAAATGGAACATGGGCTGGATGAACGACACTCTGGCTTACATGTCCGTCGATCCCGTTCATCGAAAGTGGCGTCACGACAAGCTGACGTTCGGATTGCTATACGCGTTTTCGGAAAATTTCATCCTGCCGCTGTCCCACGACGAGGTCGTTCACGGCAAAGGTTCGATCATCAGCAAGATGCCGGGCGACGAGTGGCGCAGATTTGCGAACGCCCGAGCTTATTATGGGTTCATGTGGGGCCAGCCCGGCAAAAAGCTGCTGTTCATGGGACAGGAGTTCGGCCAGACCAGCGAATGGAAATTCGATCGCGGGTTGGAATGGTGGCTGCTCGATCACGCGCCGCATCAAGGGCTGCAAAATTTCATTCGGGACCTTAATCGCGTCTATCGCGAGCATGATGCGCTGCACGCGCGCGACTGCGAGAGCGATGGGTTTCAGTGGATCGTGGTGGACGACTCCGACAATTCCATATTCGCCTTCGCGCGCTATGGCGAAGACCGTTCCAGACCCGTCGTCGTTGTCGCCAATTTCACTCCCGTGCCGCGTGAGAACTACCTTCTGGGACTGCCGCGCGCGGGTCGGTGGCGCGAGATCCTCAATTCGGACGCTCAGGAATATGGCGGTTCTGGACAGGGCAATCTGGGGGAAATCACCGCCACGCATGAGCGTTTCGGCGCCTTCCCTGCTTCGACGCGAATTATCGCGCCGCCGCTTGCCACTCTGTTCTTCGAATTTACATCGGATGAGCTAGAATAGTTTTAGAATCGCGAGTCGAACCGATGACCCCTTCCCCAAACGCTCCTCTCGCCCGCCACGCCATGGCCTATGTGCTTGCTGGCGGCCGAGGCTCACGACTTATGGAGCTGACCGACCGCCGCGCCAAACCTGCGGTGTATTTTGGCGGCAAGTCGCGCATCATCGATTTTGCGCTTTCAAACGCATTGAACTCCGGCATCAAACGCATTGCGGTGGCGACGCAATATAAGGCGCATAGTCTGATCCGGCATTTGCAGCGCGGCTGGAGCTTTTTCCGCACTGAACGCAACGAAAGCTTCGACATTCTGCCGGCAAGCCAGCGCGTCTCGGAAGATCACTGGTACCTGGGCACGGCCGACGCCGTATTCCAGAACATCGACATCGTGGAAAGCTACGACCCGAAATATATCGTGCTGCTGGCCGGCGATCATATTTACAAGATGGACTACGAACTCATGCTGCAACAGCATGTCGACCAGGGCGCCGACGTCACCATCGGCTGCCTGGAAGTGCCGCGAAGTGAAGCCTCCGGCTTCGGCGTCATGGCGGTCGACGAAGGAAATGTGATCCATTCCTTTTTGGAAAAGCCCAAAAACCCGCCTCCGATGCCGGGACATGCTGACAGGTCGCTGTGCAGCATGGGCATATATGTATTCGAGGCGAAGTTTTTGTACGACCAGTTGCGCCGCGACTCCGAGGACAGCAATTCCTCTCACGATTTCGGTCACGACATTATCCCCCACATCGTGAAGCACGGGCGCGCCGTCGCGCATCACTTTTCACGCTCCTGCGTGCGCTCCGCAAATGAGCAGGAAGCCTATTGGCGTGACGTCGGGACTGTGGACGCTTATTGGGCCGCCAATATCGATCTGACCGACTTCACCCCGCAGCTCGATCTCTATGACCGGAACTGGCCTATCTGGACCTATGGTGAGATCACGCCACCCGCAAAATTCGTGCATGATCAGGTCGGACGACGTGGACAGGCTCTTTCCTCGCTTGTGTCGGGCGGCTGTATCGTCTCGGGCGCGACCCTGCGCCGCACGCTACTGTTCACGGGCGTCCGCGTGAACTCCTATGCGAGCGTCGAGAATGCGGTCATTCTTCCTTATGTCGACGTCGGACGCTCGGCGCGACTGACTAATGTCGTCGTTGACCGCGGCGTTCAGATTCCGCAAGGGCTGGTCGTCGGCGAGGATCCCGATCTCGATGCGCGCAGATTCAGACTCTCCGAACAGGGAGTTTGCCTAATCACCCAGCCCATGATTGATCGGCTGAGCCAATGAGCCGTATTCGGGCGCTGGCGGTCGCTTCCGAAATCTCTCCTTTGATCAAGACCGGCGGCCTTGCGGATGTCGCCGGGGCCTTGCCCGGGGCGCTTGCGTCCAACAATGTCGACACGGTTACGCTCATCCCCGGCTATCCTGCGGTTTTAGCGGCGCTGCCTCAGGCCCGATCCATCTACGAGTTTGGCGAGTATTTCGGGGGCCCGGCCCGGCTGCTCGCCGCAATGGCTGGCGAACTCGATCTTTTCGTCCTTGATGCGCCCCACCTTTATCTCCGCGAGGGCGGGCTCTATGGCGACAAGGATGGAGTTGATTATCCCGACAATGCGTTGCGCTTCGCGGCGTTAGCCAGATTGGCGAGCAGCATAGCGCAGGGTATGCTGCAAGATTACCGACCAGACATTTTGCACGCCCACGACTGGCAAGGAGCGCTGGCGCCGGCCTATCTGCATTACAGCGACGGCGGCGCGCGTCGTCCGCCGACGGTGCTGACCATCCACAATATCGCCTTTCAGGGAAAGTTCCCGAAAAGCACGCTCGGCGCACTTGGCTTTCCGCCGGAATCTTTCTCGATAGACGGAGTTGAATTTTACGGCGACATCGGCTTTCTGAAAGCGGGTTTGCAGTTCGCCGATCGTATCACCACTGTTTCTCCAACCTACGCCGCCGAGATCATGACGGCGGAATACGGCATGGGGCTCGAGGGGCTTTTACGCGCCAGAGCATCCGACGTCGTGGGTATTCTCAATGGCGTCGACGAGGATATCTGGAATCCGGCCAAGGACGGCCGCATTCCCGTGAATTACAATCAGGCCTGGTTGCCATTACGCCCGAGAAACAAGGCGGCGCTGCAGCAAAGCTTTGGACTCCATGCAGACCCACAGGCCCTGTTGATCGGAGTGGTCAGCCGCTTGTCATGGCAAAAAGGCCTTGATCTGCTGCTTGAGGCGCTCCCCGAAATCCTGACGCCAAGCACTCAACTTGTTTTGCTCGGCGCCGGCGAAAAAACGCTCGAACAGGGCTTCGTCGACGCGTCGCGCAAATACCCTGGACGCGTCGGCGCGAAAATTGGCTATGACGAAGGCGTCTCGCATCTTGTGCAGGCTGGCGCAGATGTTTTTCTGGTTCCCTCTCGTTTCGAACCCTGCGGGCTGACTCAGCTTTACGCCCTGCGTTATGGCGCCGTGCCGGTTGTCGCGCGCGTCGGCGGCCTTGAAGACACCATTATCGACGCCAACGAAATGGCGCTCAAATCCGGTGTCGCGACAGGCTTCCAATTTTCGCCCGTGACGACGGATGCGCTGATCGCAGCGCTGCGCCGCGCACACAATATATTCGCCGACAAAGTGCAATGGCGCCATATCCAAAGCAACGGGATGAAAACTGATGTCTCCTGGCGCAATCCGGCGCAGCGCTATGCCCAGCTATATCGCGAGTTGCTGAAGGCGGGCTGAGGAGAAACTTTATGACGGACATCACGCAAGGCGCGCCGGAGCCGCTCGGTCTGACACTGACGCCAACCGGCGCCAACCTTGCCGTGTTCTCGGCTCATGCGCAAGCGATCGATCTATGTCTTTTCGACCCAACAGGCGAAGTCGAAATCGCGCGCCTCCGGCTCGGTCATCGCACCGGAGATGTGTTTCACGCGCATGTCGAGGGTTTGAAAGAAGGGCAGCGCTATGGCTTTCGCGCGCTTGGCCCCTTCGATCCGGAAAAAGGCCACCGCTTCAACGCCTCGAAACTGCTGGTCGATCCTTACGCGCTCCAACTCGATCGTCCCTTTCAATTGCATCCGTCCATGTTTGGCTACCGGCAGGAAGATCCGGCGGCGGATCTTTCCTTCAACAGCGACGACAGCGCGCCGTTCACGCCCAAGGGCATAGCCACAAGCCCCTCGCGCGCCGATGCGTCTCTGCGTCCACGACACTCTTGGGAAGACACGATTGTCTACGAATTGCACGTCAAAGGATTCACCAAGACGCACCCCCAGGTGCCGGCCGCGCTACGCGGGACTTTCAAGGGTCTGGCTCATGAGGCTTCGATCGCGCATCTGACTCGGCTTGGCGTCAATGCCGTCGAACTCCTGCCCTGCGCGGCTTTCGTGGACGAGCGTCATCTCGTCCGCCTCGGATTGACGAATTATTGGGGCTACAGCCCCATCGCGATGCAGGCGCCAGATCCGCGTCTGGCGCCCGGTGGTTGGGACGACGTGCGCGAGGCCGTCGCGGCGCTGCATCGCGTCGGGATAGAAGTCATCGTCGACGTCGTATTCAATCACACCGGCGAAGGCGACGAGCTCGGCCCGACCCTGTCGCTTCGCGGCCTCGACAACGCCAGCTTTTATCGCCTGCGTCCGGAAGAGCCGCGCTATTACGTGAATGATTCCGGCTGCGGCAATATCCTGGCGATGGACCGGCCTCCTATGGTGCGCTATGCGCTCGACGCTTTGCGCGCCTGGGCGGAATTTGGCGGTGTTGACGGATTTCGTTTCGATCTCGCGACGACGCTGGCGCGACGTCCGGAAGGCTTTGACGCACAGGCTCCCTTTCTCGCGGCGATTACGCAAGATCCCGCGCTACGTGAGTTAAAGCTCATAGCCGAACCCTGGGACATTGGTCCCGGCGGCTATCAGTTGGGAAAATTCCCCGGTCCATTCGGCGAATGGAACGATCGCTTCCGCGATACGACGCGGCGCTTCTGGCGAAGCGATGCGATCGGCGTCGGCGAACTCGCAACGCGCGTCTCCGGCTCGCGCGATTTTTTTGAAGGACGCCAACGTCCCTCGCGCGGAATTAATTTCGTCACCGCGCATGACGGTTTTACGTTGCGCGATCTTGTCTCTTATTCCCGCAAGCACAATGGCGCCAATGGCGAGGACAACCGCGACGGAACCGACGAGAATTGCTCCTGGAACAATGGCGTCGAAGGCGAGAGCAGCGATCACGCAATTCTTGCAACGCGGGCGCAGGATCAGCGCAATCTGCTGGCCAGCCTCCTGCTGGCGCGCGGCACCCCGATGCTATCGATGGGTGCGGAAATGGGCCAGACGCAGCGCGGCAATAACAATGCCTATGCGCAAGACAACGAAACCGCGTGGCTCGATTGGGCCAACGCAGACGAGGGCTTGCTGGCGTTCACGTCGCAGTTGGTCGCGCTGCGCAAAGAGTCGCCGGCGCTGAAACGCGATCGGTTCTTTCTTGGCGCGCCGCTGGATGACACGCTGCTTCCCGATATTGAATGGCGCCGCGCCGACGGTGCGACGATGCGAGAAGCAGACTGGCGCGATCCACAGGCCGCGACGCTGATAGCCTGCATCTATTCGCCCGAGGAAGCGGATCGCGCGTCCGATCGCGTTTTTATTGTCTGGCATAGAGGCGGCGAAGGCCTATCCGTCGCGTCTCCGTCTCCGCGCGAAAACTTCGAATGGCGCATCGGCCTCGCAACCTCGCCGGCTGAACTTGCCCAACGTAACGTGACCATCGCGGCGCGCTCCGTGGTTGTTTTGCGCGAGGAAGCGGCAACGCAGAAGGTCAGACCGGCGGCTGAGGCTCCGCAGGACCTTTTGCGCGAGCTTGCGCAAGCCGCGGGCGTTGCACCGGGTTGGCGGGACGTGGATGGGCAGGAACACGAAGTCCCTAAACCCACCATCGAAGCCTTGCTCGCCGCTCTTGAACTCCCCGCACGCACCTTGTCGCAAGCGCGAGAGAGTTTATCGCAACTGGCCGAACGTGAAGATCGTCGGCCTTTGCCTTCAAGCGCTGTATTTCGCGAGGACGAAGAGATCTGGTTGCGTCTTCCCATAGGAAATGGACGCCTGTCATTGCAAATCGGGCTCACTTTAGAGGATGGCGACGAGCGATTATTCAACGTTTCCGCCCGGGACCTGGAGCCAGTTGCGTGGCGCGGCGTCGATGGTCGTTTCTGCGAAGGTTTTCGCGCGCGTTTGCCGCCTTTGCCGCCAGGGCGCCATAGGCTGTGGCTCGAAGGAATCGAATGTCGTCGTCACTGTCGCGCCGCGGCGCTGTTATGCCCCAGACCCCGGGGGTCGCGCATTTGGTCTCGCCGCCCAGCTTTATTCCCTGCGTCGCGAGGGCGATCAGGGCGTCGGCGACTTCACGACCTTGTCGCAGCTCGCAAGGCTTTCGGCGCGGCATGGCGCAGCCATGGTGGCGCTCAATCCCTTGCATGCGCTTTTCGCGCAAGATCGCGAGCGCGCCAGCCCTTATTATCCGTCCGACCGGCTGTTTCTGGACCCGATCTATCTTGATATTGATCGTCTTGATGTCCCCACCCCTTTCTCGCAAAACATATCTGCATTAAGAGCCGCGCGTCTGGTGGATTACCCCGGCGTTTTCGAGGTTAAGCAGAAGGTTTTCGCAGATAGCTTCGCGGAATTCGAGGAATTCACGGAGCGTCAGCCGAGTGCGGAACGCGCACGCGACTTTGCTCGCTTCGTCGAAATGGGTGGAGAGGCGCTGCTGCGTTTTGCCTGTTTCGAAACTATCTGCGAGCAGAGTGATGGAGTAAACTGGCGGCGCTGGCCGCAACCGCTGCGCGACGGCGAAACAATCGCATTGCGGAATTTCGCGCGCCAGAACTCCGGCCGCATCCGCTACCACCAGTATCTGCAATGGCTGTGTGACAGCCAGTTCGCCGCGGCTTCGCAGGACGCTTCAGATGGGGGACTCTCCCTCGGATTTTGCCGCGACCTCGCTGTCGGCGCAGCGCCCGATGGCTGCGAAAGCTGGCGCAACGCCGCACAATTGATTGAGGGTTTTGCGGTCGGAGCGCCGCCGGACGCTTTCACCCGGGACGGGCAGGTCTGGGGCTTGCCTCCGCCCGACCCGCTACAATGGAGGAACGACGGCTGCGCCAGTTTCTCCGCTCTGGTCCAGGCCAACATGCGTCACGCAGGAGCGTTGCGCATCGATCATGTCATGGCACTGGCGCGCCTGTTCGTCGTGCCGCACGGCGCCAAAGCGCTGGAGGGCGCCTATCTTTCCTATCCGCTCGATGACCTGCTCGGTCAGCTTGCGCTTGAATCCCATCGAGCGAGATGCATGGTGGTCGGCGAAGACCTCGGTACGCTGCCCTGGGGCTTTGGCGAGCGGCTGGCGGAGGCGAATGTACAGAGTTACCGCGTACTTTGGTTCGAACGGAACGGAGCCGACTTCGCGCCCCCCGCGCAATACGCGCACAAGGCGATGGCCTGCGTTTCCACCCACGATCTGCCGACGCTCAAAGGCTGGTGGGAAGGAGCTGACATTGATGAAAAGCTCGCGCTTGGCCTGTTGAGTGAAGAAGCGGCGCGCTTCGAACGCTCCGCACGGCGAACGGATCGACGGCGGCTGTTGGACGCGTTTGAAACAGAACATCTCCTCGCGGGGGTTGAGGAAGAAGAGCCTTTTTGCGCAAAGCTGGCGGCGGCGGCGCACGCCTATGCAGCGCGAACCCCTTCACTGCTGGCGATGGCCCAGCTCGACGACCTCGCGGGAGAGGCGATCGCCGTGAATTTGCCAGGCACGGACCGGGAGCGGCCCAATTGGCGACGCAAGCTGATCGGTGAACTGCCAACTTTGTTTGAAAATGACTTCGCCCGAGCGATTCTTGGAGGACTTCGCCGCAATGTGGACTAGATTTGGTTTGCATATCCAATCAATCGCGACAAATTCATTACAAAGCGGATATGCGCCAAGGCGGATCGCGGGTTTGAATAAGGCGGGCGAATCTGCGTGACTGGAGCGTTTTTGAGCGAAGTCGGATCCGGTTTGCGGCGGGAACACTCGACAAAGAACTCCCAAGCGACGCTGCGAAGCTCCCGCTTAAACAGCGGATCGCGGGTTGTTCGCCTTGTCCTCTGCTGCGCGATGAGCCTGGCCGCAGCGCCTTTACGGGGGGAGCCTGCGCGAGCACCCGAACCTGCGACCGCGAACGCTGAAGATTCAAGCCTTTTCAGCAAGCGACTTGAGCTGCGCGGCGTCGAGGACACCATCAACGCCTCCGAGGAGCAGAGGCGAAAGATCGAAGGCGAGATCACGACGCTCCAGGCTGAGCGCGAACGTCTCAATCAGACCTTGCTCGACGCAACCACGAGACTGCGGGCGACCGAAGAAAGCGCGGATGAGGTCGAGAAAAGGCTCGAGGAATTGAAAACCGGCGAAGAAGCCATCGTGCAGTCGCTGAAAAACCGGCGAGCATTGGTTGGCGAGGTCCTGATGGTGCTGCAACGGATGGGACGCCGCCCGCCGCCCGCGCTCCTCGCGCGGCCGGAAGATATTCTGGAGGCCATCCGCGCGTCCATGGCGATCGGGGCTGTGCTGCCGCAAATGCGCTCCGAAACGATCGCCCTTCAGGCCGACCTTTCGCAGTTGTTGCGGCTAAGGGACGATATCCGCACGCAACAGGTCAATCTGACGCGTCAGAAGGATGATTTGAATATTCAGCGCTCCAACCTCGCTCCCATGATAGAGGCTCGGCAAAAAGCGCTCCAGGAAGCTCAGTCCGCGCGCGCGGCGCAAGCGGAAAGGGCCCGAGCCCTGGCGGCGCAAGCCACCAGCATAAAAGATCTGATTGCGCGCATGGAGGCGGAGAACGAAGCAGCGAGACACGCGGCCCAGGCGGCGCGTGACGCCGACGCGGCGCGGGAAGCGGCCGATGCGGCCTTGTCGCGCGAGCAGCGCGCGGCGGCGCTCGCCGCGCCCTTCCACGATTCGGCGCGGCTTGCGCCTGCTGCCGCTTTCGTGGACCTCAAGGGCCGATTGCCCCTGCCGGCTTCGGGTCAAATTCTGCGGCGCTTTGGGACGCCGGACGGCTATGGCGGGACCGAAAAAGGGCTGTCGATTGGCGCGCGGGACAAAGGCGTCGTCATAGCTCCGGCGGACGGATGGATCGCTTTTTCAGGGCCTTACAGAAGTTACGGACAACTCTTGATCATTAACGCCGGCGCCGGCTATTATATCGTCTTGGCGGGAATGGCTCGAATCAATGTAAATGTCGGCCAATTCGTATTGGCAGGCGAGCCAGTGGCGAGCATGGGTGACGGCTCGGCGCAGACTGCCGCGACAATCGCGATAGGCGCAAAACAGCCCATTTTATACGTCGAATTCCGCAAGGACGGAACTTCGATAGACCCTGGCCCATGGTGGGCGCGGTCGGACACGCGGAAGGTTGGCGGATGATGCGGAAAACTGCTCTGATCGTAACCGGCATCGCCATAGGCGCCGGGTGTGTAACGCTTGGCCAGCAAGCGCGCACATTGGTGGGCGGTCCGGCTCTAGCCGCCCCCGCTGACACCTATAAAAGCCTCAGCCTCTTCGGCGACGTCTATGACAAGGTCCGTACCGATTACGTTGAAAAGCCGGACGAACAGAAAATGGTCGAGGCCGCGATAAACGGCATGCTGGCCTCGCTCGATCCCCATTCCAGCTACCTCGACGCCAAGGGGTTCAAGGACATGCGGACCCAGACGGAGGGCAAGTTCGGCGGTCTGGGCATTGAGGTTACGCAGGAAGACGGCTTCGTGAAGGTCGTGACGCCGATCGACGACACCCCGGCCTCGCGCGCGGGCATCATGTCAGGCGATCTGATCGCCGGCATCGACGACGAAAGCGTGCAGGGTCTGACCCTGAACCAGGCCGTCGAGAAAATGCGCGGCGCGATCGACACTTCGGTCAAGCTGACAATCCTGCGCGGCAAGGACAAGCAGAAAATCGAGGTCAAACTCAAGCGGGCCGAGATTCACATCAAATCCGTCAAATGGCACAAGCAGGACGAAGACATCGGTTATGTCCGCATCTCCCAGTTCAACGAGGAAACGGCGGACGGCCTGAAGACCGCGATGCAGAAGTTCCAGCAGGAGATCCCCGCCGACAAATTCAAGGGATACATCATCGATCTGCGCAATAACCCGGGTGGCCTGCTTGACCAGTCGATTCAGGTGGTCAACGCCTTTATCGATCACGGCGAGATCGTTTCGACGCGTGGCCGCAACGCCGACGAGACCCAACGCTACAACGCGCGTCCCGGCGACCTTTCGAAAGGAAAGCCCGTGGTTCTGCTCATAAACGGCGGCTCGGCCTCGGCCTCGGAGATCGTCGCGGGCGCATTGCAGGACCATAAGCGCGCCACGCTGATCGGCACGCGTTCCTTCGGCAAGGGCTCCGTGCAGACCATTATCCCGTTGGGCGGCTCGAATGGCGCGTTGCGCCTGACCACGGCTCGCTACTATACCCCGTCAGGCCGCTCGATCCAGGCCAAGGGGATCGATCCCGATATCGTGCTGCTGCAGGATGTCCCCGACGAGCTGAAAGGCAAGGACGACACAAAGGGCGAAGCCTCGCTGAAGGGCCATCTGAAAAATGGCGACGACGAGAAAACGGGCTCGCAGGCTTACGTTCCGCCGGACGAAAAGAAGGACAAGCAGCTGACCGCCGCCATCGAACTGCTGCATGGCAAACCGCGCGCGCAAATCATCCAGTCGTTGGAAACCGCTGCAAAGGATGCTGCCGCCAAGGACGCCGCAGCGAGCAAAACGGAGAAGACCGCGAACTAAAAGCGGCGCTTTCCGTCAAGGTTGCGAGACGGGGGAACATCTTCCCAGCGTTTCCGAGGCCTTGAGAGGCGGCTTTCGCGGTCGGGGCTCCTTCCCGGGGCCGCCTTGCGCGTTAAATTCGCATGGCTTAGGGCTAGGGGCGCGACCCCCTAAGGAGCATCGGCGGCGTGGCCAGTTTCCTCGATTACATGAATCCTACCCGCTTCATGGCGCTTACAGACAAAGCGCTGCCCTGGCTGACAGCCGCGGCGGCGCTGCTGCTCGGTGTCGGGCTGTTTGCGGCCTTCTTTTTGGCGCCGCCCGACTATCAGCAGGGCGAAACCGTGCGGATCATGTATATCCATGTGCCGGCGGCCTGGCTGGGAATGTTTGGCTATATTGTCATGAGCTCCGCCTCGCTGGGCGTATTGGTGTGGCGTCATCCACTCGCCGACGCTGCGCAAAAAACCGCGGCGCCGCTCGGAGCCGCCTTCACCTTCGTCTGCCTCGTCACCGGGTCGCTGTGGGGCAAGCCGATGTGGGGAACCTATTGGGTTTGGGACGCGCGGCTGACGTCGTTTCTTGTCCTGTTCCTGCTTTATCTCGGCATTATCGCCATTCGCCAGACAATGGACGACACGCCGCGCGGCGCGCGCATTGCCTCGATCATGACGCTGGTAGGCCTCATAGACATTCCGATCATCAAATATTCGGTCGACTGGTGGAACACGCTGCATCAACCAGCCTCCGTTTTCCGGATGGGGGGATCGACGATTTCCGGCTCGATGCTGTGGCCGCTTTTGGTCATGGCGCTGGGCGCCTCGGCCCTGTTTATAACGCTGCATTTTATGGCTCTGCGAAACGAAATTTTACGACGCCGGATCGCACGGCTCACCATGGATCAGATCCGCGCCGGCGAGAGCGACGCGCTGGAAGCGGCGTTGTGACGGAAGGAAGGCGATGAGCGACGACGCCCATTGGTCATACATTTTGCTTGCCTATGGCGTGACTTTCGCCGTCGTAGGCGTCATGACGTGGCGCATCATGCGCGAGCATCGGCGTTTGTTGGTCGAACTGTCCAAGCTTCGCAATGATAGCAACGGAGACGACGCGTGAGCGACCCACAGGCGCAGAGCGCTGTGCAACAACGGTCGCTGCTGCGGCTGCTGCCGCTGGGAGTGTTCGCCTTGCTTGCGGCGCTGTTTTTGGTGCGACTTTTTGCTGGGGACGCCTCGCGTCTGCCTTCGGCGCTGCTAGGGCGGCCGGCGCCGCCTTTCACTCTTGCCGCCGTGGAAGGGCTGCCCGGCGTTCCGGGATTTAGCGACGGGGAACTGCGTCAGGGTCACGTCAGTCTCGTTAATGTTTTCGCGTCCTGGTGCGCGCCCTGCCATCAGGAACATGCGACGTTGATGGCGCTGACGCGAGATCCAGCTTTCCGGGAAAAGGGACTGCGGCTTTATGGCCTGTCCTACAAGGACGACCCGCCAAACGCAGTGAAATTCCTGACCGACGACGGCAACCCCTACGCAGCGGTGGGCGCTGATCTGACGGGCCGCACGGCGATTGATTTTGGCGTCTATGGCGTGCCGGAGACTTTCGTCATCAAGGGCGATGGAACCGTCGCCTATAAATTCGTCGGCCCGCTGACACCCCAAGCCCTGGCTACGACGCTGCTTCCGGAAATTGAAAAAGCGATGAAGTGACGTCTCGAGCCAATCCGCCCGAGACGCGTTGCTAGCGCGCATTCTTTCGCATCAACTTTCGCGCCAGCGGCCAGACGACCCGTCCGACGCGCGCAGGCATCTTCTTGAACGCCGTCTTGATCTTCTGCCGCGCGTCGCTGCTCCAGGCATAGGCGAAGAGCTTTCCTGGCCGCGAGAAGCCCGCGACATAGTCCGCCACCGGCGCCGCATCGTCCGCCCATTCGGCTTTATAGGCGTCGTAGGGCGCGAGCATGTCGTAGCGTTCAAAGCCGCGCGCAAAACAGCTTTTCATTACATGTTCGGCGAGCAGTACGCCCGCGCCCTGCTTGTCGCAATCCGGATCATGCGCCAGCAGATGGCCAATCCCTGAGCCCTTGCAGGCCAGCGTGACACCGACCGAAATGGGGGCGCCGTCGCGAAGAATCGCATCCACCAGCGTCGTCACCTGCCCTGGCGCGCGGGCGGCGAAATCGAGGAAAAAAGCCAGCATGGCGTCGCTTTCGATCGGCGCGGAAAAAAGGCCGCGTCGCATGAGCCAGTCGCGCTTCATGGCGAAGGCGGCGCGCAGAAGGCTTCGCGCCGTTGAAACATCGGCGCCCGTTTCAAAGACTATGTCGCCGGTCTCTCGCAACCTGCGCAACAGGCGGCGCCTTGAGGAATGCGCTTTGGGGGAGCGTCGCGCGAGCATCGCCCCGAAGTCCGTCTTACCGCCAAACTGCGCGAACGGCGCCGCCGCCGCTTCACAGGCGATCGCTCGCCCCGCTAGCAGCGCTCCGACATTTGAATCCTCGCGCGTCTTGCGAAAAAGCGCCACATCCGCCCCAAGGCCACGAACCGCGCTCCACCCTGCGAGCAGAGTTTCCTGCGCCAAAGGCCCTGGCTCCAATAGCGCATCGCCATATTGGCTGACCGGCTCGCCCATCCACCCAAGCTGTGTCAGGCGGCATGAATTCATTGTCGCGACGAGCGGCCAAACCATGGCGAGACGGCCGTCACGCCTGCCGGTCACGATGCGTAACCGACCCGGATTATCGAGGAAGTGATCGGCCCAGCAGTCGAGCCATTCAAAACTTTGGAACAATTGCTCCGGGCGGCCCGCACGTTCGAACAGCTCGGTCCACTCACCTGCCAACATGTCGAAACCGGGTCGATCGCGGATAACGGCTATGTCGCAGGAGCCGCCGAGTTGGCTTGTCATCCGCGCGATCTCAAAGTCGTCCTGCGCGATGCGCGTATAATCGACGCGTGAAAAAGCCGCACCCATAGCTCACGCCTTTCTCAAGGCCTGCTCGGCCAATCGGCGCGGTCCCACGAGCGGAAAATTGTAGAGATAGGACGGGGTCAGCAAGGGATGACGCAGAACAAAGGCCGCGTCGGCGGCGACAAGCGAGCGGATCGCGATTAGCGGAACAGGCGCGCGCAATGGACGAAAATCCTTGTTCCACAATCCCGGCTCTGGCGCATCTGCGTAGAACACGCCGATCATGCGCGCACGCAGAAAAGAGGTGAGACGCATGCTTTTTTGCGCGCGCGCCAATATTTTGACGCCTCCTTCATCCGCGCAGCCCGGAAAGGCGATCAGAATGGCGCGATAGATTCCCATTTTCGCTGGATGGGGAATCTGATCGAACTGCCGGAAGGCGCTCGTCAACTCGCCACGAATGCGGTCATAATCTCCAATTTTGGCGTCACTGACGCCAAAGCGCAGCGTATCGATGCGCGCGCCGAAGGAAGTGAAGGGACACACATTGCCGTCGCGACCGAGTTCTGAATGATCGCTCATCAGAAAGTCGCGGGTCCATTGCTTGAGCTTCGCCAATGTCTCATCGCCGGGCCGCTCTTCTTGAAAAGAAACCAACGCCAGCTCGTGCGCCACGTCTTTGCTCATGAAAAATTCCCTACGGCGGCGCGCCGGCGCGCGCGATTGCGGGCAGCGTGCGCAGCGAGGGCTTAATATCGGGTAAGCGCGTATTCTCTGCGTCGACTTGCCGCGCCAACGTCACGGGGCCTTGTAAAACAGCCCGATCGTCAGCAGTCCGCCGATTGTCACGACAAAAATGCGCAAATATTTTTCACTGACATGGTGAAGCAGCTTCGCCCCGAGAACGCCTCCGAGGATCGCGCCGAGAGAAGTCATCAGCGCCTGCCGCCAGTGCAAATCCGTAGAAAACAGGAAGATGGCCACGGCGGAAGCATTCATTATGCCCGCCAGGACATTTTTCGTGGCGCTGGCGACGCGCACGTTCTGCCCGGCGAGGGTTAACGCTGCAACCATCAAAAATCCAATGCCGCCGCCGAAATAACCGCCGTAGATCGAGATCAGGAACTGCATCAATCCGGCGCCGTTGGCGCCAAGGTGCTGCTCGACGCCGCCCGCCCTACGAAAAAAACTTCCCCAGGCGAAAACCAGCGTCGCAAACAGCACCAGCCACGGCACCAGCCGCGCGAAGAAATCGGGCGGCGTGATCAGCAGGATTACTGCGCCAATGGCTCCCCCGACGACGCTGATGACGAATAGCGCGCTCAGAGAAAGGCCATTGGCTCCCGAGGCGAACGCCCGGCCCGTCCAGCCGGTGGCGAGTTGCGCCGGAAACAGCGCGACGCAGGAGGTGATATTGGCCGCCCTCGCATCCATCCCCGCAAACATCAGCGTCGGTAGGATGAGGAAGGAACCTCCTCCGGCCAGGGCGTTTTGCGCGCCAGCCCACGCCCCGACTAAAAAGAGAAGCAGATCAATCATGACCTGCTATTTCAGGCCCTCTCCGTAATGACAAGGGGCGGATTAAGCTTTTCTTGTCAGGCCGTGAGATACTATGTCTACGAAATCAGCTAGTTGCGCCTCCAGTGTCGACTCAGGAGTTGGAGCGAATTTTTCTTCCAGGCCCAAGACGGCCACTCCGTGCACGGCTGAAAAGAGCGTGCGCGCCCTCAGGCGGCGCAGCGCCGGCTCTTCCTTTGGCACAAGCTTCGCCAGAGGCGCTTCAAGCAGCCCAAACAGGCGGTCGCGATCTTGCGCATACCAGTCGGGCAAGCTCTTTCCAGCCGGGAGGCGATGATCGAACAATGCCCGCCATCGCGGTTCATTGTTTCGCGCATAATCCAAATAGGCGAAGGCAAGGCGATGCAATTCGTCTTCCCCGCCCACTTCGAACGGCGCCGCCAAAGCGGCTTCAAGCTGCGCCATCGTGCGCGCCCCCACACGCAGGATAAGTTCGTCCAGATCTTCAAACACGGTGTAGATCGCTCCGAGGGCGCATCCGGCCTCGGCGGCGATGTCGCGCGCCTTCAGTCCGGAGAGGCCCTTGACCGCTATGGCGGCTTCGGCGGCGTTGAGAACCCTTTCACGCAAGAGATCGCGGCGATTGGGCGTTTTTTCAGCTGGAGCGTCGCTCAAGAATTTACCCTGTTTTGTGCGAAATGAACGGCGTTCAAAAAATATATTGAACAACGTTCAATCTTGGAATAGCCTGCATAGGTGAACAGCGTTCATAGCAGGAGAGGCAAATGTTCAAAACTATTATAACGCTAATGCGAGGCCGCGCCTTCGATGCCGAGCAACGAATTAAAGACGAAAACGCCTTGGCGTTGCTCGACCAACAGATGCGCGACGCGGCGGGGTCTATGGATCGCGCGCGCAAGGCGCTGGCGCTGGCCATGGCGCAGAACCAACAGGAAGCGCGGCGACTCGAGCAAACACGAGCCAGAATAGCGGAGCTGGAAACCCGCGCCGTCGCGGCGTTGCAGGGCGATCGCGAAGAGCTCGCGCAGCAAGCCGCGAGAAAAATCGCCGCGCTGGAGGCGGACGCCGCCGCCGCCGAGCGGGCTCGAGAACTTTTCGCCGTCGAGATCGAGCGGCTGGAAAGCCATATGCGCAAGCAGGAGATTCGCCTCGCCGAACTGGAGCGAGGTCGCCGGCTCGCTCGCGCGGCGCAGGCCGTTCGCGTCGCCCGGCGCGGCCGTATGGAAGTAGCGCCGCTTTGCCAAAATACATTGGCCGACGCCGAGGCGACCCTGGAGCGTCTGCGTGAACAGCAGGCCGAGACAGATGCCGCGGAAGCCGCCCTGGATGGAATGACTGACGCCAGGCGCGCGGACACGCTCGATGAGGCGATGGAGCGCGAGGGATTTGGCCCCGCGACACAGCCTCGCGCAGAGGATGTTCTGGCCCGGCTCCGGGAAAGAGCCGCCACCGCCTCGTAACCAACCTCCGAAAGAGCGACCGGATGTTAAACCTTACAAAAGGAGAGATTCCCATGAACAATCAACCGATCCGCCATACGTCGTCCTGGGTGGCCTTCACCTATGCGACCTTTCTGCTCTCGCTGGTCATGATCGGCGTCGGCGTTGCTTTCATGCCCATGGACATATGGATGAAAGGCTTTCTCGCGATGGCGGTGGTTCTGCTTGTGCAAAGCTGCATTACAATGACCAAAACGCTCCGCGACAATGAGGAGGCGGGCAAGCTCGTCAATCGCATCGAGGACGCCAAAACTGAGCGCCTTCTGATGGATGTGGCGAAGGCGCCTTGATCTCGCCAGACGCTTCGTAAACCCGGGGCCGGCGAGGCAACCGATCTTTAAAGTTAATCGGTCAATGCTTTCCGGCCCTTTGCCCGCTTCACCGCGACGGATCACCCCCATGTCACAGCCGCTCATCGCCACGCGCCGTTTCGCGCCTTTGTTCTGGTGCCAGTTTTTTGCCGCCTTCAACGATAATTTTCTAAAAAACGCGCTGGTGCTTTTCATTTTGTTCAAAATTGGGGGCGAGCGCGGCGCTTCGCTTGTGACGCTGGCGGGCGTCACGCTGATGGCGCCCCATTTCATCCTGTCGGCGCTTGGCGGTCAGCTTGCCGACAAATTCGATAAATCGGTGGTCGCCAGGCGCCTGAAGCTCGTTGAAATCGCTGCTGCGGGCGTGGCGGTCGCCGGCTTCTGGTTTGCTTCGCTCGAATTGTTGTTTGTCGCGCTGTTTCTGTTTGGCGCACTTGGCGCCCTCTTCGCTCCGGTCAAATACGGAATTTTGCCCGACTGCCTCACCCGCGAGGAATTGCCTGCCGGCAATGCGCTGGTCGAAGGCGCAACTTTTCTCGCGATTCTCACCGGAACGATCGCCGGGGGACTCGCCATGGAAGGCGGTGGCGACATTGCCTTGCTCGCTTTCGGCATGATGGGGTTCGCCGCCGCCGCCTATGGCGCCGCCTGGTTTATTCCCGGAACGCCCCGCGCGGCGCCCGAGCTGCGCATAGATCCCAATATCCTTCGCTCGACGGCGAATCTGCTCGCCGGCCTGTGGCGCGACACCAAGCTTTGGCGCCTTGGCGTCGTCACCAGCCTCTTCTGGCTGATCGGCGCGGTGGCGATGTCGCTGCTCCCGCCTCTCGTTACTCAAGCCCTGCATGGCTCCGACAAGGTCGTCACGATTCACCTAGCGGTTTTCGCCGTCGCCATTGCGGTCGGCTCGGGCGTTGCGGCGTTCCTGTTGCATGGCAAGATCGTGTTGTTGCCAGCCGCGATCGGCGCGGCCGTCATTGCGCTCGTTTCCGTCGATCTGGGCCTCATGCTGGCGCTGCGCCCAGCTTCCACGACGGTGGCGCTTTTGGCGCCGGCGGCCTATTTCGCCCAGCCCGGCGCCTGGCGGGCGGCCGTCGATCTCGCCCTTCTTTCCATGGCCGGCGGATTGATGGTGGTGCCTTCTTTCGCCGCGCTCCAGGCCTATTCCGCTCCGGAAGGACGCGCCCGCATCATCGCCGCGGTCAATGTGCTCAACGCCGCCTTCATGGTCGCAGGCGGAGTGGTCGTCGCCGGCCTGCAAGATCAGGGAGCCCCGGTCTGGTCGCTGTTTCTGGGCGTCGGCGCCGTGGCGCTGCTCGGCGCGATATGGATATTGAAGGCGGTCGTCGCGTCGCCCTTTCAGGATTTCCTGTCGATCTTTTTTCGCACGGTTTACCGGCTGGAGGTGAAGGGACTGGAGAATTTCGACAAGGCCGGCGCGAATCCGATTATCGCGCTCAACCACGTCAGTTTCCTGGACGCGGCGCTTGCGCTGGCGATCCTGCCCAAAAACCCGATCTTCGCCATTGACCACACCATCGCCAAGGCCTGGTGGGTGAGGCCCTTCCTGCTTCTCACGCGCGCCGTGCCGCTCGATCCGACTAAGCCCATGGGCACGCGAACGCTGGTGAACGCCGTCAAGGGCGGCGATAGTCTTGTGATCTTTCCTGAAGGTCGCCTGACCGTCACCGGAAGCCTGATGAAGGTCTACGACGGGGCGGGCCTCATCGCGGACAAATCCGCCGCGATGGTGGTTCCCATTCGTATCGAAGGTCCGGAGGCGACGATCTTCTCGCGGCTGTCGAAGTCGCAAGTGCGTCGGCGCTGGTTTCCCAAATTCACGCTGACCGTGCAGGAACCCGTCCGACTGACTGTTGACGACGCTCTTAAGGGCAAGGCGCGCCGTCAGGCCGCCGGCTCCGCGCTCTATCAGATCATGTCGGATCTCGTCTTCCGAACCACCAACACCGACCGCACGCTGTTCCAGGCGACAGCGGACGCAGCGAAGGAACATGGTTATTCGCGGGTTGCGCTGGAGGACCCCATCGGCGGCAAGCTGACCTATCGCAAACTGCTGATCGGCGCGCGCGTGCTCGCCGAGAAACTCTCGGCGCACGCAACGCCCGGCGAGGTTGTCGGACTTTTAATGCCCAACGCGAACGGCGCCGGAGTCGCGCTGCTGGCGTTGTCTTCGGCGGGATGCGTGCCGGCAATGGTCAATTTCACCGCGGGCGCCGCGAATATCCTCGCCGGCCTCAAAGGCGCGCAGGCGCAAAGCGTCGTAACCTCGCGCGCCTTCATCGAAAAAGGCAAATTGGAGAAACTCGTCGCGGCGCTCAGCGAAGAAGTGCGGCTGATTTATCTCGAAGATCTGCGCGACAGCGTGACGACTGGCGAAAAGCTGCGCGCCATGCTCACGCATCGCCGTCCGCTGATGCGGCGCAAGCCGGACGAGCCGGCGGCGATCCTCTTCACTTCCGGATCGGAAGGCGCGCCCAAAGGCGTCGTGCTGTCGCATCGCAACATGCTCGCCAATGCGGCGCAAGCGGCGGCGCGCATCGATTTTGGCCGCGGCGACAAAGTGTTCAACGTGCTGCCGATCTTCCATTGTTTCGGCCTGACGGTGGGGTTTGTTTTGCCGATCGTTTCCGGCGTGCCCATTTATCTTTATCCGTCGCCGCTGCATTATCGGATCGTGCCAGAACTGGTTTACGGCTCCAACTCCACGATCCTTTTCGGAACGGACACTTTCCTCTCCGGCTATGCGCGGACGGCCAACGCCTATGATTTCCGATCGATCCGCTATGTCGTCGCAGGCGCCGAACCGGTTAAGGAATCCACCCGCGCCACCTGGAGCGAGAAATTCGGCGTGCGCATTCTGGAGGGTTACGGCGTCACCGAGACGGCGCCGGTGCTGGCCCTGAATACGCCCATGTTCAACAAATTCGGCACGGTCGGGCGTCTTATGCCCGGTGTCGAAAGCCGGCTTGAGCCGGTGGCGGGCGTCGAAGGCGGCGGCAGGCTTTTCGTACGTGGGCCCAATGTCATGCTCGGCTATCTCAAGGCCGATAAACCGGGCGTGCTGCAGCAGCCGGAGGAAGGCTGGCACGACACGGGCGACATCGTCGCGATCGACGAGCAGGGATTTGTATCCATCAAAGGTCGGGCGAAGCGTTTCGCGAAGATCGCGGGCGAGATGGTGTCTCTGGCGGCGATTGAAACCTTGGCGGCGGAGCTTTGGCCCAAGGCGCTTTCGGCGGCGGCTACCGAAATAGATCCCCGCAAGGGCGAGCGTATCGTGCTCGTCACGCAGGAGAGGGACGCGACGCGCGCAGACTTCCAGACCTACGCCAAAGCCAAAGGCGCCGCGGATCTGATGATCCCGGCGGAAGTGATGATCGTCGAGAGCATTCCGCTGCTGGGCTCGGGCAAGCTGGATTTCGCTGCAGTCACCAAGATGGTGCGCGACCGCGGCCGATACATTCTGCCGACTCCGCGCGTCCCTAACGGGCTCGGGCGCATCAATGGCGACGAGGTGGCGACCGCTTGACGCCGCCGGCCCCAAAGAGGCGCAAGCGCCTCATTTCAGAGGAGTGGAGCGGCGCCAGGCCGCTCCACGCGCCTATCAATATTTCGCCAGCACCGGCGCGGCTTCACCCCACGACAGGGGTCCGCTGAGTGTGAGGCGCACCGCCGGCGGATCGATTGGCTTGAAGGTGCGCTCCAATATTCCGGCGCTGCCGCCCACATATCCCGGGAACAGGGCGAAGTCCTGCTTGCCGAAAACGTTGGCTGCATAATCGATCATGTCGGAGCGAGAGTTGGTGATGTTGAAGCCGTCGAGTTGCACCTTCCAGCCATTGTCGAAACGATAACCCAGACGCGCGTTGAGAGTGCCGGTCGCCGGGGACTGGATCTGGCCGTCCTCGGTCAGCGGGCGCGCGCCAAAATAGCGATATTGAAGACCGCCAAACCAGCCGGTCTTTTCGCCGATCTCAACGCCGCCGGTGGCGACCCAGACGGGAGCCAGCGACAGATAGTTCCCTGGCTGACTTCCATTAAAGGCCAGCGGGAACAAGGGGTCCGCAAAGCCCCCCGCGAGGTAATTGGCGAAAGCGACCGCCTGAATCGTGTCGAAACCTTTGAAGCGGGCGTGCGTGCCGGTGACTTCGCCATCGAAATGCAGCCAGCTGTAGGGAGTATAGTTTCCCGTCCATTCAAAACCGTAACGCCGGCCGGGGCGGCCGTAGACACTGGTGGCGCTGTCAGCGTTGAATTGCTGTTCGGCGTCCATATTTTGCCAGAAGAAGGTCAGGCTCATGTCCAGCCCCTCGATCGGCTTGGTGCGCGCTCCGAACTCGGCGCCGCGGGTCTTGGTCAGCAATTGGACGTTGGGAATATACAGATACTGCGTTCCGTCGGTCGTGAAGTGATTGGTCGCGGCGCGCATGTCCTCGGCGCGTAGTCCCTCGCCATAGTTCAAGAAGAACTCGGTATTGTAATACCAAGGCCCCAGCACCAGGCCGGCCTTGGGGCTGGTGAAGAAGCGGCCCAACTCGCCATTGTTGAGGCTGCCAAGATAAAACGGAGTGCCGCCCAGCCAACCCTGCGCCGCAAGCGGATTCATATTCGAGTTCACCGAGCCGTGCACATAATCGAGCCGGAAGCCGCCGGTCGTACGCAACCACGGCGTCCATTTCAAAGTCGTATCGGTCCAGACGCCCTGGATATATTCCTTGATGAAGTTATCGGCGATCTGGTCGTATTGTATGCGTTCATAGGCGTCGCCATTGCCATTGTGGATGGAATCGAAGAGGTTTTGCATCCCGACGCGGGTTTCGACAGGAATGGACGCAAAACTATATTTCCAGCCATGCTCGGCGTTGAGGCCGAATTGATTGCGATGGTCGAACTGGTGCGTCTGGTCGCCGAGCCCGCCAGCGGTGACGGGATTGGAAAGCTGGTACGTGAAGTTGTCGTAAAGATTGGTGTCGTTGTGAATGAAGAACGCTTCGACGCGCGAAGCGCTGTCCTTGTTGGTTTCGCTCCAACGCGCGGACAGGCTGTAACGCGCGGCGTTGCCGCCGTCGGTCGGATCTTGCGTATCCCAGCGCGACATCAGCCCCATCGCCACCAGATGGTAAGGGATCTGGTCTGTGGCGAAGTAATGGTTGGAATAGGCCATGCCGGTGATGGAGAAGCCGTTTTCCTGCGTGCCGGTGCTCCAGCGCGCGACGCCGTTGATCTTGCGTTCTTCGTCGGGGCGCTGCCACGGGCCGTTGTAAATATTGCCTTCAAGGCCCAACAGCAGTTCGCCTTCGCCCACCGCCCAGGACTTCGCGCCGAGCACCCGGCCCCAGCCGAAACTGCCGCCTGACGCCGAAACCAGCCCTTCCCGCAAGGAATCGACATATTGCATATGCACCGCGCCCACCGAGGAAAACACGCCCTCGTCGGCGAAGTAGGGTCCTTTGCGAGCGTCCATTACGCTGAGCAGTTCTGGAATCAGGAAATTGGTGTCCGCATAGCCATTGCTGTGCACATGCGACGGCTGATTGATGTTCATGCCATCGAGCGTAATGCCGATGTCATAGCCATGGTCGAGCGCGAAGCCGCGCAAGAAATACTGCGCCGCCTTGCCGGGCCCGCTGTGCTGAGCGATGACAAGGCCGGGAACAACTTCCAGCGCTTCTTGCGGTTGAGCGTAAATCCGGTCCGTGACCTGCTTTTCGCTAAAGACGCGCTCGCTGGACGCCGTGACCTCGGGCTGAACGCCTGGCTTGTCTTCGGAAAAAAACCACCCAGGCGCGTTGGTCTGGGGTTGGGGTTGGGGTTGCGGTTTCGGCGGCGCGGGTGCGGGATGCGCGACTGGCGCCGGCTTCGGGTGAGCAGCGCCGACCTCGATGGTGGGCAACGCTTCCTGCGCAAGGGTGGGAGCGCCGAGCACAAGACAAAGCGCGGCGACGCTGACGGACCCGGCGTTCATGACGCGGGTGAAACGACTTGATGACATCGGTTATCCTCCAGGCCCGCCATCTGCGGCTGGGCGGCACTCGGCCCGTTTTAGGACCTAGCTAGCGCATGAGATTTTGGGGCGAGTAACGCCGCACGCGGATGCAGGGCAATAGTACTCAGCCGAAAATCGGCGAGGCTCTGGCGCGATGCGCCTGTTCGACCGAATGTGGACGCAACGGCGTCGCACTGACCGGGGTCGCTCTTAAAATGACGGGTTGCGAAAATTGAAGCAACGGTGTCGGAGGCGGCGTGAGATTCGCCGCGCTGCAAAGCTGGCAAAGCGTGCATCCGTCCCCATGCCGCTCGTGAACGGGCGGGACGTCGCCGTTTTGCTCGTGGCAATGCGTCGGCGATCCGCTTGATGCCCCGGCCGACATCAGGATATGCCGCGTCTGGCCCTGCCCGGCGACGACAAGCGCGACGACAAGGGTAATCAGCAAAAGAGAGCGACGCCAGATATGCATAGTGAGCGAGAGGTTAGCGGCCGCTCACACGCTCAACAATCGATATTGATCGATTACAAAAGATTCTTTCTGGCTGTGGCTATTGAGCCACAGTAATCGGGATGCTTTCTATTCTGGTCCTGAAGAAAACAGCGGGATCGAGTTGTTGCAGCGCCGCGGCCCATCGAAAACCTGGGCAGGTTGCGCCGCCATTTTTTGCGACGCAGTTCTATCGGGCGCGTCAAACGCTATGTGAGAATTCCATGAAACCGAAGCCGGCAATTTGCAAAAACATCCACGATGTTCGCGGAATATTGCTTGACCTCGACGGGGTGGTCTATGTCGGCAACTCGCTGCTTCCGGGGTCCCTTGATGCAATCTCGCGGATCAAAACGGCGAAACTTCCAGTCAAGTTCATCACGAACACAACGCGCCGCCCGCGTCGGCGCATCGTTGAACGTCTCGCCAATCTTGGACTCGATATCGCGCCAGAGGACGTCTATACGCCTGCCTCGATCGCACGCGACTTTCTCACGCGCGCAGATTTGGTTCCTTGGCTTCTCACCCATCCGGACCTGACCGAAGATTTTGCCGGACTGCCGACGTTGGGCGACGAAGCCGTTGTTATTGGAGACGCCGGAGAGTTTTTCGCCTATGGGCTGCTGAACCAGGCATTCCGGAAAATACTGCATGGGGCGAAGTTTCTCGCCTTGGCCAAAAACCGCAATTTCCTCGATCATGATGGGGAGTTGAGCCTCGACGCGGGACCGTTCGTTGCAGGCCTGGAATACGCGTTGGGCCGAGAAGCCACCGTGCTTGGCAAACCCTCGTCGATGTTTTTCAGCCTCGCCGTCGAAGGTCTGCGGAGCCCTCCCGAAAATGTCGTGATGATAGGCGACGACGCGGAAGCCGATGCGGGCGGAGCCATGGCCGCCGGGCTCATGGGCGTTCTCGTGAAGACGGGAAAATATCGGCCCGGTCAGGAATTGCATCTTCCCGAGCCGCCAACACTGGTGGCCGATGATCTGAAGGCCGCGATTGATCTCCTCCTCGGCTGAACCGGCTGTTCTCCAGCTGACGGCGCTGCTAAGCTTACCCGAAGGCTTGACTGATGTCGGCGACGAGATCGTCTGGATGTTCAATTCCAATCGACATACGAATCAACGACGGAGTGATTCCGATCTCGCGACGGGCGTCCTCCGTCAACCCGGAGTGAACCGTCGTCGTTGGATGGCAGATCAGCGATTCTGTGCCTCCGAGACTGACCGCCAGTTTAAACACCTGGAGGCGATTGAGGAAAGCGAAGGCTTCCTGCTGATCTCCCTTGACCTCGAAGGAAAACGTCGATCCGCCAGAGCTACATTGCCTCTCCATCAGCAGCCGCGTCGGATGGTCCTTTGGCAGCAACGGAGGGTAATGAACGCGCGCGACCTTGGGATGATCGGCGAGGAACCTCGCGACGATGGCGCCGTTGCTCGCGGCTCTCTCCATCCGCAAGGCGAGCGTTTCCAGCGAACGTGTCAGCATCCAGCATGAGTGCGGATCGAGTTGCGTTCCAATGGCGCCACGCATGGCCCTGATGGGTTTCAGGTCGGGAGCCGAACCTACAATTGCCCCTCCGATGAGATCGCTGTGTCCGCCGACATATTTTGTCAAAGAGTACAGCGACAGATCGGCGCCATGACGAAGAGGCGATTGGAACACCGGCCCCAGCAATGTGTTGTCGCAACAGACAATGGCTCTGGAGCCCTGACGGCGGGCAATGTCCACTGAAATGCGCTTCACCAGCGCAATGTCGACGAGGCTGTTCATTGGATTGGACGGCGTCTCGATAAACATCATCGCAATGCGCCCGTCAGCGATAGCGCGCTCCGCCGTAGAGCGCATGTCCTCCTCGTCCAGCCCGTTTTTGAAGCCAACGCCTTTGATGCTGAATTGCTCCAGAATCTGGTCAATGAACACTTCAGTGCCCCCATAAAGAGGGCGGCTGTGCAGTATCGTTTCTCCGGGCCGCACGTAAGCAAGAATCGCGGTGGCGATGGCCGCCATGCCAGAAGAAAATACCAGGCCGCTTTCAGCTTTTTCGTAGATCGCAAGCCGATCTTCGACAATCTCAAGGTTAGGGTGATTGAATCGGGAATAGACAAGGCCTGCTTGCTCATCCGGAGGACGCGCGCGTCGTCCGGCCATGTAATCGAAAAAATCGCGCCCCTGCTCGGCCGTTTGAAAGACGAATGTTGATGTCAGGAATACCGGAGGCTTCACCGAACCTTCGGAGAGAGCAGGATCATAGCCATAGCCGAGCATCAAGGTTTCGGGCTTCAGCATATGCTTTCCGATGCTGACCTTATGGTAGCGGTCCATGACAAGCCCTTTCTCAGCGGTCAGCGAAGACAAAACGCCAAGCCCGAGGCGTCTGCAAATGACAGTTTCAGGCTATGGCGCGCGCAAGAATCTCCAGCACGGAGTTGATATCGGCGACAGTATGGTCCGCGCTGATCTGGAAGCGAATCTCCTCGTCCCCCTTGGGAACTACCGGATAGGCGAGGCCAGTGGCGAGGACGCCATTGCGCCGCAGATGCGCCACCGTGGCCAATGTTCGCGTTGTGTCGCGCAACACCAAGGGCACGACAGGATGCTCGCCGGGGAGCGTTTCGAAGCCGAGGTTCACGAGCCCGGCCCTGAACCGCGCGGTCATCAGACGCAGATGCTTCAGCAAGGCGATACCTGCCGCGCTGTCCACCAAGTCGATTGCTGCCTGTGCGGCGGACGCCTCGGAAGGCGTAACAGGATTTGAATAGATATAAAGCGGCGAAGTTTCCCGCAGATAGCTTATGATCGTTTCATTGGCGACGACATAACCGCCATTCACGCCAAAGGCCTTTCCCAAGGTTCCCAACAGCAGATCCACCTGGGGCGACTGCGTGAATTCCTCGGTCCCCCGGCCGCTTTCGCCAAAGGCGCCGACACCATGCGAGTCATCGACCATAACAATGACGTTTTCGGGGAATGCGTCGTCGTAGCTGCGGGCCAAATCCACGATAAGCTCCAGCGGAGCATGATCCCCGCGCATGCTGAAAACGCCGTCAGTCACGACGATCGCGCGGGCGCAAGTCTCCGCCGCGAGAGCGAGCGAGCGCTCAAGTTCGCCCATGTCCAGATGCTTGTATATGTGTTTTGCGGCGGGCCTCGCCAGAGCGATAGCGTTGATGATGCAATTATGATTGAGTTCGTCGCTGATAACCGCCGTTTCGTCGGTGACCAGCGGCGGCAGCAACCCCATCATTGCGGCGTAAGCTGACGAGAACAGCATCGCGGACGGGCGATGGTGGAAGGCGGCGAGACGCCGCTCCAGCGCAATATGGGACGACCAGGTTCCGCCAATGAAACGCACCGCGCCCGGCCCGACACCAAAGCTGGCGGCGGACGCCTCCTCGGCGACAATGACTTCCGACCGCAACGCCAGTCCGAGATAACCATTGGAATTCATGCGTAGGAAAGGCGTGTCTCCCTCGCCCTCGACGAGATAGCGGGGACCGCGGCCGCCGCGGGCGGGAATGGCGGCTTTTATGACTGTCTCCTTTCCCTTGCTGCGGCCAGTCCGCATCAGTTCATCCAGCCGCGCCGAAAGGGTCTCAGTCAATTTGTGGACCGGCATAGGAAGACTCGCTGTTCGCGCCGGAAAATAACGGCGCCTTCAACTTGTTTCGCAAGCGCATAAGCATTTCGGCTGTCATCGTCGCGAGGTCGAAACGAGGCGCAAAACCCCAATCTTCCATCGCAGCGCTGCAATCGAGGGATTGCGGCCAGGAATCCGCTATCGACTGGCGCAGCGGATCAACACGATAGTCGACCGTGAATCGTGGAACATGTTTGCGAATTTCAGCCGCCAATTGCGCAGGAGTGATGCTCATCGCGCTGACATTGTAAGCATTGCGGTATCGCAACCGTGAAGCATCGGCTTCCATCAATTCGACCATCGCGCGAATTGCATCTGGCATATACATCATGTCCAGACGGGTCTCTGCCGCAAGAAAGCAAGAATATCTTTCGCAACACTGCGCCGCATGAAACATCTCGACCGCATAGTCCGTTGTGCCGCCGCCGGGAAGCGCCACATGCGACACGAGTCCGGGCAAACGCAGACCGCGCACATCGACTCCGAAGCGGCTTGCGTAATAATCGCAAAGCAGTTCTCCAGCGACTTTAGTGACCCCGTAGATGGTGGTCGGTCTCTGCACCGTAACTTGCGGAGTTTGCATCTGCGGCGTCGAAGGTCCAAACGCGGCGATTGAACTGGGAAAGAACATCTGGCAGCTGAACTGCTGCGCAATATCAATCAGATTATGAAGCCCCCCCATGTTCACTCGCCAGGCTTCGCCAGGCTCATGCTCTGCAACTGCGGACAGTCGTGCAGCGAGATGATAGACGACGCCAATCTCATGCCTACGGATCGTCTCAAGCAATTGTTGGGGATCGTTGCTATCGACGCGCACATACGCACCGTCCTTCTCGGGAGAGAGACGTTGCGCCGCAACGAAGAGGTCAGAGGCGACCACATTTTCTGCGCCATAGCGCCGGCGCAAATAGGGCACCAATTCGGATCCTATCTGACCAAGCGCGCCGGTGACCAAAACGCGTCGCATGTCCTTTGCCCAATGACGGCTGGCGCTCGAACACAAGCTTCACCTAAGAGCGCAGCGATTGGCTACACTGGTCAGTTATCGCTCTCTGCTGGCAAACCAATATCCCCGCCGATTTTAATCTGGTGGTCGGCCGAATGCTTCATCGAACGGGCGCTTGCGCTCGTCAATCTTCGAGTCCTCGCACTGGCGCAGTGAGAGCGTGAGCTATGCGATGGGCTTATCTGCGGACTTGCAAAGGCTCGCCGCGGCGCAGGCTCGCATGGACCTTGGCTGCTTTGTGCGCGACCTCCGTAGAGCCTGCTTGACGTTGCCTGATCAGCCCCGCGATGAAATTCACCGCAGGATCTCTGGCCTCGCTGACGATGCGACCGAGCAGGCGTTCTCCTGCTATCGCGTCGTTGAGCTCTCCCAACAGGTCTTGTAACTCCTCCAGTTGTTTCGACGTCCTGCAAAATTCTCTTCCTGGGTCCAAAGGCTTGAGGAATTCCGCCATATAACGCAGTTTTTTGGCCTTGATTCTCACGCGATGACGTTTGAGCGCGTCTTGGCCCCGCACCGCCTTTTTTTTCGCGGCTACAGCGTCAAGTCGACGTTGCAATTCGGACTCGGCAAATTTGAGAAAACGCTCTTGCCGGAGGAGGCCAGAAGTCTCGGTCCATTCCCCGTCGCGGACGCATCGAACAATCGACAGCATCAATCGCCTGAATTTATCGGAAAGCAGTGCTTCCTGAAGCTGCGAATGAGCGGCGGCGCTCATGTCCTCAACTCTCTTGGTCAGCGCTTCGATGCCCGGAACGCCCGGATGTTCCAAACGGATCGTCTTAACCCGACTTTCAAGAAAAACATCCAGATCGCGCGCGCCGCCCAGCAAATCGGCCACCCATTTGAGGCCCGTCCGCACTTCATCGGCGTCGTCTCCAACGACTACTCGATTGAACATCGAAAAAGCCGCGCGTAACCGGCGCATGGCGACGCGCGCCTGGTGAGTTAGCTCCGGGTCCGTTTCAAAGCGCAAGCGTTCCTCGTTAATCGAGAATTGCCTCAAACAGGCGACCGCGATTTTTTTGAATGCCTCTTCGACCGTAACCTCAGAATCGAAATGAAGTTCGATTGCATGTTCAGGCGACGCAGCGCGTTTTTCCGCCAGTCGGTATCCGTGACGGCCCTTGCTAACGAAAGATACGGAAGCGTCGAGACCAGAGGTCACCTTTGCGGCGAGTTCGTAGAGAAACTTCGGCTCTCCATCTTTAAGCTCCAACTCCGCTTCGTAAATCGGCTGCACGCGACTCCCGGCTTCCAGCGTGCCGCAGTCCAGGGCGACTTCGACCGAACCGTCGCCATCGGAGAGCGTCCAGGTCCGGCGATCGATCGACAGAGAAAAAATCGGTCGCAGACGCGCGATGCTTCGGATCAGCTTTGCAGCCGGTGTCTTCTTGAGTTCCTTAAGCGAGGGCGACTTTTGCGAGAGTTCCACCTCCCACTCTCCGCGATCGACTCCGTCTACCGACTTCAATGTTTGAACATGGCGAACGCCATCGCTACGGACGCGCAATTCAAAACCGTTGCGCTCGAGACCATGCCTTCGATCATCGAAATAGATTGTTCGGAAATGCTTTTCTTGGGATTCGACGTCTTGGAGGATCTCCAGCGCCGCGAACGCTCCAAGCGTCTTTGGTTCGAG
The DNA here is from genome assembly GCA_963724845.1 of uncultured Alphaproteobacteria bacterium. Lineage (GTDB taxonomy): Bacteria > Pseudomonadota > Alphaproteobacteria > Rhizobiales > Beijerinckiaceae > Methylocystis. The sequence goes on from CAVRWF010000007.1 coordinate 176,427, forward strand.
CCGAAGCTTGATCTCGACTTCCCTGTTATCGGACATGGCGACCTCAGCCCTCCGCCCAAGTCAAGTGACGCCGGCTTGAACAGAATCCCGCCGACCTCCACCCAAACTTTCGTCCCGCTGATGGGCTGCCTCAACAAATGGGGCGATTATGGCGATTGAAAACAAAAATTATGCGGGCCTGCATGGTCGCGCGTGCATCGAGCGAAATGCAGCACGGCGGGCGCGGCGGAGGTCACAACACTACCACTCGCAGTCCTTTCCTCACGCGACGGTAAAGATCGATGACGTCGGCGTTGAGCATCCTTATGCAGCCGGAGGACACGGCATGGCCGATAGTGTCGGGCTCGTTGGTGCCGTGGATGCGGAACAGCGTATCCTTGCTTCCTTTGAACAGATAAAGCGCGCGGGCTCCCAGGGGATTGTCGATCCCGCCATCCATATGCCTTGGCAAATCAGGCCGGCGAAGCAACATCTCCGGCGGGGGCGTCCAGCCGGGCCAAAAAGCCTTGCGGCCAATCTGGGCGACCCCTTTCCATGCAAACCCCTCGCGTCCGACGCCGATGCCATATTCTATCGCCCGGCCGTCGCCGAGCGAGAGATACAGCTTGCGTTTCCTGGTATCTATGGTGATTGCGCCGCTGCGATCATTCGTTGGATCGTCGACGACTTGAGCGGTGGACTCATTGGGATCGATTTCATCGTCATAGTCGATCGGCGTCGAATAAGCCGGATCGGCATCAGCCGGGAGGCCTTCGGGGCGCAACTGGTTGCGGGGGCGGACGCGTTGCGCCGGCCGCTGCCATGCATCCTCGTCGCTGTCATAGCTATGCCTGAGCCTGGCTCCCGACCGTTCCGACGGTCGATAGTACTCTTCGTCCGGCGCAGCTTCATATCTGTCGTCAAGCTGCCGCTCGCGAGGCGGAGGATAAGACGAATAGGGTTGATAATATTGAGCAGCGCTGTAGCTGCCGCCGAGCATGAGCATGCCAATGGTGGTGGAACACACAAGAAAAACACGCAAACGCGACATGGGATATCTGCCCTTTCCCTTTTGAGCGACCTTGTGTCGCCAAGAATCTCGGCGGAAATATGAGCCTTTTTTCTGGAACTCACCGCGCTCTCGCCCCGCGAACGCAACGCGCTATTCTATCGGCTGTGATGAAAAGCGCTGGAGCATCCGGAGGCAAGAAATGCGCGCGAAATGCGCTCCAACCGAGGTCAAGAGCATAATAGCGCAAGCTCTGGATAGCGCGGATCTTGTCGTCTCGTTCGAAGATGACAAAGTGATTTTGGATGGAACCGTCCAATCCTTGGGTCAACGCGCAGAAGCCGAACGATTGGCGTTGGTCTCCAGCGGACTGAGCAAAGTCCTGAACCGATTGGCGACAACGACGCCCGAACAGCCAGCCGAGGACTCCGTTTACGAGGCCGGAATTGAGTCCTTCCCAGCCAGCGATCCTCCGGCATGGGCGTCCCGTTAGGAGGAACGCTACGCCACTTCCGGCAAAGCGCCGCTGACGCTTTCTCCATCCCTCGCGCGCAACGTCCAAAACGACAGCGACGAAATGATGGTCAGACCGCCAAGGGTTAGAAAGGCGCGGTGCAGGGCGTCGATAACGGCGGCGTGGTCGGTTTGGGGAAGGCCGCCAAGATACCAGGCGGCGACCAGCGACCCAAACGCCAGGCCGAAGCTCATCGAGATTTGCTGAAAGGAACTGGCGATCGTGCTCGCCATGCTGGAGTCCTGGGTTTGGACATCCGCATAGGCCATGCTGTTGATGCTGGAGAACTGTAGCGAATTAAAGAATCCCAGGGCGAGACCGATTGCTACTATCGACTCTGTCGGAGTGTGCGCCTCCACCAGCGCATACAGGCAGATTGTTATTCCAGTCATGAGCGTGTTGACGATCAGAACCTTGCGGTAGCCGAAGCGGGCCAACACACGCCGTGAAATGGCTTTCATGACGATTGCAGCGGCGGCTGTAGGCATCATCAGCAATCCGGACTGCCAGGCGGGCAGGTCCAAGCCGACCTGGAACAGCAATGGCGTTAGAAATGGCAGCCCTCCAACGCCCAGGCGCGTGATGAAGCCGCCAACGACCGAGACGCGAAAGGTTCTTACCTTGAACAGCGCCAACTGTAGCAGCGGATAACGCGCTCTCGACGCGTGGCGCCAATAGCCTGCGAGCAAAACGAGCGCGACGAAGAACAGCGTGGCCTCCACCTCAATGCGTATCTCGTGCTCGCCGAAGATTTCCAGAAGCCAGGAAATAAGCGCCGTTCCCGCGCCAAAAAGAAAAAAACCCTGCCAGTCAAGCGGGCGAACAGCGTCCCCGTAATAGTCGGGCATGTGGCGATACGTAAGCCACAGCGCGATCACTCCGACTGGAACATTCACGAAAAAGATCTCACGCCATGAAAGCCAGTGCACAATCAACCCCCCGACCGTTGGACCCAGCAACGGTCCAATCAAGGCGGGGATGATGACGAAGTTCATTGCTTGCAACAATTCGGCCTTTGGAAATGCGCGGATCACCGCGAGACGGCCAACGGGCATCATCATCGCGCCTCCCATCCCCTGCAGAATGCGCGCCGCCACCATTTGAGTGGTGTTCGACGCGACTCCGCAAAACACGGACGAAATCGTGAAGACCGCGATAGCCAACGCGAAAACACGTCGCGTACCATAGCGATCGGCCATCCAACCACTCACCGGGATGCACAGCGCGAGGCTTAGGATGTAACTGGCGGCGACGGTTTTCAGGCTTAACGGGGTGACGTGCAGACTGTCGGCCATCGACGGCACCGCGGTGTTGACGATGGTCGAGTCAAGCTGTTCCATGAACAGGGCTGCGGCGACGACCCATGGAAGGAACCGTTTGACATTCGAATTGTCCATGCAGGGCCGCCCCAAAATAATACGAAGGCGCGAACGCCGATTCTTCTTAGCTTACCTTAGCAAACCCGAGTCAGCGTAGGGGGTTCCTTGGGTCGGGAACGCCAGTTTCATCACGCTGGAAGCCGCGGTTGGACAAATACGCAGCTATTGAGACGAAGCATGCTAAACTCAAACTAATCCTTTGCCTCCTTTTCTTCGCGTCGGAATGGCAGTTCGCCTTCATAGTCGACGATCATCTCCTCAACCGCCACCCGCTCGCGGTCAAGAAACTCGGCGACTGCGGCTTTAAAACGCGGATCCGCGAACTCATGCGCTGAGTAAGTCGCGACGGGCCGGTAGCCGCGCGCGAGCTTGTGTTCGCCTTGGGCGCCGGCTTCCACGCGCTTATATCCATGTCGAATGGCGAATTCGATCGCCTGATAGTAGCAAACCTCAAAATGCAGAAACGGCCGCTCCTCCAGCGCGCCCCAGTTGCGGCCATAGATCGCGTCGTCGCCCAGAAGATTTATAGCGCCAGCGATGTATCGTCCTTCGCGTCGCGCCATAACCAGCAACACACGGTCCGACATCGTAGCTCCGATGTGCTCAAAAAACGCGCGGGTCAGATAAGGTCGCCCCCATTTGCGCGCGCCAGTGTCCATGTAGAACGCGAAGAACGAATCCCAGTGCGCCGGCTTGATGTCCTCGCCCGTCAACAAGTCGATCTCGATGTCGCCGCTCAGGGCTTCGCGCCGCTCGCGCTTGATAGCTTTCCTTTTTCGCGACGAGAGAGCGCTGAGGAAACCATCAAAATCACGATAGTTCTCGTTGATAAAATGAAACTGCTGCCCGATGCGAATTGTAAATCCGGCGTCTTGCAGGGCTTCCACCTCATCTTTCACTGCGAATGTCACATGGATGGACGACGCTCCGCAGGCCTTATGCAACGCGCGCAACCCTGCGATCAGCATCGCCGACGCTCCTTCGGGGGCGTCGCTCGCTAAAAGCAATCGGCGGCCGGTTACCGGCGTGAAGGGGACGGCGACCTGAATCTTTGGATAATATTGGCCACCCATGCGCTCATAGGCCTGCGCCCAACCACTGTCGAACACATACTCTCCCAGGCTGTGAGCTTTGAGGTAGGAGGGCGCAGCCGCGACGAGGCGCCCGTTTGGGTCCTCGACAAGGACATAAGCGGGAGTCCAACCCGTGCGTCCGCCGACCGACCCCGATCGCTCCAATGCGAGCAGGAAGGCATGGGATAAAAAGGGATTATATCTTTCGCCGGGTACGCCAAGCGTAACATTTCCTGAAGGATTCGCGCAGTGGTTCCACGCCTTGGGGTCAACGAGGGCGAGGGACTCGATGGAGCGAATGGTGAAGCTGGAAGCTGACATTGCACGAAAACGCAGTCGGGAAGGAGAGCCCCTTTATACACGTTCGCCGCTGCGGTTAGCCAGCGTTCTCGAAATGCGCAAGCGAAGGCGGTTTAGCTCGCTTCAGGAGTCGCTGTGTGCTCTTTCAAAACTTGCTCCGACTTTGAGTCCAGTTCCTGGAGCAAAACTTCATATCCCCAAAGATTGGCGAGATGTTTCATGACGAGCGCGGCTTCTTCGGCCTGAAGGAACCTCCCCTCGACTACACGATGATGCAGAACCAGCTTTCTGCTTCCGGCGAGATCCACGTCCACCACCTCGATATGCGGCGCCTGCGCCGGCGCATCATATTCCGCGGCGAGGCGCCGCCGCAGCTCACGATATCCTCTTTCGTTATGGATCGCCGCCACTTCAAGATATGGAAGCTCACTCTCATCCACAATATGAAACAGACGCCATTTGCGGATAAGCGCGGGGCTCAAAAACTGCGCGATGAAACTGTCGTCTCTGTAATTCGCCCAAATATTGCGAAGGACCGCCATCTCATCGCCTGTTCCGGCGATCTCGGGAAACCAGGCTCTATCTTCGGTCGTCGGTTCGCGAACGATTTGCGCGATGTCCTGCATCATATCGAAGCCGAGAGCATAGGGATTCACGCCGCCATAGGCCGGCTCATGATACATCGGCTGACGGATGACGCTTGTATGAGAATGCAAGAACTCCAGAAAGCTCCCATTGTCGATGCGACCTGTCTCATGCAACGTCGTCATGATACGGTAATGGCAATAAGTCGCACAACCTTCGTTCATCACCTTCGTCAACTGCTGGGGGTAAAAATATTGGGCCACAAGTCGAACGATCCGCAGCACTTCACGCTGCCAGGGCTTGAGGCGCGGCGCCACTTTCTCCAGGAAATAAAGCAGATTTTCCTGCGGGAGTCCCAGCAGAGCGCGCCGTTGATCTCCTCCCGACTTGTTAGGAGACGAACGACCGGGAACAGTACGCCAGAGGTCGTTATAAAGCCGCTCGCGTTCCTGCATGCGGTCGCGTTCCCGCTTTTCCTCCTGCAACAAGTCCAGAGGTCGCTTATGCGGCGAACGGTCGACGCCGTGTGACATCAGTGAATGCGCGGCGTCGATCAAGCGCTCCACTTCAGCATGACCGTAACGCTCCTCGCAATTGGCGATGTAATTTTTGGCGAAGGCAAGGTAATCCAATATGCTTTCTGGAGCGGTCCACTGTTGAAACTGATAATTGTTCTTGAAGAAGTGATTATGGCCAAAAGCCGCATGAGCGATGACCAATGTCTGCATCGTCGCCGAGCTTCCCTCCATGATGTAACTGATGCATGGATTGGAATTAATTACGATCTCGTAAGCGAGATCCTGCAATCCCTTATGATAAATCGCTTCATGCTGAACAAAACGCTTTCCGAACGACCAATGTTTGTAGAATATCGGCATGCCGGTTGACGCATAGGCGTCCAGCATTTGCTCGACTGTGATAACCTCAATCTGGTTTGGAAAGATATTGAGGCCGAGCTCCTTTTGAGCGATCGGTTCTATTGCATCGTGAATCCTCTGAAGAGTTTCGAAGTTCCAATCTTTGCCTTCGAAGAGGGCATGGCCGTTCGTCATCCTGAGTCACCATGGGCGCCGGTGTCCCGCCGCTGAAATAGTTGCCGGAAAACAGGATAAATGCGTTCCCGTCGCGAGACGCGTCGCATCTGAAACTTGCCGCCCTCCTTCTGCAAAGGGGCGTACGCCGTCCACAACGAGCTTTGTCCGGCGTCAATCGAAATGGTGTCGTCGATAAGCGACTCTCGGACCTCAAGGTAAGCAAAATACTGGCATAGAGGTAGTATTGCGCTTTGAAGCAGCTCACGAGTCCGATCGTTATCTCCCAGCAGATTGTCCCCATCCGAGGCTTGGGCCGCGTAGATGTTCCAGCTGCCCGGGTCGTAACGGTCTTTGACGACGCGAAGCATTTCGGCAAGGGCCGAGGAGACCATCGTTCCCCCTGTTTCGACAGAACGAAAGAACGTCTCCTCATCCACCTCCGCCGCTTCGTCGGTGTGTCTGATGAATACAAGCTCGATGCGCTTGTAGCGACGTGTAAGAAACACGTGAAGCAACATGAAAAAGCGTTTAGCGATGTCCTTTGTGTGCTCGGTCATCGAGCCAGATACGTCCATCAGGCAGAACATCACCGCCTGAGCGACGGGCTTGGGAAAGCGCTCGAACCGGCGATAGCGTAAATCCACGGGGTCCAGATAGGCCACCCGCGTACGCCGGCGTCGTAAGATTTCGAGCTGGCGCTGGAGAGGTTCGGTTTTAGCGCTTTCCTCCGCCACGGCTTCGGCAAGTTCGTCTTCCAGCTTTGCGATCGCATGACTTTTTGGTCTTCCAAGGGCGATGCGCCGCGACAGGGACATACGCAGGGTTCGACTCAGCGCCAAGTTGTTCGGGGTGCCAGTCGTGGCGTAGCCGGCGCGGCGGGTCCCTTCATCCTCAATCCAGGAAACTCGCCGTTTCGCGAGGTCGGGCAGTTCCAGATCATCCAGAAAAATATTCAGGAACTCGTCTCGGGTCAGCACAAAACGGAACGCGTCTTCACTGGCCTGGCCTCCGGTCGAGCCAGGAGCGGGCTTGTCGCCCGCGCCTCCTCCCGATGGTCGTCCAATACGATCTCCTTCGACATATTCCCGGTTGCCCGGCAATACGAGATCCCGGCGCGAGCCCGGCGCATGATGAAAGGTCGGCTGTTTCAAACCTTCCGCAGGTATGGTGATTTCACCCGGATTTTCCAGGTCCTCGATCGAGCGCTCGCGACTGGCTTCGCGAACCGCGCGCTCAACTGTTCGCTTCACGCGTCGCAGAAAGCGCTGCCTGTTTTCAAAGTTCTTGCCGCTTGGATTCAGTCTACGATCGACGATATGCATATTTTCATCACCTGCTCTTCATGCGACATCGATCAACCCGACTGCTTGACCCGCATATACCACTCCACCAGGCGGCGCACCTGCCGCTCAGTGTAGCCGCGCGCCGTCATTCGACTTACAAACTCCCCGTGTTTCTTCTCGGTTTCGTTGTCTTTCTTGGAGCCGAAACTTATGACCGGCAGCAGATCCTCGACTTGCGAGAACATCCGCTTTTCGATCACGTCACGAATTTTTTCATAGCTGTTCCAAGAAGGATTGCGTCCTCCATTCGCCGCGCGCCACCGCAGCGCGAATTTAACCACCTCGTTGCGGAAGTCCTTGGGGTTGGCGATGCCTGCGGGCTTCTCGATTTTGGTGAGCTCCTGATTTAGAAGCTCGCGGTCGAGCAGCTGCCCGGTGTCGGGATCCTTAAAGTCCTGATCCTCAATCCACGCATCCGCGTAGTCGATATATCGATCGAACAGATTTTGACCGTAATCTACATAGGACTCCAGATAGGCCTTCTGGATTTCATTCCCGATAAACTCCGCGTATCGGGGAGCGAGTTCGGCCTTGATGAACTCCAGGTAACGTTTCTCGGTCTCGGGAGCCAGCTGCTCACGGCGAACGCTCTGCTCGAGCACATACATCAAATGGATGGGGTCAGCCGCAACCTCGACCGTGTCGTGATTGAAGGTCGCGGCAAGCACCTTGAAGGCGAAGCGGGTCGAAAGCCCGTCCATGCCCTCGTCCATGCCTGCGGCTTCGCGATATTCAACCATGCTGCGCGCGCGCGGATCCACCTCGCGCAAGCTTTCGCCGTTGTACACCCGCATTTTCGAAAACAGATTCGAGTTCTCGTGGGGCTTGAGCCGCGAAAGGACCACGAACTGCGCCAGCATCTCCAGTGTACCCGGCGCACAACTTGCGCTCGCGAGTTCCGACGCCTTCAGCAACTTTTCGTAGATCCGTTGCTCTTCCGAAACGCGCAGGCAATAGGGGACCTTGATAACGTAGATCCGGTCGATAAACGCCTCGTTGTTGCGGTTGGCCTTAAAACTCTGCCACTCGGCTTCGTTTGAGTGCGCCATGACCATCCCCGAGAACGGGATGGCTCCGATGTTTTCAGTTCCAATGTAATTGCCTTCCTGCGTCGCCGTCAGAAGCGGATGCAGCATCTTGATTGGAGCTTTAAACATCTCGACAAATTCGAGCAGACCCTGATTTGCGCGGTTCAGACCACCGGAGTAGCTGTATGCATCAGGATCGGCCTGCGCAAAATCCTCCAGCTTGCGAATATCCACCTTGCCCACGAGCGATGATATGTCCTGATTGTTTTCGTCGCCGGGCTCTGTCTTGGCGATCGCGATCTGCCGCAACCGCGACGGCGAGAGCTTCACCACATTAAAACGCGTGACATCCCCGCCAAATTCGTCCAGCCTCCTCAGGCACCAGGGACTCATCAGTCCGGTGAGGCGGCGCTGAGGAATGCCGTAATGCTCTTCCAGCATGGGCCCTGCGACGACCGGATCAAATAAGCCAAGCGGGCTTTCGAAGACCGGGCTTATTTCGTCTTTCGCCTTCAGGACATATATAGGGTTGTTTTCCATCAGGATCTTGAGCCGCTCGGCAAGCGAGGACTTTCCCCCGCCGACCGGTCCGAGCAGATAGAGAATCTGTTTTCGTTCTTCTAGACCCTGTGCGGCGTGACGGAAGAAACTGACGATGCGCTCGATTGTCTCTTCCATGCCGAAAAATTCAGCGAAGGCGGGATAGATCCGGATGGTCCTGTTCATGAAGATGCGTCCGAGCCTTTGATCTCTGGACGTATCGACAAGCTCTGGCTCGCCTATCGCTTCGAGTATGCGCTCTGCGGCGCTGGCGTAAATTTTCGGATCTTCACGGCAAAGGTCGAGATAGGCCCCCAACGGCATTTCCGTGGATCGCCGCTCGCTGTACGACCTTGCGAATTGCGCAAATACATCTGCTTTCATCATCGCCACATATGATGTTGACTTTTCCACTATAGAGCGGAGCGGTTATGGATGCCCTCTTCTCAAGAGGTCATATGAGTAACGCGCTGGCATTAGCCAAGGCGGCGCGCGAAGAAACTGGGACAGTTCATTCGTTTGAGCGAGTGCGCCTTCGGACGACGAAAATCCAAGGCGAGCCATTTCAATGGCTAAGGCCGCGTTTCCTCTTCCGCTTCATCGGGGAATTTCTTCAAAACATTTATCTCGAGCTCACGTCCAATCAAAGCTTTGATCGCTAGTTTTAGTACTTTTCCCAAATTGTTCATGGCGCGATGCTGTGCTTCAATTCAAATGCACCCTGGAACTGAGCTTCTGCCGGAAAGCGCGAACTGCAGGCGTTTTGCGCTGCCCGCGGAAGGAGCAGCCAGGGTGCGCCATCTCAGCCCCTTTGGCTTTTAAAAGCTTATTCGTCAATTCGGTTATCCCGAGATTTTTCATCGCTGTGGCGACTATTCGGAAACTCGAAGCTCTCTCCATGAGAGCGGATCAGTAAACGCAAAAATGCGAGAACATGCGTCTCAGGAGAACTCATGAGCTATAACACGGACAATCATCTCACATGCGCGTCCGAAGCCCTGGAAAACTTCAAGCGGTGCTTTGGTAGCAATAAAGCCGATGCAATCTCCGACCTCATTTCCGATTTGGGACATTTGGCAGATGATATTGGACTCGACTTCGTTCAGGAAGTTGAGAGAGGTGTGGGACATTGGCAAGCCGAACGCAACGTCAAGACGCGCGGCGTAACCGTCGACCTATCATAGAGTCAGGCAGGAGGCGTCGCAGCGGTCTTCTCGGTAAGCCTGGTCGCTGCGCGCCCGAACAAGACCAGTATCGTTTTTTCGTGACAGGAAGAGAGAGTTTTCTGTCCTCCTTCGATAGCGAGCTTTATGACGTCGCGACGGGGTCCCCGGCATCCAACATAGCCTTTACGTCCTGAGACGATAAAATCAACTTTCGCTGATGATCCATGACCCAGATGATCGCAGCGCCGGAGTATATGTGTTGCGCCGCGTCGAGAGCGGCCTGAATTGTCGGGAAAGCGTCCGCTACCTTGAAGTAAGCCCCGTCTGGAATTGTTTTTCCTTCCAAATGAAATGTCATACGCGCGCTCCTTTCATGACTTTGCTCCGGCCTCTATCTTCACTAATTCACCGGAAGGGCGACCGTTCCACAGGCCGCAAATGGCTTGCTTGGGAGTTCCATCCTGTGGTCTCTATCCGGGTGGAGTCCCGCTTCCAAGGAGATGCTCGGGCAGAATTCCAAGCCCGATGAAGCGGGCCGGAAGGCGACGCAAATAAGGGTGATCACGCAAAAGCCTCAACGGCAGCGGCAGCGTAAAAGCTGAGGCGGACGCAAGCACCCCGGTGATAATTCGCCTCTGAATAAAAAGCTGGACGGACTGGGTTATGCGCGTCGGCCATTCTCGTCGGCTCTGAACTGCGCGCAGGGCGCTAAATCCAGGAACGCCGCTCCTCAACGGCGTCGTAAGCAGATTGGCCGCTGCGACAGCGTCCTGAATAGCAAGGTTGACGCCGACGCCGCCGATTGGAGACATGGCGTGTGCGGCGTCGCCAATGCACAACAGGCCGGGTCTCTGCCACTCGACCAAGCGGTCCACTACAACCGTCAGAAGCCTTACGTCATGCCAACCAGTCAATTCATTGACGCGGTTGGCGAGAAACGGAACGAGACGCGCAATTTCAGCTCGAAACGCTTCCAATCCTGCGCTTTGGATGTCATCAAAGCCACCCTTAGGGATGACGAAGCCACATTGCCAGTAATCTCCCCGATCGATCAGCACCAAAATGCGGCCAGGATCGAAGCGGCCAAAAGTTCTTTTCGGGTCTCCGGCACGATGACCGAGCTTCATCCACAGCACATCCATTGGAGCGCCTAGATTGACCGATTTAAGTTCCGATTTTGCACGGACTGTTGAATGACGGCCATCAGCTCCAACAGTTAGATCTGCGCGCACATCGACCAAACCGTCAGGCTTGAGCGCCCGTACGCCAGCGACGCGGCCATTTTCAAACAGCAGGTCGATCGCTTCTGCGTGCATGTAAAGATGGAAAGTCGGGAGCATGCGCGCGTGCTCGGCGATGAAGTTTAGAAAGTCCCATTGCGGCATGAATGCGATGAATTTGCAGTGAGTCGGCAGGTGGGAGAAATCGGCGACAGTAACTTTTTCCCGCCCGATCCACCCTTCGATTTCGGTAGCCTTGTAATGCGGAAGCTTGAGAAACTCCTCGAGCAGTCCAAGCTCGTAGACGAGCTCCAGCGTGGAAGGATGTATGGTGTCGCCGCGAAAATCGCGGAAGAAATCACCATGCTTTTCGAGCACAACGACGTCTATCCCTACCCGCGCAAGTAAGAAACCGAGCATCATGCCCGCTGGACCCCCGCCTACAATGCAGCAACGGGTTTTCAAGGCTCCGTTCGTTTCGCCGCCAGCTTTCATGCTCGTCGCTCCTTGCTGCATCGCGCCAGCGTCCATCAAACTACAGCTTACCAAAAATCTCGCATGCGACTGCGTCGCTTTGATGAGCTGCAGAGAACAGCGGGCCTTCGGAAATTTTGTTTCTCGAGCAAAGATCTCATGGCAATATAGGCCGTGGAAAGTTTTTCGCTCATGATCCATGGCGGCGCCGGCGCCATTCGCTCTCCAGAACGCTATGAGGGATCATTGCGGCGCGTCATTGAAGCGGGCGCTGACCTCCTGGACAAAGGAGGTTCGGCGCTGGATGCAGTCGCACATTGCGTGACCCTGCTGGAGGACAACCCCCTTTATAACGCCGGTTGCGGTGCAGTCCTGAATTCTGAGGGCGCGGTATTGTGCGACGCATCCATTATGGACGGGCGCACACTCGACGCTGGCGCGATCGCAGGAGTACGCGGAGTCAAAAATCCCGTACTGCTCGCCCGCGCAGTGATGGAGAAAAGCCGCCACGTCTTACTAATCGGCGCGGGCGCTGAACATTTTGCATTGCAACACGGCATAATTTTTGAGAGCCCCTCATATTTCTTGACCGAAGAGACTGTGAAGCAGTTGGCGAGCGCAAAACAAAAAGAGACCATGACGCTCAATTCGTCCAAAACAGAATACAAGCTCGGAACCGTGGGCGCCGTGGCCCGAGACAAATCCGGAAATCTCGCGGCCGCCACCTCGACTGGCGGCATCGTAAATCAACTGCCCGGTCGCGTGGGCGATTCTGCGCTCGTCGGAGCTGGAACTTTAGCTGACAACGCGAGCTGCGCCATTTCTTGCACCGGACTCGGGGAGCATTTTATACGCACATCGCTTGCCAAGACCGTCGCTTTGCTGGTCGAATATCGCGGAATGCGCGCTGACGCCGCCGCAAACGAGGCCATTCGATATCTCGTGGAAAAGGTACATGGACTTGGCGGCCTCATCATCGTCGATCGCAATGGTGCATGTGGTCGCGCCTGTTCCACGCCTGGCATGCTCACCGCCATGGCGTGCAACGGCGAGATCCACGTCCAGACAGTTTGAACAACGCGCCGGAACCCGAGGTTTATAAAACGGCTTGTGGGTGAGAGTTCCGCCTTGCAGGCGCATGACCTGAATGCTGTGAGCAGGGCTGGCGGAAAATCGACCGCCCCACAGGAACTGCATCCCGCTGCCTTCGTTTCCTCTTTCGGAGCTGCGCGCGCCCGCGCCGCCTGCATGCGGATATAGCATGGGGGCGTGTCGGTTTGTGGAGTAGGGAGATGAGGAACTTCACGCAAGATATGGAACAATCCTTGATCGGTCGGACACTTCCATTCCTGGAAAAGGAGTTGGAAGAGCCGGATGTCGACCAACAGACCCCGGCGAGCCCCAAGGCGGCTGAATCGGTCCACGTGGGGATAAAGGCAAAGACGAAGTCAGAAGGCGGGGAACCCAAGCGCTTAAAAAAATGGGCCAGGTCGGAGCTGAACTAGATTGGCGCGGGGGCGGCTTTTTTAGAATGTCGAGAGCCTGGCGTCGCCCGCATCGCTGCAACAGTTAGTTCTTTAGCCTTCGTTTTCAGTTCAGATCCAGGGGCGGCGTTAGACTCACAATGATAGCGGAGTCCGGCCATCAAGAGCTTTCTACTCCTGAAAAAAAGCCGGAACACGTCACGTTCTGGATCGGTTTGGTTGTAATCGCAGTGCTCTTGCATGAATTGCAATGGATCCTGCTGCCCTTTGTGGTGGCTGGGGTGGTGGCTTACCTGTGTACGCCTCTGGTGGATGGTCTTGCGAAAAGGGGTCATCGGGCTCTCGGCGCCACCGGCGTCTTTCTGCTTCTTCTGGTTGCGATCCTGGCGTTGTGTCTGCTCGGGGCTCCAGCCTTGGTGCGAGATTTGAGCCAGTTGCTGGGCGATATGCAAGGCACCTTGGAAAAGCTCGCCAAGAGTGCGGTCGGCGACGCAACGGTGAGTTTATTCGGTCAACCAGCGAACGCGGCCCAGATCGCCCAATCCGCCGCCCGCGGCATTCGCGCATGGATTGAGAAACCCGCGCGAATTGCCGAATTTACCGCTGTCGGCTTCTCCGGCGCCTTCGGGATATTCCTGACCTTTGTCCTGCTATTTTATCTGCTGTTGAGCGGGCGGCGTTTGATAGATGGACTGCTTTGGGTCGCTCCCCGGGATCGACGACCCTTGATTGAAGAAGTTTTACGCCGCCTTGATCCAATGCTAAGGCGCTACTTCATTGGCGTGATTGCTGTCATGCTTTATGCGACGATCGCAGCTTACGTGGGTCTTGGGCTGGTGCTGGGTCTCCACCACGCTGTATTTCTGGCGTTGATGACTGGTGTTTTGGAAATGATTCCCGTCGCGGGTCCCGGCGCCTCCGCGCTGATCGCAGGTCTGGTGGCCATCAGGCATGCGGCCACAATCGGTTCAATCATGAGCTATGCGATCTACGCTGTCGTCCTGCGCCTTTCAATCGATCAGTTGCTAGCGCCGCTGGTCCTGGGAGCAGCGGCGAAATTGCACCCAGTCCTGATCATTTTTTCTTTTTTTTCTGGCGCCGCCCTTTTCGGGCTCCCTGGCGTCTTATTGGCAGTGCCCATGATGCTCGCGGCGAAAGTCACACTCGCGGTGACGCGAGGGGAGGCGCTTACAGCAACAAAGGCCTGACGATGAGCCTGAACGGGCAAAATTATTCACCGATGGCCGCGCCGGAAACCGTTTGACTGCTGGGGACGGACCGCTTCGCGGGTTTGCGGGTAAGGTAGCCAACGCTACGAAACCAGTCGACGGCGTCATACAGCGCTTCGGAATACGGTCGCGCCCGCAGCCCGAGTTCTTGCTCGGCTTTGGCCGGCGTGAAAAACATTCGGCGCCGCGACATCCGCACTCCCGCCAACGTCGCCAAGGGTTCGCGGCCGCTAACGCAGGCCATCGCTTCAGCCGCACAAGCTATCGGAATGGCCGAATACCAGGGCAGGCGAAGCCATGGACCATGCCGGCCCATGATTTCAGCCAGGTCCGAAAGCATCTTCGACAGCAGCACATTTTGACCGCCGAGGATATAGCGCTCGCCGATCCTGCCGCGATGCAGCGCCGCAATATGCCCCGACGCCACATCGTCGACATGCACCAGGTTCAACCCGGTATCCACAAAGGCGGGGATGCGACCCGCGGCCGCCTCCAGGACAAGCCGCCCCGTCGGAGTCGGCCGCACGTCGCGAGGACCGATCGGCGTGGAGGGACTTACGATAATCGCGGGCAGTCCGTCATTTTCGATCATGGCCAGCACCAGGCGTTCCGCCGCGATCTTGCTCTGCTTGTAGGCTCCGATCGCGTCTTGTTCGCGGGCCAAAACAGTTTCGTCTGCGAGAGCGCCGTCCGGCCGAGGCGCCAAAGTTGCTACGCTACTGGTGTAAACCATGCGTTCAATGCCGGCGCGCATGGCCTCTTCCATCACAATGCGGGTTCCGGTGATGTTTGTGAGAAATATTTTCTTGCTTGCAAGAGCCCAAAGTCGATAGTCGGCGGCGACATGGAATGCATAGCGAGCGCCCGACATGGCTTCAGCTACGCTGCGTCTGTCCAGCAAGTCGCCTTCAATGAAGCGAACTCCGAGATGAGGTAGATGGCTTCGCGGACTATTCGGGCGAACCAGCGCCTGCACCTCAAATCCGGACCGAACCAGCTGATGCACCACGGCCGAGCCAACGAAGCCACTTGCGCCCGTAATGAAAACCTTAGCGCCAACTTGCATCGCACTTTCTTTCATGAGCGGAGCCTGAACTGGCGCTGCTCAGTTGATCATTGATTGCGGCATCACCGCCATGCTGAAGATTGGACAGCATAAACGGAGCCCCGGCTTTGTGCATACTTAGGAAATGTACGAAGGATGATTCTTTTGCGGCGTCAAAATGGTTTTGCCATGACATCGGGCCTGGCGCAGCGCCCACCCAACATGACACGGAACCAACACGTTGGCCGCGGGTTAAAAAAGCGCGAAGCTAGACTAACATCCTAGACTAACATCAAGGCCGCGGAAACCCTTCCATGACGACAACGGAGTTTTCGAAAAGAGCAATTATTTTCATCGCGCTTATTTTGGTTCCAGTGTTGGTCTGGCGCCTCTCCAATGTGGTCCTCATCACAATTGGCTCCGTCTTGGTCGCCACACTGCTGACCCTTGGCGCCGAGCCTTTTTGCTGGATCAGGCTTCCACGCAGCCTCGCGCTCCTCATTTCAGGCCTGGTCGCCATGGCTATCCTTGGAGGCGCCGGATACTTATTCGGAACGGGGGTCGGTTCAGAGTTGGAAGAGATTTTGCGTCGCGCGAACGAGGCGCAGCAGACAATCACGGGAGCGTTACGTCAATCGACTTTCGGAAGCTTGCTTTTAACTCATCTCGGCGAGAATGTTCCGGTCGGCGATGTTGTTAGCGGGATCTTCCACATAAGCGCAAATTTCCTTATCGCTCTCGTGGTGACGGCGTTCGCGGGGATCTATCTCGCCGCACAGCCGACGCTCTATCGCGACGGTCTCAGTAAATTGTTTCCTCTGGAGTGGCGGGCGAACGCTAATGAAACGATCGATCATGTAGCTCAGGGGCTGCGTCTCTGGATGTTGGGTCAGCTCATTGAAATGCTGATCATTGGCGTCCTTTCCGGAGTTGCGGTCTGGATCATCGGCCTCCCTTCGCCTCTTGCGCTCGGAGTTATCGCAGGGGTGGCTGAATTTGTTCCTTATCTCGGCCCGATTGTCGCGGCGGTTCCGGCCATCCTTGTTGCGGTGACTTTAAACCTTACTGCGATGGTTTCGACTGTGATCGCCTATCTCGTCATCCATCAGGTCGAAGGTCAGTTGGTCATGCCGATGATACAACAGCGGATGGTTTTTATTCCTCCCGCGCTCATGCTGCTGAGCATTGTGTCCATCAGCACCCTGCTTGGACTTGCCGGGACCATTTTCGCGGCTCCGATGACTGTCATTATCTTCGTGCTGGTGAATAAGCTTTATGTTCGCGACTCGCTGGGAGAGCCGACAGCCCTTCCTGGCGAACCGGCAAGCGACCAGGCAGCAACCAGATAAGCCCACAGTCGAGAAGCGCTACCGCGCCGAACGCCGCCAAGGCAAAGCGAGCGCAGGCTAATTGAACGCGTGTCCGCAGGCAAGGGAACGACTTACCCGTCAAACAGGTTGGAGCTGTGATCGACAGAGAGTGGCTGGTCTCTGAACGAAGCGCAGCGAGGGGCTGGCGGAATAGTCAAGTCAAGCCATGGACACCGATGAACTTCGGGACGCGCTCGGCTTCATAGCGTGCATTTTTTGGGTCGTGTGCGTAACCTTGTTCCTGGCTTTTGGCTACGTCGCGCTTTCGGTCGCATATGAATTTCATTCGCAGACGCAGACTGCGCGAGCAGTCAGCTCCATTCCCAGACCGGTCGTTTCCAAAGCAGCAACGGCGCACCATTCGCAAGCTCAACGCGATCACATTCCTCAACATTCCGCTCATGCTGGAAGGGCGCCGACCAGCAAGCGGCGCGAGGTTAGCAAGTCCATTCGGGAGTTTGATCGAAGGGCTTGGGCGAAGCGTTGATCCGATTGAACGGCGGTTATCACGCGGCGCTAATGTAGCGCACGGCATGAATGCTGCCAAGGCAATGGTTTTTCCAAGAAGGCATTCCAGCCCCATGGTTCGGAAATTCATCCCACCTGAAATATCAGCGCAGCAGAGTAGCTCTGCGCCACGAAGGCGTCATGGAGTTCCGCCGATTGCCCCTGCATTGATGTTTGCGGAATAGAACTCCTGTTGCCACCGGTGACGCAATATCGAAGCAACCGATCTCCACACGCGCCTGTCGGAAGCGGCAAACTGCTCGAGCCGGTTTTTGGCTGATAGGTTACGCCGCCATCGTGAATTTGTTGGCTTGATCCGCAGCCTCGATCATGAGTTCCGCGCGAAGGAATGAAAAAGCGGCAGACGGACTGCGCCAAAGAAGGTTTTGTTCGGTTCTCTTAACGGCGGCGCCAATGAAGTCGGCGTCGTATGCAGACAGCTGATTTCCAAGGCTGCCTTTCAGGAATTTTCCGCCTCAATCACGTTGCGGTCAGGACGGGGCGCTCAGGAGAACGCCATCGCAACATTACTTAGATTCCATCGATGTTTATAAGGAGATTAGGGCTCGTCAGCAACGAGTATTCTTATCGAACAGAACAGCGAGAACGCCTTGCGATGGCGGTGAGTCCGTTCGCTAACCCGAAATATCACTAGACGGTTGGGGAAAAAGAAATCCAACTGTTCGTCCGAGAGAGTTTTTATGAGGACGAAGCGATATGCCTTTCCAACGCTCGATCCATGAGAAGCACATCTCGGGGGCTATAATTCGATCGGTGGTCGTGCAGTTCGCCGCAGTCGGCTGCATCAGTTTCTTATTTCTGTTAAAACCAACGCCGATTTCAGACTTCTGCCGAAAAGAAGGATCTTTCCTTCCCACCGGATGCGCCATCGATCCTTCGTGTAGTCTTCGAGCCACAGGGATTTTCCCCTTCTTTGGACATGAAGTCGCCAAAACGCGCGGAGGAGACGGAGATCCCGCGGGATGCGACTTTGCATTATCTCGATCTTCTTCATGCAGAGGCCAGCAAGACTTCTATGCCTTCCGACATAGCAGACGCCGTGGCATACATAGAGAGTGGTTTTAGTTCGGATGCGATTGGGGACGTGGGCGAGGTCGGCCTGATGCAAGTGCGGCCTGGAACAGCCGCCATGCTCGGCTTCAAGGGCAGCGACAGTGAACTGGCTTTGCCTGCGACGAACATACGCTACGGCGTTACTTACCTTGCGCAAGCCTGGCGCCTTGCTAAGGGCGATCTGTGCAGGGCGTTGATGAAATACCGCGCGGGTCACGGAGAGGAGCGGATGACTGCCCGGTCCGTCGAATATTGCGCTCGGGCGAAGGCCTATCTGAGGCGGATCGGTTCATCACTGGGCGTAGGCGGTCCCGCTTCCTACGCCTCGCTCGAGGAGAGAGCTGCGCCCGCTTTGACACTCGCGAATTCCGGAGAAACAAAAGGACCTGCAGTTTCGATCCAAAAGCCGATTTTGCATGGAGCGAGTAGAGCCATCGCCGGACTGGACCGGTCCGAACGATTTTGGGCAGCGCATGACGCGCATATCCGCGTGATGAAACAGCGTGTGTATGCAAAATGGCGCCAGATGGCCAATCGGCGCGGAAGCGAGCGCATAGTGCAGTCGAAACTCTAGACTTCTTTTCGCGGCGAATTGGTCGAGCGCTTCTGCCGACAGAAACTATTCTGGAAAATATGCCATCGCTGGTTTTCCGTATGTCCACTTGAACAAAAACCCGAATGTGCCGCTGGATCCGCTGCGCGCCGAATCCATCAAATACATACGGTCCAGAAATGGCCAAATCCAAAGTGAAACGGGGTGATATTTACCCAATTACCGGCGAAATTTGCGAGGCTGAGCTGAAGCGGCAGGGCGTCTCCGACCTCATGAAATGAGGGCTTGCATCCATAATACCTATCCTATAATCTGGATGTATGGAAAGTATAGAGGCTATCTCAGCGCTCGCGGCGCTCGCGCAGACCACACGGCTTGATACGTTCCGCCTGTTGGTCACGCGCGAGCCCGATGGCGTGCCTGCCGGCGAATTGGCGCGCCTCATGGCCGTGCCGCAAAACACCATGTCGGCGCATTTGAGCATCCTGGCCCACGCGGGGCTGGTCACTGGTGAGCGTCAAAGTCGCTCAATTATCTATCGGGCGAACCTCCCCCGCCTCCGCGAAATGACGCTGTTCCTGCTCAAGGACTGCTGCGGCGGGCGTCCCGAAATTTGCGCGCCTCTAATCGCCGATCTCACTCCCTGCTGCCAGACAAAGGCTCACGTCGATGAATGATAGCGTATACAACGTCCTCTTCCTTTGCACCGGCAACACCGCGCGCTCGATCCTCGCGGAAAGCATTTTGCGCAAAGATGGCGCGGGGCGTTTCAATTCCTTCTCGGCGGGGAGCCACCCAAAGGGCGTTATCAACCCTTTCGCGATCAAGACCCTCACGGAATACGGCTATCCGACGGACGGGTTTCGCTCGAAAAACTGGGAAGAGTTCGCCACTCCCGATGCGCCAAAAATGGATTTCGTGCTCACGGTTTGCGACAACGCGGCGGGCGAAGCCTGCCCGATCTGGCCGGGTCAACCGATGACCGCGCACTGGGGCATCGAAGACCCCGCCGCCGTCGAGGGAACGGATATCGAAAAGCAAAAGGCTTTCAATCTCGCCTTTCGCTATATGAAAAACAGAATCTCTTTCCTTCTAGCGCTGCCCGTCGCCCGTCTCGACAAGCTGGCAGTGAAAAACCGCTTGCGCGAAATCGGCGAAGCCGAAGGCGCGACCTTCAAAGCGGAAACGCAGTCGTGACGATCACCATCTTTCACAACCCCGCCTGCGGCACCTCGCGCAACACATTGGCGATGATCCGGCAAAGCGGCGAAGAGCCCGTCGTCGTCGAATATCTGAAGCACCCGCCGTCGCGCGAGCGGCTTGTCGAGCTGCTCGCGGCCATAGGCATTTCGGCTCGAGAATTGTTGCGCCAGAAAGGCACGCCCTATGACGCACTTGGTCTCGCCGATCCGAAATGGATGGAGGAAGAATTGATCGACTTCATGGTCGAACATCCCATCCTCATCAACCGGCCCATCGTCGAGACGCCGATGGGCGTGCGGCTGTGCCGCCCCTCGGAAGCCGTGCTGGATATTTTGCCGAACCCCGACATTGGCGCTTTCACCAAGGAAGACGGAGAAGTTGTCGTCGGGAAAACAGCTCGTTCACAATGATCCTGAAAGGACGCCTATGACCACCATCCAAATATTTGACCCCGCACTTTGTTGCAGCACTGGGGTTTGCGGCGTTGAGGCTGACCAAGCGCTGATCAGCTTCGCGGCGGATCTGGATTGGGCCAAACAGAACGGCGCACGGATCGAACGCTTCAACTTGGCGCAGCAACCGATGGTCTTCGCCGAAAACGCGACGGTGAAAGGCTTTCTGGAACGTTCTGGCCAAGAAGCGCTGCCGGTGATCCTCGTCGATGGCGATATTGCGCTTGCCGGTCGTTACCCGAACCGCGCCGAACTGGCGCGCTGGGCTGGCGTCGCAGAGACGAACGAAGCGAAGCAGGGCTCATGCTGCGGCAATAGTCCCTGCTGCTGAAAGATCAATATGAAATTTCTCGAGGGCGCTCCGCGTTTTCTGTTCTTCACCGGCAAGGGCGGCGTCGGCAAAACGTCAATTGCCTGCGCGACGGCGATTCAGCTCGCCAAAGCCGGACGCCGCGTGCTTTTGGTCAGCACCGATCCGGCCTCAAATGTCGGTCAGGCGTTCGGGGTCGCTATTGGCGACAAGATCACGGCCATTGCCGCCGTGGGGGGACTTTTCGCTCTGGAAATCGACCCGCAGGCCGCCGCGCAAGCCTACCGCGACCGCATCGTAGGTCCTGTGCGGGGCAAGCTTCCCGAAGCCGTCGTCAAGGGCATTGAAGAACAGCTTTCTGGAGCCTGCACCACGGAAATCGCGGCCTTCGATGAGTTCACCGCATTATTGACGGATACGGCGCTCACCTCCGGTTACGACCACATCGTTTTCGATACCGCTCCAACCGGCCACACTATCCGCTTGTTGCAACTTCCCGTCGCTTGGAGCGGTTTTCTGGAGGCGGGAAAGGGCGACGCCTCCTGTCTCGGCCCGCTCGCCGGATTGGAAAAGCAGCGCGCGCAATATCAAGCGGCGCTTGAGGCTTTGGCGGATGGTCAGCGCACTCGCCTGATCCTCGTCGCGCGCGCCCAAAATTCCGCGCTGCGCGAAGCGGCGCGCACGCATGAGGAACTGGCGACGATTGGCCTCAATCAACAGTTCCTCGTCATCAACGGTCTTTTGCCGAAAGAAGAAGCCGCGCTCGATGCGCTCGCCGCCGCCATCTACGAGCGTGAGCAAATGGCGTTAGCCGCTACGCCTGACACACTTCGCGCCTTGCCCTGCAACCGCGTCCCTCTCAAGCCCTTCAATCTTGTAGGGCTGGAGGCCCTGCGCCAACTGCTCATTGAAACGCCGCCGCACATAAACGCGACAGGCAACGAGCCTGTCGAGCTGCGCGCGTCGAGCCTGTCGAACCTGGTGGACGGCATCGCCGCTGACGGCCATGGGCTTGTGATGCTGATGGGCAAGGGCGGCGTCGGCAAGACCACATTAGCGGCGGCGATCGCGGTCGAGCTGGCGCATCGTGGGTTGCCCGTCCATCTCACGACCTCCGATCCTGCCGCGCATCTCTCGGAAACGCTGCATGGCTCACTGGCCAATTTGACGGTCAGCCGCATCGACCCTCACGCCGAAACCGAACGCTACCGACAGGAAGTGTTAGCGACAAAAGGGGCGGCGCTCGATGCTCAAGGACGCGCGTTGCTCGAAGAAGATTTGCGCTCGCCATGCACCGAGGAAATCGCGGTTTTCCAAGCCTTTTCGCGCATCATCCGCGAGGCGGGCGAGAAATTCGTGGTGATGGACACCGCGCCGACCGGCCACACCTTGCTGCTGCTGGACGCCACAGGAGCCTATCACCGCGAAGTCGCGCGCATGCTGGACGCCAAGGGCGGACATTATACGACCCCCATGATGCAGCTTCAGGATTCGCGGCGAACCAAGGTTCTCCTTGTCACCTTGGCGGAAACCACGCCCGTGCTTGAAGCGGCCAATCTGCAAGCCGATCTGCGACGCGCTGGAATCGAGCCGTGGGCGTGGGTCATCAACAACAGCGTGGCGGCGGCGCGTCCGCGTTCTCCCCTTTTACGTCAGCGCGCCACAAACGAGCTGGGCGAGGTGGAAAAGGTCGCGACTATCCATGCGCGCCGCTACGCCGTCGTGCCGCTGCTGAAGGAAGAGCCGGTCGGCGTGCCGCGCCTGCTGGAATTAGCGGGTCATGTGACCGAACCAGCCGGATGTTTATAGGAAAGAGCCGATCAGCATGAGCGAAGCCAAAGCCGTCGCGAACAATCCCGAGACAAGCACGGCGCCCGCCATGGGTGTTTTCGAGCGATTTTTGACGCTCTGGGTAGCCCTTTGCATCATCGCCGGAATCGTCCTCGGTCAGACGATGCCCGCCGTGTTCCGAGCCATTGGCGCGGCGACGGTCGCGGAAGTGAATCTGCCGGTCGCCGTGCTGGTCTGGTTGATGATCGTTCCGATGCTGCTCAAGATCGACCTTGCGGCGCTCGGTCAGGTCAAGGATCATTGGCGCGGGATCGCGACGACGGTCGGGATTAACTGGCTCGTCAAGCCGTTCTCGATGGCCTTGCTGGGCTGGTTGTTCATCTCCCATCTGTTTCGACCGTTCCTGCCTGCCGATCAAATCGACAGCTACATCGCCGGATTGATCCTGCTGGCGGCGGCTCCCTGCACGGCCATGGTGTTCGTCTGGTCGAACCTTGTCGATGGCGAGCCGCACTTCACGCTGTCGCAGGTCGCCCTCAACGACTCCATTATGATCGTGGCCTTCGCACCGATTGTCGCGCTGCTGCTCGGCCTCTCGTCCATCACCGTGCCGTGGAATACGCTGCTGCTGTCGGTCGTGCTCTATATCGTCGTGCCGGTTATCGCCGCGCAACTGTGGCGGCGGGGACTTCTAATGAGCGGCGGTAAACCGGCTCTCGACAGGACTCTTCACGTCTTGGCCCCCCTATCCCTGTCGGCGCTGCTCCTGACGCTTGTGCTGCTGTTCGGCCTGCAAGGCGAACAGATCATCCGCCAGCCGCTCGTGATTGGCCTGCTCGCCGTGCCGATCCTGATTCAGGTCTATTTCAACGCGGGGTTGGCCTATTGGCTTAACCGCCAGCTTGGCGTCGAGTGGTGCGTCGCCGGGCCCTCGGCGCTCATCGGGGCCAGTAATTTCTTCGAGCTGGCGGTTGCGACGGCTATCGCTCTTTTCGGCTTCCAGTCAGGAGCCGCGCTGGCGACCGTCGTTGGCGTCCTTGTCGAGGTGCCGGTGATGCTGTCCGTGGTTCATATCGTCCGTCGCTCCCGCGGATGGTATGAGGCGGGCGGCCCGCAGTGAGATAAACACTTTCTCAATGAGTCGCTGTGGTTGCCGCCCCAGGCGCCGGTCGTGGTGCTAGACTGCTCCTGGTATTCGACGTAGGCTTTCTCGACGAGGGTCGCCGAGATCTGTTGGATTCTGCGCCAGATGGGTGTCAACGCCACGATCGCTGAAGTCGCGAAGATCGTTTCGGCCTTGTCGCTGGACCGCTTCGCACGCGACCCCAACCTTCCGTGGGACTACATCGATTCAGATGAGTTTAACCTTTAGCCCTGAAATGCCTGGCTCGCTTCAAGGGTTAAAACGATCCGACCCGTTCGACCTCGCAACACCAATGCGCTTCCCAAAAACTTTCCCGGCCCCTTTGGGCAGCGGCGCGCCCGCCTCAGCGCGCGCGGCAATTTCGCGAGCGATTGCAACGTCAATACGATCTTCGATTTCGACTGCTCCGTCAGGGCGCGCACGGGCCGGAAGAGCCATCCTCAACGCATCGGCCCACCGTTGAGTCTCCATCTTGGAACCGCTGCGCGTGGGCAGGAACGTGACCCGCCCGTCCTCACATAAGAGCGTCGGTCCATACCGATCTGGCTGCTCGGGGTCTTTATAGGTTTCAACGCCGACGCGGGAAATCTCGTCAAAGCTAAAGGTCTGGGCGCGCGAAAAAAAGGAGCCATGACGCACTACAACTGCGCGAGAGTCGAAATTAATACTGGCACATGCTGGCCGAGAGAATAATAGAAAGCCAGTCGCTAGCAAAAGCAGTGGGAGTCCCAGTCCCCAAAGGATAGCGCCGCCCCGAACCTGCGGCGCGGCGAGGATCAAACCTATCCCAATCGCAAAAAAGAACGCAGCGCCAAGTCGCTTGACGGTCTGGTCTTGACGAAGGACGAGAGGACTGGACATTCACCGCACTCGGGCAGGATCGTGATCGGCAGCAGTGTAGCGCCAAATGGTTGGCGAAAGCTTGCTCTGCGAACGCCGCAAACGGCCGCGCGTCGTGAGACACGCCCGGCATCGTGCGACGGGACTTGCCGATCTCCGAGGGTTCCGCGCGGCCGCGGCCCTGGCTGGGTATCCTCCCGCCGCATCTACTTCGACGTACACGCGGGTGATACAGCTGGGGATGCAATCGCACGGCTGCTCCCAGCCGGGATTGATATCGGCAACTCTGTCGGGCAGTTAAGCAAAAATTGGCTGGGGGACCTGGATTCGAACCAAGATTAACGGAGTCAGAGTCCGCTGTTCTACCGTTGAACTATCCCCCAACGGCGACCGCAAGGGCAGTCGAGCGCGCAAGCGCCTGCGTGGTCTAGTGAGAGCGCCTCAGCCTGTCAATATCATTGGCGCCGCAAACGAACATACGGGCGGGACGCTTTTCTTCGAATAGCCATCGCAGCCCCAAGGCTGCCCGAGCTTCGCTCAAGCCCATGCCTCGCTCCCCCCTAAAGCTCAGCTTGGAAGAGAGCGGAAGCAGCGCCTATCATTTCGGCTACCGCAGAAATCGGCTTGCAGGAACGCTTCCAATCCTTCATGAAAAGGGGTCGGACAGGCAGGGACGCGCGGAGCGCTCCAGCCGCAGATTTCGGATGCGGGAGCTGGAAGTGACCGGGATGGATCAGCCGGCGGGGGGCGAGGGAACGGTTGAGGCCGTTCAACGAACGCCGCCGGGCGCGACAGTTCCGGCGGGTCTCGTCATGCGCGCCCAGCCAGCGGGCGCTCAGTCAACCAGGATGTGGAATCAGATCGGCGGCGGTCGCGACGGAGATCATATTTACGCCGCGCTGGACCTTGGCACGAACAATTGCCGCCTACTGATCGCGCGGCCCGAACGGCGACCGCGGCGGCGGCCCGGCGAGATGCTGAGGATCATGGACGCCTTCTCCCGCATCGTGCGGCTGGGCGAAGGACTTACCCGCAATGGTCATATCAGCGAGGAGGCGATCGAGCGCACGCTCAAGGCTCTGGAGATCTGCCGCGACAAGATGGAGACCCGCGGCGTCACGCGCGCTCGGCTTGTAGCGACCCAGGCCTGTCGCGGCGCCAGCAACGGCGACGAATTCACCGCGCGGGTGCGTGCGCGGACGGGGCTGGAGCTTGAAATCATCGACCGTGAGACCGAGGCGCGCTTCGCCGCGCGAGGCTGCGGAGCGTTGGTTGACCGGGAAGCGGAGAGCGTGCTGCTGTTCGACATCGGCGGCGGCTCGACGGAACTGGTCTGGCTTGAGCGTCCGCTGAACAATACGGGCGGACCGCTGGAGCTGCACGACTGGACCTCGCTCGAGCTTGGCGTTGTGTCCCTGGCCGAACATTTCGGCGGCAAGCATGTGACCGCCGAGACCTTTAGGGGCATGACACGCTACGCGCGCGACGCCCTGGCTCCCTTCGCAAAGGAAATGGCCCTGCGCCAGCGCTGCTCGCGCTTTCACCTCCTCGGCACTTCGGGTACTGTGACGACGCTCGCCGGCGTGCATCTGGGTCTCGAACGCTATGACCGCTGGCGCGTGGACGGGCTGTGGATGTCGAACGACGACGCTTCCCGCGCCATCTCGCGGTTGCGCGCCATGGATTTTGACGAACGCGTCGCCAACGGCTGTATTGGCCCCCAGCGCGCTGATCTGGTGCTCGCAGGCTGCGCCATCTTCGAGGCGATTCGGCAGCTTTTTCCAGCGGCGCGCACCCGCATCGCAGACAGGGGACTGCGCGAAGGCATGCTTTTGGAGCTTATGGAGGCCGACGGCGCGTTGCCCGGCGGGTCGCACGCCGCCAGCGACTGAGTTTTAGGTTGCGCCTCTCGACTGGCGCGCGCGGAACCGCCACAATGCGCAGCGAATTGCGCCGATTCGGAGCGCTCGGGGTCTTGGGCCAAGTTTTAGCCACATGAACGACGAATTGCATCAGCCGCTAGGGCAGGGCGCCCGCGACAAAAAGATCATCGCAGCCACCCCGCGCTCAGGCGCGAAGCTGTTGTGGCCAAGCCTTGCCGTGCTTGCTCTTGGCGCAGGCGCTTTTGCGCTGATAACGCGCGATCCCCTGGTCGCCAGTCTCGGCGGCCGGCCCTACGCCATCGCCAAAATCGAGCCCTATCAGCCGCCGCCGCCGGAGCCGCAGCCCCAACCCGCGCAGACACAAGCGCAGGCGCCGACCGCCGACGCTCCTCAGGCGTCCAATGGGCGCGACCATGTAATCACCCTGGGCGAGATCGAACAGCAATCGGGCGTCAAGGTGACCCGCAACGGCGCGAGTGGTCCGGGCCCGGTCATCATCCAGGTCGAAACCGAGTTCCTCCGGCATTCGGCTGCCGACGGCGCCCGACCGTCGCGTGGCCGAAAAGGGTCGCTACGGCGTGCTGCCGCGCATTGGCGCCGACGGCGCCCGGCCGATGGACGTCTATTCCCGACCTTTCGTGACCTCGGCGCGAATCAAGGCCAATGCGTCAAAGATCGCTCTGATCATCGGCGGCGTAGGACTGAATGCGCAAACCACCGAGGCCGCGATCAGCGAATTGCCGGAGGCCGTCACCCTGGCCTTCGCGCCGTACGGCGCGACATTGGAAGGCTCCGCGGCGCGAGCGCGAGCGCGCGGCCATGAGGTATTGTTGCAAACTCCGATGGAGCCTTTCGATTATCCACAAAACAATCCCGGACCGCATACTTTGCTGGTCGACAGCTCGGGCGATCTTGAAGATCTGCACTGGCTGATGAGCCGTTTTTCCGGCTACGCGGGCGTCATGAGTTTTCTTGGCGGCCGTTTCTCCGCTGACGAAAAAGCTTTGTCTCCGGTGCTCGCCGACATAGGCAAGCGCGGTTTGTTTTTCATTGACGACGGCGCTTCGCCCCAGTCGATCATCACCAGAACAGCGGCGCAATTCTCGCTTCCTGCCGCCCGAGTGGATGTCGTCCTTGACGCGAGGGGCACGCCGCAATCCTTGGATGCAGCGCTGGCGCAACTGGAGACGCAGGCGCGCGACAGCGGCTCGGCAATCGGCTTCGCCAATGCTCAGGCGCAGACCATTTCACGGGTCGCCCGTTTCGCTCGCGAAGTGGAGAAACGCGGTTTTGTCATCGCCCCGGTTTCGGCGACGCTGTCGCCAGCGGGTCATATCGCCGCCGCGCGCGGAGCGGTAAAATGACTGAACGGCGTTATCGGCCTTGTGTCGGCGTCATGTTGCTCAATTCCGCCGGTCAGGCCTTTGTCGGACGGCGCAGGGCCAAGGGACCGGACGACCGCACCGGCGCCCGTTTCGAATGGCAGATGCCGCAAGGCGGCGTCGATGAAGGCGAGCAGCCCGCTACCGCAGCGCTGCGCGAACTCTATGAAGAGACCAACGTGCGCAGCGTGACCTTGCTTGGAGAGGTCGAGCCCTGGCTCAGCTACGACCTGCCGCCGGACTCCAACCAGAGGTGGAAGGGCAAATATGTTGGCCAGACGCAAAAATGGTTTGCGCTTCGTTTCACAGGCGACGACGCGGAAATCGATATCGCGCATCCCGCGGCGGGGGCCCATCGACCGGAATTCGACGAATGGCGCTGGGAAAACCCCTTGCTGTTGCCGGAACTGATCGTGCCCTTCAAACGGCATGTCTATGAGCGTGTCGTAGAGGAGTTTGCGCGTTTCTACACGCCAGCCGCCTAGAAAGGCGCTGCTGCTTCGCCCCGATGGATCGCCTCGGCCAGCGGCGTGAAGCTCCCGCCTGGAGCGTGCAGAATTAGTGGCGCTAACAGCGTCAACGGCGCCTTTGATCCTTTTACTCCGCGCAAAAGAATCCGAGTGGCGGCCTCTCCCTCGCGCGGCGCCACAGGCAGAACCGCCAGGGCGCCCAGTCGCCCTCCCACCGCTGCGAGGCAATCCCCCAGCGCCTCGGCTCTGTGAATCATCACGAACATCCCGCCTGGCTTCAGCAAAGACAGACAGGCGCTCGTCCAGTCTTGCAACGGCGCAGCGCCGACATGAGCCAAAGCCTTGCGCGGGTCGGGGGTTATGCGCACCCGACCGGGCTGGAAAAAAGGCGGGTTGGTCAACACGGCCTGAGCCATTTCCGGCAAGAGCCCGGCGGTGCGGCGCGAGGGCCCGTCTAGCAGATCGGCCTCGAAAACCCGCGCCCTCGCGCCCAGACCATTGCGCAAGACGTTTTCTCGCGAAAGCGCACAGGCTTGCGGCTCGAACTCGATCAAACCGACGGACATGGCCGGCGACAAGGTGGCGGCGGCAAGGCCGACGGCTCCGACTCCGGCGCCGGCGTCCAGAAGGAACCCGCCGGCGTCCCTTGGCGCCGCGCTCGCGAGCAGCATGGCGTCGGTGCCGGCGCGGTGCCCACCGGCGTCCTGCAACAAAAACAGGCGTCCGTTTAGAAAACCGTTCTCTCGCTCAGTCATCGCTGGAACCTCAAGGCCGTCTCCGGACTTCGGGCGGGCCGACTCGGCTGAAAGCCAATAGCGAAGAACCTCGTCGTCCAACAGCTTCAAATTAAGCGCAAAACCAGTCCGCCGTCCCCGATTTCAACCGCTTGGAAACAGTCTGACTTGCCGCTTGCGGCGCAAAGCCGTAAGTTCCGCGGAAACAAGCGTCAAATATTTTGAAGGCTGCAGGGGGCTCCGTGGGTATCGTCGTTCCGCTCGAAGATAGAGAAAAGAAAGCCGCCGCAGGTCTCGAAAGTCTTCTCGAGTTAATCCGGCCTGATCTGGAGCGCACCAATCAGCTCATCCTTCAGCGCATGGGGTCGGACGTCACCACCATTCCAGAGGTGGCCAACCATCTAATTTCGGCGGGCGGCAAGCGGCTGAGACCGATGCTGGTGCTCGCTACGGCCGGCATGTGCGGCTATAAGGGCGACGGACAGATTAAATTCGCGGCCGGCATAGAGTTTATGCACACGGCCACGCTGTTGCATGATGATGTCGTTGATGAAAGCGACATGCGGCGGGGCAAAATCGCGGCGCGCATGCTTTGGGGCAACGAGACCTGCGTGCTGGTTGGCGATTTTCTGCTCGGTCACGCCTTCAAGATGATGGTGGAGCCGGGCTTCTTGCCTTGTCTCACCGTCGTGTCGAATGCAGCGGCGATTATAGCCGAGGGCGAGATTTTACAACTCAACGCCGCCAAGGACACGCAAACCACCGAGGACGCCTATATGGGCGTCATTCGGCGCAAGACGGCGGAACTCTTCGCGGCGGCGGCGGAAGTGGGAGTGATGCTCTCAGGCCGTTCCAAGGCGGATGAAGCGGCGGCGCGCAGCTACGGCATGAATCTGGGCATCGCCTTCCAACTGATAGATGACGCGCTGGATTACGGCGGGTCCTCGGCCAAACTCGGAAAAAACGTGGGCGACGACTTCCGCGAGGGCAAGATCACCCTGCCCGTTGTGCTGGCGTTTCGGCGGGGCAACGAAAAAGAACGGGATTTTTGGCGCCGGACCCTGGAAAGGGGCGAAATCAACGACGCGGACGTCGAAACCGCCTGCGGCCTGATGAAGAAGCACAAGGCGCTGGACGACACCATCGACCGCGCGACCCACTATGGCGCAATCGCCAGGGACGCCATGGAGATTTTTCCGGCTTCGCCCTGGAAAAGCGCGCTGCTGGAAGTCGTCGATTTCTGCATCGAGCGAGTCTACTGATAAGCCACGCAGCGGCTGGGAGTGCAATCGCCGCGAATGTCAGGCGCCCTTTTTCTTCTGAAGCGGGACGCCTTTGTTTTTTCAGCCTTTTTCGCATTCGGCCCGAAAAGCCTTTCGGGCTTTGCCATGTAGTCCTTTGGCGTCCGCCTGGGCGCGGCAATCCTTGCCCTTGGCCTTTGCTTCGACGGCCGGCTTTTGCGCGGTCGTGGGCTGAATCGGCTCGGCTTGAGCCTGAGGAGCCTTGGGCGCTATCTCGGCCGGAGGAGCCCAGGTCTGCTCCGCAAAAGCGGAGGAGGCAAACAACATCCCCGCGATAGCGCAAATCTTTCCAACGCTGTTCGTATTCATGGATACTCCCTGCTTCTTGCGGGCCTGCGCGAAGTGCGGCCCTGTGCTTTTTCACGGTCGCCTCGGGTCAGCCCCAAATAGTCCGCGCTAGCAGCTAAGCTATTTTGAAACAAATTGCATCAGCCGGGTTCAGGCTGGACTGCGTAAGCGTGGCGGGCACTGGCCACCAATGGTCTCCCGGTGCTAAGACCCAGGCAAGCCACCCAATGAAGCAGCCGCCGATTCGCGGCCGTCGCGTTCAACGCGGGCCGCAATAACCTCCGAATGAAAATGACAGCAATTATTGTCGCTTTCGCCGGCCTTGCGGTCTGGCTTTATCTGATCGCCTTTCACGGCGGGTTCTGGCGGCTCGCCGAGCACGACCGCCATTTGGCGCCGTCCGGCGCGCCGGCGCCCGCAGGAACGCGCGTCGTCGCGGTCATTCCGGCGAGGGACGAGGCCGACGTAATCGCAAGCTGCCTGTCATCCCTGCTGATCCAGAAGTTCTCCGGACGGCTGGATGTTTTGATTGTCGACGATCAAAGCACTGACGGCACGGCGGAAATCGCCCGAGCCTGCGCCGCCGCTCAGGGGGCGGAAGCAAGGCTGATCGTCTTGAGCTCCGATGGCCCCGCCTCCGGCTGGACCGGCAAGCTCGCGGCAATGCAGCGCGGCTTCGACCATGTTCGCGCGATGCCTTCGCAGCCCGATTTCGTGCTGTTCTGCGACGCCGACATCGCCTTCGATCCGAGCGCGCTTGAGCGCCTCGTCGCCGGCGCGCTGGCGCGCGGTACGGTGCTGACCTCTCTGATGGTCAGGCTTCGCTGCGACAGCGCGGCCGAGCGTTGGTTTGTGCCTGCCTTCGTGTTCTTCTTTCAGATGCTCTATCCATTTGCGAAAGTGAACGATCCGACGTCCAAGGTAGCCGCCGCCGCCGGTGGGGTGATGCTGGCGCGTCCAGAACCGCTGGCGCGAGCGGGCGGCCTTGCGGCCATCCGCCACGCGCTTATCGACGATTGCGCGCTTGGAGCCCTGATGAAGTCGCAAGGGCCGGTCTGGCTGGGTCTTACCGACTCCGTGCACAGCCTGCGCCCCTATCCGGACTACCGGGACATCGAACGCATGGTGACCAGGTCGGCCTATGCGCAGCTTGGCTATTCTCCCCTGCAGCTGGTGGGCGCGGTCGCGGGGATGGCAGTTGTCTACCTGGCGCCGCCGCTGTTCGCGCTCTTCAGCGACACACCTGCACGCGAAGCGGGGGTGATCGCTTACGCGCTGATGGCTCAGGCTTATATGCCCAGCTTGCGCTTTTACGGTCTTTCGCGCTGGCGCGCGCTCGCCTTGCCCCTGGTCGCGGCCTGCTATACGTGGTTCACGGTAAAGTCGGCGCTACAGCTTATGCGTGGCAGAGGCGGAGCCTGGAAAGGTCGCTATCAGGCGCAGGCAGAGGCGCAATAGGGCATCGTCCGGGGGCAGCCGCAGCTGCTTGGGCGAAAACTGGCTCGTCGTACGGAATCTGAGCGGAAATTGAGGACCATGGACGGCGCCAGCATGATCGCGATATCCGAAACGTCGTCAGGAAAGTCGCATCGGGACGAAAATTTTCCGGTCGCCTCGTTTCTGATCGCCCCCAGCTATCGCGCGCCGATTCTCGCCTTTTACAATTTCGTGCGCGCGGCGGACGACATCGCCGACCATTCCGGCCTTTCGTCCGCCGAAAAGCTTTCGCTGCTTGACCGGCTGGAGGCGGCTCTGCTGCAACAGGGTCCAGACGAGCCCGTCGCCCGCAATTTGCGTGAGGTTATTCGCGATCGCGGCCTTTCCACCCAACATGCCTGTGATCTCGTAACCGCCTTTCGCCGCGACGTGACGCAGCTGCGCTACGAGGATTGGGACGATCTGATCGATTATTGCCGCTATTCCGCGATGCCGGTCGGGCGTTTCGTGCTCGACGTGCATGGCGAGGACGCGGGCCAGACCTGGGCCGCCAATGACGCGCTTTGCGCAGCGCTGCAAATCATCAATCATTTGCAGGACTGCGGCAAGGATTACCGGGATCTCAACCGCGTCTACCTTCCGCAAGACGTCCTGCGCTCCTGCGGCGCCACTGTGGAAATGCTCGGGCAGGCAAAATCTCCGCCACAACTGCGGACTGCTGTTTCCGCCCTGTCGAATAAGACGGCTGTCTTACTGGCTCAGTCCCGCCCCTTCGCCGACCGCATAGAGAATGCGCGCCTAGCGATGGAAGTGGGCGCCATCCAAAATCTTGCGGAGATGCTGACGCAACGGCTGCGCGTCGCCGATCCGCTCTGCGACAATGTCCACGCTAGCAAGGCGCAATTTGCGCTGAACGGCGCCATTGGCGCGGCCACCGCACTGCTGCGGCGGCTTGTCCGACGCAGGGCTGGAGACGCTCCATGAGCGCTTTAGAGGGCGCGGCGGCGTCCAATCAAAAACCTTTCGAGACGGCCCGCAAAAGCTCGTTTTACCTCGCAATGCGGGTGCTGGAGCCCGAACGACGCGACGCGATGTTCGCGATTTACGCCTTTTGTCGCGCCGTGGACGACATCGCCGACGAAGAAGGCGACCGTGATGAGCGCCGCCGACAGCTCGATGCATGGCGCGCCGATCTTGACGAGCTTTACGCCGGACGCATCCACCAGCGCTGCGCGCAGCTCGCGGAGCCCGTGCGCCGCTTTGGCCTGGAGCGCGCTGATTTCGAGGCGGTGATCGATGGCATGGAGATGGATGTCGATCAGGACATCTGCGCGCCCGACTGGGCCACGCTCGATCTTTATTGCGACCGGGTGGCGAGCGCGGTGGGGCGACTTTCGATTCGCGCCTTTGGCCTGGTCGAGCCCTCCTCCGCGAAACTACCGGAAAACGCCCGAATGCTCGCGCATCATCTCGGACGGGCGCTGCAACTGACCAATATTTTGCGAGATCTCGACGAAGACGCTCAGCGCGGACGGCTTTATCTGCCGCGCGAGGCGCTGCTGGCGGCGGGCATGACCAATTTTTCGCCCCGCGCGGTGTTGGAGCATCCGTCGCTTGAAGCGGCTTGCGCCGAGGTTGCGCAAAAAGCGTGCGGGCATTTCGAAGACTCGCATCATCTGATCGCGGCCAGCCCGGCGCATGCGGTTAAGGCGCCCGCGTTGATGGCTGTCGCCTATCGCTCCGTTCTCAACCGTCTATGCGCGCGCGGTTTCAAAGCGCCGCGCGAAAAAGTGCATGCCTCGAAATTGAAGATCGTGCTGGCGCTGCTGCGCTACGCTTTCGCATGAACGGCGTCACCCATGTTGTCGGCGCGGGTCTTGCTGGGCTCTCCTGCGCGTTGAAGCTTGCACAAGCGGGCAGCCGCGTCGTGCTGCATGAAGCGGCGCGCATGGCGGGCGGCCGTTGCCGCTCCTATTACGACGCCACTCTCGATCTCGTCATCGACAACGGAAATCACCTGCTGCTCTCAGGCAATGCAGCGGCGCGCGATTACGCCGAGCGCATTGGCGCCGGCGACGCGCTCATCGGGCCAAGGGATTGCGTTTTCGATTTCATTGACATGCGCGATGGTCTGCGATGGCGGCTGGCGCCGAACGCTTCAAAACTGCCGTGGTGGATTTTTGTCGCATCGCGGCGCGTGCCAGGAACCACTCCGCTGGATTACCTTGGCGCCGCTCGACTGCTGCGAGCCGGGGAAGGCGCGACCATCGGCGAGACGATGGATTGCACAGGCCTTCTATATCAGCGGTTGTGGGGACCAGTGCTGCTTTCGGCGCTCAACACGGAACCGCGTGACTCCAGCGCCAAACTCGCCGGCGCCGTGCTGCGCGAGACGCTCGCGGCGGGCGGAGCCGCCTGTCGCCCCATGGTCGCCAAGGATGGACTGGGCGCGGCTTTTATCGACCCGGCCCTGAGAACGTTGCGGCAACTCGGGGTCGAGATCCGGTTCGGCGCGCGGTTGCGCGGCATCGACTTCTCTAATGATTGCGCCAGCCACTTGCATTTTGGCGATGAAGCCCTGGAACTCGGAAAGGCGGACGGCCTGGTACTGGCTTTGCCGCCTTGGGCGGCGTCGGGAATTGTTCCGGGTCTCGTCGCGCCCGATGAATTTCGCGCCATACTGAACGCGCATTTTAAGATCGCGCCCCCCAAGGGTCAGCCTCTATTGCTCGGCATGGTGGGCAGCCTGAGCGAATGGCTGTTTGCTTTCGAGAATCGTCTTTCCGTCACGATAAGCGGCGCAGACAGGTTGATGGACGAGCCTCGGGAAGGACTGGCGCAGCGCATATGGACAGAGGTCGCCGGCGCTACGGGCCTGCCTTCGGACTTGCCGCGATGGCAGATCGTCAAGGAAAAGCGCGCCACTTTCGCCGCCACCCCACGTCAGCAGGAGCGCAGGCCGGACGCAAGAACGGAATGGAGCAATCTATGGCTTGCTGGCGACTGGACCGATACCGGTCTGCCGGCGACGATCGAAGGCTCCATACGCTCCGGCTATAAAGCTGCGGCCCTCGCGGCTGGATAGCGACTGCTCAACTTGGTGCGAGCGTCCGGGCTTTGTTGCGGCGCACTGAATGGTAACCATTTGGCGATAATATGGCTTTTTAACGACTTGCTCCTATAGTCAGATCACTATAAATGACTTGCGCTCAAGGCTGCGCTCGACTCGATTCGGCTCGGCGGGCTGTTGAGATGAACACCTTCGCACCTGCGGAAAAATCATGGCATGGGAGATCGAGAGCTGCGCCGATAATCTGGTCAAGGCGCAGCTTGTGAAGAAAATCGCCAAACTGATCCGCGAACGTGGCCTGCGCCAGATCGAAGCGGCCGGTCTGTTTGGCGTCAAACAGCCGGATGTGTCGAAATTGCTGCACGGCGACTTTCGTCAGTTTTCGGTGGAACGCCTGCTGCGTTTTCTGGTGGCGCTTGGTCAAGACGTTGAAATCAACGTTCGGCCCAATTCTCTTGGCGCGCCTCGTTTGCGCGTCGGCTGATGAGCCCGTTCGTGCGTTATAGAAGTGGGACCTAAGGAATAGACATGACGACCGCCACAGCGCGCGCTGAACATTTCGCCCCCGCCGCAGATCCCCTCGACATTTGCATCGAGCGCTCTGAGCAGGCGCTGCTCGCTTTAGGCAAGAGCGACGGCCATTGGTGTTTTGAGCTAGAGGCCGATTGCACCATTCCGGCAGAATATGTGTTGATGCGTCATTATCGGGCCGAACCGATAGACGCGACGCTGGAAGGAAAGATCGCCAATTATTTGCGGCGCGTGCAGGGCGCGCATGGCGGCTGGCCTCTGTTTCACGACGGAGTCTTCAACATTAGCGCCAGCGTCAAAGCCTATTTCGCGCTCAAGATGATCGGCGACGACATCGACGCGCCTCACATGGCTCGCGCGCGAGCCGCAATTCTGGAACATGGCGGCGCGGCTACGAGCAATGTGTTCACCCGCGCCTTGTTGGCGCTCTATGGGGAAATACCCTGGCGCGGCGTTCCGGTGATGCCCCCCGAAATCATGCTGATGCCAAAATGGTTTCCGTTTCATCTGGACAAAGTCTCCTATTGGGCGCGCACGGTGCTGGTGCCTCTGCTGGTGCTGATGGCTCGCAAGCCTCGGGCGAAAAATCCGCTTGGCGTCCATATCGGCGAACTCTTTGTCACGCCGCCGGAAGAAGTCCGCGAATGGCCCAAGGGTGAGCACCAGACATTCCCCTGGACCGCGATTTTCGGCGTCATCGACAAGACGCTGCATGTCTTTGAGCCGCATTTCCCGAAGGTTACGCGGGAACTTGCCATCGCGCGTGCGGAAGGCTGGACCACGGAACGGCTCAATGGGCTGGACGGATTGGGCGCGATTTTTCCCGCCATGGTCAACAGCCTGCTGATGTATGACGTGCTCGGCGTTCCGGAAAGCGATCCTCGGGTCGTCGCCGCGCGCGAATCAATCGAGCGTCTGCTCGTCGTGCATGAGCATGAAGCTTATTGCCAACCCTGCGTCTCTCCCGTCTGGGACACGGCGCTGGTCGCCCATGCTCTGCTTGAGAGCGGCGGCGAGGAAGCGCGAGCCCGCGTCAAGAAGGCTCTGGACTGGCTGGCGCCGCTGCAAATCCTTGAGGTGAAGGGCGACTGGGCGGCGCGGCGTCCCAACACGCCGCCTGGCGGCTGGGCTTTCCAATACGCTAATCCGCATTATCCGGACGTCGACGACACGGCCGTGGTGGTCACCGCGATGGACCGCTATTCAAGCGAGACCGGAGACGCTTCATACGACGAGCGCATGTTGCGCGGTCGCGTGTGGGTCGAGGGATTGCAAAGCAAAAACGGCGGCTGGGGCGCCTTCGACGCCGATAACACCCACCATTACCTCAATCATATTCCCTTCGCAGATCACGGCGCCTTGCTTGACCCGCCGACTGCTGACGTTTCCGCACGCTGCATCTCGATGCTCGCGCAGCTCGGCGTCACGCTTGACTCCAGCGACATGCTGGCGCGAGGCGTTGACTGGCTTCTTTCCGAGCAAATGCCGGACGGGAGCTGGTTCGGACGCTGGGGCGCCAACTATATCTATGGCGCGTGGTCGTCGCTCTGCGCGCTCAACGCCGCCGGCTTGCCGCATGACCATGACGCTTATCGTCGCTGCGTCGCCTGGCTTGGCTCGATCCAGAATTCGGACGGCGGCTGGGGCGAAGACCTTTCGAGCTACAAGCTCGATTACCGGGGCTATGAGCCGGCGCGCTCGACCGCCTCTCAGACCGCATGGGCTTTGCTGGCGTTGATGGCGGCAGGAGAAGTAGATCATCCGGCGGTTGCGCGCGGCGTCGCCTATCTGCAGCAAACGCAGGCGAGCCACGGCCTGTGGGAGGAGGCGCTGTTCACCGCCACCGGTTTCCCGCGCGTTTTCTATTTGCGCTATCATGGCTACGCGAAATTCTTCCCGCTCTGGGCGCTCGCGCGTTACCGCAACTTGCGCCGCTCCGGCGCCCGGCATGTGAGCGTGGGCCTGTAGCTCTTGATCCTATGACGGCGACAATCGAAAAGCGGCCTGCTGTTGCAGGCCGCTTTCTTCGTTTGCGCTTCCTGCAACTCAGCCATTCCTCACCTTGACGCCGAGGGCTAAGCTTGCGCAATCTCCTCAGCTTGTGCCACAAAGCCTTATCGCAAAGCCCGAGTCGGACTTGGCTGATCGCCAGCTCGGGGGAGGAGCAACGGATGACGCGAGGACGGCGCAAACAGCATGGTTCGCGTTCGCAGGCGCCCATTCTTGTCATCACGGGACTGACCCGCGAGGCGGACTGCCTTCGAGGAGAGGGCGTCACATATCTATGCAGCGGCGCCGATGCGACGGCGTTGCGCTCGATGCTGGCGAGCAAGGATGCAACTCAATATTCCGCTATCGTGAGCTTCGGGCTGGCTGGGGGCCTTGACCCTGTCCTTCGGCCCGGAGACGCAGTGGTGGCGACTTACGCAACAAGCGAAACAGAATCCGCGTCGCGGCACCAGCCCGCGCTAAGCCAGGTGCTGCTTGAAGGCTTTTCGGGAGCCGGGGTTGATGCAAGACATGGTTCCGTCACTGGCGTTGACCTGCCGGTCATGACCGTTGTCGACAAATCCACCTTACGCGAGCGTAGCGGCGCCGCCGCCGTCGATATGGAGTCGCATCTGGCGGACGCCTTCGCGCGTCGCCATGATCTGCCTTTTGCAATCGTGCGGGTGATCGGCGATCCAGCGGCGCGTGCGCTGCCCCCTTTGGCGGGCAAGGCCATTAGGCCAGACGGGGGCGTGGATGTCGCCCTCGTGATGCGGGAGCTTGTGCGCGAACCCGCGCAAATCACCGATCTTATCCGCGCGGGACTGGACGCCCGCGCGGCCTTCGCGACCCTACGCCGCTGTGGAGGGCTGATTGGCCCGCTCCTGGGCCTCGCGCTCGCGTAACTGCGAGAGAGTCGCGACATTGCGGTCGAACACATACTCGGCAGCGCGCTGTTTATCGAGCGGGATGTCGGGAGCGAACGGACCCTCGGTGTTCACTCCGAACAAAGCGACCTTCAACGCGCGCCAGGGGCGCATCACGCTATCTTCCACCGCCGTGGCCTCAAAACCGCAATGCACCATACAGTCGGCGCATTTCTCGTAATTGCCGACGCCATAGGACTCCCAGTCCGTTTCGTCCATAAGCTGCTTGAAGGTGGGGACATAGCCTTCGCCGAGGAGATAGCAGGGACGCTGCCAGCCAAACACTGTGCGCAACGGCATGCCCCAGGGCGTGCAGTGATAGCTCACATTGCCAGCGAGAAAATCGATGAATAGCCCCGACTGCTGCAATGCCCAGGCTCTGCCGCCGCGACCGCGCTTCAAGATGGCGCGGAACAATTCCTTGGTGCGCGAACGATTGAGGAAGTGCTCCTGGTCCGGCGCGCGCTCGTAAGCATAACCGGGAGACACCGTCATGCCATCGACGCCGAGCTTCGTGAGTTCGTCGAGAAAGGCTGCGGCGCGAACAGGATCGGTATTGGAGAAGAACGTGCTGTTGGTTGTGACCCGGAAACCCTTCGACTTGGCCAGTTTCACGGCCTCAAGAGCGCGCTCGTAAACGCCTTCCTGGCTAACTGCATGGTCGTGCATCTCCTTGTCGCCATCAAGATGGATCGACCAGGTGAAATAGGGATTGGGCTTGAACTGATCTATTCGCTTGGGCAACAGCAGCGCGTTGGTGCAGACGATGGCGAATTTCTTGCGCGCGATCACGCCCTCGACGATTTGCGCGAGATCCTTGTGCAGAAGTGGTTCGCCGCCAGCGATGACCACGACCGGCGCGC
Source organism: uncultured Alphaproteobacteria bacterium (assembly GCA_963724845.1). Classification (GTDB taxonomy): domain Bacteria; phylum Pseudomonadota; class Alphaproteobacteria; order Rhizobiales; family Beijerinckiaceae; genus Methylocystis. The sequence goes on from CAVRWF010000007.1 coordinate 215,947, forward strand.
CGCATTCGTCCACCGAAGCGAGCGCATCTTCAACCGACAGGCGCTTGTTGAGAATATGATCGGGGTAGTCGATCTTGCCGCAACCGGCGCAAGCCAGATTGCAGCGGAACAGCGGCTCCATCATGAGCACGAGCGGATAACGCTTGCGGCCGAAAAGCTTCTGACGCAGGAGATAGGCGCCGACTGTGGCGACGTAACGAAATGGAATGGACAAGGCTCAATCCTTGTGGTTTGACGCCCGCGGTTTGACGGGCAACGCTCGTCTCCAGGCCGCCCGTTTTTGTCGCCGGCCGCGAGGAAAAGCCTGTAATTCATTTTCCAGCGCGTATTCCCGACGAACCCGGTCCAAGGAAACGCGCTGGGGCGGACGACGTTGCGCCGCGAAACAAGCTGGCGCGATTGTGTTCAGCTGTCCCCTATCATGAAAGTCCGGGAGAGGAAAACCCGTCGCGGCGATCCACTCGCTGCGCCGGCCAAGTCACTGTAATCACAAATGATTCGTTGACATGAGCCCCCTGCCGGGGCGCCGCCGCTCTAGCTCGTCGGGCGCCGCAGGAACTTTTTCTCAAGCTTGCGCCTTTTCGACGCCTCAAAATCATGTGTTAGTTTTTGGACCATGATACCTACAGATACTCCACGCAGCCGAGCGCCGCTTCCCTTAAATTGGACCCCCCAGCTCGCTGCGGGGCCTTTATGAGCGAAGCTGCAGCAGCCCCGGAGCCTCAACGCGCGGGCGCGCCCCTCCCTGCAAAGTTCGGGTTGCGGGAGCGATTCGCGGCGCTCACATTTCGTCAGCATTGGCCGCGCGAGATAAATCTTGGGCGCATCGGGGTCTGGATCGCGGCGCCTGTGCTGTGCTGGGTGTTTTACACAACATCCAGCGGCATGGTCGACATCATGCAGAAGGAAAGCGGCGACTGGGTAGGGCTGCTGGGCGCGATGATCGGCACAACAGCGATACTGGTCATGCTGACCTCGACCTCCTGGTCGCTGGGATCCGATCTCGCCAGCCTGATCGCCCGGCGACGAATGGCGCGCGAGCGCATGGTCATCAAGACCCTGGTCACGGCTCTGGTGTTCGCGTTCGTTTTCTCGATCTCCGCCTTCTTCTCCTTCACTTATTACTACAACAACATTTTCAGACTCTCGTCGAAAAAGATCGTCGGCGAGTTGCAGCCGATGGAACTCGCCGCGGATGTGCTGCTGCCCGCTTCCAAGGAAATCACCGCGCGCTATGATGAGGCTTCGGCGCATCTCGTAGCGACGAAGGGTTTCAAAGACTATCTCGACCAGCTCGACGCCTTGAGCGAAACGGCGCGCACCGCGGGCGCAAGCCTGCGCGAACTCAATTCGAAAAAGTCAGGAAGCACAGCAAAAGATCGCCGCGGAAGCGGCTCGCCAGGCTGCAGGGGAATTGGCCGACGCTCAGGCCGCGGGTCGCCAGCTGGAAGAAACGCGCGCCCGAATGAAGCAGCTCGAGCGCAACGCGGCCGACCTCGATACGATCATCAAGATCAAGCAGGACGAAATTTCGAGTCTCTCCACTACCGCCCGACAGGAGGAGCAAGCGGCTATCGACGCTTCAAAAGGCCTCGATAGACTTGGGGCGGTTTGCGGTCCCAATTGTCTCTCGCATCGCGCCAAATCGACCGATGCTTTGAAACGCGCCGCCACCATCCGGGACACGCTGACGGGCCCGACCGCAGAACGCGCGGCGGCGCTGAGGCAACGCGACGCGTTGAACACACAGACGATAGCGCTCGCGCAAAAGGCGGAACTCGGGGTCGTCGCTTCACAACGACCCATCCCCAGAGGCGAGGCCACGCCTGATCTTGGCGCCCTGCTACGCGATCTTGGGGCGCTGCGCGAGCAGCTGCGCGCCGACCCGAGCTGGCGCCTCGTGCGTGAAGCCAAACCTCTCTGCGAAACAATTCTTGTCGCGGCGCGGAATGCTCACGCCGTTCCGCAACTGCTGGCGGCGGATTTTGCCTGCGAACCAGCCAGCGGCCCCGCGCGCGATGCTCTCACAGCGCGCGACGACATCATTGCTGCGCGAGGCTCGTTCGACAAAAAATGCTCCCTGGAAGGAGAGCTGCGCGATCAGATCGGTGCGGTCGCGGCGCATATTCGCGAGGCTTCGGCGACCGATTCAAGCGCCGCCGCGCAAGGCTTCACCCAAGCCAAGAAATTGGTGGACGCCTGTGTCGTCGCCGGCCGCGCGGCTGGACTCTCCGAGACAGACGTTCGCACGCTTCTTAAAAGGAGCGACGATTTTCTGCGCGCCCACACCACCGAACGCAATAAGTTCGAACTGGCCCGCGAGGCCTTTTGGAGTTTTACGCCCGATTCGACGATGGCGTTGGCTGTGGCCATGGCGCAGGACGCCTTCGTCTTCATCATGAAATTTCTGTCGGAGATTTTCAAACGCTCCCATGAAACCCGCGAGAGACGGCAGTTTGGCGCGCCGATGGACCTTACCGACAGCGAGGCCGATCTCACCGAAATACGCGCGATGAAGGCGGTGATGCGCGCGGCCAAGCCAGTACATGGCGACATGAGCGAGATTGATCCCGAAGCCACGACCTTTCTTCTGCTGCCCCTCAATGTGCGCGAAAATCTCACCGCGCTGCTGAACAGGCTGGTGCGAGATGAAATCGCGCATGTCGACCGTCGCGGTTTTTACATGGTCGATAATGTCACTCTTTCCCAGGTCGAGCAGCGGCTCGTTCACGGCATGAAACTGCGCTGGCCTTTGCGAAGCGCGAGGGCGGGCTTCGACTCCTCATCCGATGGGCCAAAGGCCTATTACGCCGGCCCGATGGGCGAGATAGCGCGCCGGCGTCGTCCCAGCGCTCTTGAGAGGTATTTGACTCACGCGACTGAAGCCGACCCGCAACCGCTCCAGACAGATCGCGCGCTTTAACTCAGGCCGCCGCCCGAGCGGCTGAATAGGACGGCAGAAAGCGAAGGCAGATGCCCGGCAAGCTATGACGCAGTCCCGACATGACGCTGATTTCCCGCCAACGCGGGTAGTTTTGCGGCAATTGGCGTAACGCGCCGCCTACCGCCGCTAAAAACTCCGCTTCGTGGCGGAATTCGCAGCCCGCCCCAAAAGTGACGACGCAGCCTTCGCTTGAGCGCGCATATTGCTCAAACACACCAAGAAGAAGCGCGACGGCGCCGCTGGGCGATGGTCGCGGCGAAGGCAACAGCCGACGCAGAGGCGCGGAAGAGAAGCGCGCCGCCTCGCTTTCCTGCGCAAGATCCGGCCGAGCCTCCAGCTGCGCGCCGGCTAGCTCCAACACTGCATCAGGTCGACCCCGCCAGTGCTCGAAATCACATAGCCACACTGCGCTCTGCTGATAAAGGCGCCCCTGTCCTTTATCTCCGTCCTCATGGCGAAAGCGGACACGCAGCAAGGCGAGCGGCGGTGGCTCCTGATGTGGCCAGTGCGGCGCGGTCCGCGCCAACAGACAGCCGAGCCCCTGGGCTTGCGCGTCGATGAGATCAGGTTCTACTCGCCTCGTACCAATGAGCCGCGGGGGAGAAAGGGCGCCGTCGAAGGAGGAGTTCAGCCCGCGGCTTCGGCGCGTGACGCCATAGCCCTCACGAGCGGAAATGGAGAGATCGGCGCCGCTGGCCAGCTTGCCGTAGTGCAGGCGCTCCAGCAGGATCTCATTCGCGCCCTCAGGCGACCCGCGGGACATCCACTTTACTCCGACGCTTCACGCTTTTACGGCCCTCAATCTTTAGCAAGGCATGCTTAATTAATGATTGACCGGATTTCGGACCAACCGGCAATGCAGGCAGGAATGGATTCACGATCATCATAAACCCTTGTTTTCAATAGATAAATATTGTCATTATTGTTTCACATCGATGTCATAAAACTCTGGCGTCCGGCTCCTATTGTGCCAACTGCGGCGACCGAACGCGGCATCGCCAAAATCTATCTCGAGCCAGAAAGAGCTTCTGTAATGATATCTACGATTTTAAAGCGCGCCGCTTTCGCCGTCGTGAGCGTCACTCTCATGTCCAAAGCGGCGATCGCCGTTGATATCTCTGGCGCAGGCGCCACCTTCCCCTATCCGATTTATTCGAAGTGGGCGGACCTGTACAAGAAAGAAACCGGCGCCAGCCTCAATTATCAGTCGATCGGTTCTGGCGGCGGCATCAAGCAGATCAAGGCGCGGACGGTGACTTTCGGAGCCTCCGATCAGCCTTTGAAGTTGGAGGAGCTTGAGGCTGCGGGTCTCACCCAATGGCCGCAGGTTATAGGCGGCATTGTGCCTGTTGTGAATCTTGACGGCGTGGCGCCCGGCGAATTGACGCTGAATGGCGACGTGCTGGCAAAAATCTTTCTCGGCGACATCAAAAGCTGGGATGACGCCGCGATCAAGAAATTGAATCCCAAGGCGAAGCTGACCAGCCAGGCGATCGCCGTGGCCCATCGTTCGGACGGCTCCGGCACGACATTCAACTTCACCAATTATCTGTCAAAGGCCTCCGCTGACTGGAAGAGCAAGGTCGGCGAAAATTCCGCGGTCGAATGGCCGGTCGGGCTCGGCGCGAAGGGCAACGAGGGCGTCGCCAGCACAATCGCAAACACCAAGGGCGCGATTGGCTATGTCGAATATGCCTACGCCAAGCAAAACAAACTGACTTTCGTCAAGCTGCTCAACAGGGACGGCAAGGCGGCGGAGCCGACTTCCGAAAGCTTCCAGGCCGCCGCCGCAAACGCCGATTGGGCCCACGCCCCGGGATTTTATCAAATCCTGACAGACCAGCCGGGCTCCAAGTCCTGGCCGATCACCGCCGCGACTTTCATCCTGCTGCCCAAGCAGCCGCAGGACGGCCCGGCTGCAGCCGAAGCGCTCAAATTCTTTAGCTGGGCTTTCGCCAAAGGCGGAAAAGCCGCCGAAGAGCTCGACTATATCCCCATGCCCCAGACTGTTGTCGCGCTGATCAAGAAAAGCTGGGCCGCCAATGTGAAGAGCTCGGACGGGAAGCCTTTGGCGAATTGATCGCGCCAAGGAGCCAGTTTTGACCTGACGGCCGCGCTGAGCAGCCGTCAGGCGCGTAAGGAAGATTGGTGGAACATGTCTGTGACGCAGCCAATGATCGAAGAGCCCGGCGTCCATAGCCCCTCCAAGGAAACCATGATGTCCGATTTCGCGTTGAGCGGCGTGCAGTCAGAGGTCGCGCTGACCAACCGCCCCCGGGCGCTCGCCAAACTCGCTTTGCTCGATGGGCTGTTCCGCAAACTCACCTTTTCTGCGGCGATCATTGTGTTGCTGTTGCTGGGTGGGGTGATTTTCTCGCTGATTCACGGCTCGCTGCCCGCCATTCGCGCTTTTGGTTTCGGCTTTCTGACCTCGCAATCATGGAATCCGGTCACCGACAATTTCGGGGCCATGGCCGCGATCTACGGCACCGTGACGACCTCGATAATCGCCATGCTCGTCGCGGTTCCCGTCGGGCTTGGCGTAGCGGTTTTTCTCACGGAACTTTGCCCTTATGCCCTGCGCCGCCCGATCGGCATGGCGATCGAGCTTCTGGCCGGCATCCCCTCGATCATCTACGGAATCTGGGGCCTGTTTGTACTCGCGCCCTTTTTGCAACAGCATATCCAGCCGGCGCTTATCTCGGCCTTCGCCGATGCGCCCGTGCTATCGACCCTGTTCGCCGGCCCACCCTACGGCATTGGCGTGCTGACGGCGGGACTGATCCTCGGCGTGATGGTGTTGCCGTTTATCGCTTCTATCTCGCGCGATGTATTCAGCACGGTCCCGCTGGTTCTCAAGGAGGCCGCTTCGGGCATCGGCTGCACAACATGGGAAGTGGCCCGACATGTCGTGCTGCCCTACACAAAAGTCGGCGTCATTGGCGGCGTGATGCTCGGACTGGGCCGCGCGCTCGGCGAAACCATGGCGGTTACATTCGTCATCGGCAATGCGCATAAGATTTCCGGCTCGCTGATTGCTCCCGGCACGACGATTTCCGCCACCATCGCCAATGAATTCACCGAGGCGGTGGGCGACATCTACACCTCGTCGCTGATCGAACTCGGATTGATCCTCTTCGTCATCACCTTCATCGTTCTCGCTTGCGCACGCTTGCTGCTCATGCGGATCGAGAGCAAGGCGGGGGGCTGACCATGTCGCTCTATGACAGGCGGCGGAACGCCAACATCATCGCGACAGCGCTTTGCTGGGGAGCCGCCGCGTTTGGACTTTCCTGGCTGATTATGATCTTGGGCACGCTGATCTTCGAGGGCGCAAAGGGATTATCGCTGGATGTGTTCACCCAGATGACGCCGCCTCCGGGCAGCGCCGGCGGATTGCTGAACGCGATGGCCGGCTCTCTGATCATGACGGTCCTCGGGGTCGCTGTTGGCGCCCCGCTGGGCATGCTCGCTGGAACCTATATGGCGGAATACGGCCGCTACTCGAAGCTGACCATGGTCATCCGCTTCATCAACGATATTCTGCTCAGCGCACCATCGATCGTCATTGGTCTTTTCGTCTATACAGCGCTGGTGGCGCGCATGGGACATTTCTCCGCCATTTCCGGCGTAGTCGCACTATCCATCCTGGTGATTCCGGTCGTGGTGCGCACAACCGAGGACATGCTGTTGCTCGTGCCGGGCTCGATGCGCGAAGCGGCGACGGCGCTCGGCCTGCCGCGCTCTTATGTCATCCAGCGCATCGCCTATCGCGCGGCGAAATCGGGCCTCGTGACTGGCGTCCTGCTCGCGGTCGCCCGAGTGTCCGGTGAGACTGCGCCGTTACTTTTTACTTCGCTCAACAACCAGTTCTGGAGCCTGGACCTGAACGCGCCGATGGCGAGTCTGCCGGTCGTAATTTTTCAGTTCGCACTGTCGCCCTACCAGGATTGGCGGCAACTCGCATGGACGGGCGCGCTGCTCGTAACCGCCACGGTGCTGGTTCTGTCCATCGCCGCGCGCGCGCTCAGCCGCCAAAGGATTTACAAATGACCGTCATGCCGGTTTTGAACTCCGAACTTCCCACAAAGATCGCCGTGCGCAACCTCGACTTTTTTTACGCCGATCAACGTGCGTTGAAGGACATTTCTATCGGCCTGCGCACCAATAAGGTTACGGCCTTCATCGGCCCTTCCGGTTGCGGCAAGTCGACGCTGCTGCGTGTGTTGAACCGGATGTACGACCTTTATCCCAATCAGCGCGCGCAAGGCGAAGTCCTGCTCGACGGCGAAAATATTCTTGACCCCGCCGTTGACGTCAATCTGCTGCGCTCGCGCGTAGGCATGGTGTTCCAAAAGCCAACGCCGTTTCCGATGTCGATTTACGAAAACATAGCTTTTGGCATCCGTCTTTACGAAAAACTGTCCCGATCCGCTCTCGATGATCGCGTGGAAGACGCACTGCGCGGCGCTGCGCTCTGGGAGGAGGTCAAGGACAAGTTGCAAATGAGCGGACTGGGGCTGTCAGGTGGACAGCAGCAACGTCTGTGCATCGCGCGCAGCGTCGCGGTACAGCCGGAAGTGATCCTGTTCGACGAGCCCTGTTCGGCACTCGATCCAATCTCGACCGCCAAGGTTGAAGAGCTGATCGATGAGCTGTCGGAGCGCTACACAATCGCCATCGTCACGCACAACTTGCAGCAGGCGGTGCGCGTCTCCGATTTCACAGCGTTGATGTATCTCGGCGAACTCGTCGAATTCGGAGACACCGACAGCGTATTCACAGCGCCGCGGGAAAAACGAACGCAGGATTACATCACTGGCCGCTTCGGTTGACATTAGCAACGCGCGGCCTGGAAACGGCCGGAGAAAGAACGCCATGAACGACCACATCGTCAAAGCCTATGACCGCGATCTCGAAACGCTTGGGCGCAGAATCGCGGAAATGGGCGGCATCGCCGAAAAAATGCTGGCGGAGGCGATGGATGCGCTCGCCGCTTTCGATGCGACGCTGGCGCAACGCGTCGTCGTCACCGACATGCGCCTGGACGCTCTTCAGCGCGAGATCGAAGAGAGCGCCATTCTCACTATCGCGCGCCGCCAACCGCTAGCCGTCGATCTGCGCGAATGCATAGCCGCGATCCGCATTTCCGGCGATCTCGAACGGGTCGGCGATCTCGCCAAGAACATAGCCAAGCGCACGGTGAAAATTGTCGGTGAAGCGCGCGTGCCGCGGGCTATCGTCGGACTGAAGTCGATGCATGATGTGGCCGCCCTGCAGCTCAAAGACGCGCTCGACGCATATGCGCAGCGCGATATTGAACGCGCCCGCGCGGTCTGGATCAACGACGCCGAGCTTGATGCGCTCGAAGACTCGGTTTTTCGCGATCTTCTGACCTTCATGATGGAAGATCCGCGCAATATTTCTTTTTGCACGCATCTGCTGTTCTGCTCGAAAAATCTCGAGCGCATCGGCGATCACACAACCAACATCTCGGAGACGGTGATTTATCTCGTCACCGGCGAGCCGATGCCCACCGAGCGACCAAAAACCCGCGTGGCCGGCGTCAGCAACGAAACCCCCTCAAGCCCGCCGCATTAAGGTGAGAACTTGCGATGAATGATTTACGACCGGCTCTGACGCGCGAAACGGCCAATGATCGCGCGCCGCGTATTCTTGTCGTCGAGGACGAGTCCTCGCTCGCCTTGCTTCTCGTCTACAATTTGGAATCTGAAGGCTTTTTGGTCGAGCATGTCGACCGCGGCGACGAAGCCGAATTGCGACTCGCCGAAGCCCCTCCGGATCTCGTCATTCTGGACTGGATGCTTCCAGGCGTTTCAGGTCTCGAAATTTGTCGCCGGTTGCGCGCGCGCGACGATACGCGCGATATGCCCGTGATCATGCTCACCGCGCGCGGCGAAGAAAGCGAGCGCGTGCGCGGCTTGTCGGTGGGCGCCGACGACTATGTGGTCAAGCCTTTCTCAACTCCGGAACTGATGGCGCGCGTGCATGCCCTGCTGCGGCGCGCCAGGCCGGAACGAGTAGCGAGTCGGCTGACCGCCGGCGACATCGACCTCGACCGGGAGACGCGCCGCGTGAAGCGGGGCGGCCGTGAAATCCACCTTGGACCGACGGAATTCCGGCTGCTCGAATATTTCATGGAAAAGCCGGGCCGCGTTTTCACCCGCGCACAGCTGCTGGACAGCGTGTGGGGCATGTCGGCGGAAATCGACGAGCGCACTGTGGACGTGCATGTCGGACGACTGCGCAAGGCGCTGATCCGCAGCCGCGAGAAAGACCCGATACGCACCGTGCGCGGCGCCGGCTATTCTTTCGATGAAACTTTCGGGCGCAACTGAATCGCTGCGCTTCTGGAGGGCGGTGAGAGATCTACGCGCGGCGTGCAGGGTCTCGCCGCACGCTAAAGCATTAGCGCGCTATCCGCATTTGTTCGCGCCGGCGCCGGTCCTGCGCGGGTTGATAGGCGATGCTCGCATGATGATTGCAATAAGGGCCTGAGCCGCCCGGGGATCTTGCCCCGCAGAAACGAAACTCCGAGGCGGTGGGATCGCCCATCGGCCATCGGCACATTGACTCGCGCAGCTCCATCAGGGTGACCCGGGCGGACATCGGAACGACGACATCCTCTTCGATGCGAGGACTCGCAGCGACAATCGGGCGCGGCGCGAAGGCCAAGGCGACATTGCCCATCACCGAATGGCTCGGCGCGCGCGCGACGGGCTGTTGCGAGCGGGGCGCCTTGGCGGCGCGAGGGCGCGGAGCGCTCGGCGTCTTGGCGCGTTCGGCGAGGCCGAGACGATGTATCTTGCCGATCACCGCGTTGCGCGTGACGCCCGTTCCTAGTTCAGCGGCTACCTGGCTGGCGCTCAGGCCTTCATTCCAGAGCTTACGCAAAAGCTCGACGCGTTCTTCAGTCCAAGACATCAAAAGTCTCCATTCGAGGGCCGGCTCCACAGATCCGGCGCGTCGCTGAACGAGAATCGGCCAGCGTTCGCTCAACCGGCGCAGCCGGCTGGCGATAGACACGCACTCGAACTCGCGAGAAAAATACGTGGCGACGGAAGTCCGTCGGCGTTGACGCGAAAGTTACTCTTGCAAATGAATCATGCGCAAGAGTCGCTGGCAAGCGAAACGCGGGTTCCCCACAGGCTTCTCGCGCGCTTTAGTCCTGCACTGTTGCACGCGGGACTCACCTTTCGCCACATCTGCGCCGCAATCTGGAATTTGCAGCCCATCGCTGGCGCCGAAAGCGCGGGATTTGACCGTGACGGGACAAGATCTTAGAATTGATTTTAACGAAACCTGCCGCCCCATCCGGGCGGCGCTTTGTTTTTTGGCCCATTCGGCGGCTTCTGATCCGGCGTTCGCACGCCGGCCTGATGAAGACGTTCCCAGGGCGGATGGAGTTGGTGTTTTGACCTCGGCGCTGTTTCCCACCTATGCGCGCGCGGATGTCGCTTTCGAGCGCGGGGAGGGAGCTTGGCTCTTCACCGGCAATGGAGAGCGATATCTGGACTTTGGCGGCGGCGTCGCCGTCATGTCGCTTGGCTATGCGCATCCGCATCTCGTGGAGGCCCTGCGCGCAGCGGCGGAAAAGCCTTGGCACGTCTCCAATCTTTATCAGAACCCCCAAGCCGAATTGCTGGCGCAGCGGCTTGCGGAGGCAACCTTCGCCGACCTCGTCTTCTTCACCAACTCCGGCGCCGAGGCTGTCGAATGCGCGATCAAGACCGTGCGTAAATTTCACGCTGCGAATGGAGCGCCAGAACGCTTCCGGCTAATCACCTTTGAAGGCGCCTTTCACGGCCGCACGCTCGCCACACTCGCCGCTGGCGGCAATCCCAAATATCTGGAAGGCTTTGGCCCGAAAGTCGACGGCTTCGACCAGGCGCCCTTCGGCGACCTCGCCGCTGTGGAGGCTCTGATCGGCCCGCAAACAGCGGGCGTGTTGCTGGAGCCGATTCAGGGCGAGGGTGGCGTTCGGGTGTTTTCGCACGGCTTTCTGAAAGGCATGCGTGAACTTTGCGACAGACATGGGCTGTTGCTGGTGCTGGACGAAGTGCAGACGGGCGTGGGCCGCACCGGCAGTTTCCTGTGCGTCGAACAGTCAGGCGTGACGCCCGATATCGCCGCGCTCGCCAAAGGACTCGGAGGCGGTTTCCCTATCGGCGCCTGTCTGGCGACAAAGGATGCGGCCAAAGGCATGATCGCCGGAACTCACGGCTCGACCTTTGGCGGCAATCCGCTGGCGACGAGCATCGGCAACGCGGTCCTGGACGTGGTGCTGGCGCCTGGCTTCATGGAGCGGATAAAGCGCCTCGGACCCATGCTCCGCCAGCGACTCGCGCAAATCGAAGACCAGCATCCCTCCATCATCGAAAGCATTCGCGGCGAAGGCCTGATGTTTGGCGTCAAAACCCACGTCGCCAACACCGAGCTGGTGGCTGCTGCTCGCCGGGCCGGGCTGCTGGTCATCTCGGCCGGGGATAATGTCGTTCGCCTTTTGCCGCCCCTGATCGTCGAAGAAGAACATATCGCCGAGGCGACGCGACGCCTTGGCGCCGCTTGTGCTGAGCTGGAGCGCGGGACAGCGGCGCGGTTGGGAGCAGCGCAATGACGGTTTTTACAAAGACGGCGGGCTTGCGCCATTTCCTCGATCTGTCAGAACTTTCGACCAATGATCTGCGCCAGATACTTGACCGGGCGGCTGAGCTAAAGGCGCGGCGGGTAAAAGGCGTCCCGGCGCGCGAAAGGCCATTGACCGGGAAGTTTCTCGGCATGGTGTTCGACAAGCCCTCGACGCGGACCCGCGTTTCCTTCGACGTGGCGATGCGGGAGCTTGGCGGCGAGACCATCATGCTCACCGGCGCCGAAATGCAGCTGGGACGCGGAGAAACCATCGCAGATACGGCTCGCGTACTGTCGCGCTTTCTCGACGCGGTGATGATCCGAATTCTGGATCATGGCGATCTCACAGAACTTGCGCGATACGCCAGCGTTCCGGTGATCAACGGACTGACGAAATTGTCGCATCCCTGCCAAGTGATGGCCGACGTCCTCACCTTTGAAGAACATCGCGGTCCCATCAGGGGACGCACAGTGGCATGGAGCGGCGACGCCAACAATGTGCTGTCGAGCTGGATTCAGGCGGCGCAGCGTTTCGACTTCACGATCAATGTCGCCACCCCCCGCGATCTGACGCCAAGCGCTGAAATCATCGCCTGGGCGAAAACCCATGGCGCACGGCTCAATCTTTCGCATGATCCATATGCCGCCGTGTCGGGCGCCGACGCCGTGATCACGGACTGCTGGATCTCGATGGGCGACGAAGAGGAGACGCATCGCCACAATCTGCTCGCGCCGTTCCAGGTGAATGGCGATCTGATGAAAGCCGCCGCCAAAGACGCTATATTCATGCATTGTCTGCCCGCCCACCGCGGGGAGGAAGTTACGGACGCAGTAATAGACGGACCGCAATCGGTGGTTTTTGACGAGGCTGAAAATCGTCTGCATGCGCAAAAGGGCATTTTGTCCTGGTGTCTGGAGGCAGCCGCGCCGTGACGAGCGTAACGCCGAGCCGCCCGGTTTCCATGGAGGCGCAAGACGATCGGCTGCTGCCATTCGCAGTGGACCGGCTCGACCTGCGGGGCCGGTTGGTGCGGCTTGGACCTACGGTCGATGCGATCTTGTCTCACTATGACTATCCCCCGCTCGTGGCGAGAGCGCTGGGGGAGGCCGTCGCGCTCACGGCGTTGCTGGGCTCGGTGCTGGAGTCGCACGGACGCTTTCAGCTACAAACCCGCAGCGACGGCGCAATTGACATGCTCGTGGTGGATTACGACGCGCCGGGCCAGTTGCGCGGTTTTGCCCGCTTCGATCTGGCCCGCGCTGAAGCTGCCCGCTCAACCGCCGAGTTGCTTGGGCGCGGCCATATGGCCTTGACTATTGAGCGCGAAGAAGACGCCGCGCGGTATCAGGGCGTCGTTGCGCTGGATGGCGAAGGCCTTGCTGAGGCGGCGCATCAATACTTCCGTCAGTCAGAGCAAATTCCTTCCTTCGTGCGGCTTGCGGTGGCGGAAGTCGTGACCCCGCGGGGAACGAGCTGGCGCGCGGGCGGACTTCTGCTTCAATACCTGCCCTCCAGCGGCAGCCGAGCGCGCGATTTGCCGCCAGGGGACGCGCCCCCAGACATGGAGCTTCCAGATTTTGACGAGGCCGATGCCTGGACTGAAGGTCAGGCGCTGGCGGCGACGCTTCAGGATCACGAGCTGGTGGACCCGGACCTTTCGGGAGAGCGGCTTTTGTACCGGCTTTTTCACGAGCGAGGCGTCAAAGTGTTTACGGAACGCGCCTTGGCGGAATTCTGCCGCTGCTCCGACCAGAAAGTCGAGAATCTTATCCGTAGCTTTTCGGCGGAAGAACGCGGGCACATGGTTGGCGACGACGGCCGCATTGGCGTCACTTGCGAATTCTGTGGCGCGCTGCGCAGTTATGAACCGGCGCAATTTGACTAGACTTTAAGGTTGCAGGGGCACATCGTCGTTGATCGGCGCCCTCAGCGTAAGACGAGCGCCCTCGCCGGGCGCGCTGAGAATTTCAAGCTTTGCGCCGATGGACGCCGCCCGCTCTCGCATGCCGACCAGGCCAAAGTGATCCGTGATCGGCCGCGACGGCTCAAAACCCACGCCATCGTCGCAAATGCTGAGCCGAATGGCGTCGTGGTCCTCCCGCGTCAACTCGATGTCGAACTCGGCGCGCGTTGGCGTGCAGCTCAATATTGCGCAGGGCTTCTCGCAAGATACGGCTGCAACTCTCGGCCACGTCCACGGGCAGGACGTCGAAATCGAGCGTGATGCACACATTCAAATCAAGCGGCCGGGCCTTGCGCATGCGTTGGCCGAAAGCCCGAATGATCTGGCCCGGATCGTCTTCTTCCCGCCGCTTCTTGCGCAACTGGGTGATCGCTTCACGCGCTTCGGCGAGCCCCGCGCGAGCCTGCGTCTGAAGCGCGATCAAAGCCTCCCTGGAGGCCTCATCCACCGTCGTTCGGGCGACAAGGCCCATTTCGACTATCAGCGTGACGATTGAACGCACCAGGGTGTCGTGCAGATCGTGAGCGATGCGCAACCGTTGCGACGCCAGCGCCGCGGCGCGGGCCTCCTCGCGAGCCTTGTCCTGTTCGGCCCGCAGACGTCGCACCTCGGTGACATCGCGGCCAACCGCCTGAAATTCGCCGCCGCCTTGCGACCCGGAAAATCGCACGTCCCACCAGAGCCACGCCGGTGTCGCGGAAGCGTCGCGCGCGGCCATTTCAAACGACGCGGGCTCTGCTGCGTAGGCGCCTAGACGCCATGGATTGTCCTGACCGAGCGGCGGAAACAACTTGTCTACAGGACGATCCAGCAGCGCATCCTGAGGAATGCCCAAAAACTGTGCGGCGAAGCGATTGGCGAAAACAATGCGTCCGTCCGCGCGAAAGCGCAGCACGAGATCGCCCGCGCTTTCGACGAGATCCCGGTAGAGCGTATCGGCGACCCGCAGCCTCGCCGCGGCCGCCTCCGCCTGTTGCTGGAGAAGTTGCTTTTCCCGCCGCTCCGAGGCGAGCAGCCGGTCGATCTGATCGCCGCCATGATCGGGAGTGGAGACGACGACAAAAAGCTCGCTAGCCGCATTCCAGGCGATCGAAATCGTCACCCGCCTTGTTTCGAGCGCCGGCAGACGCATCGACGGCAGGATGATGTCGCCTTCTTTCTGCAGACGCAGCGCGCTTAATGCATCTTCCATATGAAGAAGCAACGGCGAAGAACAGGCCGGTTCTCCCTCGGCGGGCAACCAGTTGGACAGGACGCCGTAGCGGCCCACAACTTTCAAGGTCGCGTCGATAAGGCCGACTCCGAACTGTCCATGCTTCAATGCATGGGCGAAATCCTTGTATGGCGCGTCGATTGTTGGTTCCATGCGCCCCTCCGGCGAGTTCGCTTCGGCGGCGATCTATTCAGCCGGCTCCCTGCAGTTGCAGCGCGCAGGATAGCTATGATGCGTTTCTATTGAAAATCGGGGAACCGCCCGGCGGGTCAATTCACGCTTTTCTCAAGCTGCTCCGCCTGGACCAACGGCAAAATCACGCGAAACGCCGCGCCGGCGCCGGGCGCCGAGTTCGATCGTCAGCTTGCCGCGATGGCGCAGCACGATGTGCTTGACGATGGCCAGTCCCAGCCCTGTGCCGCCCTTGGCGCGGCTCTTGCCCGCGTCCACGCGATAGAAGCGTTCAGTGAGACGGGGAAGATGCTCGGGCGCAATGCCGGGCCCGTAATCGCGGACCGTGAAAATTGCGGCGCTCCCGAAGCAGCGCAGGGAAATCTTTACTGCGCGGGCGGAATCTCCCTCGGGGCGGCCATATTTTATGGCGTTTTCGACGAGGTTCTCGAAGACGCGCGCCAGTTCGTCGCGATCGCCGGGAACGATCACATCGGGTGCAAGATCGATTTCGATAACGAGGCCGTTTTCCTCGGCCATCGGGGCCAACGTATCGCAGATGTGAGCCGCCAGCATGGTGAGATCCACGGGGGTGTCGGGCCGCAAATGCAGATGTTGCTCGATGCGCGACAGCGACAAAAGGTCGTCGACAAGCCGGGCCATGCGTTGCGCCTGTTCGCGCATAATGCCCAGGAAACGCTCGCGCGCTTTCTCGTCATCGCGCGCCGGTCCTTGTAGGGTCTCGACAAAACCAAGCAGCGATGCGAGTGGAGTGCGCAGCTCATGACTGGCGTTGGCGATGAAATCGACGCGCATTCGCTCGACGCGGCGCGCCTCGGTGAGATCGCGAAGGCTGATTACCGCCGCGGGCTGATAGCCGGCGAGGCGCAGAGGCGCGAGATGCGCCTCAAACCAGCATTCGACCGGCTGCCGTTCGACCCACAAAACCTTCTCCGCGCCTCCGCCGGCCAGTACGCGGCCCAGCGCATCGAGCACATCGGGCGACCGCAGGCTGCGCGCCAGAGGCTCATGCAGACGCAGCGAGGGCAATACGGCGAGCGCCGCCGGATTGGCGGCGACGGCGTGCGCCCCGGCGTCGATGACGAAGATCGCCTCCGGCAACGCGTTGATCATGGCGCCGAGCAAGATCTCGTCTTGGCAACGCTTGGCGCTTTCGCGCATGGAGCCCGATTCCTCTTCCCCCGGCCAGAGCGTGTTCACCACACCCCCCGCCGCGCTGCGCCCTTCTGCAGACCGCCAAGCAGCTCGGCCCGAAAACCGACGCCGCTCCGCCCGCCCAAAAGGACCAGCGCGACGATGAAGGGAATGAGATAATAAATTGCGCGAAACAACAATAGCCCAGCGAACAGAGCCTCCTGCGAGGGAGCAGGAACGGCGTTAAGCATCACCGCCTCAAACACGCCGACGCCGCCGGGCGCGTGGCTGATCGCTCCCACCAGCGCGGCGAAGACGTAGATTGCGGCGAAGGCGGAGAAATCGAGGCTCGAACATTCCTGTGGAAGCAGGACATAAAGCGCCGCGGCGGCGCAACCGATGTCCGCCAGGCCGAGCGTCAGCTGTAAAACAGTTGTGCGCGGCCCCGGCAGTTCGAGCGTGCGGCCGAAAAACCGCAACTTGCGCGGCGCCGTCAGCGACCCTGCGCAATAGGCGACAAGCGCTCCCAGCAGAATGACGCCGGCGCAAAAATTCGCCGTCGGGGACAGGTTGTCGATTCCTGCCAGCGGCGTTGCGCCCAAGAGCAACCCGATGCAGAGCAATCCCGCCATCCCGAGCCAGAAGGTCAGGCTGGCGACAAGAGTGACGCTTGCAATCTGTCGCGCCGTCAGCGCCACGCGCGCATAAACCCAATAACGCACCGCCGCGCCGGTCAGCAGAGGAAAGCCAAGCGTGAAGGAAAAGGCGTTTGAGGCGAAGGAAGCGAGACCCACTGCGCTCATCGGCGCTCGCGCGCCGATCTGCCGCAGAGCGACGAAATCATAACCGGTCAGAGCGGCATAGGAGAGGCCGGTCAGCAACAGCGCCTCGCATATCGTCGCGCCGCGCGTCTGGGCGAGCGCCGCGGCGAGATCAGCGAATCGCAATTGCGTGAACGTCCTGCCGATAATTATGGTGGCGAGCCCAAACAATACCAGGCTTATGATGACGCCGAGCAACTTGCCGAGGCCGGGCGGCAAAGCGCGAACCGGCTTTTGCGTGGTCGCTGGAAGCGCTGAAAAACAAGGCGTTTCGCGCATGGCTTTCCTTTTATGGCGTAAGGCGACGCCCTGGAACACAAGAAGTCCTTGTCTGGAGCCCAAGCGTCGTTGGAGCGGCGGCCGAAGCGACTTTCCTGCGCAAAGCATGACAGGACAATGACGGAAGGCGTCGGGCCGCTCAAAACAATCCATGCATGAACCACCGCGCCTGCGCGCATTCCTGTCCCAGCAAACCTTCGCGGTACATCCAGAAGCGGCGCCCCTTGTTGTCCACGACATTGAAATAATCGCGGGTGAGCGAATTCTGCGGCGCCCGCCACCAGGGCGGCGCAATGCGTTCCGGCCCCTCGTAAGCGGCGGTCTCATGCACGGCGCGACGCCAGCGAAAACGCAACGGCGGCCCATCCGGCAAAAGGGCCACCGCCTCGATCGGCTCCGGCTGTTCGAACAGCCGCAGTGGACGCATGGGCGCGCAAGAATTGTCGGGCGTCGCCGGATCAGGACGCTTGAAAACGCCGGGCTGTGGATAGGCCGCGGGAATGGCGGCGATGGCGAACTCAGGCAGATGAGCGTCCTGTGGATAAAGGCGCAGCACGCGCCGCAATCCCAGCCGCGCCCCAAGCCGGTCAACGAGATCGCCGAGATCGCCGAGATCCGACGCCTCGAAGGCGGCGAGCATGTCGCCTTCGAGGCCAAGCGATCTTTGCTCGTCGTCCAGTCGCTCCACTGCGCTCGCGCAAAGGCGCAGCACGTCGAAGCCATAGCCGGTGTCGAGCCCGTCTTCGCCAAGCAGGGCCAGACGTTCGCGCAACAAAGCAAAAATGCGCGCCGGGTCGCGCAAAGGCCGGCTGGTTCCGGCCTGCACGCGCTTGACGACGCCGTCGACCCGATAAAACACCGCTTCCAGCTTGCGCGCGCCGACGCCCCCGCGCTCCAGCAAAAGGCGCAATTCCTCCGCGAGGCGTTCGAGCGTCGCCTCAATGTCGGCGAGCTGCGTCAAGCCTTCGGGAAATCGTCGCTCCGCCATGTAATCGGGAGCCTCGAAACGAGGGGTGATCGGATCGCGGATGCGGCAGGTGAGCGCGTCGAGCCGCGTCAGCGTCTCCCGCCCAAAGCGCGCGGCCAGCGGCGCGCGCGGACGCGCCAGAAGATCGCCGACTTTGCGCAGCCCGGCGCGCGCCATCGCCGCTGGAACGGGATCTTGAAGCTCCAGCGCGGAAACCGGCAGCTTCGCCGCAAGCGCGTCAATATCTTTTTGAGAGGCTTCCCCCCGGACAAGCCTCAAATTGGAAAAGCGCGCCAGCGCCCGCGCCAGCGCCGGACCAGGCGCCAAAGCTGTGCGCGCGTAAAAACCCTGGCTGGCGAGGCGGCGTTCGATCTCGTCCAGCAAATTCGCCTCGCCGCCAAAAAGCTGGGCGGCGCCGGTCACGTCCAGCAGGACGCCACAGGGCGGATCGAGAGCCGCCAGCGGCGTGAAGCGGCGAACCCAGTCGGCGATGGCTTCCAGCATGGCGACGTCGGCGATTGCGTCGTTCTCTTCCAGCGCGAGGGCGGGATAAAGCGCGCGGGCGTCGGCGACCGCCATGCCGGGAAAAAGCCCGCGCCTTTGCGCCGGGGCATTCACCGCGACGAGACGCTCTCCCCCCTTGATCTTGCGCCAGAGCGCAAAGGGCGCTTCAGCCGCGACCTGCTCGCGCCGGCGTAAAATCCGGTCGGTCGGCAGCCGGGGCAGGAACACGCTCAGAAAACGCATGGAAGACGGCCTTTTCAGAATCGAAGGAAATGTCGCGCCAGACCAGCGGATCGACGTCTCCGATACCGGGCAGGCCGGCCCGCGCCTTGGCGATGCGCAGGCGCCAGCCCGGCGGACCAGGCGTCTCGAGGGACTGCGCGCGCCGTCCCGAAGTTTGCGCGGAGAGAGGAGGCTGCGCAGCGATCTCAAAGCGCAATTGCGCCGCGCTGGTCAGCCGCGCGGCTTCGCCGCAAGCGCGCAGCAGCAGCAGCAGGCCAAAGCCGCCGCCGCGACGCGCCGCCAGCGCCAGCCTGCGTGAGGCGGAAAGGTCATAGGCGCGCGGCGTAATCCAGCTTTCGGCGACAATGGCGGCGGCGCGGCTTTTCAATGCCTCCTCCATCGCCCAAAGGCTTTCTGCAGGCCCGCGCGTGCGCACGAAAATCAGCCGGGCGGGATCGAGGCCCATCGCCTCCAGTCCCCTGCCATAGGGCAGGCCGATTTCCCGCGCCGCCATGTCCTCGCTTATCCAGACAGCGCTGGAGCGCGGGCGGCCGGCGCTCGCCCGCAATGCAAGGGCGCAAGTGAAACCCGCGGCGGCGGCGGCGTCGCGCGGGCGGGCGGGAACGGCTTCGCTCAAACTTCCGGGCGGGAGATTTTGCAACAGCAGCTCGAAAGGATTTTGCGCGGAAGTCTCTGCAAAAGAAGCAGGTCCTTTTCGATTCGCCGCACTTACGAATCCGCCGCCGCGCGCTTCGATGGCGGCGATGCGTCGGCGCAAAAAGAGAATGCGTTCGCAAACGCCGTTCCGCGTCATGGAATTTGGCCTTATGTTCTTGATATGTTCTATGCTGGAATCATTGCGGGAAAGAGTCAAGGAGGCCTACCCTTGCAAGGCGGCGCTATAGTTCTTGCTTACGACGTGAATTTGGAAGATTCTCCTGCCCGATCCTGATCCATAGGATTGAAATTTTAAGGGAGACCTTTCATGGAACGCCGCGAATTCATGGCCGCGATTGGAGCAGTCGCCGCCGCCGCATCGGTTTCGTCCGCAGTCGCGGAAGAGGCCGGCAAGCCTGTCCACCATATGCATCCGCCAAAATACAAGGCTGTATCCGAGACCGCCGCAAAATGCGTGGCGGAAGGCAACAACTGCCTGCGTCACTGTTTCGGCATGTTGTCGATGAACGACACGAGCATGGCCGAATGCACCAAGGCGTCCTTCGACGTGATCGCGGCCTGTGGAGCCTTGGAAACTCTGGCCTCGGTCAATTCGTCCTACACGCCTGCCTTCGCCAAGATCGTCGCGGACATGTGCGCAGCCTGCAAGAAGGAATGCGACAAGTTCCCGCAATATTCCGAATGCGTCGATATGGCCGCTTCCTGCAAGGCCTGTGGCGAGGAATGCAAGAAGATCGCTGCGTAAGGGAATCTACGCAATAGACCTTTTCGGGCGAAGCGGAGTTGGTTTCGCCCGAAAAGTCATCCGCTTTCATTTACGAATCCTACGCCCTTCGCCCGCGCCAGCGCGATGAACAGCAGCCCCACATGCTGGACGTTGATCATTCCGCCTGAAATCGCCATGTCCATCGCCTCGCGCCACGGCGTCGGCTCGACCACAATGTCCTCGGTCGCGTCCAGTTTTAGCGCCGTTTGCAGTCTTGCTCCCGTCGCCAGCAGAATATGCACGCCATTGGTGTGCGAAGAGGGGTTTGGCGAGAGACGCGCGAGATGCGTGAGCGTCGCCGCGACATGGCCTGTCTCCTCCAGCAATTCACGCGCCCCCGCCACCAGCGGGTCGCTTTCCTGGGGGTCCATCACGCCGCCCGGCAGCTCCAGCGACATTTTTCCCGCGCCGTGACGGTATTGCCGCACCAACAGCAGCCGGTCCTCATCGTCGAAGGCCGCCACATGCACCCATTCCGGATAATCAAGCAGATAAAATGGATCGAGCACCGCCCCTCGCTGCGTCACGCAACGTTCGGCGCGCAGCTTGATCCAGGGCGAACTCGACCAGAATCCGCGAGGACTCCGTCCTCCAGGGCCGCAGCGCGTCCCTGCTCACAGCCGCTGCCCGCTCACGCTTTGGACCAACGCCAGAGCCTCTGGCGAATCCCACGTCGCCGGGCCTGAGAGGCGTCCGATCTCGCAGCCCGCCGAATCCACCAGAAATGTCGTCGGGAGTCCGAGCAATTCGCCGCCTTGCCTGAGATTGAAGAAAATCTCGCCTTTAGGATCGGCGTAGAACTTCAAATTTTTCACGCCGATTTCATCGAGAAACGACTTGGGCCGCTCCAGCCGCGACGTATCGACATTTATGGCGAGGACTTCGAATTTGTCCGAGCCGGCGGCTTTCTGCAGTCGGTCGAGCGCGGGCATTTCCGAGCGGCAGGGCACGCACCAGGTGGCCCAGATGTTCACCAGCAGAGCCTTGCCCTTGAAGGCGTCGAGCGTCGTGGGCGCGCCGTCGGGCCCGTTGAAGGCGAGGGCCGGCATCGGTTCGGGGTCCGTGGCGGCTGTGAAGGCTGCGATTTCGCCCTTGGCTATGTTTTTAGCGGTCTGAGCCAGCGGCCTCGAGGCTTCGCAGGCGGCGCTGTGCTCTTTCTTGCCGCCGTGGCCGGCCTTCACGTATAGAAACACCGCGCCGGCGATAAGCAGCAAGGCGGCCACGGCGAAGGCGCCGCGATTGGTCTGGGGATTTGCGGCCGGTTGTTCGGTCATCTTGCTCTTGTTCCAAGGTCGGCGTTGCGAAGGGGTCACATGACGAGCAAAATATGGGGCGGCCGTTTTCAAGACGCAACCGACGCCGTACTGGAGGCGATCAATGTCTCCATCGACTTTGATAAAAGACTCTGGCCCCAGGATATAGAGGCCTCGCTCGCCCATGTCGCGATGCTGAAGGCCTGCGGCGTCGTCTCGGAAGCGGATGCGGAGAAGATTACCGACGGCCTGACCCGCATTCGGCAGGAAATCGAGTTGGGAGCCTTTGAATTTTCGCGCAAGCTTGAAGACATTCACATGAATGTCGAGTTGCGCCTCGCCGAACTCATCGGCCCCGCCGCCGGACGCTTGCATACGGCGCGTTCCCGCAACGATCAAGTCGCCGTCGATTTCCGCCTTTATATCCGGGACTGCATCGACCGGCTCGATGAGCAGCTGCTGGACCTCCAGCGCGCCCTGGCCGAAAAGGCTCTGGCCGAGGCCGCGACGGTGATGCCTGGCTTCACGCATCTGCAATCGGCGCAACCCGTCACCTTTGGTCATCACCTGCTGGCCTATGTCGAAATGATTTCGCGCGACCGGGGGCGGTTCCGCGACGCCCGCGCGCGGCTCAATGAGTTTCCGCTCGGCGCCGCCGCGCTCGCCGGGACCTCTTTCCCCATCGATCGCGAAATGACCGCCAAAGCGCTGCGATTCGACCGGCCCACGGCAAATTCGCTGGACAGTGTCTCGGATCGCGATTTTGTTTTGGAGACGCTCGCCGCATCGGCGATTTGCGCCACGCATCTTTCGCGTTTCGCCGAGGAAATCGTGCTGTGGACGACGGCGCAATTCGCTTTCGTCGCGCTTTCAGACAAATTCACCACCGGCTCCTCGATCATGCCACAAAAGCGCAATCCCGACGCCGCCGAGCTGGTGCGCGGCAAGAGCGGACGCATCATCGGCGCGCTGCAGGGGCTGCTCATCGTGATGAAGGGTCTGCCGCTCGCCTACTCCAAGGATATGCAGGAGGACAAGGAAGGCGCCTTCGATTCGCTGGATTTGCTGGCGCTCTGCATAGCCGCCATCGCCGGCATGACTCGTGACATGAGCGTAAATCGCGCCAGATTGCGCGAGGCGGCAGGCGCCGGCTACGCCACCGCGACCGACCTTGCGGACTGGCTGGTCCGGGCGCTGGGTCTACCATTCCGGGAGGCGCATCACGTCACGGGCCGCATCGTGGGGATCGCGTCGGATCGCGGAGTTGGACTCGAAGCGCTGAAGCTCTCCGACCTGCAGGAGGTCGAACCGCGCATCAGCGCAGAGGTTTTCGACGTGCTCGGGGTCGAAAAATCCGTTGAAAGCCGCACCAGCTACGGCGGCGCGGCGCCCTCCAACGTTCGCGCGCAGGCGCAAGCCTGGCTACAGCGTCTGGCGCGGCCCTGACCAGCCATCAACGCTGATAGAGGCCGATCAGCGTCGCCTCGGCCAGCATGTGTTTTGTGGCTTCCTCCTCTACCTCCTTGCAGGAAGGATGTGCGCGAATGGGAAGTTCCGCGCGGTCGAGCGCAAGCAGCTTGAAGTGATAGTGATGGACGCCGTGCTGGTGCGGGGGGCATGGGCCGCCGTAGCCTAACTCGCCAAAATCATTGACCGCATGACGGAAGTCTTCGAATCCCTCCGGGCGGCCCGCTCCTTCAACGAGTTCCACTCGATAGGGGGGAATGTCGAAGACAGCCCAGTGCCGCCATACGCCCGCTGGCGCGTCGGGATCGTCGCACAACAGGACGAAGCTTTTCGTTTCGGCAGGCGCGCCGGCCCATTGCAGCGCTGGCGATACATTTTCAGCGTCGCAGGTGAAGCGTCGAGGAATGACCGCGCCTTCATGGAACGCCGTTGATGTAAGCAGCATGAGCGATGGCCCTCCACAGGCGTTTTTGCAAGAACGCGATTGGCGCCAAAATTCACTAGACTATATTTGTCATCGCGCCGCGAAGGAAAGCTTAGCCTTTGAAAGTGGTGCATGACTGGACACAGCCAAACAATTCGAATGTCGCCGGCTATTCCTCGATCGGAGCCGCGCTCGCCAGAGGCAATGTAAAACTGAATCTGGAGCCCCCTCCCGGGTTGGGCTCGACCCAGAGTTTTCCGTAATGATCTTCAATGATCGACTGGGAAATTGAAAGCCCGACTCCAAGACCATTGGTTTTGGTCGTCGTGAATGGCTGAAACAGATCCGCCCTTGCAGGCTCGGGCACGCCACAACCTGTGTCGACGACATCGGTCTGAATATCGCCACTCCTGACCTCAGTCAGGATTGTCAGCTTGCGGGTTTCCGAATTGCTCATCGCCTCCTTGGCGTTGCGGATGAGATTCACCAGCACCTGCTGGATCTGCACCTTGTCCACGAACACGGCGTCCTCCGTCGCGTGCAATCGCAAGATGCATTCGACATTCGCCTTTTGCATTCCCGAGGCGGTGAGATCGCAGGCCTGCCGAATCAGCTTATGCAGATTCTGCATTGATTTTTCAGGGTCGCCGCGCGAGATGAACTCGCGCAATTGGCCGATTATGCGCGCCGCGCGGACCAATTCGGCGGCGGCGCTGTTCAAGGTGCCGTCGATGTCGGACGACTTTTGGTCAAGGACGCCGCACTGCCGTCGCGCCACCTGCAAATAGGTCGTCGCAGCCGCCAGCGGTTGGTTGATCTCATGCGCGAGCGCGCCCACCACCTCCGACATTGAGGAGAGGCGATTCGCGTGGAGCTTATCGAGCCGCGCCTCGAATTTACGCTTCTCGGAAAGATCGCGGATGAAGCCGATGAAAAGCCGCTCCGCGCCGTGCATGATTTCAGAAACCGTCAGTTCCGCGGGCAGCAAGGAACCGTTCTTGCGGCGTCCTTCAACTTCACGATCCATGCCAATGATTTTGGCCTTTCCGGTGCGCAGATAATTCTGAATATAGCCCTGATGCTTTGAGTTGTGGGGATCTGGAAGCAGCAAACTGATGTCCTTGCCGACAAGCTCCTGCGCCGAATAACCAAACAGTTTTGTCGTCGCGCGATTGACCGATCGAATGAGCCCCGCTTCATTGATCGTGATGATGGCGTCCGCCACTCCGTCGAGCACCGATCTTGCGCGCGCCTCACTTTCACGCAAGGCGTCTTCCGCGCGCCAACGCTCCGTGAAATCGACCAGCGTTATGACTACGCCGTCGATCTTGTTCTCTACCGTGCGATAGGGGCGCAGGCGCAGCAGGTACCAATTGCCATTCTTGCTCCGCACTTCGTGTTCGCGCGACGTGAGGTCGCGAATGACGGTGTGCGCATCTTCGCTGAGTTGGTCGTAGTCCAGGCGGTGCGTGAAATCGGTGATCGTTCTGCCTTCATCGCCCGAAGCGAAGTTGAACAGCTCGGCGACCAGCGGAGTAAAGCGCTTGATGCGCAATTGAGTGTCGACAAAGAGAATTCCGACGTCCGTCGCCGCCATCAGATTCTGGATGTCGCTATGCGCGCGCGACACGCTCTCCAGTTTTGCTTTCAGCTCGCTGTTGACGGTCTGCAGCTCTTCATTGATCGATTGCAGCTCCTCCTTGCTGGTTTCAAGCTCCTCCCCTGTCGAACGATATTCTTCGTTTATCGACTGCAATTCCTCGTTGGCTGCGCGCAGTTCTTCATTCGCACCCTCATATTCCTCCCGTGAGGTGCGCAATTGCGACTGCGTGAACTGCAGCTCTTGCTGAAGCTCGCGGATCTGCTCTTCCGGTGCGCGCTGTTCGAGGTCTAACGCAACAGGATTGTCGTTCAATGCCTCGCCTTCGAAAAAAAACACGAGGGCGGACTGGCTTTCGTGAGGATTTGAGGGAAGGGGCCGCACCTGCACATAAACACGCTGCTGATGGCCGTTGAAACGGACGGCGATCGGCGCGCTGAGGCTGGGCTCGCCATGCGCAAAGGCCCGATGCAGCGCCGCTCGCAGGTCGAATCGCAACTCCTCGCGCGCAAGCTCGGTGATGTCGTTCGTCAGCACGCCAGCCGAAGGCTGCAAA
Source organism: uncultured Alphaproteobacteria bacterium (assembly GCA_963724845.1). Classification (GTDB taxonomy): domain Bacteria; phylum Pseudomonadota; class Alphaproteobacteria; order Rhizobiales; family Beijerinckiaceae; genus Methylocystis. The sequence continues at coordinate 241,580 of CAVRWF010000007.1, forward strand.
TATCGTCCCGCGTTCTCCGAAAGATGCACAACCCGAAACGAGTTGTCGACGACGACGCTCGGCGGCGCCGCTCGTTCGAGCGCTTCGCGATGCATCAAGGCTTCGACCGGCGCTCGAAAAGGAATGGTCAATTTGTCCGGCAAGGGCTCGGGAACCACGCCCACGGTCGCGAGCGCCTGCATTACGCGAGCGCCGCCGCCGACTGAAGGCAGGCGCTCATAAATTCGCGCGTCCCGATCGATGAGATTAAACATGCCCGCCGGGCTATCCGCATTTTCGGACGAGCCAAGAAACAGAAAGCCGCCTGCCCGCATCCCAAAGTGAATCGTGGCGCAGACTTGCTGCTGTAGATCCCGGTCGAGGTAAATCAGCAGATTGCGGCAGGAAACGAGATCCAGTCGCGAGAAGGGCGGATCTTTCAGCAGACTGTGCTTGGCGAACAACACGACGTCGCGCAGTTCGCGCCGCACGTGATAGCTGTCAATGTCGCGGGTAAAAAAGCGCCGCAGTCGCTCTTCGGACATGTCGGCTTCAATCGAAAGCGGATAACGACCCTCGCGAGCCATCGCCAGCGCGGCGCCGTCCAGATCAGTCGCGAAGACTTGAAGTTCGGGACGGAAGTCATGTCGATCGGCCTCCTCTATCAACAGTATTGCGATGGAATAGGCCTCTTCTCCTGTCGCACAACCTGCAACCCAGACTCGGATCGCGTGCGACGATCCCTTTTCCTCGAACAATTTGGGGATGACAATTTCCGCTAGTTTCTGGAAGGCGGCGGCGTCGCGGAAGAAGGTGGTGACGGAGATCAAAAGGTCGGCGAACAGCGCCTGCGCCTCTTCGGCGCTTTCTCGCAAGGTGCGCAAATACTCCTGCAGCGTGGACGCGCGCTGAACCTGCATGCGGCGAGCGATCCGGCGCCGCACCGTGGAGCTCTTATACTTCGAGAAGTCATGCCCTGTGCGCGCGCAAAGATGCGACAAAATCCGCTGCAAGGTTTCCTGATCCAACTCCGCTAGCGGCCCCAGGTCGCGTTTGCGGATAAGCTCCGGCAAACGCGTGGCGATTTCTCGCGCCGGAAGCACGAAATCCGCGAGGCCCGTGGCGATGGCGCTTCGTGGCATCGAGGCATATTCGGCTTCATTGGGAGCCTGCACGAGGATAATGCCGCCAGCCTCCTTGATCGCCTTTATGCCAATGGCCCCATCCGAACCGGCTCCAGACAGAACAATCGCGAAATCATCGCCGTGCTGAGCGGCAAGCGAGCGAAAGAACAAATCGATCGGAGCCCTTTGCCAGCGAGGCTCGTCGAATTCAGCGGTCGACAGATGCTGATCGGAGATCAGCAATTGGCGATTGGGAGGAATCACATAGACATGTCCGGGCTCTAGCGGGACTCGCCCGCTGACTTGCGTCACCGGCATTTTGGTGCGGGTCGCCAATATGTTGGCCAGTTCGCTCTGATGCGCGGGGTCGAGATGCACAATGACCACGAAAGCCGCCTCAACGCCGTCGGGCAGACTCTCGAAAAACTCCTGCAGCGCATGCAGGCCGCCCGCCGAGGCGCCAATGCCGACGGTGGGAAATCGCCCGCCCACGGCCGCGTCAGGGCTGGAAGATGGGGGAGATTGATCGCCGTCGTTCATTTAACGGTCCTTTGGGCGTCAGCGGAGCATATTGCTCTTGCTCCGGCAAAGCCGCCTGTCGCCTTCGCCCACGAGAAATACGCAGCTTCGAGGCTGTGGGCAATCTTTCTTCCGTGATATGGCCCTTTTGCTCGCGCTCTGCGAGCCCAGCTGCAACAGCCGAAAGCGCGTGATCCACTGTCCTTTGCGACGACCCGCAGCTTGTGCGAGGGGTTGATTAAGTCAGCGGCTCTTGCTTTTAACGCAGCGCACAAAGTTCAAACTTTCAAGGAGAGCCCGCAAGATGTCGCACTGGCCAGTTCACGGCAAAATCACCGGTCCCATGGTTTTGATCGGCTTTGGCTCCATCGGGCGTGGCATCTTGCCGCTGATCGAGCGGCACTTCGACTTCGACAAAAGCCGCTTCACCGTCATCGACCCGTCCGACGAGCACCGCAGTCTGCTCGACGTGCGCGGGATTGACTTCGTCAAAGCAGCGCTGACGGAGCAAAATTATCGCGAGATTCTCACGCCGCTGCTGAGCGGCGACGGACAAGGTTTTATCGTCAATCTTTCTGTCGACGTCTGTTCGCTCGACATCATCAAGCTCGCCCAGGAGCTGAAGGTTCTTTACGTCAACACCGTCGTTGAGCCTTGGCCAGGCTTTTATTTCGACGCCAAACTGGGCAATGAGGCCCGCACCAATTATGCGCTTCGAGAAACCGTGCTGGCGGAGCGGCGCAGGAATCCCGGCGGTTCGACGGCGGTTTCCTGCTGCGGCGCGAATCCGGGGATGGTCTCGTGGTTCGTCAAACAGGCGCTGGTCAATCTCGCCAGGGACACGGGCGTCCTTACGTCCGCGCCAACGAACCGCGCCGAATGGGGCGCGCTGGCGCAAAAACTCGGCGTCAAAGGCATTCATATCGCCGAACGCGACACGCAACGCGCGCGGACCCCAAAACCCCGGAATGTGTTCGTGAACACCTGGTCGGTCGAGGGCTTTGTTTCTGAGGGTATGCAGCCCGCCGAACTCGGCTGGGGCACGCATGAAAAAACGCTTCCGGATATCGCAGGCACGCATGAGTCTGGATGCGGCGCGGCCATTTATCTCAATTCTCCGGGCGCGAACACGCGCGTGCGCAGCTGGACGCCCACGCCGGGCCCGCAATATGGCTTCCTCGTTACCCATAACGAGGCTATCTCCATCGCCGATTATCTGACGGTACGCGATAATCAGGGCAAAGCCGTTTATCGCCCGACCTGTCACTACGCCTATCATCCGGCCGACGATGCGGTGCTGTCGCTGCATGAAATGTTCGGCGCCGCCGGCAAGCGTCAGGCCCGGGATCATATCCTCGACGAGCACGAGATCGTCGACGGCATCGATGAGCTTGGCGTGTTGCTGTTTGGCCACGCCAGGAACGCCTATTGGTATGGCTCGAGGCTCTCCATCGAACAAACGCGCGAACTCGCGCCCTACCAGAACGCCACAGGCCTACAGGTGAGCTCGGCAGCCCTCGCCGGCATGGTGTGGGCGCTGGAAAACCCGAGGGCGGGCATTGTCGAGGCGGACGAAGTTGATTATCGCCGCTGTCTTGAGGTGCAGCTGCCTTACCTGGGGCCGGTCGAAGGCGTCTATACGGACTGGACGCCGCTCGCGAACCGCCCCGGCTTTTTTCCCGAGGACATTGATCTTGAGGATCCTTGGCAGTTCAAAAACATTCTGGTGCGATAAATTTTCGCATCAGAGTTAAGGATGTTCAGCAGCTTCGGTCTTCCGGCGCAAATGCAGCGATTGCGCGCCGGAAGACGGAAAACCGAATAAAATGAGAGTGTTTGACGGAACGCGCCCGGCATTTTCCGGAAATGGCCGGAAACATGTGCGATAATATTAGCTTAGGCGCCACCGAGACTGACCGTGGTCGGCGACGCCGCGCGCCGCAATAGCGAAAACCCTTACGGCGCCTATAACTCAATCATAACAATTGGGGTCCATCCCTTGACCAGAGCGCAAGCCGTGTCGGCGAAGCGCTGGGAGCGGCGATGGCCAACCTTTTTTGTATCGCTGTTTCTTCGGCCAGCATTCGCGGCTGCTTTTGGGCTTTGGACCATAGGCGTTTGGTTTGCGTGGCGAAGTCGACAGAACATCGAGCATTTGACGAAATCACCGGCCGACAGCGCCTCGAGATGGCGCGGGCGGGATTTGCACTTTGCGTTGCGTTCAGGGAATGACGATGGGTATGAGCTATTTAAATAAAAAACTCGATGGCGGCCTTGAGCCGAACGACCCTCGCAGACTCCTGCTCCTGGAACGACAGCTCCAATCTTATTTTTCGCTCGTTCCGGTCGCAGTCGCAGGCAATATCTTCAATGCTCTGGTCGTCGCGGTCTTCGCGTCGAAAGCTGCTCCTGAATCACTGCTCGTGGCGTGGGTTGCGCTCATTGCCGGCATATCGCTTGTGCGTTTGCGAGCCTGGGTGGAGCACAAGGCTAACCCGAAAGCAGCCAGACCTGAACGAACTTTCCAGCATATCATCGCGATCGCGCTGATCGCAGGTGTCGCCTGGGGAGCCGCGGTCGCGTGGTTGCTCGCGTTTATGCCAGCGTCGATTTTCGTTCCCACCATGGTCGCGGCGGGAATGATGAACGCCGGCGCCTCCATGCTGAACGCAATTCCCAAGGCCGCAATCGGCTTTATCGCGCCGATCGCGCTTGGCTCAAGTCTCGGGCTCACCACCATGGACGCGGCCAATGGACTTACTGCGACCGCCCTGCTGCTGGCTTACTGCGTGATACTCGGGCGTTCAATCGACGCATCTTTTTCCAGCCTCGTCGCGCGCACTCTGCACGAGCACGAACTTGTCGAGCAGTCCGATACAGTCAAACTTTTGCTGCACGACTATCAGGAGCACAGTTCCGACTGGCTTTGGCTGGTTAACGCGCGCGGTCAGTTGGACGATGTTTGCGAACGCTTCGCCGAGGCCGCGCAACGTCCTCTCGAGACGCTTTCCGGAACCGACCTTCTGGAACTCTTCGACGACTGCCCGGAAACCGAGATACTACGCGACCATATCGCCAATCTGCGTGGATTCAGCGACCTGACGCTTCCGTTGACGATTGGTGGCGAGCAGCATTGGTGGACGCTTTGCGCCCATCCGCGCCTGGGCGCCGACCGGTCGACGGTGATCGGACTGCGCGGCGTCACCACGAACGTCACCGTTGCGCGCCGCGCCGAGGCGAAGGTCGCCTATATGGCGCATTACGACGGTCTGACGAATCTCCCCAATCGCTTCTTGTTCAACGAGACCCTTCAACACTCGCTCAACCGGCGCAGAGCTGGTCAGATCAACGCGGTTTTGTGTCTGGATCTCGATCACTTCAAAGCAGTCAACGACACACTTGGTCATCCCATTGGGGATCAGCTGCTGCAAACCGTGGCGCGGCGCGTGGAAAGCTGCGTACGGGATCAGGATCTCCCGGCGCGTTTCGGAGGCGACGAGTTCGCTGTGCTGTTGCGCGACGTCGCCGGGCTCGAGGAAGTGTCCGCCCTCGCCGAGCGCATTATCCGGACCATAGGCGAACCGATCGACATCGACGGTCAGCATATTCTTACGGCGACGAGCATCGGCATCGCGCTTGCGCCGGAAAATGGCGACACCGTGTCGGATCTGCTGAAAAATGCGGATCTGGCTCTTTATGACGCCAAGGCGAACGGCCGCAATCGATACAGCTTCTTTGAAACAGGCATGGACGAAGCTGCTCGCGAGCGTCGCGAGCTGGAAATGGAACTGCGCGGCGCGCTAAGCAAAAATCAGCTTACGCTGCACTATCAGCCCCTGATCAATATCGAGACCGGAGCCGTCTCGGGGTATGAAGCGCTCATGCGCTGGCGCCACCCGGAGCGAGGCGTGATCAATCCGGACGAGTTTATTCCTATCGCCGAAGAAACCGGCCTCATCGTCCAGTTTGGGGAATGGGTGATTCGCCAGGCCATCGCCGAAGTTGCGCGCTGGCCGGAACATCTTCATGTCGCGGTCAATCTGTCGCCCGCTCAGATGCGCAGCGGTTCGCTCATAACGACGATCGTCAACGCGCTTGGTGCGGCTGGCGTCTCGCCGCGGCGCCTTGAGCTGGAGATTACCGAAAATCTGTTGATGCAGGACAGCGAGGTGAACATCGCCACCTTGCACAGGTTGCGAAATCTGGGCGTGCGCATTTCACTGGACGATTTTGGCACCGGCTATTCGTCGCTCAACTATCTGCGCAGCTTCCCATTCGACAAAATCAAGATCGATCGTTGCTTCATCCAGTCGATCGACACGAACGAAGACTGCCGCGCGATCGTCGCTTCAGTGGCCGGTCTCGCCAAGAAACTCGGCATGATCACCACAGCGGAAGGCGTGGAACGGCCGGAGCAATTGGCCGAACTGGCGACCGGAGGCTGCACCGAAGCGCAGGGGTTCCTCTTCAGCCGCGCAGTTCCGCCCGAGGAGTTAACCGATTTGCGGCGCAAGTCCGAGACTTGGCCTCATTATTCCGAGGTGGAAAGGATGCCTGTGTCGACTCCGGAGCCCGTCGTCGCACATCTACGCCGGCGCTATAGGAGCTGACCGAATATGACAGGAAAAGCAGCGGGCAATTAGCGCCCGCTGCAAAAGTTCAGTTTCAGAAAATCGGATGGATGCGTCGCGCCTCAGGCTTTCGCAACTTGCTTGTGCGGAACGCCTTCCTTGTCGAAAAGCGCCACCAGCTCGCCCGACTGGAACATTTCCCGCGTGATGTCGCAGCCGCCGATAAACTCATTCTTGACGTAGAGCTGAGGGATCGTTGGCCAGTTCGAATAGGATTTGATCCCTTCGCGAATCTCTCCATCCGCCAGCACGTTGATAGCTTTGTATGGCGCGCCGACATGATCGAGAATTTGCACGACCTGCATTGAAAAACCGCATTGCGGAGCCTGAGGCGTGCCCTTCATGAAGAGCACAACGTCAGCGCTCGCGATTTCGCTTTTGATGCGGGAATTGGTATCGCTCATTTTCTTTCCTTTCATGCGGAATTCAAGGTTCCGCGGCTCAGGCTGCAAAGACCGCGCAGGCCGTTTGACCCTTAAGGCGATCTGGTGGTGAGGGCCAGCGCGTGCAGTTCCGTCCCAAGCCGTTCGCCGAAGGCCGCATTAACCAGTTGATGCTGGCGCACGCGGCTCAGTCCGGTGAAAGCGGGAGAAGTGACGGTCGCCGCCCAGTGGTCATTGTCGTCGGCGAGCGCCGTCAATTCAATCACCGCGTCCGGCAAGGCGGCTTTGATCAGGCGCTCGATTTCAGCGGCGGGCATCGGCATCGTGTAACTCATCCTTTGTCATAAAATGCACGGTCGTTTCCGGCCATATATTCCGGCAACGGGTTTTCATGCGCCTTACGCAGCTCTGCCAGCAATATCGGCGCCTCTTTGGGCAAGTTCAATGCGTCCCCGCCGGTGGAGCCAAGCGTCATCAGTACAATTCCCCTGGCCTTGGCTTCCAGTTCGATACTTTGCGCTCGTTCCGGCGGTGCGACAACCAGGTAGCGGGCCTGATCTTCGCCAAAAAGAACAGCGTGCTCCGGGCCGGAAGGCAGGGAGTCGATGGTCGCGCCTACTTCTCCCGCCAGCGCCATCTCGGCCAGACCGACGCCAAGTCCGCCATCCGAAAGATCGTGGACCGCTGTGACGATGCGAGAGAGAATCAGGTCGCGAACAAAATCGCCATTCCGTCTTTCGGCGGCAAGGTCCACCGGCGGCGGCGCCCCTCTAGGCGGCCCAGAAGGTCTCGCAGATAGGCGGACTGACCCAGCCAACCGAAGGTTTCTCCAACCAGAAAGATTGTCTCGCCGGGCGCGCAAAACCCTGTTTTGGCGGCAAGGCTTACGTCTTGAATGACGCCGACGCCGCCGATGGCGGGCGTTGGCGAAATGCCTTTGCCCTGGGTTTCATTATAGAGCGAGACGTTGCCGGACACGATCGGAAAGTCCAGCGCTTGGGCCGCCTCGCCAATTCCCTCCAGACAGCCGACAAATTGCCCCATGATCTCCGGTTTTTCGGGATTGCCGAAATTGAGGTTGTCGGTCAGCGCCCGAGGAGTGGCGCCACGCGCGGTAATGTTGCGCCAGCATTCGGCGACCGCCTGTTTCCCGCCTTCCCGGGGATCGGCGGCGCAGTAGCGCGCAGTGACGTCAGTGGCGAGAGCGAGGCCTTTTGGTCCATCGCCAACGCGAATTACCGCGGCGTCGCCGCCCGGTTGCCTTACGGTATTGCCGAGGATAAGATGATCATACTGCTCCCACACCCAGCGCTTTGAGCAGAGATCCGGCGTCGCCAACAAGGCAAGCAACGCCTCTCGGTTGGACAAGGCGGGTCGGACTGACCTCGGATCGAGCGCTGGCAGCTTTGGCGACGCTACCCACGGCCGATCGTAAAGCGGCGCTTCGTCGCCAAGCTCCTTGATGGGGAGGTCGACTTTGGTCGCGCCCTGATGCTTGACCACAAAGCGTAGTGTGTCCGTGGTTTTGCCGACAATAGCGAAGTCGAGGCCCCATTTTCTGAAGATCGCCTCGGCTTCCTGCTCCTGCTCGGGGCGCAGCACCATTAGCATGCGCTCCTGGCTCTCCGACAGCATCATCTCATAGGCGGTCATGCCAGCTTCGCGGCAGGGAACAGCGTCAAGATCCAGTTCGATGCCTAGATTGCCCTTGGCTCCCATTTCGACTGCGGAGGACGTGAGCCCCGCCGCGCCCATGTCCTGAATGGCGATCACCGCGCCGGAGGCCATTAATTCGAGGCAGGCTTCGAGCAGAAGTTTCTCTGAAAAGGGATCGCCGACCTGCACAGTCGGACGCTTTTCCTCCGCGTCCGCCTCGAAGGAGGCTGACGCCATGGTGGCGCCGTGGATGCCATCACGCCCGGTTTTCGAACCCAGATAGACGATGGGGTTGCCCACGCCCGCCGCCGCCGAATAAAAAATCGAATCGGCCCGAGCCAATCCCACGGCCATGGCGTTGACCAATATATTGCCGTCATAGCAGGGGTCGAACTCCGTCGAGCCGCCAACGGTGGGCACGCCGAAAGAATTGCCGTAGCCTCCAACACCCGCCACGACGCCCGCCACAAGATGCCGCGTCCTGGGATGTGAGGGAGCCCCAAACCGCAGCAGGTTCAGGCATGCGATCGGGCGAGCTCCCATGGTGAAAACATCGCGCAAAATCCCGCCGACGCCGGTCGTCGCGCCCTGATAGGGTTCGATGAAGGAGGGATGGTTATGGCTTTCCATCTTGAAAACGCAGGCGTCTCCGTCGCCGATGTCGATCACGCCGGCGTTCTCACCGGGACCCTTGATGACCCAGGGCGCCTTTGTCGGCAGTTTGCGCAGATGCAAACGCGATGATTTGTAGGAACAATGCTCGTTCCACATCGCCGAAAAGATTCCCAGCTCCGTAAAGCTCGGCGCCCGGCCGATAAGCGCAAGAATACGCTGGTATTCATCGGGCTTCAGACCATGAGCGGCGACGAGTGCGTCGGTGATTTGCGGTTCGTGAGTGGTCAAATCGTCGCACCTTGCTGTGTAGTCCGCGGAAGCGATAGCTAGCGCGTTGATGCCGGTTGGCGGCCAGCCGCCTCCACCCGTTTCCGAAGCTCGAAAACGCTGGCTTTCCGATTAATCCTCACTTTCTCGTCTGGCAACCAATTCCGACCTCTGTTGCGAAAGAGACACAGAGCCGGAGAAACCGCCTTCAACACCTGAAGATTTGACTAAGATCAAGCCATTTAGCCCCAAATCAATGCAAGCTTAAGCCAACTCGACACAACTCGCGCGTCGGCTCGAGGTCGACACTAAAATTTCTGAGGGGGATCCGATGAAGTCTGTTATTCGTGGCGCTCTTGCTGTGCTCACCGTGAGCGCAGCGGGCTTGTCTGCTCAAGCCGCCGACCTTCCGACGCGGAAAGGTCCCCCTGCTTATATTCCGCCGCCGGCGTTCAGCTGGACCGGGCTCTATGGCGGTATCAATATCGGCTACGGCTTCGGCGATAACACGCAGGAAACAGGCGGTCTCAGCTATATCAGCGCCGGTGGTCTTGCCGCTGCGCCGTTCGGTTCGGCCTGGAGCGTTCCGCAGAATTTGAATGGCGTACTGGGCGGCGGGCAAGTCGGTTACAATTATCAGATTTCGCCGTGGTTGGTGCTCGGCGTCGAAACGGATATCCAAGCGGCTGATGTCCATTCCACCGTGAATAGTTCGGTCGGCGTCGTCGACGCGACCGGATCGCATCTGCAGTCGGCCAATTCAACCAAGAGCGTCGATTGGTACGGCACCTTGCGCGGACGCGTCGGCTTCACTCTGCCTTCGATGCCGAATCTGATGCTCTACGGCACAGGCGGTCTCGCTTATGGTCAGGTCGTCCACAACGCGGGTTTCGCGGACAACTTCACTAACCCCGCGGCGGCGGGATTTGGCAGCGCTGCTGTCGGCAATGGTTATTACGACGACACCAAGGTTGGCTGGACGGCCGGCGGCGGCGTCGAATGGTCGCCCTCGCAGTTCCCAGCCTGGTCGGTCAAGCTCGAATATCTTTATGTCGATCTTGGATCGACGAACGCGAATTCCGTTGCTCTCAACGGAGGCGCGCCCGCTGCAATCGGCCTTACCTCTCCCGTTTTTGCCGCGACGCAGAACTCGCCCACCCGCTTCCACACAGTTCGAGCTGGCCTCAACTGGCACTTCGACCCCTTCGCTCCCACTCCTAGCGCGCCTATCGTCGGCTCCGGTCTGCCTTCGACGAAGGGGCCGTTGGCTCCAGCCTTCGTGGATAGCTACCAGCCCTTCCAGGTTCGCCTCAAGATCGGCGGGGTCATACCGCTCGCCGGCAAGGGAACGACCTACGACATGGGTTCGGTTGTGCCTGCAGCGCCGGGTCTCGGAGCCATTGGCGTGCTCTCGGGTCTGACCGGAGCCAACGGCGTCGTCTCCAATGCGAGCACACGCACTTCCTCGTCGATCATCCCGATGCTGGACGTGGCTTATTACCTCAATCGGAACTGGGCGATCGAAGCCATCTGCTGCGTTTCGCCCCATCACATCCAGGGCACTGGCACGATCTCCAGCGACTTCGCGCGCACCTGGGTGTTCCCGCCGTCGCTGTTGGCGCAATATCACTTCACCAACTTCGGCGCCTTCCAGCCTTATCTCGGCGTCGGCGTGAACTTCACGACCTTCTGGGGCACCCGCGTCAATAACGATGTGTGGGGAATCCCGATGGCCCCGGGCTCGACACTTGCCGGTATCGGCATTCCGGCTGTAACCGGCGCATTCCAATACGCCACCGTCACCCCGACCTGGGGCGTGGTCGGCCAAGTCGGCGCCGATTACATGTTCAACGAACATTGGGGCGTGAACGTCGACGTCAAATATATTTCGACGCAGCCGACTGTTCACTCGAGCGTAACGGCCTTCGCGCCGACCGCCCCGGCCTTGGGAGCGATCTATCTCCCCGTCAAGGTGGCCCTGCCGATCAATCCTTTGGTTATCAGCGCCGGCCTGACCTACCGCTTCGGCGGCGGAATGGTGGCCCCGATCCTCGCGAAATACTAATCTACCCAGACGAACAGAAAAAGCCGGTCCTTCGGGGCCGGCTTTTTTACTGCGCATTATTTTGATTGTCTTCGAGATCTGGATTTTAAGCTTCTTTCCAACCGCAAAGAAGTCAGATTACCTTGAATTCGGAATACATTTTACGAATCCGAAGGGAGTCCGTTTCGACTGTTGGCCAAAGGATGAAGGCTGCTATCGCTACAACGCCTCAGCCCGTCAAGCGTCGACATAGCGCGTCGAGTTGCTCGAGCGTCTCGTAACGGATTCGCAATTCGCCCCGTTCACCCTCGTGCCTGATCACAACCGTGAGCCCGAGATTATCGCTGAGCAGCTTCTCCATCGCCCTGGTGTCTGCATCTTTTTCTTCGCGCGCCTTGCGCGGCTTGGTCCCCGAGTCGGAAGCCTGCCGTTGCGCCAAATGTTCAATATCGCGAACAGTCAGCCCTTCGTCGACAATCCGCCGCGCAACCGCATCGGGATCTTTCACCGCGAGCAATGCGCGCGCGTGACCGGCGGAAATCGACCCCTCCGCCACAAGGCGCCGGCTCATTTCAGGAAGGTTGAGCAAGCGCATGGTATTGGCGACGTGGGAGCGACTTTTTCCGATGATTTTGGCGAGTTCCGATTGGGAATAGCCAAAATCGGCGCCAAGCCGCTCATAGCCCCTGGCCTCCTCGATTGCATTGAGATCGGCGCGCTGCACGTTTTCGATGATCGCGAGTTCCAGCGCCTCGCGATCATCGGCTTCGTGGATAACCACAGGGATATCCGCGAGTCCCGCAAGCTGCGCGGCGCGCCAACGCCTTTCACCGGCGATGATTTCATATGCATCGGCGACGCCGGCTATGGTGCGAACGACGACCGGCTGGATGATGCCTTTTTCGCGAATCGAAGCAGCGAGGTCGGCGAGATCGTCTTCGCGGAAAGTCGTGCGCGGGTTGCGCGGATTGGGCCGGAGAAATTCGATTGGAATTCGCCGCTGCCCGCGCGCGCGTTCTATCGCCGGCGCTTCGTCTCCCGCGTCGCCAATCAAAGCCGCCAGGCCTCTGCCAAGGCGCGGTCGCGTTTCTTCGGCCATTTATGTGTTTCCTTCGGCGTGATTAGGCTGCGCGAAGACGCCGTTCGCGTTGAATGACTTCAGACGCCAATCTCAAATAGGCTTGGCTGCCACTGCACTTCAGATCGTATAGTAAAACGGGCTTGCCATGAGACGGCGCCTCCGAAATGCGGACGTTGCGCGGGATCATCGTCTCATAGACCTTGTCGCCCATGAAGCGGCGCACATCCGCGACGACCTGCGTTGCAAGATTGTTGCGGGCGTCGAACATGGTCAGCACAATGCCATGAATGGACAGTTTTGGATTCAGCGTTCGCCTGATTTGCTCCACCGTCGACAGAAGCTGCGAAAGGCCTTCCAGCGCAAAAAACTCGCATTGCAACGGCACCAGCACGGCGTCTGCGCTGGCAAGAGCGTTGACCGTCAGCAAATTGAGCGAAGGCGGGCAGTCGATCAAAATATAGGTGTAATGACGCGCGTTAACGTGATGTTCAGCCGCCGCCAGCTCCGCCAACGCGCGCTTCAGGCGAAACGCCCGATCCTTATCGCCGGCAATTTCCAGTTCGACGCCCAGCAGATCAAGCGTCGATGGGGCAACCGACAAACGGGGCACCGCCGTTGCGACGATCGCATCGTCGAGACTGCTCTCCCCCAGCAGCACATCATAGGTGGATATGGTCCGGCTCTTGCGATCCACGCCGAGGCCTGTCGAAGCGTTGCCCTGTGGATCTAGATCAATGACCAGCACATTCTCCCCGACCGCGGCGAGCGCCGTGCCGAGATTTATAGCGGTTGTAGTTTTGCCGACGCCGCCCTTTTGATTCGCCAGGACGAGGACGCGCGGTATAATTGGGGTCTCAGTCAAGGAACTGCTCTCCAGAGACTTGGCCATTCACAGAATGGCCTGTTGCGCGAAACTCTCGCGCCACCGCAATTACTCGCGCGGCAGGATTGGTGCGACTGGCGAAGCTTCGGACCTGAAAACTACTCTTCAGCTTGAGAGCGGTCAATTCACCACGCCACTCTTCCCCCTTTAAAAACACACCCGTTGCGCCCCGCAACAAATGCTCTTCGGACCACGCGATCAATTGCGGCAATGGCGCAAGCGCGCGAGCGCTAATGCACTCGACCATTCCTGTCAGGTCCGGCAATTCCTGCTCGATCCGACCCACGTGGACAATTGCAGGCGCTTCTGTTTCACGTGAAACAGCCCTCAGGAAAGCGGCTTTTCGCTGGTCGCTTTCGATCAGATGGACCTCAGCGCCATCGCGGCCCTTAAGCAGCAAAGCGAGTACTATGCCCGGAAAGCCTCCGCCCGAGCCCAAATCCGCCCATCGCGAAAATTCGGGGAAATACGTCCCAAGTTGCGCCGAGTCTGCAAAGTGACGAGTCCAGAGCGCCGCCAGCGTCGAGTCCGAAACGAGGTTGATCTTGGGTTGCCAAAGGCGCAGCAGAGCCTCATAGGCATCCAGTTCTGCAGTGACGCCTTGCAAAATCGGACATAGCTCCAGAGCGAGCTGGCGATCATTGCTGGGGGGGCCCGCCGACTCATCCCCGTCGCGCCCGCGCTGCGAGCAGGGTTAAAGCCGCCGGTGTAATACCCTCGATACGCTGGGCCTGCCCTATAGTCCGAGGGCGAAGGAAAGCGAGCTTCGAACGCAGCTCCGATGAAAGCCCCCCAATCGCGGAATAATCCAGCTCCTTCGGCAGCGACAATTGTTCGTCTCGTCTATAGGATTCGATATCCGACGCCTGGCGATCAAGGTAAACGGCGTAGCGCGCATCGATTTCGACCTGCGCCGCTGTGGCTGCGTCGATCGCCGCCAATTCAGGCCAGATCATGCGCAGACGATCGAAGCTGATTGCAGGAAAAGCAAGCAGCGCAAAGGCCGAGCGACGTTGCCCGTCCTGATTGACAGACAAACCATGGCGAGCGGCCGCAGCCGAGGTCAACGACAGTTGAGATAAGAGAGAACGAGCCTGTTCCAATCGAGCCGATCTTTGCCGAAAGTGCTTGGAGCGCTCCTTGCCGACACAACCGAACTCCAGCCCGCGGCGCGTCAGTCGTTCATCGGCGTTATCTGCGCGCAGCGAAAGCCGATACTCCGCTCTCGAGGTGAACATCCGATAGGGTTCGCTCACGCCCTGCGTGACAAGGTCGTCTATCATCACACCCAAATATGCTTCGGCCCGGTCGAACAGGATTGGTTGCGCGTTTCCCGCAAAGGCGGCGGCGTTCAACCCGGCGACCAGGCCCTGAGCGCCCGCCTCTTCATATCCGGTCGTACCGTTGATTTGACCGGCAAAGAACAGGCCCGCGATTCGTTTGGTTTGCAGCGTCGCGTCGAGTTCCCGCGGATCAACATAGTCGTATTCTATTGCGTATCCCGGTCGAAGAATTTTCGCATTCTCGAGACCGGGCATTGCATTGATGAACCGCTGCTGCGTCACCTCCGGCAAGGAGGTGGATATTCCGTTGGGATAGATTGTGGCGTCATCGAGCCCCTCCGGCTCCAGAAAAACCTGGTGTCCATCGCGGTCACCAAACCGGGTGACTTTGTCCTCAATCGACGGACAATAGCGCGGTCCTGGCCCAGATATGGCGCCGGTACGCATCGGCGACTGCTCCAAATCGTTCTGGATAATTCGGTGCGCCTGCGTTGTCGTCCGGGTCACATGGCAGGCGATCTGTCGATTGACGATTGCAGTCGTCAAGGCGGAAAAAGGTTCCGGCTCAGCGTCGCCCCATTGTTCCTCGAGCCCATCCCAGCCAATTGTGCGGCCGTCAAGCCTTGGCGGCGTGCCGGTTTTCAGCCGAGCCACGGCAAAGCCCGCGTTGCGCAGAGCGGCGCCAAGTCCATTAGCTGGTGGATCGCCCATGCGGCCAGCGGGGATTCTTGTCGCGCCGATGTGAATCATGCCGTTGAGAAAAGTGCCCGTGGCAAGCACCACGGCGCCCGCATGGATAGGTGCGCCTCCCAGTTGCACGCCCTGAACGCTAGCTCCGTCTAGCAACAGATCCTCGACGGCTCCTTCGAGAACCCATAAATTCTCGGTCCCTTCTATGGCCGACTGCATTGCCTGTCGATAAAGCTTGCGGTCGGCTTGTGCGCGCGGCCCACGCACGGCGGGACCTTTGGAGCGATTCAGCACTTTGAATTGAATCCCTGCGGCGTCGGCGACGCGGCCCATCAGGCCATCGAGCGCATCGACCTCCCGCACGAGTTGCCCTTTGCCAAGGCCGCCGATGGCTGGGTTGCAGGACATAACGCCAATTGTCTCGCGCGACTGGGTAATTAGTGCGGTGCGGGCGCCGAGGCGCGCAGATGCGGCCGCTGCTTCGCAGCCAGCATGTCCGCCGCCAATCACAATCACATCATAATGCTGACGCACCACTCAAAGTCCCTCATGTTTCACGTGAAACATATTCACTTCCCGATGCAGAAACGAGAAAAAACCACATCCAGCACCTGCTCTACCTCGATCACGCCCACGATGCGCTCCAGGGAGCGTGCGGCGAGTCTAATGTCTTCCGCCACTATTTCTAGCGGACTGTTCGGGGCAATCGCAGCGCCGAGATAGCTCTGCGCCTGCTCAATTCCCGCTCGATGCCGTTCCCGGATCACCAGGGCCAATTCGCCGTCTCCCAGTAAATTGCATGCACGCTTGGCAATCTCTCCGCACAGCGCATCAAGGCCGAGCCCCGTTTCCGCGGACAATCCCAGCGCGCCGGGGCTTGGATCAATTCTGTCCAACTTCGTCGCAACGCGTAAAACATTCCCGCCTTCCAATCCACTTGGAAGCGGCTCCAACCCACCCTCCGACAGCCAAAGCAGTAAATCGGCCTCTCCAGCGCGTGCTCGTGTGCGCGCGACACCGATCCGTTCGATCGCTTCTTCCGCTTCACGCAAGCCGGCCGTATCGACCAAAGTGACAGGCATGCCACCGACATCGAGTTGCACTTCGATCATGTCGCGAGTGGTTCCAGCATATTCCGAGACGATGGCGACGTCCCGTTGCGCCAGTCTGTTCAAGAGGGTGGATTTACCCGCGTTGGGCGGCCCAAGGATTAGGACAAGGAATCCCTCGCGAAGCCGTTCCGAGGCGGGCGCGCGGCTTAAAATCTCCTGCATTCGAGAAATAACGGGCGTTAGGAGTCGTTGCAATGCGTCGTGAGAAAACCCGTCTACATCAGCTTCGTCCGAAAAATCCAGTTCCGCAGCGACGATAGCGAGGGACTCCAGGAGCGCGCCCCGCCATTGCTCCACTTGGCGCCTCAGTTCCCCTCCCGCAACTCGCAGAGCTTGACGGCGCTGGAAAGCTGTCTGCGCGTCGATGAGATCAGCCAGAGCCTCAGCTTGCGAAAGGTCCATCTTTCCGTTGATAAAAGCACGGCGGGCGAACTCGCCGGGCTCCGCGTGACGCAGTCCAGATCGCCGGCCAAGCAGCGAGAGAATTCCATCGATAACGGCGCGTCCGCCGTGCAGATGAAACTCCGCGCAATCCTCACCGGTCGCCGAGTAAGGCGCTGGAAAATACAGCGCCAACCCACGGTCAAGCGTCTCACCGGTATCCGGGTCTCGAAAGCGCGCGTAATGGGCGATCCGCGGTTCCGGCTGCAGGCTGGTCAAAGCTGTCAGCGTCATTCGCGCCGCCGGACCGGACAGGCGGACCGCCGCAACCGCAGAGCGGCCGGCGCCGGTCGCTAAAGCAAATATTGTGTCTGCCGACATGGAAAGTCCTCGCCGGGGTTAGACGGACTCCCCGATGAAAAAGCAAGGCGGAATCGCTGATGATCTCAGCGTTCCGCTCGACTTCCAAGCAGCCGCTTCCGATAGAGATTGCGAAAAGCCAAAGTCGCTGCGTCGGTCCGCACTGAGGCTTCCTCGCCGGGCGGCGGAGCGAAGATCGGCAATGAGGACTCGACGATCGCTCGATCCTCCTCCGCTATTCGGCGGTTCATCCACCAGAACAAAGGGTCCAGTAAGGGCGAGCGGAGGAAGCTTCGCAGCGTTATCAACATCAGCCGCGTTTCCTTGTCCGAGATCGGAATGCAAATCGCCATGAGGCGGAACAACCGCTTTGGAGAGTCGAGGAAGAGTTCCATTGCATTGGGAAAATGATAATCGAGCGCGCCCGGCCGAGTTTCGCCCTCGACCATCGCGACGATGTGGGCGCCATGATCATGTGGCTCCCAGGACACATCCATGCGTTCGCCGATGCGCCGGCGCAGCCCGCGCCCGATGGTGCGCCTGTGGACAAAGGGCACATGCGGCGTATCCAGCATGTTCTCCATCACCCGGGTCCAGTGGACATTCCAGAGAACGGAGCGCGCAGAAACGGATACGCCAGGGGACAGCAGCGAAGAAGCGGGAGAAGGTTCGCTCAAGGGTGGCCCCGCGCCTGTATAGAGCCAGAGCAGGCCCCCGACTTCTCGGGCTGAAAGCGCCAATGCCGACAGATTCTCGCGCTTGGAGTCCGGATTCCACGGAGTTCGCAAATTGGCGCCGTTGCCCGAAAAACGCCAGCCATGAAACGGGCATTCGATCTCGCCGTTTTCCACGCATCCCAGAGACAGGGCGACGCCGCGGTGAGGACACCTGTCTATCAAGGCTGCGGGCGCCCCATCGGCGTCCCGAAACAACACCACACGCTCATTGGCGATCATCATCGCCATTGGCCTGTCGCGCTTCAAGTTCCTGGCGAGGCCAACAATTGTCCAGACATTGGCGAAATTCTCAAACACGGCCTTTTCCTCGCGAAACCCGCCAACGCGTCGCGTTGGCAACGAGAAGATCCAAAGGAAACAGGACGTCGCAAACAGGACTCGCGGAAGAGCTTCCCGCGAGCGCCTTTCTCAGGTGTTCATCGAATCGAAGAAAGCCGAATTGCCTTTTGGCGTTTCCCGCAGCTTTCCGAGCAGGAACTCTATGGCGTCGACCGTGCCCATCGGATTTAGGATCCGGCGCAGCACATAGGTCTTCTTGAGTATGTCCGAAGGCACCAGCAGTTCTTCCTTGCGGGTGCCCGAGCGGGTGATGTCCATCGCAGGGAATACGCGCTTGTCGGCCACCTTGCGATCGAGAATGATCTCGGAGTTGCCGGTGCCCTTGAATTCTTCGAAAATCACCTCGTCCATGCGCGAACCAGTGTCGATCAGCGCGGTGGCGATGATCGTCAGCGAACCGCCTTCTTCAATGTTTCGCGCGGCGCCGAAGAAGCGCTTTGGACGCTGCAAGGCGTTAGCGTCGACGCCGCCGGTCAGGACCTTTCCGGAGGAGGGCACAACCGTGTTGTAAGCGCGGCCAAGGCGCGTGATCGAATCTAAAAGAATAACCACGTCGCGCCGGTGTTCTACCAGACGCTTCGCCTTCTCGATCACCATCTCCGCAACCTGGACATGGCGCACCGCAGGTTCGTCGAAGGTCGAAGAAACGACTTCTCCGCGCACCGAACGTTGCATGTCGGTGACTTCCTCGGGACGCTCGTCGATCAGCAGCACGATCAGATAGCATTCGGGGTGATTCGTCGTGATCGACTGCGCAATGTTCTGCAACAGCACGGTCTTGCCGGTGCGCGGCGGCGCCACGACCAGCGCGCGCTGACCCTTGCCGATGGGGGCGACGATATCGATCACGCGCGACGACAATTCCTTGCGCGTGGGATCGTCGATCTCGAGTTTCAGGCGCTCATTCGGATAAAGAGGAGTCAGATTGTCGAAAGGCACCTTGTGCCGGATCTTTTCGGGATCCTCGAAATTGATTGTGTTGACCTTGAGCAGGGCGAAATACCGTTCGCCTTCCTTCGGACTGCGTATGATGCCCTCAACGGTATCGCCGGTCCGCAGTCCGAATTTCCGGATCTGCGAAGGCGAAACATAAATGTCGTCCGGGCCCGCAAGATAATTGGCGTCTGGGGACCGCAGGAAGCCGAAGCCGTCCTGCAGAACTTCAACAACGCCTTCGCCGACGATCTCGACGTCGCGACTCGCGAATTGTTTCAAAATCGCGAAAAGCAGTTCCTGCTTCCGCAACAGCGAGGCGTTCTCCACCTCGTGTTCCTCGGCGAAACTCAGGAGCTCGGCGGCGGTTTTGGCTTTAAGGTCGGAAAGTTTGATTTCCCGCATAGGGGGCAAGCCTCAAATCGATAGGCGATCGGATAGAGCGGAGGGTTGGCGAGAAATGCGGGAGGAGGGCCACCGAGACACCGGTTAAAGTCCGGCGGTCGTAGCAACGACATTCTGCCTAGAGGTGAGACTCCAGTGCATTAAACGCTTTTAGACCGGAAAGCAAGCTGTAGAATATGCAATCAACGCATCGTTTTGACCGCAGTTGGGGTCACAAGCCTGTCCCTTCATAGGCTACCGGGGCAGTCGCGAAAAGGAATAATTCACTAAGGACGTCGCCTAAAACGGTTTTACGATCACTAAAATCACGATGGCGATCATTAGTAGAGTCGGCGCCTCGTTGAAAAAGCGATAGAATTTTTGGCTGTGGGTATTGCGGTCCTCGGCAAAACGCTTGACCAGCGCTCCGTCGTAAAAATGCACTCCGGTCATCAGCACCGCGGCCAGGAGCTTGCCATGGAACCAACCCGCATGAAAATAACCACCCTCAAAGGCGAGCGCCAAACCGGTAATCCAGGACAGAAGCATCGCCGGGATCATGATGATGCGCAGCAGTTTGCGCTCCATTGTCTTGAATATTTCCGACTGCGGCCCCGGACCTACTTGCGAATGATAAACGAACAGACGCGGCAGATAAAACATTCCCGCCATCCAGGAGATAATGGAGATCACGTGTAGAGCTTTGATCCAAAGGTACATTTTAATTCCTTGGTTCCCGCGCCTTCGCGACCAGTCGTTCGACATGGGCGATAGGAGTCTGGGGCAGAATTCCATGGCCGAGATTGAAGATATGCGGATGGCCTTCGAAAGCGCGCAAAATGGCGTCAACCTCACGGTCGAGCGCGGGGCCGCCGGCCAGCAGCGCCAGCGGATCAAGATTGCCTTGCAGAACCGAGCGGCCGGCGGTCTCGCGAACAGCCCACACCGGATCAGCCGCCGTTTCAAGCCCATAAGCGTCCGCGCCGAGATTCGCGACCAACTCCGTCAAATGAGTTCCGGCGCCACGTACAAAGGCGATCACCGGTGTCCCGGGCCGCTCTTTTTTGATGGCGGAGACGATTTTTTGCAGCGGAGAAAAGACCCAGCGTTCAAATTCCTGAGCCGGCAATACGCCAGCCCAGCTGTCGAATATCTGCACGACTTCGACGCCAGCGTCGATCTGACGCAAAAGATAGCCGATCGACGACTGCGTCAGCAGTTCGATCAACCGCTCAAACGGCGCCGGATGGCGATAGGCGAACAGTCGCGCCGGCGCCTGATCCGGGGTGCCCTGACCAGCAATCATATAGCTCGCCACCGTCCAGGGCGCGCCACAAAAACCGATGAAAGCCGTCTGCACAGGCAACTCGCTTTTCACCCGGTCGATAGTCTCGAACACCGGGGCGAGCCGCTCAAGATCGAGGGCGTCTTTCAGCCGTGACAATTGTTCCGGCTGCTCTATCGGCTCGAGCCTTGGTCCCGCTCCGCTTTCGAACGAGACCTTCTGTCCCAGCGCGTCGGGAATGACCAAAATATCGCTGAACAGAATGGCCGCATCGAAGCCAAAGCGGCGAATGGGTTGCAGGGTGACTTCCGCCGCAGCTGTCGGCGAATAGCAAAAGTCCAGAAAACTCGTCGCCTTCGCGCGGATCTCCCGATACTCCGGCAGATAGCGTCCCGCCTGACGCATCAACCAGATCGGTGGAACGGCCGTTCTTTTTCCGCGCAGAACCGAAAGCAGCGGCTTTTCGTTGTTCATGGTGTTGAGATCCAGATGGCGTGCGAAAGCGCCAAACTCGCTTGGCGAGGCAAGGTGAGAGCAGGAGGAGGAACTAAACCGAATTTTAATAAAAAATAAAGAGATCATTAATACTTTCTTAAACAGTTTTTATTGGGTTGCCGGAATCAATGGTTAATTTTTATTAACTGTTTTTCCACAGCTTGGGACGCTCGGATAAAGCTTTCCAACCCCCTGTTAATATGTGGGTAATTTATTCATTATCGCTATTTTTCAGGCAGTTGGGCGCCATGCCAAAGAGGCGTAGAGACGCAGGCAGGCTCGGCTGTTCGTGAAGCTGGGTTTGTGGGAACCTTCACCTCCAGCGCTCTTCCTGTTGACACATCGCTAAGCTTATCCCGAACTATACATGGCGGGCGATTTATGGCTCCTTTTTTCCCCGCTATTCCAAGTTTCGGGAAACCCTGTGGACGGCTTTGGAAGTGACCGCCAACAATCTTTCACCAGGCGCCAGCCATCTCTGGCAATGCGCACAGCCTCTGATTCTCGCCTCCAAAAGCTGGGGTCGCCGACTGGTGCTGCAGCAGACCGGGATTCCTTTTGTCGCCATGCCCGCAGAACTCGACGAGCGCAAGATTGAAGATGAAATTCGCGCGAAAGATGGCGGCGCCGACGAGGTTGCGCGAGCGCTGGCGCGTGCGAAAGCGCTGAAGATATCGTTGACCGCGCCCGAGGCTTACGTCCTTGGAGCTGATCAGGTGGCGAGTTGCGATGGACGGCTCTTCGGTAAACCCGGCGCTCTCGCGCAGGCGGCGCAACAATTGGCTTTTCTTTCCGGGCGTCCGCACAGATTGCATTCAGCAGTGGCGCTCGCGCGTGGCGGATCTATTCTGTTCGAGACAGTCTCTCACGCCGAACTTCGGATGCGAGAGCTCAGCGCCAGTTTTATTGAGGCTTATCTGATCGTAGCTGGCGATGGGGCGCTTTCCAGCGCGGGCGCCTATCAGATAGAAGGAATGGGCGTCCATCTTTTCAGCGAGGTTGCCGGCGACCATTGGACTATCCTTGGGCTTCCAATCCTGCCCGTGCTAGACGCGCTGCGGCGCGAATCGGCGCTTTTGGGCTGAGACGACCTTACAAGGGTTCCTGCAAAAGATGCTGCTTCTAGGCCTGACGGGCTCCATTGGTATGGGCAAATCCACCACTGCGGAGATTTTTCGCGCTGAGGGCGTGCCGGTCTATGACTCCGACAGGCTCGTGCATGAGATCTATAACGGACCATCGGCGCTGGAGATCGAAAAAGCCTTTCCAGGGGCGACAATTAATGGCGTTGTGGACCGCAACCGACTCGCCGGAATGGTTTTGAATAATTCAGAGGCCATGAAGCGTCTGGAGGCCATCGTGCATCCGCTGGTCTGGGAAGGGCGGCGACTTTTTTTAGAGGAACAGACGCGGCGCGGGCAAAAAATTGTCGTCCTGGACATTCCTTTGCTTTTCGAGACCGGAGCCGAAACGGATGTCGACAAGATTATCGTTGTCACGGCGCCAGCTGACGTTCAGCGCGCCCGCGTGCTAGCACGCCCCGGAATGACGACCGAAAAATTCGAGTCTATTTTGGCGCGCCAGACTCCAGACGAGGAAAAACGCCGCCACGCTGACTTTGTCATCCACACGGACCGCGGACTCGATTCGGCTCGCAGTGAAGCGAGAGCCATATTGGCGGCCCTTCGCACGGCAGAAACAGGAAAGCCCTGATGCGTGAAATTGCGCTCGACACCGAAACTACGGGCCTCGATCCAACCAAAGGTCATCGCGTTGTCGAAATTGGCGCTGTGGAAATCGCCAATTTAATTCCGACCGGTCGAATCTTTCACGTCTATATCGACCCGGAGCGCGACATGCCCGAGGAGGCCTTTCGCGTCCATGGTCTCTCGCAACAGTTCCTCTCCAAGCACAAAAAATTCGCAGAAATTATTTCAAGCTTTCGGGAGTTCATCGACGGCGCGCAACTGATCATCCATAACGCCGAATTCGACGTCCGCTTTCTGAATGCTGAAATGTCGCGGCTCGATCTTCCGGGCATCGAGATCGCCAATGTGATCGACACATTGACTCTGGCGCGCCGCCGCCATCCCGGCGCCTCAAACACTCTCGACGCGCTTTGTCAGCGCTATGGCGTCGACGCGTCGCGACGCGAAAAACATGGCGCTTTGCTCGACGCCCATTTGCTCGCCGAAGTTTATGCGGAATTGATGGGAGGGCGTCAGGCCGCGTTGTCCCTAAGCGTTGAAAGAAAGCGAGTTACGCAATCCGAAGTTCTCTTGATCCGACAAAGGCCGCAGGCGTTGCCACCGCGTCTGACAGTGGAAGAAGAGCGAATGCACCGCGCCTTTGCAAGCGGCATCGGCAAAGAGCCTATATGGAATCGTTATTTCGCGCAGGAAGAAGCTTAAAGCGCTATGCCGTGGCGCCCGCATCGATCGTCAGAACGGTTCCGGTGACGTTGCGCGCATTATCGTTCAGCAAAAAGCTGACCGCGTTGGCGACATCCTGAGGCTCCGCCAGCCGGCGCAGAGCAGCGCGGCCAGCAATCTTTGCGCGGTCATCGTCCTGCAGCAACGCTGTCATCTCGGTTTGGACGAAACCTGGAGCGACAGCGTTGACGGTGATTCCAAGACGACCGACCTCACGCGCCAGCGATTTGGTAAAACCGATCAACGCCGCCTTGCTTGCTCCATAAACGCTCAAGCCATTGTAACCCGTTGTCGCAATGATCGACGAAATATTGACGATGCGCCCGCCTCCTTCCGCCATCATCTGACGCACGACATATTTGCTCAGCACGATTGGCGCGGTTACATTAATGCGAAGCAAGGCCTCAATCTGAGAATTATGCATAGTGGCGAGCAAGCCTTCGGAACTTGAGGCGGCATTGTTTACGAGCCCATAGGGCCTTCCGTATTTTTTTTTCAAGGTGGCGGCAAAACTCGGCAATGCGTCGATGTCGCCAAGATCGAAGGGTTCAAAAATCAACGCGCCCTGGGGGCCGCTGGCGATGTCCTTCTTCAAGGCATCGCTTTGACTTCGCGCCACCGCAATGACGCAATATCCGTCCGCTACAAGTCGATGCGCGATAGCCAGTCCCAGGCCGCGGCTGGCGCCCGTGACGATTACGTTACGCATGACCGCGCGCCAATTTCCCGCTCGCAAGAATCTCAAGCGCAGGGATGAAACGCATTGTCACCGGAACCATATGACGTGCAAGCTGAGCTCGGCATGCGTCGAGGATTTCCAGCTTGAGCGCTTCGCTCTGCACAGGCGTCTCGTTTTCTATGAGAACAACATCGGCGACTATGATGTCGCCCATGATCGGACTTCGTCTTGCGCTGACCCGTGACAACCGGACCTTGTCATGCGCGTTGATGACTCGTTCAACTTCTTCCGGATGAACCTTCAACCCGCCGACATTGATTACACCTGCGCGTCTTCCTTTGAAGAAACAGCGATCGCCTTTTTGTTCCACCATGTCGTCGGTATCGACGAAACCGTCGTCGTCATGCAGTCTCAGGTCGTCACGGCCGATATAACTCACGGCGGTTCGCGTTGAGCGAATATGCAGCGATCCATCATGCAACCGTAGCTCTACATCGCCTTTGGCTTCCAAAAAGGAAGCGGGAAAACCTTCCTGACCGTCCAGGACTTCAAATCCCACGCCAGCCTCGGTCGACGCATAGGCATGAACGATGCGCGCGTTAGGGTAAGCAGCGCGCAGCGCTCCAAGAATGGCGCGATCGGCTATCTCACCTGAAAGGCGCACATATTTCGGGTCAATCATATTGAAGTTTGGACTCATCAGAAGACGGCGCCAATGCGATGGGGTGCCTGAAATATGAGTGACGCCAGCCTCCCGGCAGCGCGCGACAAAATCGTCAAGCGTCTCTCCGGCATCGGACAAAACCAGCCTCGCCCCCGAGACGCAGGCGCGCAAAAAAATCTGCAAGCCGCCGTAACGACGAATGTCATAAAACGTCGCCCAGACCGGGGGCGCTTCCTGGCTCTTGGCGTCCATTGCGCCGAGGAGGCTGCGCAAACTATGCGCCACGATCTTTGGCGGACCGGTCGTACCGGATGTCGGCAGCAGCCACTCGCTCTTCAGTTTCGGAAATGGGACTTCATCTTCCTCGGCAATGGGCTCGCCGCACAGGATGACGGGCTGCGTCGCCCCGAAGTTCATTTGCGCCGTGTCGCAAATGATGGCGTCGACCTGTGCTTGATCTATGACGCTTGCAAGTCGTTCCGGTGAGAAGTCAGGCGGACAAATGACAAGCCGCGCAGCGAGACCATCCAATTCGATAAGAGCGCGCGCGCTAAGGAGCTGCGCCGCTGCGCCAATCAGAACCGACTTGCCGGCGAGTTCCCGCCGGCGGCCGGCGAAAGCGGTCGACAAGCGAATTTCATTGCCGGAAAGCGAAGCGACCGGAGCGTCGAGACGCAGTCCGGGATTCCCAGCAATCAGCTCTCGCAACAAAGGCGTATCAGGCCGGGCAGCGTTCATAGAGTTCAACGAATTCGCCGAGAGTCGTGGGGAAATATACTTCGTCTGACGCTGTGAAGGGATCGACGCCAAGCTCGTCCTCAAGACGGGCGACGAGAATGGCGAAGCATAAGGAATCGAGACCTGACTCCGCAAGAACAAGATCATCGCTCAGTGAAGCGATCTTCTTGTTCTGCTCGGCGGCAACGCTTTCGATTTGAGAAATAATCGTTAACCGTGTCGACACCGTGCATGTCCCGCTGTTGTCAGAGTTTCAATAGTTTTCTATTTTTATCGATGTCGCGCAAGTTGTTCAGCAGCAGATGGTGAATGAATATGGCAGGCGACAAGGCTCCCAGAATTCGGTGTCGATTGATAGCCGAAGCGGATCTTCCGGCTCTGACCGACTTGCTTGCGCAGGGATTTCCGGCGCGTTCGAGCGCCTATTGGGGCCGCGCTCTGGATAAGCTTGCGCTCCGTGACGCGCCGCAGGCCTATCCGCGTTTTGGTTACATGCTCGAAGCTGGGGATCGCGCTGTCGGCTTGGTGCTGATGATTTTCTCGCTTTCGGACGGCCTCGGAGCGGCCAAGGCCCGTTGCAATATTTCAAGCTGGTACGTCGACCCGCTCTATCAGGGATACGCCTCACTCCTTATCGCCGCAGCCGTGCGTCTGAAAGACGTGACCTACATTAACGTCTCGCCCGCGACACACACCTGGCCGGTGATTGAAGCGCAGGGCTTCCGCCGCTATTGCAATGGCCAGATCTTGTGTATCCCCGCGTTGAGTCGCTGGGCCCCCAAAGCTCGCGCGCATCCATTTAATGTCGAGCGCGACTATGGCGCTACTCTCGCGAAGGAAGAGCGTGACATATTGTTTGCGCATCAAAACTATGGCTGTCTCTCGCTTGTCGTGCGCGAGAGAGGCGGAGCGCATCCCTTTGTGTTCCTTCCACGGCGCGTGTTTCACGACGTGCTGCCGACATTGCAGTTGGTGTATTGCCGGCAGTTGGAGGATTTTGTGCGTTTCTCAGGGGTATTGGGGCGCGCGCTTTGGCGCCAGGGGCATTTACTGACGCTGGTGGACGCCAATGAACCTTTGCCGGGCTTGCTCGGAATTTACCGATCCAATCGCGGTCCAAAATATTTCAAAGGTCCGGAAACCCCGCGCATCGGCGACCTCGCATTCTCGGAATCCGTTCTCTTTGGGCCTTGAGTCGACGATAAAGATCACTTGAGAAAAGCCGAATAATGACGAGCAAATCTTCCGCCAAAACAGTCGCTGCGCGCGCACTCGTCGATCAATTGATCACGCATGGCGTGGACCGTATATTCTGCGTTCCGGGCGAGAGTTATCTTTCGGTTCTCGACGCCTGTTACGAGCGCCAACTTGAGCTTACCGTATGCCGCAACGAGGCCGGTGCGGCGATGATGGCCGACGCCTATGGCAAGGCGACCGGAAAGCCCGGCATTTGTTTCGTTACGCGAGGGCCAGGGGCGGCGAACGCATTTGCGGGCGTCCATATCGCCCAGCATGATTCGACGCCCATGATTTTGTTTATCGGCCAGGTCGAGCGCTCCGTGCGCGAGCGCGGAGCCTTTCAGGAGGTCGATTACCGGGCGATGTTCGGCGGCGTCGCCAAATGGGTCGCTGAAGTCAACGTGGCGTCTCGAATTAATGAGTTTGTGTCGCGCGCCTACGCTGTGGCCTGCGCCGGACGACCCGGCCCGGTGGTGCTGTCGCTGCCAAAGGACATGCTTGACGAGTCGATTCTTGCGACAAGCTACCCCCCGCACCGCAATGTCGAGACGGCGCCGCACCCCGAGGACATGCGCGAACTGGAGCGGCTTCTGACTGCGGCGCAGCGACCCTTGCTCGTGCTGGGCGGCTCGCGCTGGGACGAAGAATCGCGCCGCGCCATGCATGACTTCGCAAGTCGCTTCGATATTTCAGTGGCGACCAGCTATCGGCGCCTGCCGTTGTTTGACGCTCTGGACAAGCATTACGTCGGCGATCTTGGCCTTAACGCCAATCCCGCGCTGCTGAAGCAGGTGCAAGACAGCGACCTCCTCGTGCTCGTCGGCGGCAGAATGGGCGAGATCCCTTCGCAATCCTATCGCCTGCTCGACATTCCAAGCCCACGCATGACCTTCGTTCACGTCTATCCAGATCCCGAGGAATTTGGCCGCGTGTATGCTCCGCGGCTTTCAATCCACGCCACGCCGCGCTCTTTCGCAAAGGCGCTGGCAGGTCTGCAGCCAGTCATGGATCCACCCTGGCGAGAGGAAACAGCGCGCGGGCGTCAAAACTATCTCGATTTCTCGTCTCAGAGCGAGCCATCCGCCGATGTCGATTTGGCGCAGGCGATGAGGTGGCTTAGCGAAAACCTTCCTGACGACGCCATCATCTGCAATGGCGCGGGAAATTACGCCGCGTGGATTCACCGATACTACCGCTTCAGGCGTTTCGCGACCCATATCGCTCCGACTTCCGCCAGCATGGGTTATGGCGTGCCGGCTGCGGTGGCGATGCAGCAATTATTCCCGGATCGGGTTGTCGTTTCGATCAACGGCGATGGCGACTTTCTGATGAACGGGCAGGAATTCGCCACCGCCGCTCAGTACGAATTGCCAATCATCGTGATCGTTTGCGACAACGCCAGTTATGGAACCATTCGCATGCATCAGGAGCGCAACTTTCCTGGGCGCGTGGTAGCGACGGATTTGCGCAATCCTGACTTCGCCGCCTACGCCAGGGCGTTCGGCGGCTTTGGCGTCACGGTTGAGCAGACAGCGGATTTTCCGCGCGCATTCGAGGCGGCGAGAGCATCCAAACAGCCCGCCATTCTCCATGTCAAAATGGATCCTGATCGCATAACGCCCCTGTCGAGTCTTGCCGCTATTCGAAAAGCGGCGCTTAGCAAGAATTAGGGGACGTTATCACAAAGCTTTCATGACGCCGCGCGCAACGTGGGCGTGCAGCGGCGTATATCGTGCGCAAATTCCCAATAGAGCGCCCGCGCCTTTTTGTACATCGGTCCGGGCTGCAGCTCTCGTGCCTCGATGCGCGTCATCGGCGCGACTTTTTGAAAATTGCCAGTCGAAAAGATCTCGTCCGCCGTCGCAAAATCGCTGAAGGTCAAAACCGTCTCGACGACTTCGACCCCTGCGCTACGCAGCAGGCGGATAATCCTCTGCCGTGTTATTCCGTCCAAAAACGTTCCATTGGGGGCGGGCGTGAACACGACCCCATCCTTTGCCATGAACGCGTTGGAATTTGCGAATTCCGCCACATTGCCGAGGGCGTCGAGCAGCAGGCAATTGTCAAATCCCCTCCTAGCCGCTTCAATCAATGCGCGGGCGCCATTTGCATAGAGACAGCTTGCCTTGGCGTCGACTGGAGCCAACTCTGCGGTCGGTCTGCGGAAAGGCGACAGCGACACCGCTCCGCCGCGCGGGGCGGGCATTGGCGCTTCGTATATTCCAAGGCACCAGTTCGTTGACGAGGGATCGAAGCGAACGCCGCCGCCCAAACCCTCCTCCGCCCAGTACATCGGACGGATATAAAGTTGCGCATCAGGGGCGAAGCGCCGAAGTCCTTCGGCAACCAGTTCGCTCCACTGTTCCACGGTCACTACAGGATCGAGCAGCATATTTGCCGCGGACTGGTTGACGCGAGCAAGATGCTTGTCGAGATCGGGTGTGACGCCTTCGAAGGCGCGGGCGCCGTCGAATACGACGGATCCGAGCCAGGCGCCGTGCGTTCGCACACCGAGTATCGGCTGGTTGCCTTCGCGCCAGGCTCCGTCAAAGAAGGTCCATGTTCGAGTGGGCGCCGTCGCGATTGGACGAGAGAGAGGCGTGCTCATGATTAGATCAACCTTTTTGCGCGCTGAATTTGACGAAAACGATCGGCGTTCAGGCGCTCTGCAAGCGGCGCCCTTTTTCCGCGGCGACCAGCGTCAGCCAATTCCGGTATAGCCTTCCAGCGTCGCTCAACCACGTGGCTCCGGGCGCGTCCTGTGAAAGTATCTTGTTCAAGCTTTCCATGAAACGCCGACGTTCTTGTGTGGTGTGTCGAGTTTTTATCTCGACGAGCTTCGCTTCAGTCGCGTGGGAGAAATAATCCACTGGCGGTGTCGGAAAGGTCTCACGTTCGCCCGAGAGATAACGCAATGCGTCGCGTCGAAATTCACGCGCGAGCGTATCGGCGTCATATTCCGGATGCCCCTGAGTGAACAGAAACAGACTTGGTTCGCGGCGCCAGAAACTGTCGATTCCGGCGGATCGCGACCAGGAAGAAATCTTATAGCCGCAGCCTTCGATCTCTTGTCGCGATAGCCCGTTACATCGGGAGTGCGGGACTAGGATTTCCCTTGTGGCGTCTCGCGTGGCCCAGTCATCGCGGGCTGTTTCGCAGGCAAAGATTCCGCTGAGCTTTTCGCCCGTACGGACGCGCTTCACCCCGTCGAGCCGTTGCACGGCGACATGAGCGGCGAGGCATGACCACAACGCACCCTGAGTGTGATGGCGCGCCCAGTCAACAAGCCGCGCAAAATCATTCCAATAGGGTTCCTGCTCCAAAGAATCGGCGCGCGGTTCTGTTCCGGTGACGATCAGCGCATCGGCTCCGCGCGCGTAAAGCGCCTCGATATCGTCATGGTTTTGCGCCATCGAGCGCCGCGCAGTTTCGCTGCGTTGCACGTTGGGGAGCGTGTAGCACCGGAGCCTGAAGGCCATCCCCTGCGAAGCAAATTGCAACAGCCGCGAAAATTGGGCTTTTGTCGCTTCAACCGCCTGATCCGGCATATTGTTCACCAGCGCGATTTCCAGCGCCGCGCCGCAGGAGAATTCGGGGTGATTCTCGCGCTCATGTCAGGCAACTCCCTCCCTCTCGAACAAAGTCTTGACTTGCGCCAGGGGCGCCGCAAGAGCTTGATCGAGATCTTCGATAATGTCGTCGCAATGCTCGATGCCGATGCTGAGGCGAATCATTTCAGGCGTGACCCCGGCCTTGATTTGTTCAGCGGCCGACATCTGGCGATGCGTCGTTGAAGCGGGATGACAGGCGAGCGTTTTGGCGTCGCCAATATTGACGAGACGCTTGACGAGACGCAGCGCGTCATAAAAAGCCTTGCCGGCTTCAAGGCCGCCAAGGACGCCAAAGGTCAGCAACGACGGCGCCCGGCCGCCAAGATATTTCTCGGCCAGCACAAAATTGGGGTTGTCTGAAAAACCAGCGTAGTTCACCCAGGCGACGCGGGGATCCTTGTTAAGAAATTCTGCGACCTTGCGCGCGTTCTCGACATGGCGATCAACTCGCAGCGCAATCGTTTCCAATCCCTGTAAGAGAAGAAAGGCGGAAAGCGGCGCAAGGACGGCGCCCGTCGTGCGCTGATAGACGCTGCGCGCCCGCGCGATATACGCGCTGTCACCGAAGTGATCCGCGTAGATCATGCCGTGGTAAGAGGCGTCCGGCTCGTTGAACATGGGGTAACGCGCGGCATAATCGCGCCAGGGGAAGCGACCTCCATCGACAACCATGCCTCCCAGCGTCGTTCCATGGCCGCCCATGAATTTCGTTAGTGAGTGGACGACGATGTCGGCGCCGTGTTCGATGGGCCGCAACAGAACCGGCGTCGCTACCGTGTTATCGACGATCAGCGGCGCGCCGAAGCTGTGCGCGACTTCGGCAAGAGCGGCTATGTCGCAAATGTTTCCGGCGGGATTGCCGACGCTTTCGCAAAACAACGCGCGGGTGTTCTCATCCATGGCTTGCGCCATATCCTCGGGCGAGTCGCTTTGAGCGAAACGCACGCCAATTCCCTGCCGCGGCAAAACATGCTGCAGCAACGTGTGAGTGGTGCCGTAAAGCGTTGGTGTTGCGACAATATTTCCGCCGTGATCGGCGACGTTAGCGAATGCATAATAAAGCGCGGCCTGTCCGGTGGCGACGCTGAGCGCGCCCACCCCGCCTTCAAGCTGCGCCACGCGTTTCTCAAGCACGGCGTTAGTGGGATTGGCGATGCGGCTGTAGCGATAGCCTTCGGCTTCAAGATCGAATAGAGCCGCGGCGTGGTCGGCGCTGTCGAATTCATAGGCGACGGTCTGATAAATTGGAACGGCAACAGCCTTTGTCGTCGGATCATTGTCGAAGCCGCCGTGGACGGCGATTGTTTCCCTACGCATCCGCGCGCCCTTTTTCGAAAGTGTGCCCTAGCGCGTCGCCAAGGAGGCTGCCTCCGCCCCTCGGTCAAGCGCTGCTGCTTTCGCTTATGGACCAGGATCATCAATAAACCCTGACGCGGTGGCCTGCGAGAAAATAATCTAATAACCCTAACAGGTCACGACGCTTTAAAGCTATTTTCACGTGAATTAAACATGGCGAGGCGCATTGAAATGCTTCCCGTGCTAAACGGTTAACGCATCGACTTCAGGACCGCAGCCCGCAAATGAACGCCGAAACATCGCAAGTTGACGCTGTGGTCTCGGTGCAAAAGCGCTCCGCTAATAAGGATTGGCTTCGCGCGCTGCAAAAGACAGCTTCCATCGAGCAGGATCAGAGCCGCATTTTACCAGTAGCCTTTGATGAGGTGGTGGCGACGCATGGCGAGGCGGTCGCGATAATCGACGACTATGAAAGTCTGTCCTTTAGCCAATTTTCCGAGCGCGCGAACCGTTACGCGCGCTGGGCGCTTGTCAATGATCTGCCCAAGGGCGAAACGGTCGGGCTGTTAATGGCTAACCGCGCAGAATACGCTGCCATATGGCTTGGACTGACGCGCGTAGGCGTTGTCGTGGCGCTGCTCAACACCCATCTTCCTGCGCCTGCGCTTGCGCACTGCCTGGCCGTCGCTAACGCGCGGCAAATCATCGTGGACGAGGGCCTCTATGAGAAATCTCGCGAGGCGGCGGCGCTTCTGGATCAACCGCGCAAATTTCTGCGATGCGG
Organism: uncultured Alphaproteobacteria bacterium; assembly: GCA_963724845.1. Lineage (GTDB taxonomy): Bacteria > Pseudomonadota > Alphaproteobacteria > Rhizobiales > Beijerinckiaceae > Methylocystis. The sequence continues at coordinate 274,204 of CAVRWF010000007.1, forward strand.
GACACAAGGCCCCAGCCATGAGATTGCAACTTTGTCCGGGGCCCCTCTGAACGCGGAAGAAATGCGCGACGTCACGCTGAAGGATCGAGCACTTTATATTTTCACTTCCGGAACGACGGGTATGCCGAAGGCGGCTATCGTCACGCATCGACGGGTGATGAACTGGAGCCTCTGGTTCTCCGGTCTGACGGACGCCAGTTCGCAGGACCGAATGTATAACTGCCTGCCGATGTATCACTCGGTCGGCGGCGTGGTGGCGGTCTGGTCGCTGCTGCTGGCTGGCGGCTCGGTGGTTTTGCGACCGCGATTCTCGGCTTCGGGCTTCTGGCACGACATCGCCGAACAGCGCTGCACCATGTTTCAATATATCGGTGAGCTCTGCCGCTATTTGCTGAATGCGCCAGACTGCGAGGCGCAGAGACGGCACGGCTTGAGATTGGCCGTCGGCAATGGTTTGCGTGGCGATGTATGGGCGCCGTTTCAGGAGCGTTTCGCTATTCCCCGCATCCTTGAGTTCTATGCGGCGACCGAAAGCAATTTTTCACTCTATAACGTCGAGGGCGAGCCGGGCGCGATCGGACGTGTCCCTGCCTTTCTGGCGCAGCGTTTTCCAGTCGCTTTGGCGGTTTTCGACGAGGCCGCTCACGAGCCGGCGCGCGGAGAGGATGGCCATTGCATTCGCTGCGGGGCAAACGAAGCCGGCGAGGCGATCGCGCGCATAGACGTCCACAAGAGTTCCAGCGCGGCATTCGACGGCTACGTCAGTCGCGATGACTCGGAGAAAAAAATCCTCCATGACGTGTTCGAGCCCGGCAACTCCTGGATGCGCAGCGGCGATCTCATGCGCAAGGATGCGCGCGGCTTTTATTATTTCGTGGACAGGATTGGAGACAGTTTTCGCTGGAAGGGCGAAAATGTCTCGACTTTCGAAGTCGCTCAAACTCTTGCCGAATGTCCCGGCGTGCGCGACGCCAATGTTTATGGCGTGGCCGTGCCGGGACATGAAGGACGCGCAGGAATGGCGGCTCTCGTCGTCGCCAAAGGGTTCGATTTTTTGGCTCTGCGTCGTCATGTCGAATCGACGTTGCCGTCTTATGCGCGTCCAGTGTTCCTGCGGCTCCGTCAGGCGTTGGAGATCACCGAAACGTTCAAGCACAAAGCTCAGGCGCTGGCCTCGGAGGGCTTCGACCCTGAACAAGTCGAAGACCCACTATATGTCGCTCAGCCTGGTGAAAGCGGTTATGTTCAGGTGGACGCCGCCCTTTACGACCGCATTCGCGCAGGCGAGATACGGTTGTAGCCTCGATTCCCGATCGTGGTTAATTCACCATTTTCCCGCACCGGTCGGCGTCCTCATCGCGCGCTCGATAGCGCCAAGCGCGCCTCGCTTGGTCTTGGGCAGATCACGCGTTTCAGCGAGTGAAAGGAACTCTGCGCTTTTGTGCGGACAGGAGCTGCCACCATGGAAAATGCGCACGCCGTTGACAGTCATGATGCTGTCGCCCGTATGCAGGGTCGTGTCGTGCAGGATCGCGTCCGGCTGCTGCAAGTCTCCGCCCAGCGGCCGGGAAGAATAACAGAGCCCGGCAAGGGCGCCGCCATGTCGGCCACTGGTGTCAAAAGCGACGGTATCCACAGCTCTTTTGGTGGTGGAAACACGCCCCAACGCCCGCTGACTCATGGAAACGGGCTTTTGCAGATAGGCTAGACGAGAATCGCCGCGCCGATGCGCGCGCTGTTCCGGCGACCCTCTTCTGATCCGGTTCGCTCGACGGCTGTGGTGATCGCGCTGCGAAGGTTGAACCGCATCGCCCGAGGATTGTCTTGGCGCTTCGACCGCTGGCCGCGACCCCGTAAAGCCGCCGAAAAGGTCGTCGAGGAAACCCGCCATTGCGACATCTTCCGGCGCGTCCAAGGTGAAGAACGCTGCGAAGCCGATCGCAATCGCAAGAATCAAGCGTGAAGACAGGCTAAGGGAAGTGTAACTTCCAGTAGCAATTGACTTTTTGTGGGCAGGTTTTGCCATGTCGTCCCCAAAGCGAGAAAAGTGCATGCCTTACCCGACTTCATGACCCAACTGGAAAGTAAGTCAATTGTTTATTCATGAATTTTAACAGTTTTTAAATTGTCACGAGTTCGATAAGACCGATGACCAAAGTAATGTACTCATCGATAAGTAAGTAGATTGTCTGAACTTTCGGGCGAGCATTTTTTTGTCGTCCCACAAATGCGTTCGAGCCCTGGTGAATCCTCCCCTGAATATCACGCTTTGCCCTTACGTCCCCCGGTTCGTAATTGGTCTTCTCGCGCGACCGGCTTCCTGGCGTCGTCAACCTTAATAAATTCTTTGAGTTGTCCGGAAAAGCGCGCTGAGCGATTGTCCGACCCAGAAATGAGTGCGCGTAACTCTTAGCGTAGCGTCAGGGGAAAAAGTCATGCGTTTCTTTAAAGCCCTCCTTATTGCTTTTTTCGCATTGTTCGGCTCCATCGCGGCGGCCAATGCGACGGTCCGCATCCATATCGATCTCAGTTCCCAGCGGATGCACGTGGAATCTTCAAGGGGAAGCTATGACTGGCCCGTTTCGACGGCGCGGTCTGGATATTCCACACCGCGAGGCTACTTTGCGCCGACCGGGCTTCAGCGCATGCATTACTCCAAGAAATACCATATGTCGCCGATGCCCTATTCGATCTTCTTTCGCGGCGGCTACGCCATCCATGGCACCTACGCCGTCGGCAATCTGGGCCGGCCCGCGTCTCACGGCTGCGTGCGCCTGTCTCCCGGCAACGCCGCGCAATTATTCCACATGGTCCAGGCCGAAGGAGGCAGCATTTCCATTACAGGATCGCCCGCCGGTTCGACTCGTTACGCCAGCCTTCGCCACCAACACCATCAAACGCGTTACGCCAGCTTGCATGGCCACGGACACTTTGGTCACGCCATGGCCTATGCTGCGTCTCACCATCACCGCGAAAGCGTGAGGGCCTGGCAGGCGCGTCCTTATATGTCGCCTTTCGATTATTGATAGATTGGCGCTAACAGGTACGCAGGACAAGCACATCGCCTCATCGAAACTTAACGATGAGGCGACGTCCATCAGGACGCGGGATGATGGATAAATTTGCGGCGCTCTCCATAGCGCTGAATTGCGCGGGACGTGATGGCGGACCGCTGAAGGGGTTCAAGTTCGTCGTCAAGGAAAATATTGACGTCGAAGGTTTTGTCTCGACGAACGGCGAACCCGCCTTCGCCGCGAGCCATGCGGCCGCGGGGATTTCAGCCCCTGCCGTCGATCGTTTGCTGGCCAGCGGCGCGCGCCTTGTCGGCAAGGCGCATATGGACGAAATGGCTTACAGTCTGCTCGGCGCCAATGATCATTATGGCACGCCTGTCAATCCCGCCGCGCCAGGACGTCATCCCGGCGGCTCATCCTCGGGCTCCGCGGTCGCGGTCGCTTCGAGACTGGCGGATTTCGCGCTTGGCACCGACACGGCCGGCTCCTGCCGCGCGCCGGCGTCCTTCTGCGGCGTTTACGGATTTCGACCCTCCCACGGCGCCATTTCATCCAATGGCCTTGTGCCGCTGGCTGCGTCGCTCGACACTATCGGATGGTTTGCGCGCGACGCTTCCCTGCTTGCAAAAGTCGGGGAAGCGCTATTGCCGGAGGATGCTGACCGGGCGCCCTTCGCTGACGCGCAGCTGTTGACCGAAGCCTTTGCCGATTGCCCGCCGGAGGAATTGGCGTTGTTGCAGTCCAAGCTCGCTTGGCTGCGCAAAGTTTTCCCTCTGCGCGACGTCCTGGTTCCGCACGGTTTCTCACCGCAAACACTGAGCCATTTTCGTAATCTTCAGGCCTTCGAAGCGAATCAGTCGCAAGGCGACTGGATCCTCAGGACGCGTCCCGAATTTGGACCAGGCATCGCCGAGCGCTTCGCTTATGCAGCCACTGTTACTGAAGAGCAAAAACTGTCGGCGGACGAATGTCGCGCCCAGTTACGAACGTCCGTCGACGCGTTGCTTGGCGAAGAAGGATTTTTTCTACTGCCGACGACGCCCTTTTTCTCGCCGCTGCTGGAGGAAAGCGCGCAGGCGCTCGACGAAAAACGCTATCAGATGGTGCGGCTTTTTTTGATCGCCAGTTTTTTGGGTCTGCCTCAGGTCAGCCTGCCTCTGAAAGCGCCGGGCGCGCCACTGGGATTGTCCCTTATCGGCCGGCGCTGGTCGGACCGGGGCCTGCTCGCTTTCGCTTGCGAGGTCGCCGCCTGTCTCCATAATTCGTGAGACGCGTGTCCAGAAGTGCGTTCAGCTTCCGCCGCCTGCCCCCCGGGCCAAAAATTCCTTTATGCGCGCCGCCAGACGATCGCGAACGTCGCGATAGGCGTCCAGCACCGCCTCTCTGGACCCCTGGGCGGCGGTGGCGTCCGGCGTCGGCCAGTAGATTACCTCGACCGCCATGCTGCGCGTAAACTCTAGCGCCCGATGATGCGATTCCGGCGACAGGGTGACGATGACATCGAAGTTGGAGTCTTCGAGGTCTTCGAATGTGTGCGGTTTGTGGTTCGAGAGGTCGATGCCGATCTCTTCCATCGCTGCGATGGCGAAACCGTCCGGTTCGCCGCGTTTCAACCCCGCCGAGGCGAAATAGATTTCGCGCCCGAAGTAATGACGGGCAAGCGCTTCGGCCATCGGTGAGCGCACGGTGTTGAGGGTGCATGCGAAAAGGACTGATTGCGGGCGCGCTCGCGATTTTGCGGGCGGCGCCGCCTGAAATCGCGCCGCCATTGTGTTCAGCCCTTCCAGTGCAGAGCCGTAACCAGTGTGAAAATACGGCGCGCGGTGTCGATATCCGTCTCGATCTTGCCCTTCAGCCGCTCAAGCAGAAGTTGTGCGCCTTCATTGTGCAATCCGCGTCGGCCCATGTCGATCGCCTCGATACGGCTGGGCGTAGCGCTCCGTATGGCTGCGTAATAGGTCTCGCAGACCATGAAATAATCCTTGAGAATCCGTTTGAACGGAGTGAGCGACAATATATGCGTCACGACGCTATTGCCCTGTTCGTCGGTGACCGCCAGCGCAAGCTTTGCATCGTGCATCGCGATCATCAGGGCATAGGGTCCGCCGTCATGGCCGACGACGCCGAAATTATTGTCTTCAATCAGGTCATAGATGGCGATGGCGCGCTCATGCTCCTGGTCTGCGGAACCGCGCCCGATCGAGTTTTCGTCGAGCGAGACCTGCGCCAGCCGCTTTTGCGCGCTCGATGCCACTCTCAAGCTCCGAGCGAATTGAGGCGCATCGAGACGGAGCGTGCGTGCGCCGTAAGGCCTTCGGCCTCGCCCAGCGTCACTGCGGCGGCGCCGATCGCGCGCAGCGATGCAGCGTCGCATTTCAGGATTGAGGTGCGCTTCACGAAATCCAGCACGCTCAGTCCGGAGGAAAACCGCGCGGAGCGGGCGGTCGGGAGCACATGGTTCGAGCCGCCGACATAATCGCCAACCGCCTCCGGGGTGTATGCGCCAATGAAAATCGCCCCGGCGTTAGTGACCCGGGCGGCGAGGTCTTCGGCGTTCTCGCTGATAATCTCCAGATGTTCAGCGGCGATGCGGTCGGCCAGCGGCAGCGCTTGGTCCAGCGACTTCGTTACGATGACGGCGCCGTAATCCCGCCAGGAGGCCGTGGCGATTTTCTTGCGCGACAGCGTCGCGAGGTGACGTTCGACGGCTGCAACAACCGCGTCCGCGAGGCCAGCGTCATCGGTGATCAGGATCGACTGAGCTGAATTCATCATGTTCCGCCTGAGCGAGCAGATCGGCGGCGATCCAGTCCGGGTTGGCGGATTTGTCCGCGATCACAAGCACTTCGGAGGGGCCGGCGATCATGTCGATGCCGACTTTACCAAAGACGCGGCGCTTGGCGGCGGCCACCCATGCATTGCCGGGCCCGACAATCTTGGCGACCGGCGCGATGGTCTTGGTGCCATAGGCGAGAGCCGCGACGGCCTGCGCTCCGCCGACTCTATAAATCTCGGTAATGCCCGAGCGCTTGGCTGCCGCCAGCACCAAAGGTTCCACATGACCGTCCGGAGTCGGCACGACCATCACGATGCGCTTGACGCCAGCGACTTTGGCCGGGGCGACATTCATGAGCACTGACGAGGGATAGGCCGCCGTGCCACCGGGCACGTAGAGGCCGACCGAATCTATCGGCGTCCAGCGCCAGCCCAGCTCCACGCCCGCTTGATCGGTAAAGCGCAAATCCTCGGGGCGCTGACGTTCGTGGAAGGCGGCGATGCGCTCCAAAGCAAGATCGAGCGCGGCCAATTGCTCCCTGGAACATTTGGCCTCGGCGGCGTCAACCTCGGTTGCGGAGACAGCGATGCCGGTTTTGGCGAGATCAATGCGGTCGAACTGGCGTGAGTAATCAATCAGAGCATCGTCGCCTCGGGCGATGACATCCTCGATGATTTTGCGGACGGTATTGTCCACGTCGGGCGAGGATTCGCGCTTCATCGAGAGCAGGGCCGTAAACTGCGTCTCGAAATCAGGGGCGGACGCATCCAAACGCAAAGTCATGTCTATCTCCAGCCGGAAGTTCCGGCTGTCATGACCCCGCTCCGGCTCCTTCGTCAAGTTTATGTGTAGGACAGCAACTTACCGCCCAGCGTGGACCAAGATCGCAGAGCTGCGCCTCGATGCAATCCACGTCCAGCAATATCACGGCGCCGGCGGCGAAAATCAGGCGGATTTGACCCTCAGGAGAGGTTTTTCCCGGCTCGAAAGAGATCGCAAGCAGTTCGAGCACGCCATCGGGACGATCGCGTGCGACCCCTGTGTAGCGAACGCCCAGCACAGACTCAAAATGCAAAGCCGTGCGGCAGCGCTCCAGGCGCCCGACGGCTTGCGCGCTCCAGTCGAAACGGGACGCGATCAGTGCGAAGCGCCTTTTCCTGGGCAGGTAGGCGAGATCGCCGACTCGCAGCAATGCGTCCTGAAGATGCGCGGAAACCACACTGAGATCCTCGGCGTCAATTGCCTGCAGTCGCAGACGCGGAGCGGAATCGGTCGGTTCTGGCGAGGACATGAGAGCTTCTCCTGCTGCGCTATTTGGCGGCTGCGAGCCTTCTGCGCAAGCCGTCGCCAGCATTTGAATCTGGAGCCCGGACCGCAGACGCCGATAGAGCTCTTGCGAAAACAGGCCGAAAAGACGCAAGGTGGTGGAACGAAATGATGCATGGAGCAAACGGTGCACAACAACCCGAGGTTCTGGGCGGTCGCTATTGCGATCTGGATCGGCTTCATTCTCGCGATGGTGAATATCGCCTCCAAAGTCGATCTGTTTATGCGCCTGTCCAGTTAGGCGAGACTGCACTTGCAAACGGCGAGCCCGCAGCTTGCATCTGATTGTGTCCCGAACCGAAAGCCCCGATCTTTCATGACTTCATGGACAAAGGCGCAGGACGAAGCGCTTAAAGCAGTCGCGTCATGGCTCGCAGCGAAGGATGGTCCGCAGCTGTTTCGATTGTTCGGCTATGCCGGCGCCGGCAAATCCACGCTGGCGCGCCATCTTGCCGACCACGTGGAGGGTTTGGTCATCTTCGCGGCTTTCACCGGCAAGGCCGCGTTGGTGATGCGCTCCAAGGGCTGCACGGACGCCCGAACGATTCACAGTCTTATTTACCGGGCGACCGACACGGAGACGGAGGAACCGAGTTTCGAACTCAACGACGACAGCGACGCAGCGCGCGCGAAACTGATCGTCATCGACGAATGTTCTATGGTCGACGAAGAGCTGGGCCGCGATCTTTTGTCCTTCGGACGCAAGGTGCTGGTGCTTGGCGACCCCGCGCAATTGCCTCCGGTCAAGGGCGGCGGCTTTTTTACGGAAGCGGAACCGGACGTGATGCTGACGGAGGTCCACCGCCAGGCCGCTGGCAATCCGATCATCCGGTTGTCCATGGCGATCCGCGAAGGCGGCCGGATTGAACGGGGAACCTTTGGGGACACGCGCGTTATCGGGCGCGACGAACTCGACCCCACGCTGGTCACTGGCGCCGATCAGGTGCTGGTGGGCATGAACAAGACGCGTCGGGCTTATAACGGCAGATTGCGGGAGTTGCGCGGTTTTGCAGGGGCGCTGCCGCAATCGGGCGAAAAACTGGTTTGTCTGCGCAACAATCGCAAAAAGGGACTGCTCAACGGGGCGTTGTTCACCGTCAAAAGCACTGGCGCGCTGCGTCGTGGCAAAGTGCGAATGCTGGTTATTCCGGAAGAAAGCGACGGCAAGATCCAGCGGGTTGGCGTGATTCCTCAGTTTTTTGACGGGTCCGAGGGCGAAATTCCATTTGCGTTGCGCAAGGACTTCAGACGAATTCGATTACGGCTACGCTCTTACCGTGCATAAGGCTCAAGGTTCGCAATGGGATAATGTCGTTCTGTTCGACGAATCCTTCGCCTTCCGCGAACATCGCGCGCGCTGGCTTTACACCGGCGTCACGCGCGCCGCGCAACGGCTGACGCTGGTCATGTGAGTTGTTTGCGCTAGTGCGACCAGGAGTTGATAGCGTCCGCGAACACGCGATCGCCCGCAGAGCCTTTTTCAAGATTTATCGTCGCGACGCGGCCGTCGGAAAGCTGCATCGGCAGATCAATCAGCCACGGTGAGCGAAGCAACTTCAAATTATGGGCTTCCGCTTCGCCGCCCCGCATCAGACCGATGAGGAAGGTGTTAGCGGTGATCTCCACCGGAATTCCAGTCAGTTTATCGCCAGATTGCGCCTCGGCCCGCCTCATTTGCAATGGCGCTATGGCCTTGACGCCTTTTAATTCGCTGTCCGGCGCGACGATGAAAGAAACAGTTATCGTGTGTGAAGCCGACAAAGCCGCATCAAGATTTTTTTGGACAAGCAGCGTGGCTTTGACTTTGCCTTCCGGGAACTCGATGTCGCCGCGGATCGCCGATTTCATCGGTCCTCCGTCTCCACCACCGACATTGTCGAGCCGCCAGACCACGGAGCCGTTGTAGATGTGGTCGACCTTATCTGGATGCTCGAGACTCGCTATAAATATTTGCGCCTTTTGCGCGACCGGCACCGCGGGACCGTTGTTGACGCTCTGCGCGGCGCTGTTCTGTCCGCCGCCGTCGACCCGGGCGCCGAATTTCCCGCTCTCCTCTGCAGAACGAGAACCCTCTTCGGGCTTCAATTTGGCGAGATCTTCAGGGCGTTCGCGAAAATGCAGCGCCGCGAGCGCCACTGCTCCCACTAGCACCAGAAGGATGGCGCCTATGCCCAGGATCCGGCGAGAACCACTGGGGGACTCCTGAAGCGGCGGCAGCGGCGCAGCGGGCCGCTGCTGTTCGCGTGGGCCTGTCTCGTTTTTCGTTTCGTTCTTAGTCTCTGGGCTCGGTTCGGACGCCGCCTGCGTTGCGGATGTTTGAAGCTGGGCGACTGCCTCAATTTCCAGCCGCGCGATCGCTTCGTCCAGCGCGCGCCCCTCATTCTGGATGACTTGTTCCGCTACGGGAGGCTGTATGGCTCGAAGCTGGTTGAACAGCGCCTTGCGAGCGAGTTCATAAACCGCCTGACGCCCCTGAGGCGTTGATTCCGGCAGCGGGCCTATCTTGCGCGCGAGCAACGAATAGTAATCAGCCATCTTTTGCTAAGACCATGTTGAGTTGGCTCCGTCAACCTGCGACGGCCCGCTCGTCCGCGTCAATGCGCGCGTCAATCCTGGAACGGATTATGGACAAGAATCGTGTCGTCCCGCTCCGGGCTGGTGGACAACAACGCAACCGGCGCTTCGATCAATTCCTCAATCCTGCGAACATATTTGATCGCCGGAGCGGGGAGATCGACCCAGGATCTCGCGCCGCCCGTCGAACCTTTCCAGCCTTCGATCGATTCATAGACGGGTTCGACCCGTGCTTGTGCGGATTGCGAAGCGGGCAGGCGGTCGATCTGTCGGCCGTCCAGCAGGTAATGCGTGCAGATTTTGATTTCGTCGAAACCATCGAGGATATCGAGCTTGGTCAGCGCGACGCCGTTGATGCCGGAGGTCTTTATCGCTTGTCGCGTCAAAACGGCGTCGAACCAGCCGCATCGCCGGCGGCGACCCGTATTGGTGCCAAATTCCCGCCCGCGATCGCCGATCAGTTCGCCAATGGAGTCGTGCAGTTCGGTCGGAAACGGTCCACCGCCGACCCGAGTGGTGTAGGCCTTGGCGATGCCGAGAACGTAATCAATCGCGCCAGGGCCAAGCCCCGAGCCGGAAGCAGCCGACGCCGCGACCGTATTGGAGGATGTGACATAGGGATAAGTGCCGTGATCGACGTCCAGCAACACGCCCTGCGCGCCTTCGAACAGGATGCGTTTGCCGGCGCGCCGCTCGTTATCCAGCAGCTCCCACACGACATCCATGAAAGGCAGGACTCGGGGAGCGACGCTGAGCAATTCGTCCCGGATCGCCGACACAGCAATTTCGGGGAGGCCTAGCCCGCGTCGAAGCGGATTGTGATGCGCCAGCGCGCGCGTGATCTTGTCGTCGAGTGAATCGGGTTCGGCCAGATCCATCAGTCGGATTGAGCGGCGTCCAACCTTGTCTTCATAGGCGGGTCCGATGCCGCGCTTGGTGGTGCCGATCTTGGCGCCCCGCTGGACGATTCCTCTCGATGCGCATCGAGTTCGCGGTGAAGCGACAGTATCAGAGGCGCGTTCTCGGCAATCTTGAGATTGACTGATGAAATCGCGACGCCTTGCTCGCGCAGTCGGTCGATTTCTCCGACGAGAAAATGCGGATCGACGACTACCCCGTTGCCAATGACCGACAATTTGCCCGGCCTTACAATGCCAGAAGGAAGCAACGCCAATTTATAGGTCTTGCCGTCGACGACGAGAGTATGTCCCGCGTTGTGTCCGCCTTGAAAGCGCACCACCACATCGGCTTCAAGGGAGAGCCAGTCGACTATCTTGCCCTTGCCTTCGTCGCCCCACTGGGCGCCGACCACCGCCACATTCGCCATGGCCTGCTCGTCTTTTCTGTTGAAGCGTTTTTTCGTCTCGCGGACGCCAGCTTGACGATCGACACGCATTGGAACACGGGACCGGTAATCTGTCCGTTGGGGAGTGAGAGAGTTACCGACCAAAAAAAAGCCCCGGCGGTAACGCCGAGGCTCGTTACGTCAATTCCTTAGCGCATGGCGTCAAAGCGGTAAAGGCCGGCGCGCAAGCCCGTCTCCGGCCAACCTTTCTGCGCATATTTCTGAAGAAGCAACTTTTATATCAGCAAGTTCTTAGCGCGCCGCGACAGTTTGCGTGCGCGCAGATCGGACCTGGCGTTTGACTTTTTTCAAATATTGCTTGCCCCGGGGACCCGCTTGTCGCATTACTCCGTGCAAGACTAGCGCTTCCCGATATCCTCGCGCTCCGTCTATCACCATCAAATCTAAAGGATGTCAGGGAGTTAAGTAATATGGCTATCAAGAGAGACACGGGCGCCATCATGAAGCAGCTCGTTTGGGTCGTCGGCGGAATCGCCCTCGTCTTCGCGCTCATTCACTTCGCCCCGATCATTTCGCACGGCGGCTAAGCTTTCGAGACGCGGCCCGCGTCTCCAGGCGGTAGCGCGCTTTCGCAGGAATTCATTCCCGCTTGAAAGCGCGCTAATCCCTTTCGATCATCCCCGATGATAGGGGTGGCCCGACAAAATTGTCATGGCGCGATAGATCTGCTCAGCCGCTAAGATGCGCACGATCTGATGTGGAAGCGTCATGGCGCCAAAGCAGAACACCGCGTGTGCACGCTCCCGCAATCGTGGGTCCAGGCCTTCCGCGCCGCCGATCGCGAACCACACGGCCTTTCGCCCCGCATCGCGCTCACGCCGGATGAAATCCGCAAAATCCAGACTGCTGGCCGCTTTGCCGCGCTCGTCGAAAGCCGCGAGGCACATCTCGGGCGACAGTCCGGCGAGCAGCGCATCGCCTTCCTCGACAATTTTCGCCGGCGCATTGCGTGCGCGGCTTTCGTCGAATTCCCTGATGTCGAGCCCATCCAGACCAATGTTGCGCATAGAGCCTATCCGCTCGACGTAGCGCGCAAATATCTCCCGTTCGGGCCCGGCTTTCATACGCCCGATACATAAAAGTCCAATGCGCATGAAAAAACTTCAGGCGAGCCGCATCTCGCGCGGTCGGTCGCCACCCCACATTTTTTCGAGATTATAGAATTGGCGCACTTCCGGCCTGAAAATATGAATGATGATATCGCCAGCGTCGACGAGCACCCAGTCGCATTGCGGAAGTCCTTCAACGCGCGGCGCGGATAACCCCTCGGCTTTGCAGGCCTTGATCACGCGGTCGGCGATGGCGCCCACATGAACGGAAGATCTCCCCGTCGCGATCATCATCGCGTCGGCAAGAGCCGTCTTTCCTTTGAGATCTATGGAGACGATGTCTTCTGCCTTCGCCTCTTCGAGGCTGGTGAGAAGCTTGTCAGCGAGTGACTTGGAGCCCAGGGCCTGAGGCGTGCCGTGCTTTACGGCGGGCGAATGGCCGGTGGATGAAATTGCGCTTGTCGTCAGCGTCGGCGTCCTCGGTTGAGCGGCCTGTGCCACTTTCGAAGAACATGGTGCGATTTCTCCTCGAATGCAACCTTGCCAAAAGCGGAATGATCGAGCGAAGCCGCCGGAGATACTCGGACCAGAAAAAAAACCCGGCGCTTCAGCCGGGTTTTAGGCGGTTATAGCCCATCGAGAGGCGGGAGGAACCTTCAAGCCATAACGTGAATGAGCTTAGGTGATTCGAAGTAAAAACGCCTGCAGTTAATTTGTTGAGACTGTCCACAAAAAACCAAAAACAAGGAGCGTGAGGCCCATTATGGGCTGCAAAGCTTCAGATAGGCGTAAAACTACTTATGGTTTTTCAGCCGCTTGCGCGACAGCAGCTCTCGCCGTGTTGAAAAAGTCACAGCGCCCGGAAATCTGCGTCGACAATTGTCCAGAATGTTCCGGTCAAGGCGTGAGAACGATGGAGCCGGTGGTTTTGCGCGCTTCCAGCATTCTGTGCACCTTCGCCGCATCCGCCAATGGAAAGCTGGTAATGGCGTCAAAGGCTATGCGGCCACATTTGACCGCATGTTCCACGTCGTCGGTCATTTCCTCATATGTTTTTCGATCCGCGATGTGAGTGAAAAGCGAAGGACGCGTCGCGAACAGCGAACCCTTTTGCCCCAGTAGTGAGAGGTCGAAAGCCGCTACCGGCCCTGACGCGGACCCGTAGCTTACGAACAGGCCAAATGGCGCCAGACATTCCAGCGACGCCGGAAAAGTGGCGGCGCCAACTCCGTCGTAGACGACGTCGCACAGCTTTCCTTTAGTGATTTCCCTCACGCTTTTGGCGAAATCCTCATTTCGATACAAAATCACATGCTTGGCGCCCGCCTCGCGCGCGATTTGCGCCTTTTCCTCGCTGCCGACCGTGGCGATCACTTTCGCGCCCAGCGCGCTGGCCCATTGGCACAAGAGATGGCCAACGCCTCCGGCGCCGGCCTGCACCAGAACCCGATGACCTTTTTTAACGCGAAACGTGCGTCGCAACAGATATTGCGCCGTAAGACCCTTAAGCATCATTGTGGCGCCAGCGGCATAAGAAAACGACTTGGGCAGATGCACGACCGAAGCGGCAGCAATATTGCGGGCTGCGCTATAGCCGCCGAGGCCGCCGACATAGGCCACGCGGTCGCCGGCCTCAAACTCCTTGACGCCCTCGCCGACGGCGATCACCTCGCCGGCCCCCTCATGTCCCGGCACGAAGGGAATGTCTGCGGGATAGGCGCCCGTTCGTCGATAGATGTCGATGTAATTCACGCCGATCGCGTGATGGCGCAGCTGGATCTCGCCCGGACCGGGCGGCCCCAGATCAATGTCTTCAAGCTGGAGAACTTCCGGCCCTCCTGTGCGATGCACGCGAATGACTTGGACCATTTCACCCTCCATAAGCCGCCGGCATATTCCCTGGCAGCATAGCAAAGCTCACAGCCTGATGGGGCGAACGGCCAGAAAAAAGCGGGCCTCGCACTATCAGCCCCGCGGCGCTATAAAGAATCAGGATGGAGGCGCAAGGCCATGACGCAACAGACGGGCGACCAACAAGCGACGATCAAGGTGCAGATGCTGGTGGCGGGCGCAGGCTCGACTGGCGTTGCGGCGGCGCTCGCCTTTGCGCGCGCAGGGCTAAAGGTCACCCTCGTCGGTCGTTTTCCGCCACCGCTTCCGGGCCGGACGGTCGCGCTTTTTGAGGCCTCTCTGCGCTTTCTGGACGCGGTTGGCGCGCTCTCGCGGGTGAAAGAAAAAGCCTGCCCGATCGAGGCGATCCGCATGATCGACGACACCGGCCAAGTGTTGCCCACACCTGATCTGACGCTAAAGGCCAGCGAGATCGATCTGCCGGCTTTGGGCATAAACATTTCCAACGACGAACTGGTTGAAGCGTTGCTGGACATCGCGCGCGAGCGCAAGGCCTTCGAGATCATCGACGCCGACATTGCGGATTATATCTTCGACGGGGATGGGGCCCTCGCCATTCTCGCAGACGGGCGCAGGATCGAGGCAGATTTCATCGTCGCTGCGGACGGTCGCCAAAGCCGCGCCCGGGCGGTCGCTGGCATCGACACCAAGGAATGGACCTATCCGCAGGTGGCTCTGACCATGCTCCTTTCGCATGAGGAGCCACATGACAATATCTCGACCGAATTCCACACGCGGTCCGGACCTTTTACTTTAGTGCCGCTGCAAGGACGGGAGGGCGCGCCGCATCGCTCAAGCCTGGTGTGGCTCATGAGCGTTGCTGACGCCAGCCGACGTCTATCCAAGCCGCGCGAGGAGCTGGAGTTCGAACTCGAAGACCGGTCGCATGGCCGTTTCGGCGCGATGAAGATCGAAGGCGGCATCGGCCAATTCCGTATGGGCGGCATGCGGGTCTCCTCGCACGCCACCGGGCGCGTCGCTCTGGTTGGAGAAACCTGCCACGCCTTTCCACCAATCGGCGCGCAAGGCCTTAACCTGAGCCTGCGCGACGTCGCTGATCTCGAGGATTGCCTGGCCAGCGTAGACTTGACCAATTCACGCGAACTCTCGCACGCCTTGGCGCGATATGACCGGCACAGGCGGGCCGACATCGGTTTCCGCACCTTGGGCGTCGATCTTTTGAATCGCTCGCTGATCGTCCCGCAACTTCCGGTGGATCTTCTACGCGGCGCGGGTTTCCTGATCATGACGGCGCTGGGGCCGCTGCGCCGGGCGCTGATACGCGAGGGCGTAGCCCCACATTTGCTGCTGCCCCGTCTCATGCGGGACAAGGCGCCGCGCGCCGGCGGCGCACGCCGGCGTTCAGCCTGATATTCAGCCGAGCGAATGGGCGCCGGATTCGGGTTCCCATTTGACGCCGGCTCCTATATGTAATGCCGCATCGCAAAATTTGGCGTTTCTGCCGCGTTCCGTTCGCGCCCTTCCGGGCCGTGGGAAAGGGCGGCCGTCATCCCTTGAACAAGCATCGGCCTATCCATGAAGCTGCGCAACATCGCTATTATCGCTCACGTCGATCACGGCAAGACTACGCTCGTTGATCGCCTGCTCCAGCAGTCGGGGGCATTCCGCGAGAATCAGCGCGTCGCGGAGCGCGTCATGGACAGCAACGATCTCGAAAAAGAACGCGGCATCACGATCATGGCCAAGGCGACCTCGATCGCCTGGAAGGACACGCGCATCAATATTGTCGACACTCCCGGCCACGCGGATTTTGGCGGCGAGGTGGAGCGCATTCTGTCCATGGTCGACGGCGCCATCGTGTTGGTGGACGCTGCCGAAGGCCCCATGCCGCAGACCAAATTCGTCGTCGGCAAGGCGCTCAAGATCGGCCTCAAGCCGATTGTCTGCATCAATAAGGTCGACAAGCCCGACGCGCGCATCACCGAGGTGGTGAACGAAGTGTTCGACCTTTTCGCGGCGCTTGACGCCACCGACGAACAGCTTGACTTCCCGATTATCTACGGCTCCGCCAAGCAGGGCTGGATGGCCGAGGAGCCGACAGGTCCGCAGGACGGCATGGGCCCGCTGTTCGATCTCGTGGTGAAACACGTGCCGCAACCCAGGATCGAAGAAGGTGGTTTCCGCTTGCTGGGCACGCTGCTGGAGGCCAACCCCTATCTTGGACGCATCGTCACCGGCCGCGTGTTCGCCGGAAGCGTAAAGCCCAATCAACAGGTCAAGGTGCTCGATCGAGAAGGCAAGGTCGTCGAAAATGGCCGCGTCTCAAAGATTCTGGCGTTCCGCGGCATCGAGCGGCAGCCGATCGAGGAGGCCGAGGCCGGCGATATCGTCGCCATTGCGGGTCTGGAAAAATTCAACGTCGCCGACACGCTTTGCGCGCTCGAAGTGAATGAGCCGCTGCAGGCGCAGCCGATCGACCCGCCGACCCTGTCCATGACCTTCCTCGTCAATGATTCGCCGCTCGCCGGCACCGAGGGCGACAAGGTCACCAGCCGCATGATTCGAGCCCGCCTGCTCAAGGAGGCCGAGGGCAATGTGGCGCTGCGCATCGAGGACACCCCCGGCTCCGACGCCTTCGTGGTCTCCGGCCGCGGCGAATTACAGCTCGGCATCCTCATCGAGACCATGCGCCGCGAGGGCTTCGAACTCGGCGTCTCCCGTCCGAAGGTCGTGTTCAAGAGGGGCGAAGGCGACGAAATCCTGGAGCCCATCGAGGAAGTGGTCATCGACGTGGATGAGGAGCATTCTGGCGTCGTCGTGCAGAAGATGAACGAGCGCAAGGCCGAGATGATCGAGATGCGCCCGTCCGGCGGCAATCGCCTGCGGCTCGTTTTTCACGCGCCGACGCGCGGCCTCATCGGCTATCAGGGCGAATTGCTCACCGACACGCGCGGCACCGCGATCATGAACCGGCTGTTCCATGAATATGCGCCGCACAAGGGCGACATTCAGGGGCGCCGCAACGGCGTGCTGATCTCCAACGATCAGGGCGAGGCCGTCGCCTACGCCATGTGGAAGCTGGAAGATCGCGGCCCGATGATGATCGAGCCGGGCTGCAAGGTCTATAAAGGCATGATCGTCGGCGAGCATACGCGCGACAATGACCTTGAGATCAATGTGCTCAAGGGCAAGCAGCTCACCAACATCCGCACCCAGTCGAAAGATGAGGCGGTGCGGCTGACGCCGCCGATCCAGATGACGCTGGAAAAGGCGCTGGCCTATATCGAGGACGACGAGCGCGTCGAAGTGACGCCGAAGTCGATCCGCCTGCGCAAGGTCCATCTCGACCCGAACGACCGCAAGCGCGCCGAAAAGAGCGGCAAAGCCGCGTTGGTTTAGTGAGTTTCGGGCGGAGCTGATTTACGCCCGGCCGCCCTCATTGGGCCCGCGCTGACGCGAGGGCCGCCTTCTCCCATAGGTGGGAGAAGACGGCCCTACTGTCTAGAGTCCTGCATTTTTAAGCGAAACGGCGCCGCCGCGCTCCTTCTCCCGCCAGCGGGAGAAGGTGGCCCCGCGAAGCGGGGTCGGATGAAGGTTCCCTCGGGTCCCGTCATGTTTGTGATATGAACGCATATTCTCAAACGTGATTCACGCTCATGTCCACCCCGGATCTTACGAAGCTCCCTGTTTTCATTAGCTATAGCCACGACTTGCCGGAGCACTCTCAACGCGTGCTGCAACTGGCCGACGCCTTGCGTGGCCACGGCGTCGACGCTGAACTTGATCAATATCACGTGCGCCCACCGAAGGGCTGGCCGCATTGGTGCGAGGAACAGCTGCGCGAAGACAAGAGCGGCTTCGTGCTCGTCATATGCACCGAGACTTATTTGAAACGCGTCGAAGACAAAGTCGCCGCCGACGAAGGTCGCGGCGTCTTTTGGGCCATGCGCTCACCCTCAACCTGCTCGGCTCCTTCTTGCGCGACGCGCATGGCGGCGACATTCGCAAGCGCGATCTGGTGCGGCTGGAAGAGGCCAATGACGAGGAGCAGAACGGCCACGCCTTTCATGTGATGGACGCTTATGTCAGGTGGTTCGAGAGCGACGGCGGAAAAGGCCTGCGCGCCCTCGCCCTGTTGCGGTTGCTCGGCCTGTTCGACCGGCCGGCGGATGCAGGCTGTCTTGGCGCGCTTTGGAAGACGCCAGCGATCGAGGGGCTGACCGAACCGCTGGTCGCGATGACCGAGGCGCAGCGCAACATTGTTCTCAAGCGGCTGGAGAACGCAAAACTGCTCACCGTGAGTCGCGACAAATCCGGCGCGCTGGTCTCGCTCGACGCGCATCCGCTGCTGCGTGAATATTTCGCAAGAGAGCTGCGCAAGAACAAGGTGGCTTGGGAAGCCGCGCATAAACGGCTGTTCGAGCATCTGTGCGAGACGACGAAAGATAAGGATAACCCCACGCTCGACGATTTGCAGCCGCTCTATCAGGCCGTGGCCCATGGTTGTCAGGCGGGACTGCAACAGGAGGCGGTTGCAAAGGTTTACGTTGAGCGCATTCTGCGTGGGACAGGGGGGGAAGGCTTCCACAGTACTAAAAAACTCGGCGCCTTCGGATCCGATCTCGGCGCCGTAGCTTGGTTTTTCGATCCGCCCTGGAGCCGCGTTTCATACAAGCTTGCGCCAAGTCATCAGGCTTGGTTGCTGAACCAAGCCGCATTCAGCTTGCGCGCTTTGGGGCGGCTGACCGAGGCGCTTAAGCCCATGCGGGTTGGGCTGAAGATGCGTGTCGAGCAAAGAGACTGGAAAAACGCCGCCGCGAGCGCTAGCAATCTGAGCGAACTAGAACTGACGCTGGGCGATGTGGCCGAGGCGGGAGCAAACGCCGAAGTTGCCGTGACACTTGCCGACCGCAGCGGCGACGCGCCTTTTCGCGTGGGCTTCCACACGACCCATGCCGACGTGCTGCATCAGGCGGGGCGGCGGGAGGAAGCGGCGATGCGGTTCGCCGAGGCCGAGGTGATGCAGGTGGAGGGGCAGCCCGCCTATCCGCTGCTCTGTTCGCTGCAAGGCTTCCGCTATTGCGACCTGCTGCTCGGCCCCGCCGAGCGCACCGCCTGGCGCCACATGGCTGCGCCGTCACTGCGAGCCGCAGGCGAAGCAATCCAGAGTCGGCCCAATCCCCCTGGATTGCTTCGCTCCGCTCGCGATGACGAGCCGAAGACATTGGCAACCCTCACCGACTGCTGCCGCGCCGTCTCCGGACGCGCGACCGAGACCATCAAAGTTGCCGAGCGAATGCATTGGCTCCTCGCCATTGCACTCGACCAACTTACGCTCGGCCGCGCTTCGCTTTATGCCGTGGTTATAGCGGGAGCGCCGCCCGGCGGCCCTTGCCGACAATCGCTATGTGACGCCGTGGATTGCCTTCGCCGAGCCGGTGAACAAAGTGTCCTCCCCCTTGGCCTGCTCACCCGCGCCTGGCTGCGGCAGCTCGACGGCGACCATGCCGGCTCAAAGGAAGACCTCGACGAGGCCTTCGAGATCGCTGAGCGCGGGCCTATGCCGCTGCTCCTCGCCGACATCCACCTGTATCGCGCGCGGCTGTTCGGCTTGAGCAAATATCGCCCGGGAAAATATCCTTGGGACTCCGCCAAAGCCGACCTCGCGGAAGCGCGGCGGCTGATCGAGAAACACGGCTACGGACGGCGCAAGGAGGAACTCGAAGACGCCGAAGCCGCGCTGGCGGGTTAGCGCGGCCGCTTCGGGCAGGGTTCTCACCCCCTCTTTTTGCCGATCTCCGCGTCCAGCGAGCAGTGGCCGCCGCCGCGCAGTGCGTAAGACAGGGCCACGACGCCCCACAGCAGCGGATATTCGAAGCCGCCCTTCGACGCGAAAAAGCCGCTGCTCCAGTGCACGGCGAAAACGATGAAAAACATCTGCGCGGCTATGATCGCTCCCACGACGCGTGTGCCCAGTCCAAGCGCGAGTAGCGCGCCGCCGAAAAACTCGACGGCGCCGGCCACCGCCGCGAGCCACCCGGGAAGGCCCAGCTTGGTCGCAAACATCTGCTCGGCGCCCTCCAGTCCCGGTCCGCCAAACCAGCCGAACAGCTTTTGCGCGCCGTGCGGCATCAACAGCAGGCCGGCGGTGAGACGCACCAAAGCGTCGGCATAAACGGCTATGCGATCGCGCAACAACACGGGCGCGGGGTTAATCGAAACATTCGACATCGTGGCCTCTTCAATTTATGCGTGGCGCAGCGTCGCGCCTGTTCAGGCAAATTTAGGCCCTTTGCCCGGCGCGGCTACGCCTCCCTGTAGAACAGCAGCAAAAGCCCTGCGATAACAAAAGCGATTGGCCAGACGAAAGCCGCCACCCGGCGCGAGGAACAGTCGTCGAGGCGTAGCTCCAGCCAGCGGGCCCATCCCGCGGCGACCCCGACAAGCGCCAGCGGCGTATGGGTGATCTCGATCAGCATTTCCTCCTTGGGATTTGCCAGCCCGTGCGAATGCGTGAGGAGAAACGCCGCCGCAATCGCGGTGGTCAGCGGAAACACATAAGGCGCAAAAGCGGCCTTGAGCCGACCAAGCCGCACCCGCCATTCGAACAGGCCAAACAGTATTATCAGCACGATCATCAGCCGATGCTGCGCAATTTCAGGATCGCGCAGGCTTTCTATCAATCCCAGATGGCCGAGCGGCCATACTTCCTCGTCGGCGCGCAAAAAGAGGAAAGCGGCCAACCCCAGAAAAGTCAGAGGCCAGTGCCGTGCGATCGGCGCCAGACGCCGGTTGTGCTCTGCGAGCGCCAGAAGGCCCATGGTCAGGACGAAAAGTCCCGCCCAGTGGTGGTTATACTCCGACCAGGCGATGTCCTCGGCGTTGTGCGGCGGCGCTGCAGTTTCTCCCGGCGCATAGGCGCGCGGGGTCGAGGAATCGACAATCCTGGGCTGCGAAGTGGAAAGACTGGCATGATCGGGGCTCTCCAACAGCGGCGGCCAACGCGGCTCCACGCGTTCGATGACCTCCGTCAGGCTGGCGCGGTCATTGGGCAGGTCGCGGGCGGGCGGCAGCGAAGTCAGAGAAGCCGCACAAAAAAGCGCTGTCAGCCCGACCCCGATTTCCACCTCCGCGAAGCGGCGCAGCCGGAGCGTCGACCCTTGGGGATCGAGTTTCAAGCTCCGTCCGGTGAGAAAATTCATTCCGCCCAGCAACAGCAGGCCGGACAGCAGGGCGACTTTTGCGGAGAGCATGACGCCATAGGAGGCGCCGTAAAGCGCGGCGAGGTCGCCGACATAATCCACCGCCATAAAGACGCCGGCGCCGAGAAGCATCCCGACGGCGGCGATGGAAATGAGCGAAAAACGCTGGATGATGAAGCGGCGCCTGCTGGCTTCTGCATCCTTCAGCGCAATGAGAAAATATGGAATTCCGCCGATCCACAACGCCACGCCGAGCATATGCGCGAATTCGGCGACATAAAGTCCCGCCGCGTGGTCTAGCCGGCTTGCCGCATGGGTCGCTCCGACCTGCGTTGCGAGCAGCGCCACTCCAGCCAAAGCGGCGCCGCGCAGGTGCTCGCCCGGCGCGCGCGCCAATACCGCGACCACGCCCGCAAAACCTGCCGCCAGAAGGTCAATTCTGACCGCATCGGCCCCAAGCAGTTGGTTGAGCGGAAGATTTAGGGTGCCGTCCAGCATGACGGCCAGCGCCAGGGCGGCCAGAAACTCTCCGATGCAAAGCGCTGTGGCGCTCCAGAACATAAGGTGTCTGGCGCGCGCCCTGGCGGCGTCGCCGGTTTGCGCCTCCGGCAAAGTCGGCAAGAGCAGAAAACCCAGCCCTCCCAGGGTAAGAGACTGGGCGGTAAGGATGAACCCGCGCAGAGTGACGTTTAGAAAGCCATATATTTCAATGAAAAGCTGCACGACGTCACCGTCTGACTTCGAAGGGAATTTCACCGTGGGTTATGTGGCCATCGACGCTGAGCGTTTGCCACAGCAGGCGATAGCGGCCGTTTTCCAGTCCGCTGGCTCGCGCTCCCAGCGTTTCGGCGGCGCCTTCAGCCAGCGGCAAAACGACGCTGGCGCCGTTGGGTCCTACAAGCGTGAGACGCGAACGCTCGCGGTCTACGCGGCTGTTGAAGCGGACCTCGACCTCGATTTCGGGCGAGGAGACGGACTGATTGACGGCGGGCGTCGACGCCACGACGATCGCGTGAGCGAACGCCGTCTCGACGCAAAGAACCAAAGAAATAGCCGGTAGATAGAGAAAGGAGCGTAGCGTCGTCATGGCGGCCGTTCCGCGGGCGGCTGATGTGCCGGCCCATCTGGTTTGGGTTGTGGAATCACTGGCGCTGCGAATTTGACAGAATTTGGTCTTCTATCACAAGAAGGATGCGCGCAAGGCCGCGAACCTAGAGCAGATTTCGACTTTCGGGGCCACCCGCCCATCGCCGCTATTGCGAAAGTTTCGCCCAATCTCTAGCCTTGGGCGTGCTATTTATGGGCATCCACCAGAGTGACGCCGGCGCCGCGACGAGCCGTCCGCATCCGTCAAAGAGTGGAGCCAAAGAGGGGAAACCGAAGACATGGCGAACAATAAGGTCACCACACTGGAACAGGCGATGGCGCTCATCCGGGACAATGACGTCGTGACCACTTCCGGTTTCGTCCAGAGCTGCATCCCGGAAGCGCTTCACATGGGACTGGAACAGCGCTTCGTGGAGACCGGTCATCCCAAAAATCTTACTCTCATCATGACCGCCGGCGCCGGCGACAGCAAAGGGCTTGGGACGGGACGTCTGCATCACGAGGGCTTGCTCGGTCGGGTCATCGCCGGAAATTTCGGCCGCATGCCGAAGGTCGCCCAGGCCGCTCAAGACAACAAGATTCTTGGCTACAATCTTCCGCAGGGCGTCATCTCGCAATTGTATCGCGCCTGCGCCGCGGGCCAGCCCGGCCTCTTTTCCAAAGTGGGCCTCTATACTTATGTCGATCCGCGTTTTGGCGGCGGCAAGGTCAATGAGGTGACCAAGGAAGATATAGTCAAATATCACAACGTCGAAGGCGAGGAGTGGCTGTTCTATCTCGCCACCAAGATCGACGTGGCTTTCATTCGCGGCACGTCGGCGGACCCTTCAGGCAATATCAGCATGGAGAAAGAGGCGCTGGTTCTCGACAATCTCGCGCAGGCCATGGCCGCCCGAAACAACGGCGGAATTGTCATCGCCCAGGTCGAGCGCATCGTTGAGCAGGGCTCGATCCGACCCAAGGACGTTGAGGTTCCCGGAATTCTCGTGGATTGCGTGGTCGTCGCTGCGACGCCCGAACTGCATCGCATGAACTACGGCGTCATGTACAACCCGGCGCTGTCCGGCGAAATCCGCGTACCGGTGGAAGGCATGGCTAAAATGCCGCTGGACGAGCGCAAGATCATTGCCCGCAGAGCAGCTTTCGAACTTCCGCCCAACGGTGTCGTGAACTTGGGCGTCGGCGCGCCGGAGGGCATCGCCGCAGTCGCCAATGAGGAGAAATTCACCCCTTACATCACGCTGACGACCGAGGCAGGCGCTATCGGCGGGGTGCTGGCGAGCGGTTCGAGTTTCGGCGGCGCCAGCAACGCCGACAGCATTATTGCGCAAAACCAGCAATTCGATTTCTACGACGGCGGCGGCCTCGACATGACCTGCCTCGGCATGGCCGAATGCGACGTGCAGGGCAATGTCAACACCAGCAAGTTCGGCGGTCGCCTCAATGGCTGCGGCGGTTTCATCAACATCAGCCAGAATGCGCGAAGCGTCGTGTTCGCAGGGACTTTCACCAATGGCGGTCTCGACGTCAAAATCGAAGACGGCAAGTTGCACATCGTCAAGGAAGGCCGGAACCGGAAGTTCCTGAACTTCGTCGAGCAAATTACCTTTTCCGGCAAGTTCGCGCAAAAGCGCAAACAGCCCGTGATTTATGTGACGGAACGTTGCGTATTCCAGTTGCAGGCCAAGGGACTGGAACTGATCGAAGTCGCGCCGGGCGTCGACATCGAAAAGGATATTCTGGCCCACATGGCCTTCAAGCCGATCGTCAATGAGCCGGAATTGATGGATCGTCGCTTGTTCATAGACGAGCCGATGGGGTTGCTGGCTGAACTGCTCAATCTCAATCTGCATGAGCGCGTCCAATATGACCCGGATCGCAACATCCTGTTTGTCAATCTGGAGGGCTGGCACGCCCGCACCAAGAAGGACGTTGACGAATTGCGCAAGACGCTGATCGAGGCCTGTCAGAAGGTCGGCAAGCGCGTCAATTCCGTGGTCAATCACGACGGCGCCAAGATCGCCGAGGCGCTCTACGATGATTACGCCGAGATGATCCAGTTTATGCTGGAGCATTATTACGCGACTACAGCGCGCTATGCGACCAGCGCCTTCGCGCGGCTCAAGATGAAAGAAGCGATGAGCAAGCGCGGAATGTCGCCGCATGTCTTCGAGCGCAGGGAAGCCGCACAGGCGTTTCTGGAGGTCGTTGGCGAGTAATTTGGACGTCTCTCTTCTGCATGACGGGGGAGAGACGTCCCCTTTTTCAGTATTCCCACTCCATCCCGGCGCCCATGGAAGTGTGTCCGTCCATGCCGGTTTCGCCCTGCAAGCGCAATCTTTTGGTCACGTCCACCCCGACAGTCACAGCCGAGTCCGAGGGGCTGGCGCCGGTTCGAAAGCCGACGCTGACATTGTTGGTCAACGAGCGCGAAGCGCCGATCGTTGGACCGCCCGACCCGCTGGCGTTGATGTCGAGCGAGTCGACGCCTAGCGCCTTGCGCATTTTCTCGAAGGCTCCGTCGCCGCCTCCGCCTGAAAGCTCAGCCACAGAAGCGGCGAGCTGCAACGCCTGGAACGGCGATAGCGAACCGGAAGCCTTGGCGAACAACAGTCGCGACAATATCTCGTCCTGGGGAAGTTCGGGGGTCGATGTGAAAGCAAAACTTGGCTGTGACGCCGGGCCGGTGACGGCGATTTGCGCGGTCACGTCAGCAGCGGTGGTCTCCGCGTAAAAATCCAGTTCAGGCATCAAACCGCCAGCGAATGTCAGCTTGCCGCGAGTGATGTCGATACGTTGGGTCAGCAGTTGAAGCCGCCCGCGCCGCAAATCAAAGCCGCCAATGACATTTGGTTTTTGCATGGTGCCGGCGATCTTCAACTCGCCGCCAAATTCCGCATCTACGCCGCGTCCGCGCACAAAAATCCGGCTGGGCGCGGAAATATTCAGGTCGAGCGCCGCATCGAAGGTCGAAGGACGACCCGCCCTGGCTTTTTGCTTGCGTTGCAGCTCCAGCATCTCGCGAGCGAATCCTCTCGCGTCCTTGTGAACGGCGTTCGGCAGAGGCTTCAATGAGGACGGCAGCCGGTCCGGGATGTTCACTTCCAGGGTATTGAATTTCACGGCGCCAGAGATTTTGGGGGAGCGGGCTAGCGGACCATTGAGGGTCAGGTCGAGATCGGCGGTCGAAGAAACAAGCTCGCTGCTGATGAGCTGCGCATTGTGAGCGCCGATGTGAATGGAGCCGGGCATGCCGGCGTCCGGGAGCAGCGAAACATGGCCGGTGGCGGCGATTTGGCCGCCGTTGCTGGTGGACGCCTGCATCGCTGTAAGGCTCATCTCGCGGCCATGCGCTTCGAGCCGCGCGGAAATATTCTTAAAGGCGACGCCGTTGACGGGATCGGCGAAAGAACCGTCAGCGAGCGTGACCGCGCCACCAATGATTGGGGAAGCTGTCTGCCCGGTGACTCTCAAATCAAGATTGGCTTTGCCATGCAGGGTCTGGCCGTTGGCCGAGAGCGTCGTGTTGGCGAGCGCGGCGTCGAGACCGCCCTTGATGGCAAGGTCGAGGCTGCCAGCTACGTCGAGAGGCGCCGAGCCCGCGACCTGGATGCGGCTTGCCGTTCCCAAAGCGACATCGGCGTCGACGCTGGTGCGCTTGCCGTACAGTCGGCCGTGCGCCGCAGCGTCAATGGAAGGCAGCCCATTACTGCGCAATTGCGGCGCCGAAAATTTTGCAAGGGTAATTTTCCAGTCGCCGCCTGGAGCGCTCCTTGGCCCGGTGATGCGGGCCTCCGCGTCAAGCTTGCCATCAAGCGCGAGACTTGGGTCCGCGAGAGCGGCGATTGACAGCGGCACGGCGCGGAGTCGCGCAGTTAGATCGAGCTGCTCTCCGGCGCGTCCATCAATTTCGATCCGGCCGCCATCCGCATTGATCGCCAGGCCCCTGATCTCGACCGCGCCGCCGCCGAGCGTGACGGTGGCCGGTCCCGCCAAAGCGAGGCGTTTGCCGCCGCGCTGGGCGGAGAATGACGCGAGATCGATGCGGGTTCGGTCCCCAGGAACTAACGTGACAACGCTCGCAATAGCGAATCCGCGAGCGTTCACGCTCAGGTCGAGAACGGTGCCCACCCCGGCGGGACGCGCTTTCAAACGGGCGGTTGGAATCGTCTCTTTACCAAAACGGGCGTTGTCGACTGTCGCATCGCCCTCCAGGGCAGGGCGGCGCAGAAGGTCGCGACCCGAAAGCTTCGCGGCGAAGCGTTCGATCGAAACATTCTGCGCTCGAACTCCAGAACCTTTGATGTCGACTGTGGCGTCTTGTCGTCCCGATGCGCCGTCGAGCGCGATCTCGGCGTTGACGGCGCCGCCGAGTTTTTGCAGCGCGAGCGCCGAAAAATCGTCGAGATCAGGTGCGTTCAGGCTGAGTCGCCCGGTGGCGACGCCGTCGTAACGCGCCGAGCCTTTCAGACTCGCCCGGCCGATATTGATGTCGACGTCATCGACCTTCCATCCCGCTCCAACGCGCGCCGCCTTGAGGCGTCCGCGGGCGGCGCGACCGTCGATCGACCCCTCCAGCGTCGCTGCGGCGGCAAGCGAGCCGAGAAGATCTTGCGCGTCCGCGTGCAAATTGAATTTGGGGATGGCGCGTCCATTAGCGCTTGCATTGACGAGGACGAGATCCAGCGTTGCGTCCGGCTTTTGCAGTGAGCCGGAGATTTTGGCGTCCACGCTCGCGTGGCCGGAGAGGCGCGCATCCGCCCGGCGCAAATCGGGAAGATCGATTTTTGCCGCGATATCCGATTTTTCCTTCGTAGCGGCGCCGTTCACGCGCGCTTGCGCAAACTCGCCATTCAGAGTCAGCGCATCGAAATTGAGGCCCCCGCCAGGCGATGTTTCAATCCTGCCGCCGAGCGTGAGCTTTCGTCCGAGCAGTCCGTCAATCGCGGCGATTCCCGCGCCGGGCTCCGTTACCGCGCCGTTTATCGCGGCGCTCACGCGTTGATCCCGCGGCGCGCCGTTCAGTGTCGCCGCCAGCGTCAGCGCGCCCCGCAAATCGCGCCCTGCAAGACGCGCGAAACGCGACAGATCCGACGCCGAAAGGTTTAGCTTGCCGTCAAGCGCGGAGGGGCCCGCCTTGCCCGAATAGCTCAGCGTCGCCGCGCTCGTCTCCAGTTTTGCGAGGCCAATATCGGCGTCGCCTTCCCCGTTCGCCCGCGCGCGCATCGCAAGAGCGGCATGCTCGCCCAACGCGTCGGCGAGTCCGCGATCAGCAAAAGCCAGCTCATTTCCGAGTGCTTCGACCTCGATATCGATATGCGAGGCCTTGTCTTCGAGTGGCCCGTCCGCGACAGCTTTTACCGCCGCGTCCAAATGGCCAAAGCGACCGGCGGAAGACAAAGCGTCCTCCACAAGGAAGTTCAGCCTGGCGTCGGGTTGGGTTAAAGTCCCCGACACTACGAGTTCGCCTTCCAGGGTCCTGGCGCGAAAAGCAGCCATCTCCGCCGTGGGCAGGCCGTGGAGCGCGGCATGAGCGTTGATTTTGCGGTCGGCGTCGAGGCGGCCCGAGGCCTCAAGCCGCAGGGCGGCATTGGAAAGCATGAGACTGTCGAGCGCTACGGCTCCGTCGCCGGCGAAAGCGGCGGCGCCTTGCAGCCTGTTGTCGCCAGCAAAAACTTCCGCGAGCGCTTTGGGCAGCAGCGGTGAGAACTGGCTGCTGAAGTCAAAATCCAGACGGCGGCCGGCTTTGTCTTGAGTGAGGGTCGCCTTTCCCTCGGCGCGCAGATCTTCACCCGCTTTCGCCGTGAGCGTAGCTGAGAAATTGTCGAGCGGACCATCGCCCTTCAGCGCAACGTCGAGTGGCGGCAACCCCGGCAGCTGCGCCAATCGGGCGATAACCCCGCCGGGAGGCTCCTGCGCCGATAGCGCCAACAACAGCCGCTTCGCGCCTGGCGCGAGCTCGGCCTTCAAACTTATGGAGCCCGGGGCGTCGCGGCGCAATGCTGAGAATGAAACTTTGGCCCCGTCCTCAAACGCGCCCGCTTCGGCTGCGCCGTTCAAACTCAATGTGGCGGCTTCGCCCAGCACAGGCGCGGCCAGCGCCAGCGTTTCCACCGTAAAATCGCTTAGCCGAAATTTTACCGGCAGATCCGGTCCTATAGAACCGCCGCCGACTTTTTTCTCGGTGGGATTTTGTTGAGTTGCGGACTCGTCGGGCGCCGGCGCGGGCCTTCGCAGCACATCCACGCGCCCGATGCTGACGCGACTGATGTCCACGCGCAAAGCCGCCAGAGGAAGCCGCGACCAGTCAATCTCCGCATGGTCTATTTTGAGCCATACGCCGTCTTTGTCGGCGAGCGTAATGTCGCGGAACATCGGGCGCGCCGAGAGCGGGCCTTCGATTTCGCCTATATCGAGTTTCATGCGCGCCGAGGAGGCCGCGCGCGAGACGAAGTTGGCGAGGAAGCTTTTGCCTTCGCGCGTTTTCACCCCCAGCCCAAACGTGGCGAGCCCCGCCGCAAGCAGCAGAAGGCCAAAGCCAGCGGCGAAATACCTCCAGAAGCGTCCGCGCATCAAAACGCCTCCCCGATGCCGATGAACAGTGCGTAGGGGGTCTCGCCGTGCTGACGAGCGATTGGCGTCGCCATGTCAACGCGGATGGGACCGATGCCCGTATAATAGCGCAGACCCAACCCGACAGCTGATCGCATTGAGTTTTGAAAATCGGGATAGGGAGAAGAAAAGGCCATGCCGGTATCGAAGAACGGAACGACGCCGATTTCCCGCGTAAGTTTGATGCGCGCTTCGACGGAGCCTTCCAACAGACTGCGTCCGCCGACAGGAAAGCCAAGTCCGTAGTCGGGGGCGAGAGAGCGATATTCATATCCGCGCACCGATCCGCCGCCGCCCGCAAAAAAACGATGGCTCGCAGGGATGTCTTCGATGCTCGCGCCCACGATGGAGCCAACCTTTACGCGACCTGCCAGAATGTACCACGCTTCGTCGTCCAGCGCATAGTATCCGCTCACTTGGCTCTGCGACTGCACCATGCCGACGCTGTCGTGAAAAGCCTTGAAATAAGGTTCGACCGCGGCGACCGCGCGGACGCCTTTTGTCGGTTCCAGCAGGTTGTCGGTGCTGTCGTAATTCGCCGCAAGCGGGATGCCGACCAACGTATAGGAGTGAGGTCCGAAGGCGTCAAAAGTCTTGCCGATCTCGAACTGGACTCCGCCCTGCACGGACGCCATGTCGCTGAAACGATGGCGAACGCCAGCTCCCGCATTCGCATAGTCGGCCCAATAATATTGGGTTCTCTCGCGCACAACCGCAGCGTCGATGAGCAGGTCGTTGCGCGAACCATCCAACGCCGGCTTAACGAAACTCATCTTCGCGCTGCCGATGAGATTGCTGACATCGAAGGGCGGAAGGCTGAAGAAGCCGCCGGAACTGACCGTGGGAGAGAGTCCGCCCTGCACGTCAAAGCGCAGTCTCTCGCCGCCGCCAAACACATTGCGGTCGACCCAATAAGCGCGCAGACCCGGGCCGTCGATATTCGAGATCTGGCCGGAAAAACCCACCGCATGTTGCTTGCGCTCGGTGGTGTCGACGAGGATCGGCATATTGCCGTTGTTGTCCAGTGCGGGGCCGTCCTCCACCTTTACGGAACCCAAGGCCTCTATGCGCGCGACGGATTTGCGTGTATCGGCCAGTTTCTTGGGGCTGTAGTCCTCGCCTTCCTCCAGATAGATGAAAGAGCGAATCACCTCCGGCGGCACGCCTGGAGAGCCGCTCAAAGTCACCTCTCCGATTCCCGCCCGCGGCCCTGGATCAATCGTGATCGCCACATCCATCACCTGCTGTCCGTGCAGAATTACAGGGGAGGTCTTGATGATTTTGGCGAGCGGATAGGATTGCGCGCGCAACTGGTCGACGCAGTCGGCCTCAATCCCGCGAACATTCGCAGCGCGGGCGGGTTCCTCGGCGTCGCGAGCAAAAGTTCTTTTGGAAAACAACGCCGGGTCAATCGGCGCCATCGTGCGCGAATCGTAAACTACCAGATTGCGCAGATGAAATAGCGAGCCCGGGACAATCGTAAAGGTGACGGGAACCGAAGCCTTGTTGCGTAATCGCTCCGCTGCATTTGCCGCGGCGTCGACACCGCGTCCATCGGGAAGGATTTCCACGCCAGCGACCCGAACGGCCACCTGCGCGTTGAAATATCCGGCTCCCCACAGCGCTTCGCCGATGCGGGGAAAATCACCGACCACCCGTTGAGCAAGCGCGGCTCCCCCAACTGGCGACTGAAGCCTTAAACGCCAGCTGTTGGAGGCGTCTTTGACATTTTGAGCGAGCGCCTTGTCGTCGTCGAGGCCAGAGAATTCGAGTTTGTAAGGCAGCGCTTCTGGAGTTGGCGCCGGCGGTGCGTCTTCCCCACCGAACAAACCGAAAAAGTCGAAGGCGTTGGCTGAGCCGAAGAGGCCGGGCGATATAAGCGCGACAACGGAAACCGTTAGGATAAATGACGCGCTTTTCACGATGCAATAATCCGAGCAACTCTCGGAAAACCCTACCTCAACGCGCGGCGGGGGTCTACACGTTAAGCTTAATCGACTAAAATCAAAGTGAAGGCTTTCTTACAATTCATTCAACCCGGCGAAACGCATCGAGAATGAGCGACTTGCACGGCGACTTTAAAATCTCCGCCCGCAAAACCGTCGCGAGGTGGAGCAGGGCTTCCAAGATTCGCAACATACCGCGACCGCGAACAAACAAAGGCCCCGTCGCGCGGAGCTGACGGGGCCTAAATGCTTCGCATCTGACGAAGCTTTCTGGGGGATTTCCAGTTAAGGATCGAAACTGTCCCGCTTGGCCTTCGCGGCAGAGATTCGACTGTGAGTTTAAATCTGGGAAACGGCTATCGAAGAGATCAGCGCTCAATTCTTCGGACCGCTGCGACCTGACGCTATCCGCGCAGGTCAAATTTGACCCGGTGGCGTCATGCTCCTCTCGGAAGGCTTTGCACAACCCCGGCGCCAAAAGCTTGACGCCGATAGACTTGTTCGCGTCCGGATTCGAGGTCCCGCCCGATCGGCTCTTCGTCGGAGGGGAGACCCGTCACCGACGACCGCGATATGATTGATGCTGAACCCACTTTGAGGTTTGGTCAAGCCCTATTTTCTTTCTCGCGCCGCCGGGCGTCATTGCGTCGCATGCTGTGGGAGACCGACCGAGGTCGCCAAAGAATGCGCAGCGGGCCTTGTCTAAATTTAATTCGACGTATATAGATATCTTTATATCTTATCCGAGGAAACGAATGATCACTCCGCAGACCCTCGCCATGGAGCCGGCGCTCGCGGCGCTCAGCGCGGCTGGCGAGGAAACCCGGCTGCGCCTCGTTTCCTTGCTCGCCGAATCGGAACTGACGGTGAGCGAAGTTGTCGCCATCACGGGCCAGTCCCAGCCTCGCGTATCCCGGCATCTAAAACTGCTGGTGGAAGCAGGGGTGGTCGAGCGCCGCCGTGAGGGCGCCTGGGCGTTTTTTCGGCTGGCGTCCACGAGCGCGGCGGGATTGATGGCCCGCGGCGTCATTGACTGGCTTGACGCCAAGGATCCCGTGCTGGCCGGGGATCGCGCGCGCCTTGCCGAAGTGCGCCATGCACGGACGGAAAACGCTGCGCGCTATTTCGCTGCGCACGCCGACGAGTGGAACGACATCCGGTCCCGTCATGTGCCCGAGGCGGAAGTTGAAGAAGCGGTTAGCGAAGCGATCGGCGAGGCGCCAATACGGCTGTTGCTCGATCTTGGCGCCGGAGCGGGTCGGATGCTCGAATTGTTCGCGCCGAAAGCCGAGCGGGCCATCGGCGTCGACCTGTCTTCTGCGATGCTCGCTGTCGCGCGCGGCCGGCTGGAGGAAAGCGGGGCGCGTAACGTGCAGTTGCGCCAGGGCGACATTTACGCACTTCCGATCGCGCGCAACTCCTGCGACGTCGCCGTCATGCACCAGGTGTTGCACTATCTCGACGACCCCGGCCGCGCGCTGCGCGAAGCGGCGCGGACGCTCGCGCCCGGGGGCAGATTGATTGTCGTCGATTTTGCGCCCCACCAGGAAGAAGCCTTGCGCGAAAAACACGCTCATCGCCGACTGGGTTTTTCTGCGCAGGAAATTTCCGATCTGCTGACGCAGGCGGGGCTGGAGACCGCGTTACACCGCGACCTAGCTCCGCGCGCAAAGGACTCCGCCAAACTGACTGTGTCTTTGTGGCTGGCGCGCGATCCGCGCGTCAACGCCGACCTTATTCCCTCCGCCAATTATGAGACCGCCTGATGTCCGTAGAGCCGCGCCATCCGCTTTCTCCGAAGGGAGAATTCGTTATCTCCTACGAATTCTTCCCGCCAAAGACGCCGCAAATGGAAGCCCAGCTTTGGGAAACCATCAAGCGCCTCGCTCCGCTCAATCCGCGGTTTGTCTCCGTGACCTACGGCGCCGGCGGCTCGACGCGCGAACGCACGCACGCCATCGTTGAGCGCATAGCTCGCGAAACGTCAATGAAGCCGGCAGCGCATCTGACATGCGTCTCCGCCACGCGCGAAGAAGTCGACAACGTCATTCGTTCTTACCGGGATGTCGGCGTGCGCCACATTGTCGCCTTGCGCGGCGATCCCCCTGGCGGAGTCGGGTCGCCATTCATGCCGCATCCGCTCGGGTATCCGTCTTCAAGCCATCTGGTGCGCGGCATTCGTGCTATCGGCGATTTCGAGATTTCCGTCTCGACCTATCCCGAAGGCCATCCGGAAAGCTCGTCCATCGACAATGACATTGACGCATTGAAATCGAAGATCGACGCAGGCGCGACGCGCGCAATAACGCAGTTCTTTTTCGAGAACGAACTATACCTGCGCTTCTTGGAGCGCGCCCGGGCGCGGGGCGTCACGATCCCGATCGTGCCCGGCATCATGCCGGTGCGCAATTTCAGGCAGGTCGCAGGCTTTGCAGGCAAGGCGGGCGCAAGCGTGCCGCAATGGCTCGCAGATCGTTTCGAGGGGCTCGAAAACGACCCGGAAACGCATGCGCTAGTGGCGGCGACCACGACGGCGGAACAGGTCATGGATCTGGTCAAGTCCGGCGTGAATGAGTTTCATTTCTACACCAACAACCGCGCCGACCTTGTGTTCGGCATCTGCCATTTGCTGGGCGTGCGCCCGGCCCGCGAGAAAGCGACAGCATGACTTTCGATAAAGCCCATGGTCCCAGCATTCTCAAAACCCTGGAAGCGCTGGCGCAAAAAAAGATCCTCATTCTCGACGGCGCGATGGGCACGATGATCCAGCGCCATAAATTTACGGAAGACGATTTTCGTGCAGAGCGGTTCAAGAACCACGCGAAGGATCTGCGCGGGAACAATGATCTTTTGATCCTGACGCAGCCGACGGCGATCAAGGATATTCATATCCAATATCTGGAAGCGGGCGCCGACATAATTGAGACCAACACGTTCTCCTCGACCACGATCGCTCAGGCCGATTACGGTCTCGAAGATCTGGCTTACGAGCTTAACCGCGAAGGCGCGCGCCTCGCGCGGGAGGCCTGCGACGAGATCGAAAAGAAAACCGGCGTGAAGCGCTTTGTGGCTGGCTCCATGGGGCCGACCAACCGCACCGCATCGATTTCGCCGGATGTTTCGAATCCTGGATATCGCGCCGTAACTTTCGAGGATCTGCGCAAGGCTTATCTCGAGGCGGCGCTTGGACTGATCGCAGGCGGCGCCGATATTCTGCTGGTGGAAACCATATTCGACACGCTGAACGCCAAGGCCGCGCTCTACGCGCTGGAAGACGCGTTCGATGAGGTTGGCACCGTGTTCCCGATCATGATTTCGGGCACCATCACCGACCTGTCCGGCCGTACCCTGTCGGGTCAGACGGCTCAGGCTTTCTGGAATTCGCTGGCGCACGCCAGGCCTTTTTCCGTCGGCTTCAACTGTGCGCTCGGCGCGCGCGAGATGCGGCAGCATATTGCGGAAATTGGCCGCGTGGCCAACACCCGCGTCTGCGCTTTTCCCAACGCGGGGCTGCCCAATGAATTCGGCCTTTACGATGAAAGCCCCGAATACATGGCGGAGCTGGTCGGCGAATTTGCGAAAGCGGGCCTTGTCAATATTCTTGGTGGCTGTTGCGGCACCACCCCTCCGCACATCAAAGCGATCGCCGACGCCGTTAAGGGCTTGCGACCTCGTGAAATCCCGCAGATCGAGCCGCTGCTGCGGCTTTCTGGATTGGAGCCATTCACGCTGACCAGGGACATACCTTTTGTCAATGTCGGCGAGCGCACCAATGTCACCGGCTCCGCCAAATTTCGGAAGTTGATCACCGCCGGCGATTACGCCAGTGCGCTGGATGTCGCGCGCGATCAGGTGGTCAATGGCGCGCAGGTGATCGACGTCAATATGGACGAAGGCCTGCTCGACTCAAAACGCGCGATGGTCGAGTTTTTAAATCTTGTCGCCGCTGAACCTGATATTGCGCGCGTGCC
The DNA here is from genome assembly GCA_963724845.1 of uncultured Alphaproteobacteria bacterium. Taxonomy (GTDB): domain Bacteria; phylum Pseudomonadota; class Alphaproteobacteria; order Rhizobiales; family Beijerinckiaceae; genus Methylocystis. Next base: position 309,019 of record CAVRWF010000007.1, read on the forward strand.
GATCATGGTCGACAGCTCGAAATTCGAGGTGATTGAAGCAGGCCTGCAGTGTCTTCAGGGCAAAGGCGTCGTCAATTCGATTTCCATGAAGGAGGGCGAGGATCAATTCCGCGAGCAGGCGCGCAAGGTCAAACGCTATGGCGCCGCCGTGGTGGTGATGGCCTTCGACGAGCAGGGGCAAGCCGACACCTTCGAGCGCAAGGTTGAAATCGCCAAGCGCGCCTATAAGATTCTGGTTGAGGAAGTGGGCTTCCCGCCGCAAGACATCATCTTCGATCCCAATATTTTCGCGGTCGCGACCGGCATCGAAGAGCACGAAAATTACGGCGTCGATTTTATCGAGGCGACTCGCGCCATCAAGACGCAGATGCCTCTCACTCACGTTTCGGGCGGCGTCTCCAATCTATCTTTCTCGTTTCGCGGCAATGAGCCGGTGCGCGAGGCGATGCATTCGATCTTTCTTTATCACGCCATCGCCGCCGGCATGGACATGGGCATCGTCAACGCCGGACAGCTTGCTGTTTATGAAAAGATCGACCCCGAGCTGCGCGAGGCGTGCGAAGACGTTGTGCTCAACCGTCGCAAGGACTCGACCGAACGACTGGTGACGCTTGCCGAGAAATTCAAAGGCGCGGGCGCCAAGGCTCAGGAGAAGGACGCAGCGTGGCGGGAGTCCAGCGTGGAAAAGCGGCTGGAATACGCCTTGGTCAATGGCGTCGCCGATTATATCTCGCAGGATGTCGAGGAGGCTCGAATTCGAAGCACGCGGCCGCTTGACGTCATCGAAGGTCCGCTCATGGCCGGCATGAATGTGGTCGGCGATCTTTTTGGCCAAGGCAAGATGTTCCTGCCGCAGGTGGTCAAATCCGCCCGCGTCATGAAACAGGCGGTGGCTCATCTTCTTCCCTTTATGGACGCGGAAAAGGACGCGCGTTCGAGCGCGGGCAAAGTGCTGCTGGCGACCGTGAAAGGCGACGTCCACGACATTGGCAAAAATATCGTTGGCGTCGTGCTTGGCTGTAATAATTTCGAGGTGATCGACCTTGGCGTAATGACGCCGGCCGCGAAAATTCTCGAGACGGCCAAGCGCGAAAAGGTCGACATCATCGGTCTTTCCGGCCTTATTACGCCCTCGCTCGACGAGATGTGCTTCGTCGCCTCTGAGCTGGAGCGCGAAGGATTGGAGATGCCGCTGCTCATTGGCGGTGCAACGACGAGTCGCGTGCACACCGCAGTCAAGATCAGTCCGAATTATCTGCGCGGGCAGGCCGTATATGTGACTGACGCCAGTCGCGCGGTCGGCGTCGCGCAGGCGCTTCTGTCCGACAAGACGCGCGACGAATATGTCGCACGGACCCGCGACGAATACGAGAAAGTAGCGGAAGCGCACGCAAAGGCGCAGGTCGACAAACTGCGCGTGCCTCTTGAAAAGGCGCGCGCCAATGCGCTGAAGATCGACTGGAGCGCCTACTCGCCGACAAAGCCAAGTTTCAGCGGCGTGCGGGGCTTCGCGACTTACGATGTCGCCGAACTCGTTCCCTACATCGACTGGACGCCATTCTTCCAGACCTGGGAGTTCAAGGGTCGCTATCCCGCAATCTTCCAGGACCCGGAACGCGGCGAGGCGGCGAAGTCTTTGTTCGACGACGCCCTAGCCATGTTGAAAAGAATTGTCGAGGAACGCTGGTTTACGCCCAAGGCGGTGATCGGATTCTGGCCGGCGAATGCGGTTGGCGACGACATCGCCTTGTATAGCGGCGAATCGCGCGAAGAGGCGCTTGCGACATTCTTCACATTGCGCCAGCAGCTCGCGCGCCGAGATGGCAAACCCAATGTGGCGCTCGCCGACTTCATCGCGCCCAAAAGCTCGGGCAAGGGTGATTACATCGGCGGTTTCGTCGTCACTGCCGGCGCCGAAGAGGAGAAAATCTCGGCGCGTTACGCTCGGGCCAACGACGATTATGGGTCGATCATGGTGAAGGCGCTGGCCGACCGTATCGCCGAAGCCTTTGCGGAGCGCATGCATGAGCGGGTGCGCCGCGAATTCTGGGGCTATGCCGCCGCCGAGAATTTCGCGCCGCTCGACCTCTTCGAAGAGCCCTACAGTGGCATTCGCCCCGCCCCCGGCTATCCGGCGCAGCCCGATCACACCGAAAAGGCGACGCTGTTCCGCCTGCTCGACGCCGAAAAGCGAACCGGCGTGCGACTGACGGAAAGCTTCGCCATGACCCCGGCCGCAACCGTAAGCGGCCTTTATCTGGCCCATGAGCAGGCGCATTATTTCGGCGTCGCCAAGATCGAAAGGGATCAGGTCGAGGACTATGCCCGGCGCAAAGGTATGACGATTGCGGAAGTCGAACGCTGGCTGGGGCCAATATTGAATTACCAGCCGGTGATGGAGGCGGCGGAATGAAGAGAGGCTGAAAGCTTAGGCTGGACGTAAACCGGGCATCGGAATATCTCTGTCAACTCGCTTCACCGCCAGCGCGAGTTCCCTCCTCTCCTCCTTTGCGGGGAGTGGAACACAATTTGAGGTTTACTGCATGCCCGACAAGCGCCTGCTCTCTTTCCTCGTGTGGACCGCCATCGGCGCGGGGGCGGTGTTTGCGCTCTTCACCCTGACCACGGCGCGTGGCGAAGCCGTCAACGCCCTGTGGCTCGTTACGGCGGCCATCTGCATTTATCTCATCGGCTACCGTTATTACGCCCTGTTCATTGCGAAGCGCGTGCTCCGGCTTGACGCTAATCGTCTGACGCCCGCGCATCGACACAACGACGGACTCGACTATGTGCCCACCGATAAGGTCGTGCTGTTCGGGCATCACTTCGCGGCCATAGCAGGCGCGGGTCCTTTGGTCGGCCCGGTGCTGGCCGCGCAGATGGGATATCTGCCCGGCGCGCTTTGGTTGATGGTCGGGGTTGTTTTCGCCGGCGCCGTGCAGGATTTTCTGGTGCTCTTCATTTCGACTCGACGTGACGGCCGCTCGCTGGGCGATCTGATCAAGACAGAAATGGGGCCGGTGGCCGGTCTTATCGCGATGGTCGGCATCCTGGCGATCATGGTGATCCTGCTGGCGGTGCTGGGTCTCGTTGTGGTCAAGGCTTTGGCGGACAGTCCGTGGGGCTCCTTCACGGTGTTTGCGACCTTGCCGATCGCGGTGCTGATGGGCGTTTACGGGCGCTACCTGCGGCCCGGGCGCATCGGCGAAATGTCCCTGATCGGCTTCGTGTTGCTTGTGGCCAGCATCGTGCTGGGTCGCAGCGTCGCGGAAAGCGCGACGCTGGCGCCGCTATTTACTTTCAAAGGCGAGACGCTCGCCTTCATGTTGATCGGCTATGGTTTCATCGCCTCGGTGTTGCCGGTGTGGCTGCTGCTGGCGCCGCGAGATTATCTTTCGACCTTCCTCAAAATCGGCACGATCCTGTCGTTGGCGCTGGGCATATTTTTCGTCTGGCCGGATTTGAAAATGCCGGCGATAAGCCGTTTCGTCGACGGCACGGGACCGGTCTTCGCCGGCAGCCTGTTTCCTTTCCTGTTCATCACGATCGCCTGCGGCGCAGTGTCGGGTTTTCATGCGCTGGTGTCGTCCGGCACCACGCCGAAGATGATTGGCGACGAGACGCAAATTCCCTGCATCGGCTATGGCGCAATGCTGATGGAGTCCTTCGTGGCGATCATGGCGCTGGTCGCTGCCTGCGTGCTGGAGCCCGGCGTCTATTTTGCGATGAACAGCGCTCCGGCGTTGATTGGCTCCACTCCTGAGGCGGTGGCCAATGTCGTTTCTGGATGGGGTTTTGCGATCACCCCGCAGGCATTGAGCGACATTGCGGCGCAGGTCGGCGAAAAAACCATCCTGTCGCGGAGCGGCGGCGCGCCGACGCTGGCGGTCGGAATGGCGCAGATTCTGGCCTCCGCCATCGGCGGCTCCGGAGCCATGTCCTTCTGGTATCACTTCGCAATTTTGTTCGAGGCGCTGTTCATCCTGACGACAATCGACGCCGGCACGCGCGTCGCGCGCTTCATGATTCAGGATCTTGTCGGAAACTTCCTTCCCGCTTTCCGCCGTACGGGCGCGCTTGTTCCCAGTCTGACCGCGACCGCACTGGCGGTGACGGGCTGGGGCTGGTTCTTGTATCAGGGCGTTGTGGATCCGCTGGGCGGCATCAACTCGCTCTGGCCTCTGTTTGGCATCGCCAATCAGATGCTCGCGGCGATCGCCCTTACGCTTTGCGCCGTGGTGCTGTTCCGGATGAAGCGCGAGGGCTACGCCATCGTGGCGCTCGCGCCGATGGCGTGGCTTTACATCTGCACGCTGACGGCGGGCCTCGAAAAAATCTTCCACTCGGACGTGCGAATCGGCTTCCTTGCGCATGCAAAGCTATACGGCGCCGCGCTCGACAAGGGTCAGCTCGTGGCCCCCGCCAAAAACGCCGCGGAGATGCATCGGATCATATTCAATGATTATATCGACGCTTCGCTTGCGACGCTGTTCATCGCGCTGGTCTTGTCCGTGGCGGTTTTTGGCTTGATCGCCATGCGTCAGGCGCTGCGCAGCGAAGTCGCCACAACCAGGGAGGCGCAGGATGGACTGCCGCAATTGCGGACCGCTGCGGCTTGATCTTTCGCGCCTCGCTACAAAACTGCGCGCAGGAGCGAGTTTGATGGTGGGACAGCCAGATTACGAAACCTATGCGCAGCATCGGCGCGGCGCCCATCCGGGCGAGCCGATCATGTCGCGCGAGGCGTTTTTTCTCGAGCGGCAGGCGCGGCGCTTTGGCGAGAGCGGCGAACGCGCCTTTCGGTGCTGTTGAACCAGATGGCTGTTGGCGCTCCCCTCGAAACAGAAGACGCGCTAACGGCGTTGCTCGACTATTATCGAACTCTTGGCGTCGATTGCGCGGTGGACGAGACGCCGCACGACCGCTTCGCGGAGCGGGCGCCGACTCCGGTCAGTGAGGAGCGGGCGGACCCAAAACAAGAGGAAGCGCCTGCTCCTCTGTCTCCGCCGCGCGCGCCCGCCACGCCAGTATTTCCGCAGGAGGCGATTCGAGACGCCGAAGGAATCGCCGCAGCGGCCCGGACGATCGAGCAATTGCGCGAAGGTCTTGAGGCGTTTGAAGGCGGGCGGGCGTCAAGAGCGCGGCACTTCCTCTTCTCCAGCGGACAACCAGGCTCAATCATGGCGCTGGATTACGCGCCGGGCGAGGCCGAAGAAAGCAGCGGCGAAGCTTTTAGCGGACCAGAGGCCCGGTTGCTTAACGCCATGCTGGCGGCGATTGGGGAGACGCGCGACAGTTTTTATCGCGCTTATTTTACCCCCTGGCGACCGGCGGGCGGCCAGCCGCTGACGCCGCATGTCGCGGCGGCGCTGACGCCCTTCGCGCGCAAGCATATTGAACTCGCCAAGCCCCGGGCGGTGCTGCTTCTCGGCGACACCGCCAAAATAATTCTGGGGGTTAGCGACGCGCCGATGAAACTATATGCCCGACGATTCGAGCTTCGTTTTGGCGAGGCTGATGTCGTCGCGATCCCGGCGCCCGGCCTCGCCGCAATGCTCAAGACGGCTTCGCTCAAGCGTCAGGCCTGGCGGGCGTTGCGCGCGGTCAAGGAAGCCGTGCGCGAGTGACGCCTGTTTACTCAGCGGCCTTGCCGGCCCCCGCGCCGCCGCCGAAGCGTCGCGCCACATAATCATCGACGATCCGAATGAACTCGTCGGCGATTCCCTCGCCGCGCAGTGTCATCGCCTTTTCGCCGTCGATGAAGACGGGGGCAGCCGGGCTCTCTCCCGTCCCGGGCAGCGATATGCCGATGTCGGCGTGTTTCGACTCGCCGGGACCGTTCACGATGCAGCCCATGACAGCGACATTCAGAGTCTCCACGCCGTGGTATTGCTGGCGCCAGACAATCATGCGCTCGCGGATGTGGGACTGGATGTCGCGCGCGAGCTCCTGAAACACCGTGGATGTGGTGCGCCCGCAACCGGGGCAGGCCGCGACCAGCGGCACGAAGGTGCGAAAACCCATGGTCTGCAAGATTTCCTGCGCCACCTGCACTTCGAGCGTGCGGTCGCCCCCGGGCTCCGGCGTCAGCGATACGCGGATGGTGTCGCCAAGCCCGTCCTGAAGCAGCACGCCTAGCGCAGCCGCCGAAGCCACGACGCCCTTGGAGCCCATGCCGGCCTCGGTCAGCCCAAGATGCAGCGCATAGTCGCTTCGCTTGGCCAGCATGCGATAGACGGAGATCAGATCCTGCACCGCCGAGACTTTGGCGGAAATGATGATCTTGTTGCGCTGGAGTCCGATCTCCTCGGCCCGCTGGGCAGAATAAATCGCCGAGCGCACCATGGCCTCGCGCATTACTGCCCGCGCCTCGATGGGCGCCTTGGACGCGGCGTTGATGTCCATCAGATGCGTCAGCATCTCCTGATCGAGCGAGCCCCAGTTTGCGCCTATGCGCACGGCCTTGTCGTGCCTGACCGCCAGTTCGACGATGGAGGCGAACTGCCTGTCCTTTTTTTCCTTGAAGCCGACATTGCCGGGGTTGATGCGGTATTTGGCGAGCGCCTCGCCGCAGGCGGGGTGATCGGCCAGAAGCTTGTGGCCGATGTAATGAAAATCCCCGATCAGCGGGACGTCCACGCCTAGTTTGTCGAGCTTTTCTCGGATATGCGGCACCGCGGCCGCCGCCTCGTCGCGGTCGACGGTAATGCGCACCAGCTCCGAGCCCGCCCGCGCCAGCGCGGCGACCTGCGCCACGGTCGACTCGACATCCGCCGTGTCGGTGTTGGTCATCGACTGCACGACGATCGGCGCGCCGCCGCCCACCGTCACGGCTCCCTTGCCGGTTCCGATCTCGACGGCGCAACTGCGATGGCGCGGCGCGGGCTCGGCTTCGATGGGTTGCGGGAGGAAGGTTTCGGCGTCTCTGGTCATGGATTTTCCGCAGGCTGCTTCGGAATCCGCTCTAGGTGAGCCGGAACGGGTTTCAGGTCAAGCGGGAGGGGGAGCGCAGCGGTCCCGACCGCCCTCATCCGACCCTTGCTGACGCAAGGGCCACCTTCTCCCACAAGTGGGAGAAGGGATGCGCCTTAAAAATTTAAGTTATTGAAGTTGAATAAATCCACGTCCCATCCTTCTCCCGTTAGGGGAGAACGCTCGCGAAGCGAGGTCGGGGAAGAGGCTCGCTGCAGTGGGGCTGGGCGCCAGCAAGATCCGACCAGATTTGGGGTGATCCGAGGAAGGGCGCCAAGGTATCCATTGCTATTGTGTGACGCTCCCGCCCTTCTCCGGTAGCAGCCCCAGCCTTTTCGCGATCATCCAGTCCAGAAACCGCGTCGGCAGCAGGCGGGGCAGTAGCCAGTCGCTAAGATAATTTGGCACCACCCTTATGCGGGCCGGCGGGCGGGGATCGGTCAGCGCGCGCACCACGGCCGCGGCGACCAGATTCGCGGGCGCGCCGTTCTGGCCGCGCTCCGCAGCCCATTTTTGCAGGCGCCTTGCGCCGGGGCCAAAGGCGGTGTCGTCGTAGCGCGCCAGATCGACCCTTTCAGCCTTGTCCCATATCGGCGTCATGATCACCCCCGGCTCGATGAGAATGACATCGACGCCAAAAATCATCAGCTCGCGCCGCAGCGCGTCGGAAAAACCTTCCAGCGCATGTTTGGAGGCGGCATAGGCGCCAAGGTAGGGTGCGGCGAGCGTGCCCGCGACCGAACTCATATTGACGATGCGCCCCGGGTTTCCTTCTCGATCGCCGCCCGCGCCCAGTAGCGGCGCAAAGGCCTGAATCACCTTGAGCTGGCCAAAGAGATTGACCTCGAATTGCTGCTGAAACTCGGCGACGGGCTGATGCAGCAGCGGGCCGGGCAAAGCGACGCCGGCGTTATTGACGAGGCCCGCGAGCTTGCGGCCGCCAAGGCGCGCTTCGACCTGTTCCACGGCGCCGGCGATGGCGCCGCCTGCCGTGACGTCAAAAAACAAAGGCGCGAAGTCCGCGCCGAAACGCTGCTGCAGTCTAGTCCCGTCCGCGTCTTTTCTCACCGAGCCGAAGAGGAAAAACCCCGCTTCGATCAGTGCTGCGACCGAGGCTTCGCCAATTCCGGTCGAGGCGCCGGTGAGGACAACCGTCGGCTTATGATTTGCTTTCATGGATCTTCCCGTCAAAATAAGTTGCTTCAAGCAAATTTTGCAACGTCGCCAGCGTCGAGGCGTCTGCGCGTCCGTCAATTCTTTGCGGCCGAAAATGGCGCTGAAACGCCGCCACGACCTTGGCTGTATCATCGTCGAAAATATTGCTCTGCACAATAGCGTAGCCATAGGCGGCGAGCTGGCTTTGCAGCGCGCGCACCTTCTCGCCCGAGTCGCCAAGGCAAAGGCCCTCGTTCCCCGAAATCGGAGTCGGAGCGACGTAATGACCGACGCCCGCCTTGGCCAGAATATCCCAGGGGAAAAACTCGCCTGGATCGATCTTGCGCGACACGGCGATGTCGGAATGAGCCAGCACTCGCTGCGGCGCTATGGCGTGGCGGCGGCAAATATCGCGGGACAGAGCCGCGACCGAGGCGATTTGCGTCCGAGGGTAGGGGCGCGGATCGTCATGGCCGGGGTGAACGATCTCCACGCCAACCGAGGCGGAGTTGAGATCGGTTTCTCCCGCCCAGAAGGCTCTTGCCCGCATGCCATGCGCGCCGATCCTCCGGCACGAGCTGTATGACCTCGCCATTTTCTTCGACGAAATAATGCGCTGAGACTTCGGCGGCCGGACTGCACAGCAAAGCCAGCGCGGCTTCGGGCGTTGGCATCCCGGTGTAATGCAGGATCAGCGCGTTGATGGGTCGCAGCCGTTCGCCATGATTTGGCGAGGGAATGACGCGGGCGGAGGGGTAGTCGGGATCAAAGGTCATGCGCCGTCAGTCGTTCCGCAGTCTCAAAATTCGACAGGGATCGCCGGCTTTCGCGGGCGGCGCCCCGATCTCGCGCAGCAGCAGCGCCTGCGAACGCACAAGTTCAGTCAGTAGCGAGGAATCCTGCAAGGGCTCCGGCGTCGCGATGAGCCGGCCTTCCGCGTCTTTCGACAGCGTCGCGCGCAGAAAGTCGCGCCGGGCCTTGTTGACGGGGAGATCGCGGCCGAGAAATGCGCTTTCCGATTTGTCTTCCCCCGCTGTCTGATCGCCTTGCAGGGCACGCAGCAGGGGCGCAAGAAACATCAGCGCGCAAACATATGAGGCCACCGGATTGCCCGGAAGCCCCAAAACGAACGCCGCGCCGAGACGACCGAAAATCAGCGGTTTACCGGGGCGCATGGCGATGCGCCAGAAGTCGAGGGTCATCCCCTCTCTGGCGAGAGCCGGGCGCAGCAAGTCGTGGTCGCCCACGGAAGCGCCGCCAAGCGTGACCAGAACATCGGCGCGCGACTCTCGCGCCATGGCGAAGCTGCGTTCAAGATCTTCGAGATTGTCGCGGAAAATGCCGAGATCAATGGCTTCTGCGCCCGCGCCTTCGACAATCGCGGCGACCGCAATATTATTGCAACTGATGATCTGGGACGGTCCCGGCGCCGCGCCCGGGACCACAAGTTCGTCGCCCGTCGCGATGATTGCGACGCGGGGCCGCCGCGCTACGCTAAGCTCGGCATGGTTGGTCGCGGCGGCGAGCGCCAATTGCGCCGCGCCCAGCCGCGTTCCCGAGAGAAGCGCGGGCGCGCCCGCCTGAAAATCCAGTCCGCACGTGCGAATGTGACGCCCACGCTCCGGCGGCTGGCTCGCGCCGATCAAGCCGTTTTCGACAATGGCGTCCTCCTGCAACAGGATCGAATCTGCCCTCTGCGGCAGGGGCGCGCCGGTGAAGATTCGCACGCATTCGCCGGGTTTCATTATGCCATCGAAGCCGTGACCTGCGGCGCTTTCGCCGATGAGCCGCAATCGGACGCCGGGCGTCGCGAAGTCGGCCCAGCTTACCGCATAGCCATCCATAGCCGAAACATCGATGGGCGGCTGAGTGCGTTTTGCGACGACATCGCTCGCCAGAGTGCGGCCGCGCGCTTTCGCCAGTGGCACAATCTCGGGCTCGCCGAGGGAGTGTGCGCTCTGCAAAATGCGAACGAGCGCCTCGTCGACGCTGAGCAGCTTTTTTTCGGTCATGATTATGTTTTCTCGCGCCGCCATTCGCCGCTTTTGCCGCCGCGTTTTTCGATGAGTTCGACTCCTTCGATGCGCATGCCGCGATCCACGGCTTTCAGCATGTCGTAAATGGTCAGGCAGGCGACGGCAACTGCCGTAAGCGCCTCCATCTCGACGCCGGTCTTGCCGGTAAGACTGGCCGTCGCAGTCACGCGCAGACCGGGCAGCGCCGCGTCCGGCGCGATGTCGACGCTGACTTGCGAGAGAGCGAGCGGATGGCAAAGCGGGATCAGTTCATGTGTTTTCTTGGCGGCCATGATTCCGGCGATGCGCGCGACGCCAAAAACGTCGCCTTTTTTCGCGTCGCCCGCAACCGCGAGTCGCAAGGTCTCGGGCGCCATGATGACGCTGCCGGCAGCGGTCGCGCTACGCATGCTGTCGGACTTCCCCGACACATCGACCATATGGGCTTCGCCCTTTGGACCGATATGAGTCAGCCCGGCCATTACGCCCGCGCGCGAGCCGGAGCGCCGTGCAATAGCTCGCGCGTCGCGGCCTCGACATCATGCTTGCGCATCAGGCTCTCGCCGACAAGGAAAGTGAAGATGTGCGATTTTTCGAGTCGCACACAATCCTCATGCGTCGCAATGCCGCTCTCGGCCACGAGAATCTTCTCCTTGGGCACGAGTTCGGCCAGTCTTTCGCTCGTCTCCAGCGAGACCTTGAAGTCATGAAGATTACGGTTGTTGAAGCCGATGAGCCGCGTCTCAAGCTCCAGAGCACGCTCGAGTTCGCGTTCGTCATGCACCTCGACCAGCACGTCCATGCGCAGATCATGCGCGGTGGTGTTGAGCGCCTTGGCCTCGGCGTCGGTGACCGCGGCCATTATGATCAAAACGCAGTCGGCGCCATGCGCTCGCGCCTCGAACACCTGATAGGGATCGAACATAAAATCCTTGCGCAACGCCGGTAGGTGCGTCGCCTTGCGGGCGCTCTCCAAAAACTCCAGCGAGCCCTGGAACGAGGGACCGTCGGTCAATACCGAAAGACAGGCCGCGCCCCCCGCCTCGTATGCGCGGGCGAGCTCCGGTGGGTTGAAATCGGCGCGGATCACGCCTTTGGAAGGGCTCGCCTTTTTAATTTCCGCGATCAGCGCAATGCGCCGCTCGCCCAGTTTTTGCTCGATGGCGTGCACGAAACCGCGCGGCGGATCGTGATCGCGCACGTTGCGCTCCAGCGTGGCGAGCGGCATGCGGACCTTCGCTTCGGAGATCTCGGTGCGCTTGTAGGATTCGATTTTTTTCAGAATGTCGGTCATTTTCTCAACCATGAGGGAGCGCCGCATAGCGCGCGCCCCTCCTCCGTTATTAAATCAATCTAGCACAAAATCAGCGTGTGGTCGCGATCCATCAAAGATTCCCGCGCTTACATTGGACACTCGCGCCAGCTGTTCCAGCTTTTCGCGCGCGGCGCCGCTGTCGAGCGCGACCGCCGCCAAAACCGCGCCTTTATGCAAATCCCTCGCCTTGCCAGCCACGATCAACGCTATGGCGGCGTTGAAAACCGCGATGTCGCGATAGGCGTTTCGAACTCCGCCAAGCACCTCTCGCAAAGCGCCGGCGTTATGGGCCGGATCGCCGCCCTTGAGCGCCTCCGGCGCGGCCCTCGGCAGGCCGGCGTCCTCGGGCGAGATTTCGAAGGAGCGAAGCGCGCCATCCTCCAGAGCGACGACAAAGGTTTTTCCAGTCGTCGTCGCCTCGTCGAGCCCGTCGCTTCCATGCAGCAGCCAGACATTTCGCGAGCCAAGCTCGCGCAGCGCCAGCGCCATCGGCTCCAGCCATTCCCTCGCGTAAACGCCAAGAATCTGGCGGGTCACGCCGGCTGGATTGCACATGGGTCCAAGCAGATTGAAGATCGTGCGAAATCCCAGCTCCGAGCGCACTGGACCGGCAAAGCGTAAAGCTGGATGGTGCGTGGGCGCCGCCATGAAACATATGCCGGCTTCATGCAGACTGGCTGCCGCGGCGGCGGAATCGAGACCGACCTTGACGCCTAACTCTCCCAAGACATCCGAGGCGCCGGAGCGCGAGGAGGCCGCCTTGCCGCCATGTTTGGCTACTGTCACGCCGCAGGCTGCGACGACGATCGCCGTCAGGGTTGAGATATTGTAAGTATTGGCGCCGTCGCCGCCGGTCCCGACAATATCCATTGCGTCGGCAGGCGCCTCGACCCGGATCATGGCGGCGCGCATCGCCTGCGCCGCGCCGATCAATTCTTCCGGGGTTTCCCCGCGCTGGCGCAAAGCCATCAGAAAAGCGCCGAGCTGCGCCGGGGTCGCCTCGCCTTGCAGGATTAACGAAACCGCCTCGCGCGCCGCCTCTCGCGAAAGCTTTTGGCCTTCCGCCAGCGTGGCGAGAACGGCTTTGAACTCGCTCACGCGACCTTGGCTCGGCTCGGACGCTGGTCGTTCCACTCCTGCGCCAAATCGAGAAAATTGCGCAGAATCTTGTGGCCATGCTGCGAGGTTATGCTTTCGGGATGGAACTGAACGCCGTGAACCGGAAGGCTTTCATGAGAGAGCGCCATGATCAGACCGTCCGGCGTCGTCGCGGTGATGCACAGGCAGGAGGGCAGAGTCTCGCGTTTGACCACCAGAGAATGGTAACGCGTCGCCTGAAACGGACCTTCTATGCCCCGGAAAATCGTTTCGCCCTTGTGCTCTATCGTCGCCATTTTTCCGTGAATGGGCAGCGGAGCCCGCACGACGTCGCCGCCAAAACTTTCCCCGATCGCCTGATGGCCAAGACAAACGCCGAAAATCGGCACGTTCTGGGCCGCTGCCGAGATAAGATCGAGGCAGATGCCCGCCTCATGCGGCGTGCAAGGGCCGGGGGACAGCACGATGGCGTCGGGCGCGCCGGCCAGCACTTCGGCGACGCTCACCTTGTCGTTGCGGTGAACGGTGACATTCGCCCCCAACTCGCCGAAATAATGCACGAGGTTGAAGGTGAAGCTGTCGTAATTGTCGATCAGCGTGACATTAGCCATCTGTTTGGTCCGGTTCGCGGCAAGCGCCATTGTTTTTCATTAGGCTGGCGCGCGCCGTGAGGCAACCGCTCTTGCGCTTGCCGGCGCATCACGCCGAAAGGACCGCGCAAAAAAGCCGAACGGCGCGGCCTCGTCAAGCGAGGCCAGCCATCCGGCGGGAGTTGGGAGGAAAGACCAGCAGACTGTCAGAGGCGATAGCGGATCTGGTCAGTCCAGAAACGCTCAAGCCGGTTCAGCGAGGTGTTGAGAACCTTGAATTCTTCGGTTGTGACGCCGCCGATCTGCTCCACCGTCATGGCGTGCTTCTCGTAGAGATGCGCTACGATGTCATGCACTTCCTTGCCCTTGGGAGTCAGGCTGATGCGGACGGAGCGACGGTCGATGCGCGAGCGGGCGTGATGCAGATAGCCCATCTCGACCAGTTTCTTGACGTTATAGGAGACATTCGAGCCCAGATAATAACCGCGAGTGCGCAGCTCGCTGGCGGTCAGCTCCTTGTCGCCGATGTTATAGAGCAGCAGGGCCTGAACCGAATTGACGTCGCCACGGTCGCGACGGTCGAATTCGTCCTTGATCACATCGAGCAGCCGGCGGTGCAAACGCTCGACCAACGTCAGGGCCTCAAGATAGACAGGACGGATCTCGCCAATACGTTCGGCGCGCGCCTGGGGGGCTGATTTCGTGGCAGTGTTCATTGGTCCTCTCCGTCTGGTTTTGGATGCTTTAAAGCATCGCTCGATCACCGTTCATGGAGAGAATTTAATGGGCTCAAATGAAGACCAGTTTAAGTAACAGTCTGAATCCGCTGTTTACCAGAAACGCTCGCATTGCGGTGAATCGAGCGTGAATTAAACCAAGAGTTTACGCTGAAAATCGCTTAACCATTTGCGGCCGGAGGCGGCTCATGCCTCTCCGGGTTTGCGGGTCTTTGGAGCAGGCGTCAGGAACCGCTTTACCGGGGGTTTTGGGACAGCGTTCGCCGCCTCCGCAGCCGATTTGCCCGGCTCGTTTTTCGCCTGCGGCGCGCGCTCGACCGGCTTGGGCGCTTGCTTGGTCTCGCGGGCGGCGACGGATTTTGGCTCGGAGCCGCGCGGGAGCGGCGCCTTGGTTTCCGGCGCCGCCAGAGCTTGAGAGGGCGCCGGTTGGCCAGCGGGTCTGCGTTTGCGGCGTCGGTCGATCACGTTTTGGGCTTCGAAATCGCGCCCGGCTTCAAATGTGAGCGCGAAATAAAGCACAATCAGCACCAGATCGACGCCAATGAGCCAATAACCGCCAGCGAAAAAACGCGGCATGCTCGCAGCGACGAAAATCTGGGCGCTGGCGATCAAGAGCCAAAGCACGCCACCCCAAGGCGTCGCCAACCAAAGACCCACCCCGGCGATGAGATCCAGCACGCTGAAAAAAATGATCGCCAGAGCCGCGCTTTGCGGCATGGTGTCGAAGATGGGTTTTTGCGCCATCAGGACCGCTTGCCATTGCAGAAGACCCTGAAGCAACCAGAACACCGCCATGAGACGCATGAAGCGGGTCAGCAGATGGCCCCATTTGGTGGACTCGCCTGCGAGCCCCGGATCGCCGACGCGTATGGCCCGGTAGGGGTCGTCGGCGTCGTCATAGTTTTTGGGGTCGGCCATGGACGCTCTCAACTACCGGGGTTCCAAAACGCTGACTATTTTTTGACTTGCGACCTTGTCGTTTCCAGACCCCGATTGCAGAAGGCTCCAGATCTATTGTCCCCGGCGCGCGCGCGCCGCAAAGCGCACGGCTTCCTCGGCGGCGCGGAACAGCGCCATCGCTTTATTTTCGCATTCGCGCTGCTCGGACGCCGGCTCGCTGTCGTAGACGACGCCCGCCCCGGCCTGCACGTGCATCTGGCCGTCCTTGACGATGGCGGTGCGCAAGACGATGCAGGTGTCCATCTGGCCGCCCGAACCGAAATAGCCGATGCAGCCGCCATAAATGCCGCGCTTGTCGCTTTCGAGTTCGTCGATGATTTCCATGGCCCGCACCTTCGGCGCGCCCGACACCGTTCCCGCGGGGAAGCCCGCCGCCAAAGCGTCGATGCAGTCGTTGGCCGGGTCGAGTTCGCCTTCGACATTCGAGACGATGTGCATGACATGGCTGTAGCGTTCGATGGTGAAACTGTCGGTGACATGCACAGTGCCGGTGCGGGCGACCCGACCCACATCGTTGCGCCCAAGGTCCAGCAGCATGAGATGTTCCGCGCGTTCCTTTTCATCGGCGAGCAGTTCGCGCGCTAGACGTTCGTCTTCCTCCATTTGCGGGCTGCGCCAGCGAGTGCCCGCGATCGGCCGGATCGTCACCTTGCCATTGACCAGGCGCACCAGAATCTCCGGGCTGGAGCAGACGATCTGAAAGTCCGCGAAATCCAGAAAGCACAGGAAGGGGGCGGGATTGATGCGCCGCAACGCGCGATAGAGGGCCAGCGCCGGCAGAGCGAAGGGCGCGGTAAAGCGCTGCGACAGCACCACCTGAAAAATATCGCCAGCACGGATATATTCCTTGGCGCGTTCAACCATCTCAAGAAAGCGCGCGGGCGCAGTGTTCGACGCGGGCTTATGCGCCGACAAGAGCGGATCGTTCAAGAATTCGCGATGATCGAGCGGCGTTTCCAGCGTGGTGGCGATGCGCTCCAGGCGGCTTGTCGCCGCTTCATGGGCCACGCGCGGCGTGACCCCCGGGCGCGGACGCACCGGAGTCACGACGCACAGCTCGTCGCGCACGCTGTCGAACACGACCATGATCGTGGGTCGCAGCATTATTGCGTCAGGCGTGCCGATCCTGTCTTCCCTGGCGGGCGCCAGACGCTCCATCTGACGGACCATGTCATAGCCAAGATAGCCGAACACGCCCGCCGCCATCGGCGGCAAACCCTCGCGCTGAGGCGCAGCCGATTCCGCGATCAGGTCCCGGAGCGCCGCCAGGGGCGGCTTCCCGCAGGGCTTGAAGTTCGAGACGTCGTTAAGCGCGTCTCGATTGATTTCCGCTGTTTCCCCTCTGACGCGAAAAATCACATCCGGGTCGAGTCCGATCATCGAATAACGGCCGCGGGTGGCGCCGCCTTCCACCGATTCAAGCAAGAAAGCGTTGCCCGTCCGCCCGCGCGACAGCTTCAAATAAGCCGAAACCGGCGTTTCGAGATCGCCGACGAGCCGGATCGACACCAGACAGGGGCGTCCCGCCTCGTAATCGGCGGCGAAAACCTCGAAGGCAGGCTCAGATGACTCCAAGGTCACTTCTCGCTATCCCCGCCGAGAGCAGCCGCCAGCGCCTTTTGGTTGATTTCGACGTTTAGCGCTTTTTCGAGGCCGCCGACAAACTGCTCCAGCACGTCGTTCTGCAACGAGGGCCGCAACTGTTCGGCGATAGCCAGGGCTTCTGGCGAGGCGGGATCGAATTTTGGCGTATTGGCTTCTGTCACCACGAACAGCAGCTGGCCGCCTTCAACCGGGGTCGAACCCGCGCCGCGCAGAGGCACCTCAAAAAACTGGATGATCGTGGAAGCGGCGAAATCCGGCCGGTTTGCGCGCTTGAGATCGGTCACATGCTTCACCGGGAGCCCGAGCTCGCCAGAGAGATTGTCAATCGGCTTGCCCCCACGCAGCTGTTCGACAAGCTCGTTAGCTTTCGAGTTCAGCGCTTTTTGCTCGGCTTCCTTGCGCATCGCGGCTTCGACCTGAGCTTTGACCTCGTCATAGCTCTGCTGGCGCGCTTGCTCGACATCAGTCACTTCGAACCAGACATAGCCGCCGTCGCGGGTCGTCACCGCCTCATTGTCGACGCCTTTGTCGGAGGCGAATGCGGCCTTGAGCAGGTCCGGCCCCCCGGGCAAATCCGTGAGGGCGGCGCCAGTCTTGCCGCGTCCCATGTCGTCGACAGGCTCAACGTCGCGCGTATCGAGCCCAACGGCCTTTGCGGTTTCGGAAAGCGTCTTTCCAGAGCTGCGCTGCTCTTCAATGGCGTCGTGAAGACGGCGCACGTCCGGCGCCGCTTTGCGCGCTGCAATTTCCTGTCGCAATTCCGGCTGCGCTTGCTCGAATGTTTTCGACAGCACTCCTGGCTGAATCTTTCGCACCTGCGAGACAACGAAGCCGAACGGGGTCGTTGCTATGTCGGCAAAACCCGGAGCCGGCAGAGCGAAAACCGCCTTTCCGACTTTGGGGTCGCCGAAGTCGCGCTCCGTCACAAGTCCGAGATCTACGTCCCTGGGCGCGAGCTTGTGCTCGGCAGCCAAGGCGTTGAAGTCGAGACCGCCCTTGAGCCGAGTCAAAGCATCCCTGGCCTCGGCTTCGGTCTTGAATACGATCTGGCCGACCTCACGCTTTTCCGGAGAACCGTAGCGCTGACCCTTGACCTCGTCATAGAGCTTGCGGACATCGTCCTGCGGGACCTCGGCAGGCTTCGCCAGAGTAGCCGGCGTCGCCGCCAGCACGGTCAACTTACGGTATTCCTTGGCGCGGAAGGTCGACTCTCTCTGGGTGTAATATTTTTTGATCTCTTCCTCGCTGGGAGCCGCAATGGTCCCGGCGACGGAGGCCGGCAGCAGGATTGTGTCGACCGCGCGGGTTTCGTTGCGAAAGCGATGGATAGCCTCGAGCATCACGCGGGGCGGCTCTAGCCCGGCCGTTACGGAGTCGGTGACTTCCTTTCGCAGATATGCCCCTTTCTGATCCATCAGGAAGGTTCGCTCGGTGAAGCCGGCGTCGCGGATGATCTGCTTGAAACGCTCGGGGTCAAATTGGCCGTTGACCCCCTGAAAGACCTTTTCCGCTTTCAGGAGACGTTGCGTCTCGTCGTCGCTGATCGAAAGTCCAAGACTGTGCGTCCGTTGGTCTAGCGCCACATCGGTGATCAGACGATCCAGAACCTGTTGATCGAGGCCGGCGCGACGGGCTTCTTCGTTGGTTATGCCGCGCCGCAGTTTTTGTTGCAGGCGTCGCAACTCGTTCTGATACGTGGAGCGGAACGCCTCGACGCTTACCTCGCCGCCGCCGATCTTAACCAGTCGCTGCGATGAGAAGCCGCGAAACACATCGCCTATGCCCCAGATCGCGAAACTGATCACGATAACGCCCATGACCAGGCCCATGATGGTCCGGCCGATCCAGTTTTGCGACGCGACGCGCAGCCCTTCGAGCATGATGTTGTTTTCCTTGAATCCACCCTGGCAAAGGCGCCTCGCGCCCTTTTGGCGCGGGACTATAGGGATGGCGCAGGCATGTTGCAATTGGCCTCGCGACGAGAAAGCCGCTGATTGAGAGCCGCAAATGCCGGGAAACTCGGCTGCGACGCGCCTGGCGCACTAAAGCCCGAGTTCGCTCAGTCCCGGATGGTCGTCGGGCCGCCGGCCCAGCGGCCAATGAAACAGCCGCTCTTTCGGGCTGATCGGCAGGTCGTTGATGCTGGCGATGCGCCGGCGCATCAGGCCGTTGCCTTCAAACTCCCAAAGCTCGTTGCCATAAGAGCGAAACCAATGGCCGCTGTCATCGCGCCATTCATAGGCGAAGCGCACCGCCATGCGATTTTCGCGAAAGCCCCAAAGCTCTTTGATCAAGCGGTAATCCAGTTCCCGCGCCCATTTGCGCTCCAGAAACTTCCTCACCTCTTCCCGTCCCGCCGGGAATTCGACCCTGTTCCGCCATTTTGTGTCTTCCGTGTAAACCTGCGCCACGCGCGTCGGATCACGAGAGTTCCAGGCGTCTTCCGCCAGGCGAACCTTCGTTTCAGCGGTTTCCGCGGTGAAAGGAGGCAATGGAGGCCTGGTTTCCATGTCGAAGCAATCCCTTGGAAGGAGTGAAGGCGAGCGGGCCGGTCTGCAGGTTGAATTTATGCTAAACAGACGGATCTGTCTTACCGCCGCCGGGCGCCGCGTCGTTTTGCGCACTTGCCCCTCGAAAATCTGAGACTTATCGTTTGGTCCGCGCCGGCGGCGCGCCCATTTGAAAGGCGATCCAGAAAATGAACGAGCGAGCTGAAGACACTGCGGAAACCGTTGTTCCTGGAGCGCAGGCTGATGCGGCGCCGATTGGAGCTCCGGCCTCGGTTGTGGCTGCTCCCGAGGTCGCTCGAGTCGAGGACCGACACCATGTTCGCGCCGATTCAGAAACGATCCGCCACGCCTTCGAAACCGGTGAGTTTCCTTATTCCAGCCGACTAAGCGAGAAATTTTACCTGCAGCACATGCAGCCGCTGCAGGTCGAGCTACTGAAGGCTCAAAGCTGGGTCAAGGAGACTGGCCAGCGCATCGTCGTGCTGTTCGAGGGGCGCGACGCAGCGGGTAAAGGCGGAACGATCAAGCGCTTCATGGAACATCTCAATCCACGAGCCGCCCGCGTGGTCGCGCTGGAAAAGCCGTCCGAGCGCGAGCGCTCGCAATGGTATTTCCAGCGCTATATCGAGCATCTCCCGGCCGCGGGCGAAATCGTGTTTTTCGACCGCTCCTGGTACAATCGCGCCGGGGTCGAGCGGGTGATGAATTTTTGCACCCCGAACGAATATCTCGATTTCATGCGGCAGTGCCCCGAGCTTGAACGCATGTTCGTGAGTTCCGGCATCCGTTTGTTCAAATATTGGTTTTCGGTGACCCGTGAAGAGCAGGTCCGGCGCTTCCGCTCGCGCCAGACGGATCCGCTAAAGCAATGGAAGCTATCTCCCATCGATCGCGCTTCGATCGACAAGTGGGACGACTACACCGAGGCCAAGGAAGCGATGTTCTTCTTCACCGACACTGCGGACGCGCCCTGGGTGGTGATCAAGTCGGACGACAAAAAGCGCGCCAGACTCAACTGCATGCAGGATTTCTTGTCGTCGCTCGACTACCCCAACAAGGATCACCATATCCTTCATGGCCCCGACCCGCTCATTGTGGGCGCCAGCGCCCACGTGATCGGTCGCGACAAGCATATTGTCGGAAAGTCGCTCGACATCGAAAAGAAGCACAAGCGCGGTCGGTAAGTCGCCGCGACCCTCATCCGAATTTTCACGGCTTTTGGCGTTATGCCGAGCGTCCGCCGCGCCCTCGCTTTTTGGAGCTCCAATGACCTTCGCCCGCCGACCGCTGTTAGCGGGAAACTGGAAGATGAACGGCTTGCGCGCCGCTCTGACGCAGATTGAACTTGTCGCCGTTGGATATGACCAAGCTCTGCGGAAAAAAATCGACCTGCTGATCTGCCCGCCGGCGACATTGCTGGCGGCGGCGTCAGCTATCGCCGCGCCCGCGCATGTTCTGCTGGGAGGGCAGGATTGCCACACGCAGGCCAGCGGCGCCCACACTGGCGACATTTCAGCCTTCATGCTGGCCGATGCCGGCGCGAGCTATGTCATCGTGGGGCATAGTGAACGGCGCGCCGATCATGGCGAGAGTGACGCTCTGGTGCGCGCCAAGGCGATTGCGGCTCTCAACGCCGGATTAACCCCGATCATCTGCGTGGGGGAGACGCGCCACCAACGCGAGGCCGGCGAGGCCGAAGCGATTGTCGGCAGCCAGATCGCCGGCTCCGTGCCCGCTGACATTGCGCCGGAACGCATGGTGCTCGCCTATGAGCCGGTTTGGGCGATAGGCACGGGCCTCACTCCGACGCCGCAGGACGTCGCTCAAATGCACGATTTTGCGCGAAAGCGACTCGATGCTTCGCTTGGCGCCGGGAAAGCCGCGCAGGTGCGCATACTCTATGGCGGCTCGGTCAAGCCGTCCAATGCCAAAGAGTTGATGAGCGTCGCTGACGTTGACGGCTTTCTGGTAGGGGGCGCCAGTCTGCTCGCCAGCGATTTCCTTGGCATAGGCGCGGCCTATCGGTAATTGCGCTTTGAGAAAATTTGGTGGGCCCTGGGGCAGCGCATGGGTTTTTTCGAACGCTTCAAGAAGCGGCGCGCGATCAGGAGCTATGCGCGGCTATTGCCGAAATTCCTCGCCAGGGATTACGGCCGCTCGAAGGCCTACACCCCAGCGCAGGTCAAAAGCTCGATCGAACGCCATGGGCTGAACACGGAATATTCGTGCTACGGAATCGCCATGTTCTCGGATCGAGAAGGCTTTGACCAGTTTCACGCTACTTTCGGCGAACTCTGCAATTACGATGAGATGCGTGCGGAAGTCGCCCATGATCACTTTGGCGGAAACGCGGATTTTTCCGTGAATGACATCGCATCGGTGTCGCACTGGGATGACGGCGACAATTCTCATGACTCCGGCAGCCACCATTCTTCCGATTTTGGAGGCGGCGGCGACTAGGCTTGCAAGTCTTGCCCATACGCAGGGCGCCCGCTATAAGCGCGACGCTCCGTTTTCCTTACCTCCAACGAACGAGACCTCGCGCCCATGGCGATCGAACGCACTTTTTCCATTCTCAAGCCCGATGCGACGCGGCGCAATCTCACCGGCGCGGTCAACGCGCTTATTGAAAAGGCGGGCCTCCGCATCGTCGCGCAAAAACGCGTGCATCTGACGCGCAAGCAGGCCGAAACCTTTTATGGCGTTCATAAGGACCGCCCGTTCTTTGGCGAGCTGGTCGAGCAAATGACCGCTGCGCCCGTGGTCGTGCAGGTGCTTGAGGGCGAAAACGCCATCGCGCGTTATCGCGAAGTGATGGGCGCAACCAATCCAGCAAATGCAGCGCCGGGCACCGTCCGCAAGGAATTCGCTCTGAACGTGGGCGAAAACACGGTCCACGGCTCTGACGCGCCCGAAACGGCGGCGATTGAAATCGCCCAGTTTTTTTCCGGCAACGAGATTGTTGGTTAAACTCGGCTTTACAGCAATAGCTTCGTTCGTGCCTGCTCTGCTTGCTTGAACTGCCTGCGAGTTGTAGCGTTCAACCCGGTCGCGCCCAGCGCGGCCGGGTTTATTTCAAATTGCGTGCGAAACTTTGACCAGCAAGAAAAAGGCTCTTGCGCCAGAGCAGCAAGGCCATATCGACGGCATGTGCGCGATTTACGCGGTGCTGAACGCGTGCAAACTCTTGTTCGGTCATTCCGAGACGCAAGATTTGCGACTATTCAAGGAACTCTGCTTCCGCAACCCCCGCCTCTTTCCTCGCATTGTCTATGCCGGCACGGAGGTCGGCGGGGTAAGAAACCTGTTGGCGACCGCCGCAGTATGGACGCGGCGCGAACATCGCCGCGAATTGCGGTTCACCCGCCCTGCGCAGCGCAAAAGCTTCGAGAATGCGGAAGCTTTTTTTGGCTTTCTGCGCGACGCGATGGCGGCCGAATCGGGAGAAAAAACTGCTGCGATCCTTGGCGTCGACAGGCCCTGGAACCATTGGACAACGGTCCAGAGCGTCGGAGCGCGCCGAGTTGTATTTTATGACAGTTGGGGTTTTCCGGGCTGGACCAGCTTCGACTATTTCGTGCTGGACACGCCCTTACTCGACGCAGGCGCCAAGGAAAAAGCCGTGCTTCCTTACCGCCAGACCTTCGTGCTGAGAGCGACGACGCCAGTCGACGTCAGACGAAATCGGGGAAATACCGACTCATGAGCCGGTCGCGGTAGGCGATGAGGTTAGGCTTGGCCATCGCAGCATCGCGAATCGGCGAGTCCCACGAAGGCGAGAGCAGCGCAGCGAGGAAAGCGAAAACCGTGGCGTCGGCCCCGCAAGGAGTATCGCCAAAAAGATACGGATTATCGCCTATCAGCGTCGCCAGCGTCTCGACATCCTTGACGCCGAGCTGTGCCGCCTCCGATGCGCTGTGGCGACCCAGGCCTTGAAGCTGCAGGGATTTTCTGACTTTGCGGCGGAGGAGCCATTTGACCAGCGGTCGGCCCGGCGCGGGAACGGCGTCGAAGATTTTCGCGGGCCCTGTTTCAAAATTGGCGTCGTCGAGCCATCGGCCGCGCACGACAAGCCAGTAGAGGTGATCCTCGCACATTTTTTCGAGCGCCCAACCAATGGCGCGCTGCTCGGCCGAAAGATTCGCGTCGAAATCAAAACCTCTGGTTTCTTCGATGTGCCAGCGGATAAAGGTCGAATCGGCGACGATGGTCCCTTCGTCGTCGATGTAAGGCAGCTTGCCCTTGGGAGCCCGCGCATAGCCCTTGCGATCCAATTCATAGTCCAGACCTGCCAATTTGAGCAGCGTCATCGCTTTCAGGACGAAGGGGCTGGCGTCTGGCAGGCCGGCGCTGGGACGAAAGCAAAAAAGCGTGATCATGGGCGTTTCCCGAGCTGCGAGATGACTGAACCGAGGCTTAGCCTCCAGCGAACAGATTTTCCAGTCTTCGTCAAAATCCGTTGGTTCCCCGCGCCTGCGTCCGCTTTCATTTCCGGCACAGGGCGTTGAGATTGGCCAGACCGGCCTCAAATTGTCCTCCGACGACTTTGTCGCAATTCATAAACAGGTTCATCGCCTTGGAAATAAAAGTGTTGCGGCCCGACATGGTCCAAGTGACTTTCGTCCGCTCTTGCGCTTCCGGCGTGAGCTGAAAGCGCAAGTCATTTGTCGCTGAGAACGGCTTCTGGATCTCCATTCTGATACTCACATGCTCAAACGGCTGGCTGTCGACTATTTGCATGCGCCCGACGCCGACCTTTTTGTCGCCGGACCACTCAAACGCAGCGCCCGCGCCCTCGGCCGGACCCTGGTAATCGGCGTGCGATTGTGGATCGAGTTTGGCCCAAGGCGACCACGCCTGCCAATTGCGCAGTTCGTTGATATGACGGAACACTTCCGGCGCCCCTGCATCAATGACCGCGGAGCGCGTCACGACGAAACGGTCAGGTTGCAACAAAATGGCGGCGGCGAGCAGAGCGGCTCCGAAGTAAATGACCACAAGGAAAAAGCCCCACATGCCGGTCTCCCTCCCAATAGCGCGCTACAATACAAGAGACCTATGTTCCAGACACCGTGGTTCAAGCATTTCGCACTGGCTTCGGGTTTGAGCTCCTCGGCCTGCTCCGCAACTCCCTTGACGCGGCCCCTCGCCTTTCGCCCCGACGGCGAGTACCAAGTCCGGTCGCGTCATTCAGCTCCGCGGGAGCTATTCCTGCGTCAGCGTCATCAGGATGTCGGCGTACCAGGCGCAATTCAGCCCCAGCGCCTCATCCACGCCGGCGTCGCGCGTGCCGACGTCGAGCCTTGAGGAATGCACGCCGAGCAGTCGCCACGGCAGCTCTCCATCCATCGATCCTCCGCAAATCCGCATCACCACAGGCGCGCCGCTGGCGCCGCGATGCGTGCGGGCGTCGGTGAGAAAATAGCCGTGACCCTCGAACCGCAGCCCGAATGATGACGCGATGATCGCGCCGCGGGCTACGGGCAGATGGTGCAGCGAGTCGTGGAAGCCCAGCGGAAAACCGATCACCAGCACGGAGCCGCCAATCTCGACGTTTTCGCCCGGCAGGACCAGGTTCTCGGGCTTAAAGGCGCTGAACACCATCGGGTCCGGCAACGCGGCCCGTTCAAGTTCGATTATAGCCACATCGATTTGGCCGGCGCTGTCCAGCCCCTGTCGCCACAAAGGCGCCCCGTCGTGATAGAGCGGGATGGAGAAGGCGATGGATTTTGCGATGTTCTCCGGGTCAGTATGCAGATCAATTTCAATTCGGTCGGGAAAGTGCTGGGTTGGAGCGTTACACAAGACGTGCCGGCTCGTTACCAGAAACAGGCGCTGCTCGCGCTCGAAAAAGAAGCCGCTGGCGTTTGTGAGCCCGACTTCGCCGACAAAGGTGTTCACTCGAGTCGAGGTGAGCAAGATGTTTTCCAGCATTTGTGTCGCAACTCGTTCTGTCGTCGCCAGATTTTCCGTATGCGTTCAGGCTTTTAAATATGCCGATCATGGCTCTCCAAGCGATTGCCAGTCCACCCAAGCTCTCGTTGGCGTCCCAAGTCCGGGCGCTGACTTAGCAGGCATATCAGGCGAATTTGCGTAAGTCCTGCTTCGCCAACTATTGCAGAGGCGCGGCGGTTCCTGACGGAAACCTTCGGTCGTCCTATGACGTCCGCCCCGTTCCGCTCGCTCGCGTGGGCGGTCTTTTTTAATGTAGCAACGCAGCGATTTAGGAACATGGACGCTTCTATCAACGCCACGGCGGTGGCGTTTTGACGAACGATGGACAGTTTCGGGCGCGTTGGAGGCGATGGTTCGAGCGTCGCCCGGCGACGGAGCGTCGTTCCCGGCGCAGTCGGGCGTGAAATGACTGCGGGGCGTCGCAGGAAGAGCAGCCGTTTGAAGTTGTAGACCAAGATCGCCCTGCGGATTTTCAACGTGGCTCGGGCGATGCCGATGGTGCGGATGAACAGGCGCATTCGATCCTTCTCATGTGCAAAGACGTGCTCGAGGCGCGAGCGGATTTTCAATTTGGCGGCGTTCGCGCGGCGGATGGCGTCGGGCATGGGCTTGCCCTTGTGCTTCTTACGATGGACAAGGCTGATGAAGCCATTCTTCTCCAGGAATGTCTCATTGGCCGCCAACGATAGGCGATGTCCGCCCATAGCTCGCCGCGGCGTCGGTTTTGTTGAGCAGACCTTCACGCAAACGCGCGCCCTCGTAAGCGGCGGTGTCTCTCGCCGTAAATTTGCGGATGAAGCCGACGCCCTGATCGATCGAAATATGGTTTTGATATCCAAAGACAAGGATCACCAGATCCCAGGAAGGCAATGAGCCGTCATCCCTCGGCTTGGAGCGCGGCCTACCGCCCTTCGCTTGGATGGCATCGCGAAAATATAGTCCCCGATAGGCGCTGTCGGCGAACATCTCCCCCGGACCGTCGGGAAGAGCGGCAGGACCCGCCCTGCCGTCATTGACGTTGGCCGGGATGATCACGACTTCTTCAACCACCGCGGTATGGGCGTCGGCGCCGACATGCGCCTTGAAACCATGAACGGCGGCCTTGCCCTTGTGCTTCACCCAATGACCAACGTCGTCGTCTTCGCTCGCCGAAACGATGATCGTCGCATCGACAAGCGTGCCGGTCTTCACCTTATACCTTGGCTTTGAGTTGGCGGGTGATCTCGTCGAACAGCGACTTGTCCAATGCGCAAACCGTCAGGCCTTGCGAAAGCGCGCGAACGCGGTGCGCTCGGACACCTTCTGCAATCGGTCAACGTGCTCTCCCTGAGATATTTGTCCTCGGATGCGAGTTTCACGCTTCTGTCTGCGGTCACCGCAGAGGGTGCCGCATTCTGGGCGGTTCGATCAGCGGGTTTGAATGCTGCAGGCTCTCTAAAGCGCGGTTTTCTGGCGCAAGATGTCCAACGCAGTCGTTCTGGCCCACACGCTCTCCGCATGCTCACGACGAGCGCGAGTGGGGAAAATCGTCAGGCTGTCATCGGCGCCGGTCTTTCCATGGAGAAGTCGGTTCCGTCGACCCACATGCGGTGCATGATGACGGCGAGACGCCGAGCCAGAGCCACTTTCGCCTTACGTGCTCCGTGCCGTCTCGCGACCTTGAGCGCCCAGTATCTCAGCCAGTTCTGGCTCGGCAGCGGGTGATCATGACATTGGCGGCTTCATAGAGCAGCGCGCGGACCATGGCGTCGCCGCATTTGGTGATCCGCCCAACCCGTTCGACCTCGCCGGAAGCATGCACCCTTGGAGTTAGGCCAAAGACGGCGGCGACAAGTCGCGATTTGTCGAAGCGATGGGCGACATCGACGCCGGTGCGGAATGTGAGCGCCACCACGGGCCCCACGCCAGGAACGGTCATCAGGCGGCGGCAAATCGCGTCTCTCTTGGCGATCGCCAGCACCATTTCGTCGAGCTTCGCCAGCATCCGCAGGCCATCCTCGTAAGCGACCAGCAGCGGTTCCGTCATGGCCAGGATTGTCTTGTCGTCGATCGCCTCGCGCACACGCTTGGCGAACAACGTGTTCTTTCCGCCGACGGTGCGAATGCCAAAAGCCTTCAGCGTGCCCCGCACGGTGTTGATCAGATCCTTGTTGCGGCAAACTATCGCCCGGCGATGACACAGAAGCAGTCTGATGCGCTGGCTGTAATCCGTCTTGACATGTGCGACCTTGAACAGACCGGCGCGCATCGCCTGCGCGATCAATCGCGCGTCCCGCCGGTCCGTCTTAATCGGCGAGGCTTTTGCAAAAGCCTTCATCTGGCGGACTTCGATGCAGACGAGGGGAAGTCCGCGCTCGGCAAGGCCGCCAAAAAGCCAGGGAGAACAGGGCCAGCATCGAATCCGATGCGGCTGATAGCGCCGTCGATTCCCTCGATGCATTGGCCTATGTCGACAGGATCGCTGGCGACAACGCGCTCCATTACGACCTTTCCGGCATCGTCGATGATGCAAATCGCCGTCAGTTTCACGGAGACGTCCAGTCCAACATAGTAGCTCATGATCGCTCTCCTCCTCCTTTAGCCAGGCCAATGGCCGTCAGGCTATTGCGGATGAGAGAGCTTTGTCTCGCTACCTGCCGGAGATTATCCCAGCTCTAAAAACCTCGCGCTTTTGGCGTTGTCGTGATTCACTTGTCGTCACGGCAATGAGAATCGCGATGGGTCGGCAGCCGGGATTTTTCGGTTTGGATGAGCGTTACCAAAAGCTCTCGGAAGTCGGCGATCCACTGACGCGGCTGAAAGAACTGGTCGATTTCGAGGTTTTCCGACCCGCGCTCGCGACGGCGTTGAAGCGCTCGGATGGCGCGAAGGGCGGCCGCCCGCCCTATGACGCCGTGCTGATGTTCAAAATTCTGATCCTTCAGACGCTCTACACCCTCGGCGACGAACAGACCGAGTTGGACGCTTCTATTTACCTCGCCAAATCGCGGCGCTTCTGATTCCATGAGCTTGAGGGGATCGGAGGCAAGTCGATGCGCGGGCAGCCTGGATTTTTTGATGTCGACGAACGCTTGAAGCGCCTGAGTGGGCTTGGCGATCATCTGGAGGCGTTTTCGGCGGCCGTGAATTTTGAGATGTTCCGCGCGGAACTCGTTGCGGCTCTCGGTTATTCCGACGGGTCGCAGGGCGGGCGGCCGCCGTTCGATCCGGTGATGATGTTCAAAATCCTCGTCATTGCGGCGATGGACAATCTCTCGGACGAGCGCACTGAATTTCTCATCAACGATCGCATGTCCTTCATGCGCTTTCTGGGGCTCTCGCTGCCAACCGCGTCCCCGATGCGCGCACGATCTGGCTGTTTGGGGAAAAACTGACCAGGGTCGGTGCGATTGAGCCGTTGTTCGCGCACTTCGACACGGCGCTGCGCGCGTCAGGCTTCATCGCCATGTCGGGGCAGATCGTGGACGCGACGCTTGTCGCCGCGCCGCGCCGCGACAACGCAACACCGAGGACGAGAAGAAAGCAATCAAGGAAGGCCGCATTCCCGAAGCTTGGCAAGATCATCCGGCCAAGCTGCGGCAGAAGGATCGCGACGCGCGCTGGACGGTGAAGTTCAGCAAGGCGAAGGAGCGGCCCGATGGGACGAAGCCGCCGGTCGACATCGCAATCCCGGTCTTCGGCTATCAGAACCACATCTCAATCGACCGCGGCTTCGGCTTCATCCGCAAATGGTCGGCGACCGACGCCGCCGCTTACGAGGGCGCGCGGTTGCGCGAAGGGCTGCTTGACAAGGCCAATACGGCGTCGAGCGTTCGGGCGGACACGGCCTATCGCTCGGCGGCCAATGAAGGGTTCATGGAAAAGAATGGATTCGTCAGCCGCGTCCATCGCAAGAAGCCCAAGGGCAAGCCAATGCCGGACGGCGCGCGCCGCGCCAACGCGGAAAAGTCAAAAGTCCGCTCACGCGTCGAACATGTCTTCCCAGAGCAGAAGGATCGAATGGGGTTGTTCATACGCACGATCGGGATCGCCAGAGCAAAACTGAAAATCGGCATGGCGAACCTCATCTACAACTTCAAGCGGCTGATCTTTCTGCAACGAGTAGCCGTCCCATGACGCCGACAGAGCGCCACCCGGCGCCCTCAGGCCCGCCCGCGGTCCGATCGAACGCATTTCATACCTGAACAGCAGCCCAAGGCAGTCGAGCCGGGGAAAATGCCGCGTTGATAGAAGCGTCCAGTTTGCCATGGCGTTGGCGCCAATCCCGTGTACGCGGCGACCTGACGGCGATTGTCGAACTGTCGGAACAAACACTCGAACGATAGGACTGAAGCGAACTCTGGGCCGATGCCCTTGATTGCGAGTAACATCTTGGCAGGCTGCGCCTTCTCTGAGGTAGTCTGCTCTGCGCCTGCGGCGTTCGTCCTCGACTGCCCGGATCTGTTCGAGGATGAGTTCAAGGCGAGCCAGTTCCCGACCGATCTGTGCTTTCGTGTGTTGAGGCAGTGTGCGCCCATCGCCAGTTTGCAGTTCTTCCAGCCGTTGTCTTCGATCCCGGCGCAACGGCTCGTAGTTCGTGACGCCTTGTGAAAAAAGTAGCCCCTTGATGCGATTGACATGGGCGACGCGTTCGTTCGTCAACGCTTTGCGTTCGCGGCAGACTCGACGACGATCCTCTTCTTCGGGCGACGGCGCTCGAACCATGGCGCAGACTCGCGGTTCTCCGCGCTTGTAAGCCATCAACGCCCGCAGTAACGCCTCCCCATCAATGCGGTCCGTCTTCGCTCGTCGGCGCCGACGAGAAACAGCGATCGACGCAGGGTCGACGACATGGCTCTCGACTCCTTCATTTTCGAGCGCGCGATGTATCCAGAAACCGTCGAGCCCGGCCTCTTGGATGGTAACGATGGGATGGTCATCTACGATTTCTGGCACGGCTTCGCTCGCGCAGCTTCGCAAAAAGCGCAAATAGCGCCGCCACGTCTCCGGCTGTTACACAATGCCTCGACATCTTCTCGCCGCTCCCAGGTGAGATCGACGTAATCAGCCATTTCGATCGACTGAGTTCCATCGAAACGAAAATCGCACCAAGATCAGTGCGGATGGTGGTTGGCTTGGCGGAGCTTGGGTTCCTATGCATGGGTCGCCTCAGAGTTAAGCTGAAAAACGACCTCATTCTGCAAAAGCGTCGGCCGCCATCCAGCCCCATGGGATCTGCCTTGGCGCGGCGACGATGGTCGCATCCGCGATCTGGCCCGACATGGCGAGAAATCCTTGCGCCTTCACATGCGCGTCGAAACTTCCAAACAGCGCGTCGATGGCGCCGGCCCTGGCGAGTTGTTCGCGAAACAGCCAGATGGTCTTGGCGTCGGGAATGGCGTGATGCAGTTCGAGCGCGAGAAAACGTATGAAGGAGAAGCGGTCGCGGATTTGAAACTCGGTCTGTTCGTCGCCGAGGGTGTAGAGCGTCTGAAGGATCAGAATTTTGAACATCAGCACGGCGTCATAGGGCGGGCGGCCGCCCTTCGCGCCATCCGAGCGCTTCAACGCCGTCGCGAGCGCGGGTCGGAAAACCTCGAAATCGACCAGTTCTTTCAGCCGCGTCAGTGGATCGCCGACTTCCGAGAGCTTTTGGTAACGCTCATCCAAACCGAAAAATCCCGGCTGCCGACCCATCGCGATTCTCATTGCCGTGACGACAAGTGAATCACGACAACGCCAAAAGCGCGAGGTTTTTAGAGCTGGGATAATCTCCGGCAGGTAGCGAGACAAAGCTCTCTCATCCGCAATAGCCTGACGGCCATTGGCCTGGCTAAAGGAGGAGGAGAGCGATCATGAGCTACTATGTTGGACTGGACGTCTCCGTGAAACTGACGGCGATTTGCATCATCGACGATGCCGGAAAGGTCGTAATGGAGCGCGTTGTCGCCAGCGATCCTGTCGACATAGGCCAATGCATCGAGGAAATCGACGGCGCTATCAGCCGCATCGGATTCGATGCTGGCCCTCTTGCTCCCTGGCTTTTTGGCGGCCTTGCCGAGCGCGGACTTCCCCTCGTCTGCATCGAAGTCCGCCAGATGAAGGCTTTTGCAAAAGCCTCGCCGATTAAGACGGACCGGCGGGACGCGCGATTGATCGCGCAGGCGATGCGCGCCGGTCTGTTCAAGGTCGCACATGTCAAGACGGATTACAGCCAGCGCATCAGACTGCTTCTGTGTCATCGCCGGGCGATAGTTTGCCGCAACAAGGATCTGATCAACACCGTGCGGGGCACGCTGAAGGCTTTTGGCATTCGCACCGTCGGCGGAAAGAACACGTTGTTCGCCAAGCGTGTGCGCGAGGCGATCGACGACAAGACAATCCTGGCCATGACGGAACCGCTGCTGGTCGCTTACGAGGATGGCCTGCGGATGCTGGCGAAGCTCGACGAAATGGTGCTGGCGATCGCCAAGAGAGACGCGATTTGCCGCCGCCTGATGACCGTTCCTGGCGTGGGGCCCGTGGTGGCGCTCACATTCCGCACCGGCGTCGATGTCGCCCATCGCTTCGACAAATCGCGACTTGTCGCCGCCGTCTTTGGCCTAACTCCAAGGGTGCATGCTTCCGGCGAGGTCGAACGGGTTGGGCGGATCACCAAATGCGGCGACGCCATGGTCCGCGCGCTGCTCTATGAAGCCGCCAATGTCATGATCACCCGCTGCCGAGCCAGAACTGGCTGAGATACTGGGCGCTCAAGGTCGCGAGACGGCACGGAGCACGTAAGGCGAAAGTGGCTCTGGCTCGGCGTCTCGCCGTCATCATGCACCGCATGTGGGTCGACGGAACCGACTTCTCCATGGAAAGACCGGCGCCGATGACAGCCTGACGATTTTCCCCACTCGCGCTCGTCGTGAGCATGCGGAGAGCGTGTGGGCCAGAACGACTGCGTTGGACATCTTGCGCCAGAAAACCGCGCTTTAGAGAGCCTGCAGCATTCAAACCCGCTGATCGAACCGCCCAGAATGCGGCACCCTCTGCGGTGACCGCAGACAGAAGCGTGAAACCCGCATACGACGACAATCTCAGGGAGAGACGTTGACCGATTACAGAAGCTGTCCGATCGAACGCATTTCATACCTGAACAGCAGCCCAGGGCAGTCGAGCCGCTGAAAATGCCGCGTTGATAGAAGCGTCCAGCTTCCTATCCTACTAAGACCTCAATGCCCTGGCGGCGGCCCTGAAGAGCGTTTATCGCGCCACTGACGCCGCCAGCGGCGAAGCGGTGTTGAGAGCTTTTGTAGCAAGCTTCTAAGGTCAAAAATACTGCAATCGGCCAGAGTTGGCGACGGGTCTGGCCCGGAGTCGTTCCGTTCTATGCGTTTCATCCCGATGTGCGGCGGCTGGTATATACGACGGATGAGATCGACAAGCGGTTTCTCAGTTTGCGTGCTATATTTTCTGCGCGCGGGCGCCCCCTTAGCGAAAATCGGCGTCTCGGCTGGAAGCGGCGAGGAATTGCTGTTTTTGGTCTTGAACAGCTCCAAAAAAGAATGGACGATGCCGGCTCGCGAATGGTCGTTGGCCAAAGCCCAGTTCGCCATCTTGTTCGGCGAGCGATTCACAAAGGCAATGGCCGAACGATGTTCAACCGCTCAGGCGTTACACGGAATTCCTGACAGACCCGCGTCGAAATATTCGCCTAAGATTGCCCCAGGAGGTATGTGGCTTGTAATCGAAAAGACTTCTTCGTGCTACCGAAGGATCATTGAACGACCTGCGTCGCCGCCCTAACTTCAAATAGCAGTAAGGAAATCGATTTATGAAGCGACGGTTTCCCCAACTCCGGCTCGGTGCGACGGCACTCGCTGGAGTTGCTTTAGCCGGGAACGTATTCGCGCTCGGGACGGGCAAAACCACGATCAGCGCCACTGTCCTCGGTTCTCCGCTGGTGATTGAAACCACCACACAGCTTGCCGGCGCTATCAGCTCACTCACTTGGAAAGGAGAGCAGTTCATCAATGCGGCTGACCACGGTCGAGAGCTGCAATCGGCGTCAAGCTTTGACGGGTTCGGCGAGTGTTTTAACCCAACTGAGGCCGGTTCGATGACCGACACGACAACCTCGACCAGCCGAGTGCTGTCGATCAGTGGGTCGGGCAATCACTTGGACACGGTCACGCAAATGGCGTTTTGGACGCCGGCGGGCTATCCCTATTCGGCCGGCTGTGGGGGCAATCCGAGGTTCACGGTCGCGCAGAACACCAGTAATCTTTCGGATCACATCCTCACCAAAAGCGTGACGATCGGCTTCAAGGGGATTTCCAACGTCATAGAAGACCTCGTGACCTTCCACGTCTCCGAAGCGCATACCACCGGCACCTTTGAATCACTCACAGGCTATATGCCGTCTATCTTCTCGAATTTTTATACCCTTGATCCGCACCACGGTGCTCTCAATCGCCTGCCCCATACACCGGACGCGGAGCAAGGGTTGCCACTAATATTCTCGACACCCGATAAGAATTACGCGATGGGTATCTTTTCGCCGGACCATCCTCAGCCGGGGTATGCTGGCTTGGGCTATGGAGGTTATGATTTCACAGGGGCGGGGACGGTCAAATGGAATTCGGTCTTCCGCACTGCAATTACGCCGGTCGGCAACTATAGCTACCGCAACTATGTAGTAGTGGGCAACCTGGAGCAGGTGACCAAGGGCATGATTTCTGTATTCAATATTTTCAATCCGGCGAGAGCGAGCAATCTCGTGAATGTCCATCGGTTCTCCAGCCCAACGACAGGCGAACATTTCTTTACCAAAAACCTCTTTGAGGGCCTTAGCGCCAATTTCACTCCGGAAGGCAGCGCTTTCAGCGTAGTGGCATCGGACGCTGATGTATCCAACCTCGTGCCGATCTATCGATGCCACATAGAGAATGGCAAGCATTTCATTTCGCGAGAATCGGATTGTGAAGGATATACCCCCGAAGGCAGTTACGGTTATATCTACAACGCGAGCTTCAGCGGATCAGCCCCCTTGTTCCGCTTTTATCTGGCCTCAACCGGTGATCACCTTGAGACCACCAACTATAACGAAGGCATTGCCGCCGGTTACGCATTCGAAACCACGTTGGGTTACGTTCCGCCGACGCCGTGAGCTTGAGGCTAAAACTCCAGCTCGATTATTGAGTCGAACCAGATCTATGACCTTGTCCCGACGTCTGCCAAGGGCTGATTGTGTGGGATCAGCTTTGGAGGGGTTTGGCATGGATGGCACGGTTCGGGGACAATACACTCTGGAATTCAAGCAGGAGGCTGTTCGGTTGGTCCGGGGGGACTCCCCACCGTTTGTAAAGTGCTATCATGGGCGAGGATGGCAGCTCTTCGCCAGGACGCTGGGGTTGAAGAGGGTCCTGGATTCGAGCATGGGCAGGCGACGGCGAGCAGGCGGTCGCCGACTGAAAGGAGGGCTCAGCCGTGACCATGGCACGGGCGCGCAAGGCGGCGTATTTAGATCGGCTCCGCGGGTCATGCTACACGGCGGTGCGCGCCCAATGGTAGACCCGACTTGAACAGTAAAACAGGCTTCTCGCTCACTAGGCTTTGATACTATTGATTCGGAGTCGGTGTGTTCCAAAAACGTGGTGCCACGTTTGCACATGTTTTAGGCTTGATAGATTGATGTGAATCGGATTTCGTAGTGGCTGATCGAGGCCGCTATGTTCTTCCGCATCAAAAAATCCGGCGAACGCAGCTACATCCAAATCGTCGAAAACAAGCGGACACCTCGAATTAGCCGTTCCGTGATTGCGTGCGCGGGATGACCGAGGTGAAGCGCGCCGTTTTCGGCCGCGATATGGCGGTCGACGGAGCGCCGTGCCCGCCCTCGGGGCGAGCCTGGCGGTTCATGCCGCTATGAGCCGCGTCATCAACCAGATGAAGCGCGTGACATTGTAGGCAATATTGGCGAGGCCGACCTTCACCCTGGCTCGTGTTGCGCCGATGGTGCGGATGAAGAGGCCGAAGCGATGCTTTTGCGCGGCGAAGACCGTCTCGACCGCGGAGCGCACTTGAACGCTTCTATCAACGCGGCATTTTCCCCGGCTCGACTGCCTTGGGCTGCTGTTCAGGTATGAAATGCGTTCGATCGGACCGCGGGCGGGCCTGAGGGCGCCGGGTGGCGCTCTGTCGGCGTCATGGGACGGCTACTCGTTGCAGAAAGATCAGCCGCTTGAAGTTGTAGATGAGGTTCGCCATGCCGATTTTCAGTTTTGCTCTGGCGATCCCGATCGTGCGTATGAACAACCCCATTCGATCCTTCTGCTCTGGGAAGACATGTTCGACGCGTGAGCGGACTTTTGACTTTTCCGCGTTGGCGCGGCGCGCGCCGTCCGGCATTGGCTTGCCCTTGGGCTTCTTGCGATGGACGCGGCTGACGAATCCATTCTTTTCCATGAACCCTTCATTGGCCGCCGAGCGATAGGCCGTGTCCGCCCGAACGCTCGACGCCGTATTGGCCTTGTCAAGCAGCCCTTCGCGCAACCGCGCGCCCTCGTAAGCGGCGGCGTCGGTCGCCGACCATTTGCGGATGAAGCCGAAGCCGCGGTCGATTGAGATGTGATGGAATGGATGCCCCTCCTGACGGCCTCGCAATGTGCCAAGGTGGCGACGTCTCCGCATCCCGCGAATGAAGAGGGCATCCATGGAGAAGGTTATCATCATCGGTCTCGACCTTGCAAAGCGATCCTTTCAGGCGCACGGCGCTTACGCCGCCGGTGGCGTCGCGTTCCGCAAGAAGCTTTCGCGTGAGAAGGTTCTCGCCTTCTTTGCCGAGCAGCCGCACTGCATAGTCGCCATGGAGGCTTGCGGAAGCGCGCATTACTGGGGACGCGTTATCGGCGACCTTGGGCATGAGGTCCGTTTGATACCGGCCGCCTACGTCAAACCCTTCGTCAAGCGGCAAAAGAACGATGCTGCCGACGCCGAGGCGATTTGTGAGGCGGCGAGCCGGCCGACCATGCGCTTCGTCGCGGTCAAAACAAAGGAGCAGCAGGCGCGTGCGATGCTGTTTCGCAGCCGCGATCTTCTGGTGCGTCAGCGCACGCAACTGATCAACGCGCTGCGGGGGCATTTGTCCGAGCATGGCGTGGTGGCGCCGCAAGGACCGGCGAACTTGAAAGAACTTGCGGAGGCGGTCGAGAACGAAGCGAAGGCGCTTCCGCTTCTGGTCGTGGAGCTGTCGCGCGTCTTCGTCGATCAGATCGACGCATTGTCGAAGAAAATCGCCTCACTCGAACAGACGATGGCTCGGAAAGCCACGCAAGGAGCGATGACCCGCCGCTTGCAAACAATGCCGGGCGTGGGGCCGATCACCGCCATGGCGATTGAGACCTTCGCGCCGCCGATGGCAGTTTTCAAACGCGGACGCGACTTCGCCGCGTGGCTCGGCCTTGTTCCTCGGCAGCATTCGACCGGCGGCAAACAGCTTCTCGGAATGACGTCGAAGATGGGACAGCGCGACATTCGTCGACTGCTGATCATTGGCGCTATGGCCGTCGTGCGTTGGGCTTCGCGAAAGGGGGCGGCAGAGGGAAGCTGGCTGCACCGCATGATGGCGCGCAAGCCGAGGATGTTGGCGGCGATCGCGCTTGCTAACAAAATGGCTCGCTCAGTCTGGGCCATGCTGACAAAGGGCGAGGATTACCGGGTTCCTGTGGCCACGGCGATCTGATCAGCCGATCGGATTAGGCAGTCCGGGAATGTTGGGCGTGTGAGGAGGTCGATGAACGGTAAGGACAAATGATCGGTCAGATCCGGAGCCGGAAAAGCAATCAGAACCATAGAGCCTAAAAGCTCGCAGATGTGATTTGCACCAGGTCCGCGCATCTCCATACCGGCCAGCGGTCGAAAAAAGCCGCATCCAAAGATCCTATGAGGGCTTCCGGTGGACATAGTAGCTTGTCTTCCGGGTCATAAGACTTTGGAGGATATTTATCATGACGCAGGCTCTTGGCGCGCTTCCAACTCCCACCGTGCCTGATTACGAACGGACGCTCATTTTGGCAATTGAGCTGAGCAGCACGAGTTGGGTTTTGGCCGCTCAGATACCAGGCCTTCCGGGTGTTAAAGCCAAGCGCTCAATCGAGCCGGCTCCCGAAGCGCTGATGGCGGCCATCGAAGACTATCGCGCCCGGGCCGTGAAGGCTGGCCGGAATGTCGAGCGGGTGATCACGGTCTATGAGGCGGGATGGTCTGGGTTTTGGCTGGCCCGTTGGTTGGCGCAATACGGCATCGAGACGCACGTCATTCAACCTTCCAGCGTCCCTGTCGACCGCCGGGCGCGTCGAGCCAAGTCTGATGGGATTGACGCCGAACTCTTGCTGCGGACGTTGCTGGCGTGGTTGCGGGGTGAACCTCGTGTGTGCTCGATGGTTCCGGTCCCTGCCGAGGCCGATGAAGACGCCCGCCGTGGTATGCGGGAGCGCGAGGAACTCCTTGCAGAACGGGTTGGCTTCGTCAATCGCATCGGCGCCATCCTGGCGACGTTGGGCGTTGGCGAATACAATCCAATCCGTCGAGACCGGCGCCAACGTCTCGACGAATTGCGGACGGCCATCGGGGGATCATTGCCTACGCATGCTCGCGCGAAGATCATCCGCATGCTTGATCGTCTCGAGTTGCTGCTGACCCAGATCGCAGAACTTGAAAAATCGCGCGACGCCGTGCTTGCAGAGGAAAACCCTGACAAGGCGGCAAGCATGATCCAACAACTTGCCAAATTACGCGGCGTCGGAGTGCAAAGCGCCACCGTGTTGGTGCGCGAGGGGTTCGTGCGTGAATTCGCCAACGGCAAGGCGCTCGGATCCTATGCCGGCCTTACGTCCACTCCCTACAACAGTGGCGGCATTGAACGCGAACAGGGCATCGGCAAGGCCGGGAACGCGCGGTTGCGGACCCTGATGGTCGAGTTGGCGTGGCTCTGGCAGCGATATCAGCCAAATTCCGCTCAGGTCGGTTGGTTTCGTGAGCGCGTCGGCGGCACAGGTCGCCGGATGCGCAAGGTGATGGTTGTGGCGTTGGCGCGCAAACTGTTAATCGCCTTGTGGCGGTTCGCGACGCAAGGCGTTGTGCCGGAGGGCGCCGTCATGAAGCCAGCGACTTAATCGATTCCAAAGACTGAGCCCGAGAATTGAATGAACGACAGCTCGGGCAAACGGATCCAAGGGGGCGTCGCCGTTGTCAGGCCTGGTGCGTGTGCATCGTCTTAAAGAGTGGCGCCGCCCTCCTGGAGCTCT
Organism: uncultured Alphaproteobacteria bacterium; assembly: GCA_963724845.1. Classification (GTDB taxonomy): domain Bacteria; phylum Pseudomonadota; class Alphaproteobacteria; order Rhizobiales; family Beijerinckiaceae; genus Methylocystis. The sequence continues at coordinate 347,202 of CAVRWF010000007.1, forward strand.
CCCGTCCCGAATGCGGGACCGTGGTGGGGATGCAAGTCCCGCCGGATGTGAGGTTTGCAGGGAAGACCTGTATTGATGAGAGCTCCGCCTTGGTCGATCAAATCAACCGCGCCACAGGGGCAAAATCTGAGGAACGTCGAAATGAAGAAGTAGCTTGACGCAAGCGCCCTCATGTGAGGCCTGATACATGACCGCACCCGATCACATGGCCAAGCCGCTCAGAAAACTGCTTGCGCGAAGGGGGGCAATGGTATGGACCCCGCCCTCGCCCTAGGTCGGGGATGTCGAACTGTCATTCGCAATACAGGAGGCGTCCATGCAAATCGTCCGTATCGGCCTTGATCTGGCGAAATATGTCTTCCATCTTCACGGCGTTGACGAGCGCGACAAAGTCATCCTGCGCAAGACTTTACGCCGCCCGGCTCTTGCCGCCTTCTTTGCAAACCTTCCTCCCTGTGTTGTTGGAATGGAGGCTTCGAATGGCGCGCACTACTGGGCCAAGACGCTCTCTGAGCTGGGGCATGACGTCCGATTGATCAGCCTCCAATTCGTCACGCCATATGTCAAATCCAACAAGAATGATCGGAATGACGCTGAGGCGATCTGCGAGGCCGTCGGGCGTCCGAACATGCGGTTCGTTCCGGTCAAATCTTCTGAACAATTGGCGATCCAGGCTGTCCATCGGATTCGTAGTCGTTTGGTCGCCAACAGGGTAAGGCTTGTGAATCAGATCCGTGGCCTGCTCAGCGAGCATGGCGTCGTCATTGCGCAGGCGATCGGCAATCTCCGACGCGCCTTGCCGTGCATCATCGACGACGAAAGCAACGGCGTGACCAGCATCGTTCGCGCCCTCATTGGCGAGCTACGCGAGGAATTGAGCGATCTTGATAAGCGCATTGCCATTTACGATCGCAAAATCATGGGGCTGCATCGGACCAGTGAAGCGTGTCAGCGCCTCGGCGAAGTCGAGGGAATTGGACCTATTACCGCAACCGCCCTGGTCGCGGCCGCTGGCGATGGCAGATGCTTCAAGAATGGACGGCAGTTCGCTGCCTGGATCGGACTCGTTCCCAGACAGCGATCAAGTGGAGGGCGATCGCGCCTGCTCGGCATCAGCAAACGCGGTGACCGATATCTTCACACCTTACTCATCCACGGCGCTCGGGCCGTAATGGGCCGGATCCGAGGAAAGCAGGATCCAAGGAGCCTCTGGCTGTTGAAATTGCGGGAGCGGCATCACGCAAATGTCGTCGCCGTCGCGCTCGCCAACAAAAATGCCCGGATTGCTTGGAGCTTGCTCTCGAGCGGCCTGGACTATGATCGGCGTCTAACCGTCAGCTCGGCCTGAGCAGCGCCAGCGGTCTGAAGCAACAGGAGGAGATTCCCACCAGCAATTGCAATGATAGGCGGCAGATGGCGAAACGGACACTCCGTCGCTTCCCGAACCTGGTGTGTGGACCGGCATGGCGAGAGCCAATGTCTTGGGGGCATTGAGGTGGAAGCGCGCGAAAATCCATCGAGGCTCGCGGCGAGAAACATTCTCAGGCCGCATCAACAAGCCGGATATACGTCAGCAATTGTGTCCATGAGCCAGAAGCTGTCAAAATCGTTGCAAACGGGCGGGGTCCATATACATCCATACATGGTTCTGATAGCCGAAGACCGGGATTGCGATGTCGACCGGCGGCTTCGTCCCATCGGGCCGCTCCTTCGCCTTGCTGAACTTCACCGTCCAGCGCGCGTCGCGATCCTTCTGCCGCAGCTTGGCCGGATGATCTTGCCAAGCTTCGGGAATGCGGCCTTCCTTGATTGCTTTCTTCTCGTCCTCGGTGTTGCGTTGTCGCGGCGCGGCGCGGCGACAAGCGTCGCGTCCACGATCTGCCCCGACATGGCGATGAAGCCTGACGCGCGCAGCGCCGTGTCGAAGTGCGCGAACAACGGCTCAATCGCACCGACCCTGGTCAGTTTTTCCCCAAACAGCCAGATCGTGCGCGCATCGGGGACGCGGTCGGCAGCGAGAGCCCCAGAAAGCGCATGAAGGACATGCGATCGTTGATGAGAAATTCAGTGCGCTCGTCCGAGAGATTGTCCATCGCCGCAATGACGAGGATTTTGAACATCATCACCGGATCGAACGGCGGCCGCCCGCCCTGCGACCCGTCGGAATAACCGAGAGCCGCAACGAGTTCCGCGCGGAACATCTCAAAATTCACGGCCGCCGAAAACGCCTCCAGATGATCGCCAAGCCCACTCAGGCGCTTCAAGCGTTCGTCGACATCAAAAAATCCAGGCTGCCCGCGCATCGACTTGCCTCCGATCCCCTCAAGCTCATGGAATCAGAAGCGCCGCGATTTGGCGAGGTAAATAGAAGCGTCCAGCTGGCGCAGAAGGACCGCGATGCGCGCTGGACGTTGAAGCGCGCCAAGGCCCGTCCGGCGAAAGATGGCGAAAAGGACAAGGTCGAGATCGCAATTCCGGTGTTCGGTTACAAAAATCACGTCTCGATCGACCGCGCGCATGGGCTCATCCGCCGCTTTGCGGTGACGAGCGCCGCGGCGCATGACGGCGCGCGTCTGCCGGAGGTTCTCGACAAGAGCAATGCGGCGAGTTCCGTCTGGGCGGACACGGCCTATCGTTCCAAGGCGAACGAGACCCATATGGAGAAGAACGGCTTCGTCTCAAAGGTGCATTTCCGGCGGCGTGCCGGATCGCCCCTGACGGAGCCGCAGGCCAAGGCCAATGCGGCCAGATCCAAAGTGCGCTCCGCGGTCGAGACGGTCTTCGCCGCGCAAAAGCATCGCTTCGGCCTCTTCATCCGCACCATCGGCGCAACACGAGCCAGGGTGAAGGTCGGCCTCGCCAATATTGCCTACAATGTCACGCGCTTCATCTGGTTGATGACGCGGCCCATAGCGGCATGAACCGCAAGGCTCGCCCCGAGGGCGGGCACGGCGCTCCGAAGATCGCCATATCGCAGCCGAAAACGGGGCGCTTCACCTCCGTCATCCCGCGCACGCAATCGCGGAACGGCTAAACTGTAAGGGAGATCCCCCGGCTTTGCCGGGGTGGCAGTAGCCGTTTGACGTTTCCTGCAGTCCACCGTCGAGATTTCCAGTCGTGAGCCGCCAAGCACACGATGAGGAAATCTGACGATGGACGAGTATGAAAGCTTAAGTCACACCCGATGGGACTGCAAATACCACGTGGTGTTCATCCCGAAATGCCGGCGAAAAGCGCTGTATGGCGAACTGCGACGACACCTCGGGGAAGTGTTCCGAAAGCTAGCCGCGCAGAAGGAAAGCCGGATCGAGGAGAGGCATTTGATGCCCGACTACGTGCACATGATGATCGCGATCCCGCCGAAATTCGCGGTGTCCCAGGTGGTGGGGTACATCAAGGGCAAGAGCGCGATCCACTTGGCGCGGGTTTATGCAGAACGCCGGCGCAATTTCGTGGGGCAGCACTTTTGGGCGCGGGGATACTTTGTGTCGACCGTGGGGCGAGACGAAGAGGTGATCCGGCAATACATTCGCAACCAGGAACTCGAAGACACCCGTTTGGACACCTCTAAAAACCTCGCGCTTTTGGCGTTGTCGTGATTCACTTGTCATCGAAGGGCAAGGAGAGTCGCGATGGGTCGGCAGCCGGGATTTTTCGATTTGGATGAGCGTTACCAAAAGCTCTCGGAAGTCGGCGACCCACTGACGCGGCTGAAAGAACTGGTCGATTTCGAGGTTTTCCGACCCGCGCTCGCGACGGCGTTGAAGCGCTCGGATGGCGCGAAGGGCGGGCGTCCGCCTTATGACGCCGTGCTGATGTTCAAAATTCTGATCCTTCAGACGCTCTACACGCTCAGCGACGACCAGACCGAGTTTCAAATCCGCGACCGCTTCTCTTTCATACGTTTTCTCGGGCTCGAACTGCATCACGCCATTCCCGACGCCAAGACCATCTGGCTGTTTCGCGAACAGCTCGCCAGGGCCGGCGCCATCGACGCGCTGTTCGAGAGTTTCGACGCGCATCTGAAGGCGCAAGGATTTCTCGCCATGTCGGGCCAGATCGTGGATGCGACCATCGTCGCCGCGCCGAGGCAGCGCAACACCGAGGACGAGAAGAAGACAATCAAGGACGGGCGCATCCCCGAAGAGTGGAAAGCCAAGCCCAAAAAGCTGGCGCAGAAGGACCGCGATGCGCGCTGGACGTTGAAGCGCGCCAAGGCCCGTCCGGCGAAAGATGGCGAAAAGGGCAAGGTCGAGATCGCAATTCCGGTGTTCGGTTATAAAAATCACGTCTCGATCGACCGCGCGCATGGGCTCATCCGCCGCTTTGCGGTGACGAGCGCCGCGGCGCATGACGGCGCGCGTCTGCCGGAGGTTCTCGACAAGAGCAATACGGCGAGTTCTGTCTGGGCGGACACGGCCTATCGTTCCAAGGCGAACGAGACCCATATGGAGAAGAACGGCTTCGTCTCAAAGGTGCATTTCCGGCGGCGTGCCGGATCGCCCCTGACGGAGCCGCAGGCCAAGGCCAATGCGGCCAGATCCAAAGTGCGCTCCGCGGTCGAGACGGTCTTCGCCGCACAAAAGCATCGCTTCGGCCTCTTCATCCGCACCATCGGCGCAACACGAGCCAGGGTGAAGGTCGGCCTCGCCAATATTGCCTACAATGTCACGCGCTTCATCTGGTTGATGACGCGGCCCATAGCGGCATAAACCGCCAGGCCCGCCCCGAGGGCGGGCACGGCGCTCCGAAGATCGCCATATCGCGGCCGAAAACGGCGCGCTTCACCTCCGTCATGCCGCGCACCCAATCACGGAACGGCTAATTCGAGGTGTCCGTTTGGAGCAGTTGAACCTGTGGCGATGACGTTGCGCAGCCGCCTTTAGGCGGCCAACAAAATCCGGGGCCGCGTCAGCGACCCCGAAGCCGCTTTGAGCGGCTCACATCTTAAAGCCCCCGGCTTTGCCGGGGGATACTTACTTCGAGGTGTCCGTTCGTCGACATCAAAAAATCCAGGCTGCCCGCGCATCGACTTGCCTCCGATCCACTCAAGCTCATGGAATCAGAAGCGACGCGATTTGGCGAAGTAAATAGAAGCGTCCAACTGAGGCTCTGTCGCAGCAGCTGCACGATGCAGGTTTGCACCGTCGCATTCGGAAACACCGCGGTAATGGCCTCTGGAAAACCCTTGAGCCCACAATCGAAATCTCCATCCGATGATCGAATAGAGGGAATCACGAGAAAAGCGCGTCGTCCAGAATTATCCGCGCACGGGTCTCCTAGACGAATTTCCCACGCAAAAAACGCTCCCCAAGCAACCCAAGGAGAAGAAGCGCAGTCCCTGACCACAAAACCATACTTTTGTTTATAGAGATTAAATCATAGCTGACATAATATGCAGAGCGTAGCCATGCAACACAATTGAAAAAAGGGTTATAATATTCGTAGTTTAGCATTTCCTCAGACAGTAGCCACGGCGGCAAATACACCGCGGAAGCCAGATATACTGCAAGCATAAAGAAAATAATTACCAACACGGAATAGGGGCCAAGTATTACAACAATACTCACCCCAAAAAATCCAAATCCTATACCAAAATATATCGTTGAAGCGATAGCCGCCGACGCCGTGCCTAAGTCATGTGGCATCAAATTGTAATCAAGCAAATATAAAACAGCATAGAATAGAATACATATTATAAAGGCCGTAATCAATTCAACTATAAATCTGGCAATCATTATTTGCAAAGGAAAAATAATAGGAATATTAAGAAGCTGCCTATTTTGCATCACGCTGAGCGCTACCTGTCTGGATGGGTACAAGCATAATATGTAGGGTAAAACGCCCGTTCCAGCAAAAGTCATCGGGTCTTCTCCGACGGGAGCTATCTTGTTCACAAAAACGTAGCCGGCAAGCATGAAAGTTAAGTGCGACAACGGCCATAAAATAGCAATGAGATAACTCAAATGAGATCGACCGAATCTTGTGCGCATATCTTGTAACATAATAGCACCAACGATCCGCTTTTGCGCATCAAGCATCTTACGAAAAGCGATGAACGGGGGTAGGAATACAAAAGGTTGAGTAACCATGATCTCTCTTTAATGCTACCGCTTCAGGGTTTAGCGGTCGCTGGGCTCGCGAGGGATGCGGTGGATCCCGCCCCGATTGGGATTACGCGAGTGAGCATTTTCTGTCATTAGGCGATCCAGTCAAGAGAGTTTTGTCGCGTGCTTCTGTTCGCGACGCCCCCCCGGGGTGGCTACCGCTTGCGTGCCACGCCGATTTGCTTCCGAGTATTTTCGGACCAAAGCCGGTAGTTATATCAAGGGCAAGAGCACGATCCACTTGGCGCGGGTTTATGCGGAACGAAAACGAAGTTTCGTCGGGATACTTTGTTTCGACCGTCGGGCGGGACGAAGAGGTGATCCGGGAATATATCCGCAACCAGGAACACGAAGATGCGCGTTTGGAGCAGTTGAACCTGTGGCGGTGACGCTGCGTAGCCGCCTTTAGGCGGCCAAGCATAAGCGAGGCCGCGCCAGCGACCCCGTTGCCGCTTCGAGCGGCTCACACCTTAAAGCCCCCGGCTTTGCCGGGGGATACTTACGGCGGGATTACACCCGTCATTAGCTGTCCCGGGATCTCAGCACCGCTGATGGGAATCGCCCGTGCGATCTATTGCAACTCTCGCCCACTCGACCGAAGACACCGCGATCGTCGAAGCCATCGGAGTTATCTGCGGGGAGTCCGAATGCTAAGGCTGGCGGCGGGATTCGCGCCGCTCGGCGTCAACCACCGTGGTCGTCAATCACAAGAAAATCGAGCGTCTCATACCCCCACAAAGTTGTTAGCTGGAAGCTCGACGGCGCTACGCGACCGCCGCCAAAAGCGATCCAGTTCGCTGGGAGCAGAGCATCGAATGGCCGGACTCTAATCGTTCGTGGAGAAACTTTGCAGTGGCAGGTCACGTAGGATCAGCAGCCTCCTTGAAAACCGCAGCACGCTCAATGTGCTGCAACCTACTGAAATTCTTGGTCGAAGATTTTCCTAGCGGCCCGGGTTTAGAAACGCTAAATCAATATCTCGCATTGAATTTGGCACACATCGGGCAACCCAAAATTAAGCGCGGTTGAACAAGAGAGATTCGAATTGCGGTTCGGCGAAGTGGTGAGAGATTTGACTGCTGTGGGGGCGAAAAACAAGTGGCGGGAATCCGTGATTTCGAATACTGGGTAATCTGGTTTCGGGAGCGTCCAGATGAAGCCTGTCCGTCGGAAAACAAGAAATCGATTGCGTGGAAAGCCGTCCAGACCATTTGCTGTCGCAGCGGAGGGTTCGTCGGTCAACGCCTCGTTGGAAGGAGAAAGCAATGCTTGCACCGTGCTCGAAAAAGCGCCGACGCGGTTAAATGTGACCGCCTTCGACGCTGGGAGAATGCGTCATGCTCTCGAAAAGGCTCTGACCGATCAGGATCGACTCGAAAGATCATACCAATCGCTTTTGGAGCGGGAGCAGGACCGTTCCGAAGCCACTTTGTCGGGTTTGGCCGAAGCGGAGCGGTTACGAAAGGAATTGGAGGCTGAGCGTCTCGAGGCGGAGGCCCTCGCGGCGCGTCTCGAAGCCGCTTCCACAAGTCTGACCGAAGCGGAGCGGCAGGCCGAGCGATCCCGAGAGGAATTGCAAGCTGAACGTCTCGAGGCGGAGGCCCTCGCGGCGCGTTTCGAGGCCGCCTCCATAAGTCTGACCGAAGCGGAGCGGCAGGCCGAGCGATTCCGAGAGGAATTGGAGGCTGAACGTCTCGAGGCGAAGGCCTTAGCGGCGCGTTTCGAAGCCGCTTCCACAAGTCTGACTGAAGCGGAGCGGCAGGCCGAGTGGTTTCGAAATGGATTGGAGGCTGAGCGTCTCGAGGCGAAAGCTTTCTCGACCCGTGCTTCCCACTTCGAGAACGAATTGGCGCAAGAACGCACACGTAGCACCGAGCTCGCCAAGCAACTATCGATGCGTGATGCTCAATTGGCGGAATTCGGGCAGGCGTCCCAAGCGCTCCGGGTTGCCCTAGCAGAAGAGCTTGGAAAAACGGCCTCTATGGCCGCACGAGTCGATAACTTGGAGGGCAGACTCATCGCTGCGGAGAATAGATCGCTAGCTCTCAAAAACACGCGGGCCGACGCCGAAGATCTGCGGCGGCAATTGGCTGAAATCAATGGTCTTTATCAGGCCGAGCTGCACAAAGCGTTGGCCTTGGAGCGGAAAATCGGTGACCAGGGCTCAGAGTTTCGAAATATCAGCGAGCAGGTTCAGCAAATGGAGATGCAGCTGACAGATTTAGCTGCGACGCTCTCTGGTGCTCGGGTCACGATCGAACAACGTGAACTGGAGCTGAGAGCGATCCGTCGCAGTCTATCCTGGCGAATCGGCGCACCATTCCGTGGCATACGTCGGGCGCTGGCCCGTTTTCGGCGAGCGATTTTGGGGCGGGCGCGAACAAATCCTCTGTTCGATTCCGCGTACTATTTGGAGAAATATCCAGACGTCCGCGAAACCGGAATAGACCCCTACATGCATTATCTACGCTTTGGTGCCCACGAAAAGCGCAACCCAAATGTGATGTTCGATTCGGACTGGTATTTACAGCGCTACGCTGACGTGCGATCCTCCGACATTAACCCACTAGTTCACTATTATCTACATGGCGCTATGGAACTGCGCGACCCACATCCTCTGTTCTCGACGGCTTGGTACATCCAACAAAACCCGGAGATTATGGATCGAGGGATGAATGCGCTCGAACATTACTTGCGCTCGAGAAAACCTTCTCACGACAGCGGCCATACATGACGATCGAGAGAGCAATTCTGTGAAGAAGGACATGAATGCACGCGCTTGCCTGTCTATGCAGACAGCATCCAGGATCTTTGGACATTTTTTGGATGATGCGCTCACCGCGTTCTTAAGTATGATCGCATGATCGATGACGGCGAGTGCATCGGCCAGCGGTGCTAGTGCAACAGCTGTCAGGCAGGTAATTGTTTTTCAAAAGAGGGACCAACATTGAGGCGGTAGCATGGTTCCAGGCGGCTTTTTGTTTTCTGAGCAGGTATTTTTTCCTCCTTACGCACATCGAGCGCCTTATGGCAGAGTAGTGTCAGAATTTGCGTTCCCTTGTCCATGCGGTAGCGGGCGGAAACTCCATTCTTGGCGACTTCGAAACACCGATGCAGCTAATATCATCATGCTTTGACTGCTTGTATGCGCCCGAGTTGGACAGACATTGAGGCCGGCCGAGACGACAGTTCTGCTCTCGACATAAGTCTAGCCGCAGACGAAACGCCGGCGCTCAGCTGGCTTTGAGAAAAACGTAGATTTGATAGGGATCCTCAAGCGAGCGATCTACGGCGACCCTCGTCCAGCCGACTAGGTTCCTATCGATCCACTCCAAGCTTATGCTTGTGTCGCCATAGGTGACATCACCGTCGACTGCCGGCAGATTGTGCGGGGAAAAGGCAAAACCCTGCTCGACATGTTCTTGTTTTAGCCGATTGCATCTCTCCCGTGATTGTGGAAGACCTTCAATGTCCCAATACTCTAGTGGCCGAATAGTGATGCAGAGCACGCTATCTTTATTCGCATGACGGCGAAGCGCTTTGAACGCAGTAAGCGTAGCGCGCTGCGAAAGGTGAGTGAATACAGAAAACGCGTAGGCAAGATCGAAGGTCTTGTCACCGACTGGAAGGGCGACTGGCAAATAGTCGGAAAGCCGGAAGTTGGGGCCAAGCCCCGCCGCTTTACACTCGGCGATCGAGCGCTCCCAAGGGTCAACGCCGATTACATGCTCGATCGAGACGAAATAATACATGAGACGTGCGATACGGCCGTAGCCGCAGCCGTAATCGAGAATTAGCGAGGCGTTGGACAGTTGCTTATGGGAAATATGGGCGTAGTTATAGCTTATGGAACGGACAAAATTGCAGGTCTTTCTCAGCAATCCATAGCCGTTCTCGCCGGTCCACAAATTCTGGACATCGGCGCTTGCCATCTTTGGCAAAAGAGCCGAGAGACGCGGAAACTCCCGATTTGGCGTGAGCATCAAAGCTTCGCCGAAATCGTCGAGGCCGAGTCTACGCATAAAGGAGAGAGCCGCGTCGCGTGATGAAACGGTTGGATCGGCTTCCGCCGTGTTCAGACAATCGCGTACATGGCTTAGCAATATCAACTCCTTACGATTCTTCGCCCAAGGTCTGATATCAGATGCCTAATGTCTTTGTAAAGCACGACACGAATAAACAAACTACATTTTTCGCGCAAGAAAAATCGTCTTAAGTCGTCAGCAACGACCTCATCGCACCGCCGGGTGAAACGTTTTCGGAGCTCGCATTGACGCGAAACAAAATAATTTGTTACTTGGCTCCGAGAACCTCATTCCGCGGCGGTAACGATGCCCTTGGAACAAAAATACCGACCGCTGAGGTTTCCGCGAAAAGCCAGAAAAGGTGGTAAGAAATTGGGGCCATTTTCGAATAGCGGATGTATGATTCCAAATGTTCCAACATTTCCGCTCATTGCGTTTGTGCATGTGCCGAAGACAGGTGGCTCGACTGTCAACAAGTTGCTTCATCTTTGTTCGCCTCGCGGTTTGGCTCATGTTCATAGCGAGCCATTTTCCGATGCCGGCGCATTCTTAGACCTCGCCTCGGACTGCGATTGGCTCAGTGGACATTTTAGGCGTGACGAATTTGCCGCAAAGCTTATTTGGCTCGATCGTCCTGTCGACTATTTTGCAAGCGTTCGTGAGCCAAGCGCTCAGCTTGTCTCTGCCCTAAACTGGCAATTCGAAATTTTAAGTGAGGGTATCGAATTTTTTCTTGGTTATCCGCTTCAAAGTCAAGCGGTGATGGCCGAAGTTACTTCAACGGATTTTTCTAACTTGTCTGCGGTCATGGCGCTGCTTCTAAACCCCGCCAATACCTTTTTTCTTAACGTACAGAGCCGATACGTTCTCGGCGAGGATTTTGCTTGGATTTCGGACAGCGAAAAGGTGCGCCGATTGAAAGCGTATCGCTTCATCGCTACCGAGGATTTATTTCCTGCACTTTACAGCGCTTTCGGCTTTGCCGAGGTCCCGCCACTGGCCGGAGATTTCCGAGAGAACGTGGCCTCCAATTACCATTTCGATACCAAAATTTTTCAAACGCCCGAACTTCAGGCCTTTCTTGCCTGTCATCATCGCCACGATTTTAGACTTTATGAATTGGTCCGACAAACAGTCTGGTCCGCGCAAAAGCGTCGACTTTCACGGCCAACCTATAATTTTGTCACGCCGCACAACTTCGATGAATCAAATTACCTCGCCGCGAATCCTGACGTGGCCATGTGTGTGCGCAATAACGTCTTCCCCTCCGGCCGCGATCATTTTTATCGCTTTGGCAATGCAGAAGGACGGCGACAACTGGTTAGGAGCCCTCTATTGCAAAAACCTCTTTCCATAGGAAAGCAGCAAGGATCATGGTTCAAAAAGAAGCGCATACTTATACGAAATGCCCACAAGACGAGGTTGAAAAAGGAGCCAGCGCGACGCTGGCATGGCGATGAAGAAGCTCGATTTTCTAGCTATTTTGCTTATGGTCACGCTGACCAAGAGCCCGCTGCGCCGCGACGGAACAGACGACGAAAACAACGCCCTTGTCGCGCAGAAGCCAAAGAAGATTTGACTTTCCCGTCAAATTGAACCGTTTTCGGTTAGAGTTTTCCGAGTTGACGATATCATCGTGAAACGAACCTTGAACATCATTACCGCCGCGGCGGCGTGACTTCCGGCGAAACAATGGCCGAATGAGCGGTCCACGCCGTCAAGCGCACGTTCCCACGGATCACGAAAAGCAAAAACCTCGAACTATTCAACGAAAGCCGTAACCCGCGCACAGGTCTATAAACCGCCAGGCTCGCCTCCAGGGCGGGCGACGCAATCAGGCGACCGCCATATCGCGGCCGAAAACGCGGCGCTTCGCTTGCGCCATGCCGCGCACGCAATCACGGAACGGCTAATTCGAGGTGTCCTGTCGTGCCCGCTGGCCGTTGTGGCTCTAGAAGACGAGATCATGTTGATTTCCAATGGGATTCGAATGCTAGATCGAGACCTTTGTGCCTTCTGACCTTGCCCCTTAAAACGCCCTCGTTAATAACCAGACTCTGTTCTGGTTGTGCTCTGCTCCCGAAGATTGGACCGGCCGAAGGTAGAGTTTTCGGGCCTTTGCTCTGCTCCCGAAGTTTGGACCGGCCGAAGGTAGAGTTTTCGGGCCTTTTTCACGATGACGGGCTGGGTGCGCCATCGGGAAGTTGCAACGTGATCGGGGGCTTGTTTCCGATTGCCCCGTGCGGGCGCTCCTCGTTGTAGGACTTGCGCCAATCCTCCAATTTCGTTCGCGCGTCGTCAAGCGACAGGAACCAGTGCGCGTTCAGGCATTCGCCCTTAGGCAGCAGATGCACCAAGAAGCGGGCTGGTCATGGACCGTGATAAGGCGGTTGAATATGACATGACTGATCCGCTTGTTGTTCAGACGCTGAGAGACACGCGCGCCGAGATCCTCGGACGGATTGCGGCGTATGAGGCGCAGATCGCGCAGGCCAAGCATGACCTCGCCCATGTCAATGCAACCATTCGGCTGTTTACCGAGCCCGAAAAACAAAGGGCGCGATATCTGGTCAGCCACGGCTTCTTCAAGAAGGGCGAGATCGCCGATATTTGCGCTCAGCATCTTTCCGTGGAGGGAGAACTCACGACCCGCGAACTCGCTGAACGAGTAATGGCGGAGTGCGGGCTCGATGTCACCGACGCGACGCTGCGCAATTCGGTCGTCTTCAAAGTCGTCCAGGCGCTACGGCACGCGAAGCGGCGCAGGCTCGTACGAATGCTGGAGAAGCAAAAGGGCATGTGCATCTGGGCGGCGGGCGACGCGTTTACGCTGCGCGTTGCCAGTAACCCTTCCAGCCACGGCTGACGGGAGCGGCGAGCGCCTGGGAGATCAGGCGGTCCGCTAGCGCGCCATTGCTCTGGTCGCGATGGTCCTCGAGCCAGGCGGCGTGAGCGGCGTAAGCCGCGAGGTGCTGGGCACTCACCCGATGATGTTGGCCGCCGATCATGCGCCGCAGGCGTGAGAAGTAACTCTCGACATTGTTGGTGTGGGCGCCGTCACGGCTGTAGGCGTCGACGTGCGTAATGCGTCGCATCTGGAACGACGGCTCCAGGAGATCCCAGTGCGAACCTTCGTCTGCCGAGACGATAGCGCCGGGCGCGATCCGACTTTGGGCGAAAGCAATTGCCTCGGCTTCACGGATAAAGGTCCGGGTAAGGATGCGGCCGCCGCGCTGGCGCAGTGCGACGACGATGCGTCGCTTGGCGCTGCGGTTGGCGAAGGCGGCGATCAAGGCGATCCTCTCGCATGTTGGCGGGACGCACATAGCCGCCGAAGGCGGCGCCGTCCACTTCGACTTCGCCGGAGAGAGTAGCATCGATAGTCTCCGCCGACATCGCCTCACGGAGCTTGTGCATCAACACGAAAGCCGTTTTGTGCTGCACGTCTAGATCGCGGGATAGCTGAACCGCGGACAGGCCCTTCGACGCGTTTACGACGAGGCAAACTGCCGCCAACAGATCGACGAAAGAGAGCTTGCGAGAGGCGAAGATCGTTCCGGAGGTCGCGCTGAATTGATGGTGGCAGGCGGCGCATTTAAATCGTCGCCGGGTAGCGAGATCGTAAACGTCGACGCATCCGCATGCCGGGCAAACCGGCGCGCCCTCGGTGTCCGGCCACCGCAAGCGGCAGAACCGCCGGTAGGCCGTCGCTTCGCCCTCAGCGTAGATCGCTTTGAGCGAGAGAGTTCGCGCTGCCGCCGATAAGAGGAAACTCTGTGCCACGAGCGAGTTGGTCCCAAATCAATGTTCGTGTTATGTTCTATTTTCCATCCAAATGCAAGGCTTCACTTAAATGGCCTTATGGACGCTATATATCAGTAGCTTTTATCCATTCTGGTGCACCTGCTACCTAAGGGCGCAGGCACTCCGCCCGAAAGCGGCCGTTGAAGGCTTCGATGAATGCGTTGTCCGTGGGCTTTCCTGGCCTGGAGAAGTCGAGTGTGACGCCGCGCTGGTAGGCCCACAGATCCAAGTCGCGTGATACGAACTCGGTGCCCTGGTCGACGCGGATGCTTACCGGCAACCCAATCTCTCGCCCAACTCTTTCCAACACTTCGACGACATCCGTGCCGCGGAAGGTGAAGACGCGGCTCCAAGGCTGGCGAGAAGCGCGAGAACGTGTCGACGATCGTCAGCACCCGCAGTTTTCGGCCGGTCGCCAGCTGATCATGTACGAAGTCCATCGCCCAGGTCTCGTTCGGTCGGTCGCGTTGCTCCGATCGTCGCGCAGCTTCGCCTTGACCCGCCGCTTCGGCGTCTTGTTGCGCAATTGCAGGCCTAACTCGCGATAGATCCGCCGCGTCTTTTCTGAGTTGATGCGCCAGCCGTCGCGACGCAGCAGCACATGAACGCGCCGATAGCCATAGCGAACGCGCGTCTGACAAATCTCTTTGATGCGTTGTTCGAGGCCGGCCTGTCCGGGGCGACGAGACTTGTAGTGGTAGGTGGACGTATCGACCGGAACACGCGGCAGGCTCGCCGGATCGATACATCCCAGTCGCCGCGCATCTCGTCAACCAGCTTGCGCTTCCGGACAGGCCTCAAAGCTAATGGGATGGTCCGCCCCGTTCTCCTGCCTCACTCTGAGGCGCGTCAACAACGGAGGACTGCGATGATGCGTGACATCAACCTCGAGGTCGCGACGGTCTATGGAATCGATTTGGGCAAGAATATATTCCACGTCGTCGGTGCCGATGCGGCTGGAGCTATCGTCCAGCGGATCAAGTTTCGACGGCACACCCTTCTCGGCTTCTTCGAGCGCGCCGGGCCGGCGCTGGTTGGGATGGAGGCCTGCCCGGGCTCCCAATGGCTGGCCAGGAAGCTGCAGGCGATGGGACATTCTGTCCGGATCATCCCGGCTCAGTTCGTGAAGCCCTACGTCAAGTCGAACAAGACGGACACGATTGACGCAGAGGCGATTGTCGAAGCTGTGACGCGTCCGACAATGCGGTTTGTAGAGGTGAAGCAGGCCGAACAGGTGGACCTGCAAGCCTTGCATCGCATTCGCGACCAGATGGTCGGTAGCCGAACGCGTCTAATCTGCCAGATCCGTGCCTTTTGCCTGGAATATGGGATAGCGATCCGTCAAGGCGCTGGAGTGTTCAAGTTGGATTTGCCTAGGGTGGTGGCGGACGAAGCTAACGATCTCACCGCAACTATGCGGCGCCTCCTGACTGAGCTGTTCGCCGACCTGGAGCAGCTGGAGAGCCGGATCGCCGCGGTTACGCGAGAGATCGAGGCAGTTGCGGCAAGGGATGAGAAAGCTCGAAGGCTGATGACGATACCGGGGATCGGGCCCTTAGGTGCAACGGCGCTGCTCGCAGCGGCAGGTAGCGGGCAGCAGTTCAAGAAGGCGCGTGACCTGGCCGCTTGGCTGGGTCTCGTTCCGCAGCAATATTCCACTGGAGGCAAGGTCCGGATGCTAGGCATCAGCAAGCGCGGAAACCGATATGTCCGAAGGCTTTTGGTTCACGGCGCACGATCCTGCGTCATCCATCTCGATCGGCACCGAGGATCGGCTAGGCGCGTGGATCGGAACGCTGCAATCTCGTATGCACATCAACAAAGTCACCGTGGCGCTAGCGGCGAAGATCGCGCGCATCGCTTGGGTGATCCTGACGAGATCCGGCGCGCTCTACGAACGACGCGACCCTGCGTTCGCATAAGAGAGCGCCGATAAGGATTGCGAGGCTCGAGGAAGATGACGAGACAGTCGATCGGCGTGCCGTAAGTCCTTCGCCGAAAGAGGACCTCGTGTCCGACCAAGCTAAGTGGAAACGGCGCGCGCGGATCTCATCATGGCCTGGCTGCAACAGCAGCCCACTCGCGAGAGGCCGGATACATTTACGCAACTGTCATCGTCGTCACGTCCAAAGACTTGCATGGGCGGGGCGGACCATACATTTCGGCGTATGCACGTCCTGAAGCATCTCGCTGTCGAGCGACAGATCGGCAACGATCTTCTTCAGCTTGCCGTTCTCATCCTCAAGCTGCTTTCAGCCGCCGCATCTCCGGTCGGCAGCAGCCCGTCGTATTTCTTCTTCCAATTGAAATAGGTCGCCTGGCTGATCCCGGCCTTGCGGCAAATGTCGGCCACCGGCATCCCGTCAGCTCCCTGCTTCAGAATGAACGCCTTCTGGGCGTCCGAAAACTTCGACGCCTTCATCGCTCTCCGCTCCTCCCAGCCCAGGGATAACTGGTCGGAAAACTCTAACCAAAAGCGATCCAGTTTGCTGGGAGCAGATCAAGAAAGAGTCGTTTCAGCGAAGAGCAGATCATCGGGATTTTGAAGGAGCATCAGGCGGGGATCGCGACCGCCGAAATCTGCCGCAAGCATGGGATCAGCGATGCGACATTTTACGCTTGGCGGTCAAAATACGGCGGTATGGAAGTCTCCGAGGCGCGGCGTTTGAAGGCGCTCGAAGACGAAAACCGTAAACTCAAGAAGCTGCTCGCGGAATCGATGCTAGACGTCGCGACGCTACGCGAGGCTCTTGGAAAAAACTTCTGACGCCCGGATCGCGGAGACAAGTCGTGAGCTGGGCCATCGAAGAAAAAGGCTATACGCAACGCCGCGCTTGCGGTCTGATTGGTCTTGCGCCAAAGACCTATCGCTATGCTTCGTCTCGCTCGGACGACGCGGCGCTGCGCGTGCAACTCAAAGAGTTGGCGAATGAGCGCCGTCGTTTCGGCTATCGGCGTCTGCACATTCTCCTGAAGCGCGTCGGCGTCGCGATCAATCACAAGAAGCTGTTCCGCCTCTATCGCGAAGAACGGTTAACGGTGAGACGACGCGGCAGCCGCAAACGCGCGCTTGGAACGCGGGCGCCGATGACGCTGCCGCAAGGAAGGAACCAGCGATGGAGCCTCGACTTCGTCTCCGACACGTTGACCGACGGCAGGCGTTTTCGGGTGCTCGTGGTCGTCGACGACTTCACGCGAGAATGCCTGGCGCTAGTCGTCGACACATCGATCAGCGGCCGGCGTGTCGCGCGACTTCGTCGCCCGGCTAGGCTTTGTTGCTGTCCAGCATTCGACCGAAGGTAAACAGGTTGCCGGAAGGACTTCGAAGGTGGGACAACGCGAGATCTGGCAGCTCCTGATTAGCGGCGCGATGGTCATAGTGGGCTGGGATGCGACAAAGCGGATGCTGGACAGGTCACTCAGGGAATATGGTGGCGGCCCGATAAAAACAGATTTTCTGCGCCGGCCATCTAGGCGAACTTTATTCCTCCTGGATCCTACCAATACGAGATTGTTGCACGAAAGACATTTTGATATTTGAGCCTTTCCTGATTTCGGTCTCCGAGGACGTCGGACCAATTATCCCTCGGCGAGTGGTTGCAATGGCACGCAAATCAGAGTTGGAACTCCCTTTTTGCTGCATAGGGGTGAGGCGGAGGATTAAGCGAGTGGACGGCGGGGTGGGGATTTGGGATCGTCGAGGGAGGCGGGCTCGAAGATGATGAAGTTCTCGCTCCTGCCGTGCCATCGGCAGTCGAAGCCGCCTGCGGGGCCGAAGCTGAGGTGGAATCGTCCTAAAAATCCGCCTGCGCACCAGTTCCTCCCGCAAATTAATATATTATGCAAGGGGGAGCAGGGGCTCGAACTGTCAAAATTTCCGAGATCAGAACTATGAGAGACGCGATTCTCGTTTTGGGCATGCACCGAAGTGGAACGTCCGCCATGACGGGCGCAATGACCCATTTAGGCGCCGCTGCGCCCAATCACCTCATGAATGCGACCGTTGACAATGAGCGGGGTTACTTCGAGTCCGTTCCGTTTATGCGCTTTCATGACGCGTTGCTAAAGTCGGCCGGAAGTTGTTGGCACGACTGGCGCCAGTTAGATACGCACTGGCTCGCGTCGAACCAAGAGAGCCTTAAAGCCGATGCGAAACGGCTACTCGAAGAGGAATTCGGAGATGCGCCGCTGTTCGTTCTGAAAGACCCGCGAATGTGTCGCTTTATTCCTTTCTGGCTATCCGTACTCGGCGATGTCGACATTTCCCCGCGCGCGGTTATTCCCTTTCGCCCGCCACTCGAAGTGATCCAATCGCTACGGGCGCGAGACGGCATTTCGACCGAGAAGGGGGTGCTCCTATGGCTTCGTTACGTCCTTGTCGCCGAGCGGGAGACACGCACGGTGCGACGCAGTTTTGTGGCGATGGACGAGTTACTCGCCGATTGGCGCAAATGCGCCCGACGAATTGCCCGGGACATCGATGTCTCTTGGCCACGGTTCGATGATGAAGCTTCGATGAAAATCGACAATTTCCTCACTTCCGATTTGAAACACCACAATCTGGAAAGCTCGGAGCAACGCATGGCGTGCGAATGGGCCGCGCGGGGCTTTGAGGCTTTGCTGATTCTTCAGAGGAATCCGCGTTCAGAATTCGCGCAGGAGACGCTCGATGAAGTTTCAGACTCTTTCGAGGAGGCATGCACTCTCATGGGGCCGGTCGTCGCGGAACTTGAGGCGCAAACCGCGCAGCTGCAGTCCGATGTAACGGCACTCAGTGTCGAGCGGGACGCGTTAATAACGGCGTCTAGCAAAGTTCCGCCGACCGAGCCAGCTGGAGCCCAAACGCTGGACCGGCTGCGTGAGCTTCGAGCCCAGGCTCGAGAAGTCCGCGAAGTGCTCGAACAATTACAAAATGCACTGCCTCCCAAGAGGCTGGGGAAGACAAAAACCGCTTGTGGCACGCGCGTCTTTACGGGTAATGTGCACAGTTGAGGTAGTTTTTTGCAATAGGGGTCTGCTTGGGATGCGGGATAGCAATTGTTCCGAGGCTACAATAAGCGGTTTAGTAGATGCAATGCTCGTCAGTCCCCATCCGCTTTTCGATCCGCAATGGTATCGTGAAACCAATTTGGACATTCCGGGGCATCTAGCGACTTTCGGGCATTATTTGTCCGAAGGGTGGCGTACGCTAAAATCGCCGCACCCTCTGTTTTCAGTAGAGTATTATCTGCGGGAGCGCTCAGATGTCAGAATGGCCGGGGTTGAACCGCTCGGCCATTTTATAAAACAAGGCTGGAAAGATCAGAGCAATCCGCATCCTCTGTTTGATGTGGCTTTTTATCTTTCGCAGTGTCCTGAACTGGGTGGGAACGATCCGTTGACCCACTATCTCTCGATCGGATGGAAACAGGGATATCGGCCCAATGAAACCTTTGATCCGACTTGGTACTTGAGTTCGAACGCCGATGTGAAGTTGGCCGGCCAGGAGCCTCTCACTCACTATCTGCGTGTGGGTTGGAGAGAGGGCCGCCGAGTTTCCCCTTCATTTGATTCCGAAGCCTACCGTCAGTGTCACGGCCTTTCTTCCGAAATTAATCCATTCATCGATCGCGTGCTGCGTAAAAGGCAGCGCGTGTTCGGGCCGACCACGAACAGTATGGACGTCAGAGACTGGCAGACGGAAGTGACGCTCAAGGATTCTCCGGATGCCACAATCCGGCGGCCGATCGGGGTTTTCATTCATTTATTCTATGACAGTGTCGCAGATGAAATCGCGAGCTATCTTGCACAAATCACCTTTCCAAAAAAGGTCTATGTCACAACCGATACGAACGAAAAGAAAATTTGGATCGCCAAGACTTTCGAATGGTATTCCATCGATGTTGAAATCACGGTTGTTCCCAATCTCGGCTTCGATATTGCGCCATTTCTTTTCGGGTTTCCAGAACATTTACAGGAACATGACATTTGCTTGAAGATCCACGGCAAAAAATCGAGTCACAATCCTCCGGAGTTTTCCGAGGGTTGGCGGAACCATTTGTACGGCGCATTGATGGGTGATCCGGAGCGGGTCGGTGCGATCATAAATGCTTTCGTGGCGAATCCAGAACTTGGTCTTCTGATACCGGAATACTGGATAGAGTTGGCGGGGTGGCTCGGTATTGGGGACAACAGCGAGCCCATGACGCGGCTGCTCGGCAAAGTTGGCATTGACCTCATTCCCGATCAGGAAATCGAATATCCGAGCGGCTCAATGTTTTGGTTCAAACCTGAGGCTCTTTCATCTCTGTTTGATCTCGGTCTTCATTGGTCTGATTTTGCAGAGCCGCCGGATCAACGTGACGCCACCTTGTCGCACGCGGTTGAACGTTGCTTTTTATTCTTTTGCGCCCTCTCAAATCATAAATGGGCTTTCTTGCCAGCCGGAACATCGCCTTTTGAGCTTTCCAATGACGAAACGATGCGGCTGATCAAGGAGAGCGGCGAGTTCGACGAGGCATACTATCTGAAAACCTATGATGACGTTGCCAGAGCGGGCAACGATCCACTTGAGCATTGGGTTGTCACTGGCTTCCGAGAGGGAAGAAACCCTTCAGCGACGTTCGACACGAGCTATTACTATCGGTGGATGCCGTCTAATTCATGGGGTAGGCTCAATCCATTGGTTCACTACCTCTTGGAGGGCCGGGCGCAAGATCTACCGAGGATGCCTCGCGACCCCGTTCCGGCGTTGATCGCCGTCAACAACGTCTATAGTGCCTATGTCCGAGTTGAGACACAACGAGACTACATCGGGGAAACAGCGCCGATTGTCCGCAGATCTGATATTAAGCTTATCGCTTTTTATCTTCCGCAATTTCATCCTTTTGCAGAAAACGACAAATTCTGGGGGAAGGGGTTTACAGAATGGACCAATACCACAAAAGCGCAGCCGCTGTTCAAAGGACAATATCAGCCTCGTTTACCAGGTGAGCTTGGTTTCTATGATACGCGGTTGAAGCAAGTTCTGGCGAGGCAAATCGAGCTGGCCAAACAGTTCGGCATTCACGGTTTCTGCCTGCATCATTATTTTTTCGACGGGAAGCCCGTCATGAGGCGCCCTACGATCTCCTTCTGGCGAATCCGGATCTGGATATCCCTTTCTGTCTGCATTGGGCGAACGAGCCATGGACCGTGCGCTTCGACGGATTATCAACGAGCAAGGGCGTGCTTCTGGACCAACGGCATAGTCCAGAAGACGATCTCGCGTTTTTTCGGGATATCGAGCCGGCTCTGCGCGACCGGCGTTACATCAAAATTGACGGTCGTCCAGTGTTGATCGTCTATCGTCCCAGCCTCTTCCCTGATATCCGTGCCACGCTCGACCGTTGGCGGAAGTGTTGCCATCAAACGGGAATCAAGGATCCCTATCTGGTAACGATGCAAACGGGTTTCGAAGGCTCGGTTGATCCGACACAGTATGGGTTCGACGCCGCCGTCGAGTTTCCCCCAAACAATTTCCACCTGTCAAACGTGAGCCGTCGCGTCCAGTTTTATGATCGTGGTGCAGAGATCGGCATCTATGATTACGAACACGCCGTGGACAAGGCTCTTGCGCTGCCAGAACCCGACTACAGGCTATTTCGAGGGATCATGCCAGATTGGGATTGCACGCCGCGACGCGCCAACCCGGGGGTATTCATCAATTGTGCTCCACACAGATATCAACGTTGGCTCGAAGCCATATGCGCCAAGACGGACAACGATTCCACTCGTTCACACGATGAAAAGCTAATCTTCATCAATGCCTGGAACGAATGGGCAGAAGGCGCTTATCTTGAACCCGACCGTAAAAATGGCTATGCCTATCTCGACGCCACCGCTCGCGCCCTTAACAAGCAACGATCTGCATCAATCGATAGCTTAAATCTCCGCATTCTCGTCGCGGCACATATTTTTTATACTGACCTTCTAGACGAGTTCATTGAGCACTTCCGTATGATTCCGGGCCGGTTTGATCTCTTGATCACCGCTCCGAGAGAGAAGCGCGATCATATCCTTCGTTACGTTCGCGAACGCATGTCAGCGGTTGAAAAAATTACTGTTCTAAGCGTCGAAAATATCGGAGCTGACGTTGCGCCTTTTCTTCTGCACATGCTTCCGCATGCTCAAGACTATGATATTTGCTGCAAGGTGCACTCCAAGAAAACGCCTTATAATTCAAAATTCGCCGGGTGGCGTCAATTCTTGCTTGGCAACCTCCTCGGTTCCCCGCAGAATATCGCAGCTATCGTGGAAGCTTTCGCAAACGATGCCAAACTTGGGCTCGTATACGCGAAACCATTTGCACCGGTTGCCAGTCATGTAGAATGGGGCTCGAATTTCGAGTTGACGGCTTCACTGCTAAAACGGTTGGGGATAACCATAAAATCGGACGAGACGCCACAATTTCCGACCGGCACGATGTTCTGGTTCCGTCCGAAGGCGTTGGCCCCCCTACTAGACCTGGGCTTGACGCTCGACGATTTCGCTCGTGCAGCTCGGCAAGGGTCTCGTGACCCCGACAGCGGTGCCATCGTTGATGGGACGCTTATGCACGCGCTGGAACGAATGATTTCATATGTGACCAAGGCGGCTGGATTCGCTTTGCGCGAAGTGCTTTTCGAACATTGAGGATCAGCAGACAACTGGCTTCGTTTTCCATTACTCGGCTCACAGGTAACTTCCAGGTTGGGATATGTGCGCGCAGCTATTCTGCAGGCGACACAAAACAAATTATCCCTCTCCAGACGAGACCCTGCATTTCGTGTCGCGGGTGGCCGCCGCCGCCGGATGGGATAGGCGCGGCCCATTTTGGCGGTGGCGTTATCGGTTGTGAACATCCATTTAATGCAAGTGCCTGACGCATTTGACTGCCACTTCCATGCCACGTTTTTAGAGACGGGGGCTCGCGGGTATCGATGCACCATTCGAGGCTCTGCTCCAGACGACGACGAGCTTCGGCCCGATCCTGCCTTCCCCCTCCGCCGCGGAGCGGAGATCCCGCGGTTGCACGTGATTATTTTGTTGCTCAAGCCGCGCACTCCGAGTTTATGGTGTAAATAGGGGATGTTTTTTGGTGGTGTCGGGGTTTTGCCAAGCGGGAGAGGCTATGAGCTTTCATTACGAGCATCAGGGCTTTTGCCCCTGCTGCGAATCGAGTCAAATCTTCACGGCCAACTCCGAGTGGTTTCGAGATTCACTTTTGTGCCCGAACTGCGGGTCTGTAGTTCGGGAGCGCGCCCTAGCGTTGGTGCTTAGTGAAATTCTGCCAAATTGGAAAAATCTTGCCATCCATGAGTCGTCGCCTTGTGCGCGGGGCCTGTCTGCGCGCATGATTCGCGAGGCTCCACATTATGTGGCTTCTCACTATTATCCTTCGGAGACAGCGGGACACACAATCAACGGATTTCAGAATCAGAATTTAGAAAATCAGACTTTTAACGATGAGAGTTTTGATCTCGTTATAACTCTTGACGTGATGGAACATGTCTTCAATCCCGATAAGGCCTATTCAGAAGTTTTCCGAACTTTGAAGAAAGGGGGGGTCTACTTGCATACTTTTCCTATAAGGAAATACATTATCGATGCATGGACTCCCCTCGCTAAATTAGACGAGGATGGGTCTGTCATTCATTCAACTCCCTCGCCGGAATATCACGGAAATCCGATCGATGAAAAAGGCGCGTTAGTGACCTGTGATTATGGCTACGATATTTCAAAACAAATCGCCCAATGGGCACCTTTTGATGTCAGAATATCTCGGTTTTGGGATCCGACGCATGGCGTTATTGGAGAATATACGGAGGTCATAATCTGTCGAAAGCCGTAGGAGGATTATTGCCCGTCATGTTTTCCCCCTCAACGTCCGCGATGATTTAGATGCCGTAATGGGCCGGGCATCGCGAGCATAGCCACATTGGGTGGCTTTCCCTCAGATTAGTGGGGTTGAGACGGAGTCCGAGTGATCCGCTCCAAGGATCAGGGTAACCGGCCGATAACGGCCGCCTTACGGGGATGACATCTGCGGTGTAAATTTATGTCGTTACCGACGTCGTTATGTACGTCGTCAGCGGGGTGGTTTATGCGGCAGGAGATCTTGTCTGGGGTTGAACGGCGGCACCGATGGTCCGACGGTAACCGGCCGCTCTGGGCCGCCTTACAGCGGTGACATCTGCGGAGTAATTTACGTCGTTATCGACGTCGTTATGTACGTCGTCATCGGGGTGAATTATGCGGCAGGAAGTTCTTTCAGGTGTGGAACGACGGCGCCGATGGTCCGATGCGGAGAAGCTGAGGATCATTATGGAAGCTGGGGCTGAAGGTTCGGTCGTATCGGATGTTGCTCGTCGTCACGACATCACTCGGCAACATATTTATCAGTGGCGCCGCGAACTGCGGGACAAAGTCCAGCTATCGAATAAGCAATCAAGTTTTATCCCTGTTGAACTGACCGGGAACGAAGAGGCCCGCGACATAGTCGGGCCTGTTGATGATCGCGGCGTGCATCACGTGGAGATTGTGCTTCGCAATGGCCGTTGCTTGCGCATTACCGCTGACGTTCCTGACAACGTGCTCCGTCGCTTGATGCGGGTCGGAGAGCTTTCGTGATAGCGCCGGGATCTAACGTGCGTGTCTATCTCGCCTGTGGGGTGACGGACATGCGCAAAGGCATTACGGGCCTGGCGGCCAAGGCGCAGGAAGAACTTAGGCAGAACGCGAGTTCAGGGGCGCTGTTCGCATTCCGGGGTCGTAGGGGCGACAGAATCAAGCTTTTACATTGGGATGGGCAGGGTTTTTGCCTTTACTACAAGGTGCTCGAAAAAGGCCGCTTCCCTTGGCCTTCGCCGGCCGACGGATCCGCGCGCTTGACGGCAGCGCAACTTTCGATGTTGTGGGAAGGCATTGATTGGCGCCGCCCGGCGTGGAGCGCGCCGCCCGCGCGCGTTGTGTGATTTTCTTGGTGATCCAACGCTTCAGCGCTGTACTTGCAACGCGTCTTGCGTTATATTTTTGGCATGGAATGGTCACCCGAAACTCTTCCTGACGACCCTGCGGCGCTGAAGGCGATGATCATCGCGCAGCAGGCCGAAACATCTCGGTTGCAGGCTTCGGTCCGCGCTTACGAAGTCCTCATCCAAGCACTCAAGCTTCGGATTGCGAAGCTCCAGCGGCAAAAGTTCGGCCCGAGTTCGGAAAAAATCCAGCGCGAGATCGAGCAATTGGAATTGACGCTCGAAGATCTAGAAGTGGCGATGGCGGCGGCGGGAGCGTCCAACAAAACGGACGAAGGCGACCCCGCCGAGGCGCCGTCCGGCGAGAAAACCGAGCCGCGTCGGCGCGGCAAGCCCCGTGTCGACGCGGCGACTCCGCGCGAACGCATTGTGCTCGACCCTGGCGATCATTGCCCCGAATGCGGCGAGCCGCTGCGTCTTCTCGGCGAGGACGTCTCAGAGATACTCGATTACATCGCCGCTAAATTGAAGGTGGTGGAGACCGTGCGTCTCAAGAAATCCTGCCGATGCTGCGAGAAAGTCGTGCAGGCGCCCGCGCCGACGCGTCCGATCTATCGCGGCATGTTCGGCCCCAGTCTGATCGCCCATATCCTCGTCTCCAAGTTCGACGATCACTTGCCCTTGTATCGGCAGGGCGAGATCTTCGCGCGTCTTGGCGCGGACATTCCGCGCTCGACCCTGATCGACGGTTGCGGCGCCGGGATCGCGACGCTCCGGCCTCTGAGCGACTTGATCAAGGCGGAGATTTTTCGAACGGATCGCCTGCATGTCGACGACACCCCGATCAAGGTCCTCGATCTCTCGCGCAAAAGCGCGGATCCGATGACGAAAGGCGTCAAGGAAGGCCGCATATGGGTCTATGTCCGCGATGATCGACCTTGGGGCGGCGGCGATCCGCCGGGCGTCGCTTATTACTTCTCGGCGAACCGAAAGGGCGAACATCCGCAATCTCATCTCGCAGGCTTTTCGGGCGTGCTGCAAGCCGACGCCTATGGCGGCTTCAAGAAGCTCTACGAGCCCTCGACGAACGGTGACGCTCGCATTCGCGAGGCGGCGTGCTGGGCGCATCTTCGCCGCGACTTTCACGATGAATGGAAGGCGACGAGTTCGCCGATCGCCAAGGACGCGCTCGACCGGATTGGCGCCCTCTACGATATCGAGCGCGAGATCACGGGCAAGTCCGCTGAGCACCGTCTCCGTGCCCGACAAGAGCATAGCCGACCACGGGTCGAGGCCTTTCGCGCTTGGTGCGAGGCTCAACTTCGAAGCATTCCAGGCAAAGGTGATCTGGCCAAGGCCATGCGCTATGCCCTCAATCGGTGGCCAGCCTTTACGCTCTTTCTCGACGATGGCCGCATCGCAATCGACAACAATGCGGCGGAGCGCGCTATCAGGCCAGTCACCTTGGGCAGGAAGAATTATCTATTCGCCGGCTCCGACGTCGGCGGCGATAATATCGCTGACGCGATGACGCTCATTGAAACGGCGAAAATGTCAGGTCTCAATCCCGAAGCCTATCTCGCGGACGTGCTTGCGCGGATCAACGATCATCTCGTCACCAGGCTCCATGAGCTTCTTCCGTGGAATTGGGCCCGCTTCAATGACTCGAAACGAGAAGCCGCCTGACTCCGGTGGACGGCGGTTCTTATCGGCCGGTTACGTCCGACGCGGAAAAGCTGAGGATCGTCATGGAGGCCGCGGCAGATGGCGCGTTTGTCGCGGATGTCGCTCGTCGCCGCGACTTTACGAGGCATGACCTGCCACTGAACTTTCATCCAGCGGCGATTAGAGCCTCGGCAGGTTTTGCTCTGCTCCCGAAGTTTGGACCGGCCGAAGGTAGAGTTTTCGGGCCTTTTTCACGATGACGGGCTGGGTGCGCCATCGGGAAGTTGCAACGTGATCGGGGGCTTGTTTCCGATTGCCCCGTGCGGGCGCTCCTCGTTGTAGTACTTGCGCCAATCCTCCAATTTCGTTCGCGCGTCGTCAAGCGACAGGAACCAGTGCGCGTTCAGGCATTCGCCCTTAGGCAGCAGATGCACCAAGAAGCGGGCTGGTCATGGACCGTGATAAGGCGGTTGAATATGACATGACTGATCCGCTTGTTGTTCAGACGCTGAGAGACACGCGCGCCGAGATCCTCGGACGGATTGCGGCGTATGAGGCGCAGATCGCGCAGGCCAAGCATGACCTCGCCCATGTCAATGCAACCATTCGGCTGTTTACCGAGCCCGAAAAACAAAGGGCGCGATATCTGGTCAGCCACGGCTTCTTCAAGAAGGGCGAGATCGCCGATATTTGCGCTCAGCATCTTTCCGTGGAGGGAGAACTCACGACCCGCGAACTCGCTGAACGAGTAATGGCGGAGTGCGGGCTCGATGTCACCGACGCGACGCTGCGCAATTCGGTCGTCTTCAAAGTCGTCCAGGCGCTACGGCACGCGAAGCGGCGCAGGCTCGTACGAATGCTGGAGAAGCAAAAGGGCATGTGCATCTGGGCGGCGGGCGACGCGTTTACGCTGCGCGTTGCCAGTAACCCTTCCAGCCACGGCTGACGGGAGCGGCGAGCGCCTGGGAGATCAGGCGGTCCGCTAGCGCGCCATTGCTCTGGTCGCGATGGTCCTCGAGCCAGGCGGCGTGAGCGGCGTAAGCCGCGAGGTGCTGGGCACTCACCCGATGATGTTGGCCGCCGATCATGCGCCGCAGGCGTGAGAAGTAACTCTCGACATTGTTGGTGTGGGCGCCGTCACGGCTGTAGGCGTCGACGTGCGTAATGCGTCGCATCTGGAACGACGGCTCCAGGAGATCCCAGTGCGAACCTTCGTCTGCCGAGACGATAGCGCCGGGCGCGATCCGACTTTGGGCGAAAGCAATTGCCTCGGCTTCACGGATAAAGGTCCGGGTAAGGATGCGGCCGCCGCGCTGGCGCAGTGCGACGACGATGCGTCGCTTGGCGCTGCGGTTGGCGAGAAGGCGGCGATCAAGGCGATCCTCTCGCATGTTGGCGGGACGCACATAGCCGCCGAAGGCGGCGCCGTCCACTTCGACTTCGCCGGAGAGAGTAGCATCGATAGTCTCCGCCGACATCGCCTCACGGAGCTTGTGCATCAACACGAAAGCCGTTTTGTGCTGCACGTCTAGATCGCGGGATAGCTGAACCGCGGACAGGCCCTTCGACGCGTTTACGACGAGGCAAACTGCCGCCAACAGATCGACGAAAGAGAGCTTGCGAGAGGCGAAGATCGTTCCGGAGGTCGCGCTGAATTGATGGTGGCAGGCGGCGCATTTAAATCGTCGCCGGGTAGCGAGATCGTAAACGTCGACGCATCCGCATGCCGGGCAAACCGGCGCGCCCTCGGTGTCCGGCCACCGCAAGCGGCAGAACCGCCGGTAGGCCGTCGCTTCGCCCTCAGCGTAGATCGCTTTGAGCGAGAGAGTTCGCGCTGCCGCCGATAAGAGGAAACTCTGTGCCACGAGCGAGTCGGTCCCAAATCAATGTTCGTGTTATGTTCTATTTTCCATCCAAATGCAAGGCTTCACTTAAATGGCCTTATGGACGCTATATATCAGTAGCTTTTATCCATTCTGGTGCACCTGCTACCTAAGGGCGCAGGCATTCTGCCCGGAAACGCCCGTTGAACGCTTCGATGAACGCATTGTCTGTCGGCTTGCCGGGCCGAGAAAAATCCAGTGTGACGCCCTTGGCGTAGGCCCAAAGGTCAAGGTCGCGCGAGACGAACTCCGAGCCCTGATCGACACGGATCGTCTTTGGATAGCCAACTCGGGCGCAGGCGCGCTCCAGAGATTGCACGACGTCTTCCGCTCGATAGCTGAAGCGCGGATCGACGATTGGAGAGAAGCGCGAGAACGTGTCCACGACCGTGAGCACCCGGATTTTTCGGCCGGTCGCCAACTGATCGTGGACGAAGTCCATCGCCCAAGTCTCGTTCGGTTCGGTCGCCGGCTTCCGGTCGTCGCGCAGTTTTGCTTTGACTCGCCGTTTCGGCGTCTTGTTACGCAATTGAAGGCCAAGCTCATTGTAAATCCTGTAGGCTTTCTTGATGTTGATGTTCCAGCCGTCGCGACGCAGCAGCACATGCACGCGCCGATAGCCGTAGCGCACGCGCGTCGCGCAAATCTCCTTGATTCGGGCTTCGACGCCGGCCTGATCGGGGCGACGGGATTTGTAGTGGTAAGTGGACGCGTCGAATTCGAGAACCCGGCACGCGCGCCGGATCGAAACGTCCCACTCCTTGCAAATCCCTGCCGCCAGCTTGCGCTTGCGACCAGGCCTTAAAGCTAATGGGATGGTCCGCCCCGTCTTCCCGATGCAGACTGAAGCGTTCGAGGAAGAGAAGGAGGGTATAAAGATGCGTGACAAATCTCAAATCGCGGTTGTCTACGGCGTCGATCTTGGAAAGAATCTGTTTCACGTCGTCGGCGCTGACGCCACCGGGCAGATCGTTCAAAAGGCGAAATTCCGGCGCGCAACGCTGTTGGCGTTTTTTGAACGAACGTCACCGGCATTGGTCGGGATGGAGGCATGCCCGGGATCCCAATGGCTCGCGCGCAAGCTGCAGGCGATGGGACACATCGTTCGGATTATCCCCGCCCAGTTCGTAAAGCCTTACGTCAAATCGAATAAGAACGACCTGATCGACGCTGCAGCAATCGCAGAAGCTGTGACGCGTCCGACAATGAGATTCGTTGAAGTGAAGTCCGCCGAGCAAGTAGACATTCAGTCGCTGCATCGGGTCCGGGATCAAATGGTCTCGAACCGAACCCGTCTCATCTGCCAGATGCGCGCTTTCTGCTTGGAGTATGGCGTCGCCATTCATCAAGGCGTTGGCAAGTTCAAGGCCGATCTCCCTGGCGTGCTCGCCAATGAAGAGAACGATTTAACGCCCGGCATTCGTAAACTCCTTGGCGACCTATTTGACGATTTGCGACGCCTTGAGCAACGCGTTGCCGAGGTCACCCGGCAAATCGAGGCGGTCGCCGCACGGGACGAACGAACTCGACGGTTAATGACAGTCCCGGGCATCGGGCCGCTGGTTGCGACAGCTATCGTTGCCGCCGCGGGTGACGGGCGGCAGTTCCGCAAGGCTCGGGATATGGCGGCCTGGCTCGGACTCGTGCCGAGTGAGCGTTCGACCGGGGGCAAGACGACGCTGCTTGGCATTAGCAAGCGCGGAAATCACTATTTGAGGCGCCTGTTGATCCACGGCGCCCGATCATGCGTGATCCATCTGGACAGATCGAGGGACCGGCTCGGCGCTTGGCTATCCGGTTTGGAGCAGCGCATGCACATCAACAAGGTCACCGTGGCGTTAGCGGCGAAGGTCGCACGCGTCGCCTGGGTGATCCTTGTTCGACCTGGAGCCATCTACGAACGCCGCGATCCGCTGGCGGCGTAGGAGCACTGGTCGGCAGCCTGCGAGGCTCGGGAAAGTGATGACGAAACAGTTGATCGACGCACCGTAAACCTTCCGGTCGAAAGCGTGCTTCTGCACGAAGAAGTTATCCAGGAACGGCGCGCGCGGATCTCATCATGGCCTGGCTGCAACAGCAGCTCACTCGCGAGAGGCCGGATACATTTAAGCAGACTGTCGTCGTCAGATCGTTCAACGGGACTTGCAAGGACGGGGCGGACCATACATTTCGGCGTATGACGTCCTGAAGCATCTCGCGATCGAGCGACAAATCCGCCACGATCTTTTTCAGCTTCGCGTTTTCATCCTCAAGCTGCTTTAAGCGCCGCATCTCCGGCGGCTGCATGCCCTCGTATTTTTTCTTCCAATTGAAATAGGTCGCCTGGCTGATTCCGGCCTTCCGACAAATGTCGGCCACCGGAACGCCGTCGGCTCCTTGCTTTAGAATGAACGCTTTCTGCGCGTCCGAAAACTTCGACGCCTTCATCGCTTTCCGCTCCTCCCAGCCCAGGGATAACTGGTCGGAAAACTCTACCCAAAAGCGATCCAGTTTGCTGGGAGCAGATCAAGAATGGCCGCACTCTAATCGTTCGTGGAGGAACTTTGCAGTGGCAGGTCAGCAAGGTCGTCCATCTCCTGTTCACGCCATCCTACGCCGCGTTCTGGCAGAATTTCTACTTGGACCTGCTGTTCAGATTTCCCGAGCCAGTTCTATATGCTCTTCCAGCACGCGCATAAGATAGGCGCCATAGCCGCTTTTGGTCAGCGCTTTGGCTGTCGTGCGGAGATCGTCGGCGGTGATCCAGCCCTGTTGATAGGCGATCTCCTCGAGACAGGCGATTCGTTGGCCTTGCCGCTGTTCAATGGCGCGAACATATTCGGCCGCCTCCAGCAGCGACGCTGGAGTGCCGGTGTCGAGCCAGACAAAGCCGCGTCCAAGACGCTGCACGTTCAAATCGCCATTCTTCAGATAGATCCGATTGAGATCGGTTATCTCCAATTCGCCTCGCGGTGACGGTTTAAGATCCTTGGCGTAATGCGGCGCGCGCTCGTCATAGAAATACAGTCCCGTCACAGCCCAATGAGATCTTGGCCGCTCCGGCTTTTCTTCCAGCGATACCGCAAAGCCCCTCGCGTCGAATTCGACAACGCCGTAGCGTTCCGGGTCGCTCACATGATAGGCGAACACCGCCGCGCCGGAGTTCTTGCGCGCCTCAAGAAGCGATTGGGTGAGTCCATGGCCATAGAAAATATTGTCGCCCAGGACAAGCACGGACTTGTGACCCTCCACAAACTCTGCGCCGATTATGTAAGCTTGCGCGAGTCCTTCCGGCCGAGGTTGTTCGGCATAGGACAATGAAATGCCCCATTGCGCGCCGCTTCCCAGCAGACGCTTGAAATTGGGCAAATCTTCCGGCGTCGAAATGATGAGAATTTCGCGCACGCCCGCGAGCATCAGCACGCTCATCGGATAATAGATCATCGGTTTGTCGTAGACCGGAAGCAATTGCTTCGAGGTCACCAAAGTCATCGGATGAAGCCGCGTGCCGCTGCCGCCCGCCAGAATAATGCCCCGCATTTTCGATCCTATCTTGCCTTAGGCCGTGTTTAACAGGCGCCCGACGCAGGCCGAAGTCGAGCCTCTCCAGTGAGGCAACGTCACGCCATAGATTTCTTGAAGCTTGCTGTTGTCGAGCCGTGAATTGGCCGGGCGTTTCGCCGGCGTTGGATAATCGGCTGTAGTGATGCGCTTCACGCGCACCGGTGCGCGGCCATGTTTTTCCGCCTGCGCGAAAATCGCCTCCGCGAGATCAGCCCAGCTCGCTTCGCCCTGTCCCGTCATGTGAAAAACACCGCGCAATTCGCCGGACGCATCCCTTGCGATGCGTTCCGAAATCGCCAGAATTGCGTCGGCGATGTCGAGCGCGCTTGTCGGATTTCCGACTTGATCGGCGACAACTCCAAGCTCCTCGCGCGTTTCGCCAAGCCGCAACATCGTGCGCACGAAATTTGCGCCAAAGGGACTGTAAACCCAAGCCGTACGCAACACGGCGCTGTTGGGATGCGCCGCGCGAACACGCTTCTCGCCTTCGAGTTTCGAGCGCCCATAGGCGCCAGTTGGACCGGTCTTGTCGTCCTCGCGGTAGGGCCGATCAAGCACGCCATCGAATACGTAATCAGTTGAAAGATGAAGTAGCGGAACGTTCAGTTTCGCCGCGGCTTCGGCGATATGGCCGGCGCCGTCCGCATTGATAAGCATCGCCAGATCTTGCTCTGCTTCGGCCTTATCGACCGCCGTATAGGCTGCTGCATTGACGATCACGTCGCAACGTGCGTCAGCCAGCGCCCCGGCGATGCTGTGCCGATCTGCAAGATCAAGTTGCGGGCGTCCCAGAGGCAGGATTTCAGCACGGGCCGCTCCGCGTTCAACAAGCGAGGTGACGACCTGCCCATGTAATCCGGTGACCGCGATGCGCATGGCGGTCCTCATTCGAATGTATCAACGAGATCGCGCAGGCGCGGCCATTTGCGATCCTTGTCTGACAATTGGGCTTGCGCCGCCGCTATCGGCCATTCGATGCCAAGGTCGGGATCATCAAATGCAAGACCCCGATCATTCGGCGCCGAATAGAAATTCGTCACCTTGTAGAGGAACTCCGTATTGGGCTCGAGCGTGCAAAAACCATGCGCGAATCCGATCGGAACCAGAAGCTGACGCCAGTTTTCCGCCGAAAGTTCGACCGCAACGTGACGGCCGAAAGTCCGCGAGGAACGACGCAGATCGACCACTACGTCAATTACGCGTCCGCGCGAGACGCGAACCAGTTTGGCTTGCGCGAAAGGTTTCGTCTGAAAGTGCATGCCGCGGATGGTGCCCACTTCGCCCGAAAGCGAGTGGTTGTCCTGGACAAAATCGTAATCCAGTCCCGCCTTCCGCCATGTAGCCTGGTTGTAAGTTTCCGAGAAAAAACCACGGTTGTCTCCGTGTCGCTTTGGCGTGATGATCTTGACGCCTTCAATGTCAGTGGCCTCTACGAGCATTGAGTTTCCGCTTGTCAATTGTTTGAAGATGAAGACGGCGTCAGGCTATGCGCCCGAGTCTTTCGCCGCGATATTTTCCGGACCGGATAGACTGCCACCAAACCGGATTGTCGAGATACCATTGCACCGTCTTGCGCAAGCCGGTCTCGAAAGTTTCGACCGGGCGCCAACCCAGTTCGCGCTCGATTTTTGAACAATCTATGGCGTAACGCAGATCATGGCCGGGGCGGTCCTGCACGAAGGTTATGAGCTCGCGGTACGAGCCCGTGCGGCGGGGTCGAATTTCGTCCAATATGCTGCAGATCGTCTCGACGACATCAATGTTCTTTTTCTCGTTGCGGCCGCCCACATTGTAAGATTCGCCGATCTTGCCCTCGCGCGCGACAAGCATCAGCGCCGCTGCGTGATCCTCTACAAAAAGCCAGTCGCGGATGTTTTCGCCGCGTCCGTAAACGGGCAGCGGTTTTTCCTCGATTGCATTGAGTATGACGAGCGGGATGAGCTTCTCGGGGAAGTGGTAGGGGCCATAATTGTTCGAGCAATTAGTGACGATGGTCGGAATCCCATATGTTTCGCGCCAGGCGCGCACGAGGTGATCTGAACCCGCTTTAGAGGCGGAATAGGGCGAATTTGGCGCGTAGGGCGTGTCTTCCCGGAAGAGACCTTCTTTGCCCAGCGTTCCGAACACTTCGTCGGTTGAAATGTGCATGAAGCGGAAATTGTTGGCGTCCTCCGAGCCGAGTCCGCGCCAGTAGGCGAGAGCGGCGTCCAGCATGGTGAAAGTGCCGACGACATTGGTTTCGATAAATGCCGCAGGTCCATCAATGGAGCGGTCAACATGGCTTTCCGCCGCAAGATGCATCACGACTTGCGGTTTGAAATTTTCGAGCGCCTGCGCGACGGCGGCGCGATCACAAATGTCGGCTCTCAGAAAGGAATAACGCGGATTTTCTGCGATTGGCGCCAGGGAGTCGAGATTGCCCGCATAGGTCAGTTTATCGAGCACTAGAATGTGATCCTCGGCGCAATTAATAAATCGCCGCGAGACAGCGGATCCGATGAAGCCAGCTCCGCCCGTAATCATCACCCGCATCTAAAGCTCCTTGAACCTGACAATTTCGAATCCCAGCTTTTACCCGAAGTTTTCGCAAACCGCACCTGGATCGCTTGAGCCCAGAGCCTCGTTCAGCTGCAACGCCGGCCGGGAGAGCGCGCGCTTCCCCCGGCTACGAGGCAGACTTGTCTAATACGCGCGGGAATGCGACTAAAATGCGCTCATGACTCAACGCGGCCTTATTCCCCTCGCCTTGACACAGGGCGATCCTTCCAGCATCGGACCTGAACTCGCGCTTAAGGCCTATTTCTCGCGGAAATCGGCCGATCTGCCGCCTTTTTTCGTGCTGGGCGATCCATTATTCTACGCGCGCGTTGCGCAGTCCCTGGGACTGGATGTCAGTGTGGAATCGACGACGCCTGCTGACGCTGCGGCGCTTTTTTCCCGCGCGTTGCCGGTCGTGCCGCTCGGCGTCACGGTGCGCGGGGAGGCAGGTTCACCGGACCCGAAGGACGCCGCGGCCACCCTTCTATCGATCGAGCGCGCGGTCGAATGCGTAGCGAGGGCGGAAGCGCGTGCGGTCGTCACCAATCCCATCGCGAAAAATGTGCTTTACGCGGCGGGATTTAAGCATCCGGGCCATACGGAATTCCTTGGCGAATTGGCCGAGCGGTTTTTCCAGCTCCGCGCGCGACCCGTGATGATGCTGTGGTCGAGTGAACTAAGCGTCGTTCCCGTGACTATTCACGTCGCGCTGGCCGAGGTTCCGAGGCTGCTGACTCGTGAGCTTCTGATAGAGACGGGCCGCATCGTCGCGCAAGATCTTGCAGCGCGTTTCGGCGTGGCGGCGCCCCGTCTGGCCTTTGCGGGACTTAATCCTCACGCTGGCGAAGCCGGGGCCATGGGACGCGAGGAAATCGAGGTGATCGCGCCTGCAATCGAAGAATTGCGTCGCCTTGGCGTCGACGCGACTGGTCCGCATCCCGCCGACACAATGTTTCATGCCGCTGCGCGCGCGAAATATGACGTGGCGCTATGCCCGACTCACGATCAGGCGCTGATCCCGATCAAGACTCTCGCCTTCGACAGGGGCGTAAACGTCACGCTGGGCTTGCCCTTCGTGCGCACCTCCCCGGATCATGGCACCGCTTTTGACATTGCCGGCAAGGGAATCGCTGACGCCTCGAGCCTTATCGAGGCCATTCGTCTGGCGGAGCGTATTTCGTCATGATTGACGCACTGCCGCCGCTGCGCGAGGTGGTCGCGCGCCATGGGCTCGACGCCCGCAAGGCTCTTGGCCAGAATTTTTTGTACGATCTTAATCTCACGGCCCGCATTGCCCGTGCGGCGGGGCCGCTGGAAGGCGCGACGGTCCTCGAAATCGGGCCCGGTCCCGGCGGCCTCACCCGCGCTCTGCTCGCGGAAGGCGCGGCAAAAGTCATCGCGGTGGAGCGCGACGCGCGTTGCTTGCCGGCGCTCGTCGAGATTGCCACGCATTATCCTGGGCGTCTCACCGTGATCGAGGGGGACGCGCTGGAATTAGACCCGACCGAACTTGTGCGTGCGCATGGCGCCGGCGGACCAGCTCGCATCTGCGCAAATCTGCCCTACAATGTGGCGACGGCGTTGCTTGGACAGTGGCTCGAAGCCGAGCCCTGGCCAAATATTCTTGACCGCTATGTGCTGATGTTCCAGCGCGAAGTGGCGGAGCGTATCGTCGCGACGCCGGCAAATCGGGTCGATTATGGCCGGCTTGGGGTGCTATGCGGCTGGCGAACCAGCGCCCGGATCTTGTTCGACGTGCCGCCTTCGGCATTTACGCCCCAGCCAAAGGTGATTTCCTCGGTCGTGGAATTGACTCCCAATCCGGCGCCCCTCACCTGCGATCGGCGTCTGCTGGCGCGGGTGACGCAGGCAGCTTTCGGACAGCGCCGCAAAATGCTGCGCCAGAGTCTGAAAGGTCTGGGCGTAGAGGCAGCCGTCCTGCTGACCGCCGCCGGCGTGGTCGAAACGCGCCGGGCGGAGGAAATCGACATCGGGGGTTTTGTCGCGCTGGCGCGAGCGCTCGAGCAGCTGTCCAAAAAGAGCGATTCCGCCTCCGCGCCGGTTTAAAGCGCGTTCCCGAGTTCGCCGTTGAGATCCTCGGGGCGCGGCTGCAACATGATGTTGTAACCGGCGTCGACGAGATGAATTTCGCCCGTAACGCCGCCGGAAAGCCCCGAGAGCAG
This sequence comes from uncultured Alphaproteobacteria bacterium, assembly GCA_963724845.1. Classification (GTDB taxonomy): domain Bacteria; phylum Pseudomonadota; class Alphaproteobacteria; order Rhizobiales; family Beijerinckiaceae; genus Methylocystis. The sequence continues at coordinate 383,923 of CAVRWF010000007.1, forward strand.
ATAAAGCGCCGAGCCGCCGATTTCGTCCAGCGTGATCATGCGCCGCAGCGGGCAATGCTGTTTTTGGAACGCGCCCATTGCGCGCGCGCCGGTAATACCCGCTCCGGCCATGGTGCGCACAGGACCCGGCGAGATAGCGTTCACGCGAATGCCACGATCGCCAAAATCGGCGGCGAGATAACGCACCGAGGAGTCAAGCGCGGCCTTCGCGACGCCCATCACGTTGTAGTTGGGCATCACATGCGTGCCGCCGGCGAAACTCACAGTCAGCAAGGAGCCGCCGTTCTTCATCATAGCGGCGGCGCGTTTGGCGACTTCGGTGAAGGAGAAGCAGGAGATCACCAGCGTGCGAATGAAATTTTCGCGGCTGGTGTCGGCGTAAAGGCCCTTGAGCTCGCTTTTGTCGGAATAGCCGATGGAATGAACGATAAAGTCGAGTTCGCCCCACTCCTGTTTCAGCCTCGCAAACACCGCGTCGACGGTCGAGATATCCTCGACGTCGCAAGGCAGCACGATATCCGAGCCGAGCTCGGCGGCGAGCGGGGCCACGCGTTTCAATATCGCCTCGCCTTGGTAGGTGAAGCCGAGTTCGGCGCCGTGCTGCGCCAAGGTGCGCGCAATGCCGTAGGCGATCGAATGGTCGTTAGCGACCCCCATGACGAGGCCGCGTTTCCCCTGCATCAAACCTTTTACAACCGTCATCTAAGACTATTCCCCTAAAATCCCTCTTGCATGTAGAAGCCCCGTTGCGCGCTTTATGCGTCGGGGTGCTTGAACACCAGTGTCGCGTTGGTGCCGCCAAAACCAAAGGAATTGGACAGAACCGCGCGCAGATGCGCATTGTCGCGGCGCTCGCGCAGAATCGGCATATCGGCGAAATCCGGGTCAAGCTCTTCGATGTTGGCGCTCTTGCAGATGAATTTGTTTTGCATCATCAGCAGCGAATAGATCGCCTCCTGAACGCCGGTGGCCCCAAGCGAGTGGCCGGTCAGCGATTTGGTCGCCGAAATCGGCGGGCATTTATCGCCCGCGCCAAAGACTTCGCGGAGCGCCTCGATCTCCTTGATGTCGCCAACCGGTGTCGAGGTGGCGTGCGGGTTGATATAGTCGATCGGCGTCTTCACCGTCGAGAGCGCCTGGCGCATGCAGCGAACCGCACCCTCGCCGGAGGGAGCCACCATGTCGAACCCGTCCGAGGTTGCGCCATATCCGGCGATTTCGGCGTAGATCTTGGCGCCGCGCGCTTTTGCGCGCTCATATTCCTCAAGGACCAGCACGCCCGCGCCGCCCGCGATGACAAAACCGTCGCGATTCTTGTCATAGGCGCGCGAGGCCGTGGCCGGCGTGTCGTTGTACGACGAGGACATGGCCCCCATCGCGTCAAAGAGAACCGAAAGCTCCCATTCGAGCTCTTCGCAGCCGCCGGCGAAAACGATGTCCTGCTTGCCCCATTGAATCTGTTCGTAGGCGTTGCCGATGCAGTGGTTCGAGGTCGCGCAGGCCGAGGAGATCGAATAATTGATCCCCTTGATCTTGAACCACACCGCCAGTGTCGCAGAAGCGGTGGAGGACATGGTTTTTGGCACGGCGAAGGGACCAACCCGCTTGGGACCCTTCGTGCGGGTCAGGTCTGCGGAGTCGACGATGATCTTGGCCGAAGGGCCGCCCGAACCCATGACGATGCCCGTGCGTTCGTTGGAGACTTCGTCCTCGGCAAGGCCGGAATCGGCTATGGCCTGCTCCATCGCGACATGATTCCAGGCTGTGCCGGCGGCGTGGAATCTCATGGCCCTGCGATCGACAACCTTGCTGGCGTCGAGGCGGGGCATGCCATGCACTTGCGAGCGGAAGCCGAGCTCGGCGTATTTATCGGCCCGGACAATGCCGGATTTCGCCGCGCGGAGAGATTCCGTCACCTCATCCACATTATCGCCGATCGAAGACACGATTCCCATTCCGGTGACGACGACACGTCTCATCTTTCTTCTCCCGCGCCCGGACTCAAACTACGTCCTGTGGGCTTTGATTTTTTTTGTGGTGCAGAAAACGGCTCAGCCGGCCGAAGTCTCCGCCTTGGCCAGGCCGACGCGCAAATCCTTGGCGTCGTAAATGCGCACGCCATCGGCCTCGAGCCAACCGTCGGCAATGCCGAGAACGAGCTTGCCCTTGAAGACCCGCTTGAAGTCGATGCCGTAACGCACGAGCTTGACGTCCGGGCGAACCATGCCGGTGAATTTGACCTCGCCAACGCCCAGCGCCATTCCGCGTCCTGGATTGCCGAGCCAGGCAAGGTAGAATCCGACCATTTGCCACAGCGCGTCCAGGCCGAGGCAGCCGGGCATCACCGGATTGCCTTTGAAGTGGCAATCGAAGAACCAGAGGCTTGGCTTGATGTCGAATTCGGCGCGCGCATAGCCCTTGCCATGTTCGCCGCCCGTCTCGAAAATCTCCGTGATTCGGTCAAACATCAGCATGGGCGGCAAAGGCAGTTGCGCATTGCCGGGGCCGAACAATTCCTCGCGGCCACAAGCCAGGAGATCTTCGTAGCCGAAAGACGAGCGCCGTTCGCTCATGGGTCAGGTTTCCTCTGGTCTTGAGCTTTTCGCCCGTTTTTTCAGGCCTGCCCGCCTCAAGCGAAAGCAGACGGCCGTTGAATGCAAATTCTCGTAACATAAGGGCTGGCGCGGTCAAAGCCTCAACAGCAGCCAAGCTAGAGGCCCCGTATGAGTCAGTTGCGCCAGGGCGCCGTTGCGTCGACCCACTCGCGCGTGCGGCCCTCGGGGTCGCTGTTGCGCAAAATATCTGTGACGACGCAGGCGCTGTCGGCGCCGGCCTCCAAAGCGAGCTTCGCCCGCTCTGGCGTCAACCCGCCAATGGCGACGAGCGGAATCGCTCCCAGACGCTGTTTCCAAACGCTGATGCGCTCCAGGCCTTGGGGCGCGAAGGGCATTCGCTTCAGCAATGTCGGATAGATCGGCCCCAAGGCCACGTAATCCGGCGTCAGTGACAGGGCGCGGTCCAGTTCTGTTTCATCATGGGTCGAGACGCCGAGCCGCACCCCTTTCGCGCGCAAGGCGGCCAAATCCGCGCCATCGAGATCGCTCTGGCCGAGGTGCACAAAATCGCAATTTTCTTCCAGCGCAAGGAGCCAAAAATCATTAACCACCAATTGCACGCCGGATTTTGCGCACAATTCCCGCGCCTGCCGGATTTGCGCCCGAACCTCTAACTCCTCGCCGTCTTTTACGCGCAACTGCAAGAGTTTTACGCCCAGCGGCAGCAGGCGCTTCAGCCATGCGGCGTTGTCGACGATGAGGTAAAAGGGGTCGAGCGTCACGCCGCGCCCTCGTCGAAGCCGCGACCTATCACCGGAGTTGAGGGCTCGGCGAGATCCCGCGGCGTCATGGGTTTGGCAAGGAACGCCGCGCGGCCGGCATCGATCCCAAGCGCGAAGGCGCGCGCCATGGCTACGGGATCGCCGGCGCGCGAAACAGCGGTGTTGAGCAACACCGCGTCGTAACCAAGCTCCATCACGGCGGCGGCGTGCGAGGGCGCCCCTAATCCGGCGTCGACGATCAGCGGCGTTTCAGGAAAATGCGCCCTCAGCGCCCTCAATCCGAAAAGATTGTTGATCCCGCGTCCCGAGCCGATCGGCGCCGCCCAGGGCATAAGCACGCGGCAACCGGTTTCCAGCAGTTTTTCCGCGACGACAAGGTCTTCGGTCATGTAAGGAAAAACGCGAAACCCTTCGCTGGAAAGGATGCGCGCCGCTTCCACGAGACCAAAAACGTCGGGTTGCAGAGTGTCCTCGTCGCCGATCACCTCAAGCTTGATCCAGTCCGTGGCGAAAACTTCTCGCGCCATCTGCGCCGTAGTCACGGCCTCTTTCGCCGTTCTGCAACCGGCGGTGTTGGGCAAGACCCGGGCGCCGGACTCGCGGACCAGATCCCAAAAGCTTTCCCCCGCACGAGAGCCTCCAGCCTCACGGCGCAATGAGACGGTGACGATCTGCGTTTTTGCGGCGTGGATCGCCTTTGCAAGGATGGCGGGCGAGGGGTAACGCGCGGTGCCGAGCAGCAGGCGGGAGTCGAGTTCGACGTCATACAGCGTGAGCGTGTCCTTCAAGGATTATCCCCCTTGTTTGGGCGCGAGTATTTCCACCGCGTCGCCGTCACGCAATTGCGTTTCGCTGCGATCTTTTGCGCGCACGAAGGTTTGGTTAAGCGCTGTTGCGACCAGCTGGTCCCCATAGCCAAGCTCGCCCAAAAGAGCCTCGAGCGTCGGCGCCGCGATGTCCCGAGGTTCCCCGTTAATCCGAATCCGCATCGCAAACCTCCGGATACCAGGCGCCTTCGAGCACGACTCTGGCTGCGCGACGAGCGAGCGCCGGCGCCAACAGGAAGCCGTGGCGGTACAGCCCATTGATATAGAGCACGCGCCCCCGTCGTGTCAGGCGCGGCAAATTGTCGGGGAAGGCCGGACGAACATCCGAACCCATGTCGACAATCTCAGCTTCAGCAAATGCGGGGTGGATCGCGAAGGCGGAATTGACCAGTTCGACGACAGAGCGCGCGGTGACTCGAGAACGCTCCTCGTTTTCAATCGTCGTGGCGCCAATCATGAAGAGGTTATCCTCGCGCGGCACGACATAAACCGGGCGCCTCGGGTGCAGCATCCGCACCGGCCGAGAGAGCCGCAGGTCGCTGCTGCGCAGCACCAGCATTTCACCCTTAACGCCGCGCAGCCGCGCGAGATCGTCGCGGGCTGCGAAGCCCCGGCAGTCCACGGTCCAATCGGCGCCGCCGCTGGCTTCAGCGCCCAGTTGAATAACGACATTGGGCATTCGGGCGAGACGGTCGGATAGCGCAGCCATCGCCTGCTTGGGATCAAGATGCGCTTCCCGAGCAAAATATAGCCCGCCGTCGAAGCGGCCGGCGAGATCAGGCTCCAGCGCAGCGACGCCAGCGGCGTCCATCGTCTCAAAATTTTGCGTGCGGCGCGAGAAATCGAAGAGTTCGGCGCGCTCGCGCTGTGGAGCGACGACGAGACTCCCGCGGATGCTCGCGACAGGCACGTCCTTTGTCCAGAACTCCAATGCCTCCACGCCGAGCGTTGCGACAATGGGTTCCGCGCTCTGCAATTCGCACCAGGGCGCGATCATGCCGCCTGCAAAGCGTGAACATCCCATGCCGGCTTGCGTCTGCCGCTCCACGAGCTCGATTTGAACGCCTCGGCCTTCGCTGAGCCGCGCGAGTTCGAACGCCGCCGTCAGACCCGCAACGCCCGCGCCAATGACTTCAACTCGCATCGCAACGGACTTCGTCGACAACCGGAAAATTCGTTATTTTACTGGACACCGACCCTCCCTACGCCAGCTTGAACTGGATCAGGTTCGAAGGGTCGCCGAACCGCGCTGTGAAGTTTTTTGGCGCTCTTCGACCTCTCAGCCCCAGCGGCGGCGCCGGGCGGGGCTCCCCTGGCGGTATTAGGATTGCGCCAGCCGGAAGGTGGCGTCAACTGCAACAGGGAGCGCGACGACATACTTTGTCGCGCCAACTTTCGCTGTATGGAGAATCAATGCGGGAGCTTGTTGGCCAATACGTCGACCTTCTCGATCGAGGGAGACTTGGCCAATAATTCCGGCGCCTTCGCCATAAGGGCCTTCGCGACGTCGCCCGATAGATGAGCGTTGCGGCCGTTTTCGTCACGAAAGACGTCGAAGATTCCGAAGCTGGAAGGACCCATTTGTATGGCGAACCATGCCGTGGTGTCTCGTTCGGCTTCGACCATCGGCAACGCGCTGGTCAAGAATTCTGCGAGCTGAGCCTCTTTTCCGGGCTTGGCTTCCAAAGCGACGTAGAGCGCCACATTCGTCATTGGTTTCTCCTGTGACAACGGCGAAACGAATTCCGACCATCAGCAACTGAAGCTATTTAGGAATGGCCGCGGATCTAAGCGACGTACAGCGCACCGATCCAAATCGCGATTATCCATAAGATGATCAGCGCCGCATGAATCGCATCGGCGCTGTACCCGGCAATTTTTGGGTCCTGCGCTAGCTTGAACATGACGCCACCGTAAGTGCTGCTTGAATCACATACGTCTTGCCGATTCTCATCGGGACAGCGATTCAATCCTGCCAAAAATCATGCAGGATCTGCCACTCCTTTGCTCGTATGTTGGGACCATCTTGGCGCAAACTAGGGCTTCCCCATTGATTGCGACGCGATCGCTACTCCCCGGATAGCTTCTCCAGATTGACTTAGCCTTCCATCCCTCATAAATTCCCGCGCAAATCTCGTCAGAGATGCTCGAAACAAAACCTGTTCGCCCCGAGGGACGGCAGGCCCACGTCCGGCGGCGCGGCGCGCTCCCGGGCGCTTTTTGCTTTGAGCCGATCCTGCGCCGCGCGCCCGTTTGGGCAAAGGAGAACCCACATGTTCGAGAGCCTTTCCGACAAGCTCTCCGGCATTTTCGACAAGCTTACGCGGCGCGGCGCGCTTTCGGAGGGCGACGTCGGCGAAGCGCTGCGCGAAGTCCGCCGCGCCTTGCTCGACGCCGACGTGGCGCTCGATGTCGTGCGCTCCTTTTCAGACAAGGTGCAGGCCCGCGCTGTCGGCGCAAATGTCATCAAGTCGGTGTCTCCCGGCCAGATGGTCATCAAGATCGTCAATGATGTGCTGGTCGAAACGCTGGGAGAGACGGCCGAGCCGATCAATCTCGAAGAGCGGCCGCCGATCACAATCATGATGGTCGGCCTGCAGGGCGCGGGCAAAACCACCACCACGGCCAAGCTCGCCAAACGCCTCAAGGAGCGTCAAAAAAAGCGCGTCCTGATGGCCTCCCTGGACGTCAAGCGCCCTGCCGCGCAAGAGCAACTTGCCATTCTTGGTCGTCAGGTGGAGGTCGACACTCTGCCGATTATCGCCGGACAGACGCCATTGCAGATCGCTCGGCGAGCGACGGAAGCGGCGCGGCTTGAGGGGTACGACGTCGTATTGCTCGACACGGCCGGCCGCACCCATATCGATGAGCCGCTGATGCAGGAGATGGCGGACATCAAGTCCTACTCCAGCCCGCATGAAATTCTGCTCGTCGCCGACGCGCTGACCGGGCAGGACGCAGTCAATCTCGCCAAGAACTTCGACGCCCGCGTCGGCATCACAGGCATCGTGCTGACCCGCATGGACGGCGACGGACGCGGCGGCGCGGCGCTGTCGATGCGCCATGTCACTGGCAAGCCGATCAAACTGATCGCCACCGGCGAGAAAATGGATGCGCTCGACGAATTCGCGCCAAAGCGCATCGCCGATCGCATTCTGGGCATGGGCGACATCGTGGCGCTGGTCGAAAAGGCCGCTGCGACAATCGACCAGCAGGAGGCGGAGCGCGCCGCGCAGCGCATGGCCAAGGGCAAGTTCGATTTGCAGGACCTCTGCGATCAACTGGCGATGGCCGAGAAAATGGGCGGCCTTTCTGGAATCATGGGCCTTTTGCCGGGCGTCGCCAAAATGAAGGATCAACTCGCGAGCGCCAATATCGACGAGAAGATCATCAAGCGCCAGCGCGCAATCATCCTGTCGATGACGCCCAAGGAGCGGCGCAATCCCGACATTTTGAAAGCCTCGCGCAAGCGCCGCATCGCGGCGGGTTCCGGCGTCAAGGTCGAAGAGATTAACAAGCTTCTGAAACAGCATCGCGGCATGGCGGATCTGATGAAGTCTATGGGCGGCGGAAAACGCGGCGGACTGATGGGCCGCGCGGCGCAGATGATGGGCCTCGGCAATATGCAGATGCCCTCCAAGGAGGAAATCGCCGAGATGCAAAAAAAACTCGGCGCCGGCGGGTTGGCGCCGCCGAGCGGCGGACTGCCCGAGGCGCCGCCAGCGGAATTGTTTTCGCCAAAGCCCAGTTTGCCAGGGCTTGGCGGCAAAGGTCTTCTGAGCGGGCTCAATCCGTTCGGAAAGAAAAAGTGAGGAGCGGCGGCAGGAGAAAAGCAGTCGGCGTTAACGCCGCTGCCGATCGCCTGCTGCCGGTTGCCAACCTGAACTCAACATTCTCAACAGCAGGAAGAAATCATGTCGCTTAAAATCAGATTGTCCCGCGGCGGCGCCAAGAAGCGCCCCTTCTATCGCGTCGTCGTCGCCGATTCCCGCTCTCCGCGCGACGGCCGTTTCATCGAGCGTCTGGGCACGTTCGATCCCCTGAAGCCGAAGGACGCGGCCGATCGTCTCGTGCTCGACGCGGAAAAGGCCAAAGAATGGATCGGCAAGGGCGCGACCCCGACCGACCGCGTCGCGCGCCTTCTGGAAAGTGTGGGCGTCGGCAAGCGCGAAAAGCGGAATAATCCGGAAAAGGCTCTGCCGAAGAAGAAGGCGCAGGATCGCGCCGCCGCCGCTGCGGCCGCCGCTGAAGCTCCGGCCGAGTGACGACCAGTGCGCCTCCCGCCTCTGGCAAGGGGCGGGAGTTCGTTTTGCTCGGGCGTTTCGGCGCGCCGCATGGGGTGCGCGGAGAAATCCGCCTGCAAAGCTTCACCGCCGACCCGATGTCGATTGCGGCCTATGGGCCATTGTCCGACCGAAGCGGCGCCCAAAAATTTGTGCTCACGCATGTGCGGCCCCAGGGCAAGGATATGCTCGTGGCGCGCGTCGAGGGCGTGAGCGATCGCGGCGCCGCGGAAAAACTCGGTCGGATCGAGCTTTTCGCGCCTCGGGCGAATCTCCCGGAACCGGAGGAAGACGAGTTTTACCTCGCCGATCTTGAAGGTCTGCGTGCGGAAACCGCCGATGGCTCGCTGCTCGGCGTTGTGCTGACGATGCGCAACTTCGGCGCAGGCGATATTCTGGAGGTTCGTCCGGCGCAGGGCGGCGAAACCCTGCTGTTTCCGTTCACCAGAATTGTCGTTCCTGTCGTGGACATCGCTGGCGGTCGCGTGGTGATCGCGCCGCCAATCGAGATCGAAGGGGAATCGCCTGACGCCGCGCCAATCTGAACGCCCCTTTCGGGTCGTCGCGCGTCCGTGTCATAAACGCTCCATGTGGCGCGCGACGATTCTGACCCTGTTTCCTGAAATGTTCCCCGGTCCGCTGGGCCTGTCATTGGCGGGAGACGCTCTCGCGCGCGGCGTTTGGGAACTGGAGACGCGACAAATAAGAGAGCATGGCCTCGGGCGTCATCGCGCTGTTGACGACACGCCGGCCGGCGGCGGACCGGGAATGGTGATGCGCGCGGATGTGCTTTGCGCGGCCATTGACGCGTCTGCGCCCTCAGGCGATCCCCGCCCGCGACTTTTAATGAGTCCGCGCGGCGCGCCGCTGACGCAAGATCGTGTCCGGCGTCTCGCCGAGGGTCCCGGAACGCTGATACTTTGCGCGAGATTCGAAGGAGTCGACGAGCGTGTTATCGCCGCGCGGGGCCTCGAGGAGGTTTCCATCGGGGATTATATTCTGTCCGGCGGCGAGATTGCAGCTCTCGCGCTGATGGACGCTTGCGTTCGCCTGTTGCCCGGCGTGATGGGCGAAGAGGCCTCGGGAACGGACGAGAGTTTTGAGGGCGGTTTGCTGGAATACCCCCAGTACACGCGCCCACGCGCCTTTGAGGGGCACGACATTCCCGATGTTCTGCTCTCCGGCGACCACGGCAAAATCGCGCGCTGGCGGCTTGAGCAATCGATACGTCTGACAAAGGCGCGCAGGCCGGACCTTTTGAAACGCATGAATGAAAACGAATAGAGCCACGCTCAACGTCGGCTGTAATACAAAGTGTCGTAAAGGACGCAACCGAGCAGAGCTCCGCCCGAACTCGGCTCCAAAAACGCCGAGTTCGGCCACCGTCGGGGCGAATCTCTCCATGAGCGCAGGCGCGGCGAAGGCGCAGGCGACAGCGACCGCCGCGCAAAAAAAATCAAAATAGCCATAGCGCCAGTTCGACCAGAATTTGGTCATGAAGAGCGCCGTGCCGATGGTCATGAGCGCGTCGAACATTGTCGCCTTAAAGCAGGAGTTCAAGCCCTCGCAGCTTAGTCCTTCGCAGTTACCGAATAACACTCCTCGGCAAACGCCATCTCATTTCGCAGGATGGAGATTGGCCGCCAAAGGCGCATTTTCAGTTTGGGTGGAGATCGACGTGAAAGACAAGTTATTGGTTGTGAATAATTTTCATCGGCCATTGCCGCAATTGGGCGCGTCTCTATCTTCCCGTCACACCGGTGGTGTCGAACCCTGGTGAAGGAGACGATTCATGAAAAATGTCGGAATTGTTGTTTTGCTCTTGAGCGTCATGGGTTTTCACGCCGGCGTCGCTGTAGCGCAACAACGGCAGACCGGGAGCACAAGCGGCCCCGCCGCCGGATCCTCGGTGGAGCCTTCAACCGCAGTCGAAAAGCAAAATCCCTATATCCCCCAGGCAGGCCACGAGAAGAAAAGCGGAGCAAGCGGCACCTCGGCGGGCGCTCCGGGCATCGAGGGATCGCCCGACACGCAAAGCGGCAAAGCGAGCGGCGCCGGCAAGTAAATTCTGAGCCTATAAGGCAAAGCTGCGCCTTCAGCGGGTGGGAACAGGCGTTCCGCTGCGATAGTCGTAGAACCCGCGCTGTGTTTTGCGTCCGAGCCAGCCCGCTTCGACATATTTCACGAGAAGGGGGCAGGGACGGTATTTGGAATCCGCCAGACCTTCGTGAAGCACCTGCATGACGGAAAGACAGACGTCGAGGCCAATAAAGTCGGCAAGCTGAAGCGGACCCATAGGATGGTTTGCTCCGAGCTTCATCGCAGTGTCGATCGCCTCGACCGATCCTACGCCCTCGTACAGCGTGTAGATCGCCTCATTGATCATCGGCAGCAGGATGCGGTTAACGATAAACGCCGGAAAATCTTCGGAAACCGTGATCGTCTTGCCGAGCTTTGAAATGAACGTGCGCGACTCTTCAAAAGTGCGATCGTCCGTCGCTATGCCGCGAATCAGCTCTACGAGCTGCATTTTCGGCACCGGATTCATGAAATGGATGCCGATAAAACGCTCGGGTCTGCCGGTTACGGCGGCGAGGCGTGTGATTGAAATCGAAGAGGTGTTGGTGCCGATGATCGCGTCCGGCTTCAAGGCAAGGGCTATGTCCGAGAGGATCTTGCGCTTGATTTCTTCGCTTTCCGAGGCGGCCTCGATAACGAGGTCGGCGTCTCGAAAATCCTGCATGGCGGGAGCGGGAGTAATCCGCGCTATCGCCGAGTCTCTGGCCGTCGCGTCGATCGTTCCCCGCTCGACAGATTTTTGCAGTTGCGCTGCAATATCGTCTATTCCCGCCGAAATGCGATCGTTGCTCACGTCGTTTAGCGCGACGTCGAACCCTGCCACCGCGCATACATGGGCAATGCCTTTGCCCATCTGTCCCGCGCCGATAACGCCGATCTTGCGAATTTCAAGGCTCATGTTACGTGGCGCCCCCAGCGATATTCCGGACTCTATTATGCAGTGCAATATAGCGCGTGTTTGGCCTTTATGAAAACCTTCATCTGGCGGACTGCGGCTTAAATGAAGGGCATGCGTCAGGTGAGCAGGGGGACTGGAAAAATTCCCGCACAGCGGAGATGTCTCCAGCCCCTTTGCCTTTGCGTTAACGGCCGCTCTTCGCCAATTCCGCCTCTAGTTCCGGCAAGGCGCTAAAGAGATCTGCGACGAGGCCAAAATCAGCGACCTGATAGATGGGCGCTTCCTCGTCCTTGTTTATGGCCACGATGATCTTGGAGTCCTTCATGCCGGCCAGATGCTGGATGGCCCCGGAAATGCCAACTGCGATATAGAGATCGGGCGCGACCGCCTTGCCGGTTTGACCGACCTGCAGGTCGTTGGGCGCATAGCCGGCGTCCACAGCGGCGCGGGAGGCGCCGATAGCGGCGTTGAGACGATTAGCCACAGGCTCGATGAACTTGCCAAAATTTTCGGCGCTGCCGAGACCGCGTCCGCCGGAGACGATGATCTTGGCGGCAGTCAGCTCCGGTCGTTCGGATTTGGCCAGCGCCTCGCTTTTGAAGGAAGAAAGACCCGGATCGGCCGCGCCCGCAATCGCTTCGATGGGCGCAGCGCCGCCTTCTCCCGTCGCCGCAAAGGCAGTGGTGCGAACGGTGATGACTTTCTTGGCGTCTTTGGATCGCACTGTCTGGATCGCGTTTCCGGCGTAGATCGGTCGTTCAAAGGTATCGGGGGCGATAACTTTAATAATGTCTGAGATCTGTGCGACGTCGAGCAACGCCGAAACGCGCGGCAGCACGTTTTTGGTCGCGCTGGTCGATGGCGCGAGGATCACGTCATAGGAGCCGGCGAGGCCCAGTATCAGCGCTGCGACAGGCTCGGCCAGGGCATGGTCATAGACCGGGGCGTCGGCCAGCAAGACCTTTTCGACGCCGGCGAGCTTGGCGGCCTGTTCCGCGGCGCCGCGCAGGCCGGAGCCGGCAATGAGAATATGCACCGCGCCGCCGATTTCCCCGGCGGCGGTGAGGGCCTTCGCGGTGGCGGGCGCGAGCGCGCCGCCGGCGGTTTCGGCGAGGAGAAGTGTCGTCATGATTTACAGAACTCCCGCTTCCTTGAGTTTGGCGACCAGCTCCGGCACGGAGCCAACCTTCACGCCCGCTTTACGGACAGGCGGCTCGGCGGTTTTAATGATTTCCAGACGCGGCGCCGTATCGACGCCATAGTCGGCTGGCGCTTTCACGGCCACCTCTTTTTTCTTCGCCTTGATAATGTTCGGCAGGCTCGCGTAACGCGGCTCATTAAGACGCAGATCGGTGGTGACGATCGCGGGAAGCCTTAGCGTCACGGTTTGCAGACCGCCGTCGATTTCGCGGGTGACGTCCATGCTGTCGCCAGTAATTTCGACTTTGGAGGCGAAAGTGCCCTGGCCCCAGCCCAGGAGCGCCGCAAGGCTCTGTCCGGTCTGGTTGCTGTCGTCGTCAATTGCCTGTTTGCCAAGAATGACGAGGCCCGGCTGTTCCTCGGCGACGATCTTGGCGAGGATCTTGGCGACCGCCAGCGGCTCAACCGTGTCGTCTGTCTTGACCAGAATGCCGCGGTCGGCGCCCATCGCCAGTCCGGTGCGCAGCGTCTCGTCGGCTTTTGCTGGGCCGATCGACACGACCACGACCTCGGTCGCCTTGCCAGCTTCCTTCAGCCGCAGCGCTTCTTCGACGGCGATTTCATCGAAAGGATTCATGGACATTTTGACGTTGGCGAGATCGACGCCGGAACCGTCGGCCTTGACCCTTATTTTTACGTTGTAATCGACGACCCGTTTGACGGGCACGAGAATTTTCATCGCGCAACTCCCGGCGAGCGTGACGTTAGGTCACTTTATGCGGCAAAACGCTGGAACGCGCTGTGGTAGCGGGCGCATAGGCGCAAGTCAAACCGAGAACGCTCAGATCTCCGGCGGCGCGCCATTGTTTTCGGAAATGAAGGGCGGCCGCGGCGGTCGCGGGTCGAAAAGCCGCACGCTGCGACGCTTGAAAAGGGGGGTCAACGCCAGCCCCGCCAGAATGCCGCCGACATGCGCGAACCATGCGACATGGCCCTGCTCGCCGAAAATCGCGTTGATGAATTGCAAGATTATCCAGGTGCCGACGAACATCCACGCTGGCGCATGGATGGGCAGCACTCCGCCAACGAGGCCAAAAATGGTCGAACGCGGGTGCAAGAGCAAAAAGGCGGCGCAAACGCCCGAAATCGCCCCGGAGGCCCCCACCAGCGGGATAATCGTGTGAGGCGAGGCGTAAGCGAAAAAGACGCCCGACGCGACGCCGCAGCAAAGATAAAACAGCAGATAGTAAAGGGAGCCCATCGCGTCTTCGACGTTGTCGCCAAAGACATAGAGAAACAACATATTGCCGAGGATATGAAGCACGCTGGAATGAAAAAACAACGACGTGATCAGTGTCAGCGGCGCGGGCGGCCCGACGACCCACTTGGCCAGCGCCGCCTCGCCGAACAAGACGCGAGGAATCACGGCGAAGCCGCGCATCACAGTCAGCGGGTCGCCGAAGATTTCGCTCTGCACGAGCAGGAAAACCGCAATGTTGATGGCGATGAGCGTCAGATTCACCCAAGGGCGGCGCAGGTAGCGCATGGGCGTATCGTCGTAAATCGGTATGACCATTGCGGCGTTCCTGTTTGCGGACCAAGCAGTCTAACCGGGCGCATGATCGCCGGGGCAAGAAAAAAACTAGAGATGACCGGACCGGCTTCGCGCTGAGCTCTTGTGCGCTTGAGACAAAAGCGCCCGAGGCGCAGGTCAGCGCCTCGGGCGAAACGCATGGATGGTGTCGCTTTTTTAGTGTGACAAAGCCTTCACGATCAACTCCACGGTTTTTTTCGCGTCGCCGAAAAGCATCATGGTGTTAGGCCTGAAAAACAGCTCGTTTTCCACGCCCGCATAGCCTGAGCCCATGCCGCGCTTGAGGAACAAAACCGTCTTGGCCCGTTCCACGTCAAGAATCGGCATGCCGTAGATAGCGGATTGCGGGTCGGTTTTCGCCGCCGGGTTGGTGACATCGTTCGCGCCGATGACAAAAGCGACGTCCGCTTGCGCGAACTCGGAATTGATATCCTCCAGTTCGAACACCTCGTCGTAAGGCACATTGGCCTCGGCCAGCAGCACGTTCATGTGGCCCGGCATGCGGCCCGCCACGGGGTGGATCGCGTAGGACACGTCGACGCCGGCTTTCTTGAGCATGTCCGCCATTTCGCGCAAGGTATGCTGGGCCTGAGCCACCGCCATCCCATAGCCCGGGACGATAATGATCTTGCCCGCGTTTTGCATGATGTAGGCGGCGTCGTCCGCCGAACCTTGTTTGACCGGCCGCGCCTCCTTGGCCCCGCTCGCCGCTACGCTTTCACCACCGAAACCTCCAAGAATTACGGAGATGAAGGAGCGGTTCATGCCTTTGCACATGATGTAGGAGAGGATCGCGCCCGAGGATCCCACGAGAGCGCCCGTAATGATCAACGCCAAATTGCCCAGGGTAAAGCCAATGCCCGCCGCCGCCCATCCAGAGTAGGAGTTGAGCATCGATACGACCACCGGCATGTCGGCGCCGCCGATCGGGATGATCAAAGTCACGCCAAGCGTGAACGAAATCAGGATCAGCAGGAACAGCCAGATTCCGGCTTCGGTTCCGGCGAACAGAGCGATGCAACTCAGCAACGCGAGTCCCAGCATGATATTGATTGTATGGCGTTCCGGCAGCAGGATCGGCTTGCCGGTCATCCGCTCGTCAAGTTTCAGGAAGGCGATCACAGAGCCCGTGAAGGTGATCGCGCCGATCGCCGCGCCGAGCGACATTTCGAACAGGCTGCCGCCTTCGATGTGTCCGCGCGATCCAATTCCAAAAGCGTGTGGGGCGAAAAACGCGCTGGCGGCGACCAGCACGGCGGCCAGACCGACCAGCGAGTGGAAGAAGGCGACCAGCTGCGGCATCTTGGTCATTTCGATGCGCTGCGCGACTGTCGCCCCAACGCCGCCGCCTATGCCGGCGCCGACGAGAATCAGCACAAGGCCCCAAGCGCTCGGCAAATGCAGGAGCAGGGTGGTCGCCACGGCGATCGCCATGCCGATCATGCCGTATTGATTGCCTTTGCGCGAAGTCGCCGGCGAAGACAGGCCGCGCAACGCGAGGATGAATAATATGCCCGCCGCCAGATAGAGGAGGGCTGTCAGATTGGCGCTCATAGCCTTCAGCCCTTCTTCTTGTACATGGACAGCATGCGTTCGGTGACGAGGAAGCCGCCGAAGATGTTCACGCTGGCGAGAGCAAGCGCGATGAATCCAAACCAGCGCGCCCATCCAGCTCCTTCATCAGCAGCTGAAGAAGCTTCCACCCCCACCGACAGCAACGCGCCGACGACGATCACCGAGGAGATGGCGTTGGTCACTGACATCAGCGGCGTATGCAGCGCAGGCGTCACCGACCAGACGACGTAATATCCAACGAACACGGCGAGCGCGAAGATCGCCAGCCGAAACACAACAGGGTCGATCGCGCCTCCCCCGAGCCCATGCGCGGTCGCCGCCGCGGCGGTTTGCGCCAGTTGTTCGGAATAGCTTTGCGCCTGTTCCGCCAGATGCCGCGCGGCTTCCGCGGCGGCTTGCGCCTTTTCCAGCAATTGCTGCGTTGAGTCGTTGGCCATCGCTTAGCGCCCTTTTCTGGTGGATATTCCTTCGGCTCAGGCTTTGGGTTGAAAGCGCGGGTCGATCACCGCGCCGTCGCGGGTGAGACAGGTGGCTTTCACCAGCTCATCCTCCCAGTTGATCGAAAGCTGCTTTGTTTCCTTGGAGATCAGCGTTTCGACGAAAGCGAGCAGATTTTTGGCGTAAAGGCTCGACGCCGTCGCAGCCAGCCGTCCAGCGAGGTTGAACGCCCCGACGATCTTCACCCCGTCAACAATCACGGTTTCGCCGGGCTTGGTCAGTTCGCAGTTTCCGCCGCGTTCGGCGGCGAGATCGACGATCACCGAGCCGGGACGCATTGTTCTCAACTGGGTGGCGGAAATGAGCTCGGGAGCCGGACGCCCCGGGATCAGGGCCGTGGTGATTACGATGTCCTGCTTGGCGATATGCGCGCCGATCAGTTCCGCCTGCGCAGCCTGATATTCGGGCGACATTTCCTTGGCGTAGCCGCCGGAGGTTTCCGCCTGTTTGAATTCGTCGTTCTCGACCGCGATGAATTTTGCGCCCAGCGATTCGACCTGTTCCTTTGTGGCCGGACGCACGTCAGTCGCCGTCACGATAGCTCCCAGCCTGCGCGCGGTGGCGATGGCCTGAAGGCCCGCCACGCCCACGCCCATGATGAAGATGCGGGCGGCCGGCACCGTGCCGGCCGGCGTCATCATCATCGGGAGCACGCGGCCATATTCGGCGGCGCCGTCGATCACGGCGCGATAGCCGGCGATGTTGGCTTGCGAGGACAGGACGTCCATCGATTGAGCGCGGGTGATGCGCGGCATGAGCTCCATCGCAAAGGACGTGGCGCCCGCGCCAGCGAGCTCCGCAAGGGCTCGCTCATTACCAAATGGATCAAGGATGGCGATGACAGCCGCGCCTGATTTGGCGCCGACAATTTCGGCCGTGGACGGGCGGCGGACCCTCAAGATCACGTCCGCCGCTGTCAAAGTCTCCGTGCGGGTGGCGCCGATTTTTGCTCCTGCCGCGGCATATTCCGCGTCCGAAAACCCGGAAGGCGCTCCAGCGCCCGCCTGCACGGCGACTTCCGCCCCGAGTCCAATGAATTTCTTGGTCGTTTCCGGCGTCGCTGCGACGCGGGTTTCGGACTTGTCGGTCTCGGCTGGTACAGCAATGCGCATGACGGACTCCATAGCGCCAAGGCGCTGTCTCCGTCGTGGTTTCCCAAGACGGGGCTGCCTTGGGTGCTCGCGTTTAGTGCGCCAGAGAGAAGAAGAGGATGACTAGCGTAGCCACCGCGGCTGCGGCGCTAAAGGCTATGAGATTGAGGAAGCCTTTGTAAGTTTTCAAATGGTCGTTGAAATCGCCGCCCACATTGGCGTAGCTGTGATCCAAATTGTCGCCCATAATCTCGTCCCCCGGTGATTTTTATGTCGACTTATTCGAGCGATCGCGACTGACGACGCTCATTAACCCGGGATGCTAACTGAGCTTAGCCCATCCTGCAACAGCTCGTGGAGCTTTAGCGTCGCCGTGCAATGCGCAAAATGTGCTGCACCGCGCAAATTTCGAAACTTGCCGGAACATGCTCAGGTTTGCTGATAGATCGTTTGCGCTTGGTTGAAACTCCGCGCGGCCAGATCCCCTTTATGGATCACGAAACAGATGATTCCCTCGGCGAATCGCGCCTGCTGCAACGCCGCCTGATCGATTTGCAGCAGCAGGCGCCAATCAGCCGCGGCTTTTTCGAGCGTGGGCAAAGTCGCCTCCCGATCTTCTCGCAGCCGCGCCGCGAGCATGGGGTCGAGAGCGAGAGCCGCGTCGTAGCGCGGATCGTCCTGATCAGGGATTGGCGTTCCGAACAACACATGCCGGGACGACGCATGGCGCCGCTCAAGCTGGGACAAAATCGAGAAGTCGTCGATTTGGTCTTCGGCCAGAAAGGCCTGTGGATCGCGATCCATGGCGGCCTCGGGCGAATTGCTGTCTGGCCATTGCAATGCGCTTTCGATGCGCATCGGTTGCGACGGATGGACATAGCGGCTGTTGAATTCCATCTTGTCGGCAATTTCACGGAAGAAATCATCCAGCGTTTGTCCTTCCGCGAGGCCATTCGCGAGGATGCGCATTTGAGCTGGCGAATAGTTTTTCGCCAGCTCCATCGGGTTCGCGCGCAGATGATCGTATTCCGCGCGTTCGGACGCCTCCAACTCCGCCAGCGTGTCCGGTGCCTGGCGCGGCGCCAGATCGGCAAGAGGGGATTTGTCCCAGATCACACGCCCCGCGTCGCGCGCGTTCTGCCAGGGCCCCAGGGCGCCGTCGTAGAAGAAAAGCAGCCGTCCTTCATCGGGCAGGCCGGCGCTCGGGGCCAAGCGGGCGGCTTCGATCAAATCTATCTGAGCCACAAACTCGAACGGGATCGGCCTTGACGCATGTTTGGCGATCCATGCGGCATGGCTGGCGCCTCCCGCTTTGAGGATCTTTTCGGATGTGACCGGCGCCCGCACGGGCCAGGCCAGATGAGGCGGCAAATCCGGCCGGCCCCCCATTCGCGTGCCGCCAACGCGGTCGCCGTCGACGGAGGCCAGCATTAGGCATGGCCGCAGCAGGGGGATGAGCCGGTCCGCGAATTCGCCCAGCCCCTGCTCTTCAAGATAGTCGCGTGCGGCGTCTAAGGTGCGAAACATTCCGGCGGCTTTCGCTCAGGACAGGTGGCGAACAAAAAAAGGCTCCGGATTTCTCCGGAGCCTCGATATTAGCAGCGTCCCTGGATTTAGAAATCCATGCCGCCCATGCCGCCGTGGCCGCCCGGCATCGGGGGCGAGTCCTTCTTCGGCTGCTCGGTGATGGTCGCCTCGGTGGTGACGATCAGACCGGCGATGGAGGCCGCATCCTGAAGCGCGGTGCGCACGACCTTGGTCGGGTCGATGATGCCGAGCTTGACGAGATCGCCATAGACGCCGTTCTGCGCGTCGTAACCGAAGCCATATTCCTTCGCTTCGATGAGCTTGCCGACGACAACGGCGCCGTCTCCGCCAGCATTGTCGACGATCTGACGGGCCGGAGCCTGGATCGCCTTGCGGACGATGTCGACGCCGGTCTTCTGATCGGTGTTGGCGGTCTGCACGGCGTCGAGCGAGGCTATGGCGCGCAGCAAGGCCACGCCGCCGCCCGGCGAAACGCCTTCCTCGACGGCCGCACGGGTCGCGTTGAGGGCGTCGTCGACGCGATCCTTCTTCTCCTTGACTTCGACTTCCGTCGCGCCGCCGACGCGGATGACCGCAACGCCGCCTGCGAGCTTGGCGAGACGCTCCTGCAGCTTCTCGCGATCGTAGTCCGAGGTTGTCTCCTCGATCTGCTTCTTGATCTGAGCGACGCGGCCTTCAATGTCGGCCTTGGCGCCGGAGCCGTCGATGACAGTCGTGGTCTCCTTGTCGATCTTGATGCGCTTCGCGCGGCCGAGCTGCGCCAAAGTGACGTTCTCGAGCTTGATGCCAAGGTCTTCGGCAATCAGCTCGCCGCCGGTCAGGATGGCGATATCTTCCAGCATGGCCTTGCGGCGGTCGCCGAAGCCCGGAGCCTTCACGGCCGCGATCTTCAGACCGCCACGCAGCTTGTTGACGACGAGCGTGGCGAGAGCTTCGCCTTCGACGTCTTCGGCGACGATCAGCAGAGGCTTGCCCGTCTGCACGACGGCCTCGAGGATCGGCAGCAGCGGCTGCAGCGTCGAAAGCTTCTTTTCGTGGATGAGGATGTATGGCTCCTCAAGTTCTGCCACCAGTCGCTCGGCATTGGTGACAAAGTAGGGCGAGAGATAGCCACGGTCGAACTGCAGACCTTCGACGATGACGGTTTCGGTCTCGAGGCTCTTGGCCTCCTCAACCGTGATCACGCCCTCATTGCCGACTTTCTGCACGGCCTTGGCGATTTCAGAGCCGATGAAGCTGTCGCCATTGGCCGAAATGGTGCCGACCTGCGCGATTTCGTCGTTGGAAGTCACCTTTTTGGAGTTGTTCTTGAGATGCGCAACCACAGCCTCGACCGCAAGGTCTATACCGCGCTTGAGGTCAAGCGGGTTGAGTCCCGCAGCGACGGCCTTGGCGCCTTCGCGGGCGATCGCCGCTGCGAGCACGGTCGCGGTCGTAGTGCCGTCGCCGGCGTTGTCGTTCTGCTTGGAGGCGACTTCGCGCACCAGCTGTGCGCCGAGATTCTCGAACTTGTCGGAAAGTTCGATTTCCTTGGCGACGGTCACGCCGTCCTTGGTGATGCGCGGAGCGCCGAAGGATTTTTCGATCACGACGTTACGGCCCTTGGGGCCGAGGGTCACCTTCACGGCGTTGGCGAGAATGTCGACGCCTCGCAGAATACGATCGCGCGCGTCGGTGGAAAAGCGAATGTCTTTAGCGGCCATTGTTCCTTAACTCCGTCAGGGAGAATTCTCGTTCAAACGAATTTTCGGTCGTTCAGTCGACGATCCCGAGAATGTCGCTTTCCTTCATGATTAGCAGGTCGTCGCCGTCGACCTTCACCTCGGTCCCGGACCACTTGCCAAACAGCACGCGGTCGCCGGCTTTGACGTCCAGCGGAACCAGTTTCCCGGCCTCGTCGCGAGCTCCCGGACCGACAGAAACGATTTTGCCTTCCTGAGGCTTTTCCTTGGCGCTGTCGGGAATGATGATGCCGCCCTTGGTCTTCTCTTCGCCTTCGAGGCGCTTGACCACGACCCGGTCATGCAGGGGACGGAATGCCATGTTGCAATTTTCCTTTTTTACGCCGCGGCTCCTGCTCGGAGGCCGGCAAAGGGATAAGGGAGAGTTTGTTGGCACTCACGTGTAGCGAGTGCCAACAAACTGCCGGAGAGATAGGAGCGCCGCGCCCGCGTGTCAGAGACTCCGCCAGGTCCGCGCGAAGGTCATTCCGGTTAGCGCGAGCGGGCGCACCGGAAATTGAGGCGCTATGCCGCGTCGCCGCGGTGCGTTGCGCCATGGAATTCAACCAGCGGAAGGATGAAACTGAAAGTCGAACCCCCGCCCGGCCTGGGCTCAGCCCAGATTTTTCCCTCATGGGCCTCGATGATCGAGCGTGAAATCGCTAGACCCATCCCCATGCCGTGCTTCTTGGTCGTGGTGAACGGCTCAAACATTTCGCCGCCGATTGACTCCGAGATTCCAGAGCCGGTATCGGTCACATCGGTTTTTATGAAGCCGTCCGCGGTGGCGAAAGTCGAAATCGTGACGTTACGATCAAAGTTTTCTTTTATCGCATCGACGGCGTTGCCAATGAGATTTATCAAAACTTGCTCAACGTGAACTCTGTCGGCGAACACATAGTCGTTATTCGCTTCAAGTTGCAATTTCAGATGGATGTCCGATCGGCTGGCGATCGCATCAAAATGCCGGGCGGCTTCCTTGATGACAAGATGAAGATTCAAATTCGCGCTGTCCGTGTCCGCGCCCATGAAGAAATTGCGCAAACGGCGCACGATCTCCCCCGCCCGAGAAACCTGCATAAGCGCCTGTTCAAGCACTTCTTCTGGATGTGCCTTACGCGCCTCGGGGGGCATGCGCAGCAATTTCAGAGTGGTTTGAATATATGTCGTGGCCGCAGAAAGCGGTTGATTGACCTCGTGGACAATACTTGAGGCCATTCCGCCAATGGCGTGGAGTCCGGAGGCTTGCAGCTTTTGCACCCGCCGGCGCGCTTTTTCTTCAGTATCCATTTGCGCCAAAACCCGCGCCTTCAGCTGCCCTCCATAAGCGAAGACGCCCCTCATCAAGACCGCCGTATAAATGAGCAAAACGGTGGCTGCGAGCAGATGGTCCTTCTCGCCGAAGCGAAGCAAGGCCACGAATGACGCTGCGGCTATCGGAGTCGCAAAGCACAGCGCCGCGGTCGGTATGCTCGCCAAAGCAAAAGCGCCTCCGCAAAGCATACCTGCGCTCAGACAGGCGATGAGCACCTGAGCTCCCGGACTGACGTCCTGAAAAAAGAACAACGGCAAGGCCGCCCAGCACGATCCGAGGGCGAGCGCATTCAAAACGGCTTTCAGTTTTGCGTTGGACTGCAACGTCTCCGCTCTTTGAACGGACCTTCGACGTCGCGCCAAATAAATGTAGCCCGCCATCAAGAATACTGTGGTTGCCCAGTAAATCGCATCTTGAAACCGGGAGGTTCCCCAAAACGCGATCAAAACAGCAGCGGCGTTGCAAATGTTCGCCAGCATCAGACCGGGAGTGTTCCGGACCACCGAAGCAAATTGCTCCGCTCTCAATCTGCCGGCGGTGATGTGGTCCGCGGGCTCGCTCCAGAGCTGCGCGAGGTCTTCCCAGCTACGCATTAACGACCTTGGCCCCCGCTTCCGCCGCGCGAGTCAGCAGGTGGAAAGCAAAATTTCTGATTACGCTGCGAGGTTTACCCTAAGATCCACTTGAGCTCAATGGCGGTGTTGCAACGGTGGAAGCCTCACTCCAACGCCCGCGAAAACGTAACATTGTTAAGCTTCTGCTTGAGGTCCGCTAAGGCGTCGTAGCAGGCGCTCTCGACGCGACTTTGGTCCAGGCAGTCGAGCTGCACAATCAATTCTGCGAACAGAACGGCGGACATCAACAGTTCCAGGACATCGACCGGCACGGGCGTTGACGAGTTCGCGCTTGCCATCCCGACGGCAAAAACTACAGGCGTCTGCACATTCTCAAGGCGGACAATCGGTTCGATGGCTGGAGGGGCGTCGACCTCCGCGCTAAAAAAACTCCCGGACGGGAGGCTTAAACCAACCGGTAAGGCGCATTCTGTAGCTGTGGTTATCGACATATGCCTGTGCGGTCAGCTGCATGAGTGGCTTCGGAGAAAATCACAATACTCTTGACCGGACTTTGTGAAACTTAGATGTCGCTGTTCAAGTTCCAGATTTCAGGAATGTCTTTCGATCGCTGTCGTGATTGAAAAATTATCCGCCCAAGCTGATCGCACTCAATGACATGATGGATCTCGTAGCTGTCGTTCGTCAACCGTCCGAAGCGGTAGTTTCATTCAGCCGGAGGCGGCGATGAACCATGAGCTGAAGCATCTCCCGTTCTATTTAGCCGCGGATCATCTTTCGGATTAGGATATTCGATGCTCCACGGCCCCATGCCTTCCACCTGAACGATCGAGTCTTCGTTTACGAAGAGATAGTGGACCACGCCTTGGGGCATGGAAGAAAAGCTTCCCGCGGTTAATGTTTCAACGCTGGAGCGGTCAGCCGATTGTCCGAGGCCGAGACCGAGCTGACCGGATATGAGCGTGAGGAGCTCTGCTGCTGAGTGCATATGTGGCGGCGCCTTGTAGTCCTTCGGCATCTTGATGCGTATTGCAAACATTCCCGGCTTCGCGGGATCGCCGAATAATATCGCCGAACTCGGTCCCGGCAGGCAGGCCCGCTGGTCCCGAACCCCATTTGATTTCTTGCGGACGGAAGACTTTGTGCGTTTCGACCGTTTCCGCCAAAGTCCATGATGCGCAAGCCATGACGAAACCCGCAGCAAGTGCTGCTGCCGTTCGTTTCATGTGCGTCTCCCTCAGTCGTCGGATTCAGGTTACTACAGGGCGGAACTGAACGCATCCGCACCAGGAGTGGTCCAACTATCCGAGTTCACTCCTATATAGAGCGGTATTCGCTCGGCGATGTGTATTGACAGACTTTTTCTGGCCCGCCGACTATGTTGAGGGGAGCAAAGCCAGTGCGCCAAAGTGCAGGGATGGGTCAAGCCGCCGGTCTCTCTTCCTTTTCGGCCCAACGTCCCTGGGTGGCGAGAGCATTCATGTGCGCGCGATGTGCGAACACATTTTGCGCGGACATAATATTTTCAGCCTTCCCGCCCCAGGCCTTCAACGTCGCGGACTGCAACGCTCGACCATAGCTGAAGCTCAGCGCCCACGGGCCGCCGAGGCAATTGATAGCGTCGAGATTGGCGGTGGCCTCAAGGTCGGATTGCCCCCCCGAAAGGAAAACGACGCCCGGAACCGCAGCCGGCACACAATTCTTCAATACGCGGATCGTCGCCGCTGCGACCTCTTGGGGATGGGCTCGTTTTGGATTTTTCTTTCCAGGAAGGATCATGTTGGGTTTCAACACCATTCCTTCGAGGAACACCCGCGCCTCGAATAGTCGACTAAACACGCTTTTCAGGACGCAGCTTGTCACTTCGACGCAACGATCGATGTCGTGGTCGCCGTTCATCAATACTTCTGGTTCAACGATGGGAACGAGATCCGCGCTTTGACAAAGCGCCGCATATCTCGCCAAGGCATGAGCGTTCTCCGTGATGGCGAACTGCGTAGGAATGTTCTGTTTGACGTCGATATCTATGGCGGCGCGCCATTTGGCGAAACGCGCTCCGAGGCGATGATAATCGACGAGTTGATCGCGCAGCCCGTCGAGCCCTTCGGTGATTGTCTCACCCGGAAAATTGGCGAGAGCCTTGGCGCCGAGATCGACCTTGATCCCCGGGATCGCCCCGGCAGTCTTGATCAGTTTTATCATCGGCGTGCCGTCCGCGGCGGTCTGCCGGATGGTTTCATCATAAAGTATAACGCCTGAAATAAATTTGTTGATCGCGTGCTGCGAGCGAAACAGCAGCTCGCGGTAGTCTCGACGCGTTTGCTCTGTCGAGCCAACGCCGACCGCCGCAAAATATTTCGCGATAGTCCCCTGACTTTCATCAGCGGCGAGAATCCCTTTCCCCGGAGCGACCATCGCCTTGGCGGTTCGAACGAGCTGCTCCCTGTTCATAAGCGCTCTCCCTCGATTACAGCTAAGTGATATAAAGCCGCACGGGCTTCCGACCAGAATACGTGTCTTGCCGAGCTATGCGCGTCCACTACTTTTCGTTAAGAGGCATGGGCGATGCTTGAGATGGGGGAGGCGCGGGACTTTGCGCCATTCCGACGTGGAAACGGAAGGGCAGCGCGATGGATGAGAGAGTGATGGAGGTCAGAGGCGCCGGCTTCGACGCCTCGCAAAACCTGCTGTGCAACCTCGACGCGGCCCGCCTTTATGAAGAAGCCATCCGCCGCGGCGAAGCTCAGATCAGCAAGGGTGGCGCTTTAGCGGTAAACACCGGCCGTCATACCGCACGTGCGCCTCAAGACAAATTCATCGTGCGCGACGCAATCACCGACTCCACAGTCTGGTGGAAAAACAACCATGCGCTCACCCCCGAACAATTCGACGGGCTTCATTCAGATATGCTGGACTATGCGCGAGGGCTGGAGTTGTTCTCTCAAGATCTCTATGCCTGCGCAGATCCCGACTGTCGTCTGAATGTTCGTGTCTGCACCGAATATGCTTGGCATTCGCTGTTCATCCGCAACCTGCTCATTCGGCCGCCCCGGACCGAACTCGATGGGCTCATCCCCGACTTCACCGTGCTCGCCCTGCCTTCTTTCAAGGCGAATCCCGCGCGGCATGGATGCAATTCACAAACCGTCATAGCGGTCGACTTCAGCAAGAAGACAGCGCTAATCGGGGGCACCGGTTACGCGGGGGAGATCAAGAAGGCGATTTTCGGCTACCTGAATTTTCTGCTTCCGCCTCGTGGTGTGCTGCCGATGCATTGCGCGTCGAATTTCGACGAGAGTGGTTCTGCGCTGTTTTTCGGATTGTCTGGCACCGGAAAAACTACCCTTTCCGCTGACGCTTCGCGTTGTCTGATCGGCGACGACGAGCATGGCTGGGGATTGGAAGGAGTTTTTAATTTTGAAGGGGGGTGCTACGCCAAGGCGATCAAGCTGTCGCATGCGTCGGAACCTGAGATTTTCGCGGCTTCGCAGCGCTTTGGAGCGATTTTGGAAAATGTCGCGTTAGATCCCTTTACGCGCACTCCCGATTTCGATGATGACTCGGTGACGGAAAATACGCGTATCGCCTATCCGCTCGATTTTGTCGCCAACGCCTCGACAATCGGACGGGCCGGCCACCCAAAAAATGTGGTGATGCTGACCTGCGACGCCTTCGGAGTTCTTCCGCCGATCTCCAAACTTTCTTCCGCGCAGGCCATGTATCATTTTCTCTCCGGCTACACGGCCAAGGTCGCCGGTACAGAAAAAGGCGTGCGCGAGCCGCGGGCGACATTTTCCACATGCTTCGGCGCTCCGTTCATGCCTCGCCACCCGTCGGAATATGGAAATCTTCTGCGCGAATTGATCGCTTTGCACAGGGCTGACTGCTGGCTCGTCAACACCGGCTGGAGCGGGGGGAAATATGGCGTTGGGCAAAGGATGCCGATCCAGACCACGCGTACGCTTTTGCGCGCGGCGCTGGACGGTTCGCTCGCCAAAAGCAGCTTTCACATAGAGCCTAATTTCGGTTTGTCGGTTCCTGATGCCGCGCCAGGCGTTGAGACCCATCTGCTCGATGCGCAAAAGAGCTGGGCGTCTCAGAAAGACTTTGTCGAAACTGCAGCTCAACTGGTCGACATGTTCCGAGCGAATTTCGTGACCTTCGAGCCATTCGTTGATCGCGACGTGCTGGAGGCGCAGCCGCGATCAGTTTGCGCTTGAGTCACGCTGGTCCCTTGAGACAATTGTAACATGCGCTATCTCGATTGCTCGTTACGTGTTTGCAGTTTCGCCTGCTAAGCAAATATCGGAGCGTTCGGCATGGATGGCGCGCCACTGCGAAACTTCGAAATTAATTTCGGGCCCGTGCATCCTGCGGCACATGGCGTTTTGCGGCTCATTCTCGAACTCGACGGCGAAATTGTGCGCCGGTCCGATCCCCACATAGGTTTCCTTCATCGTGGAACCGAAAAGCTGATCGAAGACAAAACCTATTTGCAGGCTCTCCCTTATTTTGACCGGCTCGATTATGTCGCGCCCATGAATCAGGAGCACGGTTTCTGCCTCGCCGCGGAAAAGCTGCTCGGCATTGCGCCGCCGCGGCGTGCGCAGCTTATTCGGGTTTTGTTTTGCGAGATCGGGCGTCTCCTCTCGCATCTATTGAACATAACGACACAGGCTTCCGACATTGGCGCGCTCACGCCAAATTTATGGGGGTTTGAAGAGCGTGAAAAGCTTATGGTGTTTTATGAGCGAGCTTCCGGCGCGAGGATGCACGCGAATTATTTCCGGATCGGGGGCGTTCATCAAGACGTATCGAGCAGGCTCCTCAACGACATCTATGCATTTTGCGATCCGTTTCTCAAAGTCTGCGACGATCTTGAGGGACTGTTAACGGAGAATCGAATCTTCAAGCAGCGAAATGTGGATATCGGAGCGATATCGTTGCAGGAAGCATGGACATGGGGATTCTCGGGCGTGATGGTCCGCGCCTGCGGGGCCGCCTGGGATTTGCGAAAGGCGCAGCCCTATGAATGCTACGAAGATTTCGACTTTGAGATTCCCGTCGGCAAAAACGGCGATTGTTATGAACGCTATTGCGTGCGCATGGAGGAGATGCGGCAGTCGACAGGAATCATAAAACAATGCCTTGAAAAACTGACCTCGAAAGAAGGCGGCGGTCCCGTGATGGTGGAGAACCACAAGATTACGCCGCCAAGGCGCAGCGCCATGAAGCGCTCCATGGAAGGGCTAATCGAATTCTTTAAACTCTATTCGGAAGGCTTTCACGTCCCCGCGGGGGAAGTTTATGCGGCGGTGGAAGCGCCAAAAGGCGAATTTGGCGTTTATCTCATCTCGCACGGCGGCAACAAGCCCTATCGCTGCAAGATCCGCGCTCCTTCCTTCGCACATCTGCAGGCGATGGATCGGCTTTCTATGGGACATATGTTGGCGGATGTCTCGGCGATCGTCGGTTCTCTGGATATTGTGTTCGGCGAAATTGATCGCTAGATCCCGGCGATCAGGCGGCATGGCGACGTCGGTTGATGACGCCGCCGTCCAGCACGATTTCGATTTGATCCTGCGTGAGGTCGTGCGTCGTCTCGATCTCGCGACCATTACATGAGAGAACAATTCTGTCGCCGCTCGCCAAAGCGCCGCGTAGTTGACTGACCGCCAGTGTCTGGCCGCGATCAAGTCTGTCATAGTCCAAGGGATCAACGAAACGCAGCGGGAGCACGCCATAGTTGATCAGGTTCTGGCGATGGATGCGCGCGAAACTCTTTGCGACGACAATTCTCAAGCCCAGATAACGTGGCGCTGCAGCGGCGTGCTCTCGCGAAGATCCTTGTCCGTAATTTTTGCCGCCGACGACTGCATGACCAATCGCGGTCCCAACTGCTTCGGCTCGCGCAACATACGTAGGATCAATCCGCTCGAAGGAGAAACTTGCGATTTTTTGAAGATTGGAGCGATAGGGCAACACCTTCGCGCCAGCCGGCAAAATCTCGTCGGTGGAAATGTTGTCGGGCGTCTTCAGAAGAATAGGGAGTTCCAGCGCGTCCGGCAGCGGATCGAACTGGGGTAATGAATGAATGTTATTGCCTTTCACCAGCGAAACCTTTGATTGCTCGCTGACCGGAAGCGGGGGTTCAAACAATACGGACATATTTGGCGGCGGCGCCGGTTGTGCGAGCTCCGGATACGGAATTGAAAGAGTTCTGGGATCCACGATTTTCCCGGCGAGAGCGGAAGCTGCGGCAGTCTCTGGAGAACAGAGAAAAACCGAGTCTTCCTCTGTGCCGGAGCGGCCAGGAAAATTGCGCGGGGTCGTGCGCAGGGAATTACGTCCGGCCGCAGGCGCTTGTCCCATGCCGATACAACCATTGCACCCCGTCTGATGAATGCGCGCGCCCGCCGCGACCAGCGCTTGCAATCGCCCGTCCTCGATGAGCATTTGTAAGACCTGCCGGGACGTCGGATTCACATCGAACGAGACGTTCGTAGGAATTGCATTGCCCCGCACGATTTCAGCGGCGATCGCGAAGTCGCGCCATCCCGGATTAGCCGAGGAGCCGATGTAGGACTGGAAAATCTCTTCCCCTTCGATCTCTTTAACCGGGACCACCTTCCCGGGACTTGACGGCATGGCGATCAAGGGTTCGAGCTTTGAGAGGTCGATATGGTCGTGCTGGTCGTAATCGCACCCGGGGTCCGCGGCAATTTCCTGCCAGTCTTCCTCACGTCCCTGAGCGGACAAGAATATTCGCACCGCTTCATCGGATGGAAATACTGAAGTTGTCGCTCCCAGCTCGGCGCCCATGTTTGCAATGACGTGCCTGTCCATTGCTGTCAGGCAGCGCAGTCCGGACCCGTGATATTCGATGATTTTCCCGACACCGCCAGCGACGCCGTGACGGCGCAGCATCTCCAGGATAACGTCCTTGGCGCTCACCCAATGGGGGAACTCGCCGGTCAGCTCGACGCCGAAAACGGCCGGCATGGCGGTTGAGTAAGGTTCTCCCGCCATAGCCAGCGCGACGTCGAGGCCTCCTGCTCCGATCGCCAGCATGCAAAGCGCTCCGGCGGCGGGCGTATGGCTGTCGGAGCCGAGCAGCGATTTACCGGGACGGCCAAAACGCTCCATATGAACCACGTGGCTAATGCCGTTCCCCGGCCGCGAATACCATATTCCGTATTTGCGGCAGGCGCTTTCAAGAAAGAGGTGATCTTCCGCATTGAGGTTGTCGACCTGCAAGAGATTGTGGTCGACATATTGAACGCTGACCTCGGTCCTGACGTGGTCTGGCGCCATCGCCTCAAGCGAGAGCATGGCGAGCGTACCTGTGGCGTCTTGGGTGAGAGTTTGGTCAATCCGCAACGCAATCGGCGCGCCGATGACAAGCTCTCCACTCAAGCAATGATCGGCAATCAGCTTTCGGGCGATGTTCGAATTCATGCGCAGGCGCTCCGCCGCCGCCCCTTCCAACCCTTTTTTACCATTCAAAGAAATAGTGCGGGGGCGCGGCGCCAACAGAGCAAAATTCGCGAAACGACGTTTTCGCGGCGCCGAGCGTTCAGCCTGATTCCTGAGCGCGAAGAACATCAACGAAAAAATATTGCGCATGTACAATTGAATCAGGCTTTAGTGAAATTGTTTTTAACGCAAGCCAGTCATGATTGGCGAAATACTTCCGATGTAAGCGTCTTGGAAACGATCCACTAAATGAGGCATGAATGTCAACAATATCCACCTATCTACAGATTTCGAATAATCTATCAAAATGGCAAGCGTTAACAGCTCAGCAGCCACAGGTGGCGACGCAGACGAACTATTTTCAGGCCAACATAGGAAGTGTAAAGAGCATCGATGCGTTTACGGGGAATACGCGTCTGTTCGATTACGCTATGACCGCTTTCGGCCTCAGCGACATGACCTATGCAACAGGGTTGATGAAACAGGTGTTGCAGCAGGGGGTGAGCAGCAGCACGGCTTTGGCCCATACGCTGAATAATCCCGATATTCTCGCGTTCGCCCAGGCTTTCGACTTCGCACACAATGGCGCCAGCACAACCTCTTCTTCCGCGCTGCAAACGAATGTCGTCAATAACTACGTGCAGAACTCCCTTGAAACGAGCCAGGGCCAGCAAGATCCTGGCGTGCAGCTGGCGCTGTATTTCGCCCAAAACGCATCGAAAATAACAAGCGTCTACGGAATTCTCGCCGACAAAAACCTATTGACCGTCGCTCAGACGGCCCTTGGCATTTCGCCGCTAACCTCGGCGGAACCGATTGACATGCAAGCAGCGCAGCTGAGCGGCAAATTGAACATCGCGGACCTTCAGGATCCGGCCAAACTGCAAAATTTCATCGAGCGCTTTGCGGCGATGTACGACGCCAACAACAGCGATCCAACCAGCGCATCCTACACGGGCTCTAGCGCGCCGAACGCGCTGTTGCTGGACGCCGCGACATCTGGAAGCGGCGGCGTTCAAGGAATCGACGCTACTTTGCTGCTAAGCGCGCAAAGTCTGAACGGGTCGGTGCTGCTCTGACCGATCCCGGGACGCGATTGGATCGCCGCTTGACGCCTGTGCGGGCTTCGGCGAAAGGGAGAGCGCCGTTCGCCTGATTGGGCGGCGCTTCGCCGTGGGGCCCCTTTGACTCAAACAAGCGTTTTGCAATCGCCCCACCGTCTTGGGCTCATCGCCGCCTGTTCTGCACTGATTCTCGATCAGGCGCACAAATACTGGATGCTTAATGTCTTCGACATTGAAGCTCGGCAGCCGATACGGCTCTCGCCTTTTCTCGACGTCGTGCTTAGCTGGAACCACGGAATTTCCTATTCTCTGTTGTCCGCCCATAACGATTTTATGCGGACAGCCTTGCTTGCGGCGCAATTGTTGATCGTCTCGGCGCTTATGGTTTGGCTCTGGCGGGCACAGCAAAGGCTCACGGCGCTTGCGCTTGGCCTGATCATCGGAGGCGCGCTGGGGAATGCGGCGGATCGTCTCGCCCGCGGCGCCGTGGCGGATTTTTTCTTCCTTCACACTACCTTGCCCGTTGGACCTTTGGCGAACTACATCTTCAACGTCGCAGACGTCGCGATCACCTTGGGCGTTGCTATGCTTTTGCTGGACAATGTTGTCGGTCCGGAATCCCCAGCAAAGAAACTTTCAGCCTGAGAGATACAGTTTGTTTGATCTCAAGCTTACGCTGCGAAGGCTGGCCAGCTCTCCGGTTTTACGTTAGAGAAGCCCGCTGCCTCCAAAACGCCAAGAACTAGAGCATATTACAGCGGATACAGAGGTGCGGGACATGATGCTGTTCCCGAGGCTTCGACTAAAGGAGTTTTTTGCGATGAATCTCACTCGCAGTTTTGCGTGGATCGCTGCAACTGCAGTAATGGCTGCCGGCGCGGTGTTGGGCGTCTCGAATGCGCGGGCCGCGGACGACACGTCAGTGGGCACGGCCATACTAGGCCTCGTTGGCGTGGATACGAACAACAGCGGTGAGAAGATTGATTATCGCGAGCGTGCAAAGGTTGTGGTGCCGCCCAACCGGCAGGCTTTGCCCCCGCCGCGTCCCGCAGCTGATTCCCATCCCAACGCCTGGCCCGTAGATCAGGAAAACGCTCATCGCAGCGGCGCCCGCGTCGCCAATAGCGCCGCTCCCAATGGAGATGAGCCGGTCCGCCAGAACCTGACGGAGCCTCCCGCCGGATATCGCCACGCCACCAAGGATCTGTCGACAGTAAAGGACTCCGACGTAAAGAGCAGCGGATGGTCCTTCGACTCGATCAAAAAGGCGGTCGGGCTGGGCGATTGAGGGGCGAGAACAAGATTTCTTTTCGCCGAACAGGCCCTAAAAGAGAGAACCCTGCCCGCCACTCGACGGTTTGGCGGAGCGGCCGCGCTTAGGCTTGACGCGTGTGGGCTGTGGCGCAAGCTCCTCCGCGTCTAGCGCTTTCGCCGAAATTGCGCCGTCCGCGAATTCCATCCTCATTCTTTGCCCTGGCGCCACTTGCCCGATGGATCTTATCAACACGCCGGCTTCGTCGCGCACCAACGCGAAACCGCGCGCCAGCACCGCAGTGTGGCCAAGCGACTGGCGCAATTGTTCGAGTTGGCCCAGTCTCCTGCGCCTCTCGCCTATCGCCCCGGCAATGGCCCTGGCCATTCGCTCACCCAACGCGTCAAGCTGGCGACTGGCCCCGGCGCTTTCCTGTCTGGCGAGCGCCACGCGCGCCAGCAGGCCTTGATTCAGCCGCGCCGACAGCCCCTTTAGCCTTTCGCCAATGCGCGCCAGCTCCGCCTGTGGCGAGTGCCGCGCCAGGGTATGGGCGGCGCGCGACAACCGCAGCCGCCGTCCGTCGACGCCGGAGCGTAACGCGCTTCGCAGCCGTTCCTGAGCAAGATCCTTGCGCTGACGAGGCGTGGCCAGGGCTTGTTCGGGGGACGCCAAAAGACGTCTGAGGTGGGAAAGACGCGCCAAGAGGTCGTCCAGCAGCCGGCGTTGCCCTCCGGCCAGGCGGCGCGCCAGGGTGGCGACTTGCTCGACCAACTCGGCGCGCACTGGCACGGCTTTTTCCGCGGCTGCGGTGGGAGTCGGCGCGCGAAGGTCGGCGGCGAAGTCTATGAGGGTGGTGTCGGTTTCATGGCCTACCGCGGCGATCAGCGGGATCAGGCTCGCCGCTACCGCCCGCGCGACGCTTTCATCGTTGAAGCCCCAAAGATCCTCCAACGAGCCGCCGCCACGGGCGACGATGAGCACGTCAGGACGGGGGATCGCGCCGCCAGGCTTCAGCATATTAAAACCCGCGATCGCGGCGGCGACCTCCGCCGCGCTGGTCTCGCCCTGAACCCTGACCGGCCAGACCAGCACCCGTCGAGGAAAGCGATCGTTCAGCCGGTGCAGAATGTCTCGAATGACCGCGCCCGTGGGAGAGGTGACGACGCCGATGATCAGCGGCAAAAACGGCAAGCGCTTTTTGCGGTCGGAGTCGAACAGCCCTTCAGCCGCCAGCCGCTTGCGACGCTCGTCCAGCAAGGCCATGAGGGCTCCGACGCCAGCCGGCTCCAGCGCCTCAATGACGATCTGATAAGAGGATTTCCCTGGGAAGGTCGTCAGCCTGCCCGTGGCGACGACTTCGAAACCATCTTCCGGCTTGGTTTTCAGGCGCGAAAAGACGCCTTTCCAGATCACTGCATCCAGCCGTGCGCCAGCATCTTTGAGGCAGAAATAGGCGTGGCCGGAAGAATGGGGGCCACGATAATTGGAGATTTCTCCGCGCACCCGCACGAGTCCAAAACGGTCCTCAACCGTGCGTTTCAGCGCGTTGGCGAGTTCCGACACGCTCACTTCCGGCGTGTTGCCGCTGGGCGCGGCCTGTGGGTCGTCTGCAAGACTTTTGCGCTGAGCCATTCACCAGATATGCCCGATTTTGCGGTGCCGGGCGAGTGGCGGGCTGAGCTTTGACTATTAAATTCCCATCGGGAAACTCAAGTAATGCGCAAAAAAATAAGACGGCGCGGGCTTTCGCAACGCGCCGGCTTTACGTTTGATCACAGCAAATCAATATTTGCTGACGAGCGGCCGCGACGGCAGGAAGGGCATCGGCGCCGGCTCCGCGAAAGCGTAGCGGAAGCCAAGGCGAATGTCGTGCGAGGCTACATGGAATGACTGCTGCTCATGGAAGCAAGGTGAATTCAGGCATTGAATCGGATTGCTCGTTATGTCGCCCATGTCGACATAGCGATACCCGATATCCATTTTCAGGTTAGGCGTGATATTGAAGGCAAGGCCCGCCATGACCGCCCAGGCGAAATTCGCCGGGCTGGTGTTCTGGGCCACGCCGCCTCCGACGTCGTAAAGGCCATTCAGATTATGGGCCGCGACGCCGACGCCGCCGCCGACGTAAGGCGTGATGCCGCGCCATGTGCCGAGGTCGACATAGGCGTTCGCCATGAACAGAGCGGTGCCGAGTCCGGCGGTGTAGAAGTCCGCGCCAGTGCCGACGCCACCCGTTCCGTTATAGTAGGAATAGACGATGCCGCGACGATATTCCGCCTCGGTGCGATATTCCCCTGTGAGATCGGCGCGGAGCCAACCGTTGAGCTGGTAGCCGACGCCGACGCCCATGATGCCGCTGTCGCCCAAAGAGGCGAAAGCGGGCGTAATGGGTCCGTTCGGAAGCGTTCCCGTCACCGGGTCTGGCGTGAGGGTCGAGCGGAAGTTGGCGCCTTGAACCGCGCCGACGCCAACGTCGCCGCGAAGGTACCAACCGCCAAAATCTGGAGGAGGCATAGGAGCCTCGATCGGTGGCGGGGGCGGAAGCAGGTCCGCTGCGTTGGCGGCGAAACTCGCGCCGGAGGCGACGATCGTCGCCAAAAAGAGGGCTTTGGACTTGCCCATGATACATCTTCCCTTCGCTCGAACAGGGCCGCTTGCGGACCCGCGGCACAATGCCGATTGAAGGAAATTGACAGTAAACGCTTAAATTGAAGTTAACCTTACCCCTTAACCAGACGTACGGCGCATAAAAACATCGTCATGCGCTGCGGCCGCTTTCGCCGCATCGATTGCGCAATTCATCCGACTTCGGCTGGAACTCGAAGCGCGTCGCAAATGTCGCCGACTATTCTTTCGATCAGATCGCGATCATCCCCTTCCCCCATCACTCGAATTACGGGTTCGGTGCCAGAGGGACGGATCACAAGGCGGCCTCCCCCGCCGAGGCGACTCCGCGCCTTGTCGATTACGCTCAGGACGCCGCCCGCTTCAAGCCGCTGTTGCGGAGCGCGCACGTTCTTCAATATTTGCGGCAAAGGCTCAAAACGCTTGCACACCTTGCTGACAGGCTGACCGCGCCGCTTGACCACCGCCAGCACCTGCATGGCCGTCACCAGCCCGTCCCCGGTCGTGGAATAGTCCGAGAGGATTATGTGGCCGGACTGTTCACCGCCGACATTGAAGCCGCCCTCGCGCATGCGCTCGATTACGTATCGATCTCCAACGGCGGTTCGTTCCAGTGTCAGGTTGAGGGAACTCAAATAGCGCTCCAGCCCAAGATTGGACATTACGGTCGCCACGATGCCGGGCCTGGTCAGAAGTCCCTGTTCTCGCCAGCTCTCAGCGACCACCGCCATCAGCTGGTCCCCGTCGATCAAATGCCCGTGTTCGTCCACGAGAAGCACCCGATCCGCGTCGCCGTCGAGCGCGATGCCGACATCGGCTCGCAGTTCCCGCACCTTTTCGCGCAGGGCCTGTGGCGAAGTGGAGCCGACATCGCGATTGATGTTGAAACCATCCGGCTCCACACCCATGGCGATAACTTCGGCGCCCAGTTCCCACAGTGCTTCGGGCGCCACGCGATAGGCGGCGCCGTTGGCGCAGTCGAGCACGACGCGCAATCCTTCGAAACTCATGTTGCGCGGTAAGGTGCGCTTGGCGAACTCGATATAGCGGGCGCGCACGTCGTCGATGCGGCGGGCGCGACCGAGATCATGGGGCTGGGACAATTTACAAGTAAGGTCGCTGTCCAGCAGGCGCTCGATTTCCAGCTCTATCTCATCAGACAGCTTGTGACCGTCTGGACCAAACAGCTTGATTCCATTGTCCTCATAGGAGTTGTGAGAAGCCGAGATCATCACGCCGACATCCGCCCGCATCGAGCGCGTCAGCATGGCGACAGCGGGGGTCGGCATCGGGCCGAGCACCAGCGGGTCCATGCCGACAGAAGCAAACCCGGCAACCAAAGCGTATTCGATCATGTAACCTGAAAGCCGGGTGTCCTTGCCGATCACAACGCGGTGTCGTCCTTCGCCGCGCTGGAAGATCAATCCAGCGGCCTGGCCAATTTTGAGAGCAAGTTCCGGAGTAATTTTTTCGTTGGCTCTGCCACGAATGCCGTCCGTTCCGAAATATGAGCGGGTCATCTGACTGCAATCCTTTTTAGCAAGCATAATGTTGCGTGCTTGCATGCGGTTATGATCTTTCTACCTCACTTCACGGCTTAAGGGCACTCTATCCTTTCTGGGTAGTTAACATGGAAGCGCCGATGAAAACAAAAGGCCCGCCGTTTCCAGCGGGCCCTTTTTAATTTTTTTGTTCCTTGCCCATCACACCGGATGGGGCTCCATGCCGCCCACGCCCGGCTCAGGCTTGCGCCCTGTCGATGGCACCGGGGAGGTGCGAGGCGGCTGCGGGGCCGAAGGAGGCACATCCTCCCGCACCGGGGGAATGCCGTTGAGAAGGTTGACGATCTCCTCGCCCGAAAGCGTTTCGTATTCGAGCAGCCCCTTGGCCAGCGTATCGAGATCGCCACGCTTCTCGGTCAGGATCTTTTTGGCCGACTCGTAACCCTCTTGAACCAGCCGGCGCACTTCGGCGTCGATGGTCTGCTGCGTCGCCTCCGAAATGGTCTGCTGACGGCCCAGCGAATAACCGAGGAACTGCTCCTGCTGTGGGTCGGCGTAGGCCACTGTGCCAAGCTTGTCGGAGAAGCCGAGCTGCGTAACCATTGCCTTGGCGACCCGTGTGCATTGCTGGATGTCGCTCGCCGCGCCGGAGGTGACCTTGTCATGTCCAAACACGAGCTCTTCCGCGACCCGTCCGCCCATGGCCATCGCCATCATAGCCACGAACTGCTCGTAACTTTGGGAGATTTGATCGCGCTCCGGCAAGCCCTGCACCATGCCCAGCGCGCGGCCGCGCGGAATGATCGTCGCCTTGTGGATCGGGATCGAGCCCGTCATGTTGAGCGACACCAGCGCATGGCCGCCTTCATGATAGGCCGTGAGGCGCTTCTCCTCATCGGTCATCATCAGTGTGCGACGCTCGGCGCCCATCAGGATCTTGTCGCGAGCGTCCTCGAATTCGGCCCTGGTGACGATCCGCTTGCTGCGACGCGCCGCAAGCAAAGCCGCCTCATTGACCAGATTCATCAGATCCGCGCCGGAAAAGCCCGGCGTGCCCCGCGCCACTACCTTCAGATCGACGTCCGGCGCCAAGGGCACCTTGCGCGCATGGACCTTGAGGATCTTCTCGCGACCGATGAAATCGGGGTTCGGCACCTGAATCTGCCGGTCGAAGCGGCCCGGGCGCATCAAGGCCGGGTCGAGCACGTCGGGACGGTTGGTCGCGGCGATCAGAATGATGCCCTCATTGGCCTCGAAGCCGTCCATCTCCACCAGCAACTGGTTGAGCGTCTGCTCGCGCTCGTCGTTGCCGCCGCCAAGTCCGGCGCCGCGATGACGGCCCACCGCGTCGATTTCGTCGACGAAGATGATGCAGGGCGCATTCTTCTTGGCCTGCTCGAACATGTCGCGCACGCGCGAGGCGCCGACGCCGACGAACATTTCGACGAAGTTGGAGCCCGAGATGGTGAAGAAGGGCACATTGGCCTCGCCGGCGATGGCCCGCGCCAGCAAGGTCTTGCCGGTGCCGGGAGGGCCGACCAGCAGCACGCCGCGCGGGATGCGTCCGCCAAGACGCTGGAACTTCTGCGGATCACGCAGGAATTCGACGATCTCTTCGAGATCTTCCTTGGCCTCGTCGACGCCGGCGACGTCCTCGAAGGTCACGCGGCCCTGCGTTTCCGTCAGCAGCTTGGCCTTCGACTTGCCGAAGCCCATCGCTCGGCCCGCTCCGCCCTGCATTTGACGGGACAGGAAAATCCAGACGCCGAGAAAGGCGATCAATGGAAGCCCGTTAAGCAGTAGCGTCATAAGCCAGCCGTTGCCGTCATTGAGCGGCTTCGCGCTGATTTGCACGTTCTTCGCCTCGAGTTTCGATACCAGGCTCGGATCGTTCGGCATGTATGTCGAAAACGGGCGGTTGTCGGAAAAATGACCGGTGACCTCGTTGCCTGAAATGGTCACGTCATGTACGCGCCCCTGATCAACCTGTGTCAGCAGCTCGCTGAAAGATATGTCGCGAATCGGGGTTCGCTGGCCAGGTTGCTGAAACAGCATAACGAGCGCTACGACCAGCAGGCCGATGATTGCCCACAGGGCTAGGTTCCTGAAGTGTGCGTTCATAATGAGCCTGTCATGGAAACGCTCGGGCGCGGGACCATTCCCGCGAACGTTCCGTTTATGCGTAACTTAGGCGCGCTACCGCCGCTTGCCAAGTGAGCGTCTGCTTAAAGGGCGCTGTATGCCGGAAAACGCGATCGAACGGGCAATATGTTGGAATCAAACGGTGTCGTCGCTGCGGCGCGACTTCGTTCCAAATTTGGCGCCGCCCCGAACACGCCGCGGTGCGGGCGTTAACGTCACCGCAAGTTTGTCGATTTTGATGGAAAGGCCTCCCAACGTGATTCGCGCGCTCACGCCTTCCTTCAGGCTGCGTTCTATGATTTGTGTGGCGCGTTCAAGTCTGTCCAGTCTCGGCATGCGCCCGTCGCTCTGAAACAAGTCCCGCGCGAGCAGACGTTGCACGATCTCTCGTGGTAGAGCGCGCAGTACGGTTGCGTCGAAGCGCGTGCCTGAATCGTCGCGTGCGATGACCGCTGAATCGCACGCACGCGATGCGCACCAGTTCAATGCCTGCTCGGCTTGCGCCGCGCGTCGGCCAAGTCTTAGCAGCGAGTAGACGTCAAGTCCTTGGGATTCCAGCGTCGTGGTTAGCGTACGCAGTCTGGTGCGGGCGAAATTCTGGTTTTCGTTCGACGGATCGCGAACGAAACCGTGTTTCGCCTGTAGGCAAATCGCCTCCAGCTCGGACTTGGTAACGTCCAACAACGGCCGCAACAATTTCACGCCGTCGCGCATGGATGAAAAGGCCATGCCGGACAGCCCGGCTACGCCACTACCGCGCAAAAGGCGAAAAAGTATCGTTTCAGCTTGATCGTCGGCGTGATGCGCTGTGACGATTGCGCAATCTGGATCAATTTCTTTTGCGCATGCGCAAAGCAGTCGATATCGCGCTTCACGCGCCCTTTCTTGCAGTCTGGTTGCAGGCTTTGGCCCCTCCCAATGCAGCAGATGATGGACAAAACCCAACGCCTGCGCCCACGCCCCTACCTGTAAAGCCTCCTCATGAGAATTTGCGCGCAGGCCGTGATCCACAGTCGCGACCGAGATGTCCTTCTTGCCGATGCGCCGCGACCACTCCGCCGCGAGCAGCATCAATGCTACCGAATCCGGTCCGCCGGAGACGGCGAGGAGCAATGGCGTATCGAGCGCGAGTGAAGCAAGCAGCTCCTCCGCCGCCCGTCCGCCGCTCAGCATTGCAGTTTTTTGCTCTCTCGCTGTGCGGCGTCCCTTATTCGGGACGCGGAGCCGGGATATTTGACGCCGATTTCGGAAAAGGATGCGCAGGCCTGTTCTCGCGCGCCGAGCGCTCCCAACGATTGCCCAAGTCGCAACATAGCCTCAGGCGCCTGCGCGGACTGGGCGAATTTGGTTGAGATTTCCAGGTATTTCTCGGCGGCTTCACGGTAGCGCGCGCGCTGGTAGAAGCTCTCGCCAAGACCATAGGTCGCCGCGGGCGCATATTTGCTTTTGGGATATTTCGCGAGAAAGGCCGCGAGACTCTTCTCGGCGGTCTCATATTGGCCGGAGCGCATCAGGGCGACAGCCTGATCATAATCCTCCTTAACGGTCGGCGGCGCCGGCGCGCCATCGCTCGGCGCAAGGATTGCTGGAGAGGTTTGGGTCAGATGACCTGTGAGATCGAGCGGCGCGCCCGGTTCACGCATGGGGCCGCTCGCGGCGGGGCGGGAAGATGGCAGCGGCGTCGACGGCGAAGTCGATCCTATTTCACGCGGCGAGCCGGGCGCGCCGGGATTGCTACTCGGATCGAAAGCGTCTCCGCGCCTTCCCGGGGCAGCGGGCGCCGGAGCCGCGACAGGTCGCGCATTGTCTTGCCGCGCAGCGCGCAACTGTTCTTCCAGCACTTGCACGGTGTGCTGCAATTCTTCGACCCGTCCGGTCATATTGCGCAATTCGCGTTCGAGTCGATCTACGCGCGTGCCGAGTTCCTCCAGACTCCTGCTTCGGCATGGGCGTGTCGGGCTCGTCGATGTCCGCGGGGGGGCGGTCGTAGTTCTGAGCGGTCTCGAAACGGAGTTCGCCGGCGAAAGCGGCTCCAACAGCGGACAATAGGGCAGCGAAAGCGAGGGCGATGACTGAGCGGGAGATCATGGAGATCGTCGTGTCTGTTCAAGAAGCGGGGCAAGGTTGTGTAGCATAGTCGCGCATTCGTCCAAAATTGGGCGTTTGGGCAGAATAAGGATATTTTTCGGCGATGACGTGGAAGAGGGGACGATGTTGCGTTTAACCTTTATCAGACTAGTTTCAGCAGGCATGGAATATGCTCCAACAAGCCATGGCCGGCCGCATTTGCAATGACGCAAGATCGCACTGAGGTTACGCTTTCATTGCTGCCGAGGGCGGGTTCGCCGCCGGTGCGTTGGAGCGTCGCGCAAGGGCTGGTGTCTTACGAGGATGCAGTCGCGCGAATGGAGACGCAGGCGGAAGCCATCGCGAAGGACGCAGCTCCCGAGAATATTTGGCTGCTCGAACATCCTCCTATTTACACTGCAGGTTCATCAGCGAAAGTCGCCGATCTCCTGGAGCCCCGTTTTCCCGTGCATCAAACCGGCCGGGGCGGCCAATACACCTATCATGGCCCTGGCCAACGGGTCGCCTATGTGATGCTCGATCTGGGCCGCCGCCGCCGCGACGTGCGCGCATTTGTTGCCGCTTTGGAGGCCTGGCTAATCGCCGCATTGGCCGATCTTGGCGTTGAGGGGCAGCGCCGCTCGGACCGGGTCGGCGTGTGGGTTGCGCGCCCGAACAAAGCCTGTGGGCCTTGTGGCGAAGCGGCGGAAGACAAGATCGCTGCTCTCGGCATTCGTCTGCGACACTGGGTAAGTTTTCATGGGATAGCGCTTAATGTAGCGCCACAATTGTCGCATTTTTCCGGCATTGCGCCCTGCGGCCAGCGCGCCGTGCATTACGGCGTCACAAGTCTCCAGGAACTCGGCGCACAAAGCGATATGCGCATCGTCGACGTGGCGCTGCGCCGCAGGTTTGAGGATTATTTTGGACCCACGACAGATGCGTAGCCTCCAGCGGCGAACGCCGTGAAACAGGTCTCAAATGCTAGGCGCGACAACCATTCCATCGCCACTGTCATTGCAGAGAGCCAGGGCCGCAGCGTCAGAGTTCTGTATGTGAATGTTATCGACACGCGCTCCCGACGGACCTCGTCGGGCCAGAGCCGCCAGTTCGGAAATAGCGGAAGCCTCGCCGCTGACGACGCACTCAACCTGATTTGCCGCGCGATTACGCACCCAACCAGTCAGCTTTAGCCGGCCCGCCTCGCGCGCGACGAACAGGCGAAAGCCAACGCCCTGCACTCGGCCAGTGACGACGATGCGCCGGAAAGTGTAGTCGTGGCTCATGGGTCAAACCGCAACATTGTCGATCAGTCGGGTCGTCCCCAATTTGGCAGCCGCCAGAATCCTCAGCGGGCCTTCCTCCGCCTTCTTCATGCGCGCAAGCGTTTGCGCCTGTCTCGCCTCGAAGTAGTCGATTGCAAACCCTTCCCCCGCAAGGTCATTTCGAGCGGCGGCCAGTGTCGCTTCGATGGGTTCGCCCGCTTTGACGCGTCGGACGGCCCGCATTAACGCGGCGTAAAGCGCTGGCGCTACGCGGCGTTCGTCTCGAGTAAGGTAGACATTGCGGGAGGACATAGCGAGACCGTCGGACTCGCGAAGCGTTGGCGCGCCCAAAATTTGCGTCGCTATGTCAAGATCTCGCGCCATTTGGCGGATGACCAGCAATTGCTGATAATCCTTCTCGCCGAAAACGGCGACATCCGCCTGCGCTTCGTTCAAAAGCTTGGCGACGACGGTCGCGACTCCGGAAAAATGCGTTGGTCTAAAGCGGTCTTCAAGATCGGCTCGCGCCGGTCCATCCATTTCTATGCGCGTCGCAAAGCCCTGCGGATAAATTTCGTCGACCGCTGGGGCAAAGCACAGATCAGCGGCGGCGCTTATGAGTTTTTCAAGATCGGCCGGCAGCGTGCGCGGATATTTGCCAAAATCCTCGGAGGGGCCGAACTGCGCCGGATTTACAAAAATAGTCACAATCACCCGCGTCGCATGCCGGCGCGTCTCCTCGACAAGCGAGATATGTCCGTCATGCAAGGCGCCCATGGTCGGAACAAGACCGACGCGTTCGCCCGCCTCGCGCCACCCGGCTACGCGCGCACGCAGCGCCTCGATGCTGTGGACGACGACGGTATTTGAGGTCATGGACTGGACTTTCGTGAGCAAGGACTGCGGGTGCGGAAATTATGGCCTTTGTTGTGTGGCGGCGCCAAGGCTTTCCAGAAAGGCGACATAGCCGGCAGGCAGTCGCCACCCACGCGCCGCCGCAATCAGGCTGGCGAAATAGGCTGGCTCCGGCGCCCCAGGCTGCGCCCAATGGCCGATGTAGACAAGCGCCTGAGCCGAGCCGACGGGCTCGCGCAGCACAGGGCGCTGGATCTTATTGTAAAGTCCGCGCGAGACGTCCTCGAACTGGTCAAGCGCGCGAACGTCCGACAAAGCGAGATCCCACAGGACGCCATACACGATTGAGCGGGGATCCGGCGCGACGCTCGCGTAGCCCTCCGCCATGATCAAAAAGCGATGCCGGGCGAGGCGCGCCAGCCCGAGCGGGCGCGAACGCGGACAGCGGGAGCCCATTGCGCCGACATCCATATTGGCGCCATAGGCGAAATAAAGCGGCATTAGAGGAAAACCTTCGGAATTTTTGCTTCTGGCGTTCTTTCGATCTGCGCATGCTGAAGATCGGCTCTGGCGCTTAGGCCAAAGGTGTTATATCGCATTTGCCCCGAGGAAGGGTGGCCGAGTGGTTTAAGGCAGCGGTCTTGAAAACCGCCGTGGGGGAAACTCCACCGTGGGTTCGAATCCCACCCCTTCCGCCACT
This sequence comes from uncultured Alphaproteobacteria bacterium, assembly GCA_963724845.1. GTDB lineage: Bacteria > Pseudomonadota > Alphaproteobacteria > Rhizobiales > Beijerinckiaceae > Methylocystis. The sequence continues at coordinate 427,352 of CAVRWF010000007.1, forward strand.
TCAGTCCCTGAGTGGGCACGGCGCTTGCGCCACCATTCGCCACGAGCGTCTGGAGCAGCCGGGACTTCGATCCCATGATGCGGACCTCGCCCTCAGCGACTTCAATGCGCTGAGCGAGGGCGCGAAGATGGTCACGGCAATAGCCACCCCCTTCAAGCCGGATGCGCTGGCGCGCAGCGCAGGCAAACTTGCTCAGCATCTGCGGCGTGACCGCTTGGCTTCCTGAGTTATGAAGCATGGCCCGCGCGCGCTGGGCATCAATTTTGGCTTGGTCGCGGATGGCTTTGAGGCCGTCGATGCGGTCCTTGAGCGCCGGGTCGCTCAAATCGGCGACACCCGCCTCGATGGCGTCGTAGAGGCGCTTGAGACGCAGTTCCGATTCGGATGCACGCCTGTTCAGTTCGGCGATGTGGTCCCGGCGACGCTCGGATTGCTCCTGCCGCCGGTCGAGAACGCTGGCGAGGATGGTTTCGAGCCGCTCGGGCTGGAGAAGCTCACCTTCAAGATGGCTGGCGACAAGATCGTCCAGCTTGTCCATCGGCACCGCCATGCCCTCGCAGGCGGTCGGCCCCTGCCGGGCTTTCATCGAACAGGCATAATAGCGGTAGCGTCCGCCCTTGCCGGTGCGGATGGTCATGGCCCCGCCGCACCTGGCGCAATGGATCAGGCCGGTGAGCATGGTCGGGCCGCTGATGACGGCGGATGGCACAACCTTGGGGTTGCGGGCCTTCAATAGCGCCTGCACCGTGTCGAACATTTCGGGGTCGATGATCGGCGGGACCGGCACCGTGACGATCTCGCTGACGGGTTTCAGTTCCTTGGTCTTGCTGCGCTTGTTGAACTCGTGCTCGCCCATATAGGTGCGGCGGGTCAGGATGCGGTGAACCTGACCGATGCCCCAGCGTCCGCCGTCGCGGGTGAAGATGCGGCGACTGTTGAGATAGGAGACGATGTTCTTGACGCCCATCTGGCCGGTCGTGCCGTCACCTTCCAGCGCCAGCCGATAGATCAACCGCACCGTGTCGGCGTGGAGCGGGTCGATCTCCAGCTTCTTCTTGGTCTTGGCTCCACGCTGCTCGGCCGCGACGACACGGTAGCCGATAGGAGGAAGCGAGCCGTTCCAGAAGCCTTGCCGGGCGTTCTCCTTCAAGGCGCGGATGACGTGCTTGGCGTTCTCCTTGGACTAATATTCGTCGAACAGGGCCATGATCTGCCGCATCATGACGTGCATGGGGTCATCCCCCATTTCCTGCGTGATCGAGACCAGCTTCACGCAGTTCTTGGCGAGCTTCCTGACGTAGAATTCAAGTTCGAAGTGATCGCGGAAGAACCGGCTGAACGAATGGACCACCACCACGTCGAACGGCGCTGGCTTGCTGGTCCCGGCCTCGATCATGCGCTGGAACTCTGGGCGGCGGTCATTGGTGGCCGATGCGCCCGGTTCCACATAGGTTTCGACAAGCTGGTAGCCGCGCGAGGTACAATAGGCCTCGCCCTGCCGCTTCTGGTCGGGAATGGAAACATCATGCTCGGCCTGCCGCGCCGTCGAGACGCGCAGGTAAAGGGCGGCGCGTAGCATGACCCGAGGCTGAGATTTGTCGTCGGCGGAGGTTGTCATGGGGTTTCTCCCGACAAAAGGCGCTGCGCCGTCGCAACAGGCAGATACAGCGTATTGGGCCGATCAATCAGCGCCATGAACCCGAAAGCGGCGTAGAAAGCCGCCGCCTTCTCATCGATGGCGTCGGCGAATATGGCATGAGCGCCTATCGGGGCTTCGGCGACGGTCTTGATCGCGTCGAACAACAGGGCTTCGCCCAGCCCAAGCCCTGCATAGGATTGATCGCGCCCAAGCCAGCCGATCAGCACGGCCGGAACGGTGGGGTAGCGCGGTAGCCTGCTCGCCAACGGCTCGGGCACGGCCATGAGCGGCACATTGCTGGATGAGAGCGTGTAGAAGCCCGCTACCTGGTCGGCCTCAAGGTCTCGGGCGACGAAGCAGGTCGCGTATCGACGTTTAATGTCCTGAGTGACGGCCTCGCGGAAATAACGGTCGATCCGCTCATTGCCGCACGAGAACGTCTTGCGCTGGTGCGCCTTGGAAAGCGCCTCTATCGCAAACCTCGCGCTCACCTGGGCGCTATCAGGTCGACATGGCGCTTTGCGGCGCGAGCCAGCCGGGCGTTGGGCGCGGGCGGATCAATCAACGCCTTGGCGAAACGCACCTGATCCTCGGCTGCGAGACGCAGCACGTCGGCGTCCTCGACAGTGCGGCGGGCATCCTCTCCCGCCGTAGCGATAAGATAGCCGGTCAGCGTCATACCGCGCAGCCTGGCCGCGCGCTGCATCTGCTCATAGACATTAATTGGCACGCGCGCCTCAAGGCGGGCGGTCTCGACTTTACTTGCGGGTCTGGGCATGGCCGATCTCCTTGTCCTGGTTGTATACGGCATATTGCCGGAATAATCAAGAATTGGATGAGCCGAACAGTTCATCGAACAGATCGCCGAACCATTGCTCGAACACCTCGATCTCGGCCTGCGTGACCGGAACGGGACGTGGCCAATCGTCGGTGACGGTCCAGGTGGACAGGTCATGCTTGGGCGGGCGGCCCATAGCGACACGGTATCCCAGCAGCGCCTCAAGCTGCTCCGATGCCGTGGGCGGCCTGACGCGGCGGGCGCGGGACAAGGCGCGATCAAAGGCCATCGAGGCCGCGCCCGCTTCCCGGTCGCCACGCCACGGGATCGGCGACCCATCGGTCGATGTCGGATTCCCGCCAGCCCGCGCAGTTGATGCTGATCTTGAGCTGGGCCGGGAACGTGCCCTCGGCGATCTTGCGGTAGATGGTGGACCGCGACAGGCCGGTGCGGTTGCGGACGGTATCCATTCGGATGATACGGTCTGGCTGACGCATGGCCGGGCTGCCTCCTGCTGGCTGTTCGTGGGACTGCCAGGACAGGCAAAGGCAAGGATTTATTGTTGTGCAATAGGGATTTAGTCGCCGTAGGGCTGTGGCGTAGAGGGGGCGGTAAATAGGATGGTTTACAGCCCGAGACCTCGGCCCCGGCCAAGCCCGAACGAGAGGGTGAGGTTGCGGCCGACGCCCATCCCCGGATCGAATGATATGCCGAGTTCGCGCTTGCGACCCGCCAGAAGGGACTCCATCTGCGGGTCGCGTTCCAGGCTCTGCGCCATGTTCCCCATCTCCGCCCGCGCGGCCCTGTGCCCGGCATAGTCGCCCGCCGCATAGCGTTGGTCGCTGGCCCGATGGAGATTCTGCCAGCGTTCCACGAAACGGTCGGCGCGGCGGGCCGGTTCGGTGCGTAACTCGGTTTCTAGTTGCAGGGCGCGGATCGCGCGCCGGGCGTCGCCTGACGCTGCTTCCGCCGCAAGCTGCGGGTTTTTATTGTAGGCCGCTTCGGCGTCATGCGAGCCGTAGGGGCGTACTTCCTCGAACCGCTGTCGCGCCTCCTGCAATTCCCTGACCTGATCGGGGCTGGCCTTGCCGCCCTGCTCCTGTGCCGCGAAGATTGCATCGATGGCGCGGGCATGGCGCTTGAGCGCATCGGTGCGCGCCCGGCGCAACGCCGCCTCCTTGTCTTCCTCCACCTTCCTTTCCGGCCCCTGTCCGCTCTCGGCGGGCAGGCGCAGCCCGTCGAACATGCCGCGCACCTTTTCGGGAACCTGCCTGACGATCTCGACAACCCGTTCCACCCGTTCGCGGAAGGTGATGCTGCGCCGCTCGGCGTAGTCGCGGGCGGGTTCGTAGTCGCTCGCCATGTCCTTGGCCCGGTCGCGCGACAAGACGTTGATGAGCTTGTCCTGACTGGTGAAGTCGTCGCGGCCATAATGCAGGTCCATGCCATCGCGGTGACGGGACAGGGCGACATAGCTGCCGTGAGCGTCCATGCCCGGTGTCGCCAGCACATGGGCGCGGTCCACGGTCATGCCCTGCGCCTTGTGGATGGTCGCGGCATAGCCGTGGTCGATGCGGTTATAGTCTTTCAGGTCAAAGCCGACATCGCGTCCGTCATCGGTGCGCACGGTCATGCTCCGCGCGCTGACCTGTTCGATTGTGCCGAGCGTGCCGTTCTTCACTCCAAGGCCTCGTTCGTTTTGCAGGAACATCACGCGATCCCCGCTGGCGAAGCTGCTCTCGCCCCGCTCCACGGTCAGGCGAACGTCATCGCCAAGATCACCCGCTTCCCGCATCCGTTCCCGAGCGCCCTCGTTGAGCGCGCGCACCTCGGCATTGGTGTGGGTGAGAATGATCCGGCTGTGCTCCGGTGCTTCCTGCCGGTCGCGGTCCCAGCGGTCGATCAGATCTTCGTGCGCCTGCTCGCGCGTTTGGGCGGCGTGGACCGCGCCATGTCTTTCATAGGCGCTGATCGCGTCGCCCGTCCGGCCGGTCGCCATATCGCGCGTGGCGTCGCGCTGCCAATCCTCCCGCTGGCGGCGCACCTCGCCGATCTCCGCGCCGCCGTGGCGCTCGTGGATCGAGCGGAACGCCGCGCCCGCCTCGATGGATTGCAACTGCTGCGGATCGCCGACCAGGACGACTTTCGCGCCTGCCTCGGCGGCGTGGGCCAATACGCGCTCCAACTGCCGGGTGCCGACCATGCCTGCCTCGTCGATGACAAGCACATCGCGTGACGTGAGAAGGTCACGGCCCTGTGACCAATGATGTTCCATGCTGGCGATCGTGCGCGACGCGATGCCCGATCCGCCCTCCAGATTCTCGGCCGCGATACCGGACAGGGCCGCGCCGCGCACGGTGTAACCGGCATCCTCCCAAGCCTCGCGCGCGACACCCAGCATCGCGCTTTCCCTGTTCCGGCATAGCCGACGACAACGCCGAGATCGCGTCCGTCCATGACATGCGCCAGCGCGTCGGCCTGCTCGCCGGACAGGACCAAGCCGCGCTGATTCCGCACGCGCCAGCGCCGCCCGTCTGTCGGCGTCGTGACCTCGTGGCGCTCCCTTTCGGCCATCAAGTTCGGCGGCGCGGTGCAGGCGCTGTTCGGTCTCGATCATGTCGCGGGTGGTGAAGCGGTCCTGCCCGGCATCGTCCTTGCCGAGTTCGACAAGATCGGGCGCGCCGCGCATCGCGCCCATCACCTCGTTGAACTGGTCGATCCCGTCGCTGTGCCGGTGCGCGAACATCGCCATGTCACGCCGCGTGAAGGTCGATTGCTGTTGCGTGATCGCGTCGAGCGCGGCGTAAGGATCGGCGACGATCCGCGCGCCATTCTCGCGGGCGATGCGCGGTGATCCTCGGCGCGGTCGGCCTCGATCCCGGCGGCCTCGATGCGTTGCGCCGGTGCGCCGATCTTGGTCTGCGGCTCCAGCGCGATGCCTTGGCCTCAAGGCTGCGATGGTCGATCCGCGCGTCGATGTCGAGTTCGGCCAGCCGCTCGTTGACATGATCGGCCCAGCGCTCCCGCCAGTGCTCGACCATCTCCGTGCGGTTCCAGTCCCGCACCTTCGGGCCGAAGCCGCTCTCGTCAACCTCCCGCATGGTGAGCATGACATGGGCGTGGGGTTTGGGCTGCCGTCCGCGCCCATGTCCCAATGCACATTGAGGTCGGCGATCATGCCCTGATCGACGAATTCGGCCTGCACGAAATCGCGGGCCAGTTCGATGCCCTGGCCCTCTGTCATCTCGCGGGGAATGGCGAACTCCACCTCGCGGCAAAGCTGAGCGTCCTTCCGCTTCTCGAAGGCTTCGACATCGTTCCAAAGCCGTTCGCGGTCGTTCCATTCCTCCGGCGCTTCTCCGGCAGCATGACCTCGGAATGGACGACGCCCGCTTGTTGGAGAAATCATGGTCGCGGTCCAGCCGGTCATCGCGCAACCGCGAGGCCGAGCGGTAGGCGGCGGCGGCGACCGCGCTGCGGCCCGCCGCGCGTCCGATGACCTGAACGGAGAAATGGTAGATCGCCATGGCGACCGACCAGATACTGCCCTCAAGCGCACGTCGGAACGACGTATAAGCGCGCCCTCGAAATAATTTCTCGGGACTGCCCGCGCCGTTTCAGCCCGTCCCGGCAACATTGAAGCATTTCCGCGGGCACGAAACTATCATCCCTCCATCGACTGCTAATGGAGGACATGATGCGCAAACCACGGGACTTTGATGCGGAACTGAAGGCGCTGGAGGACAAGGCGCGAGACCTGAAAGCTCGCAAGGTACAGCAACTCGGCGAATTGGTGATCTCGACCGGAGCCGATGCGCTCACCGCCGACGAACTGGCGGGCGCGCTGGTCGTGCTGGCCGAAACCAAGGACGCCGGAAAGAGGGAGGCATGGGCGAAACGCGGGGCCGCGTTCTTTCAAAGCCAGTCGCGGCGAACTGCTCCATCGCCTGAGCGCGACACGGCGGCGCTCAACCGCAACCGGGCGGCGCGCAATCGGCATCAGGCAGAACGGGCGCGGAATGACATGCGGACATGGCAGGTCGAGCGCCGCAAGCGCACGCGGCAACTGATCGAACTCGGCGGCCTCGTCGTCAAAGCCGGTGTTGTCGAACTGACAGATGACGATCGCGCCATGATCTTCGGCGCACTGCTCTGGATCGCTGACAAGCTCCAAAGCGATGAGGGACAACACGCGCGAACCTATGGGCCGTAAAGGGAAAGCAGGCGTTCGAGGCTGAACGCGACGGCGAGAGTCTCGCCGCCCCCGGAGGACCCACGACGGGCATAACCGATGGCGGGCGGCGCGGAGACCCCACAAATCGCAGCGCCGCCCGCCATCGCGCGGCTTGCCACGAAGGGCAACGCACATCACCGAAACTGCGCGTTTCGCGCACCTCGCGCAAGGCCCGGCTGAAGAGGTGGTTGAAGACCGCGTGAACCCTGATCGCCGTGGGCCGGAGTGTCCCTGCAAAAAACGGGCGAGGCCATGGCATCGAATGACAGTTGCCAACACAATTGAAGTAGCTAAAATGGCTTCTTTAAGATGGGGCAGATCACATGCGAACCATGTCCGCTAAGGACGCCAA
>CAVRWF010000008.1:0-14917 GCA_963724845.1 uncultured Alphaproteobacteria bacterium
CTGCGCGGCCTCGTGCGACGCGGCTATTGGTCACGGCGCCGGCGACATAGGCGGGAATCGACACGGTGAATTCAGATTGGGCCTTTGGCTTGGAAATGACGCCCGGGTCCGGAGTCAACTCTTGCACGGCGCCGTCGAAGGTTGCGCGCGACACGCCAGCGGCCTGCGACGCTGGCCAGAGGGATTGGAGGAAGGAATTGAAATCGCCCGCGGGTTGACCCAGGGCGTCGCCGCTGCCGACGAGCGCCGCCCCCGTCAGGAGAAAGTCGCGCCGGTTTACGATGACCCTCCGCGCCAACTCGTCCAAATCTTGCATATTGGTCTCCGAGGTCGGGCCGCACAGCCCAGCCTTGCTGGACTGGCGCCTGCGAAAGCCTTGTTTGGAAAGATTACACACTCTCCGCCAATTCGTTTGACAGGGGCGTGGCGCTGTCTTCTACTGCCTATAGGAATTATCGACAAAAAGGGAGCGCGGGAGGCCGTGTACGCAGCGTAATGACGCATTTGCCTTCAACCATCGGCCCCGGCGCACAAATCCGTTTGCGCGAGGCTCAAAGCAAAGGCGCCGTCGCGCCGACAGAGTTCGACCTTAAGAGTAAACTGCGCGCGGTGGGTTTGCGTCCAACGGTGCAACGGCTGTCATTGAGCCGCCTTCTGTTCGGCAAGGGCGACCGACACGTCAGCGCCGAAGCTCTTCACGCCGAAGCGCGCGAAGCCGGACTGCAGATGTCGCTTTCGACTGTCTACAACTCGCTCAACCAGTTCGCGAGCGCCGGATTGCTGAGAGAGATCGCAGTGCAAGGCCCGCGTACATATTTTCATACGCGCACCTCGCCGCATCACCATTTCATGGACGAGGCCAGCGGGCGCATGTTCGATGCGCCGGACAGTTCCGTGGAATTTGCGCGCTTGCCCGCGCCGCCGGAAGGCATGGAGATCGTCGGCTGCGACGTTATCATCCGGCTGCGCGCCAAGAAGCGCTGAATTGGTCGCTCTGGAAAAGCTTACCCAACCAGTTTTTTGATCTCCGCCCGCAATCCTTCCGCTATGTCGGGCCGCTCCAGGCCAAAGGCGATATTGGCGGCCAGAAAACCCAGCTTTGAACCCGTATCGTAAGTCTTGCCGTCGAACCGCACGCCGTGGAACGTCTGGTTGCCCGCAAGTTTGATCATGGCGTCAGTCAGCTGGATTTCGCCGCCAGCACCCTTTTCGCCTTTCTCCAGCAGTTCGAAAATTTCCGGGTTCAAAATATAGCGGCCGGAAATCATGAGATTGCTGGGCGCGGTCCCCTGCGGCGGCTTTTCGACCATGCCTTTGATCTCAAAACTATGGCCATGGTCGGAGCCAACGCTGACGATCCCATATTGATGGGTTTCGCTTGCAGGAACCTCCTCCACCGCGATGATGTTGCCCCCGTGCTTATTGTAGGCCTCGACGGCCTGAGCGAGACACCGGCTCTTGCGTGGTCCATTTGGCAGTGTGATCATATCAGGCAACAACACAGCGAAGGGCTCGTCGCCGATGATATCGCGCGCGCACCAGACCGCGTGTCCAAGCCCCAACGGGGCCTGCTGGCGCGTAAAACTGGTGGCGCCGGCTTTGGGCAGATCAGCCATCAGGGCTTCATATTCTTTAACCTTGTTGCGTCTGCGCAGGGTGTCTTCAAGTTCGTAGGACATGTCGAAGTGATCTTCGATCACCGCCTTGCCGCGACCTGTCACAAAAATAAAATGTTCGATGCCAGCCTCGCGCGCTTCATCGACCACATGCTGCACAACCGGTCGATCGACAACGGTAAGCATCTCTTTTGGCACAGCCTTGGTGGCCGGCAGAAAGCGGGTGCCCAATCCGGCGACCGGGAAAACAGCCTTGCGAATGCGCTTGGTCATGGATGATCCATTGCGTTACAGAAGTTGCGTCTACCGCGTTTAAGACGAAAACGCCGACGCGGTTGCAACGAAATTTAGGCGCCGCCCGTTAATTTCGGGTGACGAAACGGTGTGAACGGGTGTTGACCATGACAGTTTTAGTGACAGGCGGCGCCGGCTTTATCGGCAGCCATATGGTTCTGGAGCTTTTGGATGCAGGCGAGAAGGTAGTTGTCCTTGATGATCTTTCAACGGGCTTCCGCTGGGCGGTCCCGGACGGCGTTCCACTTGTCGTCGGCGATTTCGGCGACGAAGATCTCGTAACGGAAACCATTGCGCGTTATGACGTCGAAGAAGTCATTCATTTCGCCGCCAAGATCGTCGTGCCAGAGTCCATCGCCGACCCCTTGCTGTATTATCTTAATAACACCGCCAAGGCCCGCACGCTATTGGAAGCGGTGACCGGATGCGATGTGAAGCGCTTCATATTTTCTTCGACTGCAGCGGTCTATGGCGATCCGCTACAAAATCCGGTGACAGAGGACGAACCTCCAAAACCCATGTCGCCCTACGGCCGCTCCAAGCTTATGGTCGAGTGGATGCTCGAGGACGTCTCCAGGGCGCTTGACTTCAATTACGTTGCGCTGCGCTATTTCAATGTGGCCGGAGGCGACCCTGCAGGCAGAACTGGCCAGTCGACGCCGAACGCCACCCATCTCATCAAGGTGGCGGTGCAAACCGCGCTGGGTCTTCGCCCCAAAATGCAACTGTTTGGCACGGATTACCCTACCCATGACGGTAGCTGCGTGCGCGACTATATCCAGGTTTCGGACCTCGCCCGCGCCCATATGGATGCGCTGCGCTATTTGCGCGAAGGCGGGGCCAGTCTCGTCTGCAACGCCGGTTACGCCAAGGGCTTTTCAGTGATCGACGTGATCGACACGGTGAAACGCGTATCGGGCGTCGATTTCAAGGTCGAGATCGTAGACCGCCGTCCGGGCGATCCAGCAGCCATCGTCGCCGGCAACGAGCTGATCAAATCAGCGCTGGGCTGGAAACCGCAGCACGACAATCTCGAGGAAATCGTAATGCAAGCGCTGACGTGGGAGCGAGGGCTAGCTGCGCGCGTGGCGGGATGAAAATCATCTATCAGCACTCACGCGGTTGAAGCCTCGTCATTGTGGCGGCGCTTTGCGACCGAACAAAAGACCGTGAAGCGTTTCTGCTCCGATAATCCGCTTCATTTCCATGAAGGCGAAGAAAGGTATCAACGCCACAAAGACAATGAGCTCGGTCATTATCAGCGCTTGCAGCGAGCCGTCGCCAAAAGTGGGAATGCTTTCCGCAAGCGTCTTACCGTGCCATTTCCCGATGAGTATTTCCTCGATGACGTGAAAAACAAGCAGCAACACCGAAAAAATCGCCGCCTTGAATAAGATTGGATAGATCAGCGGTTTGTTTTTAAGGCGCTCGCCGAGATGCAGATCTTGAGCTATGAGCACGACTTTCGCCAAGGCAAAGGCATTGATCATCGCGAAGCCCTGCTGGTAGGTGAGAACGTCTTCGTTGAAGATGAGAGCCTTATGCAGGGAAAACAGGCTTAACATCACCCAGAAATAAAGGAAGATTTCAAAAAGTTCCTTTGCCTCGTCGACGGCTTTCGTTTTCAGGCGGCTCATTCGTTCGTTCGCCATTCCAATCTCCATTTGACACGGCAAAAGAGTTAAACAGGATGCTTGGGTTAAGCGAACATGGCAACCCCGGAAGGGGCGCCTCCACACCGATCGCCGTTGCTGCTCCCGCCGTGAGGCGTATACAAGAAAGAGACGCCAGAGTTTATGTTTGCTCGCCGGAACAGTTAAGGTGCAAGATGACAAAATTTGTCTTTTGGTCTGGCGTTTATAACGTTGGATTGGGTCTGTTTCTCACGTGCCCGCCCCTTTATCGGGCTTTCGGCCTGAATGTCCCCGCGCCCTTTTGGGGTTGGCTGATCGGAGGCTTCCTGGCCTACACCGGCGCGGTGCTTATACTGTCTTCCCGGGATTTGCGGCGGCGCGCGTCGTTCGTTTATTGGGAGTCGCTTTTACGGTTTATTGCAGCGCTGCTGTTGATTCCCGCCGCACTCCTTGGCGACCTCGGCATGATTGCGGCGCCGTTGGGCCTCGGCGATCTCGCCATCGGCCTAGTCTATATGTTCGGACTGCCAAAAGAACTTGGAGCGTCGCACCGTTCGCTTTTCTTCGATCAACTGTCTTGATCGCGGACGCCTGCCGCGGCGAGCCGCAGCGGCTCACCCCGTATTGCGCAATCCGGCCGCCACGCCATTGATCGACATTAAAATCCCCTGACGGATGTCATCGTCGGTCTTGCCCGAACGCCAGCGACGGATCAGTTCGATTTGGAGATAGCTAAGCGGCGTGATGTACGGCACGCGCAATTTCAGTGAGTGCGCCAATCCGGGATTATCGGCCAGTCTTTCGCTGGCGCCTGTGATCGCTTCCAGCGCGTCGAGCGCACGAGCGTATTCCGCTTCGATCAACGCAAAAATTTCTTTCGCGCGGGCCTGATCGGGAGCAAGTTCAGCATAGTGGCGTGCGATAGACAGATCGGTTTTCGACAGGATCATGTCGATATTTGACAACATGACCCGAAAAAACGGCCATTCCTGATTCATTCGACGGAGCAGCATTATCCGCTCTTTGTGCTCATGCTCCAAGAACTGCATGATCGCGGAGCCAAAGCCGAACCAGCCCGGCAAAGCGAGACGCGCCTGCCCCCAGGAAAAGCTCCAGGGGATCGCGCGCAAATCTTCGATCCGGCGCGAGGGTTTACGCGAAGCGGGCCGGGAGCCGATATTTAGCGAGGCGATCTCCGAAATAGGCGTCGAGCCAAAGAAGTAATCGACAAAGCCCGGGGTCTCATAGACCATACGCCGATAAGCGACCATGCTGTCGCGAGACAATTGCTCCGCTGCTGCGAGAAACTCCGCCTCCGGCGCCTGCAGGTCGGACAACAGCGTCGCTTCCAGCGTCGCAGCCACTAGAAGTTCAAGCTGGGTGCGGCCGATTTGCGGATTTGCATATTTGGCCGCGATCACCTCGCCCTGTTCGGTCAGACGAATCTGGCCTTTGACCGTCCCCGGCGGCTGGGCGAGAATGGCGTCATAGCTCGGCCCGCCGCCGCGACCCACAGTGCCGCCGCGCCCATGAAAAAGCCGCATCGCGATGTTGGGCAGACCAGCGAAAAATTCTGCAAGCGCCGTCGAGGCCCGATACAGCTCCCAAATGCTCGTAAAAACTCCGCCGTCCTTGTTGCTGTCCGAATAGCCTAGCATGATGTCCTGGCATGCGCCGGAATTGCCGACGAGCTTGGCGATGCCGGGCAACGCATAGAAATCCCGCATAATGGGCGCTGCGTTGCGCAGATCCTCGATAGTTTCGAAAAGCGGCACAATGATCAGCTGCGCTGAAACCGTACTGGCGTCTCGAAGATCGAGCGTGCCATGCATCATGCCGCTTTCTTTCTGCAGCAGCAGCACCTCAAGCAGATCGCTGACCGTCTCGGTATGGCTGACAATGTAATGGCGGATTGCTTCGTCGCCATATTTTTTGCGCATAGCCGCGGCCTTCGCGAAGATCGCCAGCTCTCCCTCGCAGCTATCGGAATACTGTTCATCAACAAGCCGAACCGGACGTGGATCAGTCAGCATCTGCAAGAGCAGCGTCTGTTTCTCCGGCTCCGTCAGAGCAGCGTAATCCGGCGCTATTCGCGCGCGGGAGAGCAGCTCCGCAATCGTTTCCTCGTGACGGTCGGAGCTTTGGCGCAGATCGATTGTGGCGAGATGGAAGCCGAATACTTCCACCGCGCGGATCAATGGCTCCAAACGCTGCGAGGCGATCACTTCGCTATGGTGTAAGCGAAGGGATTCGTCGACCGTTACGAGGTCAGCGAGAAGCGCCCAGCTGTTGGCGTAGGGCTCGCCGGGAGTGCGCGCATGTCGTTGCGCCTGTCCGCCGGTCAGCATTTCCAGCGTGCCGGCCAGACGGGAATAAACGCCGATCAGCGCCCGCCGATAGGGTTCGTCGTCACGGTGTGGATTGTCATCGCCCGAACGCACGGCCAGATCCTCCAGCGCCTTGGTGGCGCCGGCGTATTTTCGCGAGATCGACAATTCAGCTCCGAGTTGATGCACCTCGGTCAGATAAAAGCGCAGCGCAGTGTCGGCCTGCATGCGCAGCGCCGTTTCAAGCGAGTCGGCGGTGACATTGGGATTGCCGTCGCGGTCGCCGCCCACCCATGCGCCCATCCGCAGAAACGGGGGGACGCGCAGTCCTTCAAGGCGCCGTTCGATGTCGGAGTAAAGATGTGGAATCTCACGCAAAAAAGTGGTGCGATAATAACTGAGCGTGTTCTCGATCTCATCGCGAACGGTGAGTTTCGACTGGCGCAAGAGTTCTGTTTGCCACATCTGCGAAATGCGGGCGCGCAACTGCAGTTCGTTCTGCGCCAGATCGCTTTTGGAACGCAAGTTTTCGCGCTTTTCCAAAAGCGAAAAAATCGCATGCTCCGCGTCGAGTAGACTTTTACGCCGCACTTCGGTCGGATGTGCTGTGAGCACTGGCGAGATCCAGCCACGCGCTAGAACTTGCGCAATTTTCCCGGCGCCGACGGAGGCCTTACGCAGATGCGCAAAAGTGCGGGCGAGGCTGGGCTCGGAGGCGATACTCGATTTATCGCCCGCCGCTTCCGCCTTCGCGCGCAACTGCAGCGGATGCAAGTCTTCCGCTATGTTGCCGAGATGCAAAAAATAACTGAAGGCGCGTATGACGGCGAGCGCCTCCTTGGCCGAAAGCGCCCGGAGCAACTGATCGAGTTTTGCATCCGCCTCGACATCGCCATTGCGGCTCGCGGCGACCGAAAGCCGACGAATTGTCTCGACACGCTCGAAAGCTTCTTCGCCTTCATGTTCGCGCACCGTTGTTCCGAGGAGACGGCCGAGCAGACGGATGTCTTCGTGCAATCCGTGCTCGCTCTTGTGCGCGTCATTTTTATGATGCGTCGGGACGGCGCGGACGGCGGCCGAAGTGGCGGAAGCGGCGGGGGGAGTGTCTTCGACGCGCATCGTTCGTGACGATCCTTGCATGAGGCGGAGACGGACAGGAATTGTGTAAGGGTAACCCTATAGCAGGCTTTGCTGGACAATTCGATTCCTGCAGCACCGGCGCGCCTGGCCGACCACGCGCGAGACGCCTTGAGCCAGGCTCCGAGAGAAAAGGCGATGAACGTGGGTCAAACGCCTCCGGGGTTTTTGCCCTTCGCCAATACATTCGGGCGGCGGCCGCCAGAAGCAAAGACGAAGCGAACGAAGTCGGAACAGGCGCGCTCTGCCCTTGTTCAGGGCGGCGCTACGACATATAGACCATGCAACGATCAGAGCCTCGACAACAGCTAAACACGGGCGGGCGGCCCGGCGAACGGTCCAATCATGCAAGACGCAACTGAAATCTTCCTGTTTACGGCCCTCGGCGTCGCTTTCGCTGTCGGTCTCGTGGTTCTGGCGCGATGGGGACAAAAAAACGTGGTCCGCATCGCGGCCTATGCTTTGCTCGCTGTCTCTTTTCTGTATGTCGGCTTCGCGATGCGCTCGGAAGCGGCCAACACCTGGGTGGCTATTGAAATGACCGGCGTCGCCGTATTCGGATCGCTGGCCGCCCTGTCTTTTATTTCTTCGCCCTGGTTCCTCGTCGTGGGGCTTTTGCTGCACCCTTTTTGGGCGATCTCCTTTCATTACCTTGGCACAGGCTCCGCCTTCACTTCGGGCCCTTTTGCTCTGGCGAACGCGGGCTTTGACGTCGCGCTCGGTCTCTATGTCGGCTTTGCTGTCTGGCGCGCTCGCGCGAGCGCCACTCCTCAAGCCGACGCGCCGAAACTGAAAAAGGGTCGCTGAACATGAACGCTCCCGCCGATTTCACCCTGCGACACGACTGGACGGTCGACGAGATCGTCGCCATTCACGACGCGCCTTTGCTCGAACTGGTCTCGCGGGCAAGCGCCGTGCATCGGCGCTTTTTCGACCCCAACGACGTGCAGAAGGCGGCGCTGCTGTCGATCAAGACCGGCGGCTGTCCTGAGGACTGCTCCTATTGTCCGCAGTCAGCGCATCATCGCGAGGTCAAGCTCAACCGCGTCGACCTGATGGGCGTCGACGACGTGCTCGGAGCCGCGAGGACCGCGCGCGAGGCAGGCGCCGACCGATTCTGCATGGGCGCGGCTTGGCGTTCGGCGCCTGATGGCCCGCGTTTCGACGCGGTGCTCGAGATGGTGCGCGGCGTGCGCGCGATGGGAATGGAAGCCTGCGTAACACTCGGGATGGTCAACCGCTCGCAGGCAGACCGCCTGGTGGATGCGGGGCTGACAGCCTATAATCACAATCTCGACACCGGCCCCGAGTTTTACGGCGAGATCATCTCGACCCGCACTTACGAGGACAGGCTTGAAACGTTAAAAGCCGTTCGAGGCGCCGGACTGGAAATGTGTTGCGGCGGCATCATCGGCATGGGCGAGAGTGTGAGAGACCGGGCCGCGATGCTGCAGGTGCTCGGCGGTTTCGATCCCCACCCGGAAAGCGTGCCCATCAACACGCTTGTCGCTGTCGAGGGGACGCCTCTAGCGCAACAGAAGCCGCTCGACCCGCTTGACCTTGTGCGCATGATCGCGACAACTCGAATCGTAATGCCGAAATCCCGCGTGCGGCTATCGGCCGGCCGCTCGTTCCTGTCCCGAGAAGCCCAGATCCTATGCCTCGTGGCGGGAGCGAATTCGATCTTTTACGGCGAAAAACTGCTGACGACCGGCAACGCCCATGTCAACGAGGACAACGCGCTCTTTGCCGCGCTGGCAGGGCGTGAAAGCCCCGGCTGCGCGCACGGATGATCTCGAGCAGCGGAAGGGCCGGAGGGAAGATGCAAATCCACCATCGCTTCCTCCTTGCGGGAGTTATGGGCTGGCCGATCGCCCATTCGCGCTCGCCCAAAATACACAATCATTGGATTGCGCAATACGGCCTTGAAGGAGTCTATGTCCCTCTCCCTGTCGAGCCGGGCAAGCTTGAGGAAGCCTTGCGCGCTCTGCCGGCATTGAGTTTCGCGGGCTGTAATCTGACTATTCCTCATAAGGAAGCAGCCCTGCGCTTCATGGACCGCATCGAAGCGGCGGCGGTGCGAATCGGCGCCAT
The DNA here is from genome assembly GCA_963724845.1 of uncultured Alphaproteobacteria bacterium. Lineage (GTDB taxonomy): Bacteria > Pseudomonadota > Alphaproteobacteria > Rhizobiales > Beijerinckiaceae > Methylocystis. The sequence continues at coordinate 9,103 of CAVRWF010000008.1, forward strand.
CAATTGCGTCGTCGTCGAACCGGACGGTTCACTGACCGGCAAGAATTACGACGGGTTCGGCTTTATCGCGTCATTGCACGCGGCGGCGCCGCATTGGAAGGCGGCCGCCGCGCCAGCCGCGGTGATCGGCGCGGGCGGCGGCGCGCGCGCTATAGTCGCCGGCCTGATCGACGCCGGCGCGAAGGAAATCCGGCTGTTCAATCGCACGCAGGACCGCGCGCGCGCCCTTGCCGCCGATTTCGGAGCGCCGGTGGAAGCCCACCCCTGGGCAGAGCGCAATGCCGGACTCGCGGGCGCCGGACTCGTGGTCAACACCACGAGTCAGGGAATGGTCGGTCAGGCGCCTCTGGATCTGCTGCTCGACGCGGCGCCGTCTTCGGCGCTGGTGGCTGACATTGTGTATGCGCCACTGGAAACCCCACTCCTCGCCGCCGCGCGGCAACAGGGTCTCGTCGCGGTGGACGGCCTGGGCATGTTGATGCATCAGGCGCGACCGGCGTTTTGCGACTGGTTTGGCGTCATGCCGGAGGTGACCCCCGCGCTACGCTCGCTGGTCGCGGCGACTCTCTAGCCTTTTCGCAAGGGCGAAGGCGGTGACGAGAAACGCCGACGCGATATTAATTCGCGCCGGCGCTCTCATTTTCAGCGGTGCAATAAATCGCGCTGGTTTCAGCCGACTGTGAAGAAAGTCTTGGGCACAGCCGCCCCGGCTTCCTTGGCAATATTCTGAGCCAACGCGACGACCTCGCTCGATAGCCGCGAATAGCTGCCCAAGCGGTCATTCAGGAACTGCGACTGTAAAGTCACGACCTCCGACATATTCTTCGCCTTGCTGAGAGCCGCGGCGAATTCAACGAATGCGGTGGCGTTCTCGTTCCAGATATCCAGGCTCTTGGTCGGCCAGACCTTGGACCAAGCCGCCGCTCCAGCCGCCGGCTCGACAGTGAGCTTCGCCAGAACTCGGATCGTTTGAGGAGCAGCCTCTTTCGCTGGCGCGACGATAGCCGTTTCCACCGGAATTGCCGGAGGAATGTAGGCTTCCTTCGTTTCGGCGATCAGCTCCTGGGCAGCCTGTGTCGTAGAAATGGTCTTCGGTTCAGCAGCAGGCGCCAATTCAATGGAAGCCGGTTGCCGCACAACCGGAAATTTCCTTTTAATGTCTCGCTTTTGCGTCGTCATGGACACGGACTCCGTCAATTTCGGTTGGAAGGCGCGGCCCCTCTCACGGACTCCTGACATTCTCGTCCTTCGCCAGCGGACGATGCGGCCGCCTTAACCTGGCTTCGCGTTCAGAATTACTTGGGCGTGGCAGCTTTCTGGATCACGGCTCCAAGTTCCTTGGTCTGCTCTTGAATCGCAGCGAACTGGTTTTTCACGAATTCGCCCTGAAGCTGCAAAACTTCCTGAACGTCCTTGGCCTGCACGAGCTTTTGGGCAAGGTCGAAAGCGGCTTTGACATTGGCTTCGGCATAGGAGAGCGCTGTCACTCCAACGTCCTTTGCGCCGACGCTGAACGGCAGAGCCGATGTGTCGACGGAAGCGATGGCCTTTTGAGCGGCCCCGGAAAAGCCTTCAAAGGCCTTGCGGGCCTGTTCGACGCTTTTTTCGGCAAAATCACGAACTTCATTCGGAACCTGGTAGGTCGGACCTGTCATGGACTTTTCTCCCTGCAACTATGTTGTACGCCAAAAAACGGCGAAGCTCATGCCCGGCTTCACCATGGCTATTCCCCACCCCGCGACGGCGCGCCAGCGATGAGAGAATTCACTATGGATTATTTTATTGTGCATTGCAATATAAAATTGTGCATTGCATCTGTGGCTTTCCCGCTGCGGGAGTGTGTCGCCAATTAATAATGAATCGTTAAAATACGTAAAAAACTTACCGGTTGCATGGACCCTAGCACACCGAGCGATTAAGCTCTTATTAACCGAGCGCAACCCAGCGCCGACCCAGTTGCGCGAAGCTGGGCGGGCGGCGCGGGTAGTTTGACCGCACGAGCACAAGTTGCGCGAAAAAGGGCGAGTCCCATGTCCGAGGGGGAGCGTAACGACGCGGCGACGCTGATCGCCACCGATCCTGCCTTCACTGCGCTGGAGGCCTCGGGCGCGCCGATTCTCGCCATGGCGGGGGAACCGCTGCGCGTTGTCTATGCGAACGTCTCGGCGGAGGCCGTATTTGGTCAAGACCCCAGCGCACGACTCCTGCAGGGCGAGCCCGGGGCCGGTCGGCTTTTGGAAATGATCGATGGAGTCCGGCATGGCGCGGCGCCACGTCTGGAACGCGTCCCAATCGCTTTTGGCGACACTATCCGCACAGTCACGATCCTTTGCCGCCAGTTGTCAGATGGAGATGACGGGACGTATTTTGTCATTGCTGCGCTCGGATTAAGAGCCGTCGCTTCTTCTTCCACGATGGATGGGCCATCTCATTCGACATTTCGACCCCCGCCAATGGAACCCGCTACTGCTGCGCGAAAAAGGCAAGAAGCCGCCGTTCTCGAAACGCCTGTTTCACTGGCGGACAATTCAAACATCGACTCTGCGGTTCTGGATCTACGCGCCCGTCTCGCCGAACGACACGGCGATCTGGCGCCGCGTTTTCTTTGGAAGACCGACGCCGCCGGCAGATTTGTGGATGTGACGCATGTGCTCGGAGACGTCGTCGGCCAAAAATATTCGGATTTGCTTGGTCTCGACGTCGAAGAAGCGTCCAAGGCCTTAGGGCTCGGTTCCGTCTTCGCCGCGGCGCTCGCTTCGCGCAAATCCTGGAGCGGAGTCGAAGTCCACTGGCCCATTGAGGAGCCGCCCGCGAGCGCACCGACCACGCTTGGGGCTCTGCCTATCCATGACGCTGCGCGGCGTTTCATCGGGTTTCAAGGTTATGGCGTGCTCCGGCTTTCACGAGCCGAGCCGCGTGCAACCGTCACAGCTCCCAAGCATGAGGAAAAAGCGAGCATAGTTGTGGAGTCGAAGTCGAGGACGGCGGCAGTTCGTGAAAGCGCGCCGTTAGAGGACGGCTTTCCAGGCGCCAATGTTGTGGCGTTGCGCCCAGCCTGCCCGACGCCGCAACGTGAGGCGACTGAAAGTGGAGATGTCCTGTCGCCGCAAGAGCAGATTGCCTTCGATGAAATCGCTCGAACTCTTACGTCTTGTGGCGTTTCGGCGCCCACGCCGCCGGGCTCCGCGCGAGACCTAATCGATCAGGTTGGCCGCGCGATGGGGGGCACGCCTGCCATGCCGGTCTTCGCGGAGGCTGCTCCGCTGCTGCAATGGGCGGCGCTTATTGACGTTCTGCCCGTCGCAGGTACTAGTGGCGCGGGGCGCGAATGCGCTCTACGCCAACCGTACGTTGCTTGATTATCTCGGATACGCCAACCTGCAGGAACTGAGTGCGGATGGGGGCCTTGCGCGGGTATTTCTCGGGCGCGCCCCGCAAGCTTTTGCTGCGCGAGCGCCGTCCGGAGCTGTCGAAGTACAAACTCAAGACGGTGAAACGCTTGATACGGATGCGCATGTGCAAACCATTGAGTGGAATGGAGAGCCGGCCACTCTGATCAGCCTGCGCCGCCACGCTTCGTCAACCCGCGGCCGAGCCGAAGAGGTGGCCGCGCGAGCTTTGGCGCGCTCCCAAGGCGCCGAACTCTCGCGCGTCCGCGCCGAAGCTGACGAACTAGCCGCTGTCTTCAAAATGGGCCCCGCTCCGGCGGCGATTCTCGCCGGCGATGGGCGTATCGAACGCACAAGTCAGGAGTTCGCCGCACTTCTCGGCGTTCAAGCGGAAGCTTGCGTCGGACAGGATCTCACGAATTTTCTCGTCGACGGAGACGTTCGTCGCCTGAAAGGCTTTTTCGCCGAGGTCACCAAGGCAAAAGCGGTCGGATCTGACGCTATCCGCTCAGAAGCCTCGAGCTTCGCGGCAAGTCTGCGCGCGGGAACCGCCCCTGTGCAACTCGCTTTGCACCGCCTTGGCGACACTGCGCAGTCCCGCATTGTCTGTTTCGCCTCCTCGCAGCCGGCTTCAGCCGAAACAAAACACGACGCGGACGCCGCCCGCGAAGAAGCGGAGCGGGCGAGCGCCGCTAAGTCGGCGTTCCTTGCGCGTGTTTCTCACGAAATCAGAACGCCCCTCAACGCCATCATCGGCTTTGCCGAAGTCATGATGGAAGAACGTTTTGGGCCGATCGGCTCCGAACGCTACAAGGAATATCTCAAGGATGTGCATACTTCGGGCGTGCATGTCCTCAGTCTTGTCAATGACCTTCTCGACCTTTCCAAGATCGAGGCAGGAAAGATGGAGTTGGTGGTTGAGCAGATCGACGTCAATGCGATCATTGGCGAATGCGTGTCTATCATGCAGACGCAGGCCAATCAGCAACGCGTGATCGTGCGGCTGTCGCTGGCTCCCCGATTGCCGCGCATCCGCGCGGACGAACGCTCATTACGGCAAATCCTGCTTAATCTTCTGTCCAACGCAGTGAAATTCAACGAGCCGGGCGGACAGGTGATCGTGTCGAGCGCGCTGACAGACGCCGGATTCGTGGTGATCCGTGTAAAAGACACTGGCATAGGCATGTCCGATGATGAAATCCAGATCGCTCTGGAACCATTTCGTCAGATCGCAACATCGCGCAAGATGACGGGCACCGGCCTTGGCCTGCCCGTCACGAAGGCCTTGATCGAGGCCAATCACGCATCGTTCCTGATCAAGAGCCGCAAGAATGAAGGCACTTTGGTTGAAGTGGCTTTTCCCTCGGCGCAAGGGCTCGCCGCAGAGTAAGGAATGATCTTAGTTTTGCTCGCAGGCGCTGCCGGAACGGCGTCTGGCGCATGCAGGAGCGCGTTTGCCGACCATCGATCTTAACGCCGATCTTGGCGAAGGCTTTGGCGCTTGGCGCATGGGCGACGACGCGGCTTTGCTGCGGATCGTTTCAAGCGCGAATGTCGCCTGTGGTTTTCATGCCGGCGATCCCGACATCATGGCGCAATGTTTTGCGCAGGCGAAGCAGGCGGAGTCTCCGTCGGGGCCCATGTTTCATTTCCCGATCTTGCGGGCTTTGGCCGGCGCTCCATCCCGATGTCGCCGCAAGAAATCGAGCGCGCCGTCGCCTACCAGCTGGGAGCCGCTCAAGCTGTAGCGCATTACGCCGGACACAAAATCACATTCGTCAAAGCTCATGGCGCGCTGGCCAATCTCGCCGAAAGCGATGCGCAGATTGCGGACGCCATAGCGCGCGCGATTGTCGCCGTCGATCCATTGCTGACGCAGCTCGTTATAGCCCTCAGCGAGCAGACGTGCGCGGCCGAGCGCGCGGGGCTGCGCGCAGCGCACGAAATCTTTGCCGATCGCGCCTACACGGAGGAAGGTCGTCTGGCGCCCCGCTCGCAAAAAGGAGCCGTGATTCAAGACGTGGAACTGGTCGTTGAACGGGTGCTGAAGATGCTGACGGCAGGGGCTCTGCTTGGTCCGGGCGACGCCCTCCTGCCAACGCCGATAGACTCCGTTTGCGTGCATGGAGACACGCCCCATGCGGTTGAAATGGCGATGCGGTTGCGTGCTGCGATAGAGAGCGCGGGCTGGGGTCTACGCTCCTTCGCTCCAGCGGCGGTTTAGGGGATGACGCTTTACGACCGACCGGCCTTTCTCGACGCTGGCGAGGCCGCATTGGTGGTCGAATTCGGCGATAGCGTCGACCCCGCCATAAACGCGCGCGTTCTAACGTTAGAAGCCGCCCTGCGCGAAGCGGCGCTCGCGGGCGTAAAGGAAACAGTCCCGACTTACCGCTCGCTGATGATCCACTACGAACCGCTGATTG
>CAVRWF010000009.1:0-39119 GCA_963724845.1 uncultured Alphaproteobacteria bacterium
TTCAAACCCGCTGAACGGCCCAAAAATGCGGCGCATCCTAGTCGACGCTGACGGCCTGGATTTGATGACGCAATGCGGTGGAAGGCAGTGCTTGCTCGAACAGTATATACGGTATATAGACTAGATCATCTAACTGGGAGGATAGGCTGTGGCGTGGCGATTTAGCGTTCTTTCTGTAGATGCAACGGCGCTTTTTATCGCCGGGGGCGTGGCGTTTGCGTTCGGTGCCCAAGCCGAAACGCCGTTGCTGAACGTTTGTACGACCCTACCCGAGAACTCTATAAGGCGATCAACCCGGCCTTCGTTTCCGAGTGGAAGGCGAAAACGGGTGAAACGATTGAAATTCGGTCGTCGCATGGCGGTTCGGGAGCCCAGGCGCGCGCGGTTATCGACGGACTTGACGCCGACGTGGTGACACTCGCGCTCGCGGCCGATATAGACGCCATAGCATCGAAGACAGGGAAGATTTCAGTCGACTGGCAGAAGCGTCTGCCAAACAATTCGACGCCGTATAGCTCGACAATCGTGTTTCTGGTGCGCAAAGGGGATCCCAAAGCGATCAAAAACTGGGAGGATCTCGCTAAGCCCGGGGTCTCAGTAATCACGCCAAATCCCAAGATGTCCGGAGGAGCCCGTTGGAATTATCTTGGCGCCTGTGCTTATGGTTTCAAGAAATTCAATGGCGACGAAGTGAAGACCAAAGCTTTTGTCGCGGCGATATACAAGAACGCTCCCGTGCTCGACACAGGGGCGCGCGGTTCGACTATCACCTTTGCGCAACGAGGTCTCGGTGACGTTCTCATTGCCTGGGAAAACGAGGCATTCCTTGCGTTGCAGGAATTTGGCCCTGATAAATACGACATTGTCGCTCCGTCAATGTCCATCCTTGCAGAGCCGCCCGTCGCCATAGTCGATAGCAATGTCGACGCAAAAGGCACGCGAAAAGCCGCCGAGGCTTACCTCGACTTCCTTTACACGCCCGCGGCGCAAAAGATCATCGCGAGGAATTATTATCGCCCGGCGCATCCCGAGTTTGCGGAAAAGGACGATCTGAAGAAGCTGCCAAAGATCCAGCTCGTCACCGTAGACAACGTGTTTGGCGGTTGGGCAGCGGCTCAGAAAAAGCATTTCGCGGATGGCGGCGTCTTCGACGAGATACAGAAGCAGGATGCGCCAAAATGACTTCAGCCTCGGCCGCGATGCGACCGCCCATCTGGCGATTCAGCGCTCCGAGCGCAATGCCGGGCTTCGCCCTAACTCTCAGTTACACCCTATTTTACTTGGGGATCATAGTCTTGTTTCCGCTCGCTACGCTCGTGTGGCGTTCGTCGAGCCTGGGAATTTCGGGCCTCTATCAAGTAGCTGCTGAACCGCGAGTGGCTGCGGCGCTCCGAACGACGTTTATGATCTCATTTTCCGCCGCGTTCATCGATCTTGCCTTTGGACTCGTCGTTGCGTGGGCGCTCACGCGATATAAATTCCCCTTTCGTCCTCTGCTCGATGCATTCATCGACCTGCCCTTCGCTTTGCCAACCGCCGTCGCTGGCATCTCCCTCGCCGCGCTCTATGCTCCGAACGGATGGTTCGGCAAGTCGCTCGCGGCTTTTGGCGTCAAGGTGGCTTTCACGCGCTGGGGCATACTTGTCGCTTTGATTTTCATTGGCCTGCCGTTCGTCGTCCGTACTGTCCAGCCAATCATATCAGAACTTGAAATTGAACTCGAAGAAGCCTCCGCCACGCTTGGCGCCAACCGCAGGCTGACGATCGTCCACGTTATATTGCCATCGCTCGTTCCATCATTGCTCACCGGTTTCGCGCTCGCCTTTGGGCGCGCTATTGGAGAATATGGATCGGTCATCTTCATCAGCGGCAATATCGCTTATGTTTCAGAGATTGTGCCGCTTCTGATCGTGGCAAAACTCGAGCAATATGACTACGCGGGCGCAAGCGCAGTTGCGACCATCATGCTGGCCATTTCTTTTTGCTCCTTGCTTGCCATCAACTTGATTCAGGCATGGAGTCGGCGGAGATTCGGGCATGTCTGAACTCGTTGTCGCTTTGCCAGCAAAATCGCCGCCTTCCCTCCCGGCCGCAACCGAGGACTCTCCAGTTACTCGCTGCGCAATCATCAGCGTCACGGTGGTCTTTCTCGCGTTGTTCCTGTTTGCTCCGCTCATCGTGGTATTTGTGGAGGCCATCAGCAAAGGTTGGCCAAAATTCTTTGAAACTTTCGACGATCCAGATGCTCTCGCGGCGATACGCGTCACGCTATTGATCGCTGCGATCGCCGTGCCTGCCAACTTCATATTCGGCTTGGCGGCGTCCTGGTCGATTGCGAAATTTTCCTTTCATGGAAAGAGCCTTCTTATCACTCTTATCGATCTCCCCTTCTCAGTGTCTCCTGTCGTGTCCGGGCTCGTCTATGTCCTGGTGTTCGGCGCGCAAGGTCTTTTCGGAAAATGGCTCGCCGCGCACGGCGTACAAGTGATCTTCGCCATGCCAGGAATTGTTTTGGCGACCATCTTCGTCACATTCCCTTTTGTAGCCCGTGAACTCATTCCGTTGATGCAGCAACAAGGCACAGTAGAAGAGGAAGCCGCGCTGACTCTCGGCGCTTCCGGCTTTCGAGCTTTTGTTACCGTCACGTTACCCAACATCAAGTGGGCACTGTTCTATGGCGTGTTGCTGAGCAACGCTCGCGCGATGGGTGAATTTGGCGCCGTCTCGGTGGTCTCCGGCCACATTAGAGGCCTTACCAATACCATTCCGCTACAAGTGGAGATTCTGTAGAATGAGTACAACCACGTCGCCGCTTTCGCTCTCGCAGTTCTTCTTGCGAGCCTTGCGCTCGCCACACTTGGGCTCAAGACCGTTCTCGAATACCGCTATGCTGACCAACTCGGAGCGCGTGCCAGACGGCGCTGAAGCGGCAGTACGCGGCATTGCTATTCGCATCGAAGGCGTCGAGCAGGACTTCGGCGCTTTTCCTGCTCTGCGCGACGTTTCGCTAGACATCAAGCCTGGCGAACTGGTCGCGCTGCTTGGACCTTCGGGCTCAGGCAAGACTACTCTGCTGCGCGTGATCGCCGGCCTAAATGCACCGGATCGTGGTCGAATTCTCTTCGACGGCGAAGACGCAACGCGTCTCCGCGTTCAGGACCGACGGGCAGGGTTTGTGTTTCAGAATTACGCGCTTTTTAAGCATATGACGGTCGCGAACAATATCGCCTATGGTTTGAGAATCCGACCCTGGGCTCAAAGGCCGACACGCAACGCGATAGCAAACCGAGTTCGAGGAATTGCTCGCCTTCGTACAATTGGAAGGATTAGGGAAACGCTATCCTGCACAACTGTCGGGCGGACAAAGGCAACGCGTGGCGCTTGCGCGCGCACTCGCGATCGAACCTCGGGTGCTGCTTCTCGATGAACCATTCGGCGCGCTGGACGCGCGAGTACGCAAGGATCTGCGCCGTTGGCTTCGGGATATTCACAGACAGACGGCGCTCACTACCGTCTTCGTGACGCATGACCAGGATGAGGCGATGGAACTTGCCGATCGGGTTGTTGTACTTAATGAAGGCCGCATCGAGCAGATCGGCACGCCGGAGGAACTCTATGATCGCCCCGCCTCTCCTTTCGTGATTTCGTTTGTTGGGGAAGCGGTAGCGTTGCCTGTTAGCGTCACTAATGGCCATGTGACTTTTGGCAAACATGAAATTCACATTGACACTCATGGCCTCCGAGACGGTCCAGCGCGAGTCTTCTTTCGTCCCGCGGACATCGTCATCGCCGCCAAAGGCGAAGGCGAACTGGAAGGAAGAGTCGAAAGCGTTCGTCGCACTCCGGCCGGCATGCGCGCTACTATAGCCATCGACGGTTACGACCAAATTCTCGAGATTGATTCGTCTGTTGAAGAGGCATCGACGGTCGCGGGAACAGTGTCGCTGTCGCTGTCCAGGGCTCGTATCTTTCCGAGTGAACCATTGAGAGATGATTACCGCGACGCTGGCGAAGGCATTTGATGTCCCATCCGCGATCGGGATCGCATCGTCGGCGCTATAGTCAAACATCGATCAGGCTACGGGCATAAGGGACAAGCCGATTGCGCCCGCTTTGCCCCGACAGAACGCATTCACTGATCCGTTAATCGGATCGATCCGCCACGAGTGGGTGGACCAAGTTATCGTCTTGGGTGAGGCGCAATTACGTCGGAATTGGCAGTCTTTACGCATTATTACAACGAGATCAGCACTCATCGGTCGTTGAACAAAGATGCACCACACTTCCGCGCTGTTGAGGAGGTTGGAATGATCAATTCACACGCGATCCTTGACGGACTTCATCACCATTATGTCCTTATCTAAATTTCGACACACACAGGGAAATTGCAGAGATGCTGAATAAGAAGAGCAAATACGGATTGAAAGCGCTTCTTTTCCTTTCTGGATTACCACTCGGACAAAGTGCAACAGTGGCAAAAGTTGCTAAAAGCCAAAACATCTCTACGATATTTCTCTTCAGTATACTGAGCGAGTTGCAAAACGCGGGTCTAGTGGTTTCGAAAAAGGGTAGGGATGGCGGCTACAGTCTGGCACGAAAGCCGAATGAAATTACCGCGAATGAAGTCATCAGGATATTAAACGGGCCACTTTTTTTGTTGCCATGCGAACTCAACGCACGTAATCACCTCTGCGACGATTGCATAGACAAAACGAATTGCCGATTAAGGCTTTCGTTGCTCGAAGCTCAGCGAACCATCTTTGAAATTTTGGACAAGCTAACCCTTGAAGAAATGCGTGCAAGGGCCGATTTGGGTGAAAAGATGAATTAATCTGCTCGTTTCCGTTTAACGAACTCGAGTGGATAAACACCAATGATTATTTTTGCGAGATAGGATGTTGGCAGAAACCGAAGTGCTGGCGCGTTACGGAGAATGCAAGCAAAACGGTATGGAGCATGATGCCGGACAGTTGGAGATGCTCGCTGGGCGCCAAAAAGCCTTTTTGCCCACGATCTCAACAAGGTGAGCCGGGAAAAAGTTTCGGTTGTAAATCATGAAACGGCAGCCCACAGAAAGGGCTGCCGCTTTGGCGCGAAAACATCGTCACTTTAGTATCTCGTAAAGTCGTGACTTATCTGCATTGGTCGTTCAAGATTTGTGCGATCTTCAGATTGAACAGATTGCCTCCGGTTTCGATACCAAAGGATTCTTCCGGCTCTACCGCGAAAGGCCCTTGCGGACCGACGAGCGTCACTTTCCTTATCGGCGTCCAGGATCCATTGGATTTCTGCCGGAAATCCTCGCAATGAATTCCGGTTTGCGATGGAGGTGGAGGATGAGGCAAGGCGAACTGAGCGGCGACGGGAGCCGCCATCAGAATGAAGCTTGCCGTCAAAACAGCGTATCCGAAGTTCATCGCGAGATTTCCTCTAAATTTCGGCCGGAGCGGCGTCCCGCATCTTGGCCAATCCGCCGACAGCGCGCGCCAGTTTTCTGCGGAACCGAGGCTCACCAATCGATCTGCGTGCGAACCAGGAACGTATTCGGATGCGCGCCGTTCAGATAGGGCGCGCTATAGGGAGCGGACAGCGCCATCACTCTCGTCCAGTTCGCCATCACCCGAACGCCAGGTTCTGCGTACCAGTTGAGGCCGACTGTGATGTCTTCTTCACGGCCGCCGAGGACGCTAGAGTTGAACACCGCAACTTTCTGTGACGTTTTCGGAGCAAGAGCGATTAGATTTGCGTAGGTCGTGCCTTCAAAGGGGCCGCTGTTCAGATTGACTTCACTTAAACGAGCGGTCAGCGCCCAGGCTCCCCAGCCGCCTGAACTCAGCGGATGTTTGATCTGGATCTGACGGAAGCTGCCGCCGTTGGAGTTGTTGTCGACTTGATAGGCGGCGGCTTTCAATTCTCCGGTCAGGAAATACATCCCGGAAACGTAATAGCCATTGTAGTTCAGCGAAGCGCCTCCGGGCGACAAAATCCCGACCATATTGGCCTCAAGGATCGACCTGTTATTACGGTTATATTGCGCGTCCATATATTCCGCCTGAAGCGACGCCGGCCCATAAACGGCCACGCCTTCCAGGCCATAACCGAGCATATTTTTCACGCAGTGACCGGCGACCGCGGGGTTTCCTGCAATGCCATAGGCGCCGCAGGAGAGATCGGGCGTGCCGAGCAGATTTTCCTTAAGTACATTGCTTTCCGCGTAAGTGTTGGCGCCCGGCGTGAGCACGCGATCGTCATTGCCGGCGGTGGAGTCGTTCGGGCGGTGATAGCGGCCAGATACGCCGAGGTGCAACAGTCGATCTTCGCTCCAGATTGGCGCGTATGTGGCGCGAGCGGTCGCGTCGAAATACTGACTGCCGCCAGTCGCAACCCAGCCGGCTTTCGAAGTCACGCCGAGGGGCACGGGGTAATCCGCCGTAGGTTTGAGCGCCGCGTCTTCAACACTGGTGCTGGAGAGAGCGCCCTTGAAGGTCCAGTTGGGCCCATGCTCAAGCAGCGCGATGCCGACATGGCGGGCGGCGCCAAACGTGTCCGACATCAGCGAGCGCTCGACGAAGTCGATGTAGTTCTTGGATTCGGTGCGTTCCAGGCCATGCGGCAGATAGAAATTGCCGACCTGGATTTCGACAGGATTGGACAGGCCGGGCGGCGTCAGTCCCGGATATTTCAGCGCAACATAGGCGTCGCGAATGCCGCCGACCGCGCCGACGTTCGTCGCATTGCTGCCGCCGACAAAATCATACTGGAATTTATATTCCCAAATGCTGCGCAGGCGGCCTTCGACCTGGAGACGCGCCTGGGTGAGATTCGCCGTGCTGGCCAGGCCCTTTTCAGGCTGGCTCGATGCGCCGCCGTCCACATAAATGCGGCCGCCCAGATGGAAGCTGTCGGCGTGATCGAGCGATTCGACGGTGAGGCCGTGGCTGAGATCGACAAAGAAGGGAAGCGGCGGATTGACGGGAGCGGGCGGCCCCTTGACCGTTTCCACTGGGGCGCCGCCGCTCCGGCGCCTTTCGGTGCGGACTTCCTTGATCTTGCGATCCTGTTCTGCTGTCCGTCCTTCATAGTGCCGCAGCCGCGACTTGAGCGACTGCACTTCATTGACTGTGGCGTCCAGTCGCGCCTTCAGCGCGCGGAGTTCCGCCGCGGTGTCATCGGCCAACGCTGGAGCTCCGGAGGCAGCAAATGCGACAAGCCCCATGGCAAAAAAAGACACCTCTCGGTTCCAAAATTTCCTCTTCATTTGAGCCCCCAGATCTCACTATTGGCCATACGACCATGCAAAACGTTCGCCTCAATTAAGTCTTGAGACTCCATGGCCTTTCTTATAGGGCGACATTTATATTGTCTATAATATTGATAGAGTCTATGGCGTCTATATTCTAAATCTCTTTGCTTGTTGCGAAAAAGTCACACTGCCTCTGGGAGGTAGTGTTGATGGGGCAAATAGCGAAAGCGGAATCAGTCCCATACGCGTGCGGGGAGTTTTCGTATGTCCTTCTTCCTTGGGGGGCGAGGGGCTGGGCGATACCGGACTAATGTTTGGAATATGCGGACCTCAGCAGCTTCCGGCGAGGGCGTCCAGATTATTTCCAACCGCCTGAGCGAGATAAAATCATGCGTTTCCATGCCCAAACCACATCATCGAGAGCGGATTCGTCGCAATTCCAAAAAATGCCCCTTGGCTCGACCTCTACTTGTTAGAGCTCACGACCTTTGCGGCGTAAAAGCACGATGACCAAAAAAACTCGACATCACAGTTTTTTGACTGGTTCAAATCAGCTCGCAATCCATCTGTTGCACAACGAATTCTAAGAGTGCTTCGTGGCACGATACAAATTCGGACACCCTCAAGGATATAAGTTGACCATTCAAGGTGCGCTTTAAATTCCTGCGCCATTGTCATATGCCTCGACAGACGCCTTCGCCTGCGTGATGTTGCTCCCAGCAGGCACGCTATGGGTGAGCCACACATTGCCTCCGATGGAGGAGCCCCTCCCGATAGTGATCCGTCCAAGCACTGTAGCTCCGGCATAGATCACAACTTCGTCCTCAACGATCGGATGCCTCGGCTGTCCCTTCACCAGCGCACCGGTTTCATCCTTCTCGAATCGCTTCGCGCCAAGCGTCACCGCTTGATATAAGCGAACGCGCTTGCCGATACGCGCGGTTTCCCCGATTACAACGCCAGTGCCGTGGTCGATGAAGAAACTTTCGCCGATCTCGGCGCCGGGGTGAATGTCTATACCCGTTTGGGAATGTGCGATTTCTGCAATGATCCTCGCAAGCATCGGTGCGCCGAGCAGGTAAAGCTCGTGGGCGAGGCGATGACGAATGACGGCGGCAATGCCGGGATAACAGAAGACGACTTCATCGAAGCTTCTCGCTGCGGGATCGCCATCAAACGCGGCTTGAACGTCGGAATCGAGCAAGGTCCGCACCTTCGGCAAAGAATGCGCAAAGGCCTTAGCGATCGAATTGGCTTTCTGATCGGTCGATTGTGGCGACGCTTCTCTTGCTTCATTGAACAGGCACAATTCCCGCCGAATTTGCTCGCGCAGCGATCGAACCGTCGTGCCAAGCGTATGGAGCAGAAAGCCATCGACGCTGTTGACGGAGACGTCGGAAGGACCGAAATGTCTTGGATAGAGCGTTGCGACCAGACCATCGACAATGGCCAGTATGTCTTCGCGCGAAGGCAGTCGCGGCAACAACCCGCTACGATAGCGATTCTGCTGCGACCTCCTTCGCAGCGACCGCAATGAGCCGACGATTTCTTCCAGATTCAGCTCCTCATCATCAAAAACGTCGAGCTCGACATGTTTCGTCATTTCTCTTTCCTTCCAGCGCACGAGACGCGCAACGCTGAAGCGCGGAGCAATGTCTCTCCGCACTGGTCCGCCATCTATGCGTCGGCGCGCCTCAAAACTTCACAACTACTTCAACTGGTCGGCGATCTTTTCGATACCGCTTTTCGCACAGGCTTCGTCTTTTTCCCCGCCTGGCGCGCCCGACACACCAACGGCTCCTATCACCGTATCGCCAGCCTTGATCGGCAGAGCGCCCTGAATAGCGATGACGCCGCTGAGATGCGCCTGCCCCGACGTCGGGTTATCCTTCACGCGTTGCGCAAATTCGCCGGATGGAACGCGGAATGTTCGAGATGTGTAGGCTTTGCGTTGGCTGTTCTCAAATGTGTGAGGGGACGAGCTGTCGCCACGAATAGCGACGAGCGTCTCCCCTTCCAGCCCAACAACAGTCACGGAAACATGATGACCTTGTTGCGCACAGGCGTCGTATGCGCTTTGCGCTATCGACAAGGCTATGGCCGTGGACAACGCCTTTTGCGTGAGCAGCTCTGCATTCGCCGTGAACGTGCTTGCGGTGACAAATCCAAATGAGACGGCGGCAAAGCAGAGAAATTTTGGTTTCATTTGATTGCGATCCGTGATCGAGGGTGGAACCAGCTACGTTATCAGCCTATATTTATACTGTATAGATCGATTTACAAAATATTTCGCAGCCCAGCAGCAAGGCCGAGGACGCGCGGCGTCGGGTAATGTCTTTTATAATCTGTTGTTTATAAGTGTTTTTATTGACGCAATGCAGAATGCGCTTCCCAAAACAGCATTGTGTGGAGAGCTTGACCAATCAAGTCAGCCCCCATAATATCGCTTCACATGATCGGATTTATCAAATGAATACCCAAAACAGAGCAAATCCCGAAGTCGCCCCCAACAAGCTTAGACGCCCCTCCGTCGACAGTCTCGCGATTGCCGTCGCAGATCGTCTTAAACGACTCATTCATCGTGAAGGAGGCTCGGTGGAACGCCTCGCTGAGTTGACTGGTATCCAGCCCGTCGAACTGCTGCGGATTGAAGCGGGCGCGGAAAGACCGACCATTGGCATTCTTTGGCGGATCGCCAATGCGCTCGGAGTTCCCTTTGGCAGCCTCGTCGCGATAAAGGAGCGACGGGGCGTGCTGGTGATACGCAAGAACGAAACAACGGCGATCCGATCACGAGATGGCGGTTTTATCTCGCGCCCGCTGTTCCCATACGACTGCCGTCGCCCGGTCGAATTCTATCAGGTCGTGATAGGACCAAACCACATTGAACGCGCGGAGGCGCACGCGCCCGGAACCAAAGAGAATATTGTGATCGCTAAAGGCTCAATCGAGGTAATCGTCGGTAGGGAGCCGCCGGTGCAGTTGGACGAAGGAGACGCAACAGATTTCCTTGCCGACGTACCGCACAGCTATCGTAATCTCGGAGTTGTGCCGGCGGTCCTTTACCTGGTCATGTCTTACGACGCACAGCCAGTCGCCTCCCTCTGCGCGTAGCGCTCAACCACAGACGCAGCCCTGCAACCTGATAGTTTTTGTATACGTATATTTCTTTTATAGACAAACCATTACTTATAAAATGATGTTTGTTCTCAGAATACTCTTGCGGCCAGAGTATTATCCTTGTTAAGGTCAATATATTGGAGGCGCGCCGGTCTCGGCGAATCCAGATAAACGATCCAAAGGCTTTGAGGCTTTCTTGCCCCACAAACTGTGGGCCCCTACTCGGGCTCATGATTCCTTCGAGGAAATCGTATGACCGCAGAACCTGAAATCCGACGGACTCTGAGCGAGTCCGCCGCGCGTCAACTTGCCAATGCGACAAAGACTCGCCCTCAGTGGTCGGGCATAACGCCACGCTGGCTGGTGTCCTTTTTGCCTTGGGTGCCGGTCGAAGCCGGCATTTACCGGTTGAACCGCGTGAAGGAATCGTCAGCCCTCACTGATGCGGACGTTCAATGCAGTCCGGCGCGAGATCGCGACGCGGATTTACCGGAGACCTTTGTCGACTATGAGGACGCGCCGCGCGAATATTCCATGAATGCGGTGACGACCGTTCTCGACGTGCAGACGCGCGTTTCCGATCTTTACAACCATCCCTACGACCAGATTCAAGAGCAAGTCCGACTTCTCACCGAAAAGGTCAAAGAGAGGCAGGAAGCGGAACTCATCAACAACGCGGAATACGGTTTCTTGGCGAACGCGGCGCCTTCAATGCGGATCAAAACGCGCGGGGGCGCTCCGACGCCCGACGATCTCGATGAGCTCATCAGCAAGGTTTGGAAGGAGCCGGCGTTTTTTCTCGCGCACCCGCGCGCCATCGCGGCTTTTGGACGCGAATGCACACGCCGCGGCGTGCCGCCACCAACGGTCACGTTGTTTGGCTCGCCGTTTCTGACGTGGCGCGGCCTGCCATTGGTGCCAAGCGACAAGCTTTATATCGACGACAAAGGCAAGACGAACATCCTGCTGCTTCGCACGGGCGAGAAAAAGCAGGGCGTGATCGGCCTCTTCCAGCCTGGCGTTCCAGGCGAAGTGGCTCCTAGCCTTTCGGTGCGCTTCATGGGCATCAATCGCAAAGCGATCGCTTCCTACCTTATCTCGCTTTACTGCTCCGCCGCCGTGCTTACGCATGACGCGCTTGGCGTGCTTGAAGGCGTCGATGTCGGCAAATATCACAAATACGACGACAAATACGCCTGAGCGAGTAGAAACCTATGGCCGGCGGTCCAGCGCCGCCGGCAAATCTTATTTAGGAAAGCGCCAGAATGTCATCCGCGCCGTCGATCCAGCCTCAGGCGGGTTTTTCCACGACCGATATTCCCTCGCAGGAAGCGGCGGAGCATCAGGGGACAAGCCTCCCCGACGCCGAAATGATCGCAAGGCTTGCGAATTCTTTCTTTCAGCTACAGCCCCATCAAATTCCTCCCGCCCCTGTGGCGCCTGGCGTTCCAATGGCGCCGCCCGCTCTACCAGACGCGCCTGCCCCTTCCGTGGTGACGACAGCCGCGCCCTTCGCGCCTGCCCGCTCCCCATTTGGTCCGCCAGACCTGCCCCCGACGACGATACCTTCGGTGGCGCCGACGCCAAACCCGTCCGCGCCAGCGGCGCCGACCAACGCACAACCCGGCTCGAGGCCGCTCGGCATGCCGGACCCGCCACAGCCCGGCGCTTCGGTCGGCGCTGCACAGCTCGAACTCGCCAGTTGAAATTGATTTCAGTGCTATTCCTCTCATCTTCAGTGAATCTTTGGCGTTGCAGTCGGAGCCCGCCGCCGATCCGCTGGTTTTCGGCCTGGACCCGTCGGAGACTCTCGACAGCTCGCGGTCTCCACAGACCGACAATCTTTATTTCCTCAATGAACGCTCGCGCGGCGGCGCACCCGGAACTCTTCCCTCGGCGCATAAATCGCCAGAGGCGACGCCCTATGTGCAGGAACGTGAAAAAACTGCGACCTCCGCCACTTCATCGCCCGAGACTTTTGCAATTTCCGGCCCATCCGAGGCGGACCCGCATCGTTTGTCCGATATGGCTTCCATCGCAACGCCTCCGCGTCCCTCGCCTTTGCCCACGACAGGATACGAGACAAGCGCCCCGCCTGACGCAGCAGGGCCGGCTGCTTACGATGCATTATATTTTGTCAGCCACTCCGGCGGGCATCCGGGCGCAGTCGAAGCCGCGCCCGCGGAGACCAGGGAAACGCCAGGCTATCAACCGCAATTGACCTCCGGTTCGCAGACGGCGCGCCAGCCTTTCGATCCTTATCGCGTCAAGCGCGACTTCCCGATTCTCCAGCAACAGGTGCATGGCAAGCCGCTCATTTGGCTCGACAACGCCGCGACGACGCAAAAGCCCCAGGCCGTCATCGACCGGCTCGCGCACTTTTATGAATATGAAAATTCCAATATCCACCGCGCGGCCCATGCGCTCGCCGCGCGCTCTACCGACGCCTATGAAGCGGCGCGCGAGAAGGTTCGGAGATTCCTTAATGCGCCATCAGCCAAGGACATCATCTTCGTGCGCGGCGCGACGGAGGGCGTCAATCTCATCGCTCAGGCCTGGGGGCGCCGCAATGTTCAGAGGGGAGATGAAATCGTTATCTCCTGGCTTGAGCACCATGCGAATATCGTTCCCTGGCAACAGCTATGCGCGGAGACCGGCGCAAGATTGCGCGTCGCTCCGGTGGATGATCGCGGGCAGATCATTCTCGAAGAATGTGAAAAGCTACTGAATCCGAAGACCCGAATCGTCTCGGTGACTCATGTCTCCAACGCTTTGGGCACGGTCACGCCTGTACGCGAGATTACCGCCATGGCTCATCGCCACGGTGCCTGCGTCATGATTGATGGAGCGCAATCCGTCTCGCACATGGCGGTAGACGTGCAATCGATTGATTGCGACTTTTTTGTTTTTTCCGGCCACAAGGTTTTCGGGCCGACGGGTATTGGCGTGGTTTATGGAAAGAAGGAAGTGCTCGAACACATGCCTCCTTGGCAGGGCGGCGGCAACATGATCGCCGACGTCACTTTCGAGAAAACGATTTATCAGGGATCTCCAGAACGCTTCGAGGCCGGCACAGGCAATATCGCGGATGCGGTGGGCCTTGGCGCGGCGCTGGATTACGTCGAAAGCATCGGTATGGAGGTCATCGCTCATTATGAGCACGATCTCCTCGTGTACGCCACAGAGAAGATGCGGCTTGTTCCAGGGCTGACTTTCATCGGCACGGCAGCCGAAAAGGCTTCGGTGCTGTCCTTCATTCTGGAAGGCCACAACACTCTCGATGTAGGCAAGGCGCTGGACCGCGAAGGTATCGCCGTGCGCGCCGGTCACCATTGCGCACAGCCAATTCTACGCCGCTTTGGACTTGAGTCCACGGTGCGGCCGTCGCTCGCCTTCTACAACACTTGCGCTGATGTCGACGCGCTTTTCGCCGCGCTCATGAAATTGCAGGGAGGGCGCGGCTCCATCATATAAACCGCTTACAAAGACTTACAAAGGCGTATTCGTACAAGGCCTTATGAGTTGTTTATCTATTCTACCGTTTTTGTTGACTATTAAGCCGCGATCCGCTATTTTTTGTCTCAAATCTGTTTTCAAGAAAGACCGGTCCAAGTGCTGACCAAGAAAGGCAAATACGGCCTAAAGGCGATGGTGCATCTCGCGCAGTTTGCTCCTGGGCGTCCGATATCCGTTTTAGACATCGCGTCGACGGAAAAAATTCCAAAAAAATTTCTCGACGCTATCCTTTGCGAATTGAGAAATTCCGGTTTTGTAAATTCAAAAATGGGCAAAGGTGGCGGATACACGCTTGCACGCGAACCGACGCAAATCAGCGTCGGAGACGTCATCAGAGCAATTGACGGGCCGCTGGCGCCGATACCTTGCGCGAGCAGAACGCGATACCAGCCCTGCGACGATTGTTCGAACGAAGCGCATTGCGCAGTGAGACTCGTGATGCAGGACGCGCAGCGCGCGCTTTCCGACGTCTTGGACAATTGCACGCTCGCAGAAATGCGGGAAATGTCGCTCGGCGGAGCCGAAGTCCTGATTTACGAAATATGAGTCCTCAATCAGATAATGCCGGTGAGCCCGCTAATCCTCGCCAAAGGGCTTTCGCGAAATCCAGCATGACCTCGCACTCCAATTTACACCAACTCGCGAAAAGAGCGAGGCACGTGGAAGGTTTTTTGAAAGCGATGGCAAGCAGCCATCGTCTTATGATTCTGTGCGAACTTCACAAAGGCGAAATATCCGTAACGCCATTGCAAAAGGCTGTCGGCCTGAGCCAGTCGTCGCTTTCGCAGCATCTCGCCAGATTGCGAGCGGACGGGCTCGTGAAGACCCGTAGGGAATCCCAGACAATCTATTATTCGCTTGCAGACGACAATATCGCCCCTGTGATTACCCTTCTTCATGAGTTGTTTTGCCAGGCGAATAGCCCTCCCGAACCCGGGAAGAAAATCAAGACCAAGAAGATCGCCAAGCGCAGCACGTGAATAACCAGACGCAAAGACGTCATAACTGTCTTTGCGCCCGAGCTGAGGCCGTGCCGGGCCTATTTTGGTTTAGGCCAATAGCCTTGCGGCCCGCCCTCCGAACCAAGCTGCACAGTTTCAACTGGGCCCTCGCCGATGATTTGGACAATGACCTCTTCATCGCCCGCGCCATCCCAATGAACTCCGCCAGCTGGATGACGCACATATGATCCGGGCTTCATCGGAACCGCACTGCTAAAATCGAGTTTTTCTCCGGTTCCGTTCCACCACACGCCCTTGATAACCGTGGCATGGCGATCCTTCGAATGGAAATGTGGATTTGAGTGGGCGCCGGGCGGAAACCTCACCCGAACCACATAGAGCCCCGGCTTTGAAGGATCGCCGAACAGGATCGCTTGCTCGGGTCCGACTCCCAGAGGAGACTTGAAGCGAACGTCGCTCGAATCAATCCGCAGAAACCCATGCTCGTCCTGCTCGGCGTGAGCGAGCATCGCTCCTCCCAACGCACTCAAAATCAAAGCGTAAACGCATACCAATTTCCTCTTCATGTACTCTTTCCCTTCTCCTTGAACGGTGTCGAAGACTACAACTCCTTGGTGAAACGAGTGTCTCCCGCGATGTATACCTGACAACTTATCTATCTATCTGGTACATATGTAATGCGCAATCACCCCCACAAAATTCAGGAAACGCCCAGAAGCACTGCACATACCTACATGCTCGCGCGAATTTTTCCTATCAATTTAGTAGACTTTATTTTCGCCCTGCGTTAATCTGACCATATTGATAGGATTAAAGGGCTGGAGCAGGGCTCCGCGCCTGACGCGATGGACGGGGTTCTGTAATGAAACGAACGGGGATATTTACATATGCGGCCTTGTTGCTGGGCGTTTCAGCCGCGGCCTTCGCCGCTGCGGCAGAGGACAAAATCGTCGCTCCGGCAGCGCCTCAAACGGAATCTCAGAGCAAGCCAGCAGCAAGCAAAGCCCATTGGGCATGGCAATCCGTAAAGGCCCAATTTCTGCCAGTCGTTGTGAACAAGGATTGGGCGCGGCAACCACTCGATGCGTTCGTTCTCGCGAAAATCGAAGCGAGAGGCGTCACGCCCTCAAAAGACGCAGATCGCGCCACTTATATCCGACGGGCGACACTGGACGCATGGGGCCTTATCCCAACGCCAGAGGAAGTCGCCACCTTCGAAAACGACGCAACGCCTGACGCTTATGAAAAACTGGCGGATCGTCTTCTCGCTTCTCCCCGCTACGGAGAACGGCAAGCTCGCTTGTGGCTCGATCTGGCGAGATATGCAGACAGCTCGGGCTTCCAGAACGACAGCACGCGGCCAAATCTATTCCGCTATCGCGACTATGTGATCAAGTCGTTCAATGAAGACAAACCTTATTCGAGCTTTATCCAGGAACAGGTCGCTGGCGACGAAATCGATCCAGGAAATCAAGATGTCCTGGTGGCTACGGGTTTCCTTGCTGGCTATCCCGACAACAGCAACTCGCGCGATCTTGTTCAGCGAAAATATCAGATAACCACGGACATTGTAGACACCATCGGCCAAGCAATTCTTGGTACAACGGTTGGCTGCGCTCGCTGCCACAACCATAAAACAGATAAGTTTACGCAGAAGGATTATTATTCCCTACAGGCGTTTTTTGCGAACACCGCCTTCGAGGAGAAGGCTCCCGCCGCAAAAGGAGAACAGGAAATCGCTTTTGAAAGTGCGCAGTCGATTTACGACGAAGCCACAAAGGAAATTCGAGAGAAGCAAAAAGCGATAATCGATTCCGTTCGCGATGCCGCATATAAATACCATAAGGAGCGTTATCTCACCGATAGCCGCGAGGCGATCTTCAAACCAAAAGACGAGTGGACCCCGCTCGACCGCTGGGTGAATCATCGTCTGGAGGCCGTGACGGACGACACGGCTCTGGCCGCCTTCTTACGCTACGCAGCCGAAGACAAGACAGCGCCTGAGCACAGCGAAGAGGTTTCCAAGAAGTGGGACGAATATCAGAAGCTGACCGCGGAGCTCCGGAAGTTTGTCAATAAAAAGCCGACTAGAGGCTCAAACACTTTCACAACGGCAACAGAACTGGGTCATTCCAACGCTCCTCCGACTCATATCCTGTTTGGCGGAAACCACGAAAAGCCCTTGGACGAAGTCCAGCCTGCCTTCCCGGAGGCGATGACGTCCGAAAAGCCGGATATCAAGCCAAGCGAGACGTCATCCGGACGGCGCACCGCTCTGGCAAATTGGCTTGTCAGTCCTAGCAATCCTCTTACGGCGCGTGTCTTCGTCAACCGCGTCTGGAACCAATATTTTGGCAAAGGCATTGTTGCGACCGTAAGCGACTTTGGCAAGGCGGGTGACAAGCCAACCAACCAGGAGCTGCTTGACTATCTTGCCGACCACTTTGTCAAAGACGGGTGGAGCGTAAAGAATTTGCATCGCCAGATTCTGCTCTCCAGAGTCTATCGCCAGTCATCCGACCATCGAGATGATGTCGCTAAAGCCGACCCTGAAAACAAGCTGCTGGCCGTATTCCCGCGCAAGCGTCTTGAAGCCGAGGAAATACGCGACGCCATTCTGCTCGCTTCCGGCAAACTTGACGAAAAGGTTGGCGGTCCAAGCGTATTTCCGCCGGTTCCCGAAGGACTTGTTGGCGCAGGCAACTTCAACGCCGATGCCGCCTGGGCCACGTCGAAGGACCCCAAAGATCACGTTCGTCGCAGCCTCTATATCTTCACGCGCCGCAGCTTGCCCTACCCGCTTCTCGAAAGCTTTGACATGGCGAATGCGCAGCAAATCCATAGCAAGCGAGAGGTCACCACGACTCCGCTTCAGGCGCTGACGCTATATAACAGCGATCTGGTGTTCCAATGGTCGCAGGCCTTGGCTGGCAGAGTCATCAATGAAGCCGGCGACGACGAGTCGGCTCAAATCGACAGGCTTTATCAAATACTGTTCGCGCGAAAGGCCAACGACGCCGAGAGAGACTTGCTACGCGGCTTCCTCAGATATCACGAACGGACGATCGCCGAGAAGGCGGACGACGGCAAGTTAGCGCTGGCCGTCCCGACTGGCTTGAGGACGAAGACTTCCGATCCCCTCCGGGCCTCCGCCTTTGTCGATCTCGTTCACTCCGTCGTGAACTCCAACGATTTTATCTACCGCTTCTAACCGAACTCAGAATTAGACTGAAAGGGAGCAGGACAATGCTCATCAAGACCTCACGTCGTGAATGGTTGCGTAACACTGCATATGGCCTCGGCGGCTTTGCTGTTGGCGGCTTAATGCCAGATGGTGGATGGCTCGGAGTGCCCGACGCTAGCGCCGCTGGTCTTGTTGATCCGCTCACGCCGAAGGAGCCACATTTCGCACCTAAGGTGAAGTCGGTCATATGGCTGCATATGGACGGCGCGCCGAGCACCCTCGACCTCTATGATTATAAGCCCGAGCTTGTTCGTCTCGCCGGTCAGGAGGTTCCTGAATCCTTTTTAAAAGGCATCAAAACCAGCACCCAGGGCGGCGTCGGAAAGCTCTTCGCGAGTAACCGCACCTGGAAGCAGTATGGCGAAAGCGGCGCTTGGTTCTCCGACTGGCTTCCCAATCTTGCCCAACATGCCGACAAGCTCACATTCATCAAATCTAGCGTCACCGTCGGCGCGACGCATGACATCTCCATTCTCAAGCTCAATACCGGCGACGTCAGCCCAGGTAGGCCAGCGCTTGGTGCGTGGGTGGTCTATGCGCTTGGTTCCGGCAACCCTGATTTGCCACCCTATGTCGTGCTTTACGCAGGCAAGCGTGAGCCCCGCGCTGGCTCTGTCAACTGGAGCTCTGGATTCCTCCCCGCAGTCTATCAGGGCACGGCATTCCGCCCCACCGCGCAGCCAATCCTGCATCAGGCTCCCCCAGAACTGGTCGGCCTGCAACAACAGCGCGAAAGCTTGGATTTGCTCAAGAAGTTGAACGATTTTCGCAGCGCCGATCGCCCTGACGACACCGAACTTCAGGCACGTACGCGCTCCTACGATCTCGCCTATCGAATGGAGGCAGCGGCGCCGGAAGCGGTAGACCTCTCCAAGGAGACCGAGGCGACAAAGGCGCTATACGGGCTCAACGAGGACCCGACCAAGGAGTTTGGCACAGTGCTCCTGCGCGCGCGCCGTCTGGTGGAGCGTAATGTCCGCTTCATCCATGTCGTCACCGGCCCGCTCGATCTGCCCGGAGCGGAGAACAGAGATTGGGATGCGCATTCGAAACTCGAGGACAACCACAGTGCCCATACAAGAGCTGTCGACAAGCCGATTGCCGGCTTGCTCGCCGATCTTGCGACTCGCGGCCTGCTCGACCAGACGCTAGTTGTATGGACCTCGGAGTTTGGACGCACATCCTACGGCCAGAGCGGCGACGGCCGCGACCATAATCCCTGGGGCTATACCCAATGGCTCGCGGGCGGTGGTCTCAAGCACGGCCTGACTTACGGTCAGACAGATGAAATCGGGCTCAAAACTGTTGAGAACCCGGTCGACACCTATGACGTTCACGCAACTGTGCTGCAATTGCTCGGCCTCGACCATCTCAAGACGATCTATCTGCGCGCAGGTCGCGCAGAGCGGCCGACGGTTGTCTACGGCAAGGTGGTGAAGGATATCCTGGCTTGAGTCGAGGCGCATGTGGAAGCGTCTTAGACGCCAAAGGACCATAGCCCTGCTGCAGGCCGCGATTGCGGCCAGCAGTCCGTGCTGCGGATCGATCGCGGCGGAAGTTTCGAACATTGCGATCGAAAACTTCGCTTTTGATCCGCCTCTGTTGACCGTCAGAGCGGGAACCGAAGTCATCTTCACCAACAGGGATCAGCTTCCGCATTCGATCATCGGCCTTCGTAATGGAGAAGAAGTCTTCCCCTCGCGCGAGCAGGTCGACGCCGATGAAAGCTATTCGGCAGTCGCCGGTGAGCCAGGCGTAATCGAACTGCATTGCGGTCTCCACGCCCGCATCATTGGAAATATCATGGCGACGCCTTGATGACGTCACCGCGGCTTTCATGCCGAACAGTCAAAGGCAGGGTAAGAATATGCGACGGTCGGTCTTGTTGGTTACGTTCTGCGCGGCAGTTTGCAGTGGGCCAGTGGCCGCGGCGCTGGATTTTCACGACTACGACAATGACCTAATGCGCGATCTCGACAAGACAATAAAATATTTCGAGCCGGACATCACCGCGGGAAACACCGACGCTATCAAAGAGGACGCCGATCTTCTGGCTGACGGCTTTCGCTATACCGAGGACTATTTTGCCAAGAAAGGCCAGGCGGACGATGCCGTGGACATCTCCCGCAAGGGTGCCAAGCTGATCGCGGAAGTGCGATCCTACGTTGAAAAGTCCGACTTCGAGGGGGCGGCCGCGGCGGCGCGCGAAACCCCAGGCGTCTGCAAATCCTGCCATGACATCTACAAGCCCCGTCTCGCCAGATAAGCACGTAAATGGAGTTAGCTCAATGAGCCGTAAAACTGCGAACGACTTCCATCCTGAGGTTTTGAAACTTTTTGATCTCTTCGTGCACGGTTTGCTGGACCGGCGAGGCTTTCTCGACAACGCGAAGAAATTCGTCGTTGGCGGCGCTGGCGCGGCCGGTCTGCTCGAAGCGTTGAATCCGCGCTTTGCGGAGGCCGACCAGATCAAGAAGGATGATCCGCGCATTAAGGGATCAACGATAGAAATCCCTTCTGCCGAAGGTTATGGAACAGTCAAAGGTTATCTCGCCCAACCGGCCAATGCGCAAGGAAAGCTGCCGACGGTGCTGGTGATTCACGAGAACCGAGGTCTCAACCCCCATATCGAGGACATCGCGCGGCGTCTGGCGCTGGAGAACTTCATCGCTTTCGCGCCCGACGCTCTGGCGCCGCTTGGCGGCTATCCCGGAGATGAAGACAAGGCGCGCGAGCTGTTCCCAAAGCTCGATCAATCGAAAACGCGAAACGATTTTCTTGCCGCGCTCAGCTTTTTGAAGAAACTTCCAGCCGGAAACGGCAAAGTCGGGGCCGTGGGCTTCTGCTACGGCGGCGGTGTCGTCAATTTTCTTGCGACGCGAACCGCGGATCTCGATGCAGGCGTTCCCTTCTACGGCGCCCAGCCGGCGGCGGAAGAAGTCGCGAAGATAAAGTCCCCTCTGCTCATCCATTACGCCGGCAATGATGATCGGATCAATGCGGGATGGCCAGCGTATGAGGCGGCCTTGAAGGCGGCGAAGGTCGATTACCAGGCCTTCATCTATCCGGGCGTGCAACACGGGTTCAACAACGACACAACGCCGCGTTACGATGAAGCCGCCGCCAAGCTCGCCTGGGGCCGAACGATCGATTTCTTCAAAGCTCACTTGCACGGATGACCGCGGTGTTCTCCTCAAGCAATCGACGGAACAGACAGTCAGGATTTACTCATGAAAACTATCGCACAAATTGCCGGATTGGTGCTGGCGCTTTCAGCTTCGCCAGTCATCGCGCAACAGGCGGCTACGCCTCCAGCCACCGCGACGACGCCGGTTGCTCCCGGCGCTTCTGCGGTTACACCGGCGAATGACCCAGCGTATACTTATAAGACGCTGCGCATCAATCGTACGGCCTTCGACGCATTATTGGCCAAGCCAGAACAACTGCTCGTTCTCGATATTCGCCGCCCTGACGAACTCACGAAGTTCGGAGGCTTTCCGGCGTATCTGAGTATTCAAACCGCTGACATACAACGTAGCCTTGGGTTCATTCCGCATGATCGGCTGATCGTAGTGGTTTCCAACCGCGCGCATCGCGCCGGCGCCATTGGCGACCTTCTGGCTGAATATGGATTTCATGTTGTCGGAGCGATCGGCGTTCTGGATTACCAGGACGAAGGTGGCGTGTTGACGAAAGTCGTTCCGCCGCCACCCAGAAACGCCGCCGCGTCAGGGGCTGCCAATGCTCAGGCGCAAGCGCAGCCCAATGCGCAGCCGCCAGCAGCCAACCAATAGCGAGACGGCGTCCTGCGAGACACAGGTGAACCATGACATTTCGCTTCATCAGAGTTTTAACTCCAGCTATGGCTGTTGTTGTATCCCTGCTTAGCGTTTCCGCACAGGCCACATTGAAGCCCGGCGACGCTGCGCCGGACTTTACCCTTCCGTCAGCGACTGGCGGCAAAAGCAGCGTCTTTTCTTTGGCTGAGCAGCTGAGGAAAGGCCCCGTCG
Source organism: uncultured Alphaproteobacteria bacterium (assembly GCA_963724845.1). Classification (GTDB taxonomy): domain Bacteria; phylum Pseudomonadota; class Alphaproteobacteria; order Rhizobiales; family Beijerinckiaceae; genus Methylocystis. Next base: position 22,096 of record CAVRWF010000009.1, read on the forward strand.
TGCTCTATTTCTATCCGAAGTCCTTCACGCGCGAATGCACGATCGAGGCGCATGAATTCGCCGATCATTCCGATGACTTTGCCGCAGCTGGCGCGAGCTTGCTCGGCGTGTCGAGCGACACGATAGAAGTTCAGCGCGAATTCTCCACTAGGGAATGCCGGGACAAATTCCCGGTTGGCGCCGATCCTGGCCTCTCGACGATCAAGGCTTATGACGCGAAGAGGGAGAAGCCCGGCGCTTCCGGGGAAACGGTCGCAGACCGAATTTCCTATGTGATCGTCGATGGAAAAGTGGTCTTCGCTTTGAACGACTCTAATCCGGTCAAACATGTCGAATCCACGCTCGATTTCGTGCGCAAATGGCGTGACGAACATAAGCATTGAGAAATCGTCCAACACATTTGGAGAATCTCAAAAAGGCATACTGAGGAGACCCGAAGAAATGAGCATGGCTTTACAGATTCGTCGTCGTGCGGTGGAACTTGGCGCCGCGGCCTGTGTCGCTGGCGTGGTCGTTGTATCGGCGCAGGCGCAAAGCGCTCCCCCCGCAGTCCCTGGCGCCGGCGGTCCATCGCCAACCAAGCAGGCGGTGGAGAACCGCAGGGCCGCTTACACACTTATCGGCAATAGTTTCCGCTGGTTTGGCGCCGTCGCCAAGGGTTCGATACCTTATGATGAAGCGGAAGCAACGAAGCGAGCCGCTCGCATCGCATTCCTATCGGCCCTGCCCGAAGAAAACTTTCCCGAAGGCTCGAATGTGGGCGAGCCAGACAGCAAGGCCAAGCCCGATATTTGGAGCAGTCGCTCGGACTTCGACAGGAAGCTGCACGACTTTCAGACACATGCTGCTGCCCTCGTAGAAACCAACGCCAAGGAAAAGGGCGCGACGGACGCTTTCAAGACAGCCGTCGCCGCCCTGGGTCAGGATTGCAAGGGTTGCCACGACAACTACAAGGCGAAATAGCCCCGACTTCAGTGTAGCACGCAGCGAGGAACCTCGAGCGAACACTCCGCATCTCGAAGGTTTCTCGCTGTAGTTAAGCGTTTCTTACATTGACTTGTGACAGGCCGTGATCATGACCGCGATAGATAACGAGCGCATCTCGCAAACGCACGCCTCCCAACGCTCATCCGAGCGCCTCGTCTGGGATTGGCCGGTTCGGATTTTCCACTGGGGTCTAGTAATCGCGATATTTGGCGCATTCGTCACCAACAAGCTCGGCGTCAGATTTTTCGCCTATCATGCTTTCTGCGGCTACGCTGTCATCGTGCTCGTCGCGTTCAGAATTCTCTGGGGGATATATGGCGCGCATCACGCGCGCTTCGTCAATTTCGTTCGAGGTCCCCAAGCCGTGATGCGCTACATCAGTTCTCTTGGACGGGGACGGCGAACCTATCACGCTGGACATAATCCGCTCGGCGCTATGATGGTGCTGGCTTTATTGGCACTGCTGGGGACACAGGCCGCATTCGGATTGTTCGCCAATGACGAAATTTTCAACAGCGGCCCTCTGGCCGGCCTCGTCTCGAAAAGCGTCAGCCTCACGCTGACATCTCTTCATCGAAAACTTTTCTATTGGATCGCAGGCGCGGTCGCTGCTCACATTGTGGCGGTATTGTTTCATGTCTTGGTCAAGCGCGAGAATTTGGTGAGCGCCATGATAACCGGCCGAAAGGCTGCGCATTTGGTGAAACAGCAAGACGCTATCTATTCCTCGCGAGGGCTGCGCGCGATCGCCCTGTTTATCGCCGTGACCACCGCTCTTGTTCTTATATTGCAGTTTGCGCCAGGTCCCGACCTTGAGGTCGCGGGATTCTGAACGCCCAACACCCTCACATATCTACCCGTGCACTAGACTAATGCAGTCACGCTTAACCATGTGCGTTAACCTTTAAAGTACCTGTCTCCATGGGTTCCTTAACTTGGCGCGCTCGCATTCATCAATGCGGAGCGCGCTTTTTTTATTGATCTTTTCCCGTTGCGTCACAGCAACAGTTCGCGAAAACAAAATGCAACTGGTCGCTCAGTTTTCAAAATAATGAACCGCGTCTCTTGACGACCGTTTTAAATCATACTTAGTTGATAGGTATATAATTGCTGAACAACGAGCGTGAAAGAAGACAGGAGTTTCGAGATGGGTAATCCGACGAAGGCGTTGCGCAGCCAGCTTCTGATAAGCACAAGGCTTGCGCCGTTGGCGCTGCTCAGCGGCGTTGCTCTTGGGACGCCCGTGCAATCTGCGCTTGCTCAATCAACTCCTGCGCAAAATGCACAGCCGCCCGCCGCGCATGCGCAGAATGCAGCCGCTGCGAGCGCCGAGGTTGACGAGGTTAAAGTCACCTCGCGCTTGCGCGAGGAGAAGGCGCAGGACGTTCCCTTGCCGGTGAGCGTCGTCGGCGCGAAGACAGCAGAGCGCGAGCAGATCGAGCGCTTGCAGGAATATGCGCAAAAGGTTCCCAACTTTATACCTGCGATCACCAACCCCCGCACCTCGGCGATGTCCATTCGTGGCATCTCTGGAATATCTGGCGGCGCCGACGGTTCCGAGTCTGCAGTAGGGCTGATCGTGGATAGCGTTTTTTACACGCATGTGGGGTTCCAATGGGCGGATTTCGTCGATCTGCAATCATTCGAAGTCGCCCGCGGCCCGCAAGGCACCTTGCTTGGCAAGAACACGACTGTCGGTGCCGTCGTCATCCATACCCAATTGCCGTCATTCACGCCCTCGGCCACATTCGAAACATCATTCGCAAGTCGCAGCCGCATCATCGAGAAACTGAACGTCACCGGACCGATTCTCGACGATAAGCTCGCCTATCGCATGACATTCTATCTGGACAAGAGCGACGGCGTAATTAACGACGCGATCACCGGCGCTGGCATTCTGAACAACAACCGCTGGGGCGTGCGCGGACAATTCTTATACACCGGCGACAATTTTACCGATCGCCTGATTTTTGATCGCTTGCGCTCGGACGAGTACGACAACTATAGCGGTGTGATCGGCAACTCCTTTCCGATATGGGCGAACGGCAAGCCCAACACCACCTATGCTGAGAATTTATCGAAGCGACTGGGCTGGCCCTATTTCGTCAATAGCCCCTACTCTCCGGCTCTGACTCGACTTGGCAATCTGGACCAGCGGACGACTGGCGTCTCGAATGAGGCCAACACGCAGATCGGCGAGAATACTTTGACCTCCGTCTCCGCCTGGCGGGAATTTATCCTTCACCCCAACAACAGTCTCGGCAATGATCTCACGCAAATCAGCGGCAATGCATATGATGTAAGGGTGGATCAATTTTCTCAGGAAGTCCGCCTCGCCTCCCCGAAGGATCAAAAAATCGAATGGCAGACCGGAATATATTCGCTTTATGAAAATATCACCTCATTTGAACACACTGACTACGGCTATCAGGCCACGCAATGGTATCTAAACAACATCAACGCCAATCCCGGTCTCCTTAACGGAACGGAGCAGCATAGCAACGGCAAGGCCCGCACATTCAGCCTCGCGGAATTCGGTCAGGCGACTTATCACTATGACGATCAATGGGCGCTGACCGGCGGCCTGCGCGACACATTCGAAATTCGCGAAGGTTCTGACTTCGGTTGGGTGAGTGGCGCGACTCTCCCGGGTTCTTACGCAGCCATGCAAACGGCTTATGGAGCCACCTTTTTTGACACCGGCGGACAGAAGGTCACGCACAATTCGCTTTCCGCGCTAGCTAATCCTTCATACAAATATAACGAGAATATTCTCGTCTATGGATCAGTCGCGCGCGGCGAGAAATCCGGAGCGATAAACACAAACGACCTGCCCTATTTTGACTCAAAGGGGAACTTCAAGGGGTTCCAGCCTCTCATCACGAAACCCGAAACGTCATGGGATTACGAGTTCGGCGTCAAGACCAACTGGCTCGACAACAAGCTGTTTCTCAACGGCAACTTCTATTGGAACGACATATACAACTTCCAGTCGATTCTCGTCGATCCGACCATTCTGGACGTCACCGGAGTTCCACTGCGCAAAACCTATCTCGGCAACATTGGCCATGTCCAACTGCGCGGCTTCGAATTCGATGGACGTTGGAGCCCGATGGAACGGCTCTGGATTACGTTCTCAGGCGCCCTTACCGACGCCCGTTACGTAAACTACACCAACGCCGCTCCGCCGCCTGACTGGACATGGCCCGCTTCCGCAAATGTCAACGGGGTCGCCGCGCCGCTTTATGTCAATCTTTCCGGTCAGCGAATTACCGGAGGAGTCGCGGGAAATAACCCTGTCGCTCCCTATTCGCTTAATGTCGGGGCGAATTACGAACAGCCTCTCGGGAGAGCGTTCGGCAATCTCGGCGCCTGGGCAGATGTTCCCGTGACAGCGTTCACCTACGCCAACGTCGCCTGGAGATATAAGACGCAATTGTCTGAACCGTTGTCGCTTTATCCTGTGTTCCAACCCTCCTATGCAATCGTGAATTTCGGCATCGGGCTCAAAACCGAAGACGAAAAATACAGTCTCAGCTTCTGGGCAAAGAACCTGTTCGACACCAGATATGTCATCGCCCAGACGATTGGCACAAACATCACGGCGCAGACTGTCACCTTTGGGGACAATGCGTTTCGGTGGTTTGGGGCGACGTTGCGGGTAAAATTATACTGATTGAGCGGGGTTTCGTTTATTCCGCTTTTTGTGCGGGCTCGAGGCGTCCCGTTCGGGCCCGTCGTTTCTCGGTTACTTCATTAAATTTCAGCGGCCTTTCTAAACAAAATTACGTTCCTGGCTCATAATCCTATTGTGTCTATAGGAATTATGTTGTTATCTGTTGGCCGGGCCAATTGTTTAAGATGTTTAAGAAAGGCGCCCCGCAATGTCTTTAGCCGCTGCGTCGCGATACGAGGCGCCATTCAAAGAAGTCGATCGCCACGACCCCAATGGGGCGCAGTCGCTTTTACAAAGCGCGATCCCACACACCAACTACCTCGCCAGAGTCGGAGCGGTCTTCGCCTATCTCGCGCTGCTTGCATCTGTCGTGACGATAGGCTTCAAAGCCAGTGAAGCCCCGTTCGAGGAACAGCAGGTTATCGAGCTTGCGCCGGTTCCGGTCGAAGATCCGCCGCTCGTCGAAGACACCCCGCCGCCAGAGCCGATCGCGCTTCCTGAACCGCCCCCGCCGCAAGCGCTCGATCCAATCGCGCCGGTTGAGGAAACGAAACCGGTGGCGCCGCCCAAACCTAAGCCCGTGCAGAAGCGCATGGAGCATGTGCCGACGCCGCGTCACGAAACGCGTCCGGCGCCTCCGGCCCACGCTCAGGCGGCGCCTCGAGCCGAGGCACCCGCTGTCAGGGTCCCGGCAGCCGCGCCCGGAGCCGCGCCCTCGGCGATAGCCAACCACTTTCATTCCTGCATGCAGCGGGCGGCGGCCAACGCCTATCCGAAGTCGCAGGCGCCCCGCACCGCGCATATTTCCTATCGCGCAGCGTTCAGCGCCTCGGGTTCGCTCACCTCCTATTCGATCACCCCGTCCGGCAATAGCGCCTTCGACGCGGTGGCAAATCGTCTCGGTGGACGCTGCGGCTCCGTGCCATCCCCTGGAACGCCCGTGTCGCTTTCCGGTTCGCTGACCTTCAGTCCCTGATCGTTCCGTCCATTGACTAAACAAGAAAGGCAATCGCATGAGTGACGCTGCTACGACCGCCTCGGCGGCCCTCGCCCACACGCTGACGCCAGTAGAATTATTTCTGCAAGCCGACGCGATCGTGAAATCGGTCATCATTATGCTGATCCTCGCTTCGGCATGGGGTTGGGCGGTGATCGCGGAAAAACTCATTCGCCTGAGCGTATTGCACAGGCGAGCGTCGCGATTGGTCGAAAGCGTTCAGGCAGGACTTCCCGTCGCAACCGTCGCCGAAAGCTTCGCCGCCGCCCCCCGCAATGATCCGTTCGTTCAAGTCTACACGGCAATGGTCGACGAATATGACCGTTCGCGGGACTTCGTCCAGTCCGAGTCCCAACGCAACTCTCTGCAGGAGCGTGTTCACCGCATCGCCCAACTCGCGAGCTCCAGCGCGCTGGAAAATCTTCAATCCCGTTTGCCCGGACTTGCGACAATCGGAGCGGTCGCCCCGTTTGTGGGCCTTTTCGGCACTGTCTGGGGCATTATGAACTCATTCCAAGGCATCGCCGCCTCCAATAACACCAGTCTCGCGGTCGTCGCCCCGGGCATCGCCGAAGCTCTATTCGCTACGGCGCTAGGCCTTGTCGCAGCAATTCCCGCCGTCATTTTCTATAATCGCATCAGTACCGACATCGGCGCATACGGCAAGCGCGTCACCGCCTTTGTCGGCGTGTTCGAAGTCGAACTATCGCGTCAGCTTTCCAAGAGAGGAGATCGCAATGGCCTTCGCGCTGCGTAAGCACGATTCCGAATTCGAGGCGCAACCCATCTCGGACATCAATGTGACGCCGCTTGTGGACGTGATGCTCGTGCTGTTGATCGTGTTCATGGTCGCCGCACCCCTGATGACGGCGGGAATCCCCGTAAATCTTCCGAAGACACAGGCGAAACAGCTTAACGATCAGCAGCCGCCAATCGTCGTGAGCGTGGACGCTGATGGCGGATATTTCGTCGATAAGCGCGAAGCGTCGGGGGTCGACGGGCTGCTCGCTGTGCTCAAGGAGAGTAGTGAGAACAACAAGGATCGTCGCGTGCATGTGCGCGCCGATAAAGCGGTCGCATACGGAAAGGTCGCCGAAGCGATGGGCGTCATCAATGCCGCCGGATATGCGAAGGTCGCCCTGGTTTCAGAAGCGGCCGGCGGCGGAGTGAAAGCGGCTGCCTCGAGCCGCTAAGGAGTGGGGCTGAGCTTTGGGCGTATCGCGTTGGTTAAGGTCCTCCCCCTTTTCCCTCGCAGCGCCTGAGCTCACTCCCTAGGCCTATCCGACGCTCGCGCCGGATAGGCCTATTTTCCCATATGACATATCGTGATCTAGGGGTTAAAAAGTGCTTCGAGCGAGGCCGTCCCGACTGCATCCATGGGCGCCCCGGGAGGAGCTGGATCACATATGCTGTCCAATAAAGCCAAATATGGCCTTAAGGCGTTGATGCATCTCGCCGGCGCAGAAGGACAATGTCTCGCCGGTGACATCGCCAGGGACAACAATATTCCAAGAAAATTCCTCGACGCGATTCTCGTTGAATTGCGCAACGCCGGAATTCTTAACAGCCGCAAGGGAAAAGGCGGCGGCTACCTCCTCGCTAGACCTCCTGAGAAAATAACCGTTGGACAAATCATCCGTATCCTGGACGGTCCTTTGGCCCCTATACCCTGCGCTAGCAAAACGGCTTACCAGCGCTGTGCGGATTGCCCCGACGAGGACGCCTGCGCAATCCATGACATTATGCTCGATGTCAGGGACTCTATCGCACTCATTCTAGACAGGACCAGCATCGCTTCTCTGCGTAACCGCGGCCATAGAGAGAGCCAGCTGTTACGATGACGAAGCCTACAAACTCATAGATGTTCTCTGTCTCCAATTGTAACTGGCCTATAAGTTCGACCAAGTTGGGAAATTCGGTCGGCGAGAGCACGGCGATATTTTTGGCCTGTTCCTGCGACGCCCTTTGCCGGATGGGCTGGCTCGATCGCATGGATTCGACAAGAATCATTTCCTGTATCGCGCCCAACGCAAGCTGCAAGCCGCGTGGCAGGCTCTCCTTCACTAATCCGAGCGTCATGGACGGCAATGGCATCGGGCTCGGCGTCTATCAAGACCTCAAGAACACCGGCATGCGCCATCTCGTCCACGGCGACGCCATGGGAAAGGTCAACGCCGCTAACCTGAATTCCGACCGGTTTCGCCGCGGCCTGATAAATCTCTACGACGGCAGGGTTCGCATCCCGACATCTATGCCCGGGCTGGAGATTCTGCTCGGCGAATTCGCCGCCTTTTAATGGAGGACACTCCGCCCGCCCGCGTCCTTTTGAGCGACCAATCCTACAACGTGAAAATCAGTGGCCATGTTACCGGCGGCGCCCATCGCAAATTCGTGATGGCGTCGGGCGAAATAACCGACGAGCAGTTCCTCTCCTTCAACATTGGCTGGATGGCCACCGCCCCCTACCACGTGTGCGATGGTGGCGTCTTGGGGACCTTCATTGATTGGCGCGGCTATCCAACCGTCTACACCGCCGCCTCGAAGCTTGATCTCAAACCCATCAATCTCGTGGTATGGTCCAAAACCAGTGCGGGCATGGGCAGCCTCTATCGCTCGCAACACGAACTTTTCGCTGTTCAAACAGGGCGACGCCCCGCGCGTGAACAGTTCGAACTCGGCAAGAACGGCCGCTGGCGTTTGAACGTCCGGACCTACGCCGGGGCGTCCACGATCGGCTCTGACGCCCGTCAGGGCCTTCAGGATCACCCCACCGTCAAACCGGCCGCTATGTTGATGGACGCGCTGCTCGATCTCACCAACAGAGGCGACATCGTGCTTGACCCATTTCTTGGGTCCGGCTCAACGCTGATCGCCGCCGAGCGCACCAGCCGCGTTTGCCATGGCGTCGAGCTCGATCCGCTTTACGTGCACGTCATCATTCGCCGCCTCGTGGGCGAAACCGGCCAATCCGCGGTTCTCGAAGAGACCGGCGAAAGCTTCGCCGAGCTGTCCGAGAGATGCGCAGCGGAGGTTGTCTGTAACTCAACCGCGAAAATTTAACGCCCACCGAGGAGCCAGCGATGGCCTGGGGGCATGACGGATTCTTGATCGACGGCGGGTTCTTGATCGCCGCCGAGCACGATCCAAACGCCGAACTTTAGCGGGACGACGCCTGAACTTCCATGATAGGCGGGAAGCATTGGACCCTGGAGACTTATGCACCCACTCGATGCTGCGCTCGCTTGCCCCCGTCTTGACGCCGCATGGCGTTCTGCGCCTTGAGCCGGTCGACAACGACTTTCCGCTTGAGGTCGCGGTCATCAATCGGCTGATGGAGCATTTCGCGCGCAGTCAGGGACACGGGATGTTGCATCTCGGCGTCGGCGGAGCCGGGAGCCATCTGCCGCCAGCACTTGCCTTTTGGCGCGCATTCGCGATGCGCTTCACCCCGGCGCTCTGCGTTAGCGAAGCGGCAGCGGCCTGCGAAACGCCAACCCCCTTGGCGCCGGCGCCCGAGGAGCTGGCCGCGCTGATCGACCAAGCACCGCCAATGCACGGCGGAGAATATCTGCGCCCCGAGGTCCTGGAAACGCTGTTGCGGACCATGCACCAGGCGCTTTCGGTCGAACTCGCCGAGAGCGGGCTGCCGCTCCAGGAGTTTCTCAAAAAACGCGACAGCCGCTGGCGGCTCGTCGGACGGGTGCATTTCAACCTCGCGGAAAACCGCAAAGACCCCGACTGCCCCTTCGCCTTCATGGCGACCTACACGTCGTCTCTCGCGGAGCGCGGCGTATTGCGGCATTTGCCTTTCGGACAGGCCTTGCGCGAATAAGCCGGTACCCTTGAAATATCGAGTCAAATGAAAGCCAAAACTTTGTCGCGTTCGGCTGCCCTGTCATCCATCAAAGCCCCACTGAAGAACGGCGCCAAAGCCATGATGCTGAACAAACTCACATAAATCATGAAAACCTCCACAAAACGCATAACACGCCCCGCTAAAGCCTCCCTTCAGTTTAACGACGCAAAGCCCACGATGGTTCCCCACGGTGAAAACGGTGTCATCGCTGATAGCCAATCGCGGCGTTCGCGCGAGAACAAAAACTTCCGCCCTCTCGACCGAGCCGCGGCGCTTACCCGCAGCGCTCTCGTTCACCGCAACTCCGATGCAATAAGCAGAACTGTTTTGAGCGACACCGTTGCAGTTGTATCTTTGCAAAGCACGCTTCCATAGTGAACCTGCGTGAAGACGAGAATTCCTCGAGCCTTGGTCACATCCTAAATTCCGGGCTTGTGCAGCGCGGCCGGCAATGCCTTATCACCGAAATCGATTAATGATCGTTTGAGGATCTTGCCTGTCGAGTTCGATGACCAACTGAAAACGCCGATTCTTATAAAAAAACGTCAGCCGGTGTCGACCCATGTCCTCGTTCTCGCCCTTCTCGCAGTGACTCGTCAGTTCTCCGCTGCGCATCAGTGATTGAACCATCGGCGGTTCAAGATCGAAATCCATATGCAATTACTGCGGCGGGAACCTGAACTGCATCATCCTCGAACGCGATCGTCGTAGCGGAAGCTTCGTCCAAAAGCGACGACCGAGTTACGGCATTTGCGGTCATACGTTGTTGCTCCACAGCAATTCGAACCTGCACTCTTTTCAACTCATGTTGCCTCGCGTTCTTACGGCCCGACCCAATGCGCAGCCAGCCAATATACTGTCGGCGAGGAACCCGCGCCGAAATTAAATATTACCGACGCAGCGAAGATGCCGATGTCTCAAGTCGCCGGTCGCTTTTTCAAATACACTGATTAGAAGATGGCCTCGAGCGTCACGGTTTATGACGCGAAAAAATGTGCGGAGATTGTGACCGTTGACAAGTAGAACAGCTTAAGCTGTCAAAGCTGCGGCGCGCCCCACGACGGGCTCTCGTAGTATGGTCAGCACAAAGGAGATCAGTGCAATCATGCTAATCAACAATCCTCTGTCCCGATCTTCATCGGCAAATCAACTCCCAGACCGGATAGTTTTTGAACGGGGACAAATTCAAGATTCGTATTGAGGCCTACCGTCTCCCTGCGGCCACCGCATGAAGCAGAACGTCCTTAGCGAACTTCTTTGCTGCTTAATGCGCGCACGTCGGCCAAACCTCGACGACGAGCCTACCGCCCAGCGTCACGATGATGGCTGGCTCATTCGGGCTCTCGGCGGCAGTCCGAGCCAAGTCCAGATTATGTACGGAGTGGGCGGGGAGCGGTGGTTGCCGGAATTGGTTACCCCTTGGCTGCCCGGCTATGAGAAATCCTCGCCGGTCCGGACCGGCGATCTGAACTCGCCACCAAATGCCAAAAGACATCCTCCGGGGGTGGATCAGATCGCCGCTCTGCGAAAAAAGCTGCCGGAAGTCTCTCGGGCGGCTCTATCTCTCTGCAGAGAATTGTTAGTACAGCGATTTCTTGGCGTCGCCCTTCTCGGGAGGCGGCAGCTTGCCTTCCGGAGTCGCCTTGTCGATAGCGATCGGCAGATATTCGGCGAGGAGGTCGCGCGCCTTGTTGATGTCGATGCCGGCGCTTTCGGCCAGTTTTTTTATCTTTTCGACGCCGATCGCCTGACCGACTTCAATGCCGCTGATCGCCTGGTTTTTGCCCGTCGAGATCCAAGAGTCGACCTGGCGCTTGAAGCCGCCATTCTGGAAATTCTTCACAACGGCGTCGAGGCCGCCCTCCTTCTCCACATATTGCTTGACAAGGCTCAGTGCTTCAGCGCCGATTACACCACCCGTGACAGAATTCAACCAATTCATTTTCGATTCTCCCATTTGCGATGCTCGTTCGTATAAAAACTCGAGCGTCGCGGGGCCGCAAGGGAAGAAATAGCACCGCTCGCCGGACTCTCAATGACACAACGCCGTTTCTAGGGGGCCCCGCGCTTTTGCTCCACCATCATCAAAGCGGCAGATCAAAGCCGTTCAGTGGTACGCTTTGCGCCTGCAATAACGAATTTCTGTGCCGACATATGGTCCCGGTCAAGTTGCGCCGGACATATCCGACCAAGCCCTTGCACTCGTCGTCATTGCCTTTGCCCGGTCTGCGGGCTCAGTCCGGCTCTGGAGCCGTAAAGCAGACGACGCAAGATCTAAGTCAGGGCGTCTCGGTGTCCGCGACCGCCCGACAACTTGGCACGACCGAAAAGCCGTGCGCACCTATATCGGCAAGGCCCTCGAGCCCCCGGCCTATAAGAAGCGCGCGCAGACGCGGAGCATCGTCGCGTCTATGAGCCTTATTTGCGAGAGCGCCTCGCGGCCTATCCGGCGTTGACCGGGCGCCGACTGTGGCGCGGGCTCAAGGAGCGGGGCTCTGCCGGCTGCCACAACCTTGTGCGGAATTGCTTACGCGAACTTCGACCGCCGCGCACCAGCCGGGTGATTGCCGGAGCCGTCTTAGGCGTAGCAAGCGTTGAACTCTTACCCTTTCACCCCAATTAACTATTTTGAGTGTCTCGAGTGCTGAGCGCATCCAATGCTTGATGATCGAAGCCGAGGTCTCACCTCGATCTATGTCCTCCTCCTTTTGGGAGTGGGAATATGCATCGGGGCCGTTGCGGGTTTAGCGGTGGAACGGCTCTCGAATAACGGAGTGACGATAGGCTTGGCTTCGGGGCTGATCGCGGTCGTTGCCACTTGGCAGGCACGCTTGCTTGCGGAACGGTTCCTTCCAGAAGGAACAGTTCCAGATATGGCGGCAGACAAGTTTCCTCGCGTCGTCCTCGTTAATATACTGGTCGTTGCCCTTATGGGGGGATTGGCGGGCCACGATGTCAGCAACGTGATAGGTGAAACTTCTGGCATGTGGGTCGGCGCTCTCGCTGGGGTGTTTGCAACTCTCGCGATGCTCGTTCTGATGGTCACGTATTTTCACCGCAAGGGCGACCCCGACGCTTCCAGCGATACGCTCTAAGGAAATATGTGGCCGCGCGATACCGTGTGGCGCGGCAAGACGCCGGTGCTTGATCCGCGGGAAGCGCGGCAGCTCATCGACGTGATCAATGCGACAACCTCGGCCTGCACAACCGATCGGTTCACCGGCAACCTCTGCCGCAAGCCAACGCCTATGCGATGATTCAACGGCGCGCCAAAGCCGCCGGCATCGCTATGCGCGTCGGCAATCACACCTTTCGCGCCACGGGCGTCACCGCTTATTTGAAGAACGGCGGCACGCTCGAAAAGGCCGCGCAGATGGCGAACCATGCATCGACGCGCGCCACCCAGCTTTACGACCATCGCGCTGAGGAAGTCACACTCGATGCGGTTGAGCAGATACTCGTTTAAGTCCGCACGACCGAAGTCTGACCGCGTCGCCGCGGCGACAAAGGGAAGGCATGTTCGTTCCAGCAGCGCGGCTGCGGGGATCCAAACGCTGCGCCGCGCTGCTGAACCCGGGAGTTGCGGGAGCGGCGAGGAGTGTCATTTCAACTTTGCAGAGAAAGCGTCATGTCCTGGGTCGACATACGGAATCAAATCAGCAGATCGGGACGAGGGATTGATCGGCCCCCAATCGAATAAGGAAAATGGGTATTTTAGCCCGTCGGCGTAGGCTCCCTATTCGGCAGCTGCTTAATAAACGCAACAAGCTCCTCGGGTGTGATTTCAGTCGCTTCCCTGAGTAGTTTTTCGATTTCCCAATGGCCCGCGACGGCGGCCAAATGCAGCGCAGTTTTGCCGTAATGATCCTGCGCCTTGAGGTCCGCGCCCTTCTGGATTAGAGCCTGCGCGATTTGCTGGTGACCATTGTCGGCGGCCCAATGCAGTGGGGTGTTGCCGTCGTTGTCTCGCGCGTTAAGGTCAGCTCCCTTCTCGATCAGCGCCCGTGCGATATCCGTATGACCATAGTAGGAGGCCCAATGCAGCGCGGTTTTGCCGTATTGGTCCTTGGCATTGAGGTCGGCTCCTTTTTCGATCAGGGCCTGCGCGATTTCCATATCACCCATGAGGGCGACCAAATGCAGCGCGGTGTTGCCGTCGCTGTCCCGTGCATTAACTCCACGCGCAACTAGGTCGTAAATCTTTCTCAAAGAATTTGACACGGCTGTTCCTCTGAATTTTGAATCTTACAGGAGCGCGTCATCAATCTTAGATATCAACACCATGAAATTAAAAAGCCGGAAAATTGATGCAGCATAGGCACGCCACATATTTTTTAGGTTTCCTGCGCTAATTAGGAAAGATGAGACGGACGGAGGGGCTCATGCTTGAACTTTGCTATATTGGCCGCTTTGACTTCCTCGCCCTGCATACGAAGCCGGAGCCGCAAATTAGCTCTTCTGCTCGTTCCAGCCACGTTGTCGACGCCGAGGAAGCTCGGGCTTTGGCAAAAGCCAGACCTGTAAAGAAGGACGCGACAAATCATCCAAGGAAGGTGGCCGTTAAGCCTTACGGGGGCCATGGCGTTTTTCTGCGGGCAGGCGGCGGTTTAGTGGTCTGCAGAACGAGACTGGCGACCGTAATTAGGTAGAGACATGAGCATTCCGCCAAGCGTGGCGGCGCACGACGCCAGCGGCGAACTCCGTCCGATTTTGCCGACCAGGTTCACCCGCAGTATCTCCGTGGGGCCTGAAAGTTCGCACCACACAAATGGAATTGTGCTTAGGCCCAATGATCGGCTAATACTCTCACTGGGTGATTACAATTCGAGAACATATTTGGGAGAATAGGCGGCTTTCGAGAGGTGTTTGACTAGCTTGAAGAAAGTTCATCTGGAAAAGTTGCACTCCAACATTGAGTGGAGAAATCGGATGGCCGAGTGTCTTGTCGCCCGAATTTGGGCGATCTTTGTTGTGCTCGCGACATGCGCGATTGCTCCACGATGAAAGGCCGAGCAACTGAACTGGAGGCGGATCGAAATCGAGGGCAAGCAGCGTCGCTTTCTTATAGATCGCCCGGCAATTGACGCCAACGACAGCTCAGTTCTGCTGGTGATCCGTACGGCCTCGGTTCAAATCCCTAGGGGGCCAGAGTAGAAATGGGTTTCAACCAGCCCGACAACCGCGACGATTTCATTTTCGTTTCTCCAGAGAGTTCAGATGCGGATTTCAACCGAGCTTTCTTGGAACGCCGGTTTCTGTTGTCGGTCCGCGATGCACAACAGAGTGGATGATGTTGGTCGCCGGGATCAAGTCCTGGATATGCTGATGACGGAAATGCACGTCGATCGTCGGCGGATCTATGTCGTCGGCTTTTCGAACGGCGCACTCCTCGCTTATCGCTGGGGCGCGGCTCGCTCGCAAAGCGTCGCAGGGATCGTGGCTGTGGCCGGAGCCATCGGCGGGAAGGCGAGCTTCCTTTTACCAGAAGTCCGGATTGCAATTCCGAAGTTTCTCGAGCGTGAGGCAAGGTCTGCGAGGGCGCGTAAGCGTTTCCGTGGGGCAGGCATCCGCCCTAAAACGCCGTGCTGATGTTTTAGGTGCTGATCCTCCCGAACTCCCTACCGGCTGAGCGACAATGCGGCCGAGTTTCAAATCCGCGACCACTTCTCATTAATGCGCTTTAGGGCAATGGGGTTTTTTGGAGAACGGCAACGTCATTTAGGGCTAAACCCAGTCGACCTCAATCATCCTTCTTGGAAAAACTCCAACAAGCAGGAAACGTGTCTTACAACTTTTCCCATTCCGAAAGTCCCGCCGAGGCATCTGTGGTCATATCGTCTTGGCAAAACGAGCGCCTGACATCTTGCGTTTTGTTGAGCGGAAGATCGCCTTCGCCTCGAACCGTCCTGCTGGCCGCCAAGCAAATGTCCTAATTGGGGCTGTTGCTGCCGTGGCGGGCGGAATCGCTTCAGATGAAGGCGAGCAATTTGGGATGATTGAAGTCCCCCAACCACAATGGGCTCCACCCTGGACCCCAGTCGCGGATTTTCGGTTCGACTTCAGTCCACTACACGCCACGCACGATGCCGAGGAACTCTTCCCGCGTACGCGGGTCATCGCGAATAACGCCGAGCAGGCGGCTGGTCGTCGGCCTGGAGACCCGGCATACTTCGGGCAGCGATGTCGTCCGGCGTTCTGCTCTGCCTCGATCACCACGCCAACGCCCTGTGGCTCGAGTATATCCTGAATTGCCTCGGCGATCTCGGCGGTAAGCTTCTCCTGAATTTGCAGCCGACGGGCAAATCCATGCACCACGCGCGCCAGCTTAGAAATGCCTACAACACGGTTGGTCGGCAAGTAACCCACATGTGCCCGGCCAATCACAGGCAACATATGATGCTCACAAAAACTGACCACACGGATGTTCCTCAACACCACCAGTTCGTCATAACCGCCGACTTCCTCAAAGGTGCGCTCCAGATAGTCACGGGGCTCAGTGGCGTATCCCGCGAACAGTTCGCGATAAGAGCGTGCTACTCGCGCTGGCGTATCAATCAGGCCTTCGCGGTCGGGATCGTCTCCCGCCCATTCAATCAGCACTCTTACAGCTTCTTCCGCATCGGCCTGCGTCCGTTTCGCCATCGCTGCATCTCCGGAAAGTTTCGCAATAAGAAACGCTGCGCGGTTCTTCAGGCGCCTATTCGCTGGGGAACGCGCCGCACAGTCCAAATTACCCCTCGAAGCAGCAACGGAATCACTTCTTAGCGTTGGCCCGCCCTTCGCTCGGTCTTTAATCCCGCACTCCTTTTTCGGCTTCTTCGCCAGAACGTCGAGTCTCTCTCTCCTATAGAGGTTTCGGCAACTTTCCGAAGATTGTCGCCAATGACCTAACCGAGCGCAAGCGATTGTTCAGATCCGGGATGCCTAACCTCAGCCTTGGCATAAACACGAGGTCGCCTGGCCGTCGTCTCAAGATGCAAGTGTTTGTAGATGGCTTACGTCGGAGGATAGTGGATGCTGCCTGCCGATGCGGGAGGGAGGCAAAGAAAGGTGATGCAGCTAGTGCTGTGCACCCCTCTTCGAACTGCCTCTGCACAAAACAATATTCTCGCGCCCAGCGTTTGTGGAACCCCAAAATCAGATTGGTCCAAGTCCATCTCAAGGCGCCTGCTGTGGTTCGCACTTGGCTGTTTGCCCAACTCGTTATCTGCGAACCGAGTCTCCGCTCGTTGTGAACCAGTCTCAGCTCTGACGCGGCGAAAATCCCGGAGATTGGAAAACTCGGGTCAGAGACCGAGCCCCAACACCGGCCTGTAAACCGCCTCCGCTTGCTCGCTGCGGGGTACAGAGATGCCTATCCTACACGCAAGCCATTGACTTTACGCCTCTTCTGCTAAAACAGGAGAAAGTCTTTGCACGCGGGGAATTCGTGGCTGGGTTCAGAAGATTTCGAACCCAGAGACGCACTTTCAGATCTGAGTTTTCAGTAGAAATTGCAGGCAACGTCC
>CAVRWF010000010.1:0-16581 GCA_963724845.1 uncultured Alphaproteobacteria bacterium
CCCTCCATGATGAGGGCGTGCATTTTCACCCGTTCCGAGAACGCCAGTTCGCGCAGCTGGTCGTGAACCGCTGGCGGCAAATAGACGGTCTGCTGAATGGTCGCGTCTTTGGTCGCGCTGCGGCGACGTTCGGGCTTGGAGCTTCGGCCACGTTTACCGGCCGGCATGATCCAGGGCGGGACTTCCCGCACAAGGGGCGTCACGACGCCAGAAAGGACGGTTCTACGCGGCTTTGTTGACATAACGTTTCACCTTCGGCTGAAGCTTGCTGTCGATCCAGTTCCAGAGCTGGCGGATTTCAAACGCGGCGGCTCCCGTCTCGTTAAATTCGGTCACGCCCATGCCTGCGGCCATAGCGTCCTGATGGTCGGCGCGGCTCACAATCGGCGGCTCGGCAATCAACCCAAGCGCGGCCAGCCCTGCCCGCGTCTCGTCCACGCGGGACGAACGGGGCGGGCATTGCGTGAGGACAAAGGCAAAGGTCTTGTCGAGCCGGATGAGGCTTTGAACGGTCGGCAAGCATCCCTTGAGGTCGGTCGCCGTCGGGCGGCAAGGGATGAGGCACAGGTCGGAAACCCGCATCACGGCGTTGATGTGCGGATTATCGACGCCCGGCGTGTCGATCACGACAAGCTCGTAACCCGCCTCCTTGAGCGTCGCGAGGGCTTTATCAAGCGCCGTGGAGTCGATCCGCTCGAATTCGAGGCCTTCCGCGTCGCTCTTTCGGCTCTCGATCCAATCGCTCAAGGTTCCTTGGCGGTCGAGTTCAAGCATGAACACGCGGCGGCCTTCCTGAAAGGCGGCGACGGCAACCGAGGCGGCGGTCGTGCTTTTGCCGCTCCCCCTTTTTGCGTGACGAACGAGATTACCTGCATGGTGGCATCCTCGTGTAATGGTGCAATGGTATCATGGCGTCATTGCGTGCCAGCATCCTTGTATCATGGCTTACTTTGTTACCATTAAAATTGCATTAAAACCCGAAAGCGTTAGCTTAACAATAAGATGGCATAATATGCCATGATGTGCTAATGTCGCGGGAAATTGGAGGTGCTTCCGATGCCGACACGCAATGTTGTCCTGACCGAACACCAAGAGACGCTTATCGAGATGTTGGTGCAAAGCGGTCGCTATCAAAACGCGAGTGAAGTGCTGCGCGAAGGGTTGCGCCTCGTCGAAAGCCGCGAGGTTGAGGAAGCCACGAAACTTGAAACCCTCCGCGCCGCCGCTCAACTTGGCGTCTCGGCATTGGATCGCGGCGAGTTCAAAGAATTCGCCGAACGGCCTCGCGCTTGCTCGCTCACCTCAACAAACTCGCCGATAAAGTCGCCTCCGGCGCGGGGGACAATTGACGGGAACGCGCTGGCGGATTCGCCTCGGTGATGAGGCTGAAAAGGATTTCGCCCGCATCCTGAAACACACCAAGGACAAATTCGGCGACCGCCAACTTGAGATTTACAGAGCCACGCTTTCCGAAGCGCTCGCGGCGCTCGAAGCTGGCTCCGATCTGCCCGGCAGCGTCGCCCGTGACGAAATTCTCCCCAACCTTCGGACGCTGCATGTCGCGCGCAAAGGTCGGCGCGGGCGGCATTTCATCATGTATCGCGCGGCAACCGGCCAGGTGATCGAGGTCGTTCGCATTCTCCACGACGCAATGGATTTGGCGCGCCATATTCCGCCCGACCTTGAATAGCCCTTTGTTCGACCCGCCGGAGGCGCGGTCGAAACCGCGCGAAGCGCGGGCAGGGACGCCCTTCGTCCCGACGCTATCCGAATATCACGGCGGAGAGGGCAAATTGCATAAGCGATAGCGTTGCAATAGGCGGTTTTTCCGCCTTCGGAAAAATGCCCCATAGGGCGCAAGCCGGTTGCCCGCGCCGTGATAGGCTTGGCGCGACGGGAAAGAAGCCCGCACGGCCTTTGCCGGTAAGGCGCGATCTCGCCGCCGTCACTTCTTCCTCGCATAGCCTCTTTACGACGCGCGAAGCGCGTCGGTGCGCCCGCGCCCCGAAGGGGCGCAGCTGGCGCACGCAGAAAAGGCCGCGAAGCGGCTCCGCATTCTTTCTAAATGGCTCCGAGAGTCCGTCCGAAACGTAAGAGGGCGGCTCCGAGGGCTGTTTCAGGGTCGAGAACGGGTAGGGCAGGGGGCATATTAGAAGGGATAGAATCTCTGAATCGTATTTCCTGCCGGAATTTCGGACTTAGAAGAATGAGCCCTTATTCCCGCGCTGTTGTGGCCTCGCGCGGCCAGCGGGTCGGCGAACTGATAGCCGTTGCTGGTGCGCAAAACCCGCCAGCGGTTCACCCAATGGCCGAACAGGTCGAGGGCGCTGTCCTTCACGCGCACGATGCGATTGACCCATGACAGCAGCCCGGCGTCCTCAAGCGCTTTAATCGCCACGGAAACGGTCGAGCGCGCGACTTTGGCCTTCTCGGCGATCTTCTCCAGCGACGGGAAACAAAGCCCGCTGCGCGCATTGTGGAAGCTCCACAGCAGCGCCTCCAGCACGTCGAGGCATTTGGCCGTCAGCAGGCCGTAATGCTTGCCCTTCTCGGTGCGCTGCTTAAGGGCGCGGGCGCGCGTCATGATCCGCAACTTGGCCTCGCGGTCGAGCGGTTGCGGTCGTCCGTCGCCAAAGACTTTCTCACGGCGGCGGCGCAGATGATTCGGAATTGTTCGAGCAAAAGACATGGCCTCTCCTTCGGTTTGATCGCTCAAACCGCCTCGGAAAGGGGCTAAAACCGGCGCAAACGCCCCCGTTAGCGGAAACGCTGTTTCCACTTGACTTAAGGGCTGAGGTGGGGGAAATTCGTGGCTGTCAGACACATCGAATTTCTCGGCCTCGCCGACAATGCCCGCCCTTCCAAGGCGGGTTTTTGCGTTTCTGGGTTTCTCGTTCTCCCAAAAAGTTGCGGATACGCGCGGCGCAAATCACTCCGCGCATCCGGCCATGCTGCCGAGATTTTGCTGATTTGTCGAGAGACTTGTGATTTTTCGCGGGAATTGCAGCCGCGTGAGCGCTCTATGCGCCACGAGAGGCGCTTGAAACGTCCCGCGCAATGATACCATTATACAATGATGCAATTATCATGGTGGCATTCTATTTGATGGCGGGGCGCGTCAGGGATGGAAGCCCCAAGGGCGGAGACGCGCTTGCGGCTCCGTGCCGTTTCACGACAGCCCGCCCGCGCTCTTGCGCGCGGGGACGCCCGATGAAATTCGTGGAAGCGCCATTATGGAACGCGTTTCCGCCCAACTCGGTCCAGTCCCGCAATAGGCTTTTGGAAAAAGCCACCTCGCGGCGCACGGCAACGCTCCCTGCAATTTACCAAGAAGGCTTACGAAGAAGGCTTGCAGAAGGAAGCCTATGAAGGGAACCTTACGAAGGAAGGCTTACGAAGGAAACTTACGAAGGTAGGCTTGCAGAAGGGAGATAAAGTTGCTAGATAGTTACATACTGTAATAAGGGTGAGGGCGGCTCGTAAGCCACACCTCGTGCTGTTAAGAGCTAACCGGACTGGGGTTAGCTGTGCAGGTCGATAAAGAACTGCACTATCAAGCTTACGATGTTAATTACATCGATTATAAGATCGACGGTCACTTTTCCTCCTTTCCGTGTTTGAGGTTGTTCGCTTCCACTGCCGGCCAGGGCAGTGAGCGAATTTTTCATCTTATCACTTTCTTAACCGATGGACAAGCTATAGGGGCGCGGCTCAAAAAGCCGCGCTATTTGCGTTGCGTTGAGCGCTTTTCGCCTTGGCTACGCTAATCTGCGCTGCGCTCATGGCGCGAGCCTCGAAATCGTGTTCGGCGACACGTTGAACAGGCGCGCGATTTCGCGCGTCGTCTCGCCGTCCTCGCGGCGGCGAAGGGCTTCTTTCTTCTGATGCGGCGTGAGTTTGGGCGGGCGTCCCATGTGAACGCCGCGCGCCTTGGCACGCTCGCGGCCTTCGCTCGTGCGGGCGCGGATTAATTCGCGCTCGAATTCAGCGAGGCCGCCCAAAACCGTGAGCATAAGCCGCCCTTGCGCTGACCTCGTGTCCGCCCATGCGTCGGCAAGGGAACGGAAGCCCGCGCCCTTGTCGGTGATCTGCGCCAGTATGTTGAGAAGGTCGCGGGTCGAGCGCGCGAGCCGGTCGAGGCGCGTCACCATGAGCACGTCGCCCTCGTCGATCTCTTTGAGGGCTTGGCGTAACCGCGCGCGGTCGGTCTTTGCGCCGCTCGCCGTCTCCTTGAACATTTTCTCGGCTCCGGCGGCGCGAAGCTGCTTCACCTGAGCGTCAACGCTCTGGCCGTCAGTCGAGACGCGGGCATAGCCGAAAATCATGCTTTGTTATGACACAGACTTTTGACACAAAGAAGCCCTGAAATATCAACGGCCTAATTTTGTGTCATAAGTCTTGATTTTTGCACGCCGCTTCCGCGTGCGCGAGAGCGGTGATATAAAAGGCCACAACCCATACTCACTGAGGCTTATGTTCGATATGCAGCCCACGAAGATAACGGAACAAATCAAAGCGAAGGCTCTTGATTTGCTTAAAGAGAACCCGGAAGGGCTCCGTTACACCGAGCTACTGAGACAGATTCAGGAGAGCAATACTGACTTCAACCCGAACACGATTGCAGGCAGCATCTGGAATCTGGATGCAGCATATCCAAATGAGGTCTATAAACCATCAAGAGGTTTATTCCGCCTTTTGGAGTTCAAACCGTCTGAAGCAGAGGAGCCAGCTGAAGCAGAGGAGCTCAAAGAAGCAGCCCCTACGACCGCTGTCACTCCAAAAATCAAGGAATCGGACTTCTATCACCCATTTGCCGACTGGCTTAAGAATGACATTGAAGAAGTAACTCATGCCATTCCTCTTGGAGGAAACATATTTAAAGATAAGTGGGGCACGCCTGATATCATCGGTAAAAGTGAGTCTAGGCGCAGCGATATCATCAAAGGTGCGACAGAAATTGTTTCTGCGGAAATAAAAACAGACACAGCGCAGTTGATCACAGCCTTCGGACAAGCATGTGCCTATAAAATTTTTAGCCATAAGGCTTATTTGGTCATCCCTCAACAGTCGCAAAAGGAAGACATTTCACGACTAGATTCATTGTGCCAGATTTTTGGTATAGGATTAGTTACATTTGACGTATCGTCTGCTGATAAGCCAGATTTCCGTATTTTAGCGCGCGCCGCCCGGAACGAGCCAGATTTGTTTTATACTAACAAATACATGACGATAATTGAGAAAGAGCTTTTTGCGTAACTGTTTGTTTTTTGAAATCGCATAAGCGCCATTCCGACAAACGCCGCGCCAGCGGCAGGGACAAAGAGCAACCGCGCGCATGCGCGGTTTCCGCTGCGCGCGAAAGCCGCCCCCGCACGGCAAGGAAGCCGCGCCGGTCGGCGGCGCGGCTTCCTCGATCAATCCCTACGCGGCCTCCCGCATGTCGTCGCCGGTCGCTGTGTCGGTCTGCGGTTGCAGCGTGTGGAGATAATCGGCGGCCTTCTGCGCATGGCTGGCGGCGGTGAAGATCGCGCGCTTGTCGTTCTTCAGGACTTGCAGCCAGGACGCGATATAGGCGGCGTGGTCGTCGCGGGTTTCCGGCGTGATGCCAAGATCGGCGCACAAGAACGCCGCGCCGATTTCGGCGACCAGTTCCTCCATCGCATAGCCCGCATCGGCAAAACGCTTGCGGCCTAAATCGCGGTCAAGGCGGCTGCTGTGGCGAGTCCAATGGGTCATTTCATGGGCGAGGGTGGCGTAGTAGCTCTCGGCGTCGCGGAAAGTGTTCAACTCCGGCATTTGCACGATGTCGCGGTCGGGGCTGTAAAACGCCCGGTTGCCGCCGTGCTGAAGGGTCGCCTTTGTCGCCGCAAAGAACCGCTCGGCGGATTCAAGCCGCGCGATGTCGTTGTCGAACGGCGCAACGGTCGCATAAAAATGCGCGGGCAAGCCGTCGATCTGCTCGGCGTTGAAAACCGTGTAGCCTTTCATGAAGGGGATTTCGGTTTCAACCTCCGCGCCCTGCTCGTCGGTGCCGGTCTTGGTGAAGGTGTTGGCGTAAACGACAAGCGAACCCTTTTCGCCCTTGCGCACCTGTCCGCCAAGCTCAGCGGCTTGCTTGTAGGTCAGCCATAGCGGGCAGTTATAGCCCTTCTCGATGGCGGAAGCCCAAAGCATCAAAACATTGACGCCGCGATAGGGAATGCCTCCGGCGCGCAAGGGGCGCGACACAGCGCCCGCCTTGTGTCCTCCGGCCTGCCACGGCTGCAACCATGTCAGATTGCCGCGCTCAAGATCGGCGATGATTTTGTTTGTGACTCGGCTGTAAACGTCCAGTTTCTCGGTCATGGCCTGCGCTCCCTTCGTGGTGGTGAGGTGCAGCTGCTGCTGCACCTCTGCCACGTGGCGAACGCGGGGTAGCAAGCGGAAAGGGTTGCTGAAGTTGCCTTGGCAACTTTTTTGGGGGAACCGCGCCCGCTCGCGGGCGTGGGGGAGCCAAAACCCGAAGGGCAGCGCCCTTGCAGCGCGCGAGGGCGGAGCCCTTAGAAAACTGGCCGCGTCGGCGGCCACATAAAGCGCGTGAGGGATTGTCACCCGTCAGGGCGAAGACGCACCGCCAAGGGCGGACGGCTTCGGGCGCTCGCGCCTAAAGCCCGCCCCGAAGGGACACGCCCGGAACTGTTAAATTCTGCACATACGGGTTCTGCCTAATGCCTGCTGGTTCTTGCGCCAATATGTACGACGGACATTTTTTGATTGTGTGCGACGTACAGGCGTGCTAAAAGCGAAATTGCAAAACCATCCCACCAAGGACGGAGGGAATTTGAAATGAGACACACCGAGTTCAAGGAGTGGCGCACACGAATGGGGTTTACACAGCAACAGGCCGCCGACGCGCTCGACCTCTCGCTCAGTGCCGTCGTCAATTACGAAAAAGGCGTGCGTCGTGATGACGGTGCGGCGGTCGAGATTCCATTTAGCGTAATGACCACCTGTCTTAATTTGGAGCGGAAGAAAATGGCGAAGGCCTTGATCGAAGAAAAGTTGGCGTCAAACCGCCCGGGCGGAATCAACGCCAAAGATATGCGCGACGTTCTAATCGGCCTAGTTGAGCTGGAAATTCGACCCACTGATGTCGAGCGGAAGAAAATGGCGAAAGCCTTGATCGAAGAAAAAGTGGCGTCGAACCGTCCGGGCGGAATTACCGCCAAAGACATGCGAGAAACCTTGATAGGGATATTCGAACTTGCCTAGGTATCGTAACTGACGCACTGGTTGGCGCGTCAGTGACCCCATTCCGTCAAATCACGCTCCCCGTCACCAATGGCCTAACGATGCTGCCTGCGACGCCAGAAGAAACTCAAGCCATTGTCGATTACATGAATTGGCAAGCTCCCGACCTGAAGGTCGAGTTTCTGCAAAAAGTCTACACTGAAAACGTCCTGAACCATCAGCATCATGTTTGGGATGTGCATACCAATGTCGACCGCTGGTGGATGATTACAAACCCGACGAATCTCTATTCGCAAGAGCAATTCCCCAACATGGATTTAGCGGTGACGTTCCATGTCGGCCTCTGCCTGCGTGTTCCGCGAAGCGAAAAGCGGAAGCTCTCCGAGTTGCCGATTGAGCCGTTTGCCGAGTGTTACCGCTGCATGACGGAAGCGGCAGAGGCGCTAAACCAAGCGCAGGAAGTCTCCGATTTCCAAGCGATAGGCGTCCGCTGCCGCGAGGCTCTGCTGGCTTTTTCGAACGCGGCGCAAGTCGCGATGCCTTGGCCGTCGGGCGAAACAAAGCCCGATAAAGCAGCCAACTTCAAAGCGTGGGTCGATCATATCTGCGCGGTCAGCATGGCGGGGGAATCCAATAAAGAGCGTCGTCACCTGTTTAAGTCCCTGTTCAATGGCGCTTGGCAATTTTGCAGCTGGCTTATCCATGCCACGACTTCCACATGGTTTGACGCCGAAGCGGCGACCTCGACTGTCGAGCATGCAATCGGCCTAGGAACTTCGGCAGTTGTTAGGCATATCCGCGGCGTTCCTGAAACTTGCCCCGCATGTGGTTCGCATCAACTCTCGCCTCAAAGAGGGGTGAATTCCGAATATTCCGATATCAAATGGGAGAGGCCAACCTGCGAAAAATGCGGCTGGACTGGCGATCCCGTGCCGATCTTCGCAACGGCTGATTCCTGATGAGTCGGAAGAGGAAAACAGGCCGCCCCCGGACGGCGAATGCGTAATCCCGACTGTGCCTCTGAGAACACTCAAAAAGCCGGGCGACCGTCAGGAATGAAGAGAGCAGCAGCCGCGCTTTCTGCGCGGCGGCCAGTCGCATAAAGGCCATTCCGTTAAATCTCCATGCACCACAACGCTTCCCATCAACGAACGTTTTCTATTTATCCATATATATAATTTCCTCTCCAATTATTTGGAGCCTCAACTGAGGCATTAAGAAATTGCCTAATGCATTCATTTGGTCTAATGTCCTTAGCGGAATCGCTTGCTAAAGATAATAGCATCTCTCTTGCTTTGTTATCAGCACGATCAATAGCCAAATAACCTGATGTATCAGCATTCACTGGCATATTAATCCTATGATATCTATTTGATAACAAATTTTCAGATAATTGGGAAGATAGCTGCTGCTGCGCGTCCATAACAAACGCCAATGACATATTAAGTCCGAATAAGCGAGGCAAAGTACCACGCAATCTTGCAAAACGAAGTGATCCAGAATTGTCGCTTCGAGTAGTACCTACACTTAACATATAAATTCGGTCTATATCCATTCCAAAGCTCGACATAGCCTCTGATATGCCTATAATATCAGGATTATTTGCGATTATACCTCCATCAATGAGCCTGTCCTGCCCGATCATATGCGGGTTGAAGTAGGTCGGCGCAGCCGAGGTGGCCATTACAGCATCATAACATGATATATTTTCGCCTTCGTAGCTCCGTATTATTCGCGCCTTCCTATCACTATACTGAACAGATGTCACAAATGTTGGACGGATGCAGTCGTTCAGCGGCTTATCTTGCGTGATTGGGCGCACTATATCGCCCAATAGCTCACTATTATACTTTGAAAAAAACAGCCCCGATAACTTTGATATTGCCTTCTTTCGCCTCCTAGTTAGAGCATGATCTTTATCATCTTCGTTAAAAACTCGCGGGCCATTCTTTTCAAATATCTCCCTTATTTGCTTCGCCGAAAATCCCAAGGATAGACCTACCGCAATAAGACCTCCGACAGAAGTTCCGCAAATCATATCTACAGATTTTGATAATGGAGTATTATTCCGTTTTTCTTCCAACAGTTCGAGAACTCGTAACGTATATAACCCACAGAATCCACCGCCACTGAGAGATAATATTGTAAATGGGCGTCCGCTCATGTTTATAAATACCTATATTTTATTCTGGTTTCAGTTTTATGCCACTCAGCAGGCGTCGTAACGAACTCATATGTGTTTGCAAGCGCTACCGCTGCGACCAACAAATCCTCCACGTAAATATCGGAATCCGGTGGATTCTTTGCGCAGAGATCTACCCACGCTGTAACGGATCTGCCTTCAAACCCAATAAGAGCGTCGTGCCCAAATCGCTTTAGGGCGGTTTTTAAGTGGTCTTTGGCATTAGGCTTATCTGCGGAGTCAAGGGAATCGATATGTCGAAGCACCATACCATGTGTGATCGCGCAAACGTAAATGCGCTTCCCATCGTTAAGCGATGCCCGAATATACTCAGTCAGAGGGTCGCCCTCAGGAGGAGGGCGGATCAGCCTTAGTAGGGGAATAGCGTCTAACAAAATGGACATGACGTAACACTCTGAGCGCCCAGAGTGTCACGTCTACTGTTTCCAAACCTAATTGTCGAGGCTCGCCATACGACTTTTCGGATAACGTCGAAAGGAGGGAAGACGCATATCCCGCACCGGGGTTTGACGCATCACGTCGATAAAATCTTCGCCTTGGCCAGCCCGCTCCTTCAGCGCCTCAAAAGTCTCCTGGCTTAGCACCACCACTTTCTCATGAGCACGCCTATTATTCACAACGAATTGAGGATGTTTCAGAGCGTCACGGAAAAGGCGACTAAAACGGTCAGACGCCGCCTTAATAGTCCAGTTTTTATGATCATCAGACTTATTATTAGATTCTGAAACGAGAACTCATGGCCAAGCTCCCAAATTACGGCTCAGTAGCTATCATAGCGCAGCATCTACCGAGAGTCCACCCAATTGCACGCAAAATCACGCAAATTCCCATAAAGACCCACAAACCCATAATTTGCCTTATCAAATGGCTTATGATAACGGAAAAAGTTGGTGTTTGCGCGCAATTGATAGAAATTGCTCGAAACCAGCATGATTGAACGGAAAAGCGACCTCCATGGACACGGCAAGCCAAAACGACACTCTCGATAAAAACAATAGCTTTGAATTTTTGAAGCTAACAAAACTGCGCGCGGACAAAGGCATATCAAAAACAAAATTGGCTTCAGAGGCCGGCGTCACCGTAAACACGATTTCAGCGGCTGAGAAAAGGATCGGAAACAGATACGAAACATTGATGAAGATATTTAATATATTGAACGGAGATAGGTATTATGCCGGTATTTTAAATCAAGATGATCTGGTAATCAGGAAAGCAAAGAGGTAAGCGCAATATATGTACTGCCACAAGACATGCATTGACTCTAAATGTAGACGCGACTGCCATCACCACGGTGTCATATGCATGTTTTATCTGTAGAAATACCAATACAGGTGCATTCAGGGGAAAGTTGCGCGCGATAGCGCGCAACGCCGGATCAACGAGTCACACGCAAGCGAAGGCTAACAATCCCTGTGCATAAGGCGCGCGGCGAATTGCCCCCCGCCGCCGTGAGTCCTAGCCTCGCTTCATTGTGCTTTGCTGATTGCTGCGCGCCGTTGTTGAGCGTCGTTCGCAGGGTCGAAACCGGACGCCGCCCATGAACGTGCAACCCAAAACGCCCCCGCGCCGCCAGCCGCCGCCGCGAAAGAACGATCCGCCGACAGGGGACGAAGCCCTCGCCAAGCTGCTCGCCGCCCTGCCCTCGCGCCGGGTCATGGCGCTCTACGCGCTCGGCGTCGCCTTCCTGCTCTACACGCTGTTTCAAACCCTCGGCGACATTGGCGACCTCGTAAAGGCGCGCAACGACTACGCGCAAATGCAAGCGTTCGGGGGCATTGCGCTCAATTTCTGGGGATTTGTCGCCGGTCTTGCCTTCGCCGTCGTCGCCCGCAATCCCTTCGCGTGGCTCAACGGCAAGCGCCTCGTCATCGGCTGCACGGTCGCGGCGATGCTGTGCGGTTATGTCATGATGCTGACCGTGGGACAGCTAACCCTGTGGCTCGTGCAATCCTTCCTGCCGCAAAGCCACGGGGTGCCGCTCACTTCCCCCGCCGGACTGCTTGCCTCGCTTGCCTACTTCCTGTTGCTGCCGTTGTGGATGACGTTTTCCGGCTCCGCCCTGATTATCATGCTGTTCACCACGGCGGGCGGACTCTTCGGAATCTTCGTCGGCGTCCCGGTGATGCTGTTTAAGCAGATACTGGAATTCGACCACGCGCTGCACATCTACCGCTATCAGGCGCGCGGCCTCGCCGCTTACATCGTGCGCTTCGTCTTTTGGCTGCGCAACGAAACGCAGCCCAATGTCCCAGACGATACCAAGGGCGCGCGTTTCGCCGCCCCCGAAGAAATCGCCCGCCTGCGCGATGAGCGCGGCATGGGCTTCGGCCATGTCGACGGCCAGCTGCTCCAGCTGCACACTGAAAAGCATGTGCTGATTATGGCCTCGACGCGCTCCGGCAAGGGCGTCACGCTCATCATTCCGCATCTGCTGCGCTATCGCGGCTCGGCCTTCGTCCTCGATCCCAAGGGCGAAAACGCCAAGGCGACGGGACGGCAACGCGAGGCGCTCAATCAAAAAGTCTATTACCTCGATCCCTTCGGCATTTCCGGCAAAAGGCCTGCGCGCTTCAATCCCCTGTCGCGCTTCACGCCCGAAAATATGGAAGCCGAAAGCAAGGCGCTGGCCTCCGCGCTGTTCGTCACCAAAGACGACAAGCGCGACCATTGGACGGAATCCGGCCAGCAACTGCTCGCCGCCCTCATTCTCTTTGTCTATGTCTCGCCGCAGATTCCCCCGAACAAGAAAGACCTGCCGACGGTGCGGCGGCGCTTGCTCGGCGACCTTAAGCCGACGCTCGAAACCATGCTGCAAATGGACGATGCCGACGGGCTGCTGCACGACCTGGCCTTTTCCTTCCTCGATACGCCAGCAAAAGAATTCGGCTCCATCGTTTCGAGCGCGCAGCGTCAGACCGACATTCTCGACAATCCGGCGATGATCGCCTGCCTCTCGGCCTCCGGCGCCGGGCAGGAAGTGGATTTCAAGGAATGGCGCCGGGGAACCATGACGGTCTATCTCTGCCTCTCCGCGCCCAAATTCCCCGTCTTCAATCGCTGGCTGCGCCTCGTCGTCACCTCCGCGCTCGATGAAATGACCGACACGCTCAACCCGCCGCCGCTGCCGGTCTGTTTCATGCTCGACGAACTGGCGACGCTCGGCCATGTCCAGCCCGTCGAAAACGCGATTGGACTCGCGGCAGGCTATGGCGTGCAATTGCTCTGCGTCTTTCAGGACGTGGCGCAAATGCGCGACCTCTACAAAGGCCGCTGGGCGTCCTTCATCGGCAACGCGGGCGTGCGCGCCCTGTTCAATCTCGACGATTACGACACGGCAAAATACTGGTCGGACTTCATCGGCGGGCGGATTGTCGCCACGCATAGCCAGCAACAAAACAATTACGGCCTGAGCCAAGGCCAGAATGTCGGCGAGACCATGCGCCCGCTGCTCTCTCCCGACGAAATCATGCTGCGCTTCGGGGCGGGCAAAATGCTCGTCCTGCCGCAAGGCGAGCGCCCAATCGTGGCGCAACGCTTCGCCTACTGGCAAGACCCCGCCCTCAACGGCCTGTGGGACGATCCGCGCAAGGGCGGGTCGCGACGCGACGCGGCGGGCGACGCCAAGGCCAGCGCCAAGCTCGGCGGCCTCAACGCCCCGCCGCCCGCAGCGCCGCCGGAACCGCCGATGCCGACGGGCGGGGGCACGCCGCGCCCCAATCCGCCGCAACCGCCACGGCCAGCCCCTGCCGCTCCGTGGGCACATGGGACAGAAGCCACTGCCGCGCCCTTCGCGTATCGCAGCGGGATTCCCAATGTGACCCTGCAAGCCAACCTGTCGGGAAACATCGGCGACCCGTTGTCAGAGCTCGCCTCTATGATGCAAGAGGATTCGCCTCCCGCAGAGCCGGAAGAGCCGCACGAGGTCGACCGCCATATCGCGGGCGACATTACCTATGTGATGTTTTCCGACGGCGCGGTCGAAGTCCAAACCCGTGACGGCGCGCGACGCTTTGCGTCGTTGCAAGCCCTGCGCGAAGCGGCGGCGGCGCAGGGAATGTGACGCTCACGAAGGCCGCGCCGTGGGCGGAAACCCCGCTGGCGTGCGCCGGGTGATTTCCCGCGCGGCGAAGCGTTCGCCCTGCTTCTTGTCGCGCAGCGCCTGCAACGCGACAGCGCGGTCGTTTTTCAGCGCGCGGATGGCGGCGGGAATCTCCCATTTTGCAAGCCGCCTCCGCAATCCATCAAGCTTTCGCGCGAACTCGGCGGAAATCGCGTCCGCCTCCGCGCCGTAAGAGCCGGACTCGCCGCCGCGCGACGCTAGGCCGGTTCCCTCGGCTGAAACTTGTTGCAATCCGTCATGTCGGCCAACACCGGCTCCCGGTCTACCAAGCAAACCGTGAGCTTGCCCCCCTCTTTCCCGGTGCGAACCCACCCCGCCTTGCACTGGGTGCAGTGGCTGGCGGCGTAACCCGTCGGCGTTCCCCAAGACGGCTTTTGTTGTGTCGAAAGCATGCTGTTTGGCCTCCTTTGCTGGTTGATAAACTCTCCCTCTCGCGCTTGGGCGCTTCTTGTCCTCGGCAAGCCAGCGCTCCAAATTGTTCAACGGGTCGTGGCAGAGGCTCAAATAATCCGCCGCGATTTCTCCCGCCGTAAATCCCCCGCCCTTGCCGTCGCCGCCGCTCTTGACTGTTATTCGGCGTGCAAAATTGACCCCCATATGAGGGGAATCGGCGTCGAAAATTGACCCCCTCCAGTGTGGCTTGGACAGTCTGCTCGTTTTGGTTGAACGAGCAGGCGGTGGGGGATGTTGATAGTGGAGACGTTAGGCCGGATTCGGCGCGAGCATTTCGTCAAAGGCAAGACGATCAAGGAGATCGTTCGCGATCTGGGCATTTCAAGGAACACCGTCCGTAAGGCGTTGCGCTCGGAAGAGACGTCATTCGTTTACGGACGCGATACGCAACCGCTGCCCAAGCTCGGACCTTGGTCCAAGAAGCTCGACGATTTGCTGGGGACGAACGCGAAGAAGCCAGCGCGAGAGCGGCTGACTTTGATCCGCGTTTTCGAGGATTTGCGCGGTCTTGGCTATGAAGGCGGCTATGACGCGGTGCGGCGCTATGCGCGCAAATGGCGCGATGAGCAAGGAGCGCTGACGGCTGGCGCCTATGTTCCGCTCAGCTTCGATCCGGGCGAAGCCTATCAGTTCGACTGGAGCCACGAGATCGTCTTGCTCGACGGCGTGACGACGATCGTGAAGGTCGCCCACATGCGCCTGTGCCACAGCCGGATGATTTTCGTTCGCGCCTATCCGCGCGAGACGCAGGAGATGGTTTTCGACGCGCATGAGCGCGCCTTTTCCTTCTTCAAGGGCGCCTGCACGCGCGGCATCTACGACAACATGAAGACGGCGGTGGAGACGATTTTCGTTGGCAAGGAGCGCAAGTTCAATCGCCGCTTCGCGCAAATGTGCAGCCATTATCTTGTCGAACCGGTCGCCTGCACGCCGGCGTCAGGTTGGGAGAAAGGCCAGGTCGAGAACCAGGTTGGCTTGGCTCGAGAGCGGTTCTTCACGCCGCGCCTGCGGTTCAAAAGCTATGACGAGATGAACGCCTGGCTTCTCGACAAATGCGTCGCCTTCGCCAAGGCGCATCGTCATCCCGAGATCGCGGACAAGACGGTCTGGGAGGTTTTCGAGGAAGAGCGCCCCAAACTGGTGGAACTCCGCGGTCGTTTCGACGGATTCCACGAGGTGACGGCGTCGGTTTCGAAGACCTGCCTCGTGCGGTTCGACAACAACAAATATTCGGTCAACGCCAGCGCCGTCGGCGCTCCCGTCGATCTCCACGCCTATGCCGACCGCATCGTCATCAGGCAAAAGGGGCGCGTCGTCGCCGAACACGCCCGCGCCTTCAAACGCGGCGCGACGATTTTCAACCCTTGGCATTACGTGCCGGTTCTCGTGCGCAAGCCCGGCGCTCTGAGGAATGGCGCGCCGTTCAAGGACTGGGTGTTGCCGGGAGCGATCGAACGCGTGCGGCGCAAGCTTGACGGCAGCGACGCGGGCGACCGGCAAATGGTCAAGATTCTCGCCGCCGTGCTCGAAGACGGGCTGACCACCGTGGAGGCCGCCTGCGCCGAAGCCATGAGCCAAGGCGTCCATTCCGCCGATGTCATTCTCAACATTCTCGCCCGCCGCCGCGAGCCGCCGCCGCCGCCGCCGATCCACACACCCGAGGCGCTGATGCTGCGGCACATGCCGGTCGCCGACTGCGCCCGCTACGACCAGTTGAGGAGGACGGCTTGATGGAACGCACGCAGCTCTTTGATCTTATGGCGGAACTCAAGCTCTTCGGCATGAGGTCGGCCTATGATGAGGTGATGTCGACCGGCATCAAGAGGCAGCATGAGCCGCCGCGCATTGTCGGCGATCTGCTCCAAGCGGAAATCGCGGAAAAACACGCGCGCTCGATCAAATATCAGATGACGATCGCCAAACTTCCGCTGGCCAAGGACATCGACGACTTCGCCTTCGAAAGCACGCCGATCAATGAACGGCTGGCGCGCGATCTCGCTGGCGGCGACTTCCTCGAGCAACAACGTAATTGCGTGCTGGTCGGCGGAACGGGAACCGGCAAGACGCATCTCGCCATAGCCATCGCCCGAAATTGCATTCGCGCCGGAAAGCGCGGCCGATTTTTCAACACCGTCGAACTCGTCACAAGGCTGGAGACCGAGGCGCGGGCGGGCCGTCAGGGACGCTTCGCGGAATATCTCACCAGAATGGACTTCGTCGTCTTCGATGAACTCGGCTATCTGCCCTTCGCTCAATCGGGCGGGCAGTTGCTCTTCCATCTGATCAGCCGGCTCTATGAACGAACCTCGGTCATCGTCACGACCAATCTCGCCTTTGGCGAATGGCCAAGTGTTTTTGGCGATGCGAAAATGACCAGCGCCTTGCTCGATCGCCTCACCCACCACTGCGACATCGTCGAGACCGGCAACGAAAGCTGGCGCTTCAAGAACCGGCTCTGACCGGTCCCCAATCAAATCGCTAACCGACCCGCGCTACGACCAAACAGGGGGTCAATTTTGAACGCCGATCGGGGGTCAATTTTGGACGCCGATTGACACTCTTGACCCGCTTGCGG
>CAVRWF010000011.1:0-17091 GCA_963724845.1 uncultured Alphaproteobacteria bacterium
TACTCTTCAGGCATGCTTCCGACGCATTGAGATTGAGCGCGATGCCTGTAGCGATTTGGGCGACTTCCAGACTATGAGTTAAGCGATTCCGAAAGAAATCGTTTTCGTCGGACGGAAATAGCTGAGCTTTCCCCTCCAAACGTCGAAAGCAAGGTGAATGAATTAAACGCGCCAAATCGCGACGATAGGCGTTACGCGCATCACCGCTCTTTTTTGAAGCAGCGTGAAATCTATTTTCGTCTGATTTCGGTTTGTATAGCGCGGTCGGCATGTCGTCCTTGGTGGCCGGCGCTATGGTCTGCCCTGGCCTCGCCTTGCTGACGGGGCTCGCCCTTACTAACCCTCACTACAGAGGAGACACGCTCCGCCCCGGCGCTTTTTGCCAAGCGCAAGGCCGAGGAGTCAACTTTCGGTAGTGCAGCCATGGCGAGCCTCCTATGGGAAGGACGATACCAGACTAAATCTTATTCGTTCCGATCGGTCAAGGACAAAACGCGAACATGGTGTAAAAACTCCACAGGCTGGGATAACGATCGGCAGGGGCGGAACATACTCCGACTGACAGCCAGTGGGCTTTAGCGTCATTGCATATTTTCGGTCGCGTTCGGACCGAAGTGGACATTGAGCCGCAAATCGCTGTCGCAATTACTGCGGTCGACTTGCACGCGGTGTTGGTCGAGTGAGCGGCCGGCCATATTTTTGAAGCATTGAGAGGGCGCATTTTTCCGGAATTTTCTTTTTTAGTTTTTTCGGGAGGGTTTTTCTTTTTAGTTTGAAAAATCGAGCGGGGATGCACCCGTACGGGCCACACAGGTTTTGGCTGCGACCTGGCAATGTCAGACCTACGCCGTATCTCCCATTGGCCCGGTCACCGTCCCTGTGAGCCTCGCCCGACCGATTGGCGACAGTCGCCCGGCTAACCCCTTGATGCCATTGCATCGGCTTTCCCTAGCGTAGGGAGCGCCAGCTAGTGAAATCAATAACTTAATAGGAACTTTGGCGACAGCTCGTGCTGTCAGAACTACGAATCTGGGGGTCAGGAGTTCGAATCTCTTCGGGCCCGCCAGTTTTCGAGACATCCCGTGTGAATCGCACGGTACTCACACGGCGCGCCTAGTGGTCATCGCCGGTCCGGCGTCAGCGCTTGCTTTCTGACGATGAACCACGCCCGCTTGCGACGCTCGGCCAGCACCGCGCGCACAACCTTGCCGAGGTTGGGGTCGAGTGGTCGAACGCGGCGGCCATCGTGGCACTCGAGTACAAACAACGAGTGCATTTTATTCGATCTGGCTATTAGCTTGGGCGCAAAGGGTCGTAAAGAACGACGCTTTCCCAAAGTTTGCACATCCGAGCGATATAATTGCGCCGAAAACATCAGGTCTCGGATTTTTCCGCCAATTTCGATCGCGTGGCTTTCGATCGCTTTATCTTCTTGATCAGATTGGCTAGCTTCACTGGGTGCTGCGTCTCGCACTCCCAAATTTTCTCGACCCGCCACCCGGCTCGAGTGAGATTGGTCAGGTTTCGCTTATCTCGCTTTCTGTTACCGGAAATCTTTGTAGCCCAGTATGTCTTGTTTGACTTGACGATTCTTTTCCCATCTACGCATTTCGAGCAACCGTGCCAGAAGCAGCCGTGGACAAAGACCACGAGTTTCCGGCTCGGAAACACAATGTCCGGTTTCCCGGGCAAATCCCTTCGATGCAGGCGAAAGCGCAAGCCAGCCGCAAATAAGGCCCGGCGAACAGCAATCTCGGGCTGAGTATTACCCGATCGAATTGCGGCCATGTTCGCGCTTCGCTGTGCTTTTGAAAGGAGATCCATCCGCTCGATGCCTTCGCCAGTTCGTTAAGCGGCTGTTTATAAGCCGTTTTCTGGCTCGTGACCGCAAATTGCGGCACGGCCACGAATTGTGTAACCTCGTTAAGGGGACCGAAACGTAAAACCTACGATAACAGCTGTGACGTGGGGAAGGCGCTGCTCCCGGCAAAACTTCTAATGGGGAGCCCGTGCGGGCAGTTGGTTCATCCTTTGGTTCTGCCGCATACGACGCGCCTGTACTCAGGCGTCGCGCAAAAAAGCCGTCAGCCGCGACCGGCCTTCCCGTCATCGTAAGTTTGTTCTCCGGTGCGGGCGGTTTGGACTGGGGCTTTCATAAAGAAGGTTTTAAGATCGGCGCAGCGTTCGATATTGCGCCGGCGGCGATCAAAACACATCGTAGAAACTTTCCTATGGCAACCGCCATCGCATGCGACCTCGACATGATTGGGCCATCAGGAGTACTCGAACATGTCCGCTCAGCCGTACCCATAGGCAAATCCATAGGCATTATCGGCGGCCCGCCCTGCCAAGGTTTTTCGCGAGCGAATGTCTACGCAACAAAGGATGATCCGCGCAATAAACTCCCCGTACTATATCTTCGGATTATTCGAAAACTGCAACAATACTACAGGGTCGAGTTTATTGTATTCGAAAATGTTCTTGGTATGCGGGACGCGAAGCACCGCAAAGTATATGAAGGATTGGTATGCGGACTGCGCCGTCTCAATTTGCATGTTTCAGAGCAAGAGTTGTGTGCGCTTGAATTTGGCGTCCCGCAAACCCGCCGACGTATTGTCCTGATGGCGATGGCTAAAAACCGTACTGTCCCCAATCTGCGACCTCGACGCAGAAAGGGCGCTCGTAGCGTCAAGGACGCCATCGGTTCATTGCCCGCGCCAGCTTTCTTTGCGCGAGATTTGTCCCCAGATCAAATTCCAGTGCATCCAAATCACTGGACGATGAACCCGAAGTCTCGGCGGTTCCGCAAACGCCGCGCCCCTTGCGAAGTCTCGAAGTTTTAAACGCCTAGCTTGGTCGAAACCAAGCCCGACCATTGCTTTCGGCCATCGCGAAATACACGTTCATCCAAACGGGACACGGCGGCTCAGTATCTACGAAGCAATGTTGCTTCAAGGCTTTCCAGACAACTTTGTCCTTGAAGGTAATTTGTCCGAGCAAGTCGAACAAATATCGAACGCGGTACCGCCGCCACTTGCCCGCAGCGTTGCGTCAGCATTTAGGCGCGCATTCGCTAAAAGGCGCTGATAATGCCCCCGTCGCCCACTAATACGCCGCTAAGTGAAGAAGAGCAGCTCGTCGCCAAGATAGTTGAAAGCGTCGACCGAACGCAGGTCGTTGAGACTGTACTCCAGACGGACGAACAAGTTATTGCTCGAGTGACAGATGGAATTTACCGGCAACCCGCGTCCGCTCTCCGCGAATTAATTTCGAACGCTTACGATGCTGATGCGTCGCGCGTCGTTATTAAAACAGACGCTCCTCGCTTTGGCCGCATAGTCGTTGAAGACGACGGGCACGGCATGTCGCCGGAAACACTCGCGCACCTGCTGCTACACATCGGAGGAAGCGCGAAGCGCAACCAAATCGGCGCGCAACTAGGAATTACTGCCGCCGATAACCCAAGTCGGAGCCCAAAGGGCCGTCGTCTTATTGGTAAAATTGGGATCGGCCTCTTTTCGGTATCGCAACTCACCCACACTTTTCAAATCATCACCAAAGTTCAAGGCGGTGCTCACCGTACGATTGCAACTGTAGCTTTGAGACAGTTCGGTGAATCTTCGGACGCAAAGAAAGACGCCTCTGATGCAACATTTGAGACGGGCCTCGTAAAGATTTGGCGGGAAAAGGCAGCGGACAAGAAAAGCCACGGAACTACAATTGTCCTGACCACCATAAGACCTCAAGCCCGGGACACGTTGCAGAGCCGGGAGATTTGGTCGGTGATAGAACAGAACGAAGAACTCGGCGAACGGGAAGAAAAGCAAGCCATCGAACCACCGAAGTACCATATAGGTCGCGTAGACAAAGACGGGCTCACCCTAAAAAAATCCCCCTCCGGCAAAAGCTGGGCTTTACCCTGGCAGCGCAGTGACAAGGCCGAAGTCGCTTTTAGGAAGTTGGTCAACTCGGTCTGGGATGAATTATTAGAGTCTAATCCAAACCCCCAGCTTGATAAATTATTCGACTATTACTTGCGGATGGTTTGGCAGCTTGCACTGTCAGAACCGCTTCCTTATGTCGATGGCCATATTTTCGACGAGCCTTCATCGGGCTGGGCATCGACGTATGAACTCTCCAACAATCAAAAGGGGACGGCCAAACGCCTGCCGGACTCAAAGCAGTCAATTCGAAAGGCCCTCGGCTTAACCGATCCCATAGATGAGCCCGGACCTTTCAATGTCTACATTGATGACCTCAAATTATCACGCCCTATCCGCTTTAAGGGCCTTCCGACTACTAAACATTCACTGAAGAAGCCGCTCGTCTTTATTGGCAAATGCGATCAAACGTTCGCCAAGCTTCCGCTAGAGTTGAGCGGAGGACCCCTTTCGTTCGAAGCATACCTTTTTTGGACTCCCAAAATTGCGCCGACCGAACATCAGGGTTCCCTCATTCGAATTCACGGCTCAAGTGGCACGCTCTTTGATCCAACGTTTATGCGATATCAAATTTCCGAACTTACGCGGCTTCGGCAAATAACGTGCGAAATCTTTGTAAGCGAAGGTCTTGATAGCGCTCTAAACATTGACCGTGAGTCATTTAATAACGCGCATCCACACTCCGTCTTCATAACGAAATGGCTCTACAGCGCATTACGTCAACTTGCGACAGCCCAAAAACGCGAAGCGCAAGAGGTAAGAACGACCGTCCGTGCTGAGAAAACAGACGCAAAAGTTGAGCGCGTACGGAAAATTGCTGCTGACGCGTGGCTCGAAGAGACAGACGATGATGATTCGCCTCCGCCGGCAATTGAATTTTCCGCCACCGGCAAAAAGTCTCTAAAAGATGCAGACGCATACTCTTTTTCCAGACCGGCTGTCTTCGGCCAAGACGAAGAAACGCGCAAGACGCGATCTAATGCGCGAAATTTAATTCTTGAGGAGAAGCTCAAAGCGCTGGCGCAGTTACTCGCGTCATATGGTTTGCTCGACCGCCTTGGTAAGAAAAAGCAAGAGAAACTACTCCGAGAAATTTATCAAATTTTGGAAACGTCCGAGGATTAATGGCTGACGACGATAGTGATCTGACAGAGGGTCTCGTAGGCGTCGAGGTCTACGAAGCTCCGGCGCCAGCGAAAAAATCATTTTTCCCTTGGCACCGCCCACGAAAGCAGTTTGTCAGAGTCGAACAGTGGTGCGCGCAGATTGGGCGTCTTCTAGACGATGGCGCCCAGCTGACGCTTGATGCCAACACGTTGAAGTATTGCGGGTTACCGGGGATAGACTTAATCGACTTGCGGTGTTTTCACAATTCAATTTGCGTTCCCAGGGCATTGAAGCTTCGATTTCTGGGCTTCAATAGCGCCGTCGCGCCTGGCAGCTCGGATCAGGTTGAACTGAACATTTCGCGCGATGAGATTGCGAAACTCGATCAAATTGATCCGGAGTCCGAAGTCGTATCCGACGATATCAGAATGGTGGCGAATGCAAAATCGCTGGCGCATTCCAAAATGTCGATATTCGGTCCATTCGATGTCGTAAATCTCGACCTATGCGACAGTTTTGGTGCGGAAGAAGCAGGTCTTTTCAACGTCAATTATTACAACGCCGTGGCTCAATTAATGGCAATCCAGGCCCGGCAGAAGACACCTTGGCTGCTCTTTTTGACAACACGTGTCGGCAATGAGCATGTGCATGTTGACACTCTGGGCCGGTTCCGCGCGAAGTATGCGAAAAATCTTTCGGAGTGCAAAGAGTTTAGGAGTAAATCGAGCGACAAATTCAGTATTAAGGACGAAGCTGCGTTGACTGCAGCACTCAGCACGGCAACAGGACTCCACTGCGTTTTCTTGGTCGGAATCTGCAAATGGCTTCTTGGAATGGCGATCGGCCACAACTCCAGTATCGAGGTTAAGAGTGTTCTGGGGTACCGGGTTCTAAAAACTGCGGCCACAACGGACCTAGTGTCCCTTGCAATTAGGGTTACGCCGCATGTCTCGCCAGCAGCCGATCCGCTTCAACTCGCAAATGCGAAACAGGTTGAAATCGATGAGTGTTCCTATTCGGTTAAAGCTTTGCGTCGCGTAGCAAAGCATATTGATGTCGATGAGATCATTGCTTCGAACGCCGCAATTCGCGTGGAAATGACTGAAGGGATGTCGCAGCTCTTGGAAGCCGCGCGCTACGATACCATCGCTTATACAGAATGGCTGGCAGGCACGGATTGCTAGTTTCCGCCTTTTAAACAACGATCTACCGAAAAGCTATCGGGTTCAGCGTCAGACCTGTCGAGTGCTTGGGTTTGGCCATGGCATTTGCGTTGCGACGCTGCCCTCCAAGGGAGGTGGCCTTACGCAACGCATCCTCCAAAATGCAATGTGTAATGCCGACGTAGAGTTCAGGCTACCGCGATGCTAGGCTGCGAATAATCTATCAGGGCCCAAGTAGGTTATATCAATGCGACCAGCGTTAACCGCGGCCAGCGTCGATCCGCGGCGTTGAGCATTCAACTTGCGGGTCAATTTCCCCATGAGTTCAAGGTCGGGCGAGAGTATGAGTGTGCAACCGTCCTCAGGATCGTCAACAAGTTGGACAGATGAGTGCGATTGCGGGGGGTGCTGCCAAGAAGCATCGACAGTTGCCTCGAACTTTTTCCATGTCCGGCCTTCCGGCGGCGTAAAGTTCTCGCGGAACCCTTTCCACATCTCAGCCGTTTCGACTGTCGGCCAGTCCGCGTTAGTCGTAAGTTTTTCAACGCGCTCAGATTTAAGCCAAACGGCCAATTCTGTTGTGTTTTGAAAGTCTCCGGCAGTGTCCTGCACAACCTTAATTGCAGCCAACCTGGAAGCAAAGCCGGCCTGCATCAGGATCGCAGCGGACCGGTTTAGGGTTCCTGTTTCGACAGCCGGAACTGCCACGCGTACTTCAAAATCATCGAGAGTGGCACCAAAGGCAACGATGTCGCTGTTGGCTACAGCCCGCACCCGCACAGCCTCCATTCCCCATGGTAGGCGATAAACAAGTCCGCCTTCTACGAACCGTATTGTTTCAGTATCTACTTCTGCGTCCCCGCTGATTTGCTCTCCCGTCAGCCATCTTCTCAAGATTTTCTTCCAATCGGCGGGGAAGGGATCAGGCACAAAGGGTTCGATCTTAAATATCAGTTCAGCCAATTTCGTGATCGCGGTGACGGCCGCTGGCGCGTCTCCATCCTGCACAGCCCCGTTCGCCTGTACCAAAAGGTCATTGGTCGAAGCCGCAATACGGTCTAACTGCTGCCCAGTATCAAATCCGATACCCGCGAGAAAGTATCCGCGCCGCTGCGGTGGCGTCGAGCGGGCCCACATGAATTTCGCGCGGCTGACTAAGCCATTCTTGAGGGCCCGGCGGGTGTTTTCACGCTTGCGGCGCAGGCGCCGGTCCCATAAAGATGAATTGAGGATTTCGTCCAGCTTCGCTTCGATATCAGCGTCAGCAATTTCCTGATCGCCCAACAAACTCAATATTGCCGTATCCAAGGAGGCGATACGCTGTTGCCAGCGTCGACTGGCTTGGACCGACTGCTCGGGACTTTCGTGCCCGAGTTCGGGAAAATCCCATGCTGCGGCGTTATTCGCTACATATTCGAGAAGCTCATCGAGTTTCGGCTTGCCCAGCTTTTCGTACATTCTTTGCATCAGCATCGCCACCAGGCGGACAAGCCCGCTTTCCATTTCTTGACTTTCGGCCTCGGACGTAACTTTGCGCCAGTCTGACCAGCGCCGCACCACATGGTCGAACATTGGACACAGAACCAATCCCTCTGTGTCAACGTACGCGCGGCCTGCCCGGCCAATCACGTTTTTAAACTCGGACGCTTCCAGGCGCGCACGGTCACGAGTAAGGCCATGGAAGATAATACAGGTCGCAGAAAGGTTGAGCCCTTGTGCCAACGTCGGCGAGGACACTGTCAAACGCAGCACGCCTTCCCGCAGCAAGCGCTCAATTTCTTTTCGAAACGCAGTTGGCAATGCGCCGTGGTGAATGGCGACCCCAAGCTTCAGGCATTGCAGGATTGGGTGCTCGCTGCCGAGCCATTCCTGTCCGATTGATAACGCCACCGCAACGCGGCTTGTATCTCCTTCGAGCACAGACGGCAAAAGACCCCAACGATTGAGTTCGACAATAACCTTTGCGTACGGGTCAACCGAGCGTCGTTCCGGGCAGTAGATCAGAACTGATTGGCCATCCTCGATAAGACGCCAAGCTGAGGCCAAGCACAGTTCTCTCTGATCAGACGGGAATGGCTTTTTGCGTTTTCCTTTTGATGCTTTCTTGACCTCCAGGAATTTCTCCACCCAAGACCGCTCTTCTCCCACGGTGACATCGAGCCGCGCATGATCCTCGCGCCATCTAACTTCACCAAAGCGCAGCCGCGTCGGGCGCCATTCGCTGCGAACCGAACCTCCCGCACGGTCGCGGCGGAGCCACTTTACAAAATCTTCCATCTTTTCGCCGTCCGGCAGTATCGCCGACAGGCAGACGATGCGGCGCTGATCGGCATCAGGCCG
The DNA here is from genome assembly GCA_963724845.1 of uncultured Alphaproteobacteria bacterium. Lineage (GTDB taxonomy): Bacteria > Pseudomonadota > Alphaproteobacteria > Rhizobiales > Beijerinckiaceae > Methylocystis. Next base: position 8,552 of record CAVRWF010000011.1, read on the forward strand.
CTTTAGCAGGCGCTGAATTTGTACCTCATAGCGAACTTCCCGCTCACCAGGGCCAATCATGTGTCCCTCGTCGAGGACAACAAGACCCACATCGTCAATAAGCGAAGGATCGTTGCGCAACGCAAAATCGAGCTTTTCTGGAGTCGCGACAACAATATGGCGCGCACGGAGCACGTCCTCGTCGAAGCCACTAGCGCCAATGCTGCCGTAAAGCGTCGATATGCTCTTGCCCAGCGGCACGAAAGTCCGTTGAAGGGTGGTCTCCGTCTGGGCGGACAACGCCCGTAGCGGGGTCACGAATACGACACGTTTACCGAGCGAAAGGCAACGGAGGATGCACAATTCAGCAATGCGTGTCTTTCCTGCGCTTGTAGGCAGTGAAACCACCAGATCATCAGCCGGGTCGACCGCCCGACGTGCGCCCTCCAATTGTGAGGGCCACAACTCAATCTCTGCGCGGCCTCGACTATGAAGAAGCGCGATGAATAGTTCCCGTAACTCCGCCCATCTTTCCCCATTGAACCGCGTCGGTACCAGAGGAAGAATATTGTGGAAACTAGAAGTCCAGAGATCGTCTAGCAGATGGATCGCCAGCTTAAATGCCCACCATTGGGGAACCAAGTTTAATTCGCCGCAAATCTCGAGGCCTATTTGTAGGCGTGCGCGGGCTTGGTCCACGAGAAATCGCTCACCGCGTTCCATCGCCAACAGGAAGGTACCCAGGCTCGCCATAAAATTGTCGGCTAACGCTCGATCTATCCCATCAAAGAGATAGCTAGCGCCATCATCGTCCGTAGATAAATCGCGTTCTTCTGCTGCTGGAGAATCCTGCTCCTCAAAAAAAGCAAGAATGTTGTCGTCGGTACCTGGCCCTTCAAGCCTTGAAGCGACCAAGTCCCGTTGAAGTTCGTCGAGGCGCCGCAAAACGAGCAGGCCGAGTGATCGCTCGATCGGTGATATGTTTGCCTCGGCAAAATGCACATTCAGTAGGGAAAAAGCGCGGGCCGAGAACCGGCCCAAGTGATATGCACATGCTGTGATAACGCGGTGGAATCCTCTGTCATGGTCCTGCGGATCGCCCTTGGCGATGACTGCTTCGATGGCTCCCGCTGCATTCTCGAACGCCAGCCGTGCAAGGGCGTCGTCTCCGCTCAGTTCGCGCAGCCGCAAACCGAGTCCTAACAAGCTGTATCCGTACGAGAGCAAATCGTAGGTCAACAGCTGGGAAAATTCCGGAGATCCCTCCGCCAATACGCCCTCACGCCAAATGACCGCGCGGGCTTCACCCCGTGCAAGGAGGCTGTTGCGAAATCCGGGGGAAACGGCAGCACGGATATCCGCCTCAATTTCCTCGAGCGAACTAGCCATGGTTTATCGCCTTCTTAAATACCTCGCGAATGAATTTCTGATGGTCAACAACATGGAGCCCGACCGCAAGCTGGCGCACCCTGCCTTTATATTTCCGCAAGTGCTTTTCCAGAAGATTCAGCGGGTCGTTGCCAGAAAATGTAAACATAAGATGTGCAACTTTGCTCAGCGCAATCCCATTTTTGAGCTGTGCATCATCAATAGCGTTGGCAAGAGCGGTTTCCTCCTCCTCGTACAGTCGATCGGCAATGAAAGATAGGGCGTGTGGTGAAGGACGGTTGTTGTTCTTGCGGAGAGCCTTTCGTGCCTCGTCGAGCACTGCTCCGGAGAGAGTCGCTCGGCTTTTGATTTCGCCCTTGAGAAAATGCAATTTTGAGCCCGCGGCAAGTTTAATGGCGATGACATCGTCGCCACGCATCGCCATCTCGCGGTGGTCCTTCCACCGGAGCCGATCCACAGCGACCTCATAGTCGGTAGCCTCTTCGATGTACTCGCTGCCGAGAATTTCGCCTAAGTCGCCCGATCGGATGCTCTTGGTCTTCGGCAGCTTCTGCCGCACATATTCTGCTGCACGCTTCTTGCCGAGCCGGCCCAATATCTGCGCAACTCGATCTTCAGCAGCGTAGTGCCCGGGAACGATGGTTGCCAATTCAGCCTGCGCGATAGCAAACTTTCCCGTTAATCCCGTCAATACTGTTAGTTCGTGCCCGTTGACTTCTTGGTCCGTGCGGTCGCACCATTTTTTAAATGGCGTCATTGAAGGACTCCGCACCCTGCACAAGCGAACGGAGCGCCCGCTTTTCAAGCGCTGGCAGTAATACGCCCTGTGCGAATGCCGGTACGCAGGAGCGAGTACGGCTGGTAGCCGAAGAGCTGCTCATTCCATCACGCAAGGTCGGCCGCGCGTCAGCCCAGCGAAGACGACATCAGCCCGACAAACGCATTGCAGCTCGGCGTTACGGCCGTTCTTTCCCGGATCAGTGATCATACTGACATCATCCTCGACGTGACCTCATTGCCGCGGGTACTTTTCCTGGCGCTGCTCAATGGACTTCTCAATCGACTGATCCCGGACAAGCTCGTGACAAACGCCTTGGCGGCACAGGGCGTCAACTTGCAGGTCGTCTTAGCCGACGATCCAATTCTAGATGCGCAAATTCGCTCCGAAGATCCGAGGAATGATCTTGTCACCATACCAGGCTTTTCCAGCGCGCTGCACGAAGAGGCAGTGCAGGATTGGCCGCTCGTCTGGTTTCCGATCCTGGGGGAGAATCGGTCCGGTCAGCTCCAGCGCGTCGCTACTGAGATTCCCAAGTCCGCCGAAATTTGTCCGATCTTGCCGCACCCTCCGAGCCGATCGCCTGATTATCGAATATAAGGAACCGCTCTTCGACAGCCGCAGGACGCGTACGCCACGGTCTGAGTTTTGCGGCAGTCGAATATGCGGGCGGAAGCTGTGATTGCCGTCAAGGATCGAATTGCACGCGGCAAAACGAATGCGCCAACGCGCCGCGCGGCAAGGATTCCTCAGGAATCGCTAGGCGCCGCGTGTTTTATGGTCTTATTCAAGCGGTTGCCGGCTGAGTATCGATTTTCCGACCTGAACCACGCCGCATCGTATTTTTCCACCGGCTCGATACGACCAGCGTTGCCTCCGTTCACTGAATGTTCTATTGGATGGAAGCTTGACCTTGCGCTCTGTAAGCCGAGTCAGTCCATGCGAGTTGAAGCGCGTGAGCTCTTTCGACATGTCAGCGCGGAAAAATCCGCTCTGTACCGCGGAATTATGGATACGTTCGCGGCCGCGAAACGCCAATTCCGGTTGCATCTGAGACCTGACGAAGTCCTGACCGAAGGCGAATGGGCGGGCCCTCCGCCCAGGATTGAAGAGCTGCAAGGTGCGCTGCTGCAGCTCACGGAATGGGGCAACCTCGAATCTCAGCCGGATACAGCACGAGTCGCCAGCATCAGCGATTTTTACCGCGCGCGTTTTCTCTATAGGCTGTCCGAAGGCGGGGAAGCCGTAGAATCCGCGCTCGGCGTCTTCCTGCAGGCGCTGAAGCGGCGGGCAGAATTGCAAAGCGTCGCGCTCGAAGACATCGCAAAGCAGCTACAGGTGCTGCAGACGCTCGCGCAGGACGCCGCGCCCGACGCTGCAAAGGTTCATGAAACCCTGCGCGATCTTGTCCGCGTGTTTGAGGGACTAGCGGATAACGCCCAAGCCTTTATGGCGAGCATTGGGCGCAGCATCGAACTACAGCAAAGCGACACCAGTACGGTCGTCGCCTACAAGAAACGCCTCATCGACTACCTCGACCGCTTTATCGGCGATCTTGTCAGCCGTTCCGGGAGCATCGCCCAACGCATTCATGCGCTCGATCCGCTCATTCAACCGCTTCTCTTGCAGACATCTCAACGCGAGGCGCGTGATGCTGCGCCTGGCGAGCGCGACGAGCAAGCTGAAGCCCTGGCGCGCGCGCAGCACGCTTGGCGCGAACGGTGGAAAGGTTTGCGCGGCTGGTTCATTAGCACCGGCCATGAGCCGCCTCAGGCCGAGGTGTTGCGGTCCAAAGCCCGTTCCGCCATTCCGCACTTGCTCGCCGTCATCGCGGCACTGAACGAGCGTCGGAGCGGACGCAGCGACCGCTCGGCCGATTTCCGCACGCTCGCCCTTTGGTTCGCCGACTGCCGATATGACGCGGAAGCACATCGGCTTTCGCGCGCGGCCTTTGCATTGAACCCTTCGCGGCATTTCCTCGCGGGAGAGGAGATGCCTGATTTGCCCGCGAGCACCCGCTGGATGGAAGCGCCTTCGATTCGCATCAATCCTAGGCTGCGCGAATATGGAGAAATGGCGCCTCGCGGACCGCTGCCGCGGGTAAGGGAACGTCACAGCGAGCGGGAGCGACTGGCGGCTCAACTCGCCCATGACGAGAGGGAATTCGAGGAGGCTCGGGCCAAACTTGCCGACGGGGTATCCAGGCGTCTTTCCCATCTCGGCACGCTGGATCCTTATGGATTTCAAGTGTTTCTAAGTCTCCTCGGTGAGACGCTTCCCGCGCAGGCGAACCCCGACGAGCCCGTAGAGCGGCAAACGGGCGACGGCCTCCTACGTGTCCGCTTGGAGCCATTAGACGCCAATTCAAACGCTCGGATCCTGACGGACACGGGGGTCTTTGCCGGGCGCGATCACCTGCTTACCGTAACGTCGACGGAAGCGAGGACCCGCTAGTGGACCAGATCGCCAGCAATGACGCGTTGCTTGAGGTTGGCGTCCAAAGCGGAGCGCCCCGGCTGTCGCGCGCCGATACCGCGAGCATCGGCTTGGCGCAAGCGCGCCACGACCGCGAGGAGCTATGCAGCGCCTTGCGAGCGCTTTTGATGACTCCGTTGATGACCTCGGCGCACGGCGAGTTTGCGGCGGTGCGCCGGCATGCGGAAAGCCTCAAAGAATGGTTTTCCCGCGAAGCCGGATGGATGCTTCACGTCGAGCGCGATTGCGCACGGCTATATAAGCGCCCCGCCGATCTTCTAGACCCGACGCGCGGCTTTCCGGATTACACACGGCGGCGCTATGTGCTGTTTTGTCTCGCGTGCGCCGTGCTTGAGCGGGCTGATCCGCAAATCACCCTGCAGGTTTTGGGCGAGCGGCTGCTGGCGCTCGCGGGCGAACCGGCGCTGGCCTCGCTCGGCTTTACCTTTACGCTGCAGCGTCATCATGAGCGCCGCGAGCTTGTCGCGGTATGCCGTAGCCTGCTTGATCTCGGCGTGCTTGTGCGTGTTGCTGGTGACGAGGAAAGCTACGTTTACCACGGCGGCGAAGGCGCGGAGCATTTGCACGATGCGCTCTATGACGTCCAGCGGCGCGTGCTCGCGGGCATCTTGGCGGCCGTCCGCGGCCCGTCGACCTGGGCACCGGAGGAAGCCCCGGCCAGTATCGAACAGCGCCTGCATGCGCTCGTTGCCGAGCATGTCCCCGATAGCGACGAAGGCCGCCGCAGCGCCATCCGTCGGGACCTGTCTCGCCGTCTGCTGGACGACCCCGTGATCTATATCAACTCCCTAGATGCGAGCACCCGCGCGTATCTCGTCAATCAGCGCGGCCCGATGGCCGCGCGTCTCGCCGAGGCCGCCGGTCTTTTTGCCGAGCAGCGCGCGGAAGGTCTCGCGCTTGTTGACGAGGAGGGACTGACTGACCTCTCGATGCCAGCGGAGGGCACGGAAGCACACGTCACGCTCCTTGTCGCCGAGTTTCTGTGCGCACACCTGCAAAGCCAGTCGGAAGCGGCCCCATCGCCAATCACTGAATCTGGTGTCGCAAATTTCATTGCCGGGGCCAAGGATCGCTATGGCCGGTACTGGCGCAAATCCGCGCGCGAGCCGGGTTCTGAGCGTGAACTGGCGCAGCTTTCGCTGGACCGCTTGCAAAAACTAAAACTGATTGCGATTTCCCCGGAGGAAATCCGCCCGCTGCCCGCTCTGGCTCGCTTCAAGGTGGGGACCGCCGAAATCGTTGAAGCCGCGTCATCGGCCAGACCTGCGAACCCGGCCAGCCAACTATGAACATCGTCGCGCCGATTCGCTCTTCTGTTGCCGCGAAGCCCTCGCTGCCGGTGCCCGCGCGCCCGCGCTGGCAGCCGCTTCGTGTCGGCTTGGTTGATCTCTTTCATTATGACAGCGAGGAGTTCTGGTTTCGCGACGGCCACCTGCTGCTCCGCGGAAACAACGGTACCGGCAAATCCAAGGTGTTGTCGCTGACCCTACCGTTTTTGTTCGACGCCCAGACGAAGTCGTCGCGCCTCGAACCTGACGGGGATGCGAGTAAAAGGATGTCTTGGAATTTGCTGCTCGGCCGGCACGAGCGGCGGATGGGCTATGCCTGGATTGAATTCGGGCGGCTCGCGGAAGACGGCACGCCGCAATATCTCACGCTCGGCAGCGGCCTGTCCGCCGTTGCCGCGCGCTCCCACGTCGACAGTTGGTTCTTCGTGCTCGACGGCCGACGCATCGGCCTCGATCTTTGGCTCACAAATCCTCAGCGGGTCGTCCTGACCAAGGAGCGGCTGAAGGATGTTTTGGGCGAGCATGGTCAAGTCTTTGACACGGCTACGACGTACCGCCGCGTCGTTGACGAGCGCCTTTTCCAGCTTGGCGCCGCGCGGTATTCGGCGCTAATGGATACGCTCATCCAGCTGCGCCAGCCGCAACTCTCCAAAAAACCCGATGAAGCCAGCCTCTCCAACGCGTTGACGGAGGCGCTTCCCCCACTGTCCACTGAACTGCTTGGCGACGTCGCCGACGCCCTCAATCAGTTGGAGGAGGACCGCCGTCAGTTGGAGGAGTATGAAGCGCTCGCGCGCGCCGTCGGTCAATTTAACGAGCGCTACCGGTTCTACGCCAAGACGCAGACGCGGCGACAGGCGCGCAACCTTCGCAGCGCGCAAACCGGTTTTGACTCGGCGAGCCGCGCCCTCAACGAAGCGCGCGTGCAACTGGAACAGGCTCAAACCGCCGAGGCGCGAGCAACTGAGAGCCAGCAAAAAGCCGCAAGCGAGCTGCGCACCTGCAGGACCCGTTTGCAGGTTCTGCAGTCCGATCCGGCCAATACCGATGCGAACCGCCTTGACCTCGCGTCACGGGAAGCGGATGCGCGGCAGCGCGACGCCGACGAGGCGGCGCATGCCGACGCCGACGCGAAGGAAAGGTTCAGCCGGGAGACCCAAGCCGCGCGCGAGCGCGACGCTGATAGGACGCGGGCCGAGAATGCCTTGGCGACGATCCGGAAAGCATCTTTGGAATCGGTCCGTACCAGCGGAATTGAGGACCCGTGGACGGGTAACCTCCTGTGCTCGGGCGGTTCGGATGATCTGACCGGGCTTGTTCCGGAGAACGTGAAAACCGCCCAAAACGATTTGCGGCAAATTCTCGATCGGCGCCGCGAACAGGCTGCGCTTGTGCGGCAACGCCGGAACGACATGGACCGCGCAGAGCAAGAACACGCGGCGAAAAGCCAGGCGCGCGACGAGCGGTTTGAAGAAACGAGGGCCGCGATGGCGAGCCGGAAGGCCGCGGATGATCTCGTCGAACGGGAAGGCCGGGCGTTGCTCGACGCCTGGCAGAACCATTTTGATGGCTTGCAGCAGCTTACGGTATCCGATGCGCAAGCCGTGATGGAAGCGTTAGGCGCCTGGGTTTCCAATCTACAGGGCGAAAATCTGGCCCGCGTCGCGCTGCAGACGGCCCAGCAGCTGGCCAGCGAGCGGTTGGCGAGGCGTCAGTCCGAACTCATGGCCGAACGCGGCAGGCTCGAGGCCGAAAAGTCCGACTTGGAAGCGGAGCGCGAACGACTCGAACGAGGCGAAGAGCGCAGGCCGGCGGAATCCGCCTACCGCGCGCCCGAGGCTCGTATCGGTCGGTCAGGTGCGCCCTTGTGGCAGTTGGTCGATTTCCAGAACGAAGTCGATGAAGGACAGCGCGCTGGACTCGAAGCTGCGCTTGAAGCCTCGGGCTTGCTCGATGCATGGGTCGCGCCCGACGGCCGGATCCATACGACCGATAGCGGCCAACTTATTCTGGATACACAGCTGATTCAGCGCCCGCATCGTGACGCTACATTGGCGGCTTGGCTGCGGCCTTCAGGTTCAATCGTTGAGCATGCAATTATTGCGGCCGTTCTTCGCGGCATGGCCTGCACGGCGGAGGACGACGGCGTCCACGAAGCTTGGCTCTCTCCCGAGGGGCGCTTCCGCATCGGTGCGCTTGCCGGTGCCTGGGCCAAGCCAGTTGCCACGTATATCGGTTATCCCGCCCGCGCGGCCGCCCGTGCGCGCCGGCTCGAAGCGATCGCACGTGAGATTGCAAAGCTAACAGACGTGCTGGCCGAGTTAGAGGAACGTTTCGCCGAACATTCGCGTCACCAGGCCAAGGCGGCGGCCGAATGGCAAACCGCACCCCGCGACGATGCGTTGCGGAACGCTCACATCGAAGCCGCCTCCTGCAGCCGCGAATATCAAACGGCGTCCGCCCGACTGGAGCAGGCCGAACAGCAGTTGGCGTCAGCGAACCGAAATCTGCAGGCGGCGCACGCGGCCCTCACACGCGACGCCGAAGACCTGCATCTTCCCGACACCCATCAAGGATTGGATCTGGTCGAACGCGCGCTTGCGCAACAA
>CAVRWF010000012.1:0-800167 GCA_963724845.1 uncultured Alphaproteobacteria bacterium
ACCCACCCCCAAATGCGCGCAATTCTGGGTGTCAGGCGAGTGTGCCGAGAATTGTCTGGAAGGGGTTTGCGCCCGTGAGCCTTGCGGTGTCGACGGTTGTCCTGACATCGGCTTCGGCCTGCGCGGCCCACATGGCGCGATAGCCGTTGGTCACTTTTCGCTGGATCACGCAGGGCCGCAGCTTGCGTTCCGAGCCATTGTTGGTCGCCTCGACCTCGCCGGGGTAATCGCAAAAGGTCAGAAGCTGGTCTCGCGCGCGCCTGATTTTGGCTTGCAGTTGGCGCGCCAGGTCGCATTCGGTCGCCGTGATGAGAATATCCGCGAGTTGCTTTTCAAGCGCGCGCTTCTTGCTGGCGATGGTCGAGGCCGCAAAATGGGCGATGTCGGCGGCCAGATCGAACGCCTTGGAAAACCAAAGTTTGAACCGCAGCGGCAGATCGTCCGATCCATGCTCCAGCGCAAAAGCCGTATCGCGCGCCAGATGCGCGAGGCAAGTTTGATGCGCGGCGCCATGATTTTGCTGCGCAGCGTAGCGATCCGAAATCCAGACGCGCGGCTCATGGCCGCCCATCATCTCTTTCACGATACGGGCGCCGCGCGAATAATCGGGCTGATGCACGACCGCATCCTTGCAGTGAAACACCCAATGATAGGAGTTGGTCCCTTCGATCCGCACGCCGGTTTCGTCGCTGGCGACGACCCGGGCCTTGCGAAGAACGGACTTCGCCTTCTGAGCCTCGATCTCGAATCCCGCATGAGAGCGGATGAACATGTTCATCTCAAGGTGATTGCGGAGCAATCGTCCGGAGCGCGCCTTCGCTGACGATCAGGCCGAAGGCGTCGCGGAACAGGAAGCGCAGACGCTCATAGGACAGCGCCTGAAAGGTAATTACCCACCGCCATTTTTATGGCGCGGATTTTGAGCGGATCAGACCAAGATTTCGAGGATTCCGATTTAGCAGAGGGTCTCACGAAAAAGGGATTGAACGAAGCCGCTATCGCGGCGGGCTCGGCGAGTTAGCGTGATTGGTCCCCTGTCTGAGAGGATCGTGGGTGTTGCATCCCACCTCTCAGGCAGGAGTTTTCAGATGGCCGAGTTAAGCCCGCTGCGCCACCGCATGATCGAGGACATGACTGTCCGCAACATGTCGCCGGCGACCCAAAGATCTTACATTAGCGCGGTCTCGAAGTTCAGCCGGTATTTTGACCGCTCGCCGGATAGGCTGACGCTGGACGACGTCCACGCATTTCAGGTTCATCTGGTGTCGACGGGCATTTCGTGGCCGGGGTTGAACCAGATCGTCTGCGCCTTGCGTTTCTTTTACGGCGTCACGCTCGGCGAGGCGACGGTTCCCGAGCGCATCCCCTACGCCCGGGAACCGCGCAAGCTGCCGGTCGTGCTCAGCGCCGATGAAGTCGTGCAATTTCTCGAAGCTGTGTCGAGCCTCAAAAGCCGCGCCGCGTTGACGACGGCCTACGCGGCAGGGCTGCGGGCCTCGGAAGTTGCAGGGCTTCGGGTCGAGGATATCGACAGCGGCCGCGGCGTCATTCTGGTGCGTCATGGCAAGGGCGCCAAGGACCGTAACGTGATGCTGTCGCCGCAGCTTCTTGGCATTCTCCGCACTTACTGGCGGCTCGCCCGGCCGAAGACGTTTCTGTTCCCGGGCCGCGATGACGCGCATTCGATTGATCCAACCGTGCTGCACGCAGCCTGCCGCTCGGCGGTCAAGGCGGCTGGACTGACGAAGCGCGTCACACTGCATACGTTGCGCCACAGCTTCGCGACGCATCTTCTGGAAAACGGAACCGACATTCGGATCATCCAGGTTCTGCTTGGCCACAACAATCTGTCGTCGACGGCGCGCTACACGCAGGTCGCGACCCACACGATCCGCGCGACCCAAAGCCCATTCGATCGCCTAACCCTGGAGGTCACGCCGCCCAGTTGAGCGTCCGTGCCTGGGAACGCGCCTGAGAACGGGCCTGAGAACGGGCCTGGCGTTCGCCTTGAGGTCGCCGACGTTCTGCGTCGGTATGGCGACGCCTATCGTTTGGCCCGCGTCGGGCATTTGGGCCGCGTGGAGCGCCGCGTGATGAGCGCAATCGTGGCGTGCCGCACCGCCGCGCTCGGCGGTCACGTCGAGGCGTGCGACGACTGCGGCGTGGCGCGCGTCGCCTACAACTCCTGCCGCAATCGCCATTGTCCGAAGTGTCAGGGCGCAGCGCGGGCGCAATGGCTCGTCGCCCGTCAAGCCGAGCTTCTGCCGGTTCCCTATTTCCACGTCGTGTTCACCTTGCCCGCGCCGATCGCCGCCGTCGCGTTCCAGAACAAGGCCGCCGTCTATGCGATCCTGTTCGCGGCGGCGGCGGAAGCGATGACGACGCTCGCCTCCAACCCGCGCCGGCTGGGCGCGCAAATCGGCGCCGTCGCTGTCCTGCACACATGGGGACAGACGCTGACCCATCACCCGCACATACATTGCGTCGTGCCGGGCGGCGGCTTGTCGCGCGACGGGACGCGCTGGATTGCCGGGCGGCCGGACTTCTTCCTCGCCGTCAAGCCGCTCGCAAAACTCTACCGCCGGCTTTTCCTCGAACGCCTACAAAAGGCTTACGACGCCGGCGCCCTGAGGTTTTTCGGCGACCTCGCAAACCTCACCGATCCGCAGAACTTTCTCGCCCTTGTCGCCGGTATGCGCGGCGCCAACTGGGTCGTCTATGCAAAGAAGCCGTTCGGCGGCCTTCGCGCTGCGGCTCCATTCGCAATCGTCAGCGCAATGCCTGCGGCGAATGTTTTGGCAATTTTCACAGCGCGACTAGTCGCTCCCACGGCTCGGGTTATCATTACCCACCATTCGCCAGTTGACACGCACAATCCCGTGCTCAATTTCGCGGATGGATGGCTGGGAACATGGCGCAATGTCTCCAAAATAGTCTGCGTCTCGAATGTTGTGTCGGCATCGCTTGCGGGGAAGCCTCGATCTTATATCGCCAAGCGCAGCACCATATACAACGCGTTGTCGCCTCGGTTGGAAGAATTATTGTCCCGATTGGCGTCACGAAGAGACCGCAGTCGGGCCATCACGCGGACGATTCTCGCGGCGGGTCGACTGACATGGGTCAAGAACTATCCGGTTTTGCTGCGAGCAGCTGCGCATGTGCCCAACGTCGAAGTGCAAATTATCGGCGGCGGCGAAGACGAACAACAGCTCATGAATCTCGCACGCGATCTGGGTGTCGAGACGCGGGTTCGATTTCTTGGACGACGTTCGAGAGAAGAAACGCTGCGCTTGCTTGCCGCTGGCGACGTGTTCGTCCAACCCAGCCTGAGCGAGGGACACAGTCTTGCGTTGATTGAGGCGGCCAAACTGCATCTGCCTTTAATCGTTTCAAATGTGCCTGCGCAGATTGAGGGCGTAACCGCAAAAGATGGAACGCGCTGTGGCATTTTGATCGATCCTAACGACCATGACGCCCTGGCGCTTGAGATTTGCCGTCTGCTTGACGACAGCCATTATTACGTAGAGTGGGTGAAGCGCTCAGCTCACCTAGCTGAGTCGAACGGTTTCGACGCGATGATAGACGCCTATGTGGACGTGTTGCGCGACCCCGACAGGAACAACAGAGCTAATTCCCCTGCCAAGATAAGCAAAAGCGTTTCCGTTTAAGGCAAACAGCATCAACTCCACCGCGACACAAGCATCGCCTTGATGGAAGCCGGCCAACGCACTCCAAATGAAGGCGATTGTTGTTGGTGAACTCGACGTTTCGGCAACGAAACGGAACGTCGTTTCGTCTCGGCGAAAGCCGGAACGGACTACGCGAGTTTCGCTGGACCGCATTCCATTTCTACAACGGAGAAAGATCGTCGGTTCCAGACGGCGGCGTCTCGGGGAAAGTTTCCTGCCAGCCCCCTCCCAACGCCTTATAGAGCTGAACCAGATCCAGCGCGACGTTGGTCGTGCTTGTCTCATATTGCTGGGCGGCCTGCAGCACGCTCCGCTCCAGAGTCGAGCACGTTCAAAAAATCGCCGACGCCATCTTTATAACGGGCGCGGGCGATCGACAGCGCAGCTCGGGAGTGTTGAAGCTGCGCGCTCAACCGCGATCTGCGTTGTTGCTCCAGTCGATGGGCGACCAGCGCATTGACCACTTCGTGCCATGCTTGCAAGACGGTTTTGTGATAGGCGATCGCCGCTTCCTGTTCCTGGGCCTTTCGCAGCTCTAACGTTCCCTTCAGACGCCCGGCGTCAAAGATCGGCAGGGAGACGCTTGGACCGGCGTTGTATTGCAGCGAACTGCCCCTCCACAGCTTCTTGAGGTCGAGAGCGTCAAAGCCGACGGTGCCGTTCAGTTTCACCGTTGGATAGAAGGAGGCGACTGCGACGCCTATTTCGGCTGTCGCGGAATGAAGTTGCGCCTCGGCGGATCGAATATCGGGCCGACGGCGCGCGAGTTCAGACGGGACGCCAACCGGCACCTGCGGCGGAGAAAGCGGAATTGGCTTCGCGGAGCCGAGCTCCTGCTTCATCGAGCCAGGCGGCTGATCGAGCAAGAAGCCGAGCGCATTCAGATATTGAGTTTCCTGCGTCATCAAAGAGGGAAGCTGAGCGCGCACGCTTTCCGACTGCGCTGCGGCCGACTCGGCGTCGAAGCCCGTCCGCACGCCCTTGCGTTGCTGTTCTTCGGCAACTCGCCGGATCTCCTCGTCGATCCTCAGATTTTCGTTGGCGATCCTGATTTGTGTCTGCACGCCGCGCAACTGGATATAGTCGCGCGCAAGTTCGGCCTCCGTCGTGACCAGGGCGTCGCGGCGCATTTCGGCCGATTGATCGACTTGGGCGTCCGCGGATTCAACTTGCCTGCGCACATGGCCCCAGAGATCCAGCTCCCACGAGGCGTCCAGCCCGACGGTCCAATCGCTGATGGGAGGTATCGTGACGCTGTTTTGACCGCTTTGGGGAGCTAGCTTTGTGAGCAGGCCGGCGATGCCATTGGCGCTATAAAGCTCGCGTTGGTATTTCGCGTCCGCGTTAATCGAAGGGAATTGGGCCGCTGCGGCGACGCCGCGCTGGAAGCGGCTTTCCGCCAAGCGAATCGTCGCGGTTTGCACGTCAAGATTCGCAAGCGCGGCGCGGTTTTCGAGATCGCACAAAACTGGATCGTGGAAGGCTTTCCACCATGCCGGATCCGGGGCAACCGAGACGTAACTGTCGGCGGATTGCGGGCCGGTGAAGGACGATTCCGGAAGTTGCGGGTCGGGCGGCGCAAAATCGGGGCCGACCGAGCAGCTCGCGAGCAGGGCCGAGACAAACGAAGCGAGGATTGACGAAATCGCGAGCCGGGACTTTGTCAATGCGCCCCTCCCGGAACAGCGGCAACCCTTTTGGGCGAAATCAGAAAGCAGAATGGAACGACCAGAAACGAAGCGACGGCGCAATAAAGAAATACATCGGAATAGGCCATGATGGTCAACTGCAACTGGAACGTCTGGTAGGCGCGCGCGATCGCTGCGGTATGCGCCATCCCGGCCGCTCGCCCCAATCCTCGGAGGGTGGACTCGTAGCTGGCGATCAGAGCGTCGTAAGGCTGATACAGGGGGGTCATATATTGCGCGAGATAGGTCTGGTGGACCTGAGAGCGCTGCGTGACCTGCGAAGTGGCCAGTGAGATGCCTATGGAGCCAAACACATTTCGAAACATGGAGAACAGGGCTGTCCCGTCTCCATTGAGTTCTCGCGGCAAGGTCAGAAAGGTTACGGTGGTTATCGGCACGAACATGAACGCCAGGGCCGCCGTTTGAGACATTCGCATCACGACCAGTGTGTAGAAATCGATGTCGGGCGTCAGTTTTCGCGAATACAAAAGCGCGAATCCCATGATCGTAAAACCGAAAGCGATCACATATCGCGTCTGAATCACTTTCATCAGTCGACCGACAAGGGGAATCAAACAAATCACCGCAATTCCGCCGGGCGATAAAATAAGCCCGGCCCAGGTCGCGGTGTATGAAAGAACCCGTTGCGCAAATTGGGGAATGATGACCGCGCTTGCATAGAGAATGCCGCCCATGGCCGAAATCATGACGCAACCGGCCGTGAAGTTTCTGTCGCGGAAAACCGTTAGGTGAACGATCGGCTTTTTCGCGATCGTGAGCCAGATGATGGAACCGAAGATGCCTAGAAATGCGAGCAGAGCCATGAATCTGATGAAGTTGGATTCGAACCAGCCCGCGTCTTCGCCGCGATCCAACATCACTTCCAGACAACCTAGCCCCAATGTAATGAGGGAGAGGCCGATAAAGTCCATGCCTCGTTTTTTCTTGTTTTTCTCCCAGGGTGGATCTTCCACGACAATCGAGACCAGGAACACCGCAACCGCTCCGACGGGCACGTTAAGAAAAAAAATCCAGCGCCAGCTCGCTTGATCCGTAATGTAGCCGCCGAGGGTTGGACCAAGCACCGGAGCCACGATAGTGGCGATCGCCGCGACGCCAAAGGCCGCGCCGCGTTTTGCCGGGGGAAAAGTGTCGAGGATGATGGACTGCTGATTTGGCTGCATTCCGCCGCCAAAGAATCCCTGTGCCAGCCGGAAAATAATGAGCTGCGTCAAACTGTCGGCTATCCCGCACAAAAACGAGCAGACCGTGAACATTCCGATGCAGATGAGAAAATAACGCTTGCGGCCGAGCAGATCTCCGAGCCAGCCAGAGATTGTGAGCACAATGCCGTTCGCGACAAGGTAGGACGTCAGCGCCCAGGTCGCCTCGTCGCTACTCGCCGACAGACTGCCAGCGATATGGGGCAGCGCGACATTGACGATAGTGGTGTCCAAAACTTCCATGAAAGCCGCGAGCGTGACTGAAACCGCTATCAGCCAGGGATTGTAAGCCGGCTTCCAGGCGGCGCTTGCGGCGTCTGTGGTATCGGCCGCGCTCATTTTACGGTGACTTCGGGGACGACGGAGATGCCGAGCGGAAGCGGAATCTTTGGGTCGAGCCCGCTGTCGATGACGATTTTCACCGGCACGCGCTGGACGACCTTCACGAAGTTCCCGGTGGCGTTCTCCACGGGGAAAGCTGAAAATTTAGAGCCAGATCCGAGCTGTATGCTGTCAACATGGCCATGAAGGTCGAGGCTTGGATAGGCGTCTACCCTGATCCTCACAGGCTGACCGGAGCGCATGCTGGCGAGCTGGGTCTCCTTGAAATTTGCCGTGACCCAGACCTCCGGCGCCACGATCACAAAAAGCTGCTGGCCCGGGGCGACATAATTGCCCATTTCCACATTTCGCTTGGTGATCCAGCCGTCCTGCGGCGCTTCGACCACGGTCCAGGAGAGGTTGAGATTGGCCTGGTCAAGACGCGCTTGCGCCTGTTCGATTTGGCCTTTCTGTTGCCCGACCTGCGCATCTGTCTCGCCGATGCGCTGGGGAACGGGCGAGTTTTGCGTCACTTGCGCGCTGGCGAGCATGACCTGCGCCTGAGCTTGCTTGAGCGCCGCCTGCGCGGCGTCGACATCCTGCTGCGTCGTTGCCTGTTTCGAGAGGCTGCGCTGGCGATCGTAATCGGCCTGCGCCTTGACGAGGTTGGCTTTTGCGCTGGCGAGTTGCGCCTGAGCCTGCTCGAGTTGCGCCGGAAAATTCTTTCGACCGATTTCAGCGCCGTATTGCAATCCGGCATACTGATTTTTGGCTGTCTCCAACGTCCCTTCGGCTTGCTCTTTGTCAATAAGATACTGCCGCGGATCTATGTGGATAAGCGGCTGACCTTTTTTCACAAACTGGTTGTCGTTAACGTCGAGAGACACGACATTTCCCGAGACCCGGGGCGCGATGATGACCGAACGGCCATCGGTATATGCGTCGTCAGTGCTTTCAATGTTGCGGGTCGCGAACCAGTACCCTATTCCTGCTACCGCCATGATGATCAGGACCGCGCCGCCGATCATGAGAATCAGGGGGCGTTTTTTTTCTACATCCGCGTCGCCGGATTTCTCATTTTCGGCCGAGTCGGAAGGTTTGGAGTCGCCCTCAGGGCGCTCGGCGTCGGTCATCGGCAAATCGCCCGCTTTTGCGCGCAGCCGGCCGTGGCGCGTCTAACTGTTGCAGGCAACAGGACTATTCGACACAATGATCCGCTCCTTGGTCGAAGCGCCACAAAGGCGTATAAACGAACTAACTGGTTCGTCTATTAATTCGCATCGCCGGAGTCAATGCGATCAGCCCATGAATGAAGCGCTAGCAACCCCCCACAGAGCGCCCTCGACCCGGCGCATTCCGCGAGGCCAGCAGCGACGTTCACAACTCGTGAGCGTAGCCGAAAAGGTTTTCTTGGAGCTGGGTTTTTCCAACAGCACCATGCAAACCATTGCTTCCCGCGCGGGCGCGTCCAAGGAGACGCTCTATCGACATTTCGCGAGCAAGCAGGCGCTATTCGCGGAGGTTGTCACTCGCAGAGCAGCGCAAATCTCGGGGCCGGAGAGCGGTTTTCTGAGCGCCGGGCCGCCCCGGGCTGTTCTTTTCAGTCTTGGATTCAATCTGGTCATGCGCATGACTGAAGGCGAGGCTCCCGCCTTGCTTCGCCTCGCGATAGCTGAGACAGCGCGAAGCCCCGAACTCGGCGTCATTCTGTACGAAAAAGGGCCCGGCACCACGCACGACCGCTTGACGGCCTATCTGCGCGACGCCACAGCCCGCGGCGAACTCCGCTGCGACCAGCCAGATCAGGCGGCCAAGTTGTTCCTTGGGGCGGTAATCGCGAACTATCGACTGCTCAGTCTCATCAACCCCCCGAAGACTAAGGCGAGCGAGAATGAAATCCGTAACCATGTCCATAGCGCCGTAGGGATGTTCCTGTCCTACTATGGCGCCTCACAATAACAGCGCGCCCAGCGCCATTTGCGAGACTGCGGTCATCGACGACACTGCCCATTCGACTTTCAATACAGCGCTCACAGTTCCGACGCAGGCCGCTCCGCGCCTCCTCGGGATCGATCGAATGCGCGGCCTCGTCATCGTCATTATGGCTCTCGATCACGTCCGCGACTTCTTCAACGCCGAAACGCTCCGTTTTTCGCCGACCGATCTTTCGCAGACATACGCCGCTTTGTTCTTTACCCGTTTCATTACGCATTACTGTGCGCCAACTTTTGTGTTCCTCGCAGGCGCTTCGGCCTTTCTGCACGGGACAAAGATCGGAAGCCGCAAGGCGCTGTCGACATTTCTGTTTACGCGAGGGATCTGGCTGATCCTGATTGAAGTCGTCGCGATCAGCCCCGTGTGGGGATTTGGTTTCGGGAAAATCTTCCTGGCCACTCTATGGGCCATAGGGTTCAGCATGATCATGCTGGCCGGGCTGATCTGGCTGCCAACCCGCGCCGTCCTGGCGATCGGAGGGCTAATTCTTCTCGGCCATAATCTGCTCGATGGCTTCCATGCCACCCAATTTGGAGATTGGGCATCGCTCTGGACCATGCTCCACGAGCAGGGCCCTCTGCCTTGGGGTGCGCCGGGCAGGCTGGTTTATCCCGTCTTGCCCTGGGTCGGCGTAATGGCTCTAGGTTACGGGCTCGGGCCTGTTTTTTTAAAACCCGCAGCTCAGCGCGCGCGGCTACTGACATTTTTGGGGTCGAGTTCGATTGCTCTGTTCCTGCTATTGCGCGCAGCAAACTTCTATGGAGATCCAAGCCCGTGGGCTGTTCAGCGCGATCTCGTAACCACAGCGCTTTCGGTGCTTAACGTAACGAAATATCCGCCGTCGCTGCTCTATGTGCTCGTCACTTTGGGGCCGGTTTTTTTGCTTCTCCCGGTCATGGAACGGCTCCAGGGGCTTGCGGGGAAAATACTCGCGACTTTTGGCGAGGTTCCTTTGTTTTTTTATGTCCTGCACCTTTATCTCGCGCCCGCGGGAGCCGTGGCCTTAGCGCTTAGCGAAGGCTTTACGTTGAAACAATTGCACGGACTCGGCGCTGGCGCTGTTCCGCCGGAGAGCTTGGGTTTGAGCCTCTCGGGAACATATGCGGTCTGGATTCTTTTGCTTCTGGCCCTGTATCCGGCCTGCCGGTGGTTTGCTGGAGTGAAGCAGCGGCGGAGGGACTGGTGGCTGAGCTATTTGTAGCCGCGACTGCGCGAATTGTGCTCGGAGCGTCTATGTCGCAAAGCTAAAAGCCCCGGCGCGCTCAGCGCGACGGGGCCATATCGGAGACGAAAGAATTGGCTGGCGAGGAGGTCAGGCCTGCGCGGCGGCGACCTGCTTTTTGGCGATGTCGCGCTTCAGCTCGCGGGCGTTCTGCGACAACTCCTCGTCGTGCGCCTTGGCCAGAAAAGCGTCGAGCCCGCCGCGATGCTCGACCGAGCGCAGCGCGGCGGCCGAGATGCGCAGACGCACCGAGCGGGCGAGAGCGTCCGACGTCAGCGTGACATTGACCAGATTCGGCAGGAAGCGCGTGCGCGTCTTGCGATTGGAGTGGCTGACGAGATTGCCGGACTGCACGCCCTTGCCGGTCAGTTCGCAACGACGGGACATAAAATTTCCTTTCGGTCGATAAGCCACAGGATAGGCTGGCGCGGAAGCGCTTTTGCCGCCTTCCAGTGGGAAAGATTTCGGGAAAAGGGCGACCGGCCCTGCGCCGAGCCCTCTTTGAGCGAGGCTTATAGGCGCCAAAACGAAGAATCGTCAACCGTCGGCTCGGCGACCGGTTCGCGGACGCGCAGGCCAAGGTCCCCTGCGGCGACAAGCCACTGGACATTGGTCCTGTTCTTTGTTCTATGCCGTCTCGTCATCCGGGCGGGGCCTTCGCTCCTGGCGCCGTCACGCCCGTAGTCTCTCATAACCGCATCGCGCCGAACAAACGCTTTCACGTTTTTTGGCGGTGTTCTATTGCGATTTCCAGCGCGCCCTTTGAAGAGGCGCGATGCGAAGACGACAGAAAGGTTAAAGATTCCATGGCCGCCAAAGCTATTCTGCATATGTTGAGCACGTTGAAGCATATGAGCCCTTTCGACGTAAATATGGCGGTCGACGCCGGCTATGACGTCACGATTCCCTACACCAATGTCACGCTCGATGAAGTCTCGGCGCTGGTGCAGGACGCGATGTTCTCGCGCGCCCCTTCCGCGGCGCTGCGCACCGGTATTTTCTTTGCAGGCCGCGACGCCGTTCTGGCTCTGGACATGTTGGACGCGGCCAAGAAGGCCCTGCTCAAGCCATTCGAAATTTCTCTCTTCGCCGATCCGTACGGTTCTTTTACGACCGCCGGCGGCATGGTCGCCTCGGTCGAAAAACTGCTTCGCGACAAGAAACAGCGTGAGCTTAAGGGCTCAACCATTGTTATCTATGGCGCGACAGGCGTCGTCGGCTATTCTTCGGGCGTGATCGCGGCGCTTGAGGGCGCGAATGTGACCATGGTCGGCTATAGCGGCCTCGATCGCGTGCAGAAACTGGCCGACGAAATCGAGAAGCGTTTCGGCGTGAAGGTGAAAGCCGCCGACGGCAGCACGCCGGAGCAGGTTCGCAAGCTCCTGCTGGAACATGAAGTCGCTCTCTGCGCTGCGCGCGCCGGCGTGCAGGTGCTGTCCAAGCAGGATTTGGAAGCGGCCAAGAATCTCTTGATCGCCGCTGACGTCAATGCGGTCCCGCCGCTCGGCGTCGAGGGTTGCGGCCTGCACGACAATGGCGTCGTTGTTTCATCGCATGGGGCGCTCGGCATTGGCGCCCTCGCGATCGGCAATATCAAATACGGCGCCCAGTCAGGTCTTTTCAAACAAATGACGACCTCCGACAAGCCGCTCTGCCTCGATTTCCGCGACGCTTTCGCGCTCGCCCGCAAACTTGTCTGAATTTACTTATTCGCCCCGCAAGATGGTCTTGTCGGGCGTTCGGCCGCTGGCGCGCTTCAGGCGCCGGCTCCAAAAGTTTCTCGAAAGGAAACATAGATGGCTAAGATCAACAAGATGCTGGTCGGCGAGTCGCTGGTCGGCGAAGGCAATGAAGTCGCTCACATCGACCTTCTGATTGGACCGCGCGGCAGCGCCGCCGAGCTGGCTTTCGCCAACGCTCTCGTCAATAACAAGGACGGCTTCACCACCCTTCTGGCGGTTGTCGCCCCGAACCTGCTGGCCAAGCCGAACACCATCCTGTTCAACAAGGTCACCATCAAGGGCGCCAAGCAGGCCGTCCAGATGTTCGGCCCGGCGCAGGCCGGCGTGGCCAAGGCCGTCGCCAACTCGGTCGCCGAAGGCATCATCCCAATTGAGGAAGCCGACGACCTGTTCATCTCGGTCGGCGTGTTCATTCACTGGGACGCCAGCGACGACGCCAAGATCCAGGATTACAACTATCAGGCCACCAAGGAAGCTCTCGCCCGCGCCATCAAGGGCGAGCCGAAGGCCGCTGAAGTCGTCGCCAAGCGCAACGACGCCAAGCACCCCTTCGCCGCCCACTAAGGCGGACCGAAAGGTCTATCGAAGCGGGGAGCCGGTTTCGGCTCCCCTTTTTTTATGGCGCAAAAGGTCTTTTATGACCCAAAGGGTCGGTGGTCGTAATTTCGAGGTTTGATGGAAATGCTCGTAAATCCGAACATCAAGCGCCAGGGCTGGCTCCAGTGAACAGCGTGATTGGCTGGGACATTGGCGGGGCCAATCTAAAGGCCGCGCGCGCCGAAAATGGCGTCATCGTCGCCGTAACGCAGCAGCCGTGCACTCCGCATCTTGGTTTAAGCTGTCTAGAGCAGGCTATTCGCCGCGCCGGCGAGATTTTAGGTCCCGCCAGCCGTCACTGCGTCACCATGACAGCCGAGCTTTCAGACGCTTTCGAGGACCGCGTGCGCGGCGTAGTCTCTGTCGCTGCAATTTTTGCACGCGAGATCGCGGCTCAGGACATTCTGTTTTACGCTGGCGGCAGTTTTGTCGCGAAGGCGCAGGTAGAGCAATCGGCGCCCAAAATTGCCTCGGCCAATTGGCGCGCCAGCGCCGATTTGGTTGCGAGGAGCTGTCCGCAGGCGCTGTTTATCGACATGGGCTCCACCACGACCGACATTGTTCCAATACGAAACAACAAGGTCGCGGCGCTTGGCGACAATGACGCCAGCCGGCTTGAACGTGGCGAACTGGTCTACACCGGTCTGTTGCGCGGCAGCCCTGGCGCTGGACTGCGATATGCGCCGGTCGCCGGGCGCTGGACACAGCTCGTCGACGAAAGTTTTGCGACCATGGCCGACGTGCATCGCATCTTGCAAAACATTCCAGCTGGCGCCGACACTGTTGCGACGGTCGACGGGCGACCAAAGACGCAGACGGCGAGCCGAACCCAACTCGCGCGTCTGGTCGGACATGATGCTGAAGACGCCACGCCAGCGCAGTGGGACGCTTTGGCTCGATTTTTTGCCCGCGCTCAAGTGCGGCGCATTGAGGATCAGGCTGCGCTCCTGGACTCCCGCGACGCGCTTGATCCTGCGGCGTCTATTGTCGGGGCAGGCGTTGGACGTCATATCGTCGCCGGCTGGGCGCGCGATGCGGGTCGCTGCTTCCGCGACTTCGAAGATTTTGTCGCTGCGACGCCAAAGACCAGATCCTCGGCCAGCGACTGCGCGCCAGCATGCGCAGTCGCGCTGTTGGCCAGCGACAGTCGATGACCAGAACTTAAAGGTAAGCGTATCCGGCCAGAGCCACGCCCGCGACGCCAAGCGCGAGGCCGGCGTGCCAGGGCCAGCGGTGACCCTTGGTGATGATTGCAATGGTGGTTATCGCGATGGCGACATGCACCAGCGTAACGGCGGTCGTCAGGATGTGATGCCGATGTTCGTGCCGTTCAGCCTCTCGCAGGCGCCCTTCGACCTGACGCTCAAGCGCTTCAGCTTTTGTCTGGATTTCCGTTCCTTCTTTTTCATATCGACGCGCTTCGCGATTGAAATCATCGGTGAATGGACCGCCCTGTTTGGCGGCGATGACATAAGCGTTCATTTTTATGCTTTTGGCCTGAAAGAAAGACCATTGATCGCTGGTTTTGTTTTGCAACAGCGAGGCCGCGTTTTGCTCGGTGAGAGTCGCCGCGGTTTCAATAGTCTCCAGACTGCCGACCGTCGCAGCAAGCACCGCCAGAATGGCGATGGTGACGGACACAGTTAGCAGAAACGGCGTGCCCTCATGCGCCGCATGTTCGGCATTTTCCGCGTGCTCGAAGGGCTCTGTAGGAATTTCGGACAAGTGAAGCTCCAGAAATCGCTGATATGGATTAGCGACATTATACCCATTAGCCGCGCTGGCAAATCTGTCTGTTCGCGCCGGATCGCAAAGTCGTTCGAGAACTGGGTCGCCTGTCTTCTGCCAAGCTGGAAAGTTTCTGCGTCGCTTACACATAGCTTCTGTTACGGGAAATATGCGCTGCATTTTTCGCAAAGGTAAGGCTTCACGGAAAGCTGCGCCGCTGTCCGAAGTGAATCCGCCCAAGGTGGAAAAATTGGCGGCAGGCCCGAATCAACGCGCTGGAATAACGAGGCCGAACATGCGACAGAATTTAACAGCAACCCTGACGCTGGCGGCGCTTCTCGCCGTCATTGGCGAAGCTCGCGCCCAGGACAACGCCAATGCGCCTTCATGCAACCCCAATACGGGACGGGCGTCAGCGAGAATTGATTGCTTGAACAGAATGACCCGCGCTCTGAGCGACAAGATTGATTCGCTGCAGGTGAAACTCGCGCAAAACTCAAAGCCTGCTGACTTGTCAGATTACATACGTCGGTCCGACCTAGACAATGCGCTGACCGGATATGTGAAATACAGCGCTCCGCTGGCGATCAATGTGGCGAGCGAACCCAGCACGAGCCAGACGGACGGTCGTTGCCTCGCGGCTGACTTGGTCGAGGAGGGCGTGGTAATCGACAAGCCCTGCAACTACGACGCGCGAGCGGAACTTAGATGGCAACTGCTGCCAGTGCTGAAAACTTCAGCGCTAAATAAGTAGAAGCGCTAATCGCCAATTGGTAGCGCGGGTCATACCTCGCGTCGCGCGAATGTAATTTGTGTATCGCCATAGCGACGCTGGTCCTGCTGCGAGAGGCCGGCGGGCAGTTCCAGCGTCGCACTTGCCGCTTCCTCTATAACAACGAGCGCGCCCGGCGCCAGCCAGCCGCCCCCCATCAACTGCCCGAGCGCAAGCGGCGCAAGCCCCCTGCCATAGGGGGGATCGAGAAACGCGAGCGAGAAGGCTTCGCCGGGGGGCGCAAAGCCCAACTTCGTTGCGTCGCGCCGAAATACCCTCGTGACTCCGCCCAGCGCAAGCGTCTCGATGTTGGCGCGCAACAGCGCTCGGGCTTCCGCCCCGTCGTCGATGAACAAGGCTCGCGATGCGCCGCGCGAGAGGGCCTCAAGGCCTAGCGCGCCAGTGCCGGCGAAAAGATCGACGACGATCGCGCCTTCCAGCGCATCGTCATAGCTATGCGCAAGTATGTCGAAAATTGATTCGCGCAAACGGTCTGAAGTGGGGCGCACGCTTTGCGATTTCGGCGCGGTCAGGGTGCGCCCGCGCAGGGCGCCTCCAACAATGCGCATGATTTAGCGTGGACTGCGCGCGGGCGGCTTGCCGCGCGGTTTGCCGCCGCCTGGCCTGCCCGGGCCGCGCGGCTTTCCCGCGCCTCCCGGCTTGCGCGACCCCTCGAATTTCTTGCCTCCCTCGTTACGAGGCGGCCTTGGTCCGCTGGTTCGGCCTTCGCTGCGCGGGGAAGTGCGCTCACGCGAAGCACCTTCGCTGCGCGGCGCTCGCGCATCCCTAAACTCCGAGCGCTCACGAGGTCCGGACGTTTTTGCGCGAGGCGGCCGCGCCTCGCTGCGCGCGCTGCTGTCTGCACGCGGCGGCCTCGGTCCGGCGGAGCGGCCCTCGCTACGATCGAAGTTGCGCGCGCGAGGGGCGTCTCCGTGGGGCGCTCGCGCGTCCTTGAATTCCCTGCGTTCGCGACCTTCCGAACGCTCGCGCGGCGCCGAGCCGCCGTCTGTTCGCGGGGGCCTCAATCCGCTGGAGCGCCCCTCGCTACGATCGAAGTTGCGCGCGCGGGGAGCGTCTCCACGCGGCGGGCGAGCATCCCTGAACTCCTTGTGCTCGCGTTTCTCCGAGCGCTCATGCGCCGGCGCGCTGCGCTCGAAACGCCCGGAGCCCTCGCTGCGTGGCGCGCGCGCCTTCTTGAAGTCTCCTTGCGGCGCACTGCCGTCACGGCGCTCAAACCTTCCCCCGCCTTCACCCGAGCGCCCTACGCTGCTGCGCTAACGCGGTCTGTCGCTTTCAGGCGCGGCGTTCTCGCGCCGCAGCGCATCGAAACGGCGGGCGTTGCGGTTGTCTGCGGCGGGTTTCTGGCCTTTGACCGTCACCCGCTCCACCGCGACCGCGCGGCCCCTGCGATCAGCAGTGACGGCGCGTTCGATGCGCGCGCGAGGAGCTTGTTCGGCGCCCTCATCGCGTTGCTTGCGCAACGCCGAAACATGTTTGCGCGGTCGGCCTTCTGAGCGCACCCGCGCTTCCTGGGCCTCTTTCGCGGAAGGAGTCTCTCGCAAGCCCGAGGAAAAATCAACGCCGGCAAGCTCCGCCAGGCCTTTGCCCAGTTGATCGCGCAGCACTTTCAGTTTTATTTCCTCGACTGCGCCCTCGGCGATGTCGCCAAGCTGGAAGGGTCCGTAAGAGATGCGAATGAGGCGCGTCACATCGAGCACAAGATGCTCCAGCACGCGCTTGATCTCGCAATTCTTGCCCTCTGAAAGGCTCATCGAGATCCAGGCGTTCGCGCCTTGCACGCGATCGAGCCGCGCCTCAATTGGCGCATAGGCCACGTCATCCACGGTCACGCCTTTGGCGAGCGTGTCGAGCATCGCCTGATCCACCTGACCGTGCGCGCGCACCCGGTAACGCCGCGTCCAGCCCGTCGCTGGCAGTTCAAGCGTGCGCGCCAGGCCGCCGTCATTTGTGAGCAGCAGCAGGCCTTCCGTGTTGATGTCGAGTCGCCCCACGCTGACGACGCGCGGCAAATCTGGATGGCGCTCCTTGAGGAAATCGAACACCGTCTCGCGCCCTTCCGGGTCCTTCGCGCTGGTGACGAGGCCGGCGGGCTTGTGAAACAGAAACAGCCGGGTCCGTTCGCGCTCGACCATCGGCGCGCCGTCGACGGTGATCTTGTCGCCCTCGCGCACATTGAAGGCCGGGCTCGAGAGCACGCGCCCATTGACCGCCACGCGGCCCTCGGCGATCCATTGCTCGGCGTCGCGACGCGAACATGCGCCAGCGCGCGCCATCGCCTTGGCGACGCGCTCACCTTCAAAGGCTTTTTCATGAGGTTCGGCTGGAGCTGGCCGCGCATATGCAGTCGCCGATCGAGGCTTTTGATAGCGCGGGCTTTGCGCTTTTTGTCGCGTCGGTCTTTTCGAAGCGCGGTTTTTCGAATTGTGGACTCTGGCGCTCTGCTTTGCCGGTGTCGTCGCGCCCGCCTTTTGCCGCCGTGGATTCTGCGGGGCGTCGGCGCATGGGCCGGTCTCCGCCTTTTGCGGGCGGGCGTGGACGTCTTGGTTTTTCATCGTTCATGCGCTTTGATAGCAGGCAAAGCGTCGAGAATGAAAGGGCGCGCAAATTTACTCTTGATTAACCAGGTTGGCCTAAGTTATGTTCTCTTTATGTTCTGGTGAAAAAGATGGCAAATGCAACTGCGATAGAATGGACCGACACGACGTGGAACCCAGTAACCGGTTGCACGAAAATCAGCGCGGGATGCGATCATTGTTATGCGGAACGATTTTCCGAGCGTTTTCGGGGAACTAACGGCCATCCGTTCGAACACGGCTTTGATCTCATGTTACGGCCGGAACGCATAGAGCAGCCCCTGAAGTGGCGCCATCCAAAGCATGTGTTTGTAAATTCAATGAGCGATCTCTTTCACAAGGAAATTCCTCGCCAATTTATCGACAGAGTGTTTGATACGATGGAAGAGGCGAATTGGCATATTTTTCAGGTTCTGACAAAGCGCAGCTCATTACTCCGCGACTATGTAAACAGGCGGTATCTCCAACGCCCGGCGCCTGACCACATATGGCTTGGAGCGTCTATCGAAAGTGCCCCTACAAAATCGAGGATTCAGCATGTGCGGGCAACCAATGCATCTGTCCGATTTTTATCAATTGAACCTTTGATAGGCTCGCTTGGAAATATAGACCTGTCGAATATTGACTGGGTAATAGTGGGAGGCGAGAGCGGACCGGGAGCCCGCCCAATGCGCGCAGAGTGGGTTCGGGAAATCCGCGATCAATGCGCTCTGGCCAATGTCTCGTTCTTCTTCAAGCAATGGGGCGGCATTAGACCGAAGTCCGGCGGGCGTGCGCTCGACGGACGCGAATGGAACGAGATGCCGGTTGTGGGGGCGAATCGGAGAGGTTTTCTGCTTGCGGCAGAATAATTTTTGGCATGGTGTGCGATGAATGATATTTATGATGGGCGGGAACAGACGCTCGCAAAACATTACATTCTTGAAAAGTATCTAGAGAAATTGACCTTCAAATTGCTAGGGGGCGGTTATCGCGTCCTGACATATGTCGACGGATTTTCTGGTCCATGGGAATCAGAAACGTCCGACTACTCCGACACTTCCTTTATGATCGCGATCCGCATTCTAGAAAGCGTTCATAAAAAATTCCAAAACGACGGCGATCGAAGGCAGATTAGGTGCTTTCTCGTGGAGAAAGATCCGAACTCCTATCAGAAGCTCAGCGATGCTGTGCTGCCACATAATGATCCCGCCAACGGTTTTTACGTAAGGACATATTGTGGCAACTTCGAAGACGCGATTCCCGAAATTCGAAAATTTGTTGGAGCTTCATTTGCGCTGACATTTATCGACCCGACTGGCTGGACCGGTTATTCGCTCAAGAAAATTGAGCCCATTCTGCGTCATGAGCCGAGCGAAACAATTGTCAATTTCATGTTCGATCATGTGAGTCGTTTTGTTGGCAGCGACGATCCGGCAATCGTCGCGAGTTTCGACCCAATTCTCGGAGGGCCGAACTGGAAAGAGCGGCTGGACAAGAATCTCGCCCCCGGACGAGCTGCGGAAAAGCTCTTCAAGGAAAACCTCAAATCGGTCGGGCAGTTCAAGCATGTTTTGTCTACCGTCATAGAAAAGACGGCCGCAAAACGCCCGCATTTTGCGCTCGCTTATGGCACTCGCAATCCAGAAGGCCTGAAAGTGTTTCGCGACGTTGAATTTCAGGCTTTGCGAGCCCATGAAGGGCGGCGTCTCGAAGCGAAGCAGTCATTGATAAAAGAGAGGACCGGGCAAGGCGCCTTATTCGGCGCGACAGAGTTGCCCAGGCGGGATCGTTCGAGGAAGTCGTCGCGGACAACCGCAAAGCTGCAAAATTGTGGGTCGAACAGCAACTGGGAAACCTCAAAGCGATCGAATTTTCCGTCCTTTGCGAGATGGTGCTCGCGTCATTCGTAATTCGAGAGACGGATGTCAAAGACATTTGCGTCGATCTCGCTAATCGCGGAATCATTTTTGCTCCATGGCGAAATGAGACGCCAAAGAAGCCAAAGCCGAGTAGACATCACATCATCGAACTCGCAAAGGAAAAGCCACAAGCCTAATGCCAGAAGACCCTTTCGCCGCCGCTTTCGACGCCGCGCGCCTCGCCGCCGCGCAGGGCGAGGTTCCCGTCGGCGCAGCTCTCGCGCGCGGCGGAAAGATCATCGCCGTCGCGGGCAATCGCACGCTCCGCGACCGCGATCCCACCGCTCATGCCGAAGTTCTGGCCATTCGCGCAGCTTGCGCCACAGCTTGGCTCGGAGCGGCTGACCGATTGCGATCTCTATGTCACGCTGGAGCCCTGCGCCATGTGCGCGGGGGCGATTTCCTTCGCGCGCATCCGCCGCCTGTACTATTCCGCCAGCGATGCGAAAGGCGGAGGCGTCGAGCACGGACCGCGATTCTTTTCGCAGCCGACCTGCCATCATGCGCCGGAAGTCTATGGCGGTCTGCGCGAGAGCGAAGCGGCCCTATTGCTGCGCGACTTCTTTCAGGCGCGCAGGTAGTTCATCCTGTTCGATCTAACCGCGCCACCGCGCGGTCCAGCCCCGCGATCAATTCTTCGCGGCAGGCGTCTCCAGCCGCGAAAATGCGTTCCGCCTTGAACAGGTCCAGCGCCATAAACTGATTGACCGCGGGCGAGATCAGCACGTCAGGCGGATTGTCGGCGATGGCGCGGGCGCTCATCGCGCTCATCATGATCTGACTGGTGACGATCAATGTTTCCAGCGGTGACGGCGGTCCACCGCGCGCCTCGAACTCCTGCCGTTCCCGATACATCGACGGCGACGACGATGTCGGCAAGACCGACAAGATGATTATAGGGCAGCGGATTGACGAGGCCGCCATCGACGAGAAAACCCTGTTCGCTGGCAGGTGGACGGACAAGCCCCGGAATGGCCATTGAGCCGGCGACCGCGGGTCGCAGCGACCCGCTGGAAAACACAGCCTCTCGCCGTCCACGAAAGTCCGTCGCCACGACAAACAGCGGCGTCTGCAACGCTTCGAATGTCCGTGGCATGTCCGGCGGCCAAAAGGCTTCGAGAAAACGCTCGCCGTCGATCAGCACCGGGTGCGCTATGCTGAATGGCAGCCGCGCGCGCCTCCGCGCGCGTGACTGCAAGAGCTTGCGCGCCAGTTGGAAATGCCGCGCAAACAAAGTTTCGACATGTGTGCGTAGATCGGCGCCTGAATGTCCCGCCGCATAGGCGGCGCCCATGATCGCGCCGATCGACGTTCCCGAGATGGCGCGGGGGCGAACGCCAATTTCGTCGAGCGCTTCAAGCACGCTGATATGCGCCAGCCCGCGCGCGCCGCCGCCGCCCAGCGCCAATGCGACACTGTAGCCTTTGTAGAAGCTCACAGAAAAGCGTCCAGCGCCTTCAGCACGGCGTCGGGGGCTTCCTCTGGGAGGTAATGCCCGCTGTCGACAGCTTCGCCGCTGATGTCGACGGCCCAGTCGCGCCAGACCTCCAGCAGCGAAGGCTCCGCGGGAAAATGCGCCGCGCTCCAGAGAAGGAGCGTCGGCACAATAATCTTCCTCCCCGCCTTCTTGTCTGCGAGGAGCTGCACCTTATCGGCGCCTTCGCCGGCGCGGAAATCCTCGCAAAAAGCATGGATGCGCGACGGCTCGTTGAAGGCGGCGCGATAGGCGACAATCGCGGGCTCGCCGAATGGCGCCAGATTCCTGTTTTTGGTTCCGCTTTGCAGCGCGTCGGTCAAAAAGGCGTCGGGATCGAGCGCAATCAGATTCTCGGGACGGGGAGCCTCGAAGCTCATGAACTTCGCGCGGCCGAACTCGGGAAAGATTGGCGTCGCCGAAGCCTTCCTCCATCGGCGCTATGTCGAGCATGGCGAGTCTGGTCAGGCGTCCCGGGTGATCAAGAGCAAGGCGCATGCCGACGCGCGCGCCGCGATCATGGCCCACCAGCGCGAACTGTATGTGGCCCAGGCTCTCCATGACCTTCACGGCGTCGGCGGCCATCAGGCGCTTGGTGTAATTCTCGCCCTTGTCGCTGTCCGGCGCCGACGACCAGCCATAGCCGCGCAGATCCATCGCGACGACGGTGAAGCGCTTGGCCAGCGCGGGCGCAATCTTGCGCCACGCGATATTGGTCTCGCCAAAGCCGTGCAGCAAAAGCACCGGCGGCCCCGCGCCATGGGAGCGGGCGAAGATCTGGCCGGCGTCGGTGTCGATCCAGTGCGAGGCGAAGCCGGGGTAGAAGTCGGTGGGGTTGGGCATTGCGGAACCAGTCTGGGGCGATTGAACTGAAGCTATTCGGGCAAGGCTTGTTTCGAATCCAAGACGATATGGTCGCTCGCATTCATCGGTCCACCCCCAGCTCCCGCAGCTTCTCCCGCTCCGCCTCGCTCAACGCCGCCGGCGCCAAACCCGCCCCGCGGCGTCGCGACGCGCTCCAGAGCGCCAGTGCGCCTCCAGCCAGCGCCAGCAGCGGCGCCAGCCATAGCAGCAGAGTCTCCATCTTGAACGGCGGGCGCAGCAGCACGAAATCGCCATAGCGCGAGACGACGAAATTGCGCACCTGATCGTCGGTTAAGCCGGTCTTCAACTGTTCGCGCACCAACAGGCGCAAATCCTTGGCGAGCGGCGCATCGGAATCGTCGATGGACTGGTTCTGACAAACAAGACAACGCAACTCGCTGGCGATGGCGCGCGCGCGCGCCTCCAGGGCGGGATCGGCCAGCTTTTCGCCGGGCTCGATCGCGAAGGCGCCGGACGCCACCATGAGCGCAGCGGCCAATGCGAAGGATCTGAGCGTCTGTCTCATTCGGCCGCCTGCGGGATGGCCGCGGCTGCGCGGCGGGCGACGCCAATGCGCAGCCTTCTGTCGGCGAAGGAGAAGGCGCCGCCCAGCGCCATGACCAGCGCGCCGATCCAGATCAGCGTTACCAGCGGCTTGTAATAAAGGCGCGCGTCGACGCTGCCGTCGGCATGGGAGTCGCCCAGCGCCGCATAGACCTGTCCAAGGCCGAGCGTAACGATGCCGGCCTCGGTGCGGGCCATTTTGCGCGCCTGATAATAGCGCTTCGCCGGTTCAATTTTCGCTACTGTGCGCCCATCGCCCCGCACGGCCATCACGGCATAGGTCTCCGAATAGTTCGGCCCATTGCGCACCGACATTTCTTCCAGCGAAATCTTGTAGGGGCCCACATCGTAATAATTGCCCGGACTCATGGAGGTGATGTTCTCGACGCCCCATCCTGTAGCGGCGAGGCCAAGCAGCGTCAGCCCCATGCCTGCGTGCGCGATGGCGGTTCCAAACACCGAGAGCGGCAGGCCAAAGAAGCGCGCGACCCCAATGCGCCAGCCTGCGCCGCGCGCATTGGCGCGTTGCACAAGATCGGTGAGCGCGCCGACGACGAGATAAACCGCGACGCCCGCCGTGACCACGGAGAGGTAGGGGGCGCCCTCAAGCGCGCCGAAAGCCCCGAGCGCCAGCAGGCCGACCGCGAAAGCCGCGCGCAGTCTTTGCAGGGCGGCCGGGAGATCGCCGCGTTTCCAGGACAGCATTTGTCCAATTGGCATAAGCAGCGCGAGCGGCAGCGCAATCGGAATCAGCACGGTGTTGAAGAAGGGCGCTCCGACCGAGATTTTTTCGCCGTTGATCGCCTCCAGCGCCAACGGATAGAGAGTGCCCACGACAACGGTCGCGCAGCAGACCGTCAACAGAAGATTGTTGAGCACCAGCGCCCCTTCGCGCGAGATCGGCGCGAACAGCCCTCCGAGCGGCAAAGCGCCGGCCCGCAGCGCGAACAGCGCCAGCGCACCGCCGATGAAGAAAACCAGTATCGCCAGAATGAACACGCCGCGCTCGGGATCGCTGGCAAAGGCGTGCACCGAGGTGAGCACGCCGGAGCGCACGAGAAAAGTGCCGAGCAGCGAGAGTGAAAAGGCGAGGATGGAGAGAAAGATCGTCCAGATTTTCAGCGCCTCGCGCTTTTCCATTACGGCGGCGCTATGGAGCAGCGCCGTGCCGGCGATCCAGGGCATGAGCGATGCGTTCTCGACCGGGTCCCAGAACCAGAAGCCGCCCCAGCCGAGGGTGTAATAGGCCCAGTAAGAGCCCATCGCGATGCCGAGCGTGAGGCTGATCCAGGCGGCCAGCGTCCAGGGGCGCACGAAGCGCGCCCAGGCGGCGTCGATGCGTCCACCGATCAGCGCGGCAGCGGCGAAGGAGAACACGATGGAGAAGCCGACATAGCCGAGATAAAGCAACGGCGGATGTATCGCGAGGCCGGGGTCCTGGAGGATCGGGTTGAGGTCGCGGCCCTCCCATGGCGCCGGCGTTACGCGGGCGAAAGGATTGGAGGTGAGCAGAATGAACAGCAGGAACGCCGCGCCCAAAAGGCCCTGAACGCTGAGCGTGTCTGCGCGCAGCTTCGCCGGCATGGCCGAGGAGAAAGCGGCGATCAGCGCGCCGCAGAAGGACAGCACCAGCACCCAAAGCAGCATCGAGCCTTCATGATTTCCCCAAACGCCCGAAATTTTATAGATCAGCGGTTTCGTGGAATGGGAATTCTCGATCACATTGACCAGCGAAAAATCCGACACGACATGGGCGTAGGTCAGCGCGCAATAGGCGAAGGCGATAAACAGGAATTGCGCGATCGCGGCAGGACGCGCGACGCGCATCAGTGCGCTGTCGCCGAGCCGCGCTCCGGCAAAAGGAATGCAGGCCTGCGCCAGCGCAAGAGCCAGCGCCAGCACCAAAGCGAAATGTCCGGATTCGACGATCATGCGCGCCTCATTTTTTGTCGCCTTGCCAGACGCCTTGTTTCTTGAGCGCGTCGGCGACGTCGCGCGGCATGTAACGCTCGTCGTGTTTCGCGAGGACGCTGTCGGCGCGGAACTTGCCGTCCCCCGACAATACGCCGTCGGCCACGACGCCCTGTCCCTCACGGAAAAGATCCGGCAGGAGGCCGGTGTAGGAGACCGGCAATTCCTTGTCATTGTCGGTGATGACGAAGCTCACGTCGCGACTCTCGCTTTTCACCACGGAACCTTGCTTGACAAGGCCGCCGATGCGCAGCCGCGCGCCGGGAGCGGGTCGTTTCTCCGCAAGCTGCGTCGGCGTATAAAAAAACACGATGTTGTCGCGCAGCGCAAACATGACAAGGCCGGCCGCAACTCCAAGAACCGCCAGCGCGCCAAAAATCAGCGTCAGCCGTTTGCCCTTTCGCGTCATACCGCTACCTTTCGATGTTCAGTTGATCCGCCAGCGCGTCGAGGCGCGCGATATCGGCGGTTTTGCCGGAGAGCGCCTTTTTACCTTCCGCCAGTGCAGACTTTGCCTTTTCGGTTTCGGACAGCACGCTGTAGGCGCGGATGAGCTTCAACCAGCCTTCGACATCATCGCCTTTTTTCGCAAGACGTCCGGCGAGGCGATCCACCATGCTGCGAATGACGTCTTGCTGCTGGCCCTTGGGCATTGCGGCAATGGCTTTGCCCTGTTCGCTGGCCGGCCCCTCGCTGGGAGGCTTGCTCGACTCGCCGCCGCTTTGCGGTTGTTCGGCGACTCCATTCAGCCTTTCGAGCTGCGTGCGAACGATTTCGCGATATCCTGCGGTCGGCGGCGCATCTGCAAGCAGCTTCGTCCAGATCTGGCCCGCCTTCTCGACGTCGCCATCTTGGGCGGCGCCGAGTCCGAGATAGTAGCGCGACATCGCGTCGGTCTCGTCCAATGCGAGGGCGGCCTCAAAATTACGGCGGGCCGCGGGCGTCACTGCGCCTTGCGCCGATAAAACAAGAGCTTCGCCCAAAGCGTCGTAACGCGTCGGCGTCGCCCCGAGAAGCCGCAGGGCTTCGGTAAAGGCGTGGACGGCCTCGTCGAAACGACCATTGCGCAGGTAATAGGGCGCCACCACCTCGAAACCGCGGCCATCTTCCGGATGGGCGGCGAGGTGGGTTTCGATCTGGGCGACTGCCCCCGAAAGATCCTGATGCGGCGGCGTCTTGGCGAGCCGCTCGGCAAGCGGCATGTCCGGCAGGCTGGCGGAACCGATATGAAGATAGAGAGGCACGGCCACGGCCGGCACCAGCAGCAGGGTCGCGCCCGCCGCAACGAGCCGCGACAGGCCTGTCGGCGGCGCCATGCTTCCGCCTGCGGCCTCGCTGGCGCGCAGGAGGCGGCGCGCGGCTTCAAGGCGCGCGGCCTCGGCGTCCTGCGAATCCAGCCGGCCCTCGTCGCGTTCGCGTTCGATCTCGGCGATCTGTTCGCCGAAAAACGCTTTGTCGGTCGCGGCGGGGTCGACGGAGACGTTTTTGCCGGCGAGCGGCGCAAGCACGGCCATTACGGCGGCGCCGGTGAGAAGGGCGAAAATGAGCCAGATCATGCGTGGTTGTTTAGAGGGTTGCGTCGATGTTTGGAAGCGCGGCGTTACGTCCTGAGTCGCGTCGGAGTCCTTTTTAGGCTTGCATTGCCAAAAAGGGGGAGATTTTTCCGGAAAGCGCTATAAAGCGGGAAAATCTGTCCATGCAACGATCGGAGCCGCGCTTGACCCGTTTCGAAGCCATTCGCATCGACAAGGACGCCGCCGGCTACCGGGCCGGCTACCAGACAATCGAGGACGCCGATTTGATGCACGGCGACGTCGACATCGCCGTGACCCATTCGACGATAAACTATAAGGACGGGCTGGCGGTGACTGGCAGGGGTCCAATCGTGCGGCGCTTTCCGATGATCGCCGGCGTCGATTTCGCCGGCAGGGTGATCGCTTCGAGCCATAAGGATTTTGCTCCCGGCGATCGTGTGGTCGCCGGAGGCTGCGGGATCGGCGAAGCGCATTTCGGCGGCTGGGCACAAAAAGCGCGAGTTTCCGGCGATTGGCTTGTCCCTTTGCCCGGGGGGTTGTCGCCGGCTCAGGCAATGGCCATCGGCACGGCGGGGCTCACGGCTATGTTCTGTGTGCTGGCGCTGGAACGCTTCGGCCTTTCGCCAAAGCAAGGGTCGGTCGTCGTCACTGGCGCTTCTGGCGGCGTCGGTTCCATCGCCGTCGCCCTGCTGGCGCGGGCCGGCTGGCGCGTCGCCGCCGTCACCGGTCGTCTCGAGGAGGCGGAATATCTGAAAAACTTGGGCGCCACGGAGATTATCGACCGCGCGGAGTTGTCCCAACCGGGAAAGCCGCTGCAAAGCCAGCGTTTCGCAGCCGGAGTCGACACGGTGGGCTCGGTGACTCTGGCCAATGTGCTCTCGCAAATCCAGTTCGACGGAGCTGTCGCGGCCTGCGGCAATGCGCATGGCATGGATCTGCCCGCAAGCGTCGCGCCTTTCATCCTGCGCGGCGTCTCGCTGCTGGGCGTCGAGGCCGTGCGACCTCGCCTGGCGCTGCGGCGCGAGGCCTGGGCGAGGCTGGCCCGCGATCTCGACAAGGAAGTGCTCGCCCGCATGAGCGAGACCATTCCATTCGCTCAGGCGCTGGAGCGCGCGCGTCAAATCGTCGATGGCAAGGTGCGGGGGCGGCTCGTCGTTGAAATCGGCTAGCTCGCCAATTTTGCGGCGCGGCGGGAAGCCGCTATTAAGGCCTGATTCCCAACGGGCGCGTCCTCCTGTCATCGAGGACTGACGAGAGAGCAAGCAGCGGCTTGTATCGATGACTCCCCAACGGCTGGAGGGCGTGGCGGTTTGCGCAGAGATAATGACGGCCTTTACGGCGCAGCGGCGGCGATTTTTGTCCTTTGCGCCATTGCGCTCGCCTTTCCTTTTCTTTCCGGCGCCTACACCGTTCCCTGGGACGCCAAGGCGCATTTTCAGCCCCAATTCGCCTTTCTCGCTCATGCGTTACACAACGGGCAGTCGCCTTTCTGGACTCCGAACGTCTTCGCCGGCATGCCACAGATCGCCGATCCACAATCGCTGATTTTCTCGCCCTTCTTTCTGCTCGCGGCCTGGCTTTCGCCGGAACCCTCGTTTCAGCTCGAAGACGGTGTCATTTTCGCCATGCTGGCGATGGGCGGGCTCGCGTTGATGCTTTATTTCCGCGATCGCGGCTGGCATGCGGCCGGCGCGCTGCTGGCGGCTTTGTCCTTCGCCTTTGGCGGTTCCGCGAGCTGGCGCATCCAGCACACGGGACAGGTGATGAGCCTCGCCTGGTTCCCGGTGAGTTTGTGGTTGCTGGCCCGCGCGCTCGATCGCCGCTCGGCGGGGTATGGCGCCGCCGCCGGCGTGGCTGCCGCTTTTTTGGTGCTGGGACGAGATCAGGTGGCGTTTCTGTCGGTGCTGCTTCTGACCGCCTATTCGCTGTATCGCGTCTTCACCGATGAAACCGACATGATGAGCGCTGCGAAGCCCCTCCTGGCAGGCGCTGTCTGCGGCACGGCGATCATCGCTTTGCCGCTGGCCTGGACGCTGGATCTTGCCGCGAACTCCAACCGGCCGGCCATCGATCTCGACGGCGCCTACAAAGGCTCGCTGCCGCCGGGATCCTTTCTGACGCTCGTTTGCGCCAATCTCTTCGGCACGGATGGACCGCTTAAGGATTTCTGGGGGCCGCCAGCGCAAGTTTTCGGCACGACCGACATCTACCTCGCCCGCAATATGACAGCGATCTACATGGGCGCCTTGCCGATGCTGGTTTTGCTGGGGGCGATGGGCAAACGCTTCTTCGACCCGCGGGAAATCCGCTTTTTTGCCGGCGCCGCCGTGTTGCTGACAATCTATGCGCTGGGGCGCTACACGCCGCTGTTCCAGTTGATGTTCCATATCCCGGGCGTCGATCTGTGGCGCCGGCCTGCGGACGCGACTTTTCCGCTTTGCGCAATATTGGCCCTACTTGCCGGCTACAGTCTGCATCTGTTGTTGCGCGCAGAGGCGCGACTAAACTTGTGGGCGCTTGCAGGCGCTGCAGCGGCGCTTCTGACACTTTGCTGGGGCGTGGCCTTGAGCAGGGACCGCGTGGCGCAGTCGGAGGCGCCGCTGCTGGCCGCCGCCGCTTTTTGGGCGCTGGCAGTGGCCGTCGTCGCCGTCGCGCCGCGCCTTTCGCGAAAGAGCGGGCTTGCCGCGCTGGCTCTGGTCGGCGCCGCGACGACGCTCGATCTCGCGACAGGCAATGAGCCGAACGAATCCACGGCTCTGCCGCCGGCGCAATTCGATGTTTTGCGCACCGACACCAAGAACGAGACCATCGCATTGCTGCGCGAAAAGCTCAGCCATTCCGATCCTGACCAACGCGACCGAGTCGAACTTGCAGCCATAGATTTTCACTGGCCGAACGCGACCCTTGTCCACGGGTTCGATCATGATCTCGGCTATAATCCCATTCGCCTGAAACTGTTCGAGGACGCGACCGGCGCCGGCGATCATTTGGCGTTGCCGGAGCAACGCCAGTTCTCCAAACTTTATGCCGCCTATCACTCGCCAATGTCGGATCTTTTGGGCCTCCGTTACATCGCGACGGGCGTTCCGATCGAAGATATCGACAAGAACATGAAGCCCGGCGATGTCACGCTCATCGCCCGCACGAAGGACGCTTTTGTCTATGAGTATCCTGGCGCCCTGCCGCGCGTGTTGCTCCCGACATGCGCCTTGCGTGCCGATTTTGCTAAGATGATCGAAGAAGGTGGATGGCCCGACGTCGATTTTCGCGAGACAGTGCTGCTTGAAGAATCGCCGATCTGCCATAAGCGCGTTCCCGGCCAGCTGCCCGCCAGTGCAAGTATCTTGTCTTACGAGAACACAAAAATCGTGATAGACGCGATGGCTCCAGCGGGCGGCGGCTGGGTCGTGCTGAACGATGTCTGGCACCCCTATTGGTTTGCGAAAGTGGATGGAGCGCCGTCAGAAATGTTGCGCGCGAATGTGCTTTTTCGCGGGGTGGCGATTCCCGAAGGGCGCCACCGCGTGGAGTTCAGCTTCGAACCTTTGCGTGGGCTATGGCAGAAGTTTACCTCAAGGGGAACGTTGGAAGCTAAAGGCAGCTAAACCCAGCCCGCGAGCTCCCGCCGCGCCAATGCCGTCAGCATGCGCATGCCTGCTTCGCTGTCGTTGAGGCAGGGAATGCGCGCGAATTTTTCTCCGCCCGCGTCCAGAAACATATCGCGGATTTCGACGCCCAGTTCCTCAATGGTCTCCAGACAATCGGCGGAGAAACCGGGCGCCACTATTGCGAGGCGCTTTACGCCCAGCTGTGCAAGAGAGACCACAGTGTCGGCGGTGTACGGTTCGATCCATTTCGCCCGGCCGAAGCGCGACTGGAACGACAGTCGCAATTGCTGGTCGGTCATTCCCATCGCCTCGCGAAGCAGGCGCGTCGTCGTCTCGCACTGATTTTTGTAGGGGTCGCCTTTGTCGATCTGAAACTGCGGCAGGCCGTGGAAGGAGGCGAGGATGACTTCCGGCTCGAAATCCAGCGCGCTCAGACTGTCGCGCAGGCTTTGCGCCAATGCCTCGATATAGGCGGGATCGTCAAAGTAAGGCGTGGCGAAGCGTAATGTCGGCTGACGCCGCATCTTGCGAAGGATGCGCGCGATCTCGTCGAAAGCGGTGGCTGTGGTCGAAGCCGCGTATTGCGGATAAAGCGGCAGGACGACGATGCGCTCGCATTCTTTGGCGATGAGGGCGTCGATCTGTGTAGCCAGCGCGGGAGCGCCATAGCGCATCGCATATTCGACATGAATTGTTCCGGCGCCCAACTCTCCGCTTGACGCCCGGGTGGCCAGCTTTTCCGCTTGCATGCGTGTAAATGCCTTCAGCGGACTCTCGTTTGTCGCCCGGTTCCAGATCTGCGCGTAGCCTTTCGCGGATTTCGCCGGGCGCGTATTGAGAATGACTCCATACAGCAGCGGCAACCAAACGACGCGCGGAACTTCGACCACGCGAGGATCGGACAAAAATTGAGCCAGATAGCTGCGTACCTGCGGAGCTTCGGGGGCCTCGGGCGTGCCGAGAT
Organism: uncultured Alphaproteobacteria bacterium; assembly: GCA_963724845.1. Taxonomy (GTDB): domain Bacteria; phylum Pseudomonadota; class Alphaproteobacteria; order Rhizobiales; family Beijerinckiaceae; genus Methylocystis. The sequence continues at coordinate 30,453 of CAVRWF010000012.1, forward strand.
TGACAAGCAGCAGGCCGACCGGCGCTGGGAAGGAGCTCATGATCTGCTTTCGCGTTCGAAAATCGCACGTTCTTCGTCGGCCATATGAAAACCGTGCTCCGCGCGCGGGAAACGGCCTGCGCGCACGTCGCCAGCATAAGCGGCCACGGCGGCTAGCAGCGAATCGCGCACCGCCGCGTAGCGATGGTTGTGCTTGAACTCGCGCTGCGTAATCCCCGCGAGGTCATTGACGACCAGCACTTGTCCATCGGTTGCGGCGCCCGCACCGATGCCGATGGTCGGGGCGCGAAGGCCTTGCGTCATGGCGGCGGCTAATTCCGTTGGCACCAGCTCCAGCACGAGAAAGTCCTGTCCCGCTGCGTCCAGTTGGAGCGCGTCGTTCAGCAGTTTGAGGGCGGCTTCGGCCGTCTTTCCCTGGCGGCGCTTTTGGAGCTGATGCTGCGAACTCGAGTTCGAGATGACAACAGACGTCGAAACCGGCGCGCTTTAGTGCGCGCACCAATTCGGGCTGCGCGCCCTCGAATTTTATGCAATCGGCGCCGGCGTCGCGCAGGATTTTCGCGCTGGCGATGGTCTGCTCGGGCGTATCGTAAGTCGCATATGGCAAATCGCCGATCAGATAGAGCTGCGGGGCGCCTCGCCGCACCGCGGCGATATGATGCGCCATATCGGCAAGAGTGACCTGGCGTTCATGGGCGTAGCCGAGCACATTGACGCCGACGCTGTCTCCCACAAGGATAATATCGACGCCCGCCTCGGACTCGATCCGCGCGGTGGGCGCGTCATAGGCGGTTACGACGACGATCTTCTGGCCGCGCCGCTTCATATCGAGATAATGCGAAGCCTGTCTCATGACGCCGGCTTGCTTACAGGCCTGGGAAGAAACTGGCGCATCGGCTTCGGTTCAGCGCGCTTCGCGGTCGGCGCAGGTCTTGGGTTGGCCGGGATATTGGATTTGCTCCCAGCCGCCCGTGCATTTGTCGCAGCCGGACAAGAACGCGCAGACAGCGAAAAGCAGCGCGACAATCCCGATTTTGCGTTTCATGTCGAGCCTTTCACCGCGCGCCCGGAGCAGGCCCTGCAGCTGGCCGAATCTCCGTCTTGCTCCAAGTTCAAGAGCTTGAGCGATTGAATGCCGCGGACAGAAGTCGCTGCGCGCCAAGAACGCTCTGAACTCGCCGCGCAACATAATGGCGGAAAGGCGCTGCGGCAAGGACGCCGCGTCCAGCTGAGGTCTTGTCGCTGAGTGCTGGCGCGGAGGCGTCATCACCGGCGAGAGAAATTCGGACAGCTTTATTTCTTCGATAGCGGCCGCCCGATTAGCACTTCGACTGCGAGACCCAGCTTGCCCGCCACTCGGGCATGGTCGACACCTGTTTCGAACCGCATGCAGGGCAAATGAAACTGCGGCGCTTCTCGATCTCCGGAAGGGGAGTAGCTGGGTCGAGCGAAAGGGTCTTGAAATCGATGGGCGTCGATTGCTGACACATCGGGTTCGAACAGGTCACGAAGAAGCCGGGAACTCCCTGCGACACCAGGGAGGCGATGGTAGGAGGCTCGAGAGCCATAGCGCACCCTTTATGTTTATGGGGTTGAGGGTCATGGATCCTCTAAGCAATTTTCGGGCCATGCCTTTGCCGGCAGAGCATCGAAATCCTTCCTGCTGAAAACCCGGGAAATCCCTCGCCGCAGAAGGTGCTGATAAAAGTGCGGCGCTTCGCTCCCCCTGTTCGAGTAGCAGCAATTGGGTCGGCTTTGGGCGCCATGTGCGAAAAATCGCGCAGGGTGGCGGGCGCCGATTTCGCCTAATTGGCCGTTTCGCCTTGCAACTGGCGCAAATCCGGCTATAACCCGCCCTTCGCGACGCCTCGGCCGGGGGCTGAACGGAAGCTTGAGGCTTGACCTCAAGAGGGTGACGCCGCCCGTCTTCCCGTGTTCCCGCCTTCGAACCTCCCTCGTCGAGCCTTTCCAAACAAAGGCTCGAAGGGCTCCGCGCCGGGTCGGGACGCGAGTTATATGGAAAGGCCGAGAGAAATGGCTCTTTACGAGCATATCTATCTTGCCCGTCAGGATATTTCGCCGCAACAGGCGGAAGCGTTGACCGGGCAGTTCAAGAACATCATTACCTCGCTGGGCGGCACTGTCAGCAAGGTTGAGTATTGGGGCGTGAAGTCCCTCGCCTATCGCATCAACAAGAACCGCAAAGCGCATTTTACGCTGCTGAACATCGACGCCCCGCCGGCGGCGATCGCCGAGATGGAGCGCCAGGAGCGTCTTAACGAAGACGTTCTGCGAATCCTCACTCTGCGCGTCGAAGAGCTTGAAGAAGGCCCGTCCGCTCAACTGCGTAAACGTGACGATGACGGCGAGCGTGGCGACCGCGGCGATCGCGGCGACCGTCGCCCCCCGCGCGGAGACCGTGGCGACCGTCCGGAGCGCCGCCCCCGCCGTGAAGATGGCCCGAGAGCCGAAGGAGAGGCGATCCAATGACTACTGCCGCCGCAGCGCCCCGCCGCCCGTTTTTCCGCCGCCGCAAGTCCTGCCCGTTCACCGGCGCCAATGCTCCGAAGATCGACTACAAGGACACGCGCCTGCTATCGCGCTACATCTCCGAGCGCGGCAAGATCGTTCCCTCGCGCATCACCGCCGTCTCGGCGAAGAAGCAGCGCGAATTGGCCCAGGCCATTAAGCGCGCGCGCTTTCTTGGCCTGCTGCCTTACGTGATCCGTTAGTCCTGGCGAACAAACCTGCGAAGCTTTTCAGCCGCGCTTGACAGCGCGGCTGTTTTTTTAGGCGAGCCTTTTCCCCAGCCGGCCCGCCAGATCCTGGACGAACTGCCATGCAACGCGTCCCGAGCGGGCGCCACGGGTGATCGACCATTCCAGCGCCTCTGCGCGAACCGTCTCCCTCGGCGCGTTCAGTCCGTAATGGCGCACATAGCCGAACACCATTTCGAGATAATCGTCCTGGCTGCAATTGTGAAAGCCGATCCAAAGGCCAAAACGGTCCGACAACGACACCTTCTCCTCAGTCGCTTCGCCGGGATTGATCGCGGTGGCCTTTTCATTCTCCATCATGTCGCGCGGCACGAGATGTCGGCGGTTGGAGGTGGCGTAAAACAGCACGTTGGCGGGGCGTCCCTCGACGCCGCCCTCCAGAGCGCTTTTTAGGGATTTGTAGCTGGTCTCGGGACCGTCGAAGGAGAGGTCGTCGCAAAACACGATGAACTGAAACGGCGCCTTGCGCAGCTCGAAAAGCAAAGCGGGCAGGCTCTCGATGTCCTCGCGATGAATTTCGATCAGTTTCAGACGTCCTTCGCGCGCTAGCTCGCCATGCGCGGCTTTCACCAGAGAGGATTTGCCCATTCCGCGCGCGCCCCAGAGCAAAGCGTTGTTGGCTGGCAGTCCTTGAGCGAAGCGTTGCGTATTGGCGAGCAGCAGATCGCGGGCCCGGTCGATTCCCTCGAGCAAGCCCAGCTCTATACGGTTGATCTTTTCTACCGGAGCGAATGTTCTGGTCGCGGCTCGCCAGACGAAGGCTGAGGCATTTTCAAAATCGGGCGCAGGTGGCGGCGGCGGGGCGAGCCGCTCCAGCGCCTGCGCGATACGAAGGAGCAGGGCGGGGGCGCTTTGATCGGACATGAACGGTCCTTTGTTGATACGTCGATTTTTTGCCTGACTATAGCCCGCGATTAGCGCTTTCGCCTGGGAGCCGGCCGTGCCCTCATTATCCGAAACCAGCCTTCTCGCCCGAGCGAAAATTTTCCTCGAGGCTGCCGATCCGGAAATGGCGCGTAAATCTCTGGATCGCGCGGTTGATCGAGATGCGACGGGCGCTTTGACCGCGCTTCTTGCCGACGAAGCGCGGGCGCGGGCGCTGCTCTTTGGGGTTTTCGGATGTTCTCCCTACCTTGCAGAACTTTCCGCCCGCGATCCCCAGCGGTTAGCGCGCGCCCTCATGAGCGATCCGCAGACGCTGGTTTCGAACCTGCTCTCGGAAATCCGCGCCTTCGGCTCGCCGGACGAGGCCGCGCTCATGCGATTTTTGCGGCTCGTCAAGCAAGAGGCGGCGCTTGTCGTGGCTCTCGCCGATCTCTCCAAGGCCTGGGACACAATGACGGCGACGCGGGCGCTCACGCAAATCGCCGACGCCACGCTTTCCGCTGCGGTCGCCTTCACGCTGCGCGACGCGGCGCAAACAGGGCGGCTGGAGCTGGCCGATCAACGCAATCCCGAGCGCGGTTCGGGCTGGATTTTTCTCGGCATGGGCAAGCAGGGCGCCCATGAACTGAATTATTCTTCCGACATCGATCTCGTGGTGCTGTTCGATCGTCAGCGCGCTCGTCCCCTCAGACCCGATGAAGACGTGGAACTCTTCGTGCGTCTGACGAAGCGCGTGATCAAAATCATGAGCGAGCAAACGGCGGACGGTTATGTGTTCCGCACGGATTTGCGGTTGCGGCCCGATCCTGGCGCGACGCCAATCGCCATTCCGCTGGAGGCGGCTTACTCCTATTACGAGAGCATGGGTCAGAACTGGGAGCGCGCCGCCTTCATCAAGGCGCGGCCCGTCGCCGGCGATATTGCGGCGGGCGAGGATTTTTTGCGGGAGCTGGCGCCTTTCGTTTGGCGTAAATATCTTGATTTCGCCGCCATAGCCGATGTTCATTCGATCAAAAGGCAGATCCACGCACACAAGGGCCACGGCGAGATCGCGGTCAACGGCCACAATATAAAACTTGGTCGCGGCGGAATTCGCGAAATCGAATTTTTTGTGCAGACCCAGCAGCTGATCACCGGTGGCCGGGATCCGAGTTTGCGCGGCCGCGCCACGCTCGACATGCTTGATAAGCTCGCTGAAACCGGGTGGATCGAATCGAGCGCTCGCCACGCATTGGCTAATGCCTATGTTTTTTTGCGTGACGTCGAACATCGCATCCAGATGGTCGCCGACGAACAAAATCATTCCCTGTCGCAAAACTCCGAAGAGGTCGCGAGAATCGCCAGAATGATGAACTTTTCTGGCTATGACGATTTCGCCTCGGCCTTGCTGCAGCGCCTTGAAACGGTTCAGGACCGCTACGCGCAATTATTCGAAAGCGCGCCACAGCTCTCTTCCGGCGCCGGCAATCTGGTGTTCACCGGCGACGCGGATGATCCCGCAACCCTCACGACGCTTGAAAGGCTGGGGTTTGCTGAGCCGAAGACCGCGACGGCGATCATTCGCAGTTGGCATTTCGGACGCTATCCGGCGACCCGCTCGGGCGTTGCGCGCGAGCGACTGACCGAACTGACGCCCGCGCTTCTTGAAGCCTTGGCGGAAACCGACAATGCCGATCAGGCCTTGTTAGCTTTCGACAAATTTCTCAGCAAATTGCCCGCTGGCGTGCAATTGTTTTCATTGCTTGTCTCGCATCCAAACCTGCTGGATCTGCTCACGCAGATCATGGGCGCGGCGCCGGGGCTTGCGCGGACCATCGCGCAGCGACCCCGCGTGTTAGGCGCGCTGCTGGAGCCGGCCTTTTTCAGGGAGCAACCTGCCGGTGCGGAACTCGCTCAGCGCCTTAAGGCGCAATTTGCACAAGCCCGCTCCTACGAGGACGGGCTCGATCGCGCCCGCATTTTTGGCCAGGAGCAGAAGTTTCTGATCGGCGTGCGCGTGATTACTGACGCCTTATCTCCTCAGGAGGCGGGTCACGCCTATGCCCGTCTCGCCGAGGCGCTGATCTCCGAGCTGTTGGAACTGGTCGAAGCCGAATTCGCCATCTCTCATGGGGGCGTTCCTGGCGGCGAGGCGGTCGTGGTCGCCATGGGTAAGCTTGGCGGCCGCGAGATGACCGCCGCCTCTGATCTCGATTTGATGCTGCTGTACGACGCTGACTCGTCGATTGACTCCCTGGGCGGCGAGCGTTCGTTGAGCGCGCCGCAATACTATGCGCGACTAACTCAACGGCTGATAGCGGCGTTGTCAGCGCCTACAGCGGAAGGTCTGCTCTATGACGTTGATTTCCGCCTGCGTCCGTCAGGAAACAAGGGTCCCATCGCGGTGCGACTCAAGGCCTTCGAGGAATATCAGGCGAAGGAGGCGTGGACATGGGAGCATATGGCGCTGACGCGGGCCCGGGTGGTGGCGGGAAGCGCGGACCTTGCCTCACGCGCCGAAGCGGCGATTCGGGCGGCGCTGACTTCTCCGCGCGAGCCCGAAAAACTGCGCGCCGACGTAATCGACATGCGCCGGCTGCTGGAGAAGGAAAAAGGCTCCAACAGTCCCTTTTCACTCAAACAGGTTTCAGGCGGACAGATCGACATTGAATTTCTGACGCAATATTTGCTGTTGCGTCATGCGCCTCTTTGCCCGCAGTGCCTGTCGCCCTCGATTATAGAGGCTCTGCGCCGTCTACAAGACGAAGGTCTGCTTGACGGCGCGGCGGCGGGAGCGCTGATCGAGGCAGCCAAGCTCTATCAGGGACTGATGCAGGTTTTGCGTCTTTCCATCGCTGAAGATTTCGCACCGGAAAAGGCCTCACGAGGATTGGTCAATCTGTTGTTGCGGGCAGCCGATGCGCCGGATCTGACGCGGCTGGAGGCGCAATTGAGACAAACACAGGCGACCGTGCGCGGTCTTTTTATGCAAATTGTAGGAAAATAGCCGGTTTTTTTGGCCAAAGCCGGCCTGTGGCGGTTGTCAGGATCACAGGCTTGGGCATAGTTACGCCCGATTCGTCGCGCAGGTGCTTTTTGGCCGCGGCGGACGCTCCGGCCGGAGGCCACTTCATTTGGAGAAAATTATGTCTCACGCCTATAGGAACGCGCGTCACGACAACCCGGCTGCGCACAAAGCCCCCGGTCTGGCCCTGGGTCTCGCCGTTGGCATCTGCGCCTTTTTCGCGGCCGCTGTAGCAGTTTCCGCCCAGGCCAAAGTTCTCGCCAAGGTCAATGGCGTCGAGATCACCGACGAAGACATGAAACTGGCAATGGAAGATATCGGTCCTGGCATCCCGCGTCAGCTCGAAGGCAAGGCCCGTGAAACTTATCTGTTGGACTTTCTGATCGACGAGCAACTGGTCGTGCAGAAGGCGCAGGCCGAGAAGCTCGCCGAAACCCCTGATTTCGCCAAGCGGCTCGCCTATCTGCGCGACAAGGCTTTGATGGAGACGCTGCTCGGCAAGGTCGCCAAGGACGCCACGACCGATGCGGCGATCAAGCAGACCTACGATGACGCCGCCAAAAATCAGAAGCCCGACACCGAGTATCGCGCCCACCATATTTTGGTGCCGACCGAGGAAGAGGCGAAGGCTGCGGAAAAGCGCGTCAAGGCGGGCGAAGATTTCGCAAAGGTCGCTGGCGAGTTGTCGAAGGATCCGGGCGCCAAGGGCGGCGATCTCGGCTGGTTCACCAAGGACCGGATGGTGCCGGAGTTCTCCGAGGCGGTTTCGAAAATGGAGCCTGGCCAGGTTTCGGATCCTGTGAAATCGCAGTTCGGCTGGCATGTGATCAAGCTCGACGAAAAGCGCGCCAAGGTCTTCCCGCCATTGGATCAGGTGCGTGAACAGGTCGCGCGCTACGTCGTGCAAAAGGCGCAGAGCGAAGTGGTCACGAAGCTTCGAGAAGGCGCCAAGATCGAGCGCACGGAACCACCGGCCGCCGAAGCTCCCAAGGACGCCGGAAAGTCCGGCAAAGTCGAAGAAAAGAAGAAATAGAAATTATCGACGTTATCGATCAACGCGCCCTTCGCCCCTGGCGGAAGGCGCGTTTTTTTGTCTATCCCCACAAAAAGCATTGGCTTTTTAAATACTGACAGGCGGCGTTGGCTGGAATTTGATTCGACGTTCGAAACCGCTTTTCTTGCTCAGACGCCCTGGCTTTGTCTGAACCACTTGACGGGCTGGCCATACGCGGTAACACCGCGCATTCGCCACTCCGCTTAGCAAGGATTGTTTTTCATGGCCAAAGCCGCTCCAGTTTCGCCGCTCGCGCCCAGCACTATTCCCGAAATACCTCCAATAGAAGGCGTTCGCTTTGCTGCTGGCGCGGCCGGCGTGCGCTACAAGGGACGCACCGACGTGATGTTGGCGCTGCTCGATGAAGGGTCTCGCGTGGCCGGCGTTTTCACCAAATCCAAATGCCCTTCGGCGCCGGTGGACTGGTGCCGGGACAGGCTCGAAGGCGGCAAGGCGCGCGTTCTCCTGGTTAATTCCGGCAACGCCAACGCCTTCACCGGCAAAGCCGGCAAGGCCGCTGTCAAGCTATCCGCCAAGCTGGCCGCTGCGGCGACGGGCGCGCCAGAGCGCCAGATTTTTCTTGCCTCCACCGGCGTCATTGGCGAACCGCTGGACGCCTCCAAGTTCGAAACGGTGCTGCCTAAGCTCACCTCCAAGGCGCGGCCCGACGGATGGTTGGACGCTGCTCGAGCCATCATGACAACCGACACCTATCCGAAGCTTTCCACGCGGACCGCCGTGATCGACGGCGTGGAGACCCGAATCGCGGGTTTTGCGAAGGGGGCTGGGATGATCGCTCCGGACATGGCCACCATGCTGGCTTTCGTCTTCACGGACGCGGCGATTGGCGCCGACGCCTTGCAGACGTTGCTGTCGCGTTCGGTGAGAGGCTCCTTCAACGCCATTACGGTCGACAGCGATACTTCGACTTCCGACACTCTGCTGCTGTTCGCGACCGGAGCCGCGGAGCGTCGCGGCGCGCCCGACATCGAAAAGGCGAATGATCGCCGGCTCGACGCATTTCGCGCGGCGCTGGACGATGTCCTGCTCGACCTCGCGCACCAGGTGGTGAAGGATGGCGAAGGCGCACGCAAATTCGTCGAGATCACAGTCGAAGGAGCCGAAAACGATCGCGCCGCGAAGCGCATCGCGCTGTCCATCGCCAACTCGCCTTTGGTGAAAACCGCGATCGCGGGGGAGGACGCTAATTGGGGACGCGTGGTTATGGCTGTCGGGAAAGCCGGGGAGATGGCGGACCGCGATCGGTTGGCGATCTGGTTTGGCAACATTCGGGTCGCTCACAAGGGGCTGCGCGACCCGAACTACGACGAAGCGGCGGTGGCTCAGATCATGAAGCGCGATGAGATCAAGTTGCGCGTGCACCTTGGACTGGGCTCGGGCTCCTCTACCGTATGGACCTGCGATCTCACCAAGGAATATGTTGCAATCAACGGCGATTACCGAAGTTAAGCCGATTGCGCTGGCTATGCGGGGTTGAGGAAACGGGATAGCAGGGACAGCCCCGTTTTCCGCGCCGGAGTTCTTCAGCCGCGCTCGCCGGCGCGCAGATCAGCGGAAAGCGCACAACTCGCATCGATTAATCTGAAGACCGATGCGGCGGCGCTTCTGATTTAAGCCGCTGCGCCGCAGCACTTCTTGTATTTTTTTCCCGAGCCACAGGGGCAGGGATCGTTGCGGCCGGGCTGCGCACCCTTGACGATCGGCGCAGCCTTGCGGTTCGCCTCCTCGACAAAATACCAGTGACCGTCGCCTTCCTCGAAGCGGAACAGCGAGCGTTCCCTGTGGGCGCGCTGCTCGCCATCCATAAGGAAATGCGCGACGAATTCGACAAAGCCCTCTTCATCGCCGGCCTGGCCTCGTTCCGTCGAGAGAATATCGAGACCGAGCCACTGCGACTGCGAGGACCAGTGGGTGACAGCCTTTCGATCAAAATCGAAGCGCGACTCAGGCGCCAGGGACTCGAGCAGAAAGTCAATTTTACCGAGCGCAAAAGCGCTGTAGCGGGCGCGCATCAGCGCCTCCGCCGTCGGCGCCGCCTTGCCGGCTTCCAGATAAGGGGCGCAGCAGTCGGAATAGGGTTTACGGTCCTCCGCGCGCAGGCGGCAGGGGCAGGTCGTCTCGCTCATCGGAAGCAGCGTCCTTAGGAGGGAATCATTCCGCGTCTTCTAAAGCGTTTTCGTCCCGAGTGGGAATCTGTTCGTCAGGGACCGCGCTGAACGCTCCAACGCGCGTTGACAGGGTTAAATTTGTTCTTTATATGTTCTCATATTCGCGCTATGTTCCGGGTCAACGCGGGTGGTTCCGAGCGTTTGGTTTGGTCGAGCACGTGTAGCGTCCAGCGTACAAGGAGTCCGGTTTCGCGGCTGGGCGGCGCGCAGTTCTGTCCCCAACAGATGCGCCTGAAGGCCGCGAGCCGGACTCGAAGTTCCGTTCGGCGACGACCGGAACGATCGGCCTTCTCTTGCGAGCAACGTCGTCATGGGTTGTACGGGGCATTTTCCAGGCGCGGCGGCGCAGTTGAGCGTCGATGGAGCTGCGCGATCGGCAATATCCCATCGCTCCGGCCTGGATACGCAGGACTTTGTAACCAATTCATTTTCGGAAATCGTTCCCGATCGTCGACGTGGGCGGGGCGCGATTTCAAAACGGACCGGTCGCTACGAATCGCTAATTCGCGAAGATGTCGACGATGGCTGGGGCTCTTTGGAGAGCCTCGATCCGCTTAAAACTAACATCCATATCGAACGTCCGCGCACCGTCATCACCCGCAATGACTCGCCAGATATCGCCTTCGACCGTTCGATCAATCCCTATCGCGGCTGCGAGCATGGCTGTGTATATTGCTTTGCGCGACCGACCCACGCCTATGTCGGCTATTCTCCCGGCCTCGACTTCGAGACGGAAATTTTCGTCAAGGATGGCGCCGCTCAAGTTCTGGAACGCGAATTGTCCGCGCCGGGCTATCTCGCGAAAACGCTGGCGATCGGCTCCAATACCGATCCTTATCAGCCCACCGAAAAACGCCATCGCGTGATGCGCGGCATTCTGGAAGTGCTGGCCAGGACGAACCATCCCGTTGGCATTGTCACGAAATCCGCGCTGGTGACGCGGGACATAGACCTGCTCGGCCCGATGGCGCGCAAGGGACTGGCAAAGGTCGCAATTTCCCTCACGACGCTGGATGGCGCGCTCGCACGGACGATGGAGCCGCGCGCAGCAACGCCGCAGCGCCGCCTCGACACGATCGAGAAACTGAGCGCAGCCGGGATTCCGGTATCGGTCATGGTGGCGCCCGTCATTCCCGCGATCAACGATTCTGAAATCGAAACCATACTGACAAGGGCTTATGCCGCCGGCGCGCGGGAAGCCGGCTATGTGATGCTGCGCCTTCCGCATGAATTGCGGGAGTTGTTCAGCGAGTGGCTTGTCATAAATTTTCCGGGCAAGGCGAGACATGTTCTCTCGCTGATCCGCTCAACCCGCGACGGCAAGCTTTACGACGCCAGCTTCGACAAAAGGATGAAAGGCGAGGGGCCTTACGCATGGATGATTGGACGCAGATTTGAGATCGCCGCCGCCCGACTGGGGTTTGGCGTGACGCGTCTACGCTGCGATCTGTTTCAGCCGCCTGCGCGAACCGGCGAACAACTCGCACTATTCTAAGCCTGCAAAAGCTTATTTGTGGCCGAACACCAGCCGCGCCGTCACGAATGTCGCAAGAAGCGCCAGCGCCAGCGCGACGACAATCCAGTTAAACAATTTGCCGTAGCTGAAACTTATTCGGCCGGAGCCGTCATCTTCCGCGTCCCGTTTTTCGCGCCATGCCTCCAAAGCCGTTTCAGCTAGATGGCGATAGGTTGCAAGGCGACGCTGGGTTCCCTCGCCGATTATGAAAGACGAAAGTTCGGCGTCGTCCGGCCAGCGGCTTCGTTCGCTCTCGAACTGCCGCATCCAGTCGAGTTTGCTTTGCTTATAGAGGGCGTAGGCAACTAATCCAACGATGTCGCCATCGTCCGAGACAAGCATTTGAAAAATACCGGCGCCGAAGCTGCCGCGAGCTTCGTTCGCGCCGGTGGGCGCCGGTAATTGACGATTTTCCTCAATAGTCATTTCGCCACCCAATTCGCCCCAGTCGGTCTGCCGCGAGTTTCGACCCAGGTGCAACTTCTTAAGATTTTACACAACTATTACGGTTTGCCAAAAATAGAAACTCGTGTGCGAAGTGCAGATTGTGGACGGTCCTCCTCAAACAACACTCGCTTTGCTCGCCTGCGACAAAGATTGGGTCTAGGCTGGCTCCTGCTAAAAAGTTGAGGCTTAATTTCCCCGGGGGCGCGCCGCCTTTGCTGACTTCGACAAGCACTTCTCCCGATTTCGCGGTCGAAAGCAGACTGCTGCGCAAGGGCCTCAGTCCTATTGCGGGAGTCGACGAAGTTGGCTGTGGACCCTTGGCGGGCCCGGTCTGCGCCGCAGCAGTCATTCTGGACCCAAAAAATATCCCGCAAGGACTGAATGATTCCAAGACGATGACCCCCAAGGCGAGAGAGCTCGCTTTCGGGCTCATCTGCGAAAGCGCGGTTGCGGTCTCCTTCTCCTTTGTGACCGCCGCTGAAATCGACGCAATCAATATTCGAAAGGCGGCGTTGCTCGCCATGGCGCGGGCGATCGATGGACTTTCTGTCAAGCCGTCCTATGCGTTGATCGACGGGCATTTGTTGCCGAGCCTCCCGTGTTCTGGCGAAGCGATTGTAAAGGGCGACGGCTCCTCGCTTTCGATCGCCGCTGCGTCAATTGTCGCCAAATTCATGCGGGACAGCTTGATGCGACGGGTGTCGGAAGAGTTTCCCGACTATGGATTCGCCGCCCATGTTGGATATGGCGTGCCGCGTCATTTGGCCGCGATCAAGAGTTTCGGACCGACCCCGCACCACCGGATGACCTTTTCTCCTCTGCGCGACAGAGAAATCAAGCCCTAACGGGGAACATGCGGGCGACACGTCCCGTAAAGCGTCAATAACCTATTGGTAAGGATGATTTTTTCTTAACGAACCCGTTCGAAAAAGGGACGCCGGCGTGACGCCTCGTTAAACCTGACCTTTACTCCGATCCGGCATAGTTGCGCTCGTTGGTAAGCGTAACCGGTATCGAGTCAATGAGCAGCGCACGCGTCGGGGCGGCCCGCCTTAACACCCAGCTAAAGGTCACGCGTACTGGGTTAAAAAATTCCGGGCAACCTCGCGCGGCGTCGCTTCGCAACGCTGTATTGCGCGGCGACAGCGCTGCCCTTTTGAATGGCATGGAGCCAGCGAGCGTCGATCTCGTTTTCGCCGACCCGCCCTATAACCTTCAGCTTGCGAACAAACTGACCCGGCCCGACCAAAGCATTGTCGACGCCGTGGATGACGCATGGGATAAATTCGCCAGCTTCGGCGACTACGATTCCTTCACCCGGGATTGGCTGGCGGCGGCGCGCCGCGTCATGAAGCCCCAGGCGACCATTTTCGTCATAGGCTCCTATCACAATATTTTTCGAGTCGGCGCGATCATGCAGGATCTCGGATTCTGGATCCTGAACGATATCGTATGGCGCAAGAACAACCCCATGCCCAATTTTCGCGGGCGCCGCTTCACCAATGCGCATGAGACCATGATCTGGGCGGCGCGCGACGCTGACGCTAAAAGTTACACTTTTAATTACGAGGCGCTGAAGGCCGCGAACGAGGACTGCCAGGTGCGGTCCGACTGGCTGCTGCCAATCTGTAGCGGTGGCGAGCGACTCAAGGACCCACAGGGCAGGAAGACTCATCCGACGCAAAAGCCGGAGGCTCTGCTGGCGAGGGTGATTCTGGCGGCTTCGAACCCGGGGGACCTCGTGCTCGACCCTTTTTTTGGCAGCGGCACAACTGGAGCCGTGGCCAAGCGGCTACGCCGTGATTATCTGGGCATCGAACGCGAGGGCGCCTACGCCGACGCGGCGCAGGCGCGCATCGACAGTATTGAACCACTTGATCTTTCGACCGTTTCAATCGCGCCAACCAGGCGTAGCGAGCCGCGCGTCGCCTTCGCCAGCCTTGTCGAGGCTGGGCTCATCGCTCCGGGCGCGACTCTGACCGACGCCAAACGACGCCATGCTGCGCTGGTGCGCGCAGACGGGGCGCTGGCGATGAGCGGGATTGTCGGCTCCATCCATAAGACCGGCGCTCTGGTGCAGGGCCTTCCTGCCTGCAACGGCTGGACGTTCTGGCATTATGAGGAGGGCGGACGCCTTGCGCCCATAGACGATTTGCGCTCGCGGGCGCGCGAACAATTGCGAGAGGCGGCGGAATAGCCTCGCCGGAAACCAAAAAGCCTGCATTCTGAGCCGAGCGCAATCCGGCCATCCCTTGCATTTTCTGGACTTTGCGACAGTCTTATGGCAAACGGCCCCAACTCTTTTCGCAGGACCGCCACATGAGCTCCTTCGCTTTCAACGATATCAGCCTCGAGGATCTTAAACTGGGCCTTGCGGATGGCTCCGTGATTCCAGTCGATGTGCGCGAGGCCGACGAATATGCGGCGGGCCATATCAAAGGCGCGCTGTTCAATCCCCTGTCAAAATTCGACCCCGCCAGGCTGCCTGTCGCTCCCCAGGGCAAAAAGGTGGTGATCTACTGCCGCTCGGGACGCCGTTCGGTCACTGCAATGGAGCAGGCGCGGCTTTCTGGCCGTCGCGACGTCGACACCCATTTCGGCGGCGGGATTCTTGCCTGGCTGGGCGCCAACCTTGAGGTCGAAAAAGGCCTCTAACCCCATAGCTCCGGCTCTGGCGGATACACCGTAGAGCCGTCGTAACGCAGTCCGGGCGCACGATCCTGCGCAAGCAATAGCGGTCCGTCGAGATCGACAAAGTCCGCGCCCTGTCCGACGAGAATGGCGGGAGCCATGGCGAGCGAGGTGCCGACCATGCATCCGGCCATGATTGCAAAACCCCTTTCGCGCGCTTCTTTCGCCATAGCCAGCGCCTCGGTCAGCCCGCCGGTTTTGTCCAGCTTGATGTTCACGGCGTCATAGCGGCCCTCCAACGCGGCAAGGCCCGTGCGGTCGTGCGCGCTTTCGTCCGCGCAGATCGGAACCATGCGTTCGATCCGGTTCAAAATTCCGTCATCGTCGGCGGGAAGCGGCTGCTCGATCAAAGTCACCCCGGCTTTCGCGCAAGCTTCGATATTGGCGAGGATATTTTCCTCTCGCCAGGCTTCATTGGCGTCGACGATCAGCTCCGCCTGAGGCGCGCCAGCGCGAACGGCCGCGAGTCGGTCCGCATCGCCAGGGCCGGCGAGCTTGATTTTCAGCAAGGGGCGATGCGCCGCCTTCGCCGCGGCCGCGAACATGTCCTCGGGCGTTCCGACAGACAGCGTATAAGCGGTGGCGAGCGGCGTTAACGCTGCAAACCCGGCGCTTTGATACGCGGCAGAGCCGGAAAGTTTCGCTTCAAGATCCCACATCGCGCAGTCCACGGCGTTTCGCGCCGCCCCGGGAGGCAAGAGTTTCTGCAATGTTTCGCGATCGGCCCCGGCCTCTATGGACGCGCGAATGCTTTCTATCGCCGAAACGACGCTCTCGGCGCTTTCTCGGTAACGGGCGTAAGGGACGCATTCGCCGCGGCCCGCCTTCGCGCCAGCGCGCAGTGTCACAGTCACCACCACTGCTTGCGTCTTGGCGCCGCGGGCGATCACGAAGCTGCCTCTGATTGGAAAAGCCTCGACGGCGACTGCGAGATAGGCGCGCATTTGGTCTCCCGGACAAGCTACTGCGCGATTGCATCTGGGGTGGCCGCGCTCGACATTGGCAATCCGCGAAGTTAAGACGATTCGCAAGCTTTTTGGCTTTGCGCATGGAGTTCCGTCGGCGCCCAAGCCCGCGGTCAGGGCCGCAAACTGCGACGAGGCGATATGGCGACAGAGTTGGACGCTGACCCACCCAACGTCGCCGGATTTTCGGTCGACGGCGGCAAGCGCCTTGTGCTGACTGGCGCCTGGACCCTGGCTGCTTCCCGCCGGCTCGAGGAAGAAGCCAGGTCCATCGTTTCGCAGGCCAAGGGCTCTCGAATCGTGGTTCTGGACATCGGCGGGATCGCGCGCCTGGATACCGCCGGGGCTCTGCTTCTCAATCGCGCCAAAGAGGAATTGATCCGGAGCGGAGCCTCCGTCACTTTGGAACGGGCGCGATCCGAGTTTCAGCTTCTACTGAAAGAGAAATTGCCTTGCGGCGCGGGCGCCGCTCCCGCGCCCACGAATTTGTTGGTCGATCTGCTGGCTGACCTTGGCTTTTCTTTCGTCTACGGCATCCGGGAATTTTACCACGGCGTCGGCTTCCTGGGCGAGTTCATCGCTGCTCTCGGACGAACCATGTTGCTTCCGAAGCTGTTTCGCGGCACTGCGCTCGTCTACCAGATGGAGATGTTCGGATTTCGCAGCATACCGATCATCGTCCTCATCAATCTAGCAGTCGGCGCAATCGTTGCTCAGCAGGGCATTTTCCAGTTGATGCGCTTTGGCGCCACCAGCTACTCCGTGGATCTCATCGGCATATTGGTGCTTCGGGAGCTTGGGGTCCTGCTTACCTCGATCATGATCGCAGGTCGTTCTGGATCCGCGATAACGGCTGAACTCGGGTCGATGAAAATGCGCGAGGAGGTCGACGCCTTGCGCGTCATGGGACTGTCGCCCATCGATGTACTTGTCGTTCCGCGCGTGCTGGCTTTGGCGTTCTCACTGCCATTGCTGACCTTCATTGCGGATGCCTCGGCCCTGTTCGGCGGTCTGCTGGTGTCCTGGGTATATGGCGGCATAAGCCCCACCGCCTTTTTGTCGCTTTTGCAGTCGGCGATCGGCTTGAACACCTTTTTGGTCGGCCTCATCAAGGCCCCTTTCATGGCGCTGGTGATCGGACTGATCTCCTCGCAGGACGGACTGGCGACTCAGGGGTCCGCGGAGTCCCTTGGTCGGCAAGTGACCGCCGCCGTCGTGAAGAGCATCTTCATGGTCATAATCGTCGACGGGCTATTCGCCATGTTCTTCGCCTCGATCAATTATTGAGCCTTGAGAGCCATGACTGTCACCGCCCAACCCGCAAATGGCGCAGCAACGCCGACCCCGGAAACTGTGATTGGGGTGCGCGATCTCATCGTCGAATTTGGCGCCCACAGGGTGATGGACGGGCTGGATCTCGACGTTTATCGCGGCGAAGTTCTAGGTTTTGTAGGCGGTTCCGGTCAGGGCAAGTCAGTGCTCATGCGCACCATCCTCGGACTCGTGCGCAAGAAAGCCGGCTCGATCACATTGTTCGGTGAAGATCGGGACAGGCTGGCGCCGCGCGAGCTGCGCAGGCTGGAACAGCGCTGGGGAGTCCTTTTCCAGAACGGCGCTTTGTTTTCCGCTCTCACGGTGAGGCAGAACATTCAGATGCCCATGCGCGAAAATCGCGATATTTCTCAGCGCTTCATGGACGATCTGGCGATGCTCAAACTCAAACTTGTCGGACTTCCCGAAGACGCCGCCGACAAATTTCCCTCGGAACTGTCGGGCGGCATGGTGAAGCGCGCCGCTCTCGCCAGAGCCCTGGCGCTAGATCCCGAACTCGTGTTCCTCGATGAACCCACGTCAGGTTTGGATCCCATTGGCGCCGCCGACTTCGACGAATTGATCGCCACGCTGCAAAAAACGCTTGGGCTGACGGTATTCATGGTGACGCACGACCTTGACAGCCTATACTCGATCTGCGACCGCGTCGCTGCTCTTGCGGGTGGAAAGGTTGTCGGCGTGGGGGCCCTGCAAGAGCTGCTGGCGTCCGATCAGCCTTGGCTGCGCGCCTATTTTCACGGGACCCGCGGGAGCCGCCTGATCGACGCAACTGGTCGGCGAAGCGACGGGCACGAGCCCCAATAAGGACGAGACATGGAAACCCGCGCCAATTACGCGCTTATCGGAGTCTTCACGCTCGCGGTCTTGTTCGCCGCTTTTCTTTTTGTGTTCTGGTTCTCTGGACCGAGCAAGCTGGCGCTTTATCAAACTTATGAACTCGTCGTGCGAGGCTCCGTCGAAGGGCTCACGCGGGGCAGCGCCGTGCAGTTCAATGGCCTCAAGGTGGGCGAAGTCACTCGTCTTGACATCGACCCGGAAGATCCCAGCCAGGTCGACGTGCTGATCAACGTCGACAAGAAGACCCCGGTAAAGGCCGACACGCGCGCAAGACTGGAGCAAAGGGGGTTCACGAATGTGGCCGTGGTCTCGCTGGTGGGCGGTACGCCCGGCGCGCCCGAAATCGTGAAAAAGCCCGGCGAAACCTATCCACGCATTACCGCGGAACGCTCGGAGATCCAGAATCTGCTCGAAAATGTCCAGCGCCTCGCGACCAAGGGCACCGACATGGCGGAGAAGCTCGAAAAATTGCTCGACGCCAATTCCGCGTCGCTGACCGCCTCCATAAAAAATGTGGAAACCTTCACAAAGGCGCTCGCCGACAACAGCGGGTCGACCGGCTCATTCATTCGTGACGCGGCTGACATCGTTCGTAATTTGAAACCGGTCGCCGCCCACTTTGACAGTTTGATCGCGAACGCCGATCGCGCCGTCAAAGCGCTCGACCCCAAGACGATCAAAAGCATCGCCGGCAATATCGCCGGGGCCTCCAGCAACATAAACCGCTTCTCCGCCACGGGATTGCGCCAGTACGAGCAACTGGCCATCGACGCGCGCAAGGCCGTGGACTCGTTGGATCGCGCCGTCCATACCTTCGAGCGTGATCCTTCGCAGGTGATTTTTGGACCCTCCCAGTCCGTTCCCGAAGTTCAAGGCCAGTAATCGCTCTTACGCATCGCTTAAACCATCCCGCGCTACAGTCGCGCCCAAACATGGCGTGATTTGACCGGAGTAGCGATGCAGCAAGCAAACCAGGCTCTCAATGTCGTGATCCTGGTGGATCACGGATTCGTGAGCGGCGGCCAATCCAAGGTCGCAATTGAAAGCGCCCTGGGCCTTTTGGCTGCTGGTGCAAGGCCGATTTTCTTTTGCGCCTGCGGACCTGTCGATCCGCGCCTTGCGGCGGCTGGGGTCGAGACCATCTGTCTTGATCAGCACGATATTCTGGATAATCCCTCACGCGCCGCCGCAGCGTTGCAGGGAACCTGGAATCGCGAGGCGGCAGCCGCAATGAAACTGCTTCTGGCCAGCCTGCCGCGCGAAAACTCGATCGTTCATGTGCATGGATGGGCCAAGGCGCTGTCGCCTTCGATCGGCCCGGCGATCCGCGCTTCGAAGCTGCCCGCCGTCTACACGATGCACGAGTATTTTCTGATTTGTCCCAACGGCGGTTTTTACAATTACCAGCATGATCATGTGTGTCATCTGACGCCCATGTCGGGCGCCTGCTGGGCGACCAATTGCGATTCCCGCAATTATCCGTTCAAGCTCTGGCGGAACGCCCGTCTTCTGGTCGCCCGTTTGGCCGGCCTCGCGGAAAGCTTCGCCGATTTCATTTTGATTTCCGACCTGCAGGAAAGGCTTTTAGCGCCATACCTGCCAAAGGATGGCATGAGGCATCGCGTTTGCAATCCTGTCGAGGCGGAGGCTCTCGGTCCCAAAAACGATCCGGCTTCCGGCGAAGTGCTGTTTGTCGGGCGGCTATCGGCGGAAAAAGGCGCGCTGCTGTTTGCGCAAGCCGCTCAAACCGCGAACATCACGCCGGTCTTCATCGGTGACGGGCCCATCGCGGCTCAGTTGCGCGAGTCATATCCGAACGCGCGTCTGCTCGGATGGCTTGAGCCCCCGGAGGTTCGCGCGGCGATGCGCGCGGCTAGAGCGCTTGTTTTTCCCTCGCTTTGGTATGAAGGGCTGGGGCTCACTGCCCTGGAAGCCAAGGCGATGGGGACGCCGGTGATTGTTTCAGATGTCTGCGCTGCACGTGATGAAATCGCAGATGGCCGAGAAGGCTTGTGGTTTAAAAGTGGTGACGCAGGCGCGCTTGCGCAGCAGCTGGCTCGGCTAAAGAACGACGAGCTCGTCGCCGAATTGGCTCAAGGAGCTTATGAATCCTATTGGCGCCATCCGCCGACGCTTGCGCGTCACGTCGATGAGACTCTTGCAGTATATCGCGCGATGCTGGCGCGGCCCGGCTATTGAGGGTTCTCGAGGCTGAACGCCTGCGTGCTTTCGTCATAGGCGAAAATCTCGCCATAGCGCCCCCAGGTCGTCACGCTTTTCAAAGTCGTCTCGGCGTAATCCTCGCTCATGTAGTCTTCCAGCTCTTCGCGGAAGCGGGTCGCCGGAGCGTGATGCGAGGGCCGCTCGTCCAGCACGCGGCGGATTCGTTGCGCCAGCGGCACGTATGACAGGAGATGATCGCCGAAGAGTTTCTTGCGCTGATCGACATCCATCTCTGCAAAACGCCTTCCCGCGGGCGTCAGCTTGATGTCGCCTTCGGCGAGCTCGGCGAAGCGTAAAAGTTGCAATGTCTCGGCGACGGGAAAGAGATCGTCGATTTCAAGCTGCAGGCTGTCGGCGAGGGCTGGCAGGTCCGCCTTGCCTTCGTAAGGCGGGGCGGCCACCTCTTCTATCATGCCGGCCAGCGTATTGGTCGAGACGGTTGGGAGCGCCATGCCCATGCCGAGGCCAGGGAAGGCGCCGGGATTGGCCTTGGCCATATCCGCGCGGCGCGTCATCAACGCGTAGATCTGATCGACAAGCTGGCGAAACTCGGGATCGAGGCGGTTGCGCGGATGCTGCAGGGAGACTTTGATTTCTGCTGCGATGCGGCCGGGATTGGAGGACAGAACGATGATGCGGTCGCACATCAGCACCGCTTCCTCGATGTTGTGAGTGACCATTAAAATCGATTTGATGGGCATGCGCCCTTCGACCCAGAGGTCGAGCAGATCGGTGCGTAGCGTTTCGGCGGTGAGCACATCAAGCGCCGAGAAAGGTTCGTCCATCAGCAAAATACTTGGCGACACCACCAGGGCGCGCGCAAAACCGACCCGCTGGCGCATGCCGCCGGAGATTTCCTTGGGATAGGCGTTTTCAAAACCGTCGAGGCCGATGATGTCGATCGCCTGCAGGGCGCGCCTGCGCGCTTCCTGCTCGGACACGCCCTTGGCGCGCAGGCCCAGTTCGACATTCGCCAGCACGGTGAGCCAGGGAAATAGCGCGAAGCTCTGGAACACCATGGCGACGCCGTCGACGGGTCCAGTGACTTTTTCACCCTTATACTCAACCTCGCCGTCGCTGGGGCGGTTAAGCCCCGAAACGATGCGCAGCAATGTGGATTTGCCGCAACCCGAGCGTCCAAGCAGCCCCACGATTTCGCCCTCGTTCAAACTTAGCGAAATTCTGTCGAGTACGGTCGCGCTCTTGTCGGCGCCGCGACCGTAATTCTGCGAGACATTATTGATCGCGAGCAAAGGTGAAGCGGTCGGGGGGGTGGTAGCCATCGGAACCTCACAAAAGCCGCAGGCGGCGCTCCGCAAATGCGGAGAGCTGGCGCCAGAACAGTCGGTTGATCAGGGTGACCACGATGCTCATGGCGGCCACGCCCAGCACGATCTTGGGAAAGTCGCCATCAGCCGTCGCCTTGGCGATATAAGCTCCGACGCCATGAGCCGAAACCGTGTCGTTGCCCCATTTGACGTATTCGGCGACGATGGAGGCGTTCCAGGAGCCGCCCGAGGCGGTGATCGCGCCCGTGATGTAGTAGGGGAATATGGCGGGCAGAATTACGCTTTTCCACCAGCTCCAGCCTTTGATGCCGAAATTCTGCGTCACCTCGCGGAGGTCGTTGGGGAAGGCGCTGGCGCCGGCGATCACATTGAAGGCGATATACCACTGCGTGCCGAAAACAATCAGTCCAGACAACCATATGTCGGGGTCGAGCTTGAAGCGCAATATCCCGATGACAGCGATCGGAAACAGCACATTGGCCGGAAAGGCGGCGAGGAATTGAGCGAGCGGCTGCGCTTTTTCCGCGATGCGCGGGCGCAAGCCGATCCACACGCCGGCGGGAACCCAGATCAGACTGGCCACCGCGATCAGCGCCATCACCCGCAACAGCGTGTAAAAGGTCAGCGTTGCGACGTTTCTGACTTCCTCCATATCTACGCCGGTGTGCAGAAAGCCTACGATCATTGTCAGGCTGACGAACAGCGCAACGCCGATAATCATGTACCAGATGAGATCGAGGGTGAGCTCTATCTTGGGATTTGCCGCCCCGCCGCGGCGTATCGGAACAGGCAATTTCAGAGGAAGAAGCGAGGTCGCGTGCAGTAAAGCGGCGGGATAGCTCATCACCCGTTGCAGCCAGCGGGTATGGGAAAACAAATCGCGCACCCAGGAGTCGGCCTTGGTTTGCGAAACCGTCAACTCCACCCGGAACTTGTCGGCGAATGCGACTATCGGTCGAAACAGCAACTGATCATAGGCGAGAATGATCACGGCCACCGCGATTACAGCAGCCACGACGCAATCGATGCGCTTGTTGTCGATGGCCAGTGCGAGATAGGAGCCAATGCCGGGCAGGCGGACATTGACGTCGCCGACCGAGATAGCTTCCGAAGCCACGACGAAGAACCAGCCGCCGGACATGGACATCATCATGTTCCATATGAGGCCGGGCATAGCGAAGGGAGTTTCGAGTTGCCAGAACTTCTGCCACGGCGTCAGCCTGAAGTTCGCCGCAACTTCCTCAAGATCGCGCGGCACGCTTCTTAGCGACTGGTAAAAGGAAAAGGCCATGTTCCAGGCCTGGCTGGTGAAAATGGCGAAGATCGCGGCGCATTCGGCGCCAAGGGTCGATCCTGGAAAAAGCGCCAGAAAAAATGTCACCGTGAACGAGAGAAAGCCAAGGATCGGCACCGACTGCAAGACGTCCAGCAGTGGAATCAGCACCATTTCGGCGCGCCGGCTTTTGGCGGCGAGGGTCGCATAGGTGAAGGTGAAGATCAGCGAGACGACGATAGCAGCGAACATACGCAGGGTCGTGCGTAGCCCGTAATAGGGAAGTTGCGAGTAATCCAGCGAAAGAGCCGCCGTTTCAGGCGCGTTCAGCGGCGACGTCATTCCGCGCGAGCCATAGCTCATCAGTACGAATACCCCAAACACCAGAATAAGCGCCGCGACGTCCCAAAGATTGGGAAGATTTGCGCGCCGGCTTTGAGCAAATGCGATCAAACGGTGTTGCGTCATGCGGCGATTCTGTCCGGCTCGGTGATCCTCGCCGGGAATGGGCGAAGGCAGGCATGATGACGTGCGAGGGACGCGGCCGCAAACCTGCCTAAAGCGCGCCGCCGGATCTGCCGCAGCTTAGATTCTAGCTATTCGACGCGTCATGTTCCGCCGAACCTGGGTAATCCGGCGAAGCCTGCTCTAGCATCATGCCTGCACATGGCCAATAGATGTGACAGGCGCGTGTCAAAGACCGGGATCAGGGCTCATCGCGCCCGTCGCCGTCCGGCTTTTTCCGCGGAGCGACCCTGTTCCGTCCTGGAAATCGCGCCGGTGGGAGTCGTGTCGGAGCCGACGCGCTCCAGCCGCGCGAGCCGCGCATCAATCTCGTTCAGGCGCGTCGCCAGCGCCGTAGCTGTTCGATCGAGCGCCTGCTCGGCTCCAAGGCTGGCGCCCTGTGCGGTTTCCAGCGACTTCAACCGGTCACCGGCGCGTTGCGTCTCGGCCGCATGTCGCATCTGTTCGATCTGGGCGCGCAGGCCGCGCACATCTTCTAGCAGGACCGCGATATCGGGTGGCGAACTGCCGCCGGAGGCAACTTCCAGCTTCCACGGCAAAGCCTGCGCCAATGTTGCAACGTCGATCTTGGCGCCGGCTTCTATTGCAGATCTTACGCCTGTGTTTTCGCCCAGTGTCAGGCCAGCGGCGCCGCCGCCAATGATCGACACAGCCAGCGCAACCCAAAATTGATTTCTCAGGGATTTCGAACTTTTCCCCGTATTGGGAACGGGCGCATCGGCAAGGCGTGCGCGCATGTTCCCCAAATAGACCCTTCCGCCGCCGCTCATCGGCGGGAGCAAAGGCTCCTTATTCGTCATGAACGTCTCCTTAGCTGCGGCCGCACAATTTTCGTATCTCGACCCATCAGGGTTAAGGCGCGGTTAATGCTGGGACTTCGATGGCGATGTAAGTGCCTGCGCAGACGCCGATTTGACGCTGCCGCGCAATCGTGTATCCGAACAGGCGAGAGCGGCTAAAGGACAAAAAAATCATGTGCTGGAGTGGGGAAGCTTCGACAGTTCTGGCGGCGACGGGAATCGCGGGCGCCGCTTATTCCGCGCTTAAGCGCAATCCGGAGCCTTTGGCGCTCTGGGTGTGCCTGCTTTACTTCGCCAGCATGGAGGCGTTGCAGGCCGTCAGCTACTCGGTGCTGGACCAATGCGACTCGCCGTTGAACCAGATGATGACGCTGTTCGGATATTTGCACATCGCATTCCAGCCTTTCTTCATCAATTCGGTAGCGCTCTATTTTATGCCAAAGGACGCCGCGCGTAAGGCCGCGCCCTGGGCCTACGCCGCTTGTTTCGTCGGCGCGATCGCCATGCTCGTGCAACTTTATCCGTTCAATTGGGCAGGGCATTGCCAGGTCGGGCGACCGCTGTGTGGCGAGTTCCTGTGCACGGTGCGGGGCGAGTGGCATCTCGCCTGGCTCGTGCCCACCAATGGCATCGGCAACAGCATGGCCGACAACGCCTGGCTTGGGCGCGGGTTCCTTTCCTATCCGCTGACGGCTTTCCTGCTGCCGGCGCTGATCGGCAGCTGGCGCTTCACGCTGTTTTCCTATGTGGCCGGGCCATTTGTGGCGGCGCTAACCACTAACAATATCAATGAGTGGCCGGCGGTGTGGTGCCTGTTCAGCATCGGACTCGTGCTGGCGATCATCAAAACGCCGCTGCGTTATCATTTGCATGTCGGGGAGCCGTGGTGGCGCCATGTCGGCGACTGGTGGGCGGCGCGGAAAATCTCGTCGCTACAGCCTGCCGCAACCAAGGAAACCATCGCCGAAGTTCCTCCGGCGGAGTGAATATGCGGCGCTCTCTGCCTGGGGCAGGGAGCGCGTTCCGTTGGCTACGCCTTAACTCTCACATAGTCTCCCGGCGCATCGCAGATCGGTTTCAGTTTGCCGCCGCCGGGTTCGCGCGCGGGGACCTGCTTTGGCGCCTGCGCGGTTAGCCAAGCGAGCCAGTCGGGCCACCAGGACCCTTTGGTTTCCTTCGCGGTCTTCAACCAATCCTCATAGAGGCCAGTCGGCGGCCCCCCGGTCCAATATTGATATTTGTTCTTTTCCGGGGGATTGATGATGCCGGCGATATGACCGGCGCCGCCAAGCACATACCTCACCGGTCCGCCAAAATACCGCGCTCCAATAAATACGGAGCGAGCGGGCGCGATGTGGTCCTCCTTG
Organism: uncultured Alphaproteobacteria bacterium; assembly: GCA_963724845.1. Classification (GTDB taxonomy): domain Bacteria; phylum Pseudomonadota; class Alphaproteobacteria; order Rhizobiales; family Beijerinckiaceae; genus Methylocystis. The sequence continues at coordinate 55,627 of CAVRWF010000012.1, forward strand.
GCCGCAATCTCATAGATCGGCATCGTCACATTCTTGAGATTGAGCTTCACCCCGTCAATCACCATTTCGCCGCGCGTCAGGTTGTTCTCGAGGTAGCAATTGCGCAGATAGAAAGAGTGATTCGCGCGCGGGATTCGCGTGCTGTCGGCGTTCCACGCCAGAAGATCGAATGCCGAAGGCGCTTCGCCCTTTATGTAATTGTTGACGACATAGTTCCAGACAAGCTCGTTTGGGCGCAACATATTGAAGGTGTTGGCCATTTTGACGCCTTCAAGATAGCCCGTCTTGGCCATGGCTTCTTCCAGCGCCGCGAGCTTGGCCTCATCGACGAAGATTTGCATGTCGCCGGCTTCGGAGAAATCGACCTGCGTCGCGAAGAAAGTCACGCTGTCGATGCGCTTGTCGCCCTTGGTCGCCATATAGGCCAGCGTTGACGCAAGCAGCGTTCCGCCGACGCAGTAGCCCCCTGCCGCAATACGCTTTTCGCCGGTGGCCAGTTCAATCGCGTCGAGCGCGGCCAGCACGCCGTCGTGCATATAGGCTTCGAAACCCAGATCCGCCTTGCTTTCGTCGGGATTGACCCAGGAGATGATGAAAACGGTGAGCCCCTGCGCAACCGCCCAGCGTACGAAGCTTTTATCCCGGTTGAGGTCGAGCACGTAAAATTTGTTGATCCATGGGGGGATCAGCAACAGCGGGCGGGCGTAGACCTGCGGCGTCGTTGGCGAGTATTGGATCAACTCCATCAACTCGTTGCGCAACACAACCTTACCGGGCGTGTTGGCCATATCCACGCCGAGCTGAAACTTGGTCTGATCGGTTTGGCGAATCTTCAGCGTGCCGCCGCCGGCGGAGAGATCCTCGGCGAGCATTTCCATTCCGCGCACAAGGTTTCCGCCTCGAGCGGCCAATGTGGCGCGCAGAAGTTCGGGGTTCGTCGCGACAAAATTCGACGGCGACACGGCGCTGGATATCAGTCGCGTGTAAAACGCCGCCTTCGCCCGCGTCTGCGGATCGAGACCTTCCGTGCGGTCGACCATTTCATTCGCCCAGCTCGTGGTCAGGGCATAGGTCTGGCGCAAGCAGTCGAAAAACGGATTGTTGCTCCAGTCCGGAGAAGCGAAACGCTTGTCGGAAGGGTCCGGCGGAACTATTGGGGCCGCCTCCTCTCCGGAAAATCGATGGAGAGTTCTGGCTCCAGATATCGCCGAGCCCGCTGATGAGATCAGCCTGAGCTTTCGCGACGCGCTCTGGCTGCATCATCCAATATTCGGCGACGAGACCGAGGGTCTTGGTGGCGTCGGCGACGTTGACGGCCAGTTCGCTACGGGTCTCGTTAAGATCGGAGGCGCTCATCGCCGCCGCAAGGACCCGCCGACCCTGATCGACGAGTTTGGCGAGATTCTCCGCCGCTGCCTCGAATTCTCCGCCCCCGAGGCTCGCAACGGAAGCGCCCGCTTTGCTGGAGGCGGTTTTGCCCGCTACCCCCTCTGCGGCTTCCGCGCGGAGGACAGACGGCTTGGGCGCAGGAGGCTCTAGTTGAAGAGGCGTCTCCTTTTTCTCGGAACCGGGCCGAGATATCTCCGGGGCGGCTGGACTTTGCCGAGAGGATCGTGGCGTCGCCAAAACCTTGGATGCCTGCTGTGCGCGAGCCGAGGTCGGGATAGCGACAGCGGAGCCCTCTCTTGAAGCGAGGGGCTCGGCAACCTCAGCCTTCGCTTTGCGACTCTTGCCCTTGCTGCCTTTCTTTACGGCTTTATTGCTCCAGGATGTCGTGGGCGCGGCGTTTGTCGCCGGCTTATTGACCCGTTCAGGCGCCCTGCCCGGTTCGTGATCGGCGGTCATGCTCAATCCTGTCCATCCGTCCAGAGGCGCTGCCGGTGGCGGCGCGCACTGGAACTTGATATGCTATCACTATGCCCCTAGCGGCGCACGCCGTCACTGACCAATCAATTGTGCGGATGCGAATGCGCCCCAGTTCAGACCAAGCATTTAGTGCCAGAGAGGCGGTAACGCAATGTGACGCCATTGCTCATGGCGGCAGGTTTCAGTTTTGCGTCGCAGCACAAATCGCCCTGGCTTCTGTTTCGCTTTGTGTTTGTGGCGTCGCTTTTGCGCAGGAGACGCAAAGCGGCGGGGAGATCGTGGGTCGCGCCCTTGACGCCATGCATATACGCGCCGAGCCTGCGCCCGCGGCCGATTTCGTCGAACGCGCGCGCCCGGATCGCAATTCGCTTGATTACAGGCCGATGGCTCCAACCGACAAGTCGTTGAAGAAGAAGACGCCGGCGGAGCTGGATGCGTTGGGCGTTGAACTTGAAAGATCGTTGGCGCGCAACCGGCGCGCCGCGGCCCGAGTGAAAACTCCCGACCCGCAACCCAAGGCGGTAGCGCCGCGCGCCGCCAGCGCGCAGCCACGGCGCCCTTGAAGGGATGGCCCCGGCCGCTAACCTGGGCGCAAAACGGATTTCGCCCAAATGCGAAAAACAAAGAGCTGAGCTATTTTCAGGTTCCTTCAAAACATGGAAATGCTTTAGAACCCGAAGCGCCCTTCCTAACGTCATCGGACCCCTGAAATGTCGGATTTTTATCGCATCAAGCGCCTTCCTCCTTATGTCTTCGAGCAGGTCAACCGGCTTAAGGCTAAGGCGCGCGCGGCCGGCGCTGACATTATCGACCTCGGCATGGGCAATCCCGATCTGCCGGCGCCCAAGCATGTGATCGACAAGCTGGTCGAGACGGCCGGACGGCCGCGGACGGATCGCTATTCCGCTTCCAAGGGCATCGCGGGGCTGCGGCGCGCCCAGGCCAATTATTATCGGCGACGTTTTGACGTCGACCTTAATCCCGACACACAGATCGTCGCGACTCTCGGTTCAAAGGAAGGCTTCGCCAACATGGCGCAGGCCATTACCGCCCCCGGCGACGTCATCCTCGTGCCCAATCCCTCCTATCCGATCCACGCTTTCGGATTTCTGATGGCCGGCGGAGTCATCCGCTCCGTGCCCGCCGATCCGACGCCGCAGTTCTTTGAGGCGCTTGAGCGTGCCGTGAAACATTCGATCCCCAAGCCTATTGGCGTTGTCGTGTGCTATCCGTCCAATCCGACCGCAACCGTGGCTTCGCTCGATTTTTACAAAGACCTGGTGGCTTTCGCCAAGAAGCATGAGATCTTTGTGCTTTCGGACCTCGCATACGCGGAGGTGTATTTTGAGGGGGAGCCGCCGCCCTCGGTGTTGCAGGTTCCCGGCGCCATCGACGTCACTGTCGAATTCACCTCCATGTCGAAAACCTATTCGATGGCTGGTTGGCGCATGGGCTTTGCCGTTGGCAACGAACGCCTCTGCGCCGCACTGGCTCGGGTCAAAAGCTATCTGGATTACGGCGCCTTCACGCCGATTCAGGTCGCGGCCGCGACGGCGCTGAACGGCTCCGACGATTGCATCAAGGAGATGCGCGCCATTTATAAAAGACGCCGCGATGTCATGGTTGAAAGTTTCGCCCAGGCAGGATGGGCTATTCCAGCGCCTACGGCGTCTATGTTCGCCTGGGCGCCGGTTCCCGAGCGCTTTGCGGGCCTGAGCAGTCTCGAATTCTCCAGCCTCCTGATTGAAAAGGCTGATCTCGCAGTCGCTCCCGGCGTCGGCTTCGGCGAGTATGGCGAGGGTTTTCTGCGCCTGGCGCTGGTCGAAAACGAGCAGCGCATCCGACAGGCGGCGCGCAATCTGCGCCGGTTTTTCGACAGTGCAGACACCAAGCTCCATAATGTCGCTCCAAAAATCGCGCGCGCCTGAAATGAGACTTGATTGACGCGCCGTTCGTTGAAACGCGGGCTCTGAATTTTTGATTTTGAAGGGCGAGCGGGGTCTTTACTCGGTCTTCCCGGCAAACCGTGCGTGAATATGCTATTTCTCGCTCTCGCGCCGAATGCGCAGGAGTAGTCCCTGGGGCGAAAGGGAACGACATTGCCGCCGCCGCAAGAGCGAAGTTTCGACCGACGCCCCGATCCAGATGCATTGCTCGCGGTGGCGGGCCAATCGACGCGCGGAAGACTATGCATATTTCTCGGCGCAGCGCCGGGCGTTGGCAAGACATATTCGATGCTGGAACGCGCTCGAGCGGCGAAGGCCGACGGCGTGGACTTGCTGATCGGTGTTGTCGAAACACACGGCCGCAAGGAAACGCAGGCGCTTTTGCAAGGACTGGAGATTCTGCCGCGTCGTAAGATCGACTATCGCGGCCATGTGATCGAAGAGTTCGATATCGACGCGGCGCTGGAGCGCAAACCAAAACTGATCGTCGTCGATGAACTTGCGCACACCAACGCGCCCGAAAGCCGTCATCCCAAGCGCTGGCAGGACATTGAGGAGTTGCTTGAGGCCGGCGTCGATGTGTGGACCGCGCTTAACATTCAGCATCTTGAAAGTCTTGCTGACGTCGTTGCGCGCATCACCGGCGTGCGCGTGCGTGAAACGGTTCCCGATCGCGTGCTGAGCGAGGCCACGGACATAAAATTGGTCGACATCACGCCAGACGAGCTGATTCAGCGGCTTCACGATGGAAAAGTCTATTTTCCGCAAACGGCTCGATTGGCGGCGCAAAATTTCTTCACGCTGGGCAACCTCACGGCGCTGCGCGAATTGGCGCTGCGCCGCACGGCCGAGCGCGTTGACGACCAGATGGTCGACTACCTGCGCCAGCACGCAATCGAGGGGCCTTGGGCGACGGCTGAGCGACTGCTGGTTTGCGTTGGAGCGGATTTTTCATCCGACAGGGTCGTGCGCGCCGGCGCGCGCCTCGCGACCGCCCTTAATGCGGAATGGACCGCGGTTTTCGTGGAACGGGCGGGACAGGAAGAGGCCGATATTTCGCGGATAAAGCGTGTCGACGACGCGTTGCGGCTCGCTGAACGTCTCGGAGCCGCGACGGAACGGCTTTCCGCCTATGATCTCGCCGGAGAGCTGCTACGCTTCGCTCGCCGTGAAAATGTCACGCAAATCGTGCTCGGGCGTTCTCGCACCGGTCTCTCGAACACCTTTTTGCGTCGTTCTCTGACACAAGAGCTCGTCCGCCGCTCCCGCGATATCGCCATTCACGTGGTCACAGACGACAGCGGGCCGCCGCCGCCGCCAAAAGTCGCGCCGCCGTCTCGAATGACTGTGGCCGCGGGCATCGGCGCAGCGGCGCTTTCCGTCGCTGTAGCCGTCGGCTTGGGGCTGCTCCTCAATCATTGGCTGCGATTGCCAAACCTGTCGATGATTTTTCTCGTCGCAGTTATTTTCTGCGCATTGCGCTTCGGTCTGTGGTCCGCGATCGCGGCCGCGCTCTTCTCCTTCCTGGCGTTCGACTTCTTTTTCATTGAACCGATTTACACTCTTGCGATTTCGGAGCCGCAGGAGATTCTCGCGCTCCTGGTTTTCTTGGTAGTCGCGATTATCACTGGCCTGCTGGCGGGTCGGGAGCGCGAACACTCGCTGCATATGAGCCAGCGTGTGGACGCTGCGCGCGCTCTGTACGAATTCTCCCGCAAGGTTTCGGGCGCGGCGACGCTCGACGACGTGGCCTGGGTCGCAGCCGCGCAAGCGCAAAAGGCTCTTGGCGCGCTATGCGTCGTGGTCCTGGTTCCTGAGGAAGGCGAGATGCGCCTCGCCGCCGCATGGCCGCCTCTCGATGCATTGGAGGTCGGGGAGATGACCGCGGCGCGCTGGGCTTTCGAAAAAGCGGAGACCGCCGGCTGGCGCACCGGCACTTTGCCCAATGTGCGATTCCAGTTCCGTCCCTTGCTCACGCCTCGGGGCGTCGTCGGCGTTTGCGGCGTACAAACCAGAAATCAAGACGCGCCGTTTTCGGCGCAAGACGACCGCACGCTTTCTTCGATTCTTGATCAGACCGCCATCGCGATGGATCGCGCGCAATTGATGGATCGATCGATACGCGCCGCCGCGCTGGAAGAAAATGAAAAACTGCGCACGACATTGCTTTCATCGCTATCGCATGATTTGCGCACACCGCTCGCGTCAATCACCGGCGCAGTCACCAGTCTGCGTGAACTCGGCGACAAGATGTCGACGCCGGACCGGCAGGATTTGCTGGCGTCGATCGAGGAAGAGGCTGGACGTCTCTCGCGCTTCGTCAAGAATCTGCTGGATATGTCGCGTATCGAGGCTGGCGCGCTTGAGGTTCGCCGGGATTGGGTGGATGTCGCCGACGCGATCCGCGCCGCCACGCAACGGATCCGCAAAGTGTTTCCGGATGGAAAAGTCGCCGTCAGCGTCGCACCTAATTTGCCCTTTATTCGCGCCGACGCAAACCTGTTGCAACAGGTGCTCTTTAACTTGTTGGACAACGCGCATAAATATGGCGGTGGCTCAGCCGTGAACGTCCATGCCCGTCAGGAAGGCCGAGATGTCGTCGTGACCGTCACCGATGAAGGCCCTGGCGTGAAATCAGCGGATCTGGAGCGCATTTTCGAGAAATTCTATCGCGGCGGGCGCCCCGACGGCCGCAAGGCCGGAACGGGGCTCGGCTTGTCGATTTGTCGAGGCCTTGTCGAGGCTATGGGCGGGACCATTACGGCGCAAAGTCCAGCGTTGCGCAGGCGCGGCACGCGCATGATTTTGCGTTTCCCGGCGGCCGAAGTTCAGGAGGACGCGCGATGACCGGCGAGAGGGTTCTCGTCGTCGATGACGAAGCGGAGATCCTGCGTTGTCTGCGCCCTGCACTGACGGCCTGTGGATATGAAGTCCTGTCGGCGGAGACGGGCAAGGATGCGCTGCGCGCGATCGCCGCTCGTGCGCCGGATGTCGTTTTGCTTGATCTCGGCTTGCCCGATATGGATGGCAAGGAGGTGATCGCGCAGGCGAATGTTTTCTCTAAAACGCCGATCCTCGTGCTTTCAGCTCGCGATCGCGAAGCGGAGAAGATCATGGCGCTCGACGCGGGGGCCGTGGATTATGTGGAAAAGCCCTTCGCGATGGGTGAACTGATGGCGCGATTGCGCGCCGCACTGCGCCATGCGTCGCACGACGCGAGCAAGGTGGAGCGCATCGAGCGCGGCGCTCTCGTGATCGACCTCGCCCGGCGCTTGGTCATGAAAGGCGGCGCTCCATTGAAACTGACGCCCAAGGAATATGATCTGCTGGCGCATCTGGCTCGGGGTGAAGGGCGTTTGCTAACGCACCGCCAGTTGCTCACCGCGGTCTGGGGACCGGCGCATAGCGACGACTCGCAATATCTGAGGGTTTTCATCGGTCAACTGCGCGCAAAGATCGAAGACGACCCAGCGAATCCGCGGCTTATTCTGACCGAGCTGGGCGCAGGCTACCGTTTCGCCGAAGCCGGCGCCTGAACGCCAGTGCTTCTTCGCCTCGCGACGGTGGCCGACATCCTCTATCGGGCTATATGCAGTCTTTTGTCTGGGCAACGATGAGGGAAGAGCATGCAGCATTTCAGTCACGCCCAATATTTACCTATAGCGCCGCCGTTTTTCGCATTTCTGGCGGGCGTGCTTGTCATACTGCTTTTTCTCGTTCAGATCCGCGTGCTGCGCTATGCCTATATGCGGCTCGGCGTGAGTTCAGGCGCTGCCGTTTTCCTCCTTTTCGCATCGCTTCTTGGCAGCTACGTTAACATTCCCATCGCCACACTGGGCGAGGAGCCTATGGTTAGCGAGCGCGAAATCAGCTACTTCGGCATGCGCTATGTCGTGCCCATGTTGACTGATTTACCCGAAGTCCTGCTCGCAGTGAATGTCGGCGGCGCGGTCATTCCGACTCTGTTGTCTATCTACCTGCTTTCAAAGAACGGGCTTTGGGGCAGGGGAGCGATCGCGACCATTTGCATCGCGGCAATCTGTCATGCGCTGGCGCAGCCTGTCCGCGGCGTCGGCATAGGTCTCCCTATTTTCGTTGCGCCGGTGGCGGCGGCCATAATCGCTGCGATCATTTCCTGGCGCAACGCCGCTCCGCTCGCCTATGCGGGAGGCAGTCTTGGCGTGTTGATTGGAGCAGACCTGCTCAACCTCGACAAGTTGCAGGGCATTGGAGCTCCCGTGCTGTCGATTGGCGGGGCTGGGACGTTCGATGGAATATTCGTCACCGGCGTGATGGCTGTGCTTCTCGCCAGCTTCACCGGAGGGGCGCCAGTTTCAACCTCCTCAGGCTATCGCAGAAGTTAACAGTCTTCTCTTTGGCGACGCTGCTCAAGGACCACAACGAAACGGCGGCGCCACACCAGCGTCCCTTTTGTATTGGCGACAGAGACTTAAAAATCCCGCTCGTCTTGCGAAAGAGCTATTTTTCGCGCGTCCAGCACAATTTTTACGACAAGTCCGCCGACTGCCAGAACTGCGAGGATGATCGTGACTTCATCCAGTCTGGTGAGGCCATTTGCGCCGCGCTCGTTAATGCCGAGGGCGAGCGCCACAAACGGCCAAACCGCCAATAGGGCGCGAAACTCGGTCGTGCCTATTCCAATATAGGCCATCTGTCCGGTGAGCCGCGCGGTCGCGCGAATATATGTGTAGCTCGAATAAAGCAGATAGCAGGCCAGAACGATTGAAGCGGACACCAGCGAGAAAAACGGCGAAAATCCGAAGGCCAGGATGATTAGAAGTTGCGTGCCGAGATCGGCGCTGTGGTCCAGCAGTCCCAGGCTTGCGCGTTCCTCCCTGCGCGCTCGCGCCAAGGGTCCGTCCAGAGAGGTCCCCAGCCAGTTGAAGAAGACGCCGATTGGTATGATTGGGAGCCAGGCGAGGGAATAACGGCATGCAACAAGCGCTATCGCCGTCGCTGCGCCGCCAGCAATGCCCAAATATGTCATTTGCGAAGGAGTGACGCGTTGCGGAAGCTTGACAATTATCGCGTTGATCAGACGTTCCGCCCTGGGCGCAAAAAAGCTCTGGTGGTGGCCTCTGGGCGCTCCAACCACCTTCATCAGAATGTCTGTCAGGTTCATCGCGCCGAGTTCCATGGGCGTTCAGTCATGAGAGCCGTTGTCGCATAAATCCATCGCATTTCCCATAGGGGCTCTTCTCGTATGGCGAACAGCCGTTCACACGCTCGATTGAGCGTGAACGGAACATTTCCCTTCCTACCGCGCCGGCGCGTGGACAGGAGTAGGTCCAGTCCTTATAGTTGTTGCTCTCTTTCAAGCTCCCAGCAGAACATGCTCCGCTTATTGGTTCGTATCGTCAGCGTCCTGTTTTTGGCGAGCGGCCTTGTGGCGCTCATCATCGACGGAACGCGTTCCCTCGCCGGCGGCAGCTTGTACGTGACCACCCTGGCGAACGCGCTTCAGACGCTCAAGCCTCTCGCCTTTGAGGAGTTGCAGGCCACGTTTGGCGCACATTTTGCGGCAGCGCTTGCTTATGCGCTTATGTTGGTTCCGGTCAGCCTCACGCTTTGCGGCGTTGGCGCGCTGCTGTTTATATTCAGCCATAAGCATCGCGCGACCATCGGCTATCTGCCCGAGTAACCGATCGCGCTGCCTCGAAAGCGGCTTCTGCTCTTGGCGATGACGGCGCAGCGCATATCTATCCGTCACGCGCCGCTGGAGGAAAAAGATGTCGATTTTTGAAAGGCTTTTTGCGACCGTGGTTTTCTCGCCGCCTCCAGACCGGCCGACGCCCGTGGTTCATGGCGCGCGGCATTTCGTCACCGGGCGACCCATCGATCCGCCGTTTCCGGAGGGCATGGAGCGCGTCCTGTTCGGGTTGGGCTGCTTCTGGGGGGCTGAGCGCAAATTCTGGCAGGCGGGAGAGGGCCTCTATGTCACGGCCGTCGGCTACGCCGGCGGCGAGACCCGCAATCCCACCTACCAGGACGTGTGCACCGGGCGCAGTGGACATGCCGAAGTCGTGCTGGTCGTTTACGATCCGTCCGTATTGCCCTTCGAGCGGCTGCTCAAATTGTTTTGGGAAAGCCATGATCCGACGCAAGGGATGCGCCAGGGCAATGACGTCGGATCGCAATATCGATCCGTGATTTTCGCCTATTCCGCCAGCCAGCTTCAGGCCGCGCAAGCCTCGCGCGAGGCCTATCAGGTCGCGCTTTCCTATCAAGGGTTTGGGGCGATCACCACGCAAATCGCGCCGGCGCCTCCGTTTTTTTATGCGGAGGAGGGACATCAGCAGTATCTTGCCAAAAATCCCGACGGCTATTGCGGCCTTGGCGGAACGGGCGTGGGGTGCCCGGTGGGAGCCGGGATCAGCACACAATAGAGTCCCGCCCACGCGAGGGGATGTTGCATCTTCCTGGCAAAGCCCGCTATTCCAGGCTGACCGACCGGCCAAGTGACCGACCGCTGGAGACGCGCGGCGAATGCACAGATCACCCGCCTTTGCGGCGTCCGCGCTCACGCGGGCAGGCCGACAAGCATGAGCGACCCGAAGGATCTGGATCCCGCGGACTGGGAGGCCTTTCGCGCGCAGGCTCATGGCGCGCTTGACGCGATGATCGACCATATCCGCGACGTGCGCGAGCGCCCGGTCTGGCGTCCGGCAAGCGAGGCAGCCAAGGCGCGTTTCCGCCGCGAGCTGCCGCTCAAGGGGCGAGACCTTTCCGAAACGCTGGCCGATTTCGACCGCTACATAAAGCCCTTCGCCATCGGCAATACGCATCCGCTGTTCATGGGCTGGGTGCAGGGCGCCGGCACGCCGGTCGGCATGGTGGCGGAGATGCTCGCGGCCGGGCTCGACTCCAATTGCGGCGGCCGCAACCACATTGCGCTCGATGTCGAACGACAGATCGCGCTTTGGATGGCGCAGGCCTTCGGCTTTCCTTCGGACGCTTCGGGGATTTTCGTCACCGGCGCGTCGATGGCCAATTTCCTGTCGCTGCTGGTGGCGCGCGAGCGCGCGACGGGGGCCAAAAATGTGCGGCTCAATGGCCTTAATGCTTTGGATTCCATGCTGGTCGCCTATGCCTCGCGCGAGGTGCACAATTGCGTGCGACAGGCGATGGAGCTGTCGGGGCTTGGCGCGAGGCACTTGCGCCTTATTCCTTCGGACGAGCGCCGCGCCATGCGGCTCAGTGACCTTCAACACGCCATCGACGCCGACCGCGCCGCGGGGCTGACGCCTTTCCTGATCGTCGGCACCGCCGGCACGGTCGACACCGGCGCCATCGACGATCTCGACGCGCTGGCCGATGTGGCCAGCGAGGAAGAGCTCTGGTTCCATGTCGACGGAGCCTTTGGCGCGCTCGCCGCGCTGTCGCCCGCGCTCAAGCCTCTGGTCAAAGGACTGGAGCGCGCCGACAGCATCGCCTTCGACTTCCACAAATGGCTGCATGTCCCCTATGACGCGGGCTTCTTTCTGGTGCGCGATCCCGAGGTGCACCGCCGGGCCTTCGCGGCCGACGCCGCCTATCTCTCGCGCGCCCCGCGCGGCCTCGCCGCCGGCCAGACCTGGCCCTGCGATCTCGGCCCGGACCTTTCGCGCGGCTTTCGAGCGCTGAAAACCTGGTTCACGATCGAGACCTATGGAACCGAACTGCTCGGCGCCTGCATCGAGCAGACCTGCCGCATGGCGCGCCGGCTGGAGGCGCTGATCGAGGCCTCGCCGAATTTTTTCCTGCGCGCGCCGGTGACGCTGAACATCGTCTGTTTCGGCGTCGCGAACGACACCGACGGGAGTCTCGCGCGCGAGATCGTGATGGATTTGCATGAGAGCGGCGAAGCGGCGCCGTCGCTGACCATCCTCAACGGCGTCCCGGCGATCCGCGCGGCGATCATCAACCACCGCACCCATGAGGCGGACATCGACAAATTCATGCAGCTGCTGGAGGCGATGCGCCGCCGCGCGCTCAAGGAGCCCCACCCCGAACCTCTGGCGGAGGGGCCAAAGGGGCCGGGGCGGACGCGGCTGTCGCAGGATTAGGGGCGGATTTTGGATAACCAATCTGGAACTGCAAAGTGTGTGTGATGATAAATAAAGACCGGTGATGTACGCTAGCGACATGCTCGCCGAGGGGGAGGGGTCAGAAACATGCTCGGTTAGTTTCAGTTTAGACGAATAGACCAATTTTAAGATTCGAAAATTATAGAATAATTTTGGAGCAAAGCAAGATGCGTAAATTTAGTAAAGCTGAAAAGAAGCAACGTGCTTTTAAGCGCGTAGCGTGGGTATTAAGAGAGTGTTATGAAGAGTCTTGGGAGGAGTTTGAAATTAAACGCGCGACTGGGGTGCATACGCGGATATTTGAAACAATGATACCATACGAGTATGTCAAATACGGAAAATCATTTAATGTAGATCTAAATATAGGTAAGGGACATAAAGAGCAGTATTGTACCGTGCAAGTTTATTAGGGACCTTGCTTTTGAAATGTATAAAAAAGGGGAAGATGTTCAAAAGGTCGCAAAAATGATCGAAAGCCTATTAAAAATATCTCGTATTACGCGAGATGAAGCAAAAATAATTGACAAGAATACAAAGACAAGATGTCCGAGGAATGGGTTTACGACGAAGAAAATCCGCATATAACTGCGCGTCTTGATAAATATGAAATAAAACTGAAATTAGGCTATTTGAAACAATGATACCATACGAGTATGTCAAATACGGAAAATCATTTAATGTAGATCTAAATATAGGTAAGGGACATAAAGAGCATATTGTACCGTGCAAGTTTATTAGGGACCTTGCTTTTGAAATGTATAAAAAAGGGGAAGATGTTCAAAAGGTCGCAAAAATGATCGAAAGCCTATTAAAAATATCTCGTATTACGCGAGATGAAGCAAAAATAATTGACAAGAAATACAAAGACAAGATGCCCGAGGAATGGGTTTACGACGAAGAAAATCCGCATATAACTGCGCGTCTTGATAAATATGAAATAAAACTGAAATTAGGCGTTGCCCTTTATTCTATATTGCTAAATAAGGACCGGAGGATCTTGCAGACCTTCTCACCCCTTGCCCGCGCTGCTCTTCTGATAATCCTTCACATCCGAAAACACGATGGCCGGGTTGCGCTCTTCGTCATAGCGTAGCGAATAGGCGCTGGGCGCCATGAACACCGGATCGCCGTCGATGTCGGTCGACAGAGCGGAGGCGTGCGCATCCATGAAAGTCTTCAGCGCCGTCTTGTCGTCGGAACTGATCCAGCGGCAAAGCGTGAAGCGCGACATTTCATAACCGACGGGCAGGCCATATTCGGCGTTCAGCCGCGTCGCCAGCACGTCGAGCTGCAGGGCGCCGACCATGCCGACGATGGCGCCGGAGCCGTCCTGCGGGATAAAGAGCTGCACCACGCCTTCTTCGGCAAGTTGGCGCAAGGCTTCGCGCAGCTTCTTGGCCTTCATCGCGTCGCCGAGACGTGATGCGGCGCAGAATTTCCGGGGCGAAGCTGGGGACGCCGCGAAAAACGAGGTCCTCGCCCTCGGTCAATGTGTCGCCGATGCGCAGCACGCCGTGATTGGGCAGGCCCACCACGTCGCCGGCGAAAGCCTCGTCGGCGATGGAGCGGTCGCGGGCGAAGAAAAACTGCGGCGCGTTGAGGGCGATGGGCTTGCCGCTGCGCACGAGCCTGGCCTTCATGCCGCGCTGGAGGCGCCCCGAGCAAACGCGCATGAAGGCGATGCGGTCGCGGTGGTTGGGGTCCATATTCGCCTGAATCTTGAAGACGAAGCCGGTCATCTTCGGCTCGTCGGCCTCGACCATGCGCTTGTCGGCCTGCTGGGCGCGCGGCGGGGGCGCATAGGCGGCGAGGGCGTCGATAAGGTCGCGCACCCCGAAATTGCGCAAGGCGCTGCCAAAAAACACCGGAGTCAGGTGACCTTCGCGGAAAGCGGCGAGATCGAAGGGCTTGCTGCCTTCTTCCGCGAGCATTGCCTCCTCGCGCCAGCCGTCCGCCTCGAAGGGCGGCAACAGCGCAGTCAGGGACGGATCGTCGAGCCCGGACACGGTCATGAGCTCGTCGTCCTTGTCGAGCTTGCGCACCGTTTTGGTGGCGAAACAGTAAGTGCCGGCGAAGGTCTTGCCGCGGCTGATCGGCCAGGTGATCGGCGCCGTGTCCAGCGCCAGAGTCTTTTCGATCTCGTCCAGAAGCTCGAACGGGTCGCGTCCCTCGCGGTCCAGCTTGTTGATGAAGGTGACGATGGGAATATCGCGCAGGCGGCAGACTTCGAACAGCTTGCGGGTGCGCGCCTCGATGCCCTTGGCGGCGTCGATCACCATGACGGCGGCGTCGACGGCGGAGAGCGTGCGATAGGTGTCCTCCGAAAAGTCCTCGTGGCCCGGCGTGTCCAGCAGGTTGAAGACGCAATCGGCATATTCGAAGGTCATCACCGAGGTGACGACGGAAATCCCGCGCTCGCGCTCGATGCTCATCCAGTCGGAGCGGGTCTGCGTGGCGTTGCGCTTGGCGCGAACCTGCCCGGCGAGCTGAATCGCGCCGCCGAACAGCAGCAGCTTTTCGGTCAGCGTAGTCTTGCCGGCGTCAGGGTGTGAAATGATCGCAAAGGTGCGCCGGCGGGAAATGGGGTCGGCGAGCTTGGCGTTGGGCGAGGGGGCGTTCATTTTTTGGGCGGAAACCTTTTGGGCGCGGTTCACATGCATTCTCTGCGCGCCGTCTTAGACCGATCCGGAGCAGGTGGCGAGCGTCTTGGTGAATTGGGCAATGAGGGCGGTCGTTCAGGTCCAGGTTCTGACCGGATGCTGACCGTTGCTAATCGGCCAAGAGCGGTCTCCCTTCGTTCCGACCTTGTGCACCTGTTTTTGCAGGAAATTCGAGCAGAAAATTTCCGCCGCGAACTTAAAAATGCATTCGAGAAATCAAGTCGTCAGGTGGGTCCCGACAGCGCCTTCTGCACTGTCGATGGATTGGACTATGGAGACGATTTTTTCGATCGGAGCAGCGAAGTCAAAATCGTTTGGGTTTTCGGTTGATGGTTCGACTACTGCGGGCTCGATCATAATGCGGGAAAATCGCTGTCTGGCGAGGTGGGCCGCATACAGATACTCGTTAGAAATCCAGTTGTGTGTCGCGATTTCGATGAGCCAAGATCCCTTTGGCGCAAAGCTCACGTTCCATAACGCCGCACCGAACTGGCCGATCACAATTTGTGCGTTCGCCAGCACGTGTATCTGCGAAGCGAAGTCCAACTCATGGGGCGCCAGCACTGTAAAACCGAGCAATCGCAGCGCCCCGATCAATTCACGCTCGTTTGTCATACGTCGTGCCCTGAATAGTTGTTCAGTGCGATAACCTAGGCGGGTGATATCAATGCGACTTGGCCTTTCCAGGTTTTCTGGAGGCGGAAAATTTTGCTTTAGGAAGTCGAAAAACTCGCGGATAAGCGCATGCGGTGTCCCGTTGGCGTTCGTTGTGAGCGGCGAAGGGTATAGGAGATGCGAACAGTGGACGTAGCGTCCTTCGGTTTCAATGATAGCTTCCGGAGGCACGCCCATTCGTAGAATTTGTCGCCGTCGCTCACCACCCAGGACGGGAAAAAGAAGCTTCAACTTACCGGCGATTAGCTCCTTTCGCATCAGGAAAACTGAGAGAAGCGAGTTCATCAGCCAGTGTCCGTAGTTAGTACGGCAAGCCCAATGATGCGCGAGCATCACTGGGCCTTCGGTGACAGATACGGGCTCCTGGATTTCAAGCCGCCCATATCGCCCGTTAAGCAGGAACATGTCGGGCGAACGGGTGAGACCATGGGGGCCATTTAAAGTCACGGCGGTCGAGTCGCCCCACAAGCGATTCGCGGCAAAACCCACGATCCCATTTTCCACGTCCACGATAGTTTCGCGAAAACTCGCTACATAGAGCTTGGAGTTCCAACGAAGCGAACCGTGCACTTCTCCAATGGAATAATCCTCAGAAAACGTCGGCTCCGCGTCGTAATCATCATCAGCAAGAACGCTCACGACCGGATTGCGAGAGGCTGGTTGTTCGAACAAGGATTCAAGATTAGCCGTCCGACAAGCGATTATCTGTCCGATGGCGTGAACGGACATACTGCTTCTTTGAATCTCAAGCGGATAAACGACCCGACTACCCAATTCATCAACGACGTCATAACGACGTTGAAGCCTGCCTTCCGCTTGACCGAATTTAAGAAAGTGAGACTTCCCCGAATGGATTTCACCCCGGCGCACAGCCTCAGCAACATCGGGGTTGCCTGCGAGGTAGGCCTTATCATCAAAACTATCTTCTGTCGGAAGTTCGAGTCGGCCGTAAGCATTTGCTAGATAGATCCTTAGCCGCTCCAACAATCGTGGAAGCTCGACTGCTTGATTCAAAAACTCAGCTGCTTCGTTGCTACTTTGAGCGAGCGCCTCAAACGCGGCTCTGCCGGGTGAATTAATAATGACGCTTTCTGCTTGGCTTTGCAGGCTCTCCGCGGGCAAGATGACTTCGACTGGTGCGTTGCCGTCGAAATGCCGGCGATAGAAAGGCATGAAAAGCTCTGCGATTGCATGATCCTTGGGACCACGAAATTTCAGCACATGGAAAATTGCCGCCGCGCGAAAAAGCCTGATGTAATCTTCGATCTGCTCCCAGTCTCGGCCAGCCAAATCGCGGAGTCGGCTCTTTTCAGGAGAAGCTAATGTTTCGCTGATCTGGTCTATCGTCTGGAGGGCAGTTTCTAAAGAGGGCGGCAGCCGCGGCCGGCTACGTAACGAAAACCTTCCAAGAAGGGTAGCTAAAGACATTTGATCCTTCACGGTTTGTGGCGCTGGAAATAGATGAATGTCGTTAATGCGTCTCACGTCAATCGCCTTCGGCAGCTTTCCATATCGGTAAGGTCTCGCAGGAGGTTTAGGATTGGCGCGTCATGGAAATTCAAACTGACCCGCCTGCGCAGCCCACAAGCCCTTTGACATCCCCGCCGCCCATGCCTAGTTTCCGCCCCGAATCCTTCGGCGGCTCTCCGCCGCCCGCCACCGCGAAAGCCAAAACCCCATGCGCGCCGAACCGCAAGCGCTGAAAGAGCAGATCGAGCAGTCCGTAGGGCTGCTGAGGAGGCATCTTTGACGCCCCTACCGCCACGCGCCGTCTCGCCGAACTGAACGCCAAGGTCGAAGACCCCGACCTGTGGAACAACGCCGAGGAAGCGCAGAAAATCATGCGCGAGCGCACCGAGCTGGAAGACCGGCTCGGCTCCATCGGCAAACTCGAACGCGAACTGGAAGACGCCGTAACCCTCGTCGAACTCGGCGAGATGGAGGATGACGCTCCCACCGAAAAGGAAGGCGTCGACGCCATGAAGGCGTTGCTCAAGGAAGCTCATCGGCGCCAGATCGAGGCGCTGTTCTCGGGCGAGGCCGACGGCAACGACACCTATATCGAAGTGCATTCGGGCGCCGGCGGCACGGAAAGCTGCGACTGGACGCGCATGCTGTTTCGTATGTACGCCCGCTGGGCCGAGCGCAAGAAGTTCAAGGTCGAGGTGATCGAAGAGACGGCGGGCGATGAAGCCGGGCTCAAATCCGCGACGCTGCTGGTCAAGGGCCATAACGCCCATGGCTGGGCCAAGACGGAATCCGGCGTGCACCGGCTGGTGCGGATTTCGCCGTTCAACTCCAATGCGCGCCGCCACACCAGCTTCGCCTCGGTCTGGGTCTATCCCGTGGTGGATGACCGCATCAACATAGACATCAACGAGAGCGATTGCCGCATTGACACCTATCGCTCCTCGGGCGCGGGCGGACAGCACGTCAACACCACGGATTCGGCCATCCGCATCACGCATATTCCGTCGGGGATCGTGGTGGCCTGCCAGGCCGAGCGCTCGCAGCACAAGAACCGCGCCACCGCCTGGAACATGCTGCGCGCGCGTCTCTATGAAAAGGAGCTGGAACGGCGCGAAGCGGAAGCCAACGCCGTCGCGGCCTCCAAGACCGAGATCGGATGGGGCCATCAGATCCGCTCTTATGTGCTTCAGCCCTATCAGCTGGTGAAGGATCTGCGCACCGGCTTCACGTCAGGCACGCCCGCCGAAGTGCTCGACGGCGATCTCGACGAGTTCATGCAAGCCTCGCTGGCGCAAAGGGTCTATGGCGGCGGACCGGAGTCGGTCGAGGACGTTGAGTAAAGACACTACTTAACAATTTCGAAAGACTTCCTTGGCGGCGCCCAAGTCCCCGGTGGGGCGCTGTTATGTTTTTGGTAATTTCTTTCTTTAAAACCCCAAGTTTACGCCAATTGCCGACAGAGAAATAAATGTGAGAACGGGGAGTTGTCACCCGCGGCCACGGCACATAATATGATGACATGAACATGGACGCTCCCACCCGCGCGATCAACCTCGACTCAACGGAGTCGGGCGTAAGTGGAGCGCCGTCTTGTGCGGAAGAACTTGCGGCGCGTCTCAACGAGGCAGGTCTGCGTCCGACCCGGCAGCGCGTTGCGCTGGGAGAGCTTCTGTTTGGCAAGGGCGATCGGCATGTGACGGCTGAGCGTCTGTTTGACGAGGCGACCGCCGCGCAGATGCCAGTTTCTTTGGCCACGGTCTATAATACCTTGCACCAGTTCACGAGCGCCGGCCTGCTCCGCGAGATAGCGGTGGACGGGGCGCGGGTCTATTTCGACACGAACACTTCAGAGCACCATCATTTCCTGCTTGAAGACGACGAAGAGCTTTACGATATTTCGGGCTCGAACGTCGCCGTTGCGAATCTCCCTGCGCCGCCGGCGGGGCTAAAGATAGCCCGCGTCGACGTGATCGTGCGCTTGCGCCGGGACGAGGCGTAAAACCTCAATCGATCTTTTCGCCGGGATAGGCGCCCCAAAGATTCTCTTGCTTAATGTACCCGTCAAAGCCCTGTCCGGCGATACGGCACCACTGGCCGTCACAGCGCCGCAGCATGGCGATGACGCCCGGGGCCAATTTAGCCACGGGGGTGGCGTGGTCGCTGGACGTGAGCAACTGCGGCTCTTTTTTCCATGGCGCTATCAGCGCCGTGCGTCGGCCCGACAGCAGCGAGTGCAGCACCCAGCCCTCCGAGCCTTCGGAATCTCTGATCTTGCGCCAGATTTCAAATTCGGCGGTGATTTCCACAGGCAAACCCGCCCGCTCATAAAGCCAGAGCGTGCGGTGGTCCTTGCTTGGACCTTCATGCAGATTGACGCGATCCGACTTCAGGCTGACGAATCGCGGCAGCGGCAATTTGCTGACCGGCCCGACCTGCGCCTGCTGGGCCCGCGCGGTCGTTGATTCGGCGGGCAGCGGCAAAGCCAGCGCCAAGGCGAGACCGAGCGTCTTGACAAAGCTTTCGCCGACAGTCCGTGAGCGCGGGGGCATGAGGTTTATTCCCTTTTCATTGGCGTTGATCGCCGAAGGCGTTGAGACGGATCTCGGCTCGAACGCGATCCGTCTGATTCTCTGATGGTTGCAGCGATGCTGGATCACTCGTCTTGTCTTTGGCCCGCCATCTGCTAGGAAGGCCCGGCGAAGCGGCGTTCAAGCTGTTCCTTTTCGCCTATCGTCGTTAAAACGGGGTTGAGAAGCGCCAGCCTGAAGGCGGATGGGGTCAAAAGCGCGGCGCCTTCGCCTATAAAATTGGCGTATCGGAAGCACACGTTTCCTGATACGAGAATATCGGATTTTGATCTGGGAGACGAACGCGAAGATGGCGAAAAAGAAGCCGCTCGTCGTGGTGACACGTCGGCTCCCCGAGGTCATCGAAACCCGCATGTGCGAGCTATTCGATACGCGCCTCAATGTGAGCGACAAACCCGCGACCCATGAAGAACTCGCCGAGGCGATGCGAACCGCCGATGTGCTTGTGCCCACGATCACCGACCGTATCGACTCGGGGTTGATCGCCCAGGCCGGCGAGCAAATGAAGCTGATCGCCAATTTCGGCAATGGCGTCGATCATATCGACGTGGCTTCGGCGCTGCGCCGTTCCATCACCGTCACCAACACGCCGGGTGTCCTCACCGAGGACACCGCCGATATGACCATGGGGCTGATTCTCGCTGTGGCCCGTCGGGTGGTCGAAGGCGCGAACGCCATCAACGAGGGCAATTGGGCGGGATGGGCGCCCACTTGGATGCTCGGCCGCCGCATCACCGGCAAGCGCCTCGGCATCGTCGGCATGGGCCGCATCGGGCAGGCTCTGGCGCGCCGCGCCAACGCCTTCGGCCTGTCGATCCATTATCACAATCGCCGTCGCGTCCCCGTGGAGATCGAGGAGCAGCTTGAGGCGACCTATTGGGAATCGCTTGACCAGATGCTCGCTCGCGTGGACATCATTTCGATCAATTGTCCGCATACGCCGGGCACCTATCATCTTTTGTCCGCGCGCCGTCTGAAACATCTGCGGCCCCACACCATTCTGGTCAACACCGCGCGCGGGGAGATCGTCGACGAGAATGCGCTGGTGCGCATGCTCGAGGCGGACGAACTCGCCGGCGCCGGGCTCGACGTATTCGAGCATGAACCCGCGGTTTCGCCGAAACTATTGAAGTTGGCCAAGGCCGGAAAGGTCACGCTGCTGCCTCACATGGGATCGGCGACGATCGAAGGACGAATCGACATGGGCGAGAAAGTCATCATTAATATAAAGACTTTCATGGATGGACACCGGCCGCCGGACCGAGTGCTTCCGAGCATGTTGTAGGGCGCCGCCACTGTAGGCGCTGGCCTTGCCTGCTTTCGACCTGAAGGATGCCGTAATGAAAAAACCCTTGATCGCACTCGGGGCTTTCGCCTGCGCCCTCGCTCTCGCTATTCCCGCGGAGGCCAAAAAGTCCAAGCCCGCGGAAGGCGAGCAGCAAAAGGACGAAAATGCGGATAGTGGTGGAATTCCGCGCTATCAGCCCTTTCCGCACAATCAGAATTTCGTCCTTACCGATATCAATGGCAAAGCGCCGCCCAAGGAAATGTGGCTTCGCATCGATACGACGGGCCGCGCGAATGGGTCCTCGGGCTGCAAAAACTGGTCGGGCATTTTCGTAATCGGTCCCAATCGCCTCGGACCCAGAGCCATGCCCGCTTTCACCGAGCAAACATGCGACCCGGCGGCGCTTGCCTTTGAACACGAATATTGGAGCATCATGCTGGGCGGACCCTATTGGGACACCAAGGGCGACGACTTGATCATCAAAGGTTTCAAGGGCGGCGGCACCATGCGCTTCACGCGTTCGATGTAGCGCGGCAAGCGACGCAGCCAACGGCGCGGTTGGCTGCAATCACTTGATCCAGTTTTGAGAGACCCGCACCTTAGGGACGTTTTCATGAGCCGCAGACTTGATAGTCTTTTGTTCGTCGTCCTTCTCGCCGCTTTATCCGCCTGCAACAGTTCCCGTCCGCCGGAGCCCGCGCCCAATGCGCAAGGCCCCGCCAGCCATAGCGTCACGCCGCCGGATTTCAAACTGCCGGAGGGCTCCGGGTGCGGAGGCGCCATCGCGCGTTATCGCGCCATCATCGAAAACGACCTTTCGATGGGTCATGTGGACAAGAGCGTCTACGCGCAGATCCAGCAGGAAATAGGCGAAGCGGAATCGGCGTGTTCGGGCGGGCAGGAGGCGCGCGCCCTTTCGCTGCTGCGCGCCAGCAAGGCGCGGCACGGCTATCCGGGTTGAAACTTCATTCAACAGCGACCCAGTTGAGGGAACGGGCGTTCTCCGCGCTGCTGGTAAGAGTTGAGACAACCAAAAAAATCCGCAATTGATTGATTAGATTGGAAATCGTCCAGACTATAAGCGTTGACCGGGAAATAGAGACTGATACGCTTCACCTATGATCGGAATATGCCTGCGCGAATTCTTCCGGAATCTCCAACCGACCGCTGGAAGACTGGATGAGCCCTCGAAGCGAAGAGGCGTCGCCTCCTGGTTTGAGCGGGCGTTACGCAGGGCGTTGGACAGCGGTGCTATGGCCGGCTTTGAGCCGTGACCGGGGAGAAGCGAAAAAATGACGATATTTTTTAGAAAGTTGGTCTTCGGCGCCGCTCTTGCGATCCTGTTCGCTGGTTCGGCGGTCGCGGAAGAGGCGAGTTTGAGCGTATCGATCAAGGACCACCGTTTTGCGCCCGCCGAAATTCGCGCGCCCGCCAATACAGCGATCACGCTTAACGTGAAAAATCTCGATCCGACGCCGGAGGAATTCGAGAGCAAGCCTCTACGCGTCGAAAAAGTTATCTCGGGCGGCGGCGCCACAGTCATTCATATTCGGCCGCTGAGCCCCGGAAGATACCGTTTCTTCGGTGATTACCATGAGGATACTGCGGAAGGTTTCCTCATCGTCGAATAGAACCCGGCTGCACAGGACCACCCATGCTCGGCGCGCTGATTATAGTCTTTCGCGAGGTTATCGAGGCAGGCCTGATCGTTGGCATCGCGCTGGCGGTTACTCGCGGCGTGCAGGGCTCGCGCGCCTGGATCGCAGGCGGCGTTCTGGCCGGCGTGGTCGGCGCGCTTTTGGTGGCCGGCTTCGCGGAGCAACTTTCGGCGGCGCTGGCCGGGCGCGGGCAGGAACTGTTTAACGCCAGCGTGCTGGGCGTCGCGGTGTTGATGCTTGCATGGCACAATGTGTGGATGGCGCGGCACGGACGCGAGCTTGCGCGTGAATTATCCGATGTCGGACGCGCCGTCGCGAGCGGCGACAAGACCTTCGTTGCGCTCGCCGTCGTCGTCGGCGTGGCGGTGCTGCGAGAAGGCGCCGAAGTGGCGCTGTTTCTTTACGGCATTCTGGTGTCCGGCGAAACCGGCTCAAATCTCATCATCGGGGGCTTTGCTGGCTTGGTGCTCGGCGCCTTGCTTAGCGTCCTGACCTTCTATGGGCTCGTCATCATTCCGCCGCGTCGGCTTTTTGCGGTGACCTCCGTGCTTGTGACCATGCTTGCCGCCGGCCTCGCCGCCCAATGCGTCGCCTTCCTTCAGCAGGCGGGGATAGTGACGGCTTTATCGCAGACGCTGTGGGACACCTCCGCTTTCCTGCCCGACAACAGTCTGTTTGGACGCGTGTTGCACACCCTGATCGGCTATTCCGATCAGCCGTCATTGATGCAAGCGCTCGTCTATGCGGCGACCGTTGCGACTATCGTTCTGGCGACGAAACTGGCGGCTACCCCTTCACGCCCCGCGGCGCCCGTGAGCGCGCCGGCGGAATAATTTTGGGTGCCGTAACGCTACACCCAGGGCGAGAGGATTGACCCCGGCCTCGGCGGTCCCCATGTGTCGGCGGCGTCAGCAAGCTTTTTGCCGGGGAAGAAGGGTGGTCGCCATGCGGGTCGGCTTTTTGACGCCAATAGGCGCAGCGCTATGCATTGCGGGTTTGAGCGGGCCTGTCTCGGCCCAGGCGCCCGCCAATCCGCCGGCGCCGCCATCCTCCGCTGCGCAGGAAGGGCGTTTTTCCATGACCCCGACGCAAGGCGGTTTTCTGCGGCTGGACAAGGAAACCGGCGCGGTTTCTTTTTGCAGCGTCGACGGCGGCTTGTCATTGTGCCGGATCAGCGCCGACGAGCGCGCCGCGTTCGAAAGCGAAATTTTACGCCTGAGGCGAGAGAACGCCGAACTGAAAGCCGGTCAGGCTCGGGCCGGCGGATTGCCTGGCGAAGAGGAATTCGAGCGCGCGATGTCCTTTACCGAACGATTTCCTGCGGCGCATGATGCGCGTCTTCAAGGACGAAACGAACGGCGACAAATCCTGAAAACAGCTTCTTGCGCAGGATTTGCCCGGAAAGCGACATAAAGCGTAATTCTAAAGCCTTTCACGCAGCCGAGACGATAATGAGTGACGAGAACCCCTTCGCCAATTGGCCGCACATCGACGCACCGAGATCGCAGGGCCGTGAAGAGGCGCGCAGTTCCGCGCCGGGCCCCAAAGGCCTGCGATCGGGGTCGTTAGAAAGAGACGAGGACATGGCCAGTAATAATGCTTTTGAAGATTTTCTTGGCGGCTCGCCAGCCTCGGTGTTCGTGAAACTGCTTTTCGTTTCGCTTGTCGTCGGCGCGTTGCTGATGTGGCTCGACATACGGCCGGCGGATATTCTGCGAGGCATACAGGACTTCATAAATCGCATCTACGCGCTTGGTTTCGGCGCTGTCCGGGAGTTGATCAACTATCTGCTCGCCGGAGCGGTGATCGTTGTGCCCGCCTGGTTCATCCTGCGCCTGCTGAGTCATGGCTCCCGCCGTTAAAAGGACGGATTTGGCCGCGGCATCGAGCAGCGAAGCCTTGACGCAACTTTTCTCCGTTTACGGCGTTGTCTCATTGACCTCGCCGGGCGGAGTTTTTTTCGCAAACAGTGCGGGGAATTGAGGAAGATGCGTTTTGGCGCGGCGACACTTGCTGTGCAGTCGCATCATGGGAGAGAAATCATGGATCGCAGATCAGCTATCGTCGCTTTGGGCCTTGGAACGGCGTTTTTGCTCGCCCCGCGCGTCATCCTCGCCGCAGAGGACCATGTCGCCGAAGCCATAAGCCATACTAAAGAAGCGATTTCGCACGGCAAGATGGGCCACGCAGACCAGTTGGTGGTCCACGCCAAGGCTGCGCTAACCCATGCCGAAGCCGCCGAGAAAGCAAAGCCCAATCCTCATGTCGCCGAAGGCATCACGCATTTGAAGGCGGCGATCGAGCACGGCGAGATGGGTCACGCGGACGTCGCCACCGGACACGCCGAAGAGGCGTTGAAGCATCTCGAGATGGCGAAATAGTTCGAGAACGAAAACCCATTCCGCGTCGCGACAAAACGTAAAGCAACCGAGCGGACCGAACTTCTCGGTTGCTTTTTTGATTCTCCGTAGCGCAACCAGACGCTTCGAGGGGCTCCTTTACCCCCGCACGGAAAGCTTACGGTAAGCGTTGTCGGAGTTGGTGACATAGACGTGGCCAAACTCGGTCTTGCTCCACTCGACGGTTTCCGCAGGCAAAGAAGTCTTGATGGCGGCGACGTCGATCGGAAAACCGGGCGTGGCGGAGCTGCCGATCAATTTGACCTCTCCGGCGCCGGGTCCCACGGAAAAATCGGCCACCGCCGCGCCGTCAGCGTTGTACGCGCGCGCCCAGCCCGGCGTGCCGATCCCGGTCGCAATGACAGGAGCCTCGACGAACAATGGCTTGAGCGCGTCATCTGCTCCGTCCGGACCGAACGCGGGAGTCGCGAAGGTGAAACTTGCGAGCGCCGAACTACGGGTGACCGCATGGTCCGCGCTCGGCGGTCTGCCAACGGAATAAAGCACGAGCTTGCCGCCATTCAGCGCGGCCTTGATGTCGTCCAGGGTCGCCGAAGCAAAAGTCTCGGTTAGTCTCATGAGGGTGGTCCTGCTGCGCAAGAGTGAAGAGTGCTGTCTTTGCGACAAATCCGACAGTCGCGAGACGTTTCAGGGGGTAGAGGCAAACGCCATGCCGCAGCGGCGGCTCTAACTCGCCTCGTTGTCACGCAGCAGCAAACGGGGATATTTCTTCTCAGCTCCGCTCGAGCTCAGCAGATCGCCGCCGACAAAGGTTGGTCCCGCCATGGCGGAGATCGCGGCCTTGCGCGATCCGCTGATCTTGTTGCGGACAATGAAACCTTCTCCGACGGCGGCGCCGGTCGCGAACCCAATGCCGTAATCCGCTCCGCTTATCCTGTTCTCCTCTACGCGCAGATTTTCGCGATAGCCCCCAAGAGCGACGCCGATCCAGGCCGGGCCGACGATGACGTTGCCCGAAATCTCGCAATTTTTTTCGGCAAGCAGGCCGGTTCGCCAAAACATGTCCGGCCCGAAGTCCTTGTCAGGGTGGGTTTCGCGCAAACCGACGATGGTGTTCCCCGCGACGACGCCCATGTCCGTGCCCTGGTCGGCGTTGGCGAGGGCGATTCCGCCACCGGCGTCCTCGATCCTGTTATTGCGGAAAGTCGCGCGCTTGGCGCCAAATTCCGCATACATGGCTTTTTCGCCGAAGCCCTTGCAGTCGTTGCCTATCACCAGAATGTCGTGACCGGCGTTGTTGCGAACGGCGGTATAGGCGCAGCTGGAAATGTGGTTGTTTTCGACCCGCACCGAACCGGAACCCCAGATGCTCACGCCATTGCCGTAGGGACCGTTCCCGCCGGAAAAATTGTGAATGTCGAAGATCCTGTTGTTGCGGATGCGCGAGCCCTCATGACGCCCGGCCTGCGTCGTCCAGACCATTACGCCGTTGTCGCCGCAGTCGCGCAGACTGTTGCCGTCGATATCCACCCCAAGCCCGTCCAACGAATGATAGCCGGCGTCCCGGACGCGCTCGATAAGGTTTTGCCTGAAGACGCCGCCGCAACGGGCGAGATTGACGCCGTGGCTCGCAGAATTCCGGATTGTGCAGCCGGAAATGGAAAGGCGCGGGACATCCGAGAAATCGAGCAACCCTCGCTTTGGCTCAAGCGCGTTGCCGGCGCCGTCGAAGGCTATGGATTCGAGCGTGAGGTTCTCTGCGCCGTTCGAATAGAGCAGGGGCCCTGGGCCGAGAAGTTTAAGCGTTGATCCGCCACGCGCGCCGATCAGAATGGCGTCGGGCGGCAACTCCAGCGAGCGGATTGCAGTGACGCCGGCGGGAAGGCGGATCGCCCGACCAAGCGGGGCCGCCTCGCGCAGCTGCGCCGCGATTTCCTCGGTCGCATCGCGCGCGTGAGCCGAAAAGGGCGTCGCCAAAATTCCGGCGGCGAGACCAAGAATCCCGCGCCGCGTCGGATGCAAAAATTTGCATGAACTCGCATGAACGGCGCAAAACATAGCGCGATTGTATTCCCTCGCCGCGCCGCGTCGAGGTTCGCTTGCGGACAAGGTGAACGGGTGCGTCAAAAAACCAACCCGCGGGAGCGGAAATCCAGAATCTTAAGGACCACGTTCGAATTGCCCCTCGCTCCAAGGATCTGCGGGTCAGAATGACCGCTCCGCCATGCATGCGTTTCATAGCCAATTCATCGGAGGCGCCGGACCTTCCCGGCGCTTATGCGCTGCTGATCCGCCTCCATGCGCCGCTGCTCGCCAAAGCCGGCCGCCAGGCTGTGACGCTCACGCCTGGCCGCTATATCTATTGCGGCTCCGCCAAGGGCCCGGGCGGCATCGCGGCGCGACTGAGGCGACATATGCGTCGCGAAAAGCGGGCGCATTGGCATGTCGATCAATTGACCTGCGCGGGGGCGACATTCGGCGCCTGGGCAGTTCCCGGTGGCGACGAATGCGCGCTCAACGAGGAGCTTGCCGTCTTTCCGAGCCCGCTGGAAGGTTTCGGCAGCACCGATTGTCCGCGCTGCAAGAGCCATTTGCGCTTCTGGCCCACAGATGCGGCCCTTCCTTCGCACTGGGAAAATGCTAGGAAGAACGCCAATTCGATCCCCTCGGCCAGCGAGCCCCTCTAAACGCTCGCAATCGCCATATTGTTCTGGATTTAAAGAATGTCCGACGCCAAACAACCAAGAGTCGAAGCCCGCAGTCCGCGCGGCCTGACCGACCGCGACGCCGGCGAACTCGCCGCGACCGGCAGGATGCTGGAGGCGATTCGCTCCGTTTACGAGCTTTATGGCTTCGAGGCGTTGGAAACCCCTGCGATTGAATATACCGACGCGCTCGGCAAATTCCTGCCCGATCAGGACCGGCCCAATGAGGGGGTGTTCTCCTTCCAGGATGACGACGAGCAATGGCTGTCGCTGCGCTATGACCTGACAGCGCCGCTGGCCCGCTATGTAGCGCAGAATTTCGACGCTCTACCCAAGCCTTACCGTTCTTACCGGGTTGGCGCGGTTTATCGCAACGAGAAGCCCGGGCCGGGGCGTTTTCGCCAGTTCATGCAGTTCGACGCCGACACGGTGGGGGCGGCCTCGCCAGCCGCCGACGCTGAAATCTGCATGATGGCCGCCGACACGCTTGAGCGGCTTGGCGTCAAGCGGGGCGATTACGTCATCAAGATCAATAGCCGAAAGGTGCTCGACGGCGTCATGAAGTCCGTTGGGCTGGACGGCGACGAAAACGCGGGACGCCGTCTCACGGTGCTGCGCGCCGTCGACAAGCTCGACCGGCTCGGCCCCGAAGGCGTGAAGCTGCTGCTCGGCGCCGGCCGCAAGGATGAAAGCGGCGACTTCACCAAAGGCGCCGGTCTCGATCCCGACGCCATAGACACGATTCTGTCTTTCAGCGTGGGCGGGCAGTATACGGACGGCAAGCCGAGCTTCGACCTGTTCGGTCTGCTCGGCAAGAGCGATATCGGCGCACAAGGCGCCGAGGAACTCATGGAGATCGAGGATCTCGTGCGCGACGCGGGCTATGGGTTCGACCGCATCCGCATCGACCCTTCCGTCGTGCGCGGTCTCGAATATTATACGGGTCCGGTGTTTGAGGCGGAGCTGACCTTCGAGACCAGGGACGAAAAGGGCAATCCGGTGCGCTTCGGCTCGGTCGGCGGCGGCGGGCGCTACGACGGTCTCATCGGCCGCTTCCGCCCGGACAATACGCCGGCGACGGGTTTTTCGATCGGCGTTTCCCGCCTCTATGCGGCGCTGAAGCTCGTCGGCAGTCCGATCGTCTCGACCACCCAACGGGTTGGGCCCGTGGTGGTGCTGCTGCTCGACCGTGACCGCGTAGCCGACTACCAGCGCATGGTCGGGCAATTGCGCGCCGCAGGCGTCGCCAGCGAATTATATCTCGGCGCCTCCGGCATGAAGGCGCAGATGAAATATGCCGACAAGCGACACAGCCCGTTGGTGATTATTCAGGGTTCGGACGAAAAGGCGAAGGGCGAAGTGCAGCTCAAGGATCTCGTGGAAGGCGCGCGCGCGGCGGCGTCAATCGCGACAAATGAAGAGTGGAAGGCGCAGCGCCCGGCCCAGATTTCCGTTCCCGAAAGCGAACTCGTGGAGCGCGTGCAGGAGAGCTTGGCGCGGCGGGGGTAATGGCTGGGTTGGGCTGGGTAAATTCCGAGGATTACGAAAACGACTGTGCCCAAATGGTGAAACGATAACGGCTATAGGGAAACGCTCAGCTACTGGCCCGCGTTGTCGAAAAGAGACGAGGCGGAATGGGTATCGGACGGAGGGATTGACGCGGAGAACGTGGACACCGTTGATGCCTCAATCTGCCTTTGCCGTTACGTAAGACAGGGGGCTGTGCATTACGATTGGAAAATGCTGCTTCCTAGTGCCCCGCATCATGCGCGTTGCCCGGATCATTGCGCATCCAATCGGCCAATGCGGTCAATTTCTGGTTCAGTTGCGATCGCACTAACGCGTTGTCGACGCATTCCTCGAGCGCCGCGTTCATGCACAGTAGCCAGGCGTCCCGCTCCGCTGGACCAATGGGAAAACGAGCGTGCCGCATGCGCAGACGCGGATGTCCCCGGCTTGCCGAGTAATTCTTTGGGCCGCCCAGCCATTCGGTCAGATAGAGCTTCAAAATCGCTTTCGTCGGGCCAAGGTCCGTGGCGTGCATCTCGCGGATGACGCGCGCGGGCGCCATCGCGTCCATGTTCCGGTAAAATGTCTCCACCAGCCGGTCCACCGCAGGGGCGCCGCCGATGATGTCGAAGATTGTCGCGCTTTGCGAGTCGTTCATTGTCATGCGAGTCTTTCAGCAACATAGGCGCCATGAGAAATCATCGACGCGTCAAATCATCTTCAGGCCCTTGAGACTCGCATGTCCGTGGCGTCCCACGATCAAATGGTCATGCACCGCAATCCCGAAGGGCTGAGCGATGGCGATGATGTCCCTGGTCATGCGGATATCGGCGTTGGAGGGCGTGGGATCGCCGGAAGGGTGATTATGCGCCAAAATCATCGCGCAGGAGCCCAGCTCCAGCGCGCGGCGGACCACCTCGCGCGGATAGACCGGCGTGTGATCTACCGTGCCGACGCCCTGCACTTCATCGGCGATCAGCGCGTTGCGCTTGTCCAGGAACAGGATGCGGAATTCCTCGCGCTCGGCATAGGCCATGGCCGTGCGGCAGTAGTCGATCACATCCATGAAAGAGGAAAGCACGGTGCGCTTTTCCAGGGTTCCGCGCGCCAAACGCCGCGCCGCCGCCTCCACCAGCTTGATTTCGCAGATCGCCGACTCGCCCAGCCCTTCTATCTCGCGCAGCCTTTCGGGGCGGGCGGCGACGACCTCGGAATAGGAGCCAAAGCGCGCAAGCAGGGCTTTGGCGAGCGGCTTCACGTCGCGCCGTGTAATTGCGCGAAACAGCAACAGCTCCAAAAGCTCGTAATCGGCCAGCGCGGCGTCTCCGGCTTCCATGAAGCGGTCGCGCAAGCGCTGACGATGTCCATGAAAGTGCGGGGTTGCTTCTCGCGGGCCGGGGACCGCCGCCCCTTTAGCGCTGTCGCCAGCGCCGCTCATGGAGCCGGTTGCGGCGGCGCCGTGGGATTGTCGCGTCCAATCGGGGAGGAGGTGAAGATTTCGGCGCCGGTCTCCGTCACGCCGATCGAGTGCTCGAACTGCGCGGAGAGCGAACGATCGCGCGTTACTGCGGTCCAGCCGTCGCTTAGAACCTTTACCTGCGGGCGCCCGAGATTCACCATGGGTTCGATGGTGAAGAACATGCCGGGGCGCAGTTCGACGCCTTTCCCCTTGGTTCCATAATGCAGGATGTTCGGCTCGTCGTGAAACAACTGACCCAGTCCATGACCGCAAAAATCGCGCACGACGGAGCAACGCTCTCCTTCGGCGAAGCTCTGGATCGCCGCACCTATATCACCGGTGGTGGCGCCTGGTTTCACGACCGCGATGCCTCGCAGCAAGGCTTCGTAAGTCACTTCGATGAGGCGCTCGGCGCGCCGGGGGATTTCCCCGACGGCGAACATGCGGCTGGCGTCGCCATGCCAACCGTCGACGATGAAGGTCACGTCGATGTTGACGATATCCCCCTCACGTAGGGGCTTGTCGTCGGGAATCCCGTGACAGACCACGTGATTGATCGACGTACAAATGGATTTGCGATAGCCGCGGTAGTCCAGCGGCGCCGGATAGGCGTTGTGCGCCATTGCGAAATCGAACACGATGTCGTCGAGCGTCTGGGTGGTGACGCCCGGCTGCACATGCTCGATCAGCATGTCGAGCGCCTGCGCCGTAAGTCGGCCAGCGCGGCGCATTCCTTCGAAATCCTCGGGGCCATGCAGTTTTATATGCCCGGTCTTGCGCCCTGCCGGCGCAAGGTGGGACTCAATAAAGGTCATATTTTCGCGTCTCTTGTTTTTAGTGGCCCCTATTGACACTAAAGTTAATGATTGGAGACATTAAAGCAAGCCGCGGTTCGAGGACCTCGCCTGTCGGGAGCGCGCCCGAGCTTTTCTCGGTCGAGGTTCCTCGGCTTTATTAGGCCGTACCGTATTGCTTTCCCCCTAACCACGCCGCGCCGCGCACGCCGCCGCTGTCGCCGTGCGCATTTTGAACAATTCTGGTGTCGAGCGCATCTGTAAATGCATATTTTTCCACACGTTGCTCCAAGCCCTCATACAGGCGGGCGATATTGGAGAGGCCGCCGCCCAGCACGATAACGTCCGGATCAATCACATTCACCACTCCGGCCAACGCCCGCGCCAGCCTGTCCTGATAGGCGCCAAGAGTCTCGATCGCATGGACTTCGCCCGCTTCGGCGCGCTCCGTGATCGCCTTTGCGGTCAAGTTCTCGCCGCAGCGCGCCAAATAATCCCGCGCTAGCCCGGCGCCAGAGAGAAATGTCTCCACACAGCCGTCATGACCGCAGTAGCAGGGAAGGCCGGGAAATTCCTCGCCGTGCATCCAGGGCAGGGGATTGTGACCCCACTCTCCGGCAATCCGGTTGCGGCCATTGACGAGTTCGCCATCAATGACGACGCCGCCCCCGACGCCGGTTCCTAGAATCACGCCGAAGACGACCCGGGCGCCGACGCCGGCGCCGTCGGCTGCTTCGGACAAAGCAAAGCAATTGGCGTCATTCTCCAGACGCACCTCGCGAGCCAGCGCGCCGGCAAGATCGCGGACCAGCGGACGGTCATTCAGCACGATGGTGTTGGAGTTCTTGATGAGGCCAGTGCGAGGCGAGACTGCGCCAGGCGTTCCGACGCCGACCGTGGCGCGGCGCTGGAGCTCCAGTTCGAGCTCATGCACCAAAACGACGATGGCTCTTACTATTTCGTCATAGTCATGCGCCGGAGTATTCACGCGGCGGTGAGCCAGGACCTCTCCATTTGAGTCGAGAGCGATCGCTTCCGTCTTTGTGCCGCCGAGGTCGATCCCAATGCGAACGGATTCATGCGTCATTTGACTTGCGCGCGATCGAGATTCCGCGCGTCTCTCAAAGCGCCCTGCGCTGCGACATCAATCTGCGCTGAGTCGAGATCGAGTCCTTGCGCTTTTACGCCATCCCACCTTGCTCCAGTGAAGTCCGCCCCAGCCGCGTCTGCGCCCTGGAGGGCGGCTCCCGAGAAGTCCGCGCCGGCGGCATGGAGATAGCGCAGATCGGCGCTCATCATATCTGCGGCCGTGAAATTCGCGCCTTCGGCCACGGCGGTGCTGAGCACCGCGCGCATCAGGCCCATGGACTGGTTTTTCATATCGGCGGAAAGATTGGCTTCAATGAACTTGGCGCACCCGCAGGCTCGCGCCGGTGAGATCGCCCGCGACCCTCGCCCGCGAGAAGTCGGCTCCATCGGCGCGCACGCGCTGCAATTAAGTCGCGAATATATGCGCGCCGATCAATGACGCTCCGGTGAGGTCTGCTTCCAGAAGCCAGGCCTGATCGAGAATGGCGTGATCAAGTTTCGCGCCGGAAAGTCGCGCCTTGACCAGCCTCGCCGCCCGAAGATTGACACGGCTGAGATCAAGGCCTGACAGATCCAGGCCGTTCAGACTCTTGCCGGAAAGGTCGAGCGGCCCGTTTTCTTTTTGCGCTTTCAGGGCGGCCATGATGGCCTCTCGGCTAAAATCCGAGGTGGAATAGGCGGGCTGGGTCAGGTCCACACCGCGCAGCATCTCCTGAGCAGAGGCCGCCGCGCAAGTTGCGAAGGCAAAGGTTATGGCTAAAGCTGCAGTCTTGGGGAGTCCGTAGGAGCTTTGACGCCGACTTCGGTTCATGCTTCGTCCCCGTTTTCTTCGCCGCTCGCGATCAGCGCTCGCGCCTGCTGTATCCATTTTCCGCGCTCGACGCGCCCCGGCGCCGCAAGGGCTGCGCCGATCCATCGCGCGTTGTCGATATTCCAGGCGGCGATCTGATCGTAGTGGAAGATTCCCAGCGCATGCAGCTTTTCGAGGCTCTTGGGGCCAATGCCCTTGATTTTGCCCAGCTTGTCCGGCGATCCACCGCGCGGCTGCGCAAGTTCGTCCGGTCTTTGTCCGGGGAAATCCTTTTTGGGGGCCGGTTTGGCGGGGGGAGGTTCGGCCTGATCGGCTTTCGGCGTTAGAAGGAGCTCTTCGATGGGTTGGGTCGCAGGCGTGACGGCTTCCTTTTCACGCGGCGCCCCCCGCAAAATTACAGGCGGTTGCTTCGGCGGCGCACGCACGGAGGCCGGAATCGGCAGCAGACCCTTGGCGCCGCCACCAAGCGGAAGACCAAAGAAATAGGCAAGACATGTGAGCAAAGCGATCTCGAGCCATAGTCCTGCGCGGGCGGGCGCGAGTCCCATCGTCGCGACCACGCCGGCCCCGGCGAGGGCGATCGATGCCAGCAGAACTATCCAGCGGCCTGAGACCTGCCCCTCGCGTCCATGCGTCGCCGTTACAAAGCCGATCAGCATTCCGAGAACGCCCGCTGCTGCGAACCATTCCCAGCCAAGAGTCAGCACGTAGAGCATTCGCCTTCTCCACTTCTTGAGCGACGGTGGTCGCTTCTGACTATTTCGCGACGACCTGGATCGCTAAGCCATTTTCGCCTTCCTGAGTGACGCCAATGGCGGTGAGACGCCCTGCGTCGACGCCAAGCTCCACGAGTCGGTCGATCACAGCCTGTGCGCGGCGCTTGCCAATTTCGCGGTTCACTTCCTCGATGCCGGGGCCGGGCAAATGGCCGATCACGTCGAAGTTCGCGTCAGTGACGCGCAGCAATAACTGCGCGAGAGCATCAAGCGTCGCCGTTTGCGCGTCGCGAAGCATGGGCTTTCTCTCGTGGAAAGCGAGCGGCGTCTTGGCGAGCAGGTCGCTTGCAGCTTTCTGGCCCTCGGCGGCGGTGATGGGCATGCCAAGCGTGCGCGGATTAAGCTGCACCGTGGCGACGAAGCCCTGGGGAAGCGCGGCCGCCAGACGGGTGCGGATGTCCGCTACGGCGCCATCAAACGGAGCCTCGCCGCGCAGCGTGACCATACTGTCCGCCAGAGTGAGCTTGCCGGTCGACAGCCTCGCCAACGATGGGAGTGCCGCTGCTATCGCCTGCGCGAAACCTTTTGGCGCGCCCTTCGCCTGCGTCAGCGAGTCAGAAAGAGCGGCGCCCGCAAGGCGGGAATGGGCGAGATTGCGAATATCCTCCAGTGCAGCGGAGTCGGGAACGTGCCCCGACAGGGATAGGGAGGCGTCCTTGAGCGTCGCGGAAAATACGAATGGCGAAGGCGGTCCGTCGACCAGCTCGAGATTCAAGAGGCTGAATCCCTTTGGCAGCTTCGCCTTGATCTCGGCGTCCAGCGCCGTCGCGGTAACGTTTGCTTTGCCTTCGCCCTGAACTGTCAGGCCGGAATCCTTTATTGAAACTTTTCCCGCCGTGGTTTTCGCGAGTTGGGCCAGCCCGACTCCGACGGCTCCTGCGAAGTCGCCCTCTGGCGCGCCCGAACCGATATGCGTAGCGTCGCTGACCGCAGCTCCCGCCGCCGCCTTCGTCGCCGCGGTCAATATTTGGGTTCGCGCCTCGCTGTTCGGAACAAAGCCCTCCAGCGAGATCATTTCGCCCTTCCGCGTGGCGCTCCAAGCATAGGGTGAAATGCGTGGGGGGGTAACGCTGACATGATCAATGCGCGCGCCCGCGGGCGGCGATTTGGCGCTGGCGGCCAGTTTATCGAGATCTGCGTCCAGCTTCGCTTCGCCTTCAAGCGACAAGGCGTCGTCGGTCAGCGTAGCGACGCCGGAGTCCATCTCGGCGAGTTTCCGCGCCGCAAAAAGCGCAAGGTCGACAAATACCGGCGGCGCCCCCTGGCGTAGGCGCTTCGGTCAGAGATCTCAAATCCAAGTCGGGAAAGCTCCGCGTGCAACTTGTCGCGTTCGCTTCTCACGGGCATGTCGCCTTCCAGCGAAATCAACCCGCCCTTGCGCTCCAGTCTGAGAACGAAAGGCTTCGCGGTTCCGACGACTTTGGTTTGGTCCCGCGCCGCGCGCAGGCCGTCGATCCGCCGAACGTCGAGTAGCGCTTGATCGCGGGCTTCCGGGGACAGGGCGACACCCGAGACGGTGACGTCGCGCCCGGTCGCCACGACCGCCGCATTATCGATTGCGTCGGGGGTTTGCGCCAGTTGTTCGGCCGCGTGCCTCGCCAGGTCGATTTCGACCTTCCGAGTTATGGAATCGGTCGCAAAATAGCCAATCGCCGCCAGAAACGGCAGTCCAATCCACCACTTGTTCGGATGCTGCATGGCAGTAACAACTCCCGTCAAAACCTAAAGAGAATCACGCCACGCACACAGGAGGTGACTGCATGGCGCAGCCCCATGTCAAGAAAATGGCCGGCACAGGACCCGCAGCCAATCGCGCGCGCAATCCGAATGTGGCGTTTGGCCGCCCTGCTCCTCATTTACCTCATTCGAGAAACACTTTACCGTCATTGGCGAATCGCCAGAACCGCTGCGGCAATGCGGCGACTGGCGAGCCTCCGGGATTTTCTTGGGAAGAGGCGGGGTAATTGACGTGTTTGAGTTGCCTTGAGCAGGGACGTTTCGGATAGGGCCAAAAGCATGACGAAAAAAATCCTGGTCATGGGTTTGCCGGGCGCTGGTAAAACCACTCTGTCCCGCGTGCTTGCCCCGATGCTGGGAGCGGTATGGTTCAACGCCAACGAAGTCCGCGCCAATGTGAACAAGGATCTGGGGTTTTCGCCGGAAGACCGGGTAGAGCAGGCGCGCCGAATGGGCTGGCTTTGCGATCGGGTCACGCGGTCCGGAATTATGGCGATGGCGGACTTCGTATGTCCGACTCCAGAGGCGCGCGCAGCCTTCGGGCCCGATTTCGTCATCTGGGTCGATCGCATCGAGGAAGGCCGATTCGCGGATACCAATCGCCTGTTCGTCCCGCCGACGGAATATCATGTGCGGGTCCTGCGGGACGGATCGCCAACCCTTTGGGCGGAGCGCATAATGCGCGACCTGAATCGCGAGGTTCCCGCCAGTCTCACGAACATCGTCGTTCGGTAACGCCGAAAAGCGCCAATGTAGTCAATGGACGGGGCGGTCACGCTTTCTCCACGATTTGCGCTTTCCCTGTAGATCCGCCCGACGACGGGCGGCCGAAAGCAAGCGGATGCGCCTTTTGAAGACCCGGCTTTGCCGGCGCTGGTTAGGAGAATACTCAATGAAAAGATCGTTTACGCTGGCGGGGGTCTTGGTCGCGGGCCTGTCTTTGACGGCTTGCTATTCTCCCGGGGATCGCGCTGCGGGCGGCGCGGCGATCGGAGGTCTTACCGGCGCCGGCATCGGCGCCCTGGCGTCCGGAGGACGTGCGGGTCCCACGCTTGCGGGCGCTGCAGTCGGCGCCGCAACGGGAGCCGTGGTAGGGGCCGCGACTGCGCCGCCGCCAGGGCCGCCTTGCGCCCGTTGGGGAACCGATTATTACGGTCAGCCGGTCTGTATCGCTTACTACTGATAGTCTGTCGGGCCTCCCGAGCAGCGGAGGGGGAATATCGCAAGACGTTCAGGGCGGCCGGCGAGGCGGAGTTCGCGGGCGCGCATGGCGGTTTCACGCCATGCGCGCGTAGATGGCGTCTATCCGCGCTCCATGCGCAAGCCCTTCCGCGACGTTGATTTCCAGCCCTTGCGCCGCGGCCTCTGGGCCGCAGCGCTTCACGAGCCGCGCGGCCTCCGCCTGGCTGGCGACGAAGGCGAAACCGGTTGGACCCCAGGACGTCTGGCCACCGCCAGTGGCGCCGTCGCGCAACAACCGCGAAATGGTCGTCTCCACTGCAGCACTGGTGAAGCGGCGCCCGCTTTGCGCAGGCGCAAAATAATCCCCAACGATATTCTGTATTTGCGTAATGGCTTCACCGAACGCGGCGATGTCGCATTCCGCGAGAGCCGGCAGCGCCTGCATCAGCACGCGGCGGCAGAGTTCGCCCGCCTGTATTGAGGAAAAAGCGGGAAGCGCCGAAAAGGCTTCGCGCTCCCTGTCTCCGTGCAATCCGATTGAGGTTTTGTCCATCACGAGCAGGATGCGCCAATCCTGTGGAAATGGAAGTCGAGCGATCACCGGCGGCGTAAGGCCGCTGATCCCGCGACCGCCGTCCACCACCAGCCCGCCGTCCTGAAAAAGGCCGGCGCCCAGTCCCGAGCGCGCGCCTCGCTCCATCAGCGCAGCGTCGCCCGCGGCGTCCGGCGGCAGATCTTCCAACCGCCGCAACGCCCCTGCAATGGCGAGCGCCAATTGGGTGCCGGACCCTAGTCCCGCATGGGCGGGGATGGCTTCCTCGACGATCAGGCTGTAACGGGCGGCTGGCGCCAGAGCGGCCTGAGCTTTTTGGAGCAAACGCGCCGCGCGCTCGCTTTCAACGCCTTCGATTGTGTTCTCGTCAGCTCTCCTCAGCGTCAACCGCGTGCGGGGACCGCTTATGGAAAGGCCCAGTCCGCCAAACTTGCGGCCAAGGCCGCCGTTCATGTCGAGGAAGCCAAGGTGCAGCCGTGCGGCCGCCGTGACGCGGACTTCGTTGACGCTAGACTCGGCCGGCATGAGGTCCCGTTTTGATCGAGCAGATTTTAGAGCAAGATCTGACGCTGTTTTCGCGCCGCGCGCATGGGGTCGATCCTTCCCCAAAGTGCGGCGGCGCAGTTGGCCGAGTAAGGCGCCAGATCGTGATTGGCAAGGCAATTTCGCCGCCTGCACGTTTGTTAGCTGGGGTTTGTGGCGATAAATTTGCGGGATTTTTGCGAAAAGCTTGCTAATTGCCTGTTTGAGTTTGAATGGAGAGCGCCATGACGACCAAAGAGCACACCTATTCCGAGAGCGAGATCACAGCGCGTCTGGCCAGCGAACTTCCTCATTGGCGTTTCGAAAACGGCTGGATCCGACGCAAATACAAAACCCATTCCTGGAAAGGCACGCTGATGGCGATCAATGCGGTCGGCCATCTGGCGGAAGCCGCATGGCATCACCCGGATATCGCCGCCTCCTACGCCTTCGTCGAGGTCAAGCTCATGACGCATACGGCAAAGGGAATTACCGACAAGGATTTCGAGCTCGCGCGAAAAATCGAGGAAGTCGTCTGCTGGCGCCCTGGCAAGGCGGGCGGCGCGCTCGAAGGAACGCCCGAAACCGATCTGAGATTCGCCTATCTGAAATACGACGATTAAGAACGCCCGGCGGATCTGGCGGAGGGGGATTTTTTGACGGAAGGGATTTTGGACATCGGTCCCGCGCGGGAGAATTTCTTGTCGAGCGTGGCGAAGGGGCCGACGATTATGGGAATCGTCAACGTGACTCCCGATTCCTTTTCCGACGGAGGCCTGTTCGTCTCGCCGCAAGCCGCTTTGGCCCAGGCGCGCAAGCTTGTCGTCGACGGCGCCTGTATTGTCGACGTCGGCGCCGAGTCGAACAAGGCCCGGTCATGAGCCGGTTCCCGCCGAGGAGGAATGGGCGCGGCTGGAGCCCTTGCTGAAAACTCTGGTGGCCGGCGCTGGCGCGACGGTTTCAATCGACACCTACAAAGCGCAAACTGCGCGGCGGGCGCTGCAAACCGGCGTGGCGGTGGTCAACGATGTATGGGGTTTGCAGCGGGACCCGCTGATGGCGTCCGTCGTGGCTGAAGCGGGCGCGGCGGTGGTCATCATGCACAATCGCGAGACGGTGGATCCAGCCCTGGACATTGTTTCGGACATTTTGAAGTTTTTTGACCATTCGATGGAGCTTGCCCGTCGCGCGGGCGTGCCGGACCGGCATGTGCTGCTCGATCCCGGCGTGGGCTTTGGCAAGAGCCGCGAACAAAACTACCAGGCGTTGCGCTCCATTTCTCGATTTACGGAACTAGGCCGCCCGTTGTTGATCGGCGTTTCCCGGAAATCGATATTTCGAGATCTGCCCGACGGTTTGGTGGAGGGCCGGCTGATCGGGACGCTGACCGCAAATATCTTCGCCGCCACTCTTGGCGCGCGAGTTTTCCGGGTTCATGACGCGCTGGAGCATAAAGCGGCTTTTTCCGTGTTGTCGGCGCTGAAAACGTCCGTCTCAATTTGAGGATAAATGATTATGGCTCAAATGCAGGTCGGATTCGGGCTTGGCTCCAACATTGGCGACAAGCCGGAAAACATAAGAGCGGCGCTTCGGCTGTTGAGCGAACGCGGCGTCGCACAGTTGAGCGCGATTTCACGGATTTATCGCACGCCGCCCTGGGGCGTGCTCGACCAGGGCGATTTCGCCAACGCCTGCGCGGTCGGAACGACTGAACTCACGCCGTACGAGCTGCTGGCTGCAGTCAAACATATCGAGGCTGACATGGGGCGGGAGCCCACGCGCCGCTGGGGGCCACGGCTGATCGATGTCGACATCTTGTTCTTGGGAGACCACAGCCTCGAGGACCCTGAACTAACAATTCCGCACAAGGAACTGTTTTCAAGGGGATTTGTCCTTGTGCCCCTCGCGGAGATAGCGCCCGGACTGGTCCTTGATGGCGTGTCGGTGGCGCAAGCGGCGCTGGACGCGGATCATGTGGGCGTAACTCTGTGGCCAGAGTAGCGCGGTAATTGGAGCCTCCTCAGACCCGTTGATTGGGAATAATATGGTGCAGTTATGCATTGTTGGAGAGCATTGCGGGAGTTGGCTTTATTCTTGAGGGGGGCTTTTTTGGGGAGCTTTTGTCTCAACATTGCGGGGCTGCCTTATTGGTGCGTTGCAGCACAGATTGTCGCAGGCGGTCGGGTGGGGGACTTTGGCGTGGATTCTGGCGGGGCTGCGCGGGCCGGGGCGATTTCATAAGCATTGGATATAACTTGTTATTTGTATTTTATTTGGGTCTATTGGGCGCCTGTGTGAACTACGTAGACTCGCAGTTAGGGTAGGTTTAAACCCATCCTAATAGGTCAATAGACCCCTTCAATAGATTGTGATTGCCCACCCTATCGAGTATTGTTTTTGGGGTCGTGACAAGAAATTGTTACGCCACGCTAAGCGGGGTCTGCGGCGGTCCTTTTGGGGGTCGTCGGGAGCTCGACTTAGGCGGCGACATCGGTGTTCGTCCGATAAATAACAACAGCGGCGGGAACGGAGCCTGGCTCTTTTCTGCAAGCCGCGACCAAGGCAAGGGCGGTTGAAAGCGCAACAGCGCTGCAAGCGTTACCACTGAAAGACGACGAACAAGACCCGTTCTGGGAGGCGGGGCGTTACCGATCGCGCGCAAATCCCTGGGAGCACTTAGGAGGATAAAGCATGAGTTCGACAACTGACACAGCTGCGGGCGCAGCTGCTGGCACAGATACCGTCGTTGATCTGAGGGGCATGTGGATCGGCTTGGCCGTTCTGAACGTGTTCTATCTGATCGTTCGCATTTACGAGCAGATCTTTGGTTGGCGCGCGGGTCTCGACTCCTTCGCCCCGGAGTTCCAGACCTACTGGCTGTCGATTCTGTGGACGGAAATTCCGCTTGAGCTGGTTTCGGGCCTTGGCCTTGCCGGCTATCTCTGGAAGACCCGCGACCGCAACGTCGACGCGGTGACGCCGCGCGAGGAAATGCGCCGCCTTGTGGTTCTGGTTCAGTGGCTGACGGTTTACGGCGTCGCCATTTACTGGGGCGCTTCGTTCTTCACGGAGCAGGACGGCACCTGGCACATGACGGTGATTCGCGACACGGACTTTACGCCGTCGCACATCATCGAGTTCTACATGAGCTACCCGATCTACTCGATCATCGCGGTTGGCGCGTTCTTCTATGCGAAGACCCGCATTCCGTATTTTGCTCATGGCTACTCTCTGGCGTTCCTGATCGTGGCCATTGGCCCGTTCATGATCATCCCGAACGTCGGCCTGAATGAATGGGGCCACACCTTCTGGTTCATGGAAGAACTGTTCGTTGCTCCGCTGCATTGGGGCTTCGTGTTCTTCGGCTGGATGGCTCTCGGCGTGTTCGGCGTGGTTCTCCAGATCCTCGCCCGCATCCATGCCCTGGTCGGCAAGGAAGGCGTCGCGCTCCTGGCGTGATCTGCTTGATCGGGCCGCGCGCCTCTGGCGGGCGGCCCGTGTTCCCCGATCGCCTAAGACAAACGTGCATTGCCGGCTAATTCAGGCGCGACGTATTCGCGAGACGCTCGATTTATGTCAGCCGTGCACGGCTCCCGCGGGGGGAAAGACCCTTGGGAGCGGTGTTGGGGATCTCGGACATCTACCGGAATCCGGCGAGAAAAAGCCGGGAAGATATTTTAAAGACACCAAGGAGAAGAAAGATGTCGACATCGAAGAGCGGGGGGGCGGTCGGTCCGTTCCATTCCGTCGCCGAGGCGGCGGGATGCGTTCAAACCACCGACTGGTTGCTTCTGACACTGCTGTTTTTCGCCGTTCTCGGCGGCTATCACGTCCACTTCATGCTGACGGCGGGCGACTGGGACTTCTGGGTTGACTGGAAGGATCGTCGTATGTGGCCGACAGTCGTTCCGATCCTGGGCGTGACGTTCTGCGCGGCTGCGCAGGCGTTTTTCTGGGTCAACTTCCGTCTTCCGTTTGGCGCGGTGTTCGCGGCTCTCGGCCTGCTGATCGGCGAGTGGATCAACCGCTACGTGAACTTCTGGGGCTGGACCTACTTCCCGATCTCCCTGGTGTTCCCGTCCGCTTTGATCGTTCCGGCGATCTGGCTCGACGTGATCCTGCTTCTCTCGGGCAGCTACGTGATCACGGCGGTTGTCGGCGCTCTGGGCTGGGGCCTTCTGTTCTACCCGAACAACTGGCCGGCGATCGCGGCGTTCCATCAGGCCACCGAACAGCATGGCCAGCTGATGACGCTTGCGGATCTGATTGGCTTGCACTTCGTCCGCACCTCGATGCCGGAATATATCCGCATGGTCGAGCGCGGCACGCTGCGCACCTTCGGTAAGGACGTCGTTCCGGTCGCGGCCTTCTTCTCGGGCTTCGTCTCGATGATGGTCTACTTCCTGTGGTGGTTCATGGGCCGCTGGTATTCGACGACCAAGGTGATCGACAAGATCTAATTGATCGCTTCGCGGCCTGGGGTCGCCTGATAAGGGCGGCTTCCCGGACCGGGAAACCGGAAGGTCTACAAAGACAAGAAAATAAAGGGGCGGCCTTAAGGTTCCCGCAAGGGACGGGGCCGCTCCAGAGACGAGCCGCGGATCGAGTTTCTGACCACTGGTTCAGGCTTGGCCCGCTAAGAGAAACTGGGAGGTTTATTCATGAGAAACCTAGTCAAGCTTGCCGCCGTTGGCGCGGCGGCTGTTGTTGCGACGCTGGGAGCCATCGCTCCGGCTTCGGCTCACGGCGAAAAGTCGCAGCAAGCGTTCCTTCGCATGCGCACCCTGAACTGGTATGACGTGCAGTGGTCGAAGACCGCGGTCAACGTCAACGAAGAGCTGGTGCTGTCGGGCAAGGTGCACGTGTTCTCGGCCTGGCCGCAGGCCGTCGCGAACCCGCGCGTTTCGTTCCTGAACGCCGGCGAGCCGGGTCCGGTTCTGGTGCGCACGGCTCAGTTCATCGGCGAGCAGTTCGCTCCTCGTTCGGTGTCGCTGGTGCCTGGCAACGATTACGCCTTCTCGATCAACCTGAAGGGTCGTCGCGCCGGTCGTTGGCACGTTCATGCTCAGATCAACGTCGAAGGCGGCGGCCCGATCATCGGACCCGGCCAGTGGATTGAGATCAAGGGCGACATGAAGGACTTCACCGATCCGGTGACGCTCCTTGACGGCACCACCGTCGACCTCGAGCACTATGGCATTGACCGCATTTATGCGTGGCATCTGCCCTGGCTTGCTGTCGGCGCGGCGTGGATCTTCTTCTGGTTCGTCCGCAAGGGCATCATCGCCTCCTATCTGCGCGTTGCAGAGGGCAAGATCGAT
Source organism: uncultured Alphaproteobacteria bacterium (assembly GCA_963724845.1). Lineage (GTDB taxonomy): Bacteria > Pseudomonadota > Alphaproteobacteria > Rhizobiales > Beijerinckiaceae > Methylocystis. Next base: position 98,683 of record CAVRWF010000012.1, read on the forward strand.
GAAGCAGTGACCGATGAAGATCGTCGCATTGGCGCGATTGTTCTGGCTCTGACCATCCTGGCGACGATCGTCGGCTACGCTGTCACGAACAGCACCTTCCCGCGCACCATCCCGCTTCAGGCTGGTTTGCAGAAGCCGCTGACCCCGATCGTGACGGAAGGAACCGTTGGCGTTGGCAAGGAGCAGGTTAAGGCTGAGCTTCAAGGCGGCGTTTACAAGGTTCCGGGTCGCGAGCTGACGGTTAACGTCAAGGTCACGAACGGCACTTCGGAGCCGGTCCGTCTTGGCGAATACACCACGGCTGGCCTGCGCTTCCTGAACCCCGACGTGTTCACGACGAAGCCCGAGTTCCCCGACTATCTGTTGGCGGATCGCGGTCTGTCGGTCGACCCGACCCCGATTGCTCCGGGCGAGTCGAAGGAAATCGTGGTCAAGGTGCAGGATGCCCGTTGGGACATCGAGCGTCTTTCGGATCTGGCTTACGACACCGACAGCCAGGTGGGCGGCCTGTTCTTCTTCTTCACCCCGAGCGGCAAGCGCTTCGCGGCTGAAATCGGCGGACCGGTCATTCCGAAGTTCGTCGCGGGCGACATGCCCTGATCGAACAGCCATCCTAGGCTAATATAAAAACCGGCCGGACTAACATCCGGCCGGTTCCTTTTTAGGGGGGCCTCGACCCGCAAATAGAAGTTAGCCCCTAGCCCAGTTCTTCAGGCGTCTTTGTGGTCAAAGCGAGCGCGTGAACCGGTCCGGCCAATTCCTCGGACAAAGCTTCGTTAACCAGGCGATGACGCTCGACCCGCGTTTTTCCCGAAAACGCTTCGCTCACCAGCTCGACATTGAAGTGCGTTTCCCCGTGGTCGGACTTATGTCCCGCATGGCCCGCATGAAGATGAGATTGATCCGTCACCACCATGCGGACTGGGTTCAACGCGGCAGATAATTTGTTCTCGATCGCGGCTTTCACTTTTCCATTGCTGACGGCAGTCATGCTTGAGTCCTCCTGTTGCATATTCGGGTATTCTGAAAGCGAAAGAAGCCGCTTTTGCCTCTGACGGAACCGAAAAGATACTCTTGTGGTTGCAAACACGCGCTAGTCGCTTGCGGCTTCGCGGCGCATCCCCATAATGTGGAATCATGGATCTCAATTCGCCCCTTTTCGATCGCATCCGCGTCAAACGGCAAACCAAACAAGAGCCAAGCAGGTCTCAACTTCGTTGCGACTCTCCGGGCTGCGATGCGTTGGGGGAGTTTCGCGCTCCGATGGGGCGGTTAAGAGAAGGTCAGTATTTTTGTTTTTGCCTGGACCATGTTCGCGAATACAACAATTCATACAATTATTTTAACGGCATGAGCGATGAAGCGGTGGCGCGTTATCTCAAGGACGCAACCGTGGGCCACCGCCCCACCTGGTCAATGGGGGTGGCTCGCGGCGCCAGCGGTTTCCGCGCTGACAAGCCGAAACCGGGAAGCGAGCAGGATCCCCTGGGAGCCTACCGCAAGCGCTACCATCGCGCGCGGGCCTACGAACCGGCGGAGCCGCGTTATTCTCCCGTGTCGATGCGCGCGCTCGACGCTCTCGGTCTGGACGAAACTGCAAATGCGGAATCGATCAAGACGCGCTATAAGGATTTGGTCAAAAAACACCATCCGGACGCCAACGGCGGTGATCGCTCCTGCGAAGAGAAATTGCGGGAGATCATCCATGCATATAAAACGCTGCGAGCCGCGCGCCTCGTCTGATGGTTTTTTTCGCGCGAGAAAACAGCTACACAGCTGCGCCGCCAGCGAGACGGAGGATGGGTGTTGGTCGAAGTAGAGAAAAACGCCGCGCAAATGGGATTGCCGGATACACGGGTCTCCGCGCGTCAGCTTTTCAATATTGACACGGATCTCATGGTCCCCGCTTTTTCGGCGCCCAATGAGCATGTCCCCGACCTCGATCAGGATTATCTTTTCGACCGCGAAACGACGCTGGCCATCTTGGCAGGGTTCGCCCGAAATCGCCGCGTCATGGTCACCGGCTACCACGGCACGGGCAAATCCACTCACATTGAACAGGTGGCGGCGAGACTGAACTGGCCTTGTGTTCGCGTGAACCTCGACAGCCACGTCTCTCGCATTGATCTGGTCGGCAAGGACGCTATCGTCCTCAAGGACGGCAAACAGGTCACCGAGTTTCGAGACGGCATTCTGCCCTGGGCGCTGCAAAATAACATCGCACTTTGCTTCGACGAATATGACGCTGGCCGGCCTGACGTCATGTTTGTCATTCAGCGCGTGCTCGAGGTTTCCGGTCGGTTGACGCTGCTGGATCAGAATCGCGTGATCCGTCCGCATCCGGCTTTCCGCCTGTTTGCGACCGCGAACACGGTGGGCCTTGGAGACACCTCCGGACTCTATCATGGCACGCAGCAGATCAATCAGGGGCAAATGGACCGCTGGTCAATCGTCGCGACCTTAAACTATCTGCCCCATGACGCTGAAACCAACATTGTGTTGGCCAAAGTCAAAAGTTTCCAAAAAACCAAAGAGGGCAAAGACGCCATCAACAAGATGGTGCGCATCGCCGATCTAACCCGCAACGCTTTCATGGCAGGTGATCTCTCCACGGTGATGAGTCCGCGCACGGTCATAACTTGGGCCGAGAACGCGGAAATTTTCGGCGATGTGGGTTTTGCTTTTCGGCTAACTTTTTTGAACAAATGCGACGAACTGGAGCGGCCGCTTGTCGCTGAATTCTATCAGCGCTGTTTCGGCAGGGAACTGCCGGAAAGCGCCGTCAATGTTGTGATGACCTGATGTTGGAGGTGGACTAACGTCCGCTCGAATCAGTCAGGCTGGATGACTATTTCCGGCATCTCATCGGTTTCTTCGCGATCGAGACCATCTTCTTCCGCGAGTTTGACTCCGACGATGCAGATTTCGTCATGGTCCACGACGACTTCAACCGGTTCAAGACGCTCGCCCTTGCACGGGCCGTCGTTGCAGAAGCCGGTGGCGATATCGAATTGCGCCCCATGCTTGCCGCATAAAAGGTAGCGCAAGCTGGAATCAAGGAATTGTTTGGGCTCAAAGTCTAGTCGCGACGCCTGATGCGGACAACGGTTTACGTAACCGTAAAATTTGCCGCCCTGGCGCGCGATTACGATGGGAAAGGGAGCAATCTTGCCGTCGTCTCCGACGCGAGCGAGCACAAAACCCATCGCTCGACGTTTCGCTACGTCGTTGACGTGGCAGACAGCATAAAGTTCCTGGACTTGTTCCACGTGACCGTCTCCCGGGCGACGGCGGCACCAGCCGCACGCTCCGCCCCGAAAACGAACGATGCAATTTTCTTACCCAAGCGCTGATTAAGCATCGTGATCATTCAGTGCAGGCTGACCGTCAGCAACTTGTTCTCCCACGCATTGGCTAGGGCTCCCTCTCGGGAGTCCGCCAGCACGATTGGGGTGCCATCGGCGGACAGCAATGCAAATATGGTCAGTCCCGGCTCGATTTCCGGTGCTTGCGGGTAAAGTCGGCTCACGTCCTCGGACCTCATCGAGCGCACATACGCGATGGCGCCGTCTCCAAGGTGAGCGAACTGCTCCGGCGTGAGCTTGGGCATCCGGGGCTCCGCAGAACTTTTTTCTTCCATAACTCCCTCCTCGGCGGTTCGCCCGAACCCGCCTTTGACGCCTGCCCTGGCAGCGCGCCTGAAATTCTAGATACGCACGATCAGCGTCTTTTAAAGGGTAGCGGAAGGCGTAAGCCTCATAAATCAAGCACCATCCTCTCGGGATCTTCAAGCGAGTCTTTTACGCGCACGAGAAACGTGACGGCTTCCTTGCCGTCGACGATGCGATGATCATAGGAAAGCGCGAGATACATCATGGGTCGAATTTCGACCGTGCCAGCGACCGCGATTGGACGATCCTGGATCTTGTGCATTCCCAAAATGCCCGACTGCGGCGCGTTCAGGATAGGTGTCGACATTAGCGAGCCGTAAATGCCGCCGTTGGAGATAGTGAAGGTGCCGCCTTGCAAGTCTTCCATGGACAACTGGCCATCGCGCGCCTTTTTGCCAAGCGCTCCAATAGTCCTCTCTATTGCGGCCACGTTCATCCGGTCGGCGTCGCGCACCACGGGAACCACCAGTCCCTTGTCGGTGCCCACGGCGACCCCGATATGCGCGAAATGTTTGTAAACGATGTCTGCGCCGTCGATTTCGGCGTTTACCGCGGGAACTTCTTCCAGCGCGCGACAGCAGGCTTTAACGAAAAAGCCCATGAAACCCAGCTTCACCCCGTGTTTTTTCTCGAACAACTCCTTGTAGCGGTTGCGCAGTTCGATCACCGCGCTCATGTCGACCTCGTTGAAAGTCGTCAACATGGCGGCGGCGTTTTGCGCCTCCTTGAGCCTGCGGGCGATGGTTTGGCGCAAGCGGCTCATGCGCACGCGCTCCTCGCGGCCCGAGTCTTCGGGGCCGACAGGCAAGCGTGGGGCCGGCGCCGGTTCAGGGCGAGTTTGAACCGTGGTCGGCTGAGTCGCCCGTTGTTGTGCCGGTGACGCTATGAGGTCGCCCTTTAGAACCTGTCCGCGCTTACCTGAGCCCGCTACTCCCGAAAGATCGATATTGCTGTCGAGGGCGATTTTGGCTGCTGCCGGTGACGGCGGCATGGGTGTTTGAGCGGCTTTTGAGGCTAGGGCGGGCGGTGCAACCGGAGTCGGCGACGGCGGTGATATTTGCTCCGGGGTTGGCGAGGGCTTTACGGCAGGGGCCGCCTTGCTGGAGGTCGAGCCTTCGGTTATCTGGCCGAGCAAGGCGCCGGGCGTCACGGTCTCGCCCTGTTTTGCGACGATTTCGGCCAGCACGCCAGAAGCAGGCGCATTGACCTCCAGCGTGACCTTGTCCGTCTCCAGTTCCGCCAGAGCCTCGTCCAACCTCACGGCCTCGCCGGCTTGCTTGTACCATCGGCCGACCGTAGCCTCCGTCACGGATTCGCCCAGCGTCGGCACGCGAATTTCAGTCATCGGCGCATTATCCTTCGACTTTTTCGGAGCCCGGGCTCCGCCTTTAACCAAATTTCTCTGGGCGTTCCGGCGCAGTGCGCTCTTCAGGACCCCAGCGCCTCATCGACGAAAGCCTTGAGCTGAGCGAGGTGTTTCGACATTGTGCCGGCGGCAGTTGACGCAGCGGCCGGCCGGCCGACGTAGCGGGAGCGTTTGCTGAAGCCGCCGACCTGCGTCAGAACCCATTCCAGATAAGGCTCTACATAGGACCAGGCGCCCATATTTTTGGGTTCTTCCTGACACCAGACAATATCCGCCTGTTTGTATTGCGACAGACGGATCACGAGTTGCTTGAGGGGCAACGGATAGAGCTGTTCCACGCGCAAAAGATAAACGTCGTCGACGCCGCGTTTCTCCCGCTCTTCCTGAAGATCATAATAGACCTTCCCGGAGCACAGCACGACCCTGCGGATCTCCTGCGGCGAGCGGAGGGTAAAGGCGTCGGGAGTCGAGGCGGTGGCCGCGTCGTCCGAAAGGAGTCGATGAAAGCCCGAGTCGGGGCCAAGCTGGTCTATACTTGAAACGCAGCGTTTGTGGCGCAACAGAGACTTGGGCGCCATCAACACGAGGGGCTTGCGGATATCGCGGTGCAACTGCCGGCGCAGGATATGGAAATAATTGGCCGGCGTGGAGCAATTGGCGACCTGCAAATTGTCCTCGGCGGCAAGCTGCAGGAAACGCTCCAGCCGTGCGGAGGAATGTTCCGGCCCCTGACCTTCATAACCGTGCGGCAAAAGGCAAACGAGCCCTGACATGCGCAGCCATTTGCGTTCGCCGGCGGACAGGAATTGGTCGAAAACCACCTGCGCGCCATTTGCGAAGTCGCCGAACTGGGCTTCCCAGAGCACCAGGGTGCGCGGATCGGCCAGTGAATAGCCGTATTCAAAGCCAAGCACCGCTTCTTCCGAAAGCATCGAGTTGATGACTTCGAACTCGCCTTGTCCGTCCCGCAAATGTTCGAGCGGAATATAGCGGGCTTCGTTTTCCTGATCGATCAGCACGCTGTGTCGCTGAGAGAATGTGCCGCGCTCGCTGTCCTGACCAGAAAGCCGAACGCGATGACCTTCGAGCAGCAAGGCCCCGAACGCCAAAGCCTCGGCCGTCGCCCAATCGATTCCGACGCCCGTTTCGATTGCGGTGCGACGCGTATCCAGAAAACGCTTGATGGTGCGGTGAACATTGAAGTTCTGGGGCACGGAAGTCAGCTTTTTACCGATTTCGTGCAAAGTCTCCAGCGGCACGCCGGTCTTGCCGCGGCGCTCGTCGTCGGAGGACTGGTAGCCCGGCTTCAACCCCGCCCAGCGACCGTCAAGCCAGTCGGCCTTATTGGGCTTGTAGGACTGCGACGCCTCAAACTCCTGGGATAATTGTTCACGCCAGGCCGACTTTATCTCCTCCACCTCAGGGCGGGTGACATGGCCTTCGGCCTCGAGTTTTTCGGCGTAGATGTCCAGCGTAGTCTTGTGTGCGCGGATCTTTTTATACATCAGCGGTTGGGTGAAAGCCGGCTCGTCGCCCTCGTTGTGACCGAAGCGGCGGTAACACCACATGTCGATGACGACGGGCTTCTGGAACTGCTGACGAAATTCCGTGGCCACTCGGGCCGCGAACACGACCGCTTCCGGGTCGTCGCCGTTGACGTGAAAGATCGGCGCTTCGACCATCTTCGCGACATCGGACGGGTAGGGGGAGGATCGCGAATAGCGCGGATAGGTCGTAAAGCCGATCTGATTGTTGATAATGAAATGAACCGATCCGCCTGTGCGGTGGCCCTTTAGACCGGAGAGCCCGAAGCATTCGGCGACGACGCCTTGTCCAGCGAAGGCAGCATCGCCGTGGATAAGCAGCGGAAGCACCGCCCGGCGATCGTCGTCGGCGCAGTCGTGCTGATCCTGTTTTGCGCGCACCTTGCCGAGCACGACAGGATCGACGATTTCCAGATGCGAGGGGTTCGCGGTCAGCGACAGATGCACCTTATTGCCGTCGAACTCGCGATCGGAAGACGCGCCAAGGTGATATTTTACGTCGCCGGAGCCTTCCACCTCATCGGGAAGGAAAGAGCCTCCCTTGAACTCGTGGAAAAGGGCTCGGTGAGGTTTGGCCATAACTTGGCAAAGCAGATTGAGTCGTCCGCGGTGAGCCATCCCAAGGACGATTTCCTGTACGCCCAACGCGCCGCCGCGCTTGATGATCTGTTCCAGCGCCGGCACGATGGCTTCTGCGCCGTCGAGGCCGAAGCGTTTGGTGCCCGTGTATTTCACGTCCAGAAATTTCTCGAAACCCTCCGCCTCCGCGAGCTTGCGCAAAATGGCCCGCTTGCCCTCTTGCGTGAAGACGATTTCTTTTTTGGGTCCCTCAATACGCGACTGCAGCCAGGATTTTTCCTCGGGGTTGGAAATATGCATGAATTCGAAGCCGATCGGGCCGCAGTAGGTGCGGCGCAGGATCGTCACCATCTCGAAAACGCTAGCCTGCTTGAGACCCAGAACGCCATCTATGAAAATCTTGCGGTCGTAGTCCTTATCCTCGAACCCGTAAGTCGCCGGATGTAATTCGCCGTGATCATGGCGCTGCTCCAGCCCGAGCGGATCAAGATTAGCGTGTAGATGGCCGCGCATGCGGTAGGCGCGAATCATCATGAGCGCACGCACGCTGTCGCGGGTGGCCCGTTGCAGTTCCTCGCCAACGATTGCTTCAGAGGGAGCCGAAATGCGTATCGGGGGTTCGACTTGTGGCAGAACTGGCGCTCTAGTGGGCGCCCTTGGCGCTGGCCAGTCGCCGTCAAGGGCGTTCACCCATTCGCTGACCGGCTTTTGCGGCCAATCCGCGCGCGCCCAGGAAGGGCGCGAAATACTGGCGTCCGACGAACGCGGAAACACTCCCAGCCCCGCAAAGAACGCGCGCCAGTCCGGACTGACTGACGCAGGGTCCGACTCGTAGAACTCCAGCAAATGTTCGAGATAGGCCGCGTTGCCGCCCTGCAGAAAGGAAGTCGCCTCAGACAGCTCATTTTGAGAATTGAGCTGCGTGTCGACTCCGCCGCCGACTCCGCCGTTCGTTTCCAGACGCGCCATCATTCCTCCTGGACGCTATCGGGCGTCCGCGCCTCTCCCCCCGGCGGGGGAAGAGGAAGTAACAATTCAGGCCTTCAGCGCTTCGACCAGCGTCTTGCCAAGGCGCGCTGGCGAAGGCGAAATACGGACGCCCGCAGCCTCCATCGCCGCGATCTTGCTTTCGGCGTCGCCCTTGCCGCCAGCGATTATGGCGCCAGCGTGACCCATTCGGCGACCGGGAGGCGCAGTGCGGCCGGCGATAAAACCCGCTATCGGCTTCTTGCGGCCGCGCTTGGCTTCGTCAATCAAGAATTGGGCCGCTTCTTCCTCGGCGGAGCCGCCGATCTCGCCAATCATGATGATTGACTTGGTTGCGTCGTCAGCCAGGAACAATTCCAGCACCTCGATAAAGTCGGTGCCCTTCACCGGATCGCCGCCAATGCCCACGGCGCTGGTCTGGCCGAGGCCCTCGCGGCTTGTTTGGAAAACCGCCTCATAGGTAAGAGTGCCCGATCGCGAAACCACGCCGACAGTGCCTGGCTTGAAGATGTTTCCCGGCATGATGCCTATTTTGCATTCGCCAGCGGTGACTACGCCGGGGCAGTTGGGGCCGATGAGGCGCGATTTGGAACCTGACAGCGCACGTTTCACGCGGATCATGTCATGCACCGGAACGCCTTCCGTGATGGCCACAATCAAGGGAATCTCGGCGTCGATCGCTTCGCAAATGGCGTCTGCGGCGCCCGGCGGCGGCACATAGACGACAGTAGCGTCCGCGCCCGTCTTTTCGCGCGCTTCAGCCACCGTGTCGAAGACGGGAAGGTTCATATGAGTCGAACCGCCTTTGCCCGGCGAAACGCCGCCGACCATTCGCGTGCCGTAGGCTATCGCTTGCTCGGAATGAAACGTGCCGGTCTTGCCGGTAAAGCCCTGACAAATGACCTTTGTGTTTTTGTTGATCAGCACTGACATGTGTCGAAATTCCAGGGGACGGACGGCATGCTACGCCGGGATTTCAGTAGAGACAGACCAAACGAAAACGCGGCGATCCCCACCCCACGTTTCAGAATTTATCGATCGCCGCTACCGCCGCGACTCTCTATCCCGGCTCAAACTATTTGGGATGGGCGCTTGTTTCAAGGCAGAATGCGCCCAGCGCTAAGGCGCCGGCGACCAAATAAACATCAGTTACGGATGCAGCGCTATTCTGTAAGCATATTTGCAAGGACATTGCCGTTTGCGCCGTAGTGGGCGACGCGCGCTTCCATGCAATAGGGCGTGGACGCAGGCTCGAAGCTAGTGAAGCAACGATGCGGCGATATCCCGCAGCAAGACCTCGTCGCTTCTGAAGTGGACGTGCCATTCATCGACGCCGATGAGGCGAAGGTTTGTGGCGTCCGCCGAACCAACCTCGCGCGCGGACATCACACAGACTGGACGGCGGGTTCCACGATCATTCGCCACGCCAATCGCCACCGCTGAAGAAAAAGTCTGAACAACGGCTTGTTCTTCGCTCTGAAAAATTGAGCAGACATATCTTTGACCGGAAACCCCGCGCCAAGAATAGAATCTCCCCCGCAGTTCCGACGAGTTTAATGAGGCGAGCGCCTGACCCTGCGGCGCGGTCAGCGATGAACCCACCGTCGCAGCATTTCTACGCTCATTAGAATGAGACTCGACGAAAATCATGCTGTCCTCCCACGTCTTGTGCAAGCGGCGGTCTGTGCGAACAAGACAAGAACAAACTAGAACAAAACACGATTGAGGTCAAGCATAACCCGCCCGCCTGGCTTTCCAGCGCCAGCGGAGCAGCCGCCGGGCTTCCCGCTTCCGACGATGGCGCAGCCTGTGCAACGCCTCCGACTTAAGATGGCCGCTGGCGCAGGCTTTTCAAGAATTTAGGCCGCCTCCCTCGGTGCGTTTCCAAGCCGCCCCGCAGGCTTTCGCCAGTTCGCGGACGCGCAAGATGTAGCTTTGACGCTCCGTGACAGAGATGACTCCACGAGCATCAAGCAAGTTGAAAGCGTGAGACGCCTTAATGCATTGATCATAGGCAGGCAGCGACATCATATGCTGTGTTGTCTCATCGCTTTCGCCCGCATCCAACAGACGTTTACACTCGCTTTCAGCAGCGCCAAAGTCTGCAAAAAGCTTGTCCGTGTTGGCGCCTTCGAAATTATATCTTGAATATTCTTTTTCCGCCTGAAGGAATACGTCGCCGTAACTCACGCGATCGCCGCCTTCTCCCCCGTTGAAATTGAGATCCATTATGCTGTCGACGCCCTGCAGGTAACAGGCCAGGCGCTCAAGTCCATAAGTCAGCTCGCCCGCTACCGGAGCGCATTCGACGCCCGCGACCTGTTGAAAATATGTGAACTGTGAGACTTCCATCCCATCGCACCAGCACTCCCAGCCAAGTCCCCACGCGCCAAGAGTCGGGCTTTCCCAATCGTCTTCGACAAAGCGGATGTCGTGAACTTGCGCATTGAGTCCTATCGCTGCCAGCGAGGCAAGGTAGAGCTGTTGTAGATCGGGCGGAGAGGGCTTCAGAATCACCTGAAACTGGTAGTAATGCTGCACGCGATTGGGATTTTCTCCATAGCGTCCGTCTTTTGGGCGTCGGCAGGGCTGCGCATAAGCCGCACGCCAGGGCTTCGGCCCCAGTGCGCGCAAGGTCGTCGCGGGGTGAAAGGTGCCGGCCCCCATCTCCATGTCGTAGGGCTGCAGGATTACACAGCCCTGCGCCGCCCAGAACTGCTGGAGAGTCAAAATCAATCCCTGGAATGATTTTGTTGGGGACAGGGCGGGGGCGGTCATGTTGTTTTCCTATAGACAGGCGACGTCCGGCATCGGACGTTGCGAGACTGGGCTGCACTTCGGCCTATACGAAATTCCGGCGCGCAGGTCCAAATTCCCGGCGATCGATGAGGCGCTACTGAGACTCGCCGCGGGGCTCGGGCTGGCGGGGCTCGAGAGTTCTGGCCGGCCGCCGCCCAGCCATCGGTTCCGTCGGGATACCAGTAAACATTGGCGTAGCCCACGGCCATGGCGCGTTTTGCCGCGTTCCAGGACATCCAGCAGTCCTTTAGGCAGTAGAAAACCAGCGGGCGGGTTTTATCGGACTTAGTGGCCTGGGCAAGGCCGGTCTCGAAGTAGCGGAGTGTCGGTTCCGCCAGTTCTCCGTAACCTGTATCTGGAAGCCAGGTGCTTTCCGGAATATCTGCGCGAGGCGCGTCGCGCCAGATCGTGCCTCTGGGCAATCCTGCGGGTTTGGGCGGCCGCGGCAGCGTGTCGACGAAAACCGCTGACTTTTGTGACCAGAGGCGAAGCGCTTGGGCGGTGTCGAGCACAACCGCTCCCTTAAGCGTGGCGGGAACGGGTGCGCGGTAGTTTTCCAACCTGTATCCGGGCGGCTCTTCTGGAGCGCTGCTTTCGTCTGCAAAGCTGAAACTCGCCATCAGCGTCGCGAATAGAAAGACCAGGCCGATGCGGATCATGGCGCAGCAGAAATCGGACGCCCGTCTTCGTCGAGAAGGGGTACCCCATAATCTTGCAAGATTTTGTCGAGCGCGCTTTTGTTTTGCAGGATGAACTGGTTGAGGTTGCGTTTCCAGTTTTGATCGGAGTGACGCACGCCGAAGCCGATCCTGAAGCTCATGCGCGCCCCCTTGACGTCCTCGATCGGCGTCACGATGAGCTTTGCGGGCGATTTTTTAGCGTAAAAGCCAGCGAAAGGTCCCCAGACTATCGCGACGTCTATATCGCCTTTAACCAGATCGTCGATCATCGTGGCGCTCGGCGACTCCACCCTGGTGTCGACCATCAGCGCATATGGTTTCACCGCGCCCAGCAGCCCATTCACGGCGAGAATATTTCCTGGAGGAGTATTGGCGACAAGGCCGATATGTCGGCCCTTCTCCTTCAAGCGCGGATCGTCGAGCGACTTGAGGTCGGCGAGATCGGAGTCTGCCCGCGTCACAATGGCGTAGGTCGTGTGGTAATAGGGATTGGTGGGCTGCACGAGATCATTGCCCTGCGGCACGCCAAGAATGACGTCGCAAAGATGAGCGTTCAGCGTATTGCGGACAAAACCCGTGGCGCCGGGGTAGTAGGCGTAGGCGACGTCCTTGCCGAGTTTCGCGCCCAGCAGCTGCGCGATCTTGTTTTCGAATCCCTCGCCCTTCTCATTGGAAAAAGGCAAGTTATTCGGGTCGGCGCAGACGCGCAGCACCTTCGGATCTACAAGTTCGATCGATCCGGAATTGTCGGCGCCGCGCGCGCCGGCGTCAGGCCCCAGATTTTGCGCGAAGCCCGCCGGCGCGGCTGAAACCACGACGGCGGCGCTTAAAACAAGCCGAGCGAGTCCTCCGAGCCGTGGACAGCCTATCCGCGCCAACATGCAACTCCCTCGACTTTTCCACCGCTCTATGGCGGCGGCTGACTTTCTTACTTGCCGCTCATGCACTTGGTTTCGGCTTCGGCGAAGGCCGCAGGCTTTTCGTCCTTTTTCTCGGGACGGCCGCGATCCACCGCTCCGGTCGAACGGGCGCGCAGATAAATGTAGAGATCGTCGAGATAGCACATGGCGTTCTTGTTGTCGGCGAAGGCCGGCATGACGCTTTCGTTGCCAGCGGTCTTGTTCTCGCGGCCGCCGATCACGATGCCAGAAAATTCCGCATAGTCGAAGCGCTTCACCGAGTCTTTCAGTGCCGGCGCATAGGTCGAACCTTCGGCGTTGGGGCCGTGGCAGACGTGGCATTCGGCATGGTAGCGGCGGTAGCCGGAAAACGTATAGAAGTCGACCGTTCCGTCGGGCTTGACATTATATGTGGGGTCGCCCTTGGCGTCGAAATATTTGCCGTCGACGGACTTCACGGCTTTCGGGTCGCCCGGGGGCTCCGCAAGGGCGGCGGTTGTAAAACTCACAAAAACGCCCAGGGCGAGCGCCCCGGCCAGCGACAGTCTCATTACTCTCTCCCGACGTTTCCATTTTCTAAAAAACTGCGCCCGGCAATGCCACATCATGGCGGCATGCCGAGCGCCAACCTACTTATTTATGGGTCGCTCAGTTAGGAAGAGCGAACACCGTCAGCACGCCGCCGAGGGCGGTATAGTTGGCCAGCGAGGCGTAGTTGCCCACCGCGCCGAGACCTTCGTTGCTCTTGGCGAGACCCGCCGCGAGACCGATGCCGGCCCAGCCGCCAACGCCCGAAAGCACCGCGACATATTGCTTGCCGGCGTGCTCATAGGTCATCACATTGCCGATGATGCCCGACGGAGTTTTGAACTTGTAAAGTTCCTTGCCCGTCTTGAGGTCAACAGCCTTCAGATAACCCTCGAGCGTGCCGTAGAAGGCGAGCCCGCCCGCGGTCGTAACCGTGCCGGACCAAACCGAGAACTGCTCCTTGTTCGACCAGACGATCTTGCCGGTGCGCGCATCCCAGGCGATGAAGTTGCCGGTGTGCGTTTCACCCTTGTCGCGGCCAGCCGGGAACATTTCCAGCGTCGCGCCGACATAAGGCTGACCAGCCGTGTAGCTGACGCGGAAGGGCTCGTAGTCCATGCAGACGTGGTTGGTCGGCACGAAGAACAGGCCGGTGTCCGGGTTGAACGACGCCGGCTGCTCGTCCTTGGAGCCGAGAGCCGCCGGGCAGACGCCCTGCGTATTGACGTCTTCGCCGTTCTTCTCGGTCGAATATTTGTCGACGACGAGCGGACGGCCGTAGGTCTTGGAGCTCTTGTCCTGATCGACCTTGGTCGCCCAGTTGACCGCCGGATCATACTTTTCAGCGACCAGCAGTTCGCCGTTGGTGCGATCGAGCGTGTAGCCGAAGCCGTTACGATCGAAATGCACCGCGGTCTTGCGCTTGACGCCGCCAATGTCCTGATCGGCGAGGATCACTTCGTTGATCGCGTCATAATCCCATTCGTCGTGCGGGGTAAGCTGGTAAACCCACTTCACCGCGCCGGTGTCGAGATTACGAGCCCAGATGGTCATGGACCAACGGTTGTCGCCCGGACGCTGCTTCGGATTCCAGGTCGAGGGGTTGCCCGAGCCGTAATAGATCAGGTTGAGTTCCGGATCGTAGGAATACCAGCCCCAGGTGGTGCCACCGCCGGTCTTCCACTGCTCGCCTTCCCAGGTGTTGATGCCCGAGTCCTTGCCAACCGGCTTGCCGAGATGAGTGGTCTTCTCGGGGTCGATCAGAGTGTCGGTGTCGGGGCCCATGGAGTAGCCGCGCCAAACCTGCTTGCCGTCGGCGACATTGTAGGCGGTGATATGGCCGCGAACGCCGAATTCGCCGCCAGCGATGCCGACCAGCACCTTGTCCTTGAAGACGTGCGGAGCGGCCGTCGAGGTCTGGCCCTTGGAAGGATCGCCGTTCTTCACCGACCAGACGAGCTTGCCGGACTTGGCGTCGAGCGCGACGAGAGTGGTGTCGGCCTGAGCCAGGAAGATCTTGCCGTCGGCATAGGCGAGGCCGCGGTTAACCGTGTCGCAGCACATGACCGGAACGACGCTCGGATCCTGCTTGGGTTCGTATTTCCAGAGAATCTTGCCGTTGTCGTTGAGATCGAGCGCGTAAACGATATTGGGGAACGGCGTGTGCAGATACATTACATCGCCGATGACCAGCGGAGCGCCCTCATGGCCGCGCAGAACGCCGGTCGAGAAGCTCCAAGCGGGAGCGAGCTTGCTGACGTTATCGGTGGTGATCTGCTTCAGGGTGGAATAGCGCGTATTGGCGTAGTCGCCGGTGGGCAGCGCCCATTGCTTGGCGTCTTTTTGCAGGGTCAGCAATTCATCGGCGTTTGCCGCGCCAATCGATAGCAGCGCGAAAACACCGACCGAAGTCGACAACAACAGCTTATGCATGAGCATTTCCTCCTGACGATGCCGACGCGCGCATCTGATGGCGTCGTCGCCGACATCGCGCCATTTAAAGGCGCCTCGACAATGGGAAGGCGTTTTCCGTTCCTTGTCTCACGTCGATCAGGCGAAACCCGTTGGAAATGCGGCTTCGCTGACCTCCGAAGAGAAGCTTCCGGTTCCCGTCCAGAAGACATCTTTTAAGTCGGAAACGGCGGGATAATATGGCGCCGCCTTTTCGAGCGCAACCCCGGAAAAAGCGTTCTACTACGTTTCTACGCTCAAAGGCGGACGGGACTTGTCCAACGAGGTAAATGGCGATGATGCGATGCATTATATTGGCGCTATTCTTGATTGCTTCTTGCATGAGACTTTCGGCCGCGGAAAAGTTCACGCTAGAGGAAATCGCTCCCGGGGTGTTTGCGCACAAGGGCCAGACTGCGCTGATGAGCAAGGAAAACTATGGCGATATCGCGAATATCGGGGCCATTGTCGGAGACGACGCAATCGCGGTTATCGACACCGGCGGCAGCCTTGTCGAGGGCCGGCTGTTTATTGCCGCGCTGCAGCAAAAAACCACCAAGCCAATCCGCTACGTGGTCAATACGCATGCACATCCAGATCATGTTTTCGGCAATGGCGCCTTTGTTGGCCCGGGAGTGACCTTCGTTGGCCACAAAAATCTGGCGCGCGCTTTGCGGGCACGCGGCGCCTATTATCTGGAAGCTTTTCGCGAAGCGATGGGCGACGCTCTTGACGGGGTAACGATCGTCGAGCCCAATATCACTGTTAGCGAACAGATGACGCTGGATCTCGGCGGGCGCAAGATTTTGTTGCAGGCGTGGCGCGCCGCGCACAGCGATTGCGATTTAACGGCGCTCGACATGCAAACAGGGACATTGTTCGCCGGCGATCTTCTTTTTCTGCAACATGTGCCGATCGTCGACGCCAGCCTGCTCGGCTTTCTGGAGGTCGCGGAGCAGTTGGCCAAAATCCCCGCCGCACGCGTGGTTCCCGGTCATGGCCCGCTGGTCGCGGACTGGCCGGGCGCTCTTGAAAGCGAGCGCGGCTATCTGAGCCGATTGACGAGCGACTTGCGCGCCGCCATCAAGAAAGGCGACAATGTCGCGGATGCGGCGCGCGCCGCTGGCCAGAGTGAAAGGGGCGCCTGGAGCCTTTTTGACGATTATAACGGTCGCAATGCGACTGCTGGATTCGCGGAACTGGAATGGGATGCGCCTTGAGCGCTTGAGTAGCCACCGCCGGGCCTGGGAGAAGACAATGACTAGAACCGCATCGCGTCGCTGGATGGGCGCCGTCGCGACACTCGCTAGCCTCGGCCTTCTTGGCGGCGCGCTCGCCCAAACCCCCGCCTCCGATCCCTGGCCCGATCTCGCACGCGATCTTTTTCAGAGCCGAACGATGGTGGCGGACGACGCTGTCGTGCTGGAAGCGCCCGTGCGAGCGGAAGACGCGGCTATCGTGCCGATGACCTTGCGTCTCAAGGAGTCTCGCGTACAGAAGGCGACGCTGGTCGTGGACCAGAATCCAATGCCCATGGCCGCCAGCTTCTCGTTCGGCGAGAACGCGGGCGTGAGCTACGTGTCGACGAGAGTGCGGGTGAACTCCTACACCAATGTTCACGCCATCGGCGAAACTCGCGACGGCGCGCTGCATGCGCAGGTGAAATTCGTGAAGGCTGCGGGAGGTTGTTCGGCGCCCGCCGTCAAGAACATGGATGAAGCCGCCGCCCACATCGGTCAAATGAGATATCGCGAGTTCAAGAGCGCCGAGCCGGGACGTCATGAAGCGCAGATCATGATTCGGCACCCCAATAATTCTGGAATGCAGATGGACCAGCTCACGCATCTCTATATACCCGCGCACTACATCGATAAGGTTGAAGTGCGGCAGGGGGCCGAGCTTATTTTTTCGATGGAAGGGGGAATTTCGCTGTCCGAAGACCCCAACTTCCGCTTCAGCTATGCGCCCAATGGCGCCAAGACGATTTCAGTCGAAGCGCATGATACGAAGGGAAATGTTTTCAAGCAGGAATGGCCGATCGGCGAAGCCTCCTGAAGCGTTGCGCCGGTCGTTTTCCGCTCCAGGCCGGGGCGGCGTCGGCGCCCGGCGCCTCCAAGTCACCCTCCCCAGATCATCAGGATGACGGAAACGAGCAAAGGCGTGGACGCCAAAATGCAGATCATTGAGACGCAGAGCACGGTTTGCGAGGGCGCGACACGAGCCGCTTGCGGACCAGGGCTGTTTTTCCGAACGCTGGCGAACAACATTACTCAATTCCTCCCGGATGGCGGGAAACTCAACTCTGCTAGACGAAGGCGGCCCGCAACGTCACGGTCGCCCAGAACCGTAAATGCAAAACGCCCATAACCACGTCAATTTACCGGTTTCACGGTAAAAGGGAAGTTGACACGACGCCGCGCTCGCGCGTCGACACGACGAAATTCAAGGCGTTGGGTGAGTAGCGCGAATGATTTCGCTTCAAAAAGAATACGCAATTTAAGGAAAACAGCTTCTTATCTCGCCGACGCGAGCGGCTTTCGCTTCGCTTCCCTGCGTTGATCCGACGTATTGCGCGTTGGTGGCGCGGGAGCGGCTTTTTCGCTGAAAAGCTCGGCAAGTTTTTCGGTCATGGCGCCGCCCAGCTCTTCGGCGTCGACGATGGTCACCGCCCGGCGGTAGTAGCGCGTGACGTCGTGACCAATGCCGATAGCGATAAGCTCCACGGGAGATTTTGTCTCAATGTCATGAATTATCTGGCGTAGATGACGCTCCAGATAATTGCCGGGATTGACCGACAGCGTTGAATCATCAACCGGCGCGCCGTCCGAGATCATCATCAGAATGCGGCGCTGCTCGGAACGCGCCATGAGCCGGCGATGCGCCCAATCCAGAGCCTCGCCGTCGATGTTTTCCTTAAGCAGGCCCTCGCGCATCATCAGGCCGAGATTGCGACGGGCCCGTCGCCAGGGCGCGTCGGCGGCCTTGTAAATAATGTGGCGGATGTCGTTGAGGCGGCCGGGGTTGGGCTTCTTGCCCTCGTTGATCCAGGCCTCGCGCGACTGGCCGCCCTTCCAGGCGCGCGTGGTGAAGCCGAGAATCTCGACCTTCACGCCGCAGCGCTCCAGCGTGCGCGCGAGAATGTCGGCGCAAGTGGCGGCCACGGTGATCGGCCGGCCTCGCATGGAGCCGGAATTGTCGAGCAGCAGGGTCACGACCGTGTCGCGAAAATCCGTATCTTTTTCACGCTTGAACGAAAGAGGCTGTTGCGGGTCGACGACGATGCGCGGAAGGCGCGCGGGGTCGAGCATTCCTTCTTCGAGATCGAATTCCCAGGAGCGGCTTTGCTGCGCCATGAGCCGGCGCTGCAGCCGATTGGCGAGACGCCCGACCACGGAGGAAAGATGCAGCAGCTGCTTGTCGAGGTAGGAGCGCAGCCGGTCCAGCTCCTCGACGTCGCAAAGCTCCTCGGCGCGCACCATCTCGTCGAATTTGGTCGTATAGGCCTTGTAGTCATTGCCCGAGCGCTCGCTCGCGGGCAGGGCGGGACGTCGCGCGTCGGAAGCTTCATCGGCCTCGCCGCCGTCCGATTCCTCTTGCGATTCGCCATAGGGCGCATCGGCGGATTCAGCCTCGCCGTCCTGCTGCGAATCGTCGGACGCCATGGCCGTATCCATTTCGGACTTGCTTTTGGCGTCCTCCTTTTCGTCCTGCCCGCTCTCGCTCTGATCAGGATTTTGCGGCGGCTCCTCGTTGTTTTCGTCGCTGTCTTCTTCGTTGTTCTGCTCCGGCCCCGACATGTCGAGACTGGAGAGAAGATGTTGAACGATCCGCGCGAAGTCTCGTTGATCCTCAATGGCGCCCGAAAGCCTGTCGAGATCCGCGCGGGCGCGTTGCTCGATGAACTCCTGCCAGAGATCGACGATCTTTTTCGCATGCGGCGGCGGCGCCAGTCCGGTCAGGCGCTCTCTTGCAATCAGGGCAAGCGCGTCTTCGAGCGGCGCGTCCTCGCGACTGGAAACGGCGTCGTAGTTGGCTCTTTGATAGCGGTCGTCGAGCATTGCGGAAATGTTGCTCGCCACGCCGGTCATGCGGCGGGCGCCGATCGATTCGACGCGCGCCTGCTCCATCGCGTCGAAGGCCGCGCGGCCTTCGACGGTGGCTGGCGAGAAGCGCCGATGAATAGCGTCGCTGTGGCAGGCGACGCGCAGCGCCATCGAATCGGCGCAGCCGCGTAAAATGGCGGCGTCCCTGGGCGTGAGTTTGCGTGGCGGCTCCGGCAGCCGCGCCTTGGCCCCCTCCTCGGTGGAAATGAGGGAAGGGCGCTCGGGCGCAAAGCTTACGTCGAGATCGGGCGATTTGGCCATGGCCCGCATCGCGCCCGCGACGGCGCGCTTGAAAGGCTCCTGCGGCGCGTCCTTGGATTGAGCGGGTCTGCGGTTGGTGGGGGCTGACATGAAGGAGGTATAGCGCGCGGGCGCGGGGTGGGGAAGGGCGCTTGCCGCGCGACCTTGCGCCGCCCGTTTAAAATCCGCATGGTGAGGGTCGCGGAGACCGGTTTCGATGAGCGACGTTTCGAGTGGGGAATTGAAGTTCGAGAATAGCGAGAAACTTAGGGCGTGGCTGGAGACGCAGCCGCGCGAGACGAGCGTCGTCATCGCGGCGCGGGCGGCGTTGCGGGCGCTGCCGACGCTGCATCTCTCCGCCGGTCGACTGTCGGAGCGACAATTCGCGGAATTGGCCTTCGCGAGTTTTTGGGCTGCCGCATTGGCGCGGGTTGCGGCCAAATATCCAACCCGCGCCAATGAGCTTCGTTCCGCCGCCTCCGCCGC
Organism: uncultured Alphaproteobacteria bacterium; assembly: GCA_963724845.1. Lineage (GTDB taxonomy): Bacteria > Pseudomonadota > Alphaproteobacteria > Rhizobiales > Beijerinckiaceae > Methylocystis. Next base: position 118,515 of record CAVRWF010000012.1, read on the forward strand.
CTCCGCCGTCGACGCCGCCGTCGCCGCCTCCGCCGCCGCCTACGCCTCCGCCTACGGCGCCGCCTACGCCTCCGCCTACGGCGCCGCCCCCGCCGCCTCCGCCTACGCCGCCGCCCCCGCCGCCTCCGCCGCCGCCTACGCCGTCGACGCCGCCGCCTCCGCCGTCGCCGCCTACGCCGCCGCCGCTGCCGCCTACGCCGCCGCCGCCGCCGCCTACGCCGTCGACAGCGCCGCCGCCTACGCCGCCTCCGCCGACATTTGGAGCGCCGTATCCGCCGACGCCAATCGGCTCAAATCGTTCGCGCCCAGCGTCGTCGCTGGCGAAACGTTGTGGCCGCACGGCGTCCCATCTTGGGCGAATGAGAATTGGCGCGGCTTTCATGGCGTTTTAGTCCAAACGCATTGGCGGGTTTGGCTCCTCTGGTATCAGTGGCGCTTGGAGGGCCGTGAAGTCCCCGAAGCAGTCGAACTCCTCTTCGCAACCCTCCCCGACGACCCGGGCATAAAAGACCCGGCCGAAACAAAACGCCGCGCTGGCGGCGGAGATTAAGCGACTGAGCGAAGAGTCGCCGCGCCCGTCGTCCTGGGATTACTTCGTCAGCTACGCCAAGGAGAACGAAGCCGACGCCCGCGAAATCGTCGACGTTCTCGAAGGCGCAGGCCATTCGACTTTCGCTCAATACAAGGACATTGCGGCGGGACATAATTTCGTGCGGGAAATGCAGCGGGGGCTGGCGGCGTCGCGAAGCCTGATCGCCGTCGTTTCTCCCGATTACGAAGCCTCGGATCATTGTCAAGCCGAATGGGCCTCCGCCTATAAGGGCGATACCGGCGGCGCCCGCCGCAAGATCATTCCCTTTCTGGTGCGCGAGACGAAGCTGAACGCCCTCGCCAGCCAGGTCGTTTATAAAAACCTCATCGGTCTCTCGGGCGAAGCGCGAAAGCGAGCGATTCTTGAGGCGATCGCGGGGAGGTCACTACCGCCGCCCGCCGAAAACGTCTCCGGCGCCCTTCACTTTCGGCTGGAACGCCGCGCATCGCGTCACGATCACCGCCGGGCCGCTCAATGTGCCGGTTTTCCTTCATGCCGGCGGCGACAAGGACCACCGCGAGCGTCTCGACGCCTGCCGCAGACGGCGTCGCGCCTCGTGGCGGATTTGGCCGCGCAAAAATTCAACGTGCGCGGAGCCTATCGGGAATCTCTGGAACGCTATTTCGAAGATTTGCCCACAGCGCCCGGTGAAGGCAATTTTCTGATGGCCGATTGCGAGGCGCGCACCTTGCGCGGACTATTCGAGGACGACGCCGCCGCGCTGCCGCGCGACTTGGCCGAGAAGTACTCAATCGCGTTCTTGAATTTACCATCGCCCTGCGCCCCTATTACGAAGGGGTCGGTCGCTTTTACGAAGACGTGAAAAGCGGCGCGCTGTCGACGCCATTGCCGAGAGACGCGGTCGAAGGCTTTGCCGCGACCGTGCGCGAATATTCGCCCGAGGTCTTTGAGTCGGAGGTCTCGGAAGGGCTGAGCAAAGTCGAGCGGGAGTTGCCGCCGGAACAACCGCCGCCGCCAGGTCCTCCGCCAGAGGGCGTTCTCGCGCCGCGCGCCGATCCGATCGACGCGCCCGATCCCCGAAAGGCGCATGATTACGGCGTGGCGAGTTCGATCAACGCCATTTACGCGACCTTCCTGAAAGGCAAGGATTTGGCCGTCGCGGTGAAGGGCTGGGACGAAATCGCGCAAAAGCTTGGCGAGCACGCGGGGCCGGTGATTGAATTTCTCAAGAATTTTCTTCCCTGACATCGCACTCTTCGCTTGACGCGCCGCTCACTCGCGACTAGAACACGCCCACTTTCGACAGGCCGTAGTTCCACGCCGTCGCCGACGACTCGTTAGCGATACTTCGGATCTAAACGCTGTCGCCTTGCCTGTGACCGCCAAATACAGTTGGTAATCATACCCTGGCCCCCAAAGGCCTGGGACAGGAAGGCACGATCCCGGTTCTGCCGGGGTCCTCTGCGCTTGGAGCGCCTCGGTCCTGGAGACTGAGCGCGCTCGGCTCGTTTGCGCCGCCGAAGCGACGCCCTCGGGTTTAACAACACGAATTCACCATTCGCTCGAAGCGAAGGATAGCTTGATGCCGACGATCAGCCAGTTGATCCGCAAACCGCGGCAACCGAAGACATACCGCGAGAAGTCGCGCCACATGACCGCATGCCCGCAGAAGCGCGGCGTTTGCACGCGCGTCTATACGACGACTCCGAAGAAGCCGAACTCGGCTCTCCGCAAGGTCGCCAAGGTGCGTCTCACCAATGGCTTCGAGGTGATCGGCTATATTCCCGGCGAAGGCCATAACCTCCAGGAACACTCGGTAGTCATGATCCGCGGCGGTCGCGTCAAGGATCTTCCGGGCGTTCGCTATCACATTTTGCGCGGCGTCCTCGACACCCAGGGCGTCAAGGACCGTAAGCAGCGCCGTTCGAAGTATGGCGCGAAGCGTCCGAAGTAAGGAGCCAGGGCGATGTCGCGACGTCACAGAGCGGAAAAGCGGGAAGTCATCGAGGACGCCAAGTATGGCGATCTCGTTCTCGCAAAATTCATGAACTCCATCATGTACGACGGCAAGAAGTCGGTCGCGGAAGCGATCGTCTATGGCGCCTTCGACATCATCGAGACCAAGGCGAAGAGCGATCCGCTCGGAGTCTTCAAGAGCGCCCTCGACAATGTGGCGCCTGCGATCGAAGTGCGGTCCCGTCGCGTCGGCGGCGCCACCTATCAGGTGCCGGTCGAAGTTCGCAACGAGCGCCGCCAGGCTTTGGCGATCCGCTGGATCATCAACGCCGCGCGCGACCGCAACGACAAGACCATGGTGGATCGTCTTTCAGCCGAGCTGCTGGACGCTTCCAACAATCGCGGCGCAGCCGTGAAGAAACGCGAAGACACGCATCGCATGGCGGAAGCCAATCGCGCGTTCTCGCACTATCGCTGGTAACTGTTTTTCCGCCCCATCGAGGACGATCCAATGCCCCGCTCTCATCCGATCGAGGACTATCGCAACTTCGGCATCATGGCCCACATCGACGCGGGCAAGACGACGACGACCGAGCGCATCCTCTACTATTCCGGCAAGAGCCACAAAATCGGCGAGGTGCATGAAGGCGCCGCGACGATGGACTGGATGGAGCAGGAGCAGGAACGCGGCATCACCATCACCTCGGCCGCCACCACCACGATCTGGAACGGCAAGCGCCTGAACATCATCGACACGCCCGGCCACGTCGATTTCACCATTGAAGTCGAGCGTTCCCTGCGCGTGCTCGATGGCGCGGTTTGCGTGCTCGACGGCAACCAGGGCGTTGAGCCGCAAACCGAGACGGTCTGGCGCCAGGCGGACAAATATCATGTGCCGCGCATCGTCTTCGTCAACAAGATGGACAAGATCGGCGCCGACTTCTTCCGTTGCGTGGAAGAGATCCACACGCGCGTCGGCGGCCGCCCGATCTGCGCCCAGCTTCCGATCGGCTCCGAGAGCAACTTCAAAGGCATTATCGACCTCGTGCGCATGAAGGCGGTCGTCTGGGAAGACGAAGGTCTTGGCGCGAAGTATCACGACGAGGAAATTCCGGCCGAGCTGCTTGAGCAGGCAAAGGAATATCGCACCCACCTCATCGAAGCGGCGGTCGAACTCGATGACGAGGCGATGGCTGCCTATCTCGACGGGACCGAGCCCGACGAAGAGACGTTGCATCGCCTGATCCGTCTCGCCGTGCGTCGCGTGGCCTTCGTGCCGGTATTCTGCGGCTCCGCCTTCAAGAACAAGGGTGTGCAGCCCCTTCTCGACGCCGTTGTGCATTATCTGCCTTCGCCGGTCGATCGCGAGGCGATCAAGGGCGTGGACATGGACACGGGCGCGGAAATGGTCCGCAATCCGTCGGACGACGAGCCTTTCTCCATGCTCGCCTTCAAGATCATGGACGATCCCTTCGTCGGCACCATCACCTTCTGCCGCGTCTATTCGGGCAAGATCGAATCCGGCACGACCGTGCTGAATTCGACCAAGGACCGCAAGGAGCGCGTCGGCCGCATGCTGCTGATGCATGCCAATAACCGCGAAGACATCAAGGAAGCTTTTTCCGGCGACATCGTTGCTCTTGCCGGCCTCAAGGACACCCGCACCGGCGACACCCTCTGCGACACGCAGAAGGCCGTCATTCTGGAGCGCATGGATTTCCCGGAGCCGGTCATCGAGATTGCGATCGAGCCGAAGTCCAAGGCCGATCAGGAAAAGCTCGGCATTGCGCTGTCGAAGCTTGCGGCGGAGGATCCTTCCTTCCGCGTTTCGACCGACCAGGAAAGCGGCCAGACCATCCTCAAGGGGATGGGTGAACTGCATCTCGACATCAAGGTCGATATTCTGCGCCGCACCTACAAGGTTGACGCCAATATCGGCGCGCCGCAGGTGGCCTATCGCGAGCGTCTCTCGCGCAAGACCGAAATTGACTACACCCATAAGAAGCAGACCGGCGGCACGGGGCAGTTCGCACGCGTGAAAATCGTGTTCGAGCCCAACGAGGCCGGTGGCGGCAATGTGTTCGAGAGCAGCATTGTCGGCGGCGCCGTGCCGAAAGAGTATATCCCCGGCGTCGAAAAGGGGATCGCCTCTGTCATGGGCTCGGGCATTCTCGCCGGCTTCCCGGTGGTCGATCTCAAGGCGACGCTGTTCGACGGCGCGTTCCACGATGTCGACTCCTCGGTGCTCGCTTTCGAAATCGCTTCCCGCGCTGCGACCAGAGAAGCCCTGCAAAAGGGCGGTTCGGTTCTCCTGGAGCCGATCATGAAGGTCGAGGTGGTGACGCCGGAAGAATACACCGGCTCGGTCATCGGCGATCTCAATTCTCGCCGTGGTCAGATTCAGGGCCAGGACATGCGCGCCAACGCGGTGGTTATCGACGCGATGGTGCCGCTCGCGAATATGTTCGGTTACGTCAATCAGTTGCGCTCCTTCACGCAGGGTCGCGCCAACTACACGATGCAATTTGATCACTATGAACAGGTGCCCGAGGGCGAGTCGAAGAAGGTTCAGGCGAAATTCGCCTGAACGTAGATCGCGCTGGGTTTTAGGAACGACCAAGGAGACTGGCCATGGCCAAGGAAAAGTTCTCACGCAACAAGCCGCATTGCAACATCGGGACGATTGGTCACGTTGACCATGGCAAGACGTCGTTGACTGCGGCGATCACCAAGGTTCTGGCTGAGTTGGGCGGGGCGACCTTCACGGCCTATGACCAGATCGACAAGGCTCCCGAGGAGCGCGCGCGCGGCATCACGATTTCGACGGCGCATGTGGAATATGAGACGGCGAACCGCCATTACGCGCACGTCGACTGCCCCGGCCACGCCGACTATGTGAAGAACATGATCACCGGCGCGGCGCAGATGGACGGCGCGATCCTGGTGGTGTCGGCGGCGGACGGCCCGATGCCGCAGACCCGCGAGCACATTCTACTGGCGCGCCAGGTCGGCGTTCCGGCGCTGGTGGTGTTCCTGAACAAGGTCGACATGGTCGACGATCCGGAGCTTCTGGAGCTGGTCGAGCTGGAAGTTCGCGAGCTGCTCAGCAAGTATGAGTTCCCGGGCGACGACATTCCGATCGTCAAGGGTTCGGCGCTGGCGGCTCTGGAGAACAAGACCCCGGAGATCGGCCATGACGCGATCCTGAAGCTGATGGCGGAAGTGGACAAATATATTCCGCAGCCGGAGCGTCCGAAGGATCAGCCGTTCCTGATGCCGGTTGAGGACGTGTTCTCGATTTCGGGCCGCGGCACGGTGGTGACGGGCCGTATCGAGCGCGGCATCATCAAGGTTGGCGAGGAAGTCGAGATCGTCGGCATCCGTCCGACGGTGAAGTCGACGGTGACGGGCGTGGAAATGTTCCGCAAGCTGCTGGATCAGGGCGAGGCTGGCGACAACGTCGGCTGCCTGCTACGCGGCACCAAGCGCGAGGACGTGGAGCGCGGCCAGGTGCTGTGCAAGCCGGGTTCGGTGAAGCCGCACACCAAGTTCAAGGCCGAGGCCTATATTCTGACGAAGGAAGAGGGCGGCCGGCACACGCCATTTTTCACCAACTATCGTCCGCAATTCTACTTCCGCACGACGGACGTGACCGGCATCGTGACGCTTCCCGAGGGCGTCGAGATGGTGATGCCGGGCGACAATGTGGCGATGGAAGTGGCGCTGATCGTTCCGATCGCCATGGAGGAGAAGCTGCGCTTCGCCATCCGCGAAGGCGGCCGTACGGTCGGAGCCGGCGTCGTCGCCAGCATCATCGAGTAAGTTTGGCTGAATCTGGACCGCGGGGCTCATCGGCCCCGCTTTCAAGAGCAAAGTTGCGCGTCGTGACAAACGCGCGATCCAAGGGCGGGCTGATACGCTCGCGGTCCTAGAGGATTAAAGACAATGAACGGTCAGAACATCCGGATTCGCCTGAAGGCATTCGATCACCGGATTCTCGATACGTCGACGAAAGAGATCGTTTCGACGGCGAAGCGCACCGGAGCCCAAGTTCGGGGGCCGATACCGCTGCCGACGAAGATCGAGAAGTTTACGGTGAACCGCTCGCCCCATATCGACAAGAAGTCGCGTGAGCAGTTTGAAATCAGAACGCATAAGCGGGTTCTCGACATCGTGGATCCGACCCCGCAAACCGTGGACGCTCTGATGAAGCTCGATCTGGCTGCGGGCGTCGACGTCGAGATCAAGCTCTAAGATACTTTAGGAACTCGGGCGGCGCTCTAATCGCAGCGCGCCCAGCGAAGGATTTGGATCATGCGGTCGGGCGTCATCGCGCAAAAGGTCGGAATGACCCGCATCTTCACCGATGCGGGCGAACATGTGCCGGTCACGGTTCTCAAGCTCGACGGCTGCCAAGTCGTCGCGCACCGGACTCAGGAGCAGAACGGCTACACCGCCGTGCAACTCGGCATCGGCCACGCAAAGGTTAAGAATGTCTCCAAGGCCGAGCGTGGTCGCTTCGCTGTGGCGAAGGTCGAGCCGAAAATGAAGCTCGCAGAGTTCCGCGTCGAAGAAGCCGACCTGCTGCCTGTCGGCGCCGAAATAACGGCGGACCATTTCGTGGTCGGTCAGTTCGTCGACGTGACGGGAACGACCATCGGCAAGGGCTTCGCCGGTCCGATGAAGCGCTGGAACTTCGGTGGTCTGCGCGCCACTCACGGCGTCTCTGTGTCGCACCGTTCGCATGGTTCGACCGGCGGCCGTCAGGACCCTGGCAAGACCTTCAAGAACAAGAAAATGGCCGGCCATATGGGCACGGACCGCGTAACGACCCAAAACCTGCGCGTCGTGAAAACCGATGTGTCCCGCGGCCTCGTGCTGGTTGAGGGAGCTGTCCCCGGTCATGCCGGCGGCTGGATTTTCGTGCGCGACGCAGTCAAGCGCGCGCTTCCGGCGGATGCTCCCAAGCCAGGCAAATTCCGCCTGTCCGATGCTCCCGCGTCGCAAGAAGAAAAGAAGGAGGACTGAGCCGTGAAGATCGACGTTACGTCGTTCGACGGTCAGACGGCCGGTTCGATCGAACTCTCCGACGAAATTTTTGGTCTTGAGCCGCGCGAGGATCTGATCTTCCGCATCATTCGCTGGCAGCTCGCCAAGCGCAGAGCGGGAACGCACGCCGTGAAGAATCGCGCGGCGATCTGGCGGACCGGCAAAAAGATGTATAAGCAAAAGGGCACAGGCGGCGCCCGTCATGGCTCTGCTCGCGTTCCGCAGTTTCGCGGCGGCGGTCGGGCGTTCGGTCCGCAGGTGCGCAGCCACGAGCACGACCTCACCAAGAAGGTCAAGGCCCTCGCGCTGCGTCACGCTCTTTCGGCCAAGGCCAAGGACGGCGCTATCGTGATCTGGGAAAACGCCCAGCTCGCCGAGCCCAAAACAAAAGTGCTGAAAGCGGGTTTTGTTAAGACCGGGCTTTCCAGCGCACTTATTATCGACGGCGCCGCGCCGCAGACCAACTTCGCTCTGGCGGCGCGCAATATCCCGCTGATCGACGTGTTGCCGGTCGAGGGCGTCAATGTTTACGACATTATCCGTCGCGAGAAGCTGGTTCTGACCCGCTCTGCGGTCGATGCGCTGGAGGCGCGGCTGAAATGAGCAAGGATCCTCGCCATTACGATGTAATTGTCGCGCCGGTCATCACCGAAAAGGCGACGCTGGCCGCCGAGAACAATCAGGTCGTGTTCAAGGTCGCCCGCACTGCGACAAAGCCCCAGATCAAGGCCGCGGTCGAAGGCCTGTTCGACGTGAAGGTCAACGGCGTCAACACGCTCGTCCGCAAGGGCAAGGTCAAGGCCTTCCGCGGAGTTCGCGGTAAGCAGAGCGACTTCAAGAAGGCGGTCGTGACTCTGGCCGAAGGCCACAAGATCGACGTGACGACGGGACTCTAAGGGAAGGCTCGAGGACAAGAACATGGCGCTGAAGACATTCAAGCCGGTCACGCCGAGCCTTCGCCAGCTCGTGATCGTTGACCGTAAAGATCTTTATAAGGGCAAGCCCGTCAAGACACTGACCGAAGGTCAGTCCTCCAAGGGCGGCCGTAACAACAACGGACGCATTACCGTGCGTTTCCGTGGCGGCGGTCACAAGCAAACCTATCGCATCGTCGACTTCAAGCGTCGCAAACTCGACGTGCCGGCGAAGGTTGAGCGGATTGAATATGATCCGAACCGCACCGCCTTCATCGCGCTGATCCGATATACCGACGGAGAGCTTGCTTACATTCTTGCGCCTCAGCGGCTTTCGGTCGGCGATGAGGTCGTGTCGGGCCAGCAGGTTGACGTAAAGCCGGGCAACGCAATGCCTGCCGCCAATATTCCGGTCGGCACGATCGTGCACAATGTCGAGATGAAAATCGGCAAGGGCGGCGCCATCGCAAGGTCCGCGGGCACTTATGCACAGATCGTCGGCCGTGATCAGGGATATGTGATCGTGCGTCTGAATTCGGGCGAGCAGCGTCTGGTGCACGGCCAGTGCTTCGCAACCATTGGTTCGGTGTCAAATCCCGATCATATGAACACCTCGATCGCAAAGGCGGGGCGTTCTCGCTGGTTGGGTCGTCGTCCGCACAATCGCGGCGTTACAATGAACCCGATAGACCATCCGCACGGCGGCGGCGAAGGCCGCACGTCCGGCGGTCGGCATCCCGTCACTCCGTGGGGCAAGCCGACCAAGGGCAAGAAGACTCGCAGCAATAAATCGACCGATCGTTTCATCGTGTCCTCGCGGCACGCCCGCAAGAAGAAGGGCTGATCCATGGCTCGCTCTATTTGGAAAGGCCCGTTCGTCGACGGCTATCTGCTCAAGAAAGCGGATGCCTCACGCGGCACGGGTCGTTCGGAAGTCATCAAGATGTGGAGCCGTCGCTCCACCATCCTGCCGCAGTTCGTGGGCCTCACTTTTGGCGTCCACAACGGCCACAAGCATATTCCCGTCAATGTCACGGAAGACATGATCGGTCACAAGTTCGGCGAATTCGCTCCGACGCGCACCTTCCATGGTCACGCGGCGGACAAGAAGTCGAAGAGAGGCTAAAGCCGATGTCGAAGCCCAATAACCCGGCCCGGATCGCGGAAAACGAGGCGAAAGCGGTCGCGCGCATGCTGCGCGTGTCTCCGCAAAAGCTAAATCTTCTCGCTCAACTCATTCGCGGCAAGAAGGTTGAACGCGCCCTTGCCGAACTGCAGTTTTCACGCAAGCGGAGCGCGCTGGACGTCAAAAAGACTCTGGAGAGCGCGATCGCCAACGCCGAAAACAATCACGGGCTCGATGTTGACGATCTTGTCGTCGCGCAGGCTTTCGTTGGCAAAGCGCTTGTGATGAAGCGGTTCCACGCGAGAGCGCGCGGCCGTGCGAGCCGCGTCGAGAAGCCTTTCTCAAATCTCACGATTATCGTGCGCGAAGTCGAAGCGCAGGCGCAGGCTTAAAGGAGCACCCCTATGGGTCAGAAGGTCAATCCGATCGGGCTGCGCCTTGGCGTCAACCGCACTTGGGACTCGCGCTGGTTCGCATCCAAGGGCGAATACGCCAAGCTCCTGCACGAAGACATCGCCATTCGCGAAGCCGTCTCCAAGACACTGAAGCAGGCGGCGGTTTCACGCATTGTAATCGAGCGCCCGCATAAGAAATGCCGCGTCACGATATACTCGGCCCGTCCGGGTGTGGTGATCGGTAAAAAGGGCGCGGACATCGACAAGATTCGCAAGCTCGTCGGCAAGTTGACGGGCAGCGAAGTGGTGATCAACATTGTCGAGATCCGCAAGCCGGAGATCGAAGCGACCCTCGTGGCGGACTCGATCGCCCAGCAGCTAGAGCGCCGGGTGGCGTTCCGTCGCGCCATGAAGCGGGCCGTGCAATCGGCCATGCGTCTTGGCGCCCAGGGCATCCGCATCAATTGCTCGGGTCGTCTCGGCGGGGCCGAAATCGCCCGCCTCGAATGGTATCGCGAAGGCCGGGTTCCGTTGCATACTTTGCGCGCGGACGTTGACTATGGCGTTGCCACAGCACACACCGCCTACGGCGCCTGCGGCATCAAAGTCTGGATTTTCAAGGGTGAAATCCTTGAACACGATCCGATGGCGCAGGATAAGCGCTTCGCCGAACAATCGGCGGGCGGCGGCGACCACCATCACGGTGAAAGAGATCGCGATCGCGATCGCGGCAGGCGTCGCGAACCGCGCGACGCCGCGTAACGCCCAAAACTGACTTAGAGCTTGCGCCCGCAGTTTTGAGGCGCGGGCGATAAAGCCGAATTCGAGAGTTCGACATCATGTTGCAACCCAAACGCACGAAGTTCCGCAAGGCCTTCAAAGGCCGCATCCACGGCGCCGCCAAAGGCGGTTTCTCGCTGAACTTCGGACAGTTCGGCTTGAAAGCCCTGGAGCCGGAGCGCATTACCGCGCGCCAGATCGAGGCTGCGCGCCGCGCGATGACGCGTCACATGAAGCGCGCAGGGCGCGTATGGATCCGCATCTTCCCGGACGTGCCGATTTCCAAGAAGCCTACCGAAGTGCGTATGGGCAAGGGCAAGGGCGCGCCGGAACTATGGGCGGTGCGCGTCGCTCCGGGCCGCATCATGTTCGAAATCGATGGCGTGCCGGCGCCGCTGGCGCGTGAAGCTCTTACGCTTGCGGCCGCCAAACTGCCGATCAAGACGCGCTTTATCGAGCGTATCGCCGAGTGAGGATTTGACATTATGAAAGCTAAGCAGCATTTGTCCGATCTTCGCGCGCTTTCCGAAGATCAATTGAACGATGAGGTCCTCAAGCTGAAGAAGGAGCAGTTCAATCTGCGCTTCCAGCGCGCCTCCGGGCAGCTTGAGAACACATCGCGGGTGCGCGTCGTCAGACGCGAAATCGCCCGAGTGAAAACAATCGCCGCGCTGAAGCGCGACCAGCAGCAAGGTTGAGTGGGCCGCCATGCCGAAGCGAATTCTCCAAGGCGTTGTCGTCAGCGACAAGCAGAACAAGACCGTTGTGGTGAAAGTCGAGCGCCGCTTCACTCATCCGCTGTTTCAGAAAACGGTGCGTCGCACGAAGAATTATCATGCGCATGACGAAGCCGGCTCCTTTAAGGTCGGCGATGCGGTGACAATCGAAGAGACAGCGCCGATATCCAGACTTAAGCGCTGGCGCGTCGTAGAAAACGCTCCCAAGGCTTGACGGCTGCGGGCGTAAGGGAAAGTTCCGGACGAAGTTGGCGCGGACGCCGAAACCAGACCGGATAGAAGAGGCGGGTAAGCCATGATTCAGATGCAGACAAATCTCGATGTCGCCGACAACTCCGGCGCACGCCGGGTCATGTGCATCAAGGTGCTGGGCGGTTCTAAGCGCAAATACGCGGGCGTCGGCGATATCATCGTCGTCTCCATCAAGGAAGCGATTCCACGCGGCCGCGTCAAAAAAGGCGACGTGCTGAAGGCCGTTGTTGTCCGCACCGCAAAGGACATCAAGCGCGCCGACGGTTCGACGATCAGATTCGACTCGAACGCCGCGGTGCTGATCAACAATCAGAAGGAACCGATCGGCACCCGTATTTTCGGACCGGTTCCGCGCGAGCTGCGCGCCAAAAACCACATGAAGATCATCTCGCTCGCGCCGGAGGTGCTGTAATGGCCGCCAAGATCAAGAAAGGCGATAAGGTCGTCGTTCTCGTAGGCCGCGACAAGGGCCGCACCGGCGAGGTGATCAAGGTCGACCCGCGCGAAGGCCGCGCGATCGTCGAAGGCGTCAATCAGGTGAAGCGTCACCAGCGCCAGACCAAGGACCGCGAAGCCGGCATCATTACAAAATCGGCGCCGCTCGACCTGTCCAATCTCGCGATCGCCGATCCAAAGGACGGCAAGCCGACTCGCGTCGGATTCAAGATTCTCGATGACGGCCGCAAGGTTCGCGTCGCCAAGCGTTCGGGAGAACAGATCGATGGCTGAGGAAAAGAAGCCGAAGGCCGCCAAGAGCGCGGACAAGCCCGCCAAGGGCTCCGGCGCCGCTGACACCAAGAAGGCCGCCAAAAGCAAGGCCGCGCCCGCCGTCGACACGGCGAGCGAGCATGCTGACGCGCCGTTGAAGGGAAAGCCGAAGGCTGAAGCTCCGACGGGACCTTACACGCCGCGCATGAAGCAACACTTCGAAGAAGTGGTTCGCGCCGAAATGACCAAGCAGTTCGGCTACAAGAATCCGCTCGAAGTGCCGGTCATCGATAAGATCGTGCTCAACATGGGCGTGGGCGAAGCGGTGAACGACACCAAGAAGGTCACCTCTGCAGCTGGAGATCTTGCTTTGATCGCGGGTCAGAAGCCCGTGATCACCCGGGCTCGTCTCGCTATTTCGACCTTCAAGGTTCGCGAAAACATGCCAATCGGCGCCAAGGTGACCTTGCGCAAGACACGCATGTATGAATTTCTCGACCGGTTGATCACGATTGCGCTGCCGCGCGTTCGCGATTTCCGCGGCCTCAATCCGAAGTCCTTTGACGGGCGCGGCAATTTTGCGCTTGGCATCAAGGAGCACATCGTGTTCCCGGAAATCGACTACGACAAGGCCGAATCCATTCTCGGCATGGACGTAATCGTCTGCACGACGGCGAAGACCGACGAAGAGGCGCGCGCCCTGCTGAAGGCGTTTAATTTCCCGTTCCGGCAGTGAGGCGACAAGCCTCAAACGCGGTAACCGAAAAGGCAAGACCAAATGGCCAAAAAAAGCGCTATAGAAAACAATAAGCGGAAGGTGAAGCTCGTAAAAGCGCTCGCCGGACGCCGGATACGCTTGAAGACTGCGGCGGCTGACGAAACGCTGACTGCCGAAGAGCGGTTCGAAGCGCGTCTGAAACTCGCTGAACTTCCCCGTAATTCTGCGCCGAATCGCGTGCGCAACCGTTGCGAAATCTCCGGACGTCCGCGTGCTTTCTATCGCAAAATGAAAATGTCGCGCATTGCATTGCGTGAGCTTGGTTCCCGTGGCCTCGTGCCCGGCCTCGTGAAGTCCAGCTGGTAAGGGGAGCGGCAAAATGGCGATCAACGATCCGTTGGGCGATTTGCTCACCCGTATCAGAAATGCGCAGATGCGTCGTAAGGAGAAGGTGTCTACGCCTGGCTCCAAGCTGCGCGCGCATGTTCTCGACGTGCTGAAGGACGAGGGCTATATCCGCGGTTACTCGACCACCGATTTCGGCAATGGCCGCACGGAATTCGAAGTCGAACTTAAATATTTCGACGGGCAACCGGTGATCAAGCAGATCGAACGCGTATCGCGTCCCGGTCGGCGGGTTTATGCGGACGTCAACAGCGTTCCGCGCGTCGCCAACGGTCTCGGCGTCACTATCGTTTCAACGCCCAAGGGCGTTATGGCCGATCACGCGGCCCGTGAGAACAACGTCGGCGGCGAGGTTTTGTGCAAGGTCTTCTGATCCTGCGCCAAGCCCACCATACAGGAATGTAATCATGTCTCGTATCGGCAAGAAGCCCGTCGTCGTGCCGGCCGGCGTCACCGCCAAGGTCGACGGCCAGCTCGTTTCGGTCAAGGGCGCCAAAGGCCAGCTCGAATTTCTGGTTCCCGAGGACGTCTCGGTCGTCTACCAGGACAATGCGATCAAGGTCGATCCGCGCAACGAAACCAAGCGCGCCCGCGCGCTTTGGGGCACGTCCCGCGCTCAGGTCAACAATATCGTGCTCGGCGTGACTACGGGTTTCGAAAAGAAGCTTGAAATAACCGGCGTTGGTTATCGCGCCGCGATCCAAGGCAAGAACCTGCAACTTGCGCTCGGTTACTCGCATGATGTGAACTACCCGATTCCGGCTGGCGTGACCATCACTACGCCCAAACCGACGGAAATCACCATCAGCGGCATCGACAAGCGCCAGATCGGCCAGATAGCGGCCGAAATCCGCGCCTTGCGCGGACCCGAGCCCTATAAGGGCAAGGGCGTGAAATACGCCAATGAGTTTATCTTCCGTAAGGAAGGCAAGAAGAAGTAAGGATCGCCGTCATGGCCAGGGATGTTCAACTCGAAACTCGCCGCAAGGAGCGGGTGCGCCGTGCAATTCGTGCGCGCGCCTATGGGCGCCCGCGCCTGTCGGTTTTCCGCTCTTCAAAGCAGATTTATGCTCAGATTATCGACGACGAAAAGGGCGTGACCGTGGTCGCCGCGTCTTCGCTGGAAAAGGCGAATCGCGACACTCTCAAGTCTGGAGCGAATGTCGACGCCGCGAAGGTTGTTGGCAAACTCCTCGCCGAACGAGCCGTCGCCCAAGGCATAAAGACCGTGGTGTTCGACCGCGGAGCCTATATGTATCACGGGCGCGTGAAGGCTCTCGCAGACGGCGCGCGTGAAGGCGGTCTGGAATTCTAACATCGCTGGAGCGGGATTGGCCTCGCAGGGGCCAGTCGCGTTTTGGATCACCTCGAAGCGAGCGGCCTTATTGGCCGCGTAAGTGACGGAAAGCAAAATGGCGCGTGAATCAGAAGGCGGTCGCGGTCGCGATCGTGAAGAGCGCGATAGCGAGTTCGTGGATCGTCTGGTCCACATCAATCGCGTCGCTAAAGTGGTCAAGGGCGGTCGACGCTTCGGCTTCGCCGCTCTCGTTGTTGTCGGCGACCAAAAGGGCCGCGTCGGCTTTGGTCATGGCAAGGCGCGAGAAGTTCCCGAAGCGATCCGCAAGGCTACTGAAGCCGCCAAGCGCGGATTGATCCGTGTGCCGCTGCGCGAAGGCCGGACGCTGCATCACGACGTCAACGGCCGTCATGGCGCGGGCCGGGTCGTTCTGCGCGCTGCGCCTCCCGGCACCGGCATTATCGCTGGCGGCCCGATGCGCGCCGTGTTCGAGACGCTCGGCGTGCATGACGTTGTCGCCAAGAGCCAAGGCTCTTCGAACCCTTACAACATGATTCGTGCGACGTTCGACGCGCTTGAGCGCGAAGATTCGCCCCGCGCCGTGGCCGCTCGTCGCACGCTGAAGGTTTCGTCCTTGCAGTCGCGCCGTCAAGGCGTCGACGCCGAATCTCGTCGAACTCGTGAGTGGAGGGATCGACATGACGACATCCAAAACCATCACAGTCGAGCAGATCGGCAGCGCCATTGGCCGTCCGGATCTTCAACGCAAGACTCTCATCGGTTTGGGACTCAAGAGGATCGGCCGCCGCCGGACTCTCGAGGACACCCCGGCTGTGCGCGGGTTGATCGCCAAAGTGGCGCATCTCGTCAAAATCGTCGACGGGAAGTGAGGGCGGGCCAATGGTGAAACTCAACGATCTCTCCGACAATCCCGGCGCCAGCAAGAACCGCATGCGCGTTGGTCGCGGCATCGGCTCCGGCAAGGGCAAGACCGGCGGCCGCGGCGTGAAGGGTCAGAAGGCCCGCACCGGCGTCGCCGTCAAAGGCTTCGAAGGCGGTCAGATGCCACTGCATCGGCGGCTACCGAAGCGCGGGTTCTACAACCCGTTTTCGCATGACTATAATGAGGTCAACATCGGTCGCATCCAGCAGGCCGTCGACTCGGGGAAGCTCGCAGCCTCGGCGCCTGTCACGAATGAGGCGTTGATCGCAGCGGGAATCATATCCAAGCCGCGTGACGGAGTGAAGATCCTCGGCCAGGGCGCGATAACGGCGAAGCTGACCTTCGAAGTGGCTGCGGCGTCGAAATCCGCTGTCGCGGCGATTGAAGGCGCGGGCGGTTCCGTGAAACTTCTCGCCGCCGTCGCCGAATAAAGTAAAAGAAATGCGACCGCCCTTGCGAGGGCGGTCGCATTTCTTATTTTCATCGCACTCAATTTGCGATAGGTGGCTCAGGCGCCTCATCGCAACGAGTTCGAGGCGTCCAAACAAAATAAGAAGCGCCGCGCCGGCCGAGTGCCGCGACGGACTTATGGAAGAAGGGGAGTTCGTCCATGGCATCGGCAGCCGAACAGCTCGCGGCCAACGTCAATCTCTCCAGCTTCGGCAAGGCCGAAGAGCTGAAAAAGCGCATCTGGTTCACTCTGGCTGCGTTGGTGGTCTATCGCCTGGGCACATATATTCCACTCCCCGGCATAGATCCCGAGGCCTTCGCCAAGAGCTTCTTCGGTCAGTCCAAGGGCGTGCTGGAGCTCTTTAATATGTTCGCGGGCGGCGCCGTGCAGCGGCGCGCCATCTTCGCCCTGAACATCATGCCCTACATCTCCGCCTCGATCATTATTCAGCTGCTCACGAGCGTGATTCCGTCGCTTGAAGCAGTGAAGAAGGAAGGCGAGCAGGGCCGCAAGGTCCTCAATCAATACACACGATATCTCACAGTAATCCTCGCGACATTCCAGGCTTATGGCATGGCCATGGGTCTGGAGGGGCAGCAAGGGGTGGTGACCGAACCAGGCCTGTTCTTCCGTCTTACCACCGTAGTGACGCTGGTCGGCGGCACCATGTTCCTGATGTGGCTGGGCGAACAGATCACTTCGCGCGGCATCGGCAACGGGTCCTCCCTTATCATCTTCGCGGGCATCGTCGCCGCATTCCCGTCAGCCATCGTTTCGACCCTGGAGCTTGGACGGCAGGGCGCCATCTCCACGGGCCTGATCCTTGGCGTCATCATAATGTCTTTCGTGGTCGTCGGATTTATCGTGTTCATGGAACGCGCTCAGCGCAGGCTGCTGATCACCTATCCCAAGCGTCAACACGGCAATCGCGTTTACGAGGGACAAAGCTCCTTCCTTCCGCTCAAGCTCAACACGTCAGGCGTCATTCCGCCGATCTTCGCGTCGTCCTTGCTTCTGCTGCCAACGACAGTGGCCAATTTCTATCAGACGCAGGGCACCGACAGTATTTTCGCGACGATCTCCGCCTATTTCGGCCATGGTCGTCCGCTGTATATGCTCGCCTATGTCGGTATGATTGTATTTTTCGCCTTCTTCTACACCGCTATCGTGTTCAACCCGACGGAAACGGCCGATAATCTGAAAAAGCACGGCGGCTTCCTGCTCGGCATCCGTCCCGGCGAGCGAACCGCCAAGGAAATCGACACGATCCTGATGCGCATTACGGTGCTGGGCGCCGCTTATCTCGCGTTGATCTGCCTACTGCCGGAAGCCTTGATCTCCTACGCCAACCTGCCGTTTTATTTCGGCGGGACGTCGCTGCTCATCGTCGTTAGCGTGACAATGGACACGGTAGCCCAAATTCATGGACATCTGCAGGCCGGGCAATATGAGGGACTGATCCGCAAAACGAAGCTTCGCGGAAAGCGTGCAAAATGAGGCTTGTTCTGCTTGGCGCCCCAGGCGCGGGCAAGGGGACTCAGGCTACCCGGCTCGTTGCTAAATACGATATTGTACAGCTTTCGACCGGAGACATGTTGCGCGCGGCTGTGACCGCCGGAACGCCGCTCGGGGCCCAGGCCAAAGAAATCATGAATCGGGGCGAATTGGTTCCTGATCAGCTGGTGATTGATCTCATCGACCAGCGCATCGGCGCTGCGGACGCTGCGCATGGCTTCATTCTGGACGGTTTTCCGCGCACGGTCGCACAAGCCCGTACGCTCGACACGCTGCTGACCAAAAGAAACATGAAGCTCGACGCGGTGGTCGAATTGGTTGTCGACGAAAATGAATTGCTGAAGCGGGTGGAGAGTCGGGTTCGCGAGACGCTGAAAGCTGGGGGCGTGGTCCGCGCCGATGACAATCCTGAAAGTCTGAAGACGAGGCTTGACGCGTATCGCAAACTAACTGCTCCCGTATCCGCCTATTACGCCGAGAAGGGCGACCTAAAGCAGGTGGATGGCATGGCGCCCATCGACGACGTAACCTTGGCGATCGACAACGCCATCGGCGGCTGAGTTCGAGCGCACTCCTCGTCTATCCGTTCTGTGAAGCGAAACGGCTCCAAAAATGGTCGCAACGCATTCTTGCGGGCTGGACTTCGGCACGTCGAATTCCACAGTCGCATGCCGGTTGAATGGCCGCACAGATCTTGTGGCCGTCGAAGGCGACTATAAGACGCTGCCAAGTTCGATTTTTTTCGACTTTAACGATGGATCGGTTTCATTCGGCCGCGCCGCGCTGGGACGCTATGTCGACGGCGCCGAAGGTCGCTTGATGCGCAGCCTCAAGTCCGTTCTCGGCGGGAGCTTGATGGACGAGACGACCCGTATCAAGTCGCGCGTTTATTCATTCAAGGAAATTATTGGCTTGATTCTTGGTCGGCTCAAATCTGCCGCCAACTCCGTGGCCGGCGACGCGGTAGAGCGCGTTGTGCTGGGACGACCCGTGCATTTTGTCGACGACAATCCGGAAGCGGATCGAAACGCGCGCGATGCGCTGGAAGAAATTGCACGCGCGCAAGGATTTCGCGAAATTGCTTTCCAATATGAACCCATCGCCGCAGCGCTCGCCTATGAGCAGAATGTCGAGCACGAGCAATTTGCCCTGATCGCCGACATTGGCGGCGGCACTTCCGATTTTTCCATCGTGCGCGTCTCGCCCGAAGGTCGTGCGCGAGAAGATCGCAGCCAGGACGTACTCGCCAATAAGGGCGTTCACATTGGCGGCACGGACATTGATCGCTTGCTCAGTCTGCGCGCGGTGATGCCGCTGCTTGGTCTCAATTCCGAACGGCGCGGTGATTTCGGAGCCAAGATTCTACCCGTCCCAAACAGCTTTTTTGTCGATCTCTCCACGTGGCATCGGATCAATCTGCTCTACAAACCAGCGGTTGCACGAGAACTGCAAAGTCTGCTGCGGCACTCGCTGTCGCCGGATCTGATTGAACGACTGATCGCGGTGATTGAAAGCCGCCGAGGTCATTCGATCGCGCTCGCGGTGGAGGCCGCCAAGATTGAACTCTCGACACGAAATAGCGCCGCGATTGACCTGGCCGAGATCGAGCCGGCCTTTGTCGTGGATGTGAATCCCCGCATTTTGCATCAGGCCATTGACGACAGGCTTGGCGCGTTGAGACGCTGTCTCAAGGACACGCTTCGCGCCTCGGGATTGAACGGCGAGCGCATCGACGCCGTGTTCCTGACGGGCGGCTCCACGGCGATCCCGGCCGTGCGCGACGTGGTGACGGCTTTGACGCCGCGAGCGCTAGTCGTTGAAGGCGACCTTTTTGGCGCCGTCGGTCTTGGATTGGGCTTGGACGCGCAGCGAAAGTTCGGGTAGTCTTAACGCGAAATAGACTGGATTGGTTTGCCGCCAAGTACAGGCCTCATTCGAAGTTTTGCCTCGATCTTCATAAAAAATATGTCTTTTATTCTTGACTCCTCGGTAAACGCTCGTTATCCGCTCCATACAGCCAAAACAGGGAAGCGCCCGTCTGCCGGGAGCTCCCGTTTTTGCGTTCATGCAACCCGCAGGGGCCGGCCTCCACCGGACGCGGGTTAAATGCGGCGCCTTGCAGCGCCGCGCCTCAACGCGCTGCCGCACGACGGCGCAACAATGGAGCGAACAGTGGCCCGTATTGCAGGCGTCAACATCCCGACCAATAAGCGCGTCGTCATCGCGCTTCAATATATTCATGGCGTCGGTCCGAAGACCGCCGAGGAAATTTGCTCCAAGGTGAATATCCCCGCCGAGCGGCGCGTCGCCCAACTTACCGACGCGGAAGTGCTCCAGATTCGCGAGACCATCGACCGCGACTATCTCGTTGAGGGCGATCTGCGCCGCGAGGTTGCGATCAACATCAAGCGTCTCATGGATCTTGGCTGCTATCGCGGCTTGCGTCATCGCCGGCAGCTGCCGGTGCGCGGCCAGCGGACCCACACCAACGCCCGCACACGCAAGGGCAAGGCCAAGCCGATCGCCGGCAAGAAGAAATAACTCACGAGTCGCGCCTTCCGCGCGACCAGATCAGTCAAGCAAACGCGCGACGCGCGATTTTGCTTTCAGCACCCCTAGCGCCTGGAATTACGGGCGCGCTCGAAGGACAAGACAATGGCAAAAGAAACCACCCGCGTTCGCCGCAGGGAGCGCAAGAATATCGTCTCCGGCGTTGCGCATGTGAATTCAACGTTCAACAACACAATGATCACCATCACCGATGCGCAGGGCAATACGGTATCCTGGTCATCTGCCGGCACGATGGGCTTCAAGGGGTCGCGTAAATCGACTCCCTACGCCGCCCAGATGGCTGCCGAGGATGCGGCGCGCAAGGCGGGAGAGCACGGCGTTCGCTCGCTCGAGGTGGAGGTTTCCGGTCCCGGCTCAGGTCGGGAGTCGGCATTGCGCGCACTCCAGGCGGCCGGCTTCACGGTGACGTCGATCCGCGACGTGACCCCCATCCCGCATAATGGCTGCCGCCCGCGCAAGCGTCGCCGGGTCTGATCGGCGCATATTTCCTGCAACCGCTTGAAGCGGCGGTTGTGGGTTCTCGCCGCCTAAAGTTTCAAAAATACGTTTTCAAGCGTGCTCCGGCCGGCACCCGCCGGCGCCGCAGCCGAGAAGCTCAAGGAAAGGCGCCACAGTGAGCATCCAGAAAAACTGGCAGGAACTCATCAAGCCCAACAAGCTCGTCGTCACTCCGGGCGACGACCCGCGCCGCCAGGCGACCGCTGTCGCCGAGCCGCTCGAGCGCGGTTTCGGTCAAACGCTTGGCAACTCCCTGCGCCGCATCCTGTTGTCGTCCCTGCAGGGAGCCGCGATCACTTCCATCCATATCGATGGCGTTCTGCATGAATTTTCTTCGATTCCCGGAGTTCGCGAGGATGTCACCGACATCGTCCTCAACATCAAGGACATCGCCGTTAAATACCAGGGTGAAGGCCCCAAGCGCCTGACCCTGAAGAAACAAGGTCCGGGCGCTGTCACCGCCGGCGATATCCAGACCACTGGCGACGTGCAGATTCTGAACCCCGAGCTGGTGATCTGCACGCTCGACGAAGGCGCCGAGCTGCGGGTTGAATTCACGATCTCCACAGGCAAGGGCTACGTCCCCGCCGACCGCAACCGCGCCGAAGACGCGCCCATCGGGCTCATTCCGATTGACAGTCTCTACTCGCCGGTGAAGAAGGTCAGCTACCGCGTCGAAAACACTCGCGAGGGCCAGGTGCTCGACTACGACAAGCTCACGCTGTCGATCGAGACCAACCGCGCGATCAGCCCGGAGGACGCGTTGGCCTACGCCGCCCGCATCCTTCAGGATCAGCTGAATGTTTTCGTCAATTTCGACGAACCGCGCCGCGAAGAAGCGGCTCCGTCGATTCCGCAGCTCGCCTTCAATCCGGCGCTGCTGAAAAAGGTCGACGAGCTGGAACTGTCTGTGCGTTCGGCGAACTGCCTGAAGAACGACAATATCGTTTATATCGGCGACCTCATCCAAAAGTCGGAAGCAGAGATGCTCCGCACTCCGAACTTCGGTCGCAAGTCGCTGAACGAGATCAAGGAAGTGCTGGCGCAAATGGGCCTGCATCTTGGCATGGAAGTCGCCGGCTGGCCGCCGGAGAACATCGACGACCTCGCCAAGCGCTTCGAAGAGCATTACTGAGCAAAGTTCATCTCCTGCAAATTGCGGGAATAAGAGACGGCCGTACCTTGGCACGGCGGCCGTAAAAACAATGGAGAGAGCCAATGTATCATCGCAACAAGAAGCGCCGTTTCGGCCGCACGCACGAGCATCGCAAGGCGATGTTCGCCAATATGGCGCAGGCGCTTATCAAGCATGAGCAGATCGTCACGACGCTGCCAAAGGCCAAGGATCTGCGTCCAGTGGTCGAAAAGCTGGTGACGCTGGGCAAGCGCGGAGATCTGCATGCGCGCCGTCAGGCCATCGCTCAGATCAAGGACGTCGCGCTCGTAAAGAAGCTCTTCGACGTGCTCGGCCCACGCTACAAGGAGCGCAACGGCGGTTATTGCCGCGTGCTCAAAGCCGGCTTCCGTTATGGCGACAACGCACCGCTCGCGGTGATCGAATTCGTCGACCGCGACGTCAATGCAAAGGGCCAGGATTCCGGTCCGGTCCAGATGAAGGAAGAGGCCGCGTAAGGCTCTCTCGCTTACGTTTCAAGTTTTGGGCGGCGCTTCCGGCGGCCGCCCTTTTTCTTTGTCTAAATCATTTCTTCGGGAGCGGCGCGTTGAAGATCCAACGATGTCCGAAAGGATCACGCAAGCTGGCGTAGCGGGTGCCCCAGAAGGAGTTGGTGGGTTGCGTCTCGATCTTAGCGCCCATCGATCCGGCGCGGGCGCAGATGTCGTCGACTTCCTTGGGCGTGTCATACTCAAGGCTGACCGCCACTGTGGGCAGGTCGCCGGGCATTGGGGCGCGCGACTGGCCAAGCTCCAAAAAAGCATCCGCAAGCATCACCGAGCCGCCATTAATCAATAGCTCGCAGTGAGCAATGCGCAATCCATCGACAGAAGGCATCAAAGCCCGCTGCTGCGCGCCGAAAGCGCCCGTGTAGAAAGCGATCGCCGCCGCGGCCGGGGACACGGTCAGATACGGCGAGACCTTCGGGCGCGTCATTATTCGAACTCCATTGCGGCGGGCGATTGAATCGCCCCAGACAGATTTGCGGACACTCTGAAAAAAAGCCTTATCGCGCTTCGCGATAGTTGTCTGCTCCATTCCTTGCGGAGCGCATAGCCGCAGTTCCACTCCCCATTTTATGTTGCGCGGGGGCGCTATGATGCGCGCGCGCCGAGCCGGCTCCTCATCCCGAAAGGCTACAAGATAGGAGAATTTTTCATCCTCGAAGGGGACGTCGGCGCCTTTCAGAAGCTTGTGGTCGCGCGAGCGCGAAAGGCGTGTCGCGAAATGGCACCAGTCCGGCGACGTCAGCGGGCAAGGCCGGTCATGCGGACAGGGAAGTGCGATGCGTCCTCCCGCGCGGATCAGCCGTTCACGCAAGGTCATCAGGCGGGAATAATCGCGCGGCGTGCCGGGCTCGATGAGCACCAGCGCGCGGCCGGCGCGCTCCCATAGCGCGTCCAGCGCGACCGGCAACGCGTTGTCGGCAATCTCGGTCAGCGCATAGCTGGCGACAACCAGGTCCGCGGCCCCGTCAGCGCGAGGGAGAGTCAGCAAATCCGCTGTGATTATGTTTGCTCTGGTCAGCGCCGCGTGCGCGCTGGTTTCGACGAGTCGCCGCGCCAGCGCCAGAAATTCCGGGCTTCGGTCGAGCAAGGCGACGTCGCGGATGTCCGGCCAGACCTCCAGCGCAGCGAAAGAAGCGCTGGCGAGGCCGCAGCCGGCGTCGACGAGGCTCGAGGGCCGAAAGTTAGGTGATTCCTCGAAAATCTTGCGCAGAACTGTCGCGTTTGCGGCGTAGGTCGCGGGCAAGCGCGTGAAAGCATAGGCTAGGGCGTCGAGATCGTCCCGCAGTAGTTCGCGCGAGGACTGCCTTGAGCGGAACCCCTCCGACAAGCGTGTTGCGCGCGCACTCAGCTCCTTGCGTCCTTTTCCTTCAAGCAGAGCCTGTAGCGCAGACGAAAGCTGCGCCGGAGGGGAAGTCCAGGATGTCGTCACCTTGGCGAGGTTCCTTGTTGTTTCATTGGCGATACATACTTCCACGATGCGCGCGATGCGCGTAAAAGAGCCTCAAATGCTGTTGTGAAGGCCGCGCGAGATCGCGGCGAGAGGATCAGAAATGTCAGTCAACTCGGCCGCTCCGCGCACTCTCTATGATAAAATCTGGGACGACCATGTGGTCGACAGCCAGGCGGACGGGTCCTGCCTCCTTTATATCGACCGCCATCTCATTCACGAAGTCACGAGTCCGCAGGCGTTCGAAGGTCTGCGGTTGACAGGGCGCAAGGTTCATTCACCGGAAAAGACGCTTGCAGTCGTCGATCATAACGTGCCGACCACCGACCGCTCCCTGCCCATCGCGGACCCCGAGAGTCGCGCCCAGGTCGAGCAACTCGCGACCAACGCCGGCGAATTTGGCGTCGAATACTACAATGAGCACGATCAACGCCAGGGAGTCGTCCATATCGTCGGTCCCGAGCAGGGCTTCACTTTGCCGGGCACGACCATCGTGTGCGGCGACAGCCACACCTCGACGCATGGAGCCTTCGGGGCTCTCGCTCATGGCGTGGGAACCTCCGAGGTCGAACATGTGCTGGCGACGCAGACGCTGATCCAGAAAAAAGCGTCCAACATGCTGGTGCGCGTCGACGGCAAACTGGCGCCCGGCGCAACCGCCAAGGATATAATCCTGGCCATCATCGGCGAGATCGGAACGGCGGGCGGCACCGGCCATGTCATCGAATATGCCGGCGAGGCGATCCGCGACCTTTCAATGGAAGGCCGCATGACAGTTTGCAACATGTCGATTGAAGGCGGCGCTCGCGCGGGCATGGTCGCGCCCGACGAGAAAACTTACGCCTACCTCAAGGATCGGCCGAAGGCGCCCAAGGGCGCTCAGTTCGACGCGGCGCGCCGTTATTGGGACAGTCTCCACAGCGACGAAGGGGCGCATTTCGATCGGGTGGTGACGCTGGACGCCGCCAGTCTTCCGCCCATCGTCACCTGGGGCACCAGCCCCGAGGACGTCGTGCCGATCACCGGCGTAGTGCCCACGCCGGATGACGCCAGAAATGCCGGAAAGCGCGCAGCGATCATGCGGGCGCTCGAATATATGGGCCTCAAGGGCGGGGAAAAACTCTCCGACATCTCCATCGACCGGGTGTTCATCGGCTCCTGCACCAACGGCAGGATCGAGGATCTTCGCGCGGCGGCGGCGCTCGTGGCCGGCAAGCAGGTCAATGCGCGGGTCAACGCTATGGTGGTGCCCGGCTCAGGCCTTGTGAAGGCCCAGGCCGAAGCCGAAGGGCTCGACAAGATTTTTCTCGCCGCCGGTTTCGAGTGGCGCGAGCCGGGCTGCTCGATGTGTCTCGCGATGAACCCGGACCGGCTGGAGCCGGGGGAACGCTGCGCCTCAACCTCGAACCGCAACTTCGAGGGTCGGCAGGGTTTCAAGGGCCGCACCCACCTCGTTTCCCCCGCCATGGCTGCGGCTGCGGCCATTGCGGGCCATTTTGTCGACGTGCGGACCTGGAAATGACGAGTCCGCGCTTGCGCCCTGATGGCGACGCGGGTGAAAACCCAAGCAGAAGAGGCTGATCATCAATGGCGAATATTTCCCACGATGCCGGTCTTGCGGCGCTCAAGGCTCCAACCCTGGACGATATCGAGACGCTGGCGAAGGCGGCCTACGCCGCTTTACCTTCGCGCTTCACGCGCCTGTGCGAGGGACTGATCATCCGTGTCGAAGATTTTCCAGAGGACGAAACTCTCGAGGAAATGGAATGCGAGACGGAATACGACCTTCTCGGCCTGTTCAAGGGCCAGGGGCTGACGCAGGGAGAGCATCTTTCCCAGACCGGCGATCAACCGAACATGATCTGGCTCTATCGTCGCCCGATTATCGATTTCTGGGCTGACGGCGAGGAAACCCTGGCGGAAATCGTCACCCATGTGCTCGTCCATGAAGTCGGCCATCATTTCGGCCTCTCCGACGATGATATGGAAGCGATAGAGGCTCACGTGGGGTAGAAGCGCCCCCGCCCTTTCTCCAACGAGGAGCGTCCCGATCCGCGACTGGTCGCGCTTTGCGGCTTGCAGCATCAGCGGCGCCTGGACTAAAAGCCTCTTAACAGTTCTTTCATCGGCACTTTCGGCGCCAAGCCGCGAAGGCCCCATCGACGGCTGGAAAAAAACATGTGTTGGAGCGGCGAAGCGTCTACGGTTCTGGCGACGGTAGGCGTCAGCGGCGCACTGTATGCGGCCTATAAAAAGGAACCTGCGTCACTGTGGGGCACGCTGCTCTATTTTGCGATGATGGAGGCGTTACAGGCCTATACTTACACCGTCATCAACCAGTGCCAGCTTCCATCGAACCAGATAGCGACGGTGCTGGGATATTTGCACATCGCCTTTCAGCCATTTTTCATCAACGCCATATCCCTGCATTTCGTGCCGGAAAAGGTGGCGGAGCGGCTGTACAAGCCCGTCTATGCGATGTGTTTCGTCTCCTCCATCATCATGCTGTTGCAGCTTTATCCGTTTGAATGGGCGGGGCTTTGCGAACCGGGTCGCGCGCTGTGCGCGCAGCGACTATGTTCGGTCAGCGGCAATTGGCATATCGCTTGGGACGTGCCCGCCAATGGCATCGGCAACTGGACCTACGAGCATCATCTGACGGGTTATTTCAGCTATGGTTTCGTGGCCTTCGTGATGCCGCTGATGTATGGCTCCTGGCGGTTCACGCTGTATCATTTCGTCATGGGTCCGTTCATGGCGCGCATGCTCACCAACAATTTGAACGAGGCCCCCGCCGTATGGTGCCTCTTGTCGATCGGGTTCCTGCTGATCGTCATCAAGACGCCGGTGCGAAAATATCTTTACGTGCGGTGGAACCTGCTCTGGAAGTGGCTCTTTGGCTACGATGGTTCTGCTGAGCCTGCGCCGGCGCGCGCAAAAGCGCCGCAGCAGACGCCGGTGTTGGAACAGGTGTGAAGCGTTGATGGCGCGGAGGTCATTGACACAGCCGCCGCCACGCCTACAACCGGGCCAACGTCTTACTGGAGATTGGTCCCCACATGCCGCATACGGGTCTCGAGAGCCTTGTCACCGCCGCCTTCGAAGACAGGGCGAATATCACCCCCGCAACCTCTGGCGACATTCGCCACGCGGTTGAAAGCGCTTTGCGTCTGCTTGACGCGGGAAAGCTGCGCGTCGCGGAAAAGATCGAGGGCAGGGACGGCCCCGATTCCTGGCGGGTGAATCAATGGCTCAAAAAGGCCGTTCTCCTGTCGTTTCGTTTAAACGACATGGCGGTGATCGCAGGCGGTCCCGGCGGCGCAACGTGGTGGGATAAGGTTCCGTCCAAATTTGTCGGCTGGGGCGCCAATGAGCACGCGGCTGCGGGATTTCGCTCCGTGCCCGGCGCTGTGGTGCGCCATTCCGCCTATATCGCGCCCGGCGCGATTCTGATGCCGTCATTCGTAAATCTGGGCGCCTATGTCGACGCGGGGACGATGGTCGACACATGGGTGACAGTGGGCTCATGCGCGCAGATCGGCAAAAATGTGCATCTGTCCGGTGGCGTCGGCATCGGAGGGGTTCTGGAGCCGTTGCAAGCGAATCCAACCATCATCG
The DNA here is from genome assembly GCA_963724845.1 of uncultured Alphaproteobacteria bacterium. Taxonomy (GTDB): domain Bacteria; phylum Pseudomonadota; class Alphaproteobacteria; order Rhizobiales; family Beijerinckiaceae; genus Methylocystis. The sequence continues at coordinate 146,131 of CAVRWF010000012.1, forward strand.
AGGATGACTGCTTCATCGGCGCGCGCTCCGAGGTCGTCGAAGGCGTCGTGATCGGCAAGGGTTCTGTGCTCTCCATGGGCGTCTTCATCGGCGCGTCCACCAAAATCATCGACCGGGTCACCGGCAAGGTGCATGTCGGCCATGTGCCGCCTTATTCGGTTGTGGTGTCGGGAAGCTTGCCGGGCAAGGCATTACCTGACGGTTCTCCCGGTCCCGCGCTTTATTGCGCCGTGATCGTGAAAACGGTCGACGCGCAGACGCGCAGCAAGACCGGCATCAACGAATTGTTGAGGGATTGATGGCGAGCTGGCCCTCGAGCGAGCGCATACGTTTTCTGTTCCGCACCGATCAAGGGCGCGTCGACCGCGACGAGTGGCGGCGAGGCGCTTTCGGGTTGCTCGCCGTTATCGCGCCTTTTGTCGCTATCTGGCTGCTGCTCGAACCCTATACCAATCACGACCTCGCCAAGTCGCCGCTGTTCGATCCGATGGTCGCGCTGGCTTATTCCTATTTAATAGTCTTCGCCTTTGTGGGGATGCTGGTCGCGATCAGCTTCGTCAACCTTTCGGCAAAGCGCTTTCGCGCTATCGGGCGCCCGGCTCCGCTTGGGCTCGCCAGCCTCGCTCCGCTCGCGATATTTCTCGACGGCGCGGCGCATTGGCTGCAGGTGCGCATCGCCGACGCGATGCCGCGCTGGCAGGTCTATCCGATTGATGCAGCCGCGATCCTTGTTCTGGCCTGGACAATCTATGAATTGGGTTTTGCGTCCCAGAGCGGCGAACAAAAATGACGGCGCTTTCGCCCGCCGTCACTCTGACTCGCGAGTTGCTGCGCTGCCCTTCGGTGACGCCGGCTGACGCCGGCGCCCTCAATGTATTGGAGCGGAGTTTGAAAGCGGCGGGCTTCGCCTGCACGCGCAAAATTTTCAGTGAAGCGGGGACGCCCGCCGTCGATAACCTCTTTGCGAAAATTGGCTCTGGCGCGCCGCATCTTGTCTTCGCCGGTCATACCGACGTCGTGCCGCCGGGGGACCTCAAACGCTGGCGCTTTGATCCTTTTTCCGGCGAGATCAGCGACGGAAAAATCTATGGGCGCGGCGCCTCCGACATGAAGGGCGGCATAGCTGCTTTCATCGCCGCCGCGCTGGACTATGTGAGCAGGCATGGCGCGCCGAGGGGCGCGATTTCGTTTCTGATCACGGGCGACGAGGAAGGCCCTTCGATCAACGGCACGGTCAAACTGCTCGACTGGGCAAAGGCGCAGGGCGAGATTTTCGATCACTGTATCGTCGGCGAGCCCACCAATGTCAGCGCGCTCGGCGATATGATCAAAATTGGACGGCGCGGCTCGCTCAACGGTCATGTCGTCGCGCGCGGCAAGCAGGGACATGTCGCTTACCCCGAACGCGCGGATAATCCCGTGCCTGCGATAGCGCGCGTCGTCACCGCGCTCACCACTCATGAGTTGGATCGCGGCACCGAGCATTTCTCGCATTCCAATCTTGAAGTCACCTCGATCGACGTCGGTAATCCCGCGGTGAATGTGATTCCGGCGCAAGCGCGGGCGAGTTTCAACATTCGCTTTAATGATCTGTGGACCCCGGAGAAGCTGCAGGCGCGCATAAAAGAGGTGGCCGAAGCCGCTGCGGGCGAGACATTAATAGAGATCGAGTTCGCATCTTGTAACGCGCGGGCCTTTCTGACCAGCCCAGGCGCCTTCACCGAACTGGTCGCGCGCTCGATTTGCGAGGTAACGAGGCAGACTCCTTGCCTTTCGACCAGTGGCGGCACCTCCGATGCGCGCTTCATCACGCGTGACTGCCCGGTCGTGGAGTTCGGACTGCTTAACGAGACGATTCACGCCGTCGACGAGAATGCGCGCATCGCCGATATCGACGCTTTGACGGCCGTCTATGGCCGCGTGCTAGAGAGCTATTTTGAGGCGTCATGGCGGGCATAATTTCATCTACGGCAAAAATAAATGTCGAGCTCGCGAATGGCGTCGCCAGAGTATTGATCGACAATGCGGCGCGCCGCAACGCTTTCGATTTCTCGATGTGGCGGGCGTTGCCGCTGATCTTGCAGCAGATCGAGTCGGCGGAAGACGCAAGAGTCGTCGTGCTTGCGGGCGCGCCATCGCTGCCCTTTTGCTCGGGAGCCGATATTTCAGAGTTCTCCACTTTGCGTTCGACGGCGGAAGGCGGCCGCGCCTACGAAAAATCCAACGTCGAGGCTTTCGATGCGCTGGGCCGACTTTCAAAGCCGGTGATTGCGGCGATTTCCGGATTTTGCATGGGCGGCGGAATGGGATTGGCTGCGGCGTGCGATTTGCGCATCGCCAGCGAAGACACGGTATTCGCCATTCCAGCCGGACGGCTTGGCGTCGGTTATCCTCCCGCTGCGATGCATTACGTTGTGGCGGCGGTCGGCCCGCAAACCGCGATGGATTTGTTCTTCACCGCGCGTCGCATAAAGGCGCAGGAAGCGGCGCAATGCGGCTTTGTCGGGCGGCTTTTGCCGAAAGAGGGATTCGACGCTGCTGTGATCGCGCTGGCCGAAGGGATCGCCGCAAATGCGCCCTTGACGCTGCGCGCGGCCAAGGCCGCCATTCGCGCCGCTTCGCACGCTCCTCACGCGCCCAGTCCCGCGCAATGCGAGGCGCTGGCGGCGGCCTGTTTCGACAGCGCCGACTATGCCGAAGGGCGCATGGCCTTTCTGGAAAAGCGTGAGCCCAAGTTTACCGGGCGCTGAGACCGCGCCGGAAGGGCTTCGACGCTAAGTTTCGCCTGGCTCGTCCAATCCGAAAATTCTCTCCCCGCTCCTGAGAATGGCCGCAAGTCTGGCGTCATCGGCGCCTTCCAGCAGCCATTGCAAGCCGACCAGCGCCGCATATTGAATGACGGCCGCAGACTGCGGGTCTTCGATTTCCGGCCGCAAATAGGCCAACAGGCAGCCGAGCCCTTCGATCCGCTTGCGATCGATCTCGTCGAGAACCGCGCGCACGATAGGTTCGCTCGCCGCCCAGCGCCGCACTGCGCGTTCGAAGGGATAATCGAGTTGCCTGGGCTGCTCGCGGATCAGTTTGCGGAGCTCGGTCGGCGTGGTCGCCCGCTCGTAGCGCTTTCCCGCAGCCTCAATGGCCTCCTCGCGCCACCGCGCCATAAGCGCGCGGACGAAGGCGTCGCGGTCCGGGAAATGATGGTAGAAACTGCCGCGCGTGCGCCCCGCTGCCGCCGTCAAACGTTCGATCGTAAGCGCCGGGGGCCCTTCCTCCGCGAGGAGACGCGCGCCCAGCGCAAGCCAATCATCTTTCTTGTAACGGCTGCTCATTCCGCGTCCTGCTTCATGGTCCCCAAAATAGCATGAGCTGGGCTCTTGCCATAAGCATACTATTTGGTATGGTATGTCAACCAAAGCCAGTTTTGGAGCGGCAAGGATGTATCACGATCCCGATTTCATGCCCTTCACACCGCGTGAAAAACCCAGCTTTCGCGCCAATGCGCGCAACTTCCTCGAAAACTGGCCCCCCGCCGCCTATCGCGAGGGCTTTGCTTCCCTGCCGGGTCTTTGGCCGCTGATCGGCAAAACGCATTTTCTGACCGACCCGGAGTTGATCGAAGAGTTGCTGATTACGCGCGCGAACGACTTCCCGCGCGACTTCATGACGGTCCGCGCGCTGTCCTCGCCGATTAACAGGGACAGCCTGTTTTTCGCGGAAGGCGCCGACTGGAAGTGGCAGAGGCGCGCCGTGGCGCCCGCCTTTCGTCACGAGAATATTCTGGCGCTGGTCCCGACTTTCGCGCGATGCGCCGCCGCTCAGGGCGAGGTCTGGCGCGCCCGGGAGGATGCCGCCGCGCCGATTGACGCCATGAGCGCGATGTCGCGGACGACTTTCGCCGTGATTGCGAGGGCCGTGCTGGGCGAGGAGTCCGGCGCGCTCGACGAGGAAAAATTCATCGAAGCGCTTTCTCCGGCGCTCGCGAGCGTGACCTGGCGGCGGATCTACGCCTTCGCCGGACTGCCGGAATGGGCGCCCTGTCCCGGTTATTTCAAGACGTGCTCGGCGACCCGCCATCTTTACGGCGAAACCGCGCGACTCGTCGCGGCGCGGCGCGCCTCCGGCTCCTCCCGCCACGACGTTCTCGGTCTGCTGCTGTCGGCGCGCGACCCAGAATCGGGCCGCGTAATGACCGACGCGGAACTCATCGGAAATCTCTATTCCTTCATGTTCGCTGGCCACGAAACTTCCGCCGTGGCGCTGGGCTGGGCCTTGTGGCTGCTGGCCAAGGACAAGGCTTCGCAGGAGCGCTTGCGCGAAGAGGTCCGGGAGATCGCTGGCGAGAGCGGAATCGGTCCCGATACAGTCGAGAGACTCGCCTTTACGCGGCAGGTGATTCAGGAGTCGATGCGTCTATTTCCCCCGGCGGCGGCAGTCGGGCGCCAGCCGCGCGAGGATACGACGCTGGGGGATCGCAAGGTCTCGAAAAACGAGCCGATCTACGTCGCGACATGGTGCCTGCACCGGCACGAAAAACTCTGGGACGAGCCGAACGGTTTTGAGCCCGAGCGGTTCACGCCGGACAAGGTCAAGACGAGACATCGCTGCGCCTATCTGCCATTTGGCGCGGGGCCGCGCATCTGCATCGGCATGAGCTTCGCGATGCTGGAGATGACTGCCATCCTCGCCACTCTCGTGCGCGACTTTCGTCTCGACACACTGCCTGGCCATCGCCTGGAACTGGAGCCGAGTCTCACGACGCGGCCGAAAGGCGCACTGCCGCTTTTCGTTTCGCCCGTTTAAACCCTCCTTAACTCAGTCCAACCCCGCGCCACATCGCCGCTGCATCGCCATATTGCGCGACGGCGTGAATATCGGCATGAAGGAGCACCTTCATTCCTCCGCCCGGCCAAAGGCGTCTCGCCTGGCGCCTGCATCAAGAGCGATCACAATGACCACAACGACGCATACCGACCTCTCCAGCTGGCTCAAGGACGCGGCGAAGGCGCTCGCCAGCGTCGAGGCGCTTTATAACGAGGCGCGGGCCAGCGTTCGGGCGCGCGTCACTCGCGACGGCAAGCTTTCGAACGAACTGATCGAAGCGGACCAACATGCCGCCCACGGACTTTCCTGGCTCGCCACCTATGTGCAAGGCCTGCGCGAAATGGTCCACTATGCCGAACGCGTGTCGGCCGAGGGCGCTTTTGGCGAGACCGAAGACCTTTTGACCCGTATCGGCTTCGCCGAATTTCTCGCTCAGGTGTTTGGCGGAATTCCCATGAGTCAGGGCGAAATCGTCCGCCCCGCCGACTTTGGCCTGTCTCCCGCCAGCGTCGCTGCGCGCCGCATTCCCGAGGTTGACAGCCTGATCGCGTCAGGCGCCACGATCGCCAACCGCGCCCGCCTCGCCCAGTTGATCGACCATCACGAAGCGGCGGAAACAATTGGGGCCACGGGCCTCGACGACACGCTTGAGGCGATCCGCTCCGAAATGCGCAAATTCGCGGCGGATAACGTCGTCCCCTTCGCGCAGGAGTGGCACGCAAAGAACCAATATATTCCGCTCGAGGTCATCTCTGGCCTCGCGGATCTCGGCGTTTTCGGTCTCACCATTCCTGAGGAGTTCGGCGGCTCGGGCATGGGCAAGATCGCCATGTGCGTGGTTTCAGAGGAGCTTTCGCGGGCCTATATCGGAGTCGGTTCGCTTGGAACGCGGTCGGAAATCGCCGGCGAGTTGATTCTGGTTGGCGGCACGCAGGAGCAAAAGCAGAAATATCTGCCCCGGATCGCATCGGGCGAAATCCTCCCTACCGCCGTCTTCACCGAGCCCAATAACGGCTCCGACCTTGCGGGGCTGCGAACCCGCGCAACGCGCGAAGGCGACGTCTACAAGATAACCGGCAACAAGACCTGGATCACTCATCCGGTGCGCGCCGACGTCATGACGCTTCTCGTGCGCACCAATCCCAGTGAAAAGGGCTACAAGGGCCTCTCCATGCTGCTCGCCGAAAAGCCGCGCGGCACGGACGAAAACCCTTTTCCTGCCAAAGGCATGACCGGCGGCGAGATCGAGGTGCTCGGCTATCGCGGGATGAAGGAATTCGAAATCGGCTTCGACAACTTCGAGGTGCCGGCGGCGAACCTGCTCGGCGGCGCCGAAGGCAATGGCTTCAAGCAGCTGATGGAAACCTTTGAATCCGCGCGCATCCAGACGGCGGCCCGCGCGCTCGGCGTGGCGCAATGCGCGCTCGACCTTGGCCTGCGCTACGCCAAGGAACGCGTCCAGTTCGGCAAGCCCTTGTTCTCTTTCCCGCGCGTTTTTGGCAAGATTGTCAGCATGGCTGTGGAAATTCACATTGCCCGCCAGATCACCTATTTCGCCGCGCGCGCCAAGGACGAGGGCAAGCGGTGCGATCTCGAGGCCGGCATGTCCAAGTTGCTCGGCGCCCGCGTGGCCTGGGCCGCCGCCGACAACGCTCTGCAAATCCACGGCGGTAACGGCTTCGCGCTGGAATATCCGGTCTCGCGCGTGCTCTGCGACGCGCGAATTCTCAACATCTTTGAGGGCGCCGCAGAAATCCAGGCGCAAGTGATCGCGAGAAGATTGCTCGAAGGCTGAGCGGAGCCACAAAAGCCGCGCGCAGAAGGCGAGCCGGGAGTCTGTGGTGACTTCCGGCTTTCTTCGTTTTGCCTGCGCCGATCCGTCGCAGCGAGAGCGCGGCATCGAAATTGCTTCTACTCTGTCGACAGATGAAGTCGAAGATCAATCAAGCGTGAGTAGCAAACAGGATGAAAACGACATTCATCAGAAATACGCTCGACGGCCGAAAAGTTGAAGTCATCGGTTCCTATGTCTGCGTCGCTGGCGAACCGGTGGCGGACGGGCTGGTCGAAGTCGAGGGCCATCCAAACCGGAAAGCCATCCTGTCCACGCTGCCAAACGCCACGCATATGGCGGGACCGCTCGCGCTGACCTTTGAGGAGGCTTCCACCGTGCGTGGAGCTCTGGCGTTGGCGGTCGATCCTGTCACCGATCCGAGCGAGATAGAAAAGCGATTTCGTCACGCCTTGGCCATCCGCAATCGCAACGCCGGCATTGAATAAGGCGAAGTTAGTCTTTCATGGCTTGGGCGCTCGAGTGAAGCTCGCGGCGATCAGCGCCCGAGGTGCGCGCCTTTCCCGCGCGACGAGGCGTGGCGGCGCCTCCAATTTTGTCACATTCTCCCTCCCTCTCGCGTAAGTTCCGGCGCGGCGACTGACCGCAGTTGTCATTCGTCCTCGCAGGCCCCACGTTCAAGAAGTTGAGGTTATTGAGGAAAGGGAAGCAGTCATGTCCAACATCGCGGTGCATAATGGCGCTTGGGTTCTGGTGGGTGACGGTCGGCACGCCCTGTTCCTTTACAATCATGGCGACCCCGATTTGCTCGATCTGCGCGTTATCGAAGCGCGGGTGGAGGAAAATCCCGCGGCCCATGACCAGGGTACCGATGCCCCCGGCCGTTATGCCTCGCGGGGTGGACCGCGCAGCGCTGTGGAGATCACCGATTGGCATGAGGTTGAAAAGGAACATTTCGCAAAGGAAATCGCGGATCGCATCAATCAGGCCGCCGCAACCGGCGAGATGAAGGAAATCGTCATCGTGGCGCCGCCGCGCGTGCTCGGCGAAATCCGCAAGGAGCTTTCCACCAAGGCGCAGGCCAAGGTGAGGGGGGAAATAGACCGCGACCTCGCGCGTCATACTTTGCCAGAGATAGAAAAAGCGCTGGCGCGGAAATTCGCGCAGACCTGAATACGACCATTAAAGTCCGAAGCCGCGACGCAGCGAGAGATAAAAACAGCTCACGGCGAGTGCGGCGAGTACCGGAGAAGGTCGCGACGACGCCGGCGCTCCGCAGCGGCAAAATGTCTTTTTCTTGTGACATGCCATAGGCGTGCGCAGCGCGGCCCAGCAAGAGGGTCACGCCCGCTCCGTGGAGGGCCCGAGCATCTAGCCCGAGGCTTTCCGCGAGGCCCATCAGTATCAAAGCGACAGGAACATATTCAGCAAAATTTGCATGTACGCGCATGCGGCGCAGCAAGCTTTTGTCGCCCCCGTCACCTACTGAAACATGTGCGCGAAAACGAACGCGGATCACGCGCACAGCAAGATAAATATACAAGGGAACGAGAAGACTGGCGTAGAGCGCGGTGATCGGCATCGGCAATTTTCTCCAAATGATACTTGTGATGCTTGCATGTAGATGCGACCAATTCTATTTTTTCGCGGTCGCCTTCAGCTCATAAAGCGCGGCGAGCGCCTCGCGCGGCGTGAGCGCGTCGGGATCGATTGTCTTGAGCGCCTCGCGCAGCGGATCGGTTGTTCCGACGGACGCGGCAACATGAGAAAACAGCGGCAGATCGTCGATCATTTTTTCAACCGGCGCACGACGGTCGACGGCCTCCAGCTGCGCCAGTATTTTATGCGCGCGCGCCACCACGGCAGGCGGAAGCCCGGCGAGTTCCGCGACATGCACGCCGTAAGAACGATCCGCCGCGCCTTTGATCACCTCGTGCAGAAACACGATGTCGCCGGCGTGGTCCGTAACTTTCATCGTGAGGTTGACGAGGCGCGAAAGCTTTTTTGTCAGCTGAGTCAGTTCATGAAAGTGCGTCGCGAATATCGCGCGGGAGCGATTGACTTCATGCAGATGTTCGATCGTCGCCCAAGCGATGGAGAGCCCATCAAATGTCGCGGTGCCGCGTCCGATTTCATCGAGTATGACCAAAGCACGCGGCCCGGCGCAATTCAGGATCGCAGCGGTTTCCACCATTTCGACCATGAAGGTGGAGCGCCCGCGCGCTAGGTCGTCAGAAGCCCCGACCCGCGAGAACAAACGGTCCACGACGCCAATCCGCGCGCTTTCGGCGGGCACGAAAGAACCAGCCTGCGCCAGCAGCACGATCAGCGCGTTTTGACGCAGAAAGGTGGATTTGCCGGCCATGTTCGGGCCAGTGACAATTGCGATTTTGCTGTCCGATAAGTCGCAGCCATTGGGCGCGAAAGCTTTTCCTTGTGCTTGCAGCGAGGCTTCCACGACGGGGTGGCGACCCTGCAGAATTTCAAAATCCAGCGAGTCGTTGATCAGTGGTCGACGCCAGTCGCGCCGCGTCGCGAGTTCCGCCAGCGCCGCGAACAGATCAAGCCGAGCGAAACTCTGGCTTAGTCGCTGCAAAGCCTCGGTTTGCGCCAGCGCCGCGGAGACCAGAGCGTCGAAAATGGACAATTCGCGCGACAGCGCGCGCTCGGCGGCAGAAGCGATCTTGGCGTCGAGTTCAACGAGTTCGCGAGTGGAAAAGCGCATGGCGTCGGCCATGGTTTGTCGGTGAGTGAAGGTCTCGTCAAAGGGCGCACGCAGCAGTCTCTCGCCGTGCGCCGCCGCCACTTCCAAAAAGAAGCCGAGAAAATTGTTGTGTTTTATCTTGAGCTGTTTGACTTGCGTCAGCTCGACATATTTCGCCTGAAGCCCCGCGACGACTTTCCTGCTTTGATCGCGCAGATCGCACGCTTCGTCCAGATCCGGGTCAACGCCTCGCGCGATAAAGCCGCCGGCGCGCCTGTCCAGTGGCAACTCCTTTGCCAGGCTTTGCGCAATTTGCCGTTCAAGCGTCGCGTCCGCCGCCGAAAGCTCCGCTGTTGCCCGAGCGACTTCCGCCGGCGCGTTCTCTAGTCCAAGAAAAGCAGCAATGTCGCGCGCGGCGCCCAGGCTGGCGGAGACCGCCGCCAGATCCCGGGGACCGCCGCGTTGCAAGGAAAGGCGTGAGAGCCCGCGCGCGAGATCCGGAGCGCGCGCCAACTTGGTTCGCAGGTCTTCGCGCAGGCCGGAGTATTCAACAAAGAAGGAAACGGCGTCATGCCGTTGCGCGATTTCCTTGCTGTCGGTGGAGGGCGCGCCGATCCGCTCGGCCAAAAGTCGAGCCCCCGCCGACGTGACCGTGAAGTCGACGACCGACAGCAGCGAACCCGCTCGCGCCCCGGCCAGAGTTTGCGAAATCTCCAGGTTGGCTCGCGTCGCCGCGTCCATGTCGAGCGTGCGGCTCTCTCGCTGGGTCGAAGGGCGTGCGAGCGCGGGGCGCTCCGCCTTTTGCGTGCGCTCCACGTAGAGAATCGCACAGGCGCAGGCGGCGAGTTCAGCCGGCGAAAGCGCGCCGAAGCCATCCAGCGTCGCCACGCGGTAAAACTCCATCAGTCGGCGTTCGGCGGAAGCGGCCTCGCCAGCATCGCGTCCCAACGGCGTCAGTGGCGCGTTGCGTCCTTCCAGTATTGCCTGGAGACGCGCATCGCCAAAAAGCGCCTCGGCCATGACAATTTCGCGCGGCTCCAGCCGCGCCAGTTCTCCTGCCAGGCTTGATTCCGCGCGCTCGACGACGCTGAACGCGCCCGTAGAGATGTCAACGCATGCGACGCCATAAATCCACCCGCCATCCGCCGTTCGGGTGCGCGCCAGCGCCGCAAAGCAGTTGGCCCGCGCGGGGTCCAGCAAGACTTCCTCAGTGATCGTGCCCGGAGTGACAAGCCGGACAACGTCGCGCCGGACGACGGATTTGGCGCCGCGCTTTTTTGCCTCCGCGGGATCTTCGAGTTGCTCGCAGACGGCCACGCGATGGCCGAGCGCGATCAGTTTTTGCAGATAATCATTGGCGCGTTCGACCGGCACGCCGCACATCGGAATGTCTTCGCCCCTATGTTTGCCGCGTTTGGTCAGCATGATGCCAAGCGCCCGCGAAGCAATGATCGAATCCTCAAAAAAAAGTTCGTAAAAGTCGCCCATGCGGTAAAACAGCAGGCAATCGGGATTAGCCGCCTTGATCTCGATGTATTGGGCGATCATCGGCGTAGCGCCGTCGCCGTGCTTGTCGCGTGTTTTCGGCGGGGTGTCGGAAGCGGCCTTGTCCATGGCCGGCAAGCTATCAAGCTTCCCCGCCTTTCGCCACATTGCACAAGGCGGGATGAAGAGGCCGAGCTTGCGTCCACGCCGCAGCTGAGGAAAATAGTGTGCGGCTTGAGGCTTGCAGAACGCCCAGAGATTGCCCCAATGGATTTGAGTGAGCAAATGGTCTTCTCGTTGGTCCGGCGAACCGCCTCTGGAAAGGAGTCAGGCGTAAATTGAGCGCGTCCTTCGAAGCTTCGCCAGCGTCTTCAGACCCCCTGTTGCGGGCGCGGCCAGACGAGAGGCAGGATCGTCCAGAGCCGTCAGCGCGCTGGCGTTTTTTTGTTCTTTTTATAGCGTGTCTGACAGTTCATTTGATCCTCGTCACGGCTTTGCTCATTGAAGACAAGATAAGCCCCGCCGTGGACACGGCCGAGCAGGAGATAGCGGTCGAGGTGGTCGCGGAGCCTCCGCCTGAGCAGAAAGCCGAGCAACCGCCGCCCCCCGAGCCAAAGCCGGAAGAGCCGCCCGAGCCCGAGAAAAAGCCAGCGCCCGAGCCTCCGCAGCAAAAACTCACGCTTGACGAAAAGCCGGCTTTCGACGCTCCACGCGCCGAAAACAAGGAGAAGCTTGACCGCGAAGCGCCGGACGATGAGACCAAGGCGCAGCATTTGGCGAAGCCCAATGAGGAAACCGCGCAAAAACCCGACCCGCGCCATAAGGAGAAGGCGCAGCAGGAAACCGCGCCTCAACCCGCTCAGGAGCCGGAGGCCACGGGGCCGGAGGAGGACAAACGCGAGGCCGAAGTCGTGGAGCAGGCTGCGCCAAAGCTCGGACCCAAACCGGAAAAGCCTGTGAAACCCGATCCCAAGGCCGCGCCGGGCGAGAAGCAGAAATCCATCGCCAACATGGTCGCGTCCCTAGTCCCCACGCCCGAGTATCAGCTGGGCGGCGCCGCCAAAACCGCTCCGATCACAGGCGGAACAGCCAAACCGACATATCTTTCGGTGGTGCTTGGCTATATCAAGCGACAATTTCGACCAGTTGGCGGCCAGCGGATCAACGAGGGGGTCATTACCTTCTATGTCGATCCGAATGGCAATCTGGTGCATCAGGCCCTGCGGCACTCTTCGGGTTCGGCGGCGCTGGACCAGGCGGCGCTGACGGCTTTGCACCGCGCCGCGCCCTTTCCGCCAACGCCGACCGCCACGGCGATCGGACTTATCTGGAAATATTGACCGTTGCCGAAGACAAAGCGCGCGACGGGTTGGCTAGAGTTCTGGAATGGCGAACCGCCGATCTACGCCAATGCGCGGCACAAGCTGTTGCATTATCAAACTGTCGCGCGAGGCATCGCCCCGCATATTCCTTCACGCTCCGCGCGCGTCCTGGATTACGGTTGCGGAGAGGCGCTATGCGCGTCGCAGCTCGCACACAACTGCGGTCGCCTTCTGCTGTTCGATGCGGCGCCGTTTGTGCGCAAAAAATTGTGCAAACGCTTCAGCGCAGAATCCCGCATCGAGATTTTGCACGATAGCGGCCTGTTCGGCGTCGAGGACGCCTCACTAGATCTGATCGTCGCGAATTCGCTTATTCAGTATATCGCGCCGGACGCGCTCTGTGACCTGCTGGCCTTATGGCGCGTCAAGCTCAAGCCGCAGGGAAAGCTGCTGGTCGCTGACATTCCGAGGGCGAAAGGCGCGCTTGAAGACGCTTTGACGCTGCTGGTCTTCGGCTGGCGCGGCGGCTTTCTTGTAGCCGCCCTGGCAAGTCTCCTGCGGCTGTATTTCTCGGATTACCGGGCGCTCCGCCGTGAACTGGGCTTTTTTGCTTACAACCCGTCCGAGATTGAGGAGGTGTTGCGGGGCGCCGGTTTTCATGGTCGACGGCAGGAGCGGAATATCGGCCACAACCAGAGCCGTCTTTGTTTCATCGCCGAGAAGAGTCACTCCAGCGCAATCGCAGACACAAGTCGCCCATAGTCCGGTTCGTTGCGATGGACGCTGCGGCGATAGCTGAAGCATTGATCCGCATTGGAGTATGTGTCGATCCCGATATTCTCGAATGAACCAACGTCGAGCCGTCCGATTCTTGCCTCGATAAAGGCCGGCAAGTCGAACATCGAGTGCCCTGCGTTGGCGGAGGGCGAGAAAAAGCGCGCATAATTTGCATCCTGCGTCACGAAGCGCTCGACAAATTCGGGACCAACCTCATAGCTTCCGGGGCCGATCATCGGCCCCAGCGCGATATGGATGTCGGCGCGGCGGGCTCCCAGCCTCACCATCGCTGCAAGCGTCGCCTCGATCACGCCGGTCAAGGCGCCTTTCCAGCCTGCATGCGCTGCGCCGACCACGCCTGCCGTTGCATCGGCGAACAAAAGCATTCCGCAGTCGGCGCCAGTGACCCCGAGCGCCAGTCCCCGGGCGCGCGTGGCGAGACCATCGCAGCGAGGGCGCGCGTCTTCGGTCCAGGGCGCGTTAATGACCACGGCGTCGCTGGAGTGAATCTGAAACGGAACCATAAGCCGTCCCGCCTCGACTCCCAGCCGCCGCGCCATGCGCGCTCGGTTCTCAAGCACACGACTTGTTTCGTCGCGCGAGCCGACGCCGCCATTGAGTGATTCGTAAACGCCGGTGGAGACGCCGCCGACGCGAGTGAAAAAGCCGTGGCGCAGTCCCTGCAACTTAAGATTTTCAGCGGAATAGGGACCCAGCTCCGGAGGAGTAACATTGGTCATGATTTCTCCGTCTGGGAACTAGGGAGCAAAGCCCGGCAGGTCAGGCATGTCGGGATGCATCACCGCCATCGCCTTGAATAACTCGCCCATGTGATCGCGCATTTCGCCGCCGCCGCCGAGGCGATCCAGCGCGCTTTCAATGTCGGCCTGCTGCCGTGGCGTCGCCCTTCGAAGAAGCGCCTCTGCGCGTCTCCCTATGCCGAGTTGAGTCAGAAAAACTCCTTGCGTAACCGGCCCCTGCACTTTCGCGCCCTTGGCCTTGGCGGCCCGTTTGAGCGCCGCGAAATCGACATGGGTGGTCAAATCGGCTTCGCCCGGCGTCTCCAGCGGATCGACGTATCCATGTCGAGCCACCGCCTGCAGGCTTTCGCCCAGCGTCGTCTGCGTGTATCCGTAATCGACGAGCAGCATCACGCCGCCGTCGGCGACGATGCGCTCACTGATCTCCCCCATCAAACGCTGAGCTATAGCGTTGACTTCTATTATTGAACCTTCCGGCGCCGGGATCTTCAGCCCTGGCTCGGGGTGAGCCGTCAGTCCGAAAGTCAATCCGCCGTCGCTGTTGAGGCCGATCAAACGTTCATGCCATCCGGACGGAGTTTTGACGAAATGCCTCGCGGGCAAGGCGTCGAAAAATTCATTGGCCAGTATGAAAAGCGGTGCACGCGGCAGTTCTCCAACGTCGGCGCGCCATGAAATCGGCGTCGACTCTCCCGCCAGCATCTGGCGCTGCAGATCGCGCAGCACCGGGCTGATTTCAACCAGATCAACCTCGATATGGGAGAGGAAATTCGGTGCGACGCGTCCAACGCGCAGCACATCGGACATCAGCGTGCCGCGTCCCGGCCCAAGTTCGACCAGTCGTGCGTTCGTGGGCCCGTCGGCGGCCGCCCAGGCCTCGCTGATCCAGACCCCGAGCAATTCGCCGAACATCTGGCTGATTTCAGGCGCGGTGATGAAATCGCCAGCCGTTCCGAACGGATTATGCGTCGTATAATAGCCGAAACGGGGATGTCCCAGGCAAATTCCCATATAGCGTTCCAGCGATATCGGCCCGTCCTGAGCGATAATCGTGGCGATTTCCTTGAATAGGCCGCTCATGCGATGGCCTCGCGGCGGCGCAAGGACAAGACGATCAAAAGCGCGCCGAGGACGATCATTGGCGCGGACAGAACCATTCCCTTGGTCAGCCCATTCCCAAGCGCTTCCTGCACCGGATCAGGTTCGCGGAACAACTCGCAGAAGCTTCGCGTCAACCCATAGCCGACGCCAAAAATCCCGCTCGCCAGTCCGGGGCGCCTGAGCGCGCCAGCGCGCAACGCGAACCATAGGACAGCGCCAAGCGCGACGCCCTCCAGTCCGGCCTCATAGAGCTGACTGGGATGACGAGGCGCATCTCCCGCCATCGGGAAGACCATGGCCCAAGGGACGTCAGTCTCGCGACCCCACATCTCCGGCTTGATAAAATTAGCGAGTCGACCGAAAAAAATACCGATCGGCGCCACTATTGCGCATACGTCGGCAACCGTGAGGAGCGGGAGCTTCTCGCGCCGAGCAAACAAGACCATGCCGACAATTGCGCCGAGCAGGCCTCCGTGAAAAGCCATTCCGCCCTTCCACGTCTGCAAGATTTCCAAAGGATGGGAGAAATAAAAGCCGGGGTCGTAAATCAGCACATGGCCGAGCCGTCCACCAATGATCACCCCGAAGGCGACGTAAACCAATAGATCATCTATCCCTGTCAGCGAAGGTCGCGGCTGCACCGCGCGCCAATAGGCGTCTCGGCCGCTGATCGCGCGCAGGTAGACCCAGCCCAGCAGAAACCCGCCGATGTAGGCAAGCGCATACCAGCGCAGCGGTAACGGCCCGATGTTTATGGCGACCGGATCAATCATGGGGAAGGGGATGACAAGGAAAGGCATGCATATGTCCAAGGAGCCGGTCTGGCTTCGCGCATGAGTAGAACCGCCGTTCTACCGTTAACCTTGACCATTGTCATGTGTCGTAGCGGGCGCTATTTCGACAATGCGCAGCCGGCGGGGAGCTTTCCTATAAGGAAAAATCGCGTCGGACGATAACGCACTCAAAGAAGCGCCGCCTGGATTTGCTGAAGCGGATTTTCTTTGCCGACGCGAACGCCCTGAACAGCTTTGACGTCGACGCTGACATCGAGCTTTTGTCTTCCCGAGCCCAGGATTACGCCGTCGATTGGGGAAACGTCGGCGTAATCGCGGCCGATCGCCAACACGATGTGGTCGTCGGAGACAAAAACATTGTTCGTTGGATCGAGTTGCATCCAGCCGAACGCCGGACCGCACCACAGGGCAATCCAGGCGTGCGAGGCGTCTGCCCCCTCCAGGCGCCGCTGGCCAGGCGCCGGTATGGTGCGAAGATAGCCGCTGACATAGGCCGCGGGGAGGCCGAGGCCGCGCAGACCGACGATCATGATATGGGCGAAGTCCTGACAAACGCCGCCGCGCCGTGCAAAAACCTCCTGCAGCGGCGTCGTGACCTGGGTGGCTTTCGGGTCGTAGGCGAAATCCTTGTGAATGCGTTGCATCAACTCGAGCGCCGCCTCGAGAACAGGCCGCTCCCGCGCAAAACTCTCGCGCGCGTAGGCCGTGACCGGGGGCTGCAATTGCGTCAGCCGGCCAGGAAAGAGAAAATGCGCTGGAGATTGAGGGCCAAGCGACTGAAATGATGCGGCGGTCCGACGCGCGCTTTCCCAAGCCGGCGTCAGCGCCGCCGCTGGCGGCTGAGGTCGCCGCACCGCGACGCGGGCCTCAAGCACGATCTGCAACGCTTTGTGTGCGGCGTCTATGCGCGCCTCGACTACGCGGTTGCCAAAAAAGTCGACGCTTTCGCGCCGGCGGACCGGCGCAGGAGTCAGCTCGATGGCGCTGCGCAGGACCCGCTGACCGCCATCGCTGCGCGGCGTCAGCCGCAGAGTGCAACGCGCCGTGGCGACAGGAGTCGCATAGCTGTAACTGGTCACATGCCGAATGTCGTAAATCACGCGAGTTGCGACCGTTTGTTGGCGGGAAGGGCGTTGTCGCCATGGAGGAAATAGCGTTGGGCGATGGCGTCGCCGAGGCTCGTCAAACGCTGCTCGATGGAAAGTATCGCGGCAGCGTCCAGCGTCCTTGCCTCTTTAGCAGCGAGTTCCGCGCGCAGCGGCGTGGCTAACCGTCGCGGTTTCTCCATCACGCCATCGTCAATCAGCGCCGGGAGATTGGCGAGTTGGTCATCGATGCGCGCGACCTGAAAGCTCACCGAGCGCGGGTTAAATGGATCGAGCATCGCCATGTCGAGAACGGGGGCGAGCGCCGCTCCAGAAAGGTAGCGGCTACGATAGGTGATCTGGGAGTCGATAAGTTCGATCAGCGCTTCAAGCGACTCCATGGTTGGTTTCCCGTCAGCAAACTGGCGAGCAAACCGGCAGGTGTTGATCGCTCGCTCGACGCGCCTGCCAAGGTCAAGAAAGCTCCAACCGGCGACACGGTTGAAGTTTTCGTCCGTCAGGCCTGCGAGCGCGGCCAGAATATGCAGCGCGCGGTCCGTGCAATCGACGATTTCAGGTTCCGATGTCGCTTCGAGGCCGGCGAAAATGTCTTCCACGTCGCTTGCGGAAGGCGTGACGGACTGCAATTGCGTTTCGAGCCTTCCGATCAATTGCCACACGTCTTGCGAAAGACGTTCGCGGATGATCGACGCGGTGCGCCTCGCTTCTCTGGCGTTTGCGCGCGCGGCGCCATAAGCGTTGATGTCCGCGACTGCCGCCAGGGCTATCATCGCCGCGGGGAGATCGCGCAAGTCTTCATCGACGCAGCCCCATGCGATCAATAGACGCAACAGCCGATCAATCGGCTGGCGATCGTCAACGCCTTCGCCCGAACTCGGCGCCTGTTGCTCCGCGAGACGATTGCAAAGGCAGCGAACGATTCGCAGCACCGCTTCGGTCCGTTCGAGATAACGCCCCATCCAGAACAGATTGTCGGCGGCGCGACTCGGCAGGCTTCCAAGCACGCGCACTATGCGCGCGTCTTCGGCCGGCGGCAGCAGCGTCGCCGATTCAATAGGCGCTTCGCTCAACACCCAGACGTCCGCCGAGGGAGCGCCCTCATTGGCGTGTAATCCTTGCGCATCCTGTCGATCGTAGATGCTGCAATAGCCGCCCGGCATTATTCGCCAGCCGTCCTTGGTCGCTGCGGCGAAGACCCGCAACATGAAGGGTCGGGGCTTCAGGGCGCCGTCCACCCAGGCCGGCGTCGTTGACAGCGCAAGTTGCTCTTGCACGACGAAATCCATGCCTCGTTCGACCATCATGGCCGAGAGTTTCTCGCGTTCGGAATCGCTGAGGTCGGCTGCGACGAGCCCGCGCCCGTCCGCGCGTCCGAGAGCGCCGGCGCCAAAGGCGCCCTTGACCCGGAATGCGTTCATTTCGCCAATTACGCGGGCAAGAACGTCTTCCCTGCCGCACCACAAGGTTTCGACATTGGCGAGCAGCAAATTCTCGCCCAGCAGCCGTCGCGCGAGCGCGGGCAGGAAACTCATTATTGCGCGGGCCTCGATGACGCCGGCCCCGGGCATGTTGGCGAGGGCGACGGCGCCCTGCCGGATGGCTTCGAACAACCCGGGCGCGCCGAGCCGGGAAGCGGCGTTCATTTCGAGCGGATCGCACCAGTCCGCGTCAACCCGGCGCCAAAGCACATCGGCGCGTTTCAGGCCGGCGATTGTGCGCACATAAAGCTTGCCGTCGCTGGCAATGAGATCTTCGCCTTCGACGAGCAACAGCCCGAGATAGCGCGCGAGACTGACCTGCTCGGCGTAGGTTTCGCTGAAAGGGCCCGGAGTGAGCAGACAAATGCGCGGATCGGCCCGTTGCGCGGCGCTGGCGAGACTGCTCCGGAAATCTCGAAAAAACGAAGCCAGCCGCCGCACATTCATGTCACGAAACAAGCTGGGAAATGTGCGCGCCAAAATCAGCCGGTTTTCCAAGGCGTAACCAGCGCCGGATGGCGCCTGCGCACGATCGCTGAGAACCCTCCATTCGCCATCGGCGCCGCGCGCGATGTCGGCGGCGTAAAAGCGTAGCCAGCGGCCGCCGGGTGGCTGCACGCCGACCATAGGCCGCACGAACTCTGACGAACCAGCGACCGCCGCGGCGGGCAAAGCGCCTTCGGCCACCAGACGGTTCTCGCCGTAAATATCGTGCAGCAGCAGATCCAGCAGTTCGGCGCGCTGAACAATGCCCGCTTCGATCTTCTCCCATTCGGTCTGCGGCAGTAGAAGCGGGAGGCGTGACAGGGGCGTGGCGCGTTCGCGCGTTTCGCCGTGGACGCGATAGGTGACGCCCATCTCGTCGATACGCCGGGAGGCGCTGGCGAAACGCTGATCAACGTCAGCTTCTCCGAAGCCGGCCAGCGCATCCAGCAACGCCACCCAATGTTCGCGAGGGCGTCCCGCCGAATCCAGCAATTCGTCGGCGTTCCCCGGCGACGGCCGGTAATCCGCCAGCCACGACGCCACACGCCGGTTTCGTTCGTCGGTGTGCGGCGCGGTTGCCGCTTCAGGCGACAAAGCTCCTCCGCAGATCAAGAGTCAGCGGGAATTCGCCAGCCGGTTCTTCGCGTGGAGGTTCGACCCGGCCGGGTGTGTGGCCATGGTCCTGAAAACGTGAAAGACGCCGCGCTTCCGCCTCATGCGAATTGACCGGAAAAGTGTCGTAGCTGCGCCCGCCCGGATGTGAGCTGTGATAAACGCAACCTCCCAGCGAGCGTCGGCTCCAACTGTCGATCACATCGAAGGTCAGCGGCGCATGCACGGAGATGGTCGGATGCAGGCCGGAGGGCGGCTGCCAGGCCTTGAAGCGCACTCCCGCCACCGCCTCGCCGCTTCTACCGGTGCCGGTCATCGGAAGCCGCCGGCCATTGCAGGCGATCACATGCCGGCCAGGCACAAATCCCTGCGCCTTGACCTGCATCCGTTCGACCGAGGAATCGACGTAACGCACGGTGCCCCCTTGCGCGCCCTGTTCGCCCATAACATGCCATGGCTCGAGCGCGTGGCGCACTTCCAGCCGCACTCCGTCATGCGACACCGCTCCCGCGAAAGGAAAACGGAACTCCCATTGCGCGGCGAACCATTCGTGCTCAAAGGCATAGCCTGCCCGGTTCAAATCGTCGAGCACACCCGTAAAATCCTCCCACACATAATGCGGCAGCATGAATCTGTCGTGCAAGGTCGTTCCCCAGCGCACGAGGTTTCCCTCCTGCGGCTCCCTCCAGAACCAGGCGGTGAGCGCGCGCAGCAGCAGTTGCTGGGCGAGACTCATGCGAGCGTCCGGCGGCATCTCGAAAGCACGGAACTCGACCAGCCCCAACCGCCCGGTGGGACCGTCCGGCGAATAAAGCTTGTCGATGCAGATTTCCGCGCGATGCGTGTTCCCCGACACGTCCACGAGCAGATTACGGAACAGTCGGTCGACGAGCCAAAGAGGAAAATCGGTCGCGCCGGGAGCCGGCGTGTTGGCGAGCGCGATCTCCATTTCGTAGAGAGATTCGTGACGCGCTTCGTCGATGCGGGGCGATTGGCTGGTCGGACCAATGAACAGGCCAGAGAACAGATAGGACAGAGAGGGATGGCGCTGCCAATAGAGAATGAAGCTCTTGAGCAGATCGGGCCGGCGCAGGAAGGGCGAATCCGCCGGCTTCGCTCCACCAAGCACCACATGATTGCCGCCGCCAGAGCCGGCGCCGCGCCCGTCGGTCATGAATTTGCTGGTCGTGAGCCGGGCCTGCCGCGCGTCCTCGTATAGCCCCATCGTGTTGGTTACCGCCTCGCGCCAGGATTTCGCGGGGTGAATATTGACCTCGATCACGCCTGGATCCGGCGTCACCTTTATGACGTTCAAACGCGGGTCAAGCGGAGGCTCATAGCCTTCAATATGCAAGGGCAGGCCGGTCTCGCTCGCGGTTTGCTCCACGGCGGCGAGCAGATCGAAATAATGTTCGAGCTTTTGCACGGGCGGCATGAACACGCAGAGAGCGCCGTCGCGCGCTTCAACGGTCAGTGCGGTGCGCACGCCCCCTTCGTCAGGATTTTGCTCTTCCACCGCCTGCGGCGCGGGCTGTCCGGCGCTCAACGGCGCGGCGCTGTAGGCCATTTGATATTGGGAAGCGGGCGGCAAGTCAGGACGCTCCTCAAGCGTGTCCTGTTGCACGATCTGCGGGTAGATCTCCGGGCGCACCCAGGGCAGCGACTTCAATGGCAGCCGCAGGCCCACCGGCGAATCGCCCGGCGCCAGAAACAGCTTTCCTCGTCGCAGGGGCCAATGGCCCGACACCCAGGTTGCAGACGTCGCCGGCGCGTTCCAGCACTGGATCGGCAGCACGAAGCCCGTGGGAGTTGAAAGCCCGCGTTCGAAAGTGCGGACAATACGGCTGCGTTCTTCGGGGTCGTCGATCTTGGGGTCGGAGGGATCGACATTAACCGGCAGCGCCGCCTCCTTGCCGATCCAGTGGACCGGATCTTCATAGGCGGGGATGACATAGGAGCTATCGACGCCAAGATGCGCCACGAGGGAGCCCATGAATTTCTGGGCGCCTTCCGGCGTCGCGACGTCGCTCTTGTCCTCGCGGTTCATCCCGGCGATGAGACCGGGATTACGCCACACCGGCTCCCCGTCCGTGCGCCAATAGACAGCAAAAGCCCATCGCGGCAGGCTTTCGCCCGGATACCATTTGCCTTGGCCATAATGCAGAAAGCCGCCGCGAGCGAAGCGCTTTTGCAGCCGGCGAATCAGATCGTCGGCCAGAATGCGCTTGGTCGGTCCGACTGCTGAAACATTCCATTCCGCCCCTTCGAAGTCATCGATCGAAACGAATGTCGGCTCGCCGCCCATGGTCAGGCGCACGTCCTGAGCTTGCAGGTCGACGTCGACTTTTTCGCCGAGCCGGTCCAGTCGCGCCCAGGCCTCGTCGGAAAAGGGGGCGGTCACTCTCGGCGCCTGTTGGATGCGTTCCACGCGCATCTCGAAGTTGAAGTCGCAGTTGGCAGGCTCGACGACGCCGGAAACGGGGGCGCAGGAGCGGTAATGCGGCGCCGAGCATAGCGGCAGATGGCCCTCGCCGCAGAAGAGGCCCGAGGTGGCGTCAAGTCCGATCCAGCCGGCTCCCGGCAGATATACCTCGGCCCAGGCGTGAAGATCGGTGAAGTCCCGTTCCGGACCCTTCGCTCCTTCGATGGGTTCGACATCCGCCTTGAGCTGGATGAGATAGCCGGACACGAAGCGCGCCGCGAGGCCCAATCGGCGGAGAGTCTGCACCAAAAGCCACGCGGAATCACGACACGAGCCAGTACGCAGCGTCAGCGTTTCATCTGGCGTCTGCACGCCTGGCTCCATGCGGATCACATAAGTGACCTCCTGGTGAAGCCTTGCATTGAGATTTACGAGAAAGTCGATGGTCCGGATTGTTTCGCGCGGAATGCTGCGCACAAATTCCTCAAGCGCAGCGCCAGCCGGCTCGATTTCGAGCGAAGCGGCGAGCTCCGCGGCCAGTTCGGGGGCGTAAGCGAAAGGGAACTGTTCGGCATAGGGCTCGATAAAGAAGTCAAAAGGATTGAAAACGGCGAGGTCAGCCAGTAAATCGACTTCAACCCGAAACTCGGTTGTCTTGTCGGAGAAGACGAGACGCGCAAGCCAGTTGCCGTGAGGATCCTGCTGCCAGTTGATGAAGTGCTCTGCTGGCGTGATCTTGAGCGCGTAGCTCGGCACGCGGGTCCGGCAGTGAGGCGCTGGACGCAAGCGGATGACCTGTGGACCGAGCGTGACGCGGCGATCATATTTATAATGGGTGACGTGGTGCAGGGCGACCTGGATCGACACGGGGTTCGCGGCCTTTCAATTCGGCGCATCGGCGCTGGCGTCTGGATTAGGTTTGTCCCGTCGCCGGGTGTCAATCAATTCGTTCGCAAAGCGCTGTATTTGTTAAAAATAATTGCAGAATGGCGTCGGGACGGGCGTTTTTTGCCTAATTTCCTGGCGCCCATTCGGCATGGCTATTGCGTAACCTGCTCCTTGGGCCCAACTCAACTCACGAGAAAATTTTGACTGAACATGAAGGCTGGAGGACCTAGCGCGATATGACCATAGAAGAGATCGTCGCCAATTTCGAACTTCTGGATGATTGGGAGGATCGCTACCGCTACTTGATCGAACTTGGCCGCACGCTCGAACCTCTCTGCAAGGACGCCTATTGCGACGCCAACAAGGTGCGCGGTTGCGCCAGTCAGGTCTGGCTCGTGACAGAGGTGGCCCGGGCCGACAGCGGCCAGCCGCTACTCGTTTTTCATGGCGACAGCGACGCTCACATCGTGAAAGGACTGGTGGCTCTGGTGCTCGCGCTGTATTCGCGCAAAAGCGCCGAGAAAATACTTTCGACCGACGCCATGCCCTTGTTCACAGACCTTGGTCTTGCGCAGCATTTGACGCCGCAGCGGGCGAATGGTCTGAGGGCGATGGTGGAGCGCATCAAAAGCGAGGCGCGAGCCGCCGCGGCTTGAAAAATTTGGCGAGCATCTCAATCCTCAATCGAGGATACTCTTCCCCAGCCGCAAGGCATTGCTTAAACTTGGCGCCTCTGCCTGGGCCCGAGAAAGTCCGTCATGTTTCTAGAGAGACTTTTATTTCTGATAACCGGCGTCTTCGTTTTCATCTGCCTCGGCTTTGCGCTCGTCATGATGGCGTCGGGACCGGGCAAGCGAACCGCCGAAGTGGATGGAGTCGCGCCCGCTGCGGCGGTTGTGCAGACGCAAAAGCCGGCAACCGAACCGCCAGCGACCCCCGCAGCGCCGCCCGTGACCAGCAAGCCGATGTCACCAGAACAAAAGCTGGCGCAGTTGACCGCCAGCGCGCCTGATTACGCGCGCTTTTTCAAGCGTCTGCAGGAGGCTTTTCCCGCTGATTATTCATCGACGTTGGGAGACTTCAAAGCGCGCCTCGCCGGAAATAATCAGCAGGAGAGCGTTGATTATTACGTTTCCGAGGCGGTTCGGCTGTTGCGACAGTCGCGCGGCGTACTCGCAGCCAAGGCCGAGACGGCGCCGCTGGAAAAGGTGTTTGACGTTCAGCTAAAGGTGTTGCGCGCCATAGCCAAGGAAGACCCGCATATGTGCGTAACCTTCCTTTACGGAGGCGCCGACCAGGATTTTACGCGTTTCGCGGCGACCCGCCGGCCGCTGGTGGGAGAGATGGCGCTGGCTGGTCTCGAGGCGATAGCAAGCGGACAGTCCAAGAAGGTCGAGCGCTCAGCGCCGACCGAGGCCGATTTCAAAACCCTGGAGACGGCGCTTCTCGCCAAGGGGCTAAACAAGGTCGAGATCGACGCGTTGCTCGATGGCAAAATGCCCGACCCGCCGCTCGAAGACGTGCGGATGTGCGCGGCGGGGCAGACCTATCTTGAAACCCTGCATGGTTTGCCGGAGGCCGTGCGGCTGCGTATTTACGGCTTGGCCGTGGAACTGATGGCGCGCTCCTGAGGCATATCCATTGGCTCGCAAGTCAAGGGTCCGCGCCATTTGCCGTAGCGCCATGGCTTTAGCGCGCTCGCGCCTGCGGGCAGACCGCGCGGCGGCGGGTCGAAACCGCCGGTGCCGCCAGGACGGCACCGGCATATCCGGCCCAGCGTCATCCAGCCGCCGGCCCAAAGGCCGTGGCGACAAATCGCTTCGTCCGCGAATTGCGAGCAGCTCGGCGCGTGCCGACACCAGCGCCCCGCGAAAACCGAGAACGTCATCCGGTAGATGAAAATGAGCGCTCGAGCCAGTTGCGCCGGCAGTCTGGAGATCATCTGCGAGCCTGTATCAAAAAACGGTAGCACAAAAAAGGCCGCCCGGTCTGGGCGGCCTTTTTAATCTTTTTGTCGTCGGCTTGGCTTACTCCGCCGGAGGCAGCTGCGGCGCCGACGGAGCCGCTGTCTCTGCGCGCTGAGTGATGATCAGATCGTCGCGGCCATTCGCTATAGCGCGGAACTTGGACATCGCCGCGCCTGTGCCTGCCGGAATGAGCCGGCCGACAATCACGTTCTCCTTCAGACCGACCAGCGGATCGATCTTGCCGTTGACCGCGGCCTCGGTGAGGACGCGAGTCGTCTCCTGGAAGGAGGCGGCGGAGAAGAAAGAACGCGTCTGCAACGAGGCCTTGGTGATGCCGAGCAGCACCGGTGTTCCGGTTGCGGGCTTCTTGCCCTCTTCGAGGCACTTGGCGTTCGCCTCTTCGAGTTCGGTCTGGTCCACCTGTTCGCCATCGAGGAACGGGGTGTCTCCCGCGTCCGTGATGTCGACCTTCTGCAGCATCTGCCGGACAATCACCTCAATGTGTTTGTCGTTGATGTTGACGCCCTGCAACCGGTAGACTTCCTGGATCTCGTTGACGAGGTAAGCAGCGAGCTCCTCGACGCCCTTGATCGCAAGAATGTCGTGCGGCGCGGGATTGCCGTCGACGATGTAATCGCCCTTCTCCACGACGTCGCCATCCTGGAGATGGATGTGCTTGCCCTTGGGGATCAAATATTCCACAGGCTCGGCGTCCTCCTCATGCGGGACGATACTCAGACGCTGCTTGTTCTTGTAATCCTTGCCGAACTGCACAGTTCCGGAGATTTCCGCGATGATCGCGTGGTCTTTCGGACGGCGAGCCTCGAACAATTCCGCGACGCGCGGCAGACCTCCTGTAATGTCGCGGGTCTTCGCGCTTTCAAGCGAGATACGCGCGATGATGTCGCCGGCCTGTATTTTCTGGCCCGGTTCAGCCGCAAGGATCGAGTCCACCGGCAGCAGATATCGAGCCTCGCCGCCGCGCTGGAGCTTGCCGATCTTGCCATCGGGACCCTTGACCACGAGGGCGGGTTTCAGGGTAGCCGAGCGTTGATTCAAGCGCCAATCCATGACCATGCGCTTCGTGATGCCCGTTAACTCGTCGGCGGTCTCGGCCATTGACTGGCCTTCGACCAGATCCTCGAAACCGATCGAGCCATCGATCTCGGAGAGGATCGGACGGGTATAGGGATCCCACTCGGCGATGCGTTCGCCGCGCTTGATCTTGTCGCCCTCGTCCACCTTCAGCCGCGCGCCATATTGCACGCGCGTGACCGAGCGTTCGGCTCCGTCCGGTCCGGCGATGACCACGGCGACGTTGCGGGCCATCACCATTAGATCGCCGTCAGAGTTGCGCGCCAGATGCCGGTTGCGGATATGCACCACGCCATCGAAGTTGGACTCGATGAAGGATTGATCCGCCAGCTGCGCCGCGCCGCCAATGTGGAAGGTGCGCATCGTAAGCTGCGTTCCGGGCTCGCCGATTGACTGCGCCGCGATGACGCCCACCGCTTCGCCCATGTTTACGGGCACGCCGCGCGCAAGATCGCGTCCATAGCAAGCCGCACAAACGCCGTTCTTGGCTTCGCAGGTGAGCACGGAGCGGATTTTCACCTCTTGAATGCCGGCGGCGTTGATCGGATCGATATGCCACT
Organism: uncultured Alphaproteobacteria bacterium; assembly: GCA_963724845.1. Classification (GTDB taxonomy): domain Bacteria; phylum Pseudomonadota; class Alphaproteobacteria; order Rhizobiales; family Beijerinckiaceae; genus Methylocystis. The sequence goes on from CAVRWF010000012.1 coordinate 172,302, forward strand.
CCTCGATCATCGAGCCGGCCGGCACGATAATCGAGCCGTCTTGCGCCCGCAGATCTTCAGCCGCGAAACGGCCGAGAATACGAGTCGCCAGCGAGGCGACGACCTGTCCCGCGTCGATGATGGCCCGCATACGGATGCCGTTGGTCGACCCGCAGTCATAGGAGGAGATGATCGAATCCTGCGCGACGTCGACGAGACGGCGCGTCAGATAGCCTGAGTTGGCGGTTTTCAACGCTGTGTCCGCGAGGCCCTTGCGGGCGCCGTGGGTCGAGTTGAAGTACTCAAGAACGGTCAGGCCTTCCTTAAAGTTCGAAATGATCGGGCTTTCGATGATTTCGCCAGAAGGCTTGGCCATAAGGCCGCGCATCGCCGCGAGCTGACGCATCTGGGTCGGCGAACCGCGCGCACCCGAATGAGACATCATATAGATGGAGTTGATCGGCAGATCGCGACCATGCTCGTCCTTGCGCACGGCCGAGATGCGAATCATCATCTCTTCCGCGAGTTTCTCCGAGCACTTCGACCAGGCGTCGACGACCTTATTGTATTTTTCGCCTTGCGTGATCAGGCCATCGTTATACTGCTGCTCGTATTCTTTCGCAGCGGCGCGCGTCTCGCCGACGATGCGGGTCTTGGTCTCCGGCACGACCATGTCGTCCTTGCCGAAGGAGATGCCGGCCTTGAAGGCCTCGCGGAAACCTAGCGACATGATGCGGTCGCAGAAGATCACCGTCTCCTTCTGACCGCAGTTGCGGTAGACGGTGTCGATCATGTTGGAGATTTCCTTCTTCGTCATCAGCCTGTTGACGACGTCGAACGGAATCTTCACGTGATTGGGAACGAGCTGTCCAAGGATCATGCGGCCGGGCGTGGTGTCGAAGATTTTCGAAACGCGCTTGCCGTCCTTGTCGAAGGTCCAGGCGCGACCCTTGATCTTGCTGTGCAGCGTAATCGCCTTGGCGGCGATCGCGTGCTCGATTTCGCCTTGATTGGCGAAGGCCATGCCCTGTCCAGGCTCTCCGTCGCGCTCCAGCGTCAAATAATAGAGGCCGAGAACAATATCCTGCGACGGCACGATGATCGGCTGACCATTGGCTGGATGCAGGATGTTGTTGGTGGACATCATCAACACGCGCGCTTCCAGCTGCGCTTCGAGCGACAGCGGGACGTGCACGGCCATCTGGTCGCCGTCAAAGTCGGCGTTGAAGGCGGCGCAAACCAGCGGATGAAGCTGAATCGCCTTGCCTTCGATCAGCACCGGCTCGAAAGCCTGAATGCCGAGTCGGTGCAACGTCGGGGCGCGATTGAGCAGCACCGGATGTTCGCGAATGACCTCGTCCAGGATGTCCCAAACCTCGGGCTTTTCCTTCTCCACGAGCTTTTTGGCCTGCTTTACCGTGGCTGAATAACCCTTGGCGTCGAGACGCGAATAGATGAAGGGCTTGAACAGCTCCAGCGCCATTTTCTTGGGCAGGCCGCATTGATGCAGCTTCAACTCGGGACCGACGACAATGACCGAGCGGCCGGAATAGTCGACGCGCTTGCCGAGCAGATTCTGACGGAAACGGCCCTGCTTGCCCTTCAGCATGTCGGCGAGTGACTTCAACGGGCGCTTGTTGGCGCCGGTGATGACGCGGCCACGCCTGCCGTTGTCGAACAGCGCGTCCACAGCTTCCTGAAGCATGCGCTTTTCGTTGCGGATGATGATGTCGGGCGCACGCAGCTCGATTAGCCGCTTCAGTCGATTGTTGCGGTTGATGACGCGGCGATAGAGATCGTTAAGGTCGGAGGTCGCGAAGCGGCCGCCATCGAGAGGCACAAGCGGACGCAAGTCCGGCGGAATGACCGGAACTTCCTTGAGGATCATCCATTCCGGGCGATTGCCGGATTGAATGAAGGCCTCGATGATCTTCAAGCGCTTCGCCAGTTTCTTCGGCTTTAGTTCGGTGGTCGCCTCGGCGATCTCCTGCAGCAGTCTGGCGGCGATGGACTCAAGGTCCATCGACTCGAGAATCTTGCGGATCGCCTCGGCGCCGATCATGGCCGTGAAATGGTCCTGACCATATTCGTCCTGCGCGCGCAGATATTCATCCTCCGAGAGGAGCTGACGCTCCTTCAAAGGCGTAAGACCCGGATCGATGACAATGTAGGACTCGAAATAAAGAATGCGCTCGAGATCCTTCAGCGTCATGTCGAGCAGGAGCCCGATGCGCGAGGGCAGCGACTTCAGGAACCAGATGTGGGCGACTGGAGCGGCCAGCGAAATATGGCCCATGCGATCGCGCCGCACGCGCGCCAGCGTCACTTCAACGCCGCATTTTTCGCAGATGACGCCCTTGTATTTCATGCGCTTGTACTTGCCGCACAAGCATTCGTAATCCTTAATCGGACCAAAGATGCGCGCGCAGAACAAGCCATCGCGTTCGGGCTTGAACGTGCGATAGTTTATCGTTTCCGGCTTTTTGATCTCGCCGAACGACCAGGAGAGGATCTTCTCCGGGCTGGCGATGGAAATCTGGATCTGGTCGAAGGCCTGCGGGGCCACGACCGGATTGAAGAGATTCATGACCTCTTGTTGATTCATGGTCTTCTCCTCTGGACACGGAACGTAAAGGTGCATTCGCCCTTCGCGTCCGGTCGAATTTCATTTGGCGCCGCGCGCGCCCTCGGGGCCGCGCATGCGAGAAGGCGCCGCTTGAATGGTCAAGCGGCGCACAAATTATTCAGCTGCTTCGACGGCGACCGAAATTTCTTCTTCTTCTTCGGGCGCAGCGGAGGTGAGTTCGACATTGAGCGCCAGCGAACGCATTTCCTTGATGAGCACGTTGAAGCTCTCGGGAATGCCGGACTCGATATTGTCGTCGCCACGCACGATGGACTCGTAAACCTTGGTGCGTCCCGCCACGTCGTCCGACTTCACCGTCAGCATCTCCTGCAAGGTGTATGCGGCGCCATAAGCTTCCAGCGCCCAGACCTCCATCTCGCCGAAGCGCTGTCCGCCGAACTGCGCCTTGCCGCCGAGCGGTTGCTGCGTAACCAGCGAATACGGCCCGATGGAGCGTGCATGGATCTTGTCGTCGACGAGATGGTGCAGCTTCAACATGTAGATGTAGCCCACAGTCACCTTTCGGTCGAAGGCTTCACCCGTGCGGCCGTCAAACAGCGTCACCTGCCCTGAGGAGGCGAGGCCCGCCCGACCGAGCATCTCGACGATGTCCTTCTCGCGCGCGCCGTCGAACACAGGCGTTGCAATCGGAACGCCGCGGCGCAGGTTTTCGCCCACTTCCAGCAGCGTCGGCTCGTCAAGAGTGGCGAGTTCGCTGTCGCCGTCATAGACGTCGGACAGGGTCTTGCGCAGCGGAGCTGCGTCCCTGGTCCGCAGATAGGCGTCGACAGCGGCGCCGACCTGCTTGCCCAGGCCCGAGCAGGCCCAACCCAGATGGGTTTCCAGAATCTGCCCGACATTCATGCGGCTTGGCACGCCGAGCGGATTAAGCACGATGTCGACCGGAGTTCCGTCATCAAGAAACGGCATGTCCTCCTGCGGCACGATGCGCGAGACGACGCCTTTGTTACCGTGGCGGCCGGCCATTTTGTCGCCGGGCTGGATTTTGCGCTTCACCGCGACGAAGACCTTGACCATCTTCATCACGCCGGGCGGCAGTTCGTCGCCGCGTTGCAGCTTTTCCACCTTGTCGAGGAAGCGGTTTTCGAGACCCTTCTTGGCCTCGTCGTACTGCTTGCGAACCGCTTCGATGCTGGACATCAAAGCATCATCCTCGACGACAAAGGTCCACCACTGCGAGCGGGGATATTCGTCGAGAATGGCCTGCGTAAGCTCCTGATCCTTCTTGAAGGATTTGGGACCCGCGATGGCCTTCTTGCCAAGCAGGGTTTCCGCAAGGCGCGCATAGACGTTGCGGTCCAGAATCGCCAGTTCGTCGTCGCGATCCTTGGCGAGGCGTTCGATTTCCTCGCGCTCGATGGCCTGAGCGCGTTCGTCCTTTTCGACGCCATGACGGTTAAACACGCGCACTTCGACGATCGTGCCCTGGACGCCAGGCGGCACGCGCAGCGAAGTGTCGCGAACGTCGGAAGCCTTTTCGCCAAAGATGGCGCGCAGCAGTTTTTCTTCCGGCGTCATCGGGCTTTCGCCCTTGGGCGTGATCTTCCCAACGAGGATGTCGCCAGCCTGAACTTCCGCGCCGATGTAAACAATGCCGGCCTCGTCGAGATTCTTCAGCGTCTCTTCCGAAACGTTGGGAATGTCGCGCGTGATTTCTTCCGGACCAAGCTTCGTATCGCGCGCCATCACCTCGAATTCGTCGATGTGGATTGACGTGAAAACGTCGTCCTTGACGATACGCTCGTTGAGGAGGATCGAATCCTCAAAGTTGTATCCGTTCCACGGCATGAAGGCGACAAGCACATTGCGGCCCAGCGCCAGGTCGCCGAGATCCGTGGACGGGCCGTCAGCGATGATGTCGCCCTTGCGCACATGGTCGCCCACGCGCACCAGAGGCTTCTGGTTGATGCAGGTCGACTGGTTCGAGCGCTGGAACTTCATCAGACGATAGATGTCGACGCCGGGTTTGGCCGGGTCCTGCTCTTCCGTCGCACGGACGACGATGCGGGTGGCGTCGATTTGATCGACGACGCCTGTGCGCCGCGCCGAAATAGCCGCGCCGGAGTCCGCTGCGACGATAGCCTCCATGCCCGTTCCGACCAGCGGCGCGTCGGCTTTGACCAGCGGCACCGCCTGGCGCTGCATGTTCGAGCCCATCAATGCGCGGTTGGCGTCGTCGTTCTCGAGAAACGGAATAAGCGCCGCCGCGACCGATACGAGCTGCTTGGGCGACACGTCCATCGCGTCGACTCGTTCGCGCGGCACCAGCACCACGTCGCCGGCATGACGGCACAAAACGAGATCTTCGACGAGAGCGCCGCTCTTGTCGACAATCGCGTTGGCCTGAGCGACGTGGAACTTCTGCTCTTCCATAGCGGAAAGATACACGACCTCGCCGGTCACCTTACTGTCGCGGACGCGACGGTAAGGCGCTTCGATGAAGCCGTATTTATTGACGCGCGCGAAAGTCGCGAGCGAATTGATCAGGCCGATGTTCGGGCCTTCCGGCGTCTCGATCGGGCAAATGCGGCCGTAATGCGTCGGGTGAACGTCGCGCACTTCGAAGCCCGCGCGTTCGCGCGTAAGGCCGCCCGGTCCCAATGCCGACAGGCGGCGCTTGTGGGTGATCTCGGACAGCGGGTTGGTTTGATCCATGAACTGCGAGAGCTGCGACGAGCCAAAAAACTCGCGCACCGCGGCCGCCGCAGGTTTTGCGTTGATCAAATCCTGCGGCATGACCGTATCGATATCGACCGAAGACATGCGCTCCTTGATGGCGCGCTCCATGCGCAGCAGGCCCAGGCGATATTGATTTTCCATCAACTCGCCGACCGAGCGCACGCGGCGGTTGCCGAGATGGTCGATGTCGTCGATTTCGCCGCGTCCATCGCGCAGATCCACGAGCGCGCGCACCACCGCGATAATGTCCTCGCGGCGAAGCACCCGCATCGTGTCCGGCGCGTCGAGATCGAGGCGCATGTTCATCTTGACCCGGCCTACAGCCGAAAGATCATAACGCTCGGAGTCGAAGAACAGCGAATGAAACATCGCCTCCGCCGTCTCGATGGTCGGGGGCTCGCCGGGACGCATGACGCGGTAGATATCGAACAGCGCTTCTTCGCGCGCGCTGTTCTTGTCCACGGCGAGCGTGTTGCGGATGTAGGGGCCGATGTTGATATGGTCGATGTCGAGAATAGGCAGCTCGGTAAAGCCCTTCTCGATCAGTAGCGGCAGCGTCTTTATGGTGACTTCGTCGCCGGCTTCCGCGAAAATTTCGCCAGTCGCCGGATCGAACAGATCCTGCGCCAGATATTGGCCAAAAAGCTCTTCGGCGGGAACCTTGATCGCCTTCACGCCTTTTTCGGCGAGTTGACGCGCGGCGCGCACGGCGAGCTTCTTGCCTTGCTCCAGAATCACGTCGCCGGTGTCGGCATCGATGATGTCGGCGATCGCCTTCACGCCTTTGAGGCGTTCGGCGTCGAAAGGCATGCGCCAGGCGTCGCCGTCCTGGGTGTAGGTTATCGTCTTGTAGAAGGTGGAGAGGATCTCCTCGCCATCGAGGCCGAGCGCGAACAGCAGCGAGGTCACCGGAATTTTGCGGCGGCGGTCGATGCGCGCGTAAACGATGTCCTTCGCGTCAAATTCGATATCGAGCCAGGAGCCGCGATAAGGAATAATGCGCGCAGCAAACAGCAGCTTGCCGGAAGAATGACTCTTGCCCTTGTCGTGATCGAAGAAGACGCCCGGCGAACGGTGCATCTGCGAAACGATAACGCGTTCTGTGCCATTGACGATGAAGGTGCCGTTCGACGTCATGAAGGGCATATCGCCCATATAAACGTCCTGCTCCTTGATGTCCTTGACCGACTTCGCCTGAGTGTCGGGGTCGACATCAAACACGATAAGCCGCAGCGTCACTTTCAGCGGCGCTGCGAACGTCATCCCCCGCTGGCGGCACTCGTCGACGTCATATTTCGGCTGCTCGAACTCGTAGCGCACGAATTCAAGCAAGGATACTTGCGAAAAATCGGAAATCGGAAACACCGATTTGAAAACGGACTGCAATCCTTCGTCCGGACGCCCGCCTTTGGGCTCGTCAACGAGCAGAAACTGATCGTAAGAGGCCTTTTGCACCTCGATGAGATTGGGCATTTCCGCGGCTTCGCGGATGTGTCCGAAAAATTTGCGAATCCGCTTGCGACCGGTGAACTTCCGCGCCGACGTCTGAGCCATGTCGCCTCTCGAACCTCTTCTCCCTAACGACCAGTTCTCACCTGGAGAAAATTGGAACGCCGAAAGCGTTCCGCTGGACCGTCGCGCCTACAAAGCCGAAGCCTCGCTCCGGAGCCCTGTCGCGCCTGCACTTCGCGAATACCGAACTTTCCTAAATCGCACGCGGCCCCGACGTAAGCGCCGGGACCGCGGAATCCGTCATTGGACCGCTTTTGCGGCCCAAAGTTTTACTTGAGTTCGACCTTGGCGCCGACCTTCTCCAGAGCGGCCTTGATCTTCTCGGCCTCTTCCTTGCCAACGCCTTCCTTGACCGGCTTGGGAGCGCCCTCGACCAGGTCCTTGGCTTCCTTGAGGCCCAGGCCGGTGATCACGCGCACTTCCTTGATGACCTCGATCTTTTTGTCGCCAGCCGCAGCCAGGATCACGTTGAACTCGGTCTTCTCCTCGACCGGCGCGGCAGCGGCGGCGCCCGGCGCAGCGGCGACAGCCACGGCGGCCGCGGCGGAAACGCCCCACTTCTCTTCGAGAAGCTTCGCCAGTTCGGCGGCCTCGAGCACGGTGAGAGAGGAGAGGTCTTCGACGATCTTTTCGAGATTGGCCATTATGTTACGTCCTTCGAATTTGGTTCTTTACTGGATGGATTGGCCTTGATTCAGGCCGCGTCTCGGTTGGCATAGGCCCCAAACACGCGCGCGAGCTTTGCGGCAGGCGCGGTCGACAGCTGCGCGAGCTTGGTCGCGGGCGCCTGAACGAGGCCCACGAGCTTTGCGCGCAATTCGTCGAGCGAAGGCAGAGTCGCGAGCGACTTCACGCCTTCCGGATTGAGGACGGTCGCGCCCAGCGCGCCGCCGAGGATGACGAACTTGTCATGGTCCTTGGCGAAGGCTGCGGCAACCTTGGGCGCCGCCACCGGATCGTCCGAATAGGCGATCAGGGTCGGTCCCTTGAGCAAGGAGCCGATGGAGGCGACGCTTGTGCCATCGAGAGCGATCTTGGCGAGGCGGTTCTTGGCGACCTGCACGGAGGCGCCCTGTTCGCCGGCCTGCTTGCGCAGGCGCTGCAACTGGGCGACCGTCAGGCCGGAGTAATGCGCAACGACGACGACCGAGGCCTTGGTGAAGACCCCGTTCAGCTCCGCTACGGCTTGTGCTTTCTCCGCTCTGTCCACGGGTGCTCTCTCCTCGAGCGGGGCGATTGAACCCCGCCGGTTTGCGACATGCCGCCATTCCTGCTGCGGGAGCAGCAAAAAGACGGCGCCGTAGATCCTGTCCCCAAAACGAGGTTTCGCTTTGGTTGAAGGGGCGCCAAACCAAATTCGAAGGACGCGAACGCGGCTCTCACGAGCCTCGCCGGTCCGGCAATCCTTGGTTTTCCCCGTCTGTGCAGGCCGTCCGAAGCGCAGCGTCAGCATTGCTCTGGACCGATTAAGCCGTTGAAGGCGAACCCTCAGCAGCGCCGGCAGTCTCGGACAGGATATGGCCGGACGGGACGCGAGGCTGAGCCCCGATCCGCCGGCCTATCCACCGTTTTTCCCTTGCGTTATCGAGGCAAAAGTCCAACGGAAGCTCAAATCTGAAAAAGGGGAGCGGTATAATTACCGACCCCAAGGCCGCCTTATCTAGCCGTCCAGAGCGGCTTTGCCAAGGGGGTGCTGCAGGATTCTTATTGACAAGGCGGAATTTGTTGCTCCGATTTTGGTTTGGTTCGAGAAAATCAAACTAATGGCGAGGCGTAAACTCCATATGGATTCGTCCACCCGCGCTGCGTCGAATGCTCCCTCCGGCCAAGGTCGACCCACCCCCACCCCGGGGCGTGTGTGGTTTCGTCCCTGAATGCTCGGGGTCCCGGGCGGGACCGTGCAGGCTGGCTCCGGCATTTCCTCGCGTCGGGCCGAACGACGCGAGACATTCATTGTAGGCCAAAGGCGCCTGGATTTTCTCGCAATCATCGATGCTGCGCGGCGCGCCCCAGGAAATCTGCGCGGTGAGCAAGGCCGCAATAACGATACCGGCTCGCATAATGGTCATGCCCGCAACGTTGCTCCCGTTTTTCGGGCGGCTTCTGTGACGATCTTTTGCGCGACCGCTTCAATTTCGACGTCGGTCAGGGTCTTTTCCCGAGGCTGCAACGTCACCGCGACGCCGATTGATTTCTTGTCGAGCGGCACGCCGGCGCCCTCATAGACGTCGAAAATCCTGGCTTCGGTGATCAAAACTTTGTCCGCGCCGATTACGGCCTTCAATAGGTCGCCAGCCTGTGACGCGCGATCGACGATAAAAGCGAAATCGCGCGAGAGCGGCTGCAAATCGACCAAATCCAGCCGCGGCTTGGTTTTGGTCGGCTTGGCCTTGGGCGCAGGCAGGGCGTCGAGATAAATTTCGAACGCCGCCAGCGGCCCCTCGACGTCAAGCTCCAGCAGGCGGCGCGGATGCAGCTCGCCGAAATGGCCGATCACCGCCTTGGGGCCGAACTGCAGCGTGCCCGAGCGGCCCGGATGGAACCAGTCGGGGCCGCCAGCGACGATCTGGAGGCCGCCGACAGCCACGCCCAAAGCCTGAAGCAGCGCAAACACGTCAGCCTTTGCATCATAGATGCCCGCCTTTTTCGCGGGCGCCGCCCAGCTGCGACCGTCCGTCTGCGTGGTGGCGAGGCCGCGCCGCACGCCCGACGCCGCGATCTTCTGCCCCTTTTCGTCTTCACTGAAAAAAACCTGCCCGACTTCGAACAGAGCGCTATCCGCAAAACCCCGCGCCGAATTTCGTCCCGCCGCCGCGATCAGGCCCGGCAGCAGGCTGGGGCGCATGTCGGAGAGCTCGCTGGCGATCGGATTGGCGAGCTTTAGCGAGGCGTCGCCCCCGCCAAAACCACGCGCCTGCTTCTCCGAGACGAAGGACCATGTGACGGCCTCGACCAGCCCCTGCGCCGCCAGCGCCCGCCGCGCGGCGCGGCTGCGTTTTTGCAGCAAGGTGAGCACCGGCGCAGCAACGCCCTCAGGGCGTTCAAGGGGCGCCGAGACGATATTGTCCACCCCGGTGATGCGGAGTATTTCCTCGACGATATCGGCTTTGCCTTCAATGTCGGGGCGCCAGCTCGGCGACGTCACCTTCGCGCGGCCCTCGCCTGACGGCGCCACCGAAAAGCCGAGCCGGGTCAGGATCGCCGTCGCTTCGTCCGTCGGTATATCGAGACCCGTGAGGCGCTTCGTCTCGCTGAAGGGGAAATCGACGGCGCCAGTCCCGTCGGGCGCCGCGCCCGCCACCACGATCTTCGAAGCCTCGCCGCCGCAAAGATCGAGCACGAGCCTGGTCGCAAGCTCCAGCCCCGGCAGCGTGAAGGCCGGATCGACGCCGCGCTCGAAACGATAGCGCGCATCCGTGACGATGCCGAGCTTGCGGCCGGTATGGGCGATGTTGTGCGGGTCCCACAGGGCGGATTCGATCAGCACGTCGGTCGTGGAGTCGTCGCAGCCGGACGCCTCGCCGCCCATGACGCCCGCGAGAGATTCAACGCCCGCGTCGTCGGCGATGACGACGATGTCCTCGTCCAGCTTGTAGGTCTTGCCGTCAAGCGCCAGTAGCTCTTCGCCCTCGCGCGCGCGGCGCACCTTCAGCGCGCCCCTCACCTTCTTGGCGTCGAATACATGCAGCGGCCGAGCGCGATCGAAGGTGAGAAAATTGGTGATGTCGACCAGCGTGTTGATCGAGCGCAGGCCGATGGAGCGCAGGTGGTCCTGTAGCCATGAGGGGCTTCGACCATTTTTGACCCCGCGCACGAGGCGCAAGGCGAAGAGCGGCGCCAGATGCGCTTCCTGCGGCGTGAAGTCCAGTTCGACGCCGATGGGGCACGGAAAAGAGCCCTCGACGGGCGTCGGCGCCCCAGTCTTCAAGACTCCTAAACCCACCGCCGCGAGATCGCGCGCTATGCCGGCGACGCCGGCCGCGTCGGGGCGGTTCGGGGTCAGGTTGATCTCGATGACCGGATCGTCGAGCCCCGCCCATTTCGGATAGACGGCGCCGACCGGCGCGGCGCCGGGAAGCTCCATGATGCCTTCGGAATCGCCGGGCAGATCGAGCTCGCCCGAAGAGCACAGCATCCCCATCGACTCGACGCCGCGAATGACGCCCTTGCCGAGCGTGAATTTCTTGGCCGGGATGTATGTCCCCGGCGCCGCGAACACCGTTTTCAATCCCGCGCGGGCGTTGGGCGCGCCGCACACGACCTGCACGGGGGCGCCGGCGCCGGTGTCGACCGTGCAGACCTGCAGACGGTCGGCGTTGGGGTGCGGCGCGGCCGAGACCACTTGCGCGACGACAAAATCCTTCAGCTGCGCGGATGGGTCATGCACGTGCTCGACCTCGAGACCGATGCGCGTGAGCGTGTCGACGATCTCGGTCAGCGAGGCGGAAGTGTCGAGATGGGCCTTGAGCCAGGACAGGGTGAGTTTCATTGGGGGCTATTCACTTTCGCTTCGAAGCGACGATGAAGACGGCTAAGTCGCGCTTAACGTTTTTCGGAAGACCAGCTAACTTGAGCGCTCCGTCTTTGGCTTGCGCGATCAATTCGAAAACAGCCTCTCGACCAAGTGGATAGGGCGAGGGATCGTAATCCGCCCTGTGCCGTTCGGCCTGAAGATGAATGAAGGTCGCGCCGATTTCGGCGATGATCGGCCCTAAAGCCCTGTGCTCTTCCGAGTCTGGACGGCGAGTGCGTTCGAAAAGTCTCTTCGCGCCCTGATGGTCCATGACGCGATACATCGGCGCGTACACCTCCCATGGCGAATTCCATTTCGCGAAACTATCCGCCACCGTCCGGTTCAGCTCATGAAATAATGCGTAATAGGCCGCACTCACCGCGCGCCTTAGCGAAATTTCCCTGGGTTTTCCAGTATCTGTTTTGGCGAGCGCCTCGGCTTGTTCGATCAGATCAGCCCACCAGATCATCAATTATCCTCTCGCGGTCGACTTTCCGGCAATTCATCGCCCTCGTGTTTGAGACTGACGTAAGGAAAACGATCTTCGTTCTCTTCCAGCAAGGCATCGCTCAAAACGGCGAGAGTCTCGTTCATGACATCGCCCGGCGCCAAGCCCCCGCTCTTTTGCATGTGAGCGATAAGGAACAGCGCTTTTTGGTCGTCGTAGTCCCTTCCCTCGCGGACCTCCACGTTCGCATAGCCAAAGCGCCCGAGTTTCGCACGGAGGATTTTGTCCGCGATCTCCGTGATCTTGTCTGTTGTCAACATGGCGTCTCTCATTCGTCCTAACGCATCGCGCGCTCAATGGTCTCCAGCGGCTTGTTTTGGAGCGAATATAGCATCGAAACGAGAACCGCCGCCATGGACCCGCTTTTCCTCACCCGCTCAACCCGCCCGCCAGCGTCGGCAAATCCAGCGGCCTGAAGCCATAATGCTCCAGCCAGCGAACATCGGCCTCGAAGAACGCCCGCAGATCCGGCATGCCATATTTGAGCATGGCGAGGCGGTCGATGCCGACGCCAAAAGCGAAGCCCTGATATTTGTCGGGATCGAGACCGCAATTGCGCAGCACATTGGCGTGCACCATGCCGCAGCCCAGGATTTCCATGAAATCCTCGCCCTCGCCAAAGCGGATTTCGCCGCCCTGCCGCTTGCACTGAACGTCGACTTCCATCGACGGCTCCGTGAAGGGGAAGAAGGACGGACGAAAACGCAGATTGACCGATTTCACCTCGAAGAAGGCCTTCAGAAACTCCTCCAGCACCCATTTCAGATGGCCGATATGGGTGGTCTCGTCGATGACCAGTCCTTCGACCTGGTGGAACATCGGCGTATGCGTCTGGTCGCTGTCGCAGCGATATGTGCGGCCCGGGCAGATCACGCGGATCGGCGGTTTTTGCGTCAGCATCGTGCGCACCTGCACGGGGCTGGTGTGCGTGCGAAGCAGCTTGCGCTTCCCATCGGGGCCGGGCGAGAAAAAGAAAGTGTCGTGCATTTCCCGCGCTGGATGGCCCTCGGGGAAATTCAGCTTGGTGAAGTTGTAATCGTCGGACTCGATGTCCGGTCCTTCGGCGACCGCGAAGCCCAGGTCGGCGAATATCGCCGTCAGCTCGTCCATCACCTGCGAGAGTGGATGCAGCCGTCCGCGATCGAGGCCGCTCGGCAGCGCCGGCAGCGTCACGTCCAGCGTTTCGGACTTCAGCCGCGCTTCGAGCGCCTCTGCTTCGAGCACTCCGCGCCTTGCGATCAGCCGTTCGGTGACGCTGTCTTTGAGCGCGTTTATCCTGGCGCCCTGGATCTTGCGACCTTCGGGGGACATGCGGCCGAGTGTCGCCAGCAACGCCGAGATCGTTCCCTTCTTGCCCAGTGCGGCGACGCGCACGGCCTCCAGACCGGCCTCACTGTCGGCGGCGTCGATCTGGCGAAGCGTCTCTTTTTCGAGTTCTGCGATGTCGGTCATTTGTCCTTCGGCCCGGCGCGAAAAGTTTCGCGGGTTCTGCCATGCGGGCGGGGCGATGTCGAGCAGGCGCGATTCAGTCTTCTTCTTCCGCCGGCGCGCGAAGATGAGCCGTTAAGGCGAAAAGTTTTTCCAGAACCATGCCGGCAAGCATGGCCGCGACGAAAATCAGCGCGTTTTCGTTAAAATAGCCCAAGTTTACGATGGCCGGGCCGGGGCAAACGCCAGAGAGACCCCAGCCCACGCCGAAAATCGCACTTCCGACCAGTAGCGGCGTGTCCACGCCGCTCTCGGGCGGGAAGCGGAACGCTTCGCCCAGCAGTGAGCGAGGGGCGCGACGAGCGAGCCAAAACCCGAGCAGGCCGACGCCGACGGCGCCGCCCATGACGAAAGCCAGAGACGGATCCCACAGACCGACGACATCGAGAAAGCCCTGCACCTTCAACGGCTGTGTCATGCCTGAGAGGCAAAGCCCGAGACCAAATAGAAGTCCCAGCGCAAAGGCGGGCAGGACGTGACGCTTTTGCATTTTCATTGCAGGATGTGGCGAACGAGGAAAACGGTCAGGATACCCATCGCCATGAAAGTTGCGGTCGCCGCGGCGGAGCGCAAGGAGAGGCGAGACAGGCCGCAAACGCCGTGGCCGCTGGTGCAGCCGGAACCCAGTCTTGAGCCAAAGCCGACCATCAGGCCAGCGAAAGTCAGCGTCACGGCGCTGGCTCCGAATTCCGGCTGCTGTAATGGACGAACGAGCGCGAAAAGCGCAGGCGCGGCGAAGAGCCCCGCTATAAAAGCCACACGCCAGATCGTGTCACCCTTATGCGGCGGCGCGAGACCCGCCAGGAGACCGCTGATCCCCGCGACGCGACCCAGCAACAGCGCGCAAAGCCCCGCCGCGAGGCCTATCATGGCTCCGCCGGAAAGCGCGCTCAGCGGCGAAAAGTTTTGCCAGTCGATCTGCATCGTCGTCCCTTGCGCCGTCAAACCGCAGCGCCGCGCCAATGCGCGAAGATTTGCGCCAGCGCGCAGGAGGCGGTTCGCGCCTTTACATCGTCCGCGCGGCTCGTCAGCACGATTGGCACACGGGCGCCAAGCGCCAGACCAGCGGTTTCGGCTCCCGCCAGAAACACCAGCTGTTTGGCCAATATATTGCCGGCGTCAAGCTCCGGCGCCACCAGAATATCGGCGTCGCCAGCGACTAGTGATCGGATGCCTTTGGTCGCCGCGGCTTCGCGCGAAATTGCATTGTCGAAAGCAAGCGGGCCGTCAAGCTCTGCGCCCATTATCTGCCCGCGATCGGCCATTTTGCAAAGAGCTGCTGCGTCTATGGTCGAGGGAATCTTGGCTTCGACCTCCTCGACGGCGGACAGCAGGGCGACCTTCGGCCGCTCCACGCCCAGCGCATGAGCCAGGTCCACAGCGTTGCGCACTATGTCGCGTTTCTCGTCCAGCGTCGGCGCTATATTAATGGCAGCGTCGGTGACCAGCAGCGGCTTTGGATAGGTCATCACGTCCAAAACAAAGACATGGCTCATGCGCCGATCTGTGCGCAGGCCATGCTGCTTGTCCACCACCGCCTCCATCAACTCTCCGGTGTGGAGAGAGCCTTTCATCAAAGCGTGCAGTTTGCAGTGCCGGGCCAGCGCCACCGCAGTATCTGCGGCTGCGTGGCTGTGCGGCGCGTCGATGATCTCGACGCGGCCCAGCGAGACGCCAGCGGCCATCGCCACAGCTTCAATCTTGCTGCGAGGTCCAACAAGCACCGGGATGATCAGGCCTGCGTCGCGAGCCGCGAGCGCGCCCTCGAGAGAGGGAGCGTCGCAAGGATGAACGACGCCCATTTTGATCGGAGGCAGAAGCGCGGCGCGTTTTATCAGCGCCTCGAAGAACCGCCCGCTGGCGGCGTGCAACGACGACATTAATTTCTCCGGGCCAGAATAGCTGTGACCAGTTCGGGCGCGATCATTGTGCCTCGCTGCGCGCCGTCAACTTTCCTGCTGCACCTTGGTCTGTCGCTGCTGCCTAATGCAAGTGTCGGAAATTTTTTCCGATGTCGCCGCGAGACCAATCCAGGCGTCAATCATTTCTGCGTTGAAACCGGATTCCCGGCGCGATCCGACCTGGATGAGCGGGCGACGAATCAACAAGGGGTCGGCCAACATCAGCGCCAGGGCTTCATTGGGCGTCAATCGATCAATGGCGATCTCGCCGGATTTGACGCGAGGCGAGGCTTGGTTGAACCACTCAGTGACCGGCTTGTCGCCGAAAAAGGGCGAAAGGGTCGCAGCAGTCCAGGGCTCCGTCAAAAGGCTTCGCGTCTCCAGCTCATGGCCGGAGGAGCGAAGCAGGGCTTTTTGTTTTGCGTTTCCGGCGCAGCCTGGCTTTTCGAAAAAAATCACTTGCGCCATCGCTTGTCCTCATCGCCTAAGGAGTTCTTCAAAGTCCCGGCGCGCGTCGCGTCATCCTTCGCATCCGCGACTGCGATGGGAGAAGGAGCGGGGAGGGGAGCGGCCCCGGGTTTTGCCTGCAGCGAGGTCAAACCAATCCAGCTTTGTATCCTTTCCGGATCGAAGCCGGCCTCGCAGCGATCGCCGATACGCATGAGCGGCGCTCTAATCAAGGTCGGATCCAGTATCATTTCGACGAGTGCGGACTGCGGATTGATTTTTTCCAGATCAATCTCCCCGGACGTGATACGAGGCGAGGCGCGTTCGAACCAGTCCTGAAGCGACTTTTCCGCAAAGAACGGTCGCAGGCTCGAGACGCTCCAGGGCTCGCTGAGGAGATCGCGGGATTCGACGGTATGACCGGCAGCGGTCAGCAAAGCTTTCTGCCGTGCGTGTTCGGCGCAAGCAGGATTTTCATAGAAGATCACTTGGGCCATTGGATGCTCGCTTGGTTTTTGCCGACGAAGTGCGTCGACAGCCCTTTGAGCGTAGCGCAGTTTTGTGCGTTGCGGAATAGCCTAAACGGAGTCGCCTAAAAGATCGCATTTGCGCTTAATATTTGAACTTTTTGAACTCTCCTGCCGCTAAATGGGGTGCATGCGCAAGTCTTAGGGGCTTTCCTGGCGCGTTTTATTCGCGGTCGCACTGGCTTTTTGAAGTTGCTCCATATTTATGCAATTGCGCTCCGTGAGCAGTAAGCCACGCTTCGGCGCGGTCGACTTCCGCGCATAATTTGTGCGCCAACGCCCAGAAGCGAGCTGAATGGTCCAGGTGGACGAGATGCGCAACCTCGTGTGCGGCGAGGTAATTCAGAACGAAGGGGGGCGCCATGATCAGGCGCCAGGAAAAATTCAGCGAGCCGGTCGCTGAACAGGACCCCCATCGACTCACCGGATCGCGCAACCCGACCGTTCGCGCCGGCAGGCCGAGGCTATCGGTATGACGCGCCACGGCGACTTCAAGATCGCGCCGCGCCTCTCGCTTCAAAAAATCCTGCACGCGGCGGTGCATATGTTCTCGTCCGCCTGTGACGCAAAGGGCGTAAGCGGGCTTGCCCGGAGCGGCGTCGCGGAGCGGCTCACTCCAGACCACGCCGCGCGCGTCTGGCTTATGCAGCAGAAGATGATCGAGTCCGCGCAGCGGCGCCACTGCGCCATCCTCGAAAGGGATGAGAGCCGGCAGCCTGTTCAGCCGCGCGGCGATCCAGGCTGCATGACGCTCGGCGAAAGCGCGGGCGTCGCGTAATGATCCGCGTTGCGGCATCGTCAACACCGCATCGCGCGCTGCGAAACGCACACGCAAGGTAAAGCGTCTGGCGCTATGCAGACGGCGCAGGGTCACGACTATGGTTTCGCCGGCGTGAACTCAGCACCAGCTGGGACGAGTCCGCAGTTCCCACAGTCTCTTTGCGCAAAAGGCGAAGCATTGGTTCCATGCTAGCGCAAAACGCGCGCGAGTCACGACGGACTTGTCAATTCTCCGCGAAAAAATTATCGGTGAAACAAGGTCACAAATATCGCTCGAGTTCGCGTGCGGCTTCGGCCGGTTTTCGCGTAACATTGAAGGCGCGCACAAAATGCCCCTCTTTATCCATGAGATAAACAACGGTTGTGTGGTCGACGCCGTAATCAGGGTTGTCGCCAGACGTGCGCTTTGCGTAAATGCGATATTCCGCCAACATCGGATCCAGCGCTTCATGCGCGCCTGTGAGACCGATGATGCGCGGATCGAAACTCGATAGATAGTCTTTCAGAGTCTGCGGCGTATCCCGCTCTGGATCTACGGTCACAAATAGTCCCCCGATATTTGCGTTGGGACCAAGCGCGCGCAACACTTCGGACATTTCGAAAAGGGTTGTGTGACAGATGTCGGGACAGTGCGTGTAACCAAAAAATACCAGAAAGGGGCGCCCGAGCATATCCGCGTCAGTAAAGCTTCTCCCGGTTTGCGCCGTCAGCGCAAAAGGACCGCCGATGCTGGGCGGAGTGGACGGTTTGCTCGTGAATGCGACAAAGGCGGAAAACAGCAGCACGCATCCCAGCCCGATCGCGATCAGCGGCTTGGTTCCGATGGACGGGCCTTTCGCTCCGTTCTTTGTTTCCCGTTTGCCGGCGCGCCCACGCGCCGTTTTCGCCTTACCCGAGCCGTTCGACATGGATGCGTTTCCCCATGGATTTTTTTCGTCATTCTTGACGGTTTTTGATTTGCATCTGGCGCAGACGAGCGGCGCGCCACGCCGCGTTCAGGAGTTCGAAAAAGAGGAGGGCGGCACGGCGATGTCAATCCACCAGAACAATATGCGCATCACTGCATAGGTCCACCGCGCCTGCGTCGTCTGCATCCTCGAATTTCCACCGCGCCTCGAAAAGGCAGCCTTTGGGCTTTTCGAGCTTCATGCTGACGCTTTCCCCCGCCAGGAGCGGTTTATCGAGCTTGCCGATGACTGTCCCCGTCGAAAGGCCTTTGCCGGTCATGATGATCTCAAAGCTTTGCAAAGCGACGCTTCTTTTGTTTTCCAGGGTTACGGACAAAGGAGGCTTTTGTTGGCGCGCTTCCCGCTTTGGCGCGGCGTCCGTCGTCGCGCCAAGCGCCGCAACGGCGTAGCCAAGGGCAAGGGTGCTGGCAAGCGCCAAACGCGGGCTCATGAAGACTGATCCTTCTGCATTTTTGACCTTAGCCTGCATCCCGCTTTTAGCCAAGGGCGCGTGCATCGAGCCTTATTCTCATTATAGCCGAGATCGCTTGCTCGCCAGTCTCTTAGCGAGTATTCGAAAGCGCAAGCGATCCCCGCCGAAGGGGGGCTTCAGCAAGAGCGCGCAGCTCCGCTTGCGGTAAGGACCACCGCAGCGCGCAATGCTCGCCGCGGTAGAAGTAAAAAGGCGCAGGCTCACGATGTCCACCTTGACAGACGTTTTCAATGCTGGCGCCGCCAACGCCTATCTGTTCCTTCCCAGCGCCATTTTGCTCGGCGCCTTGCATGGTCTGGAGCCCGGTCACTCCAAAACCATGATGGCCGCCTTCATCATTGCGATTCGGGGCACCGTCGCCCAAGCCGTGATGCTGGGCGTCGCAGCAACGATCTCCCACACGGCCATAGTCTGGGTTGTCTCGCTGGCGGGTCTATATTTTGGATCGGAGTGGAGTTCCCAAAGCGCGGAACCTTATCTGCAAATCATATCAGGGCTGCTCATCATCGGCGTGGCGTTATGGATGAGCTGGCGCAACTGGCGCCAACGCCATGCGGGGGCGGAGCAGGGGCATGGTCACGATCATCATCACGACGATCATCACGCCCACGATCATGACCACGACTATCCTCAAGAACACGAACATCATCACGATCATGCCGCCCATCAAGGGCACCATCACCGCAATTTTGGGCACCCGCGTTACGACCATCCGCATTATCGCCGGGAGACAAGCCGGGACGTCGCGTTCACGCAAGACCTGCTGCTGGTGGATCCGGAAGTTTTCGCCGATGCGCATGAGCGAGAACACGCTGTGGATATCAACCGGCATTTCGCCAATCGCCATGTGACTACTGGCCAAATCATCCTGTTCGGTCTTACGGGCGGATTGATCCCGTGCCCAGCGTCGATCACCGTTTTGCTCTTGTGTTTGCAGGTGGGCAAAATCGGCCTTGGAGCATTGCTTGTGTTGTGTTTCAGCCTTGGGCTTGCGCTGACAATGGTGCTAGTTGGAGTTGGCGCGGCGCTGAGCGTAAGGCACGTGTCGGCGCGCTGGAAAGGTTTTGATGCGCTTGCGGCGCGCGCGCCCTATTTTTCTGGAGCGATCATTTCATTCGTGGGGCTCTACACGCTTTATCTTGGCTTCGCTTCACTGGCGTAACGCATCGCGGCTATCCGCGGTGAAAATCCGCCTTGACCACACCCTCGCTGAGCGGCGCCTCGAGAAAGAAATCCAGCACTGCGTCTACGTTCGCATCAACGGCGTATGATTTGAAATCTCTCACTCCCTGTTCGCGCAGAACCTCTACGTCGATGAAGAAATTACCCGAGCAGCTGCGAGACGGCCTCGTGAGAATGGCGTGGGCGGCGTCGGCGACAATTTCGGGTTTTCTTGCATGGCGCAGCACCGCTTCGCCTCCAAGCAAATTGCCCACGGCGGCCGTAGCGATCGCAGTCTCCGGCCATAAGGAATTGACCGCAACGCCGGCCGACGCAAGTTCTCGCGCAAGTCCGAGCGTCACAAGACTTATCCCGTATTTCGCCACCGTATAGGCCAAGTTGGGCGCAAACCATTTTGGATTGAGGTCAATCGGCGGCGATAACGTCAAGATATGAGGATTTCCCGCCTTCTTCAGATGCGGCAATGCGAGCTTTGCGCAAAGGTAAGCGCCGCGTCCGTTAACCTGCTGCATAAGATCATATCGCTTCATTTCCAGCGTCTCGATCCCGCGCAGGTCTATAGCGCTTGCGTTATTGACCAAAATGTCGATGCCGCCGAATTTTTGAACGGTCTGCTCGATCGCCGCAGCGACTTGCTCCTCGAAACGAATGTCGCAGGCGATTGGCAAAGCCTTGCCGCCTGCCGCTTCGATTTCCTTCGCCGCCGTGAAAATCGTTCCGGGGAGTTTTGCCTGGGGTGTCGCGCTTTTGGCGGCGATCGCAACATTTGCTCCGTCGCGGGCGGCCCTCAAACCAATGGCGAGGCCAATGCCGCGGCTCGCGCCGGTGATGAACAACGTCGTGCCGGAAAGAGATTCGCTCATAACTCGCCCATCTATTTTGTTGAGCGCTGCGCAGCGCTTGACAAAACTTAGCTGCTTTGTGGTGGGGGACAAGCGCAACAAGCCCATTTGCAGTGTAAGATAACAAGAAATGCTCCTGTGGGAGTCCGCCTGAACAGTTCAGCCTCGGCTGGCGCTTTGCATGACAATTGACGGATCGCGTATGGCTCTGATACGAGTAGGCAGAATGAAGTTATGGTTGGGAGAGGTTGCAATGAGGGGAATCAAGCGCGCCCCGTCACACAGCGCAAAGGACGCGGCTCTTAACCACTTATGCGCGTCCAGAACTGAGGATCTGAAATATTAATCTGTCTTCCGCGCTAATCGCCGCCGATTGCCTCGTCTATGTTAGGCGGTCTCGGTCTTTTTGCGCGTTTCCGTCCTCAGGCGCCACCAATTCCCCGCGAACGAATTCAGCGCATAGGCCAGTTTGTCAGGATACGCCTGTGTAGCCAATGTTGAAAAAGCTTCCCGAGGTTTCGTTTGACCGGACTATTAACCCCAGTCAAATGGGTTTCGAGTAAGAGCACGCATAGCCGCGTGCATACCGCGCGAAAGACGCGCTTCACAAAATCTATCGGAGGAAAAATATGCGTAAACTTACTCTCGCCACCACCGTTGCTTTTCTCGCGCTTGGCGCTTCGGCCATGGCCGGGCAGGCTTGGAACGTCACCGAGGAAGGCACGTCCGGCATCAAGGGCGCTCAGGGCGTCTGGGCCGTGACTGTCGACGGCGGAAAGATCACCGGCAGCGCCGATATGCAGCTCACGAATGGCAATCCGCTTACCTACAAGGTGGATGGCTCCGTGAAAGACGGCGTTTACACCATCAATCTTGTGGACCGCACCGATGGAAAGAAGGGCTGCGTTTGGACCGGCCATGTGCCTTCCGCCGCCGGAGCGCAACAAACTCACGGCCTGATCGGCGAAGCCCAGTGCGAAGGCACCAAGCTGATTCTGCGCGCTGGTTTCTGAACCAGGAGCTAATCGCTCGCGATTAGCTTTACCGCAAATGTCCGCCGGGCAGACGCTTTGCGCCTGTCCGGTTTTCTGCGACTGATGCAGGAAGTTATGCGGCGGACCCCGCTTATTCCCCGTCCAGTCGTGCGGCGAGGCGACTCCAAAGCGCATTGTCGGCGCGGAAAACATAGTCGAGTCTCCCGCTCGTCACCGTCTGAGCGCCATGCGCGATGAGCCAGTCGGCGAGCGGCGCCACCTTTTTCGCGGGCGCGGTAAAGACTATGTGTCCATTTCCATTACGCTCTCGAAGTGCTGCGCCGAATTTCGTTTCAGCCTTGCGCAGCAGCTTGTCGCTAATTTCGCCAAAACGCGTGCGCAGCTCCCGCGTGGTGCGGGCTTCTTCCTCCGCAGCGATGCGTGAAAGAATAATGCGCGCCGCCTCCCGCGCCTGCTCGCCCCATGGCGCAGCAAGCGAAGCGACAAGATTTGCTTGAGAACGCAAGATCACGCCATCTTCAAGGGTCTTGAGCGCATTTGCCGCGAGCGTCGCGCCAGTGGTTGTTATGTCAACAATCAGATCAGCCGAGCCCGCAGCCGGAGCGCCTTCGGTGGCGCCGGAACTTTCGACGATGCGATAATCGCTGATCCCGTGGGAGGCGAAAAACCGTCGTGTCGTGTTCACATATTTAGTGGCGACGCGCAGACCGCGTCCATGCCGGGCACGGAACCCGCCCGCGACATCGGCAAGATCCGCTATATCGCGCACGTCGATCCAGGCTTGAGGAACGGCGACAACCACATTGGCGGCTCCAAAGCCTAGCGGCGCCAGTAGTTCGACGCGCTGCCGCGCATCGCTGATTTCTTCGCGCACCAGGTCTTCGCCCGTGACGCCGAAATGCACCTCGCCGCGCGCCAGGCGTCCGGTAATCTCGGAGGCCGAAAGAAAAGCCGCTTCGACATTTTCCACGCCCGCCAATGTGCCGCGATAGTCGCGCGCCCCCCGGCCTTGTTGCAATTCGAGCCCCGCTCGGGCGAAAAAGGCGAAGGCGTTTTCCTGCAATCGGCCTTTCGAGGGCACAGCGACAATGAGCCGGTCAGCGTTACCCTTTTCAGCAGCGCCCGCCTTTTGCCGCGTCAACGCCTGTCATGCTTCATCTCCCGCGAGGCGATTGACCCAGATAGCTGCGCCGACGGCGGGAATGTCCCGCGCGGCGCCCAGCGTTCTCAAGAGCCTGTCATAGCGCCCTCCAGCGATGGCGGGCGGCGCATCCGGGCGTTTCGCTGATCGCGCTTCGAAAACGAAGCCGGAATAGTAGTCCAGCCGCCGCGCAAAGCTGGTGGAAAAAATCATTCGGTCGAGAGCAAGCCCCCGCGCGGCGATAAAGCTCGAACGCGTGTCCAGCGAATCAAGGGCGAAACCAAGATCGATTTTCGCCTCATTGGCGATAGCCCGCAGTCTGACGGAGGCGCCGTCGGGCGAACCTTCTACTGCGAAAAACGCCTCCAGAAGCGCTCGTTTTTCTCGCGTCACGCCTCCACCGTCTTCGAGCGAAGCCTGATCGAGGAAACGCTCCGCTATTTCGCCGGCGCTGCGTCCGCCAACAGTGGAGATGCCTGCAATGGACAACAGGTCTTCAACCAGCTTTTTGGCGCCGGCGGCATCCGCTTTTTCGAGAGCCGCGAGCACGCCCGAGCCAACGCCATTGCCTTTGCGCGTCGGAAGGCTGAGGGTTTTCGCTAGTGGTTCGCCGCGCGCGTGGCCGATCTCGAAGCGCCGGCGCCAGGCCGGAGCAAGGTCGAGCCTGTCCAGAAAGGTTTTCACGAGCCCCGCGTCGCCCAGCCGCAGGGTCAGGGGGGCCGCGCCCGCAGCTTTTGCGGCGTCCAGCGCTACCCCAAGGATTTCGGCGTCGGCGGCTTCGCGATCGTCGCGGCCGAAACTTTCCAGCCCCGCCTGCAAAGTCTCTCCCTCGCCTGCGCGGAAGATCGCGCCGCCATAGGCGAGCGCAGCCGGCTCGCCGGCTACGGACGTCGTCAGATAGTCGAGGCATATGGGGATGGTGTATTCCGGCCGCAGACACAGTTCTGTATCGCCGCCGTCGCTGGTGAGATAGAGCCGCCCGCGGATATCCTCGCCGAGCCGATCGAGAAACACGCCGGCGGGCTGCAGCAGCGCCGGCTCCCGCCGCGCGAAACCCTCTGCTGCAAAGCGCCCCAGGGCCGCCTCCAGGCGCGTTTGGTTGGTTGGGCGGTCCTTGGCCTGCGTCACAGCGACAATCCTTCGTTTTCGCGTTCTCTTTAGCAACTGCGAAACCAAGACGCATCCGCTTTCAGGCGAAAGGGTGAACGAAAGCACGTTTTCCGATCCTTTTACTGGACTGGCGCCGGCGGTCGGCGCGTCCTACGTTCTGCGTTCAATGTGTCGCCACCGGAGGGCGGGATGAACGATAGCGTGACCGACAATGAAGCCGCGCCGAAGGGAATCGCGTTCAAGATCTCAGCTTCGCGAGAGCAGGTCGGCGCCGGCCTGACGGTCTTGCGGGCTCTGCCTACGCCGCGCCTCGAGGCTGTTGGACCATTTGTGTTCCTCGACCACATCGGCCCCACACAGCCGCCGGCAGGCGGGGTGCCGGCGCATCCCCATGCCGGCATCGAGGTGATCACCTATATGCTCGAGGGGGAGAACGACCATCGCGACTCGCTTGGCAATCAGAGCACGATCATGAATGGCGGAGCCCAATGGATCACTTCCGGGCGCGGAATACTGCATGCAGAGTTCCCGCGTGGCGGTGAGGGAGGGCTCATGCATGGCGTTCAAATCTGGGCGCGTCAGCCTGTGGCGCTCGACGAACAGGAACCGCGCTATGCGTCGATCGCTGCGCAGGACGTGCCGGAAAGCAAAATTGACGGCGCGCGCATCCGTCTGCTCGCAGGCGTCATGCCGATCTTTTTTTCAGCGCCTGGACCAGTCCGTCTCAGCACGCCCGCTGAACTGGTTCACATCACGCTCGCTCCCGGCGCCGTTGTGACGCTGCCCTTAAAAAAATCGTTCGAAATGGCGATTTATGCGCTCGCTGGCTCCGGCATGGTTCATGGCGAAACCGTTTCGAGCGGAGAGTTGGCGCTGTTGCAACCTTCATCGACGGCGACGCTCGCCAATACTGGCGGGAAACCCCTCGAGGCGCTGCTGCTTGGCGGCGAGCCGGCGCAACGTCCATTGGTGTTTCGCGGACCCTTCGTGTTCAATTCGCGAGAGGCGGTGGAGCGCGCCTATTCGAACTATGTTGAGGGCCATATGGGGCGCCTGGACGGCGCCCCTTTCTAGGCGCAGGCGCCTCGATCGACACGAGGCGCCAAACCTTCAATCAGAACGCGATCCAGGTATAAAGGAAGAGCGTGTTGTTGTCGGTGGCCGTGTGCGTGCGCCAGCTGCTGCCATTGTAATAGGGTCCGAGACCATCAAAATTAGTGGTCCCACCATAAAGCGACAGATAGTGGGTATAGGACAGGCCGATTTTGGCGTTCATCCAGGGGTAGACGCTCGGGCCGCCCTTGCTGAAGGGCATGTAGTTGACATCGAATATCAGTCCTTTGCCGTCGGGCTGGCCATAGGCCGCGCCGCCGGGGATCGGGTTCAGGAAGGCGTTGCCGTACAGCGTATTATCCGCCGATCCGCGTACGCTGAAGTAACCGACCGTGGCGCTGATCGTGCGATTCCAGACGTAAGCCGCCGAAGCTTTGAAGCTCGTCAAATAATTGACGGGATTGGACGAGGCGTTGCCCGTGACGGGAGGCAGGCCGAACACATTGACGACGCCGAGTGCGTTGACCGCTTGCGCTGCGACGCCTTGCGCATAGGTGGCCTGCAAATTTTGCATTTCGCTGATGCGCGTGACCTTCAGCGTTATAGCATGTTCGTCGTTGATGTATTGGTATTGAGCGTCGAAGCCGATGTCGCGGTAGGAATCGACACCGTAGCCCATCACTCGACCGGGCAGCACCTGCGGATAGAATCCAAAGGCGCCGATCATCAAGGAATGATCACCCCAATTGGGCTCCAAAGCAACGCGCCAATAAGGCGAGGCGCTCGCGAGCGAGTTGGATGCGCAGGCCGAACTAAAGGGCTGGTTTGGCAGATAAGCCTGCGCGGCCCAAGCCTGCACATTTTGAACATAATCGGAATTGTTAGCGCAGGGTTGCCCAAGCGTGTTCAATTCGCCTTTGGACAAATTGTTATAAACGGAACCCTCAAGATACAGCATGTCATTGAGGAACACATAACCGCCCGTGCCAACGCTGCGGCCAGCGAAGCCGCCTTCAATCTGGGTTCCAGGCGGCGCAAAGGCGGGCGCCAAGGTAGATGCGACATAAGGGAATCCCCATGCAGGCGTGGTGTTCCATACATCCTGGACAGTCGGTCCGTTGTTGACGTCAAGCCCGTAAAGCACGTCTACCGGACCGACCTTGGTCGTATCAGCATAACGAATGTCGGTGTTGTCGAGATAAGTGTGCTGAGACGCCTTGTCGTATGTTCCCTGAACAAAAGCGCCAAGATTGCCGTAGACCTGTCCGCCATAGAACAAACTCGCCTGCTGCATGACAAAATTGTCATTGGTGTGCGCGATCGGGTAGCCGTTAGGGTTAGTCGGCGGCGAGTCCTGCTGCACCTTCGTCTTGGTGAAGGTCGGCAGCAGCATGCCGGCGACTGGCGGCGCCTCTTCGATCGACATGCCTCCGCCCATGGTGTACCCGCCGAGCTTGAAACGGCGACCAAATGGCGTGAGTTCAGGAAAAGCCGTGTGACAAGACGCGCAAGGTTGTCCCGTTTGACGTGCGAAGCTCGGTATTGCATCCGCCGAAGGCGGCGCAAGAGCAAGGCCGATAGTTGCTGCGCCCATCATTCCAAGAACGCCGCAAACCATGATCGCGACGACATCAACCTCAGGCTTGCGGAAGAGGGTTGCTGGTCTGGCGAGGACGCCGTTCATAACTGTTTCCGCATCTTGGATAGTCATTGCGTATTCCTTCGCATCTGCGAACCGGCGGCATAACGACGCAGTAACCGGATGAGATTCACTGACCCTTCTAAATCTGCGCGCTCAATGATTCTGCTTAAAGAGCAACGCAATCTATGCACCTGATTCGAAGCGAATTTGTTGCTGTAAATCAAATCGAGGAGTTTCTTTTGGATTATTCATGAAGTGTGGCGGAACAGCCACATTGCAGTTGCGAAAACCGCTGCGTTTTGTGATGAGATTTTCGAGCGCCGTTAATCCAGCCCACAGTGCGCAAGCCGATGTGAGAAGTCGCGGAAGCTCATACTGCCTTCGCGTCACCTGCGGGGCGTTTGTCGCACTCTTTTTTTGAAACAACTCGCGCCTTTGCATCCTTTATGCTGCAATGCGACGATATGCCAAATTGCGAGATTGTCGGCCCAATGAGATAGCTGCAAGGCACGCATCGCATGACGGTTTTTGTGTTGACGGCAAGCCCCAATGAGGCGTCTCCGCACATCTTCACGTTTGTGGTGTGAGGGCGGCCCTTAAAGCGCAAGATCGCTGCGGTCAAAATGGAGAGCGACATATGACAATCAAATTCGACGCCAATTCCAAAGCTACGCGTCGCACGGTCCTGCAGGGGGCGGCGGGAGTGATTTCATTCCTCGGTATAGGAACTGGCGCAGCACTCGCCGCAAAGGCCTCTCCCGGTTCGGTGGGTTACCGCGCATCGCCTAAAGGCGATCAAAACTGCGCCAATTGCAAATTGTTCCTTTCGCCGAACGCCTGCAAATCCGTGTCGGGCGAGATAAGCGCTAACGGCTGGTGCCGCATCTGGAAAGCTTGATCTGACACAATAGACGACGATCGCGTCGGCGGTGATCGTTTGTAAAAGCGAGATCCTCGCCGGCGCAAACGCGGCGCGTTTTTATTAGCATCTGCTCCATTCGGCCGGATGCTTTATCCTTTGATTGCAACCTGCGCGACTTTTTTGCTAGGTGGATTATTCTCGCTCCCATTGGAGACATGCGCATGACATCCGTTACTCGCCGTAAATTATGTTTAGGCGTTGCGGCTGGCGCCCTAACAAATGGGCTCGTCACTTTGACGCGCGCTCAAACGACGCCAAGATTTATTGTGCATCGCGACGCGAGTTGCGGCTGCTGCGGCGCCTGGGTGAAAAGGGTGCAGGAAGCCGGCTTTTCAGTTCAGATCGTGAACGAGCCGAACATGAAAGCCATAAAAAAACATCTCGGCGTGCCCGTCGCGCTGAGCGCCTGTCACACTGCCGAAGTCGATGGTTATGTGATCGAGGGCCACACCCCGATCGCGGCGATCAAAAGATTGTTGGAAGAAAAGCCCAAGGCGATCGGTCTGGCGGTTCCTGGCATGCCAGCGGGATCGCCCGGTATGGAGATGGGCGGCGGTCAAGAGGTTTACGAGGTATTCCTGTTTGACGCCGATGGGCAGCGAGGCTACGGCAAGTTCACGGGCGACAGGGCGGTATAGCCGTCTACGGCGCCAGCTTGAGAAAATGCGCCGCGCCCATCCCCGCGACGAAGCCGCTTGAGAAGGCCGCCTGCAGCAGGTAGCCGCCGGTGGGTGCGTCGAAATCCAGCATCTCTCCGGCGAGGAAAACGCCCGGGCGCTTTTTCAGCATCAATGCGGCGTCAAGCTCGTCAAACATCACACCGCCGGAGGTGGAGATGGCGCGCTCGAAATCGGCGACGCCATTCACTTGTAGCGGCAAGTTTTTTATCCGTGCGGCAAGCAATTCATTGTCGCGCGGGAGATCACGCTCTTGCAACTCCCGCAACAAGGAAATCTCGATTTTGCTGAGCCCCAAAGTCTTGCGCAGAAATGTCGAGAGGGATTGTTTGCCTGCTTCGCGCGCCAGTTTGCCGGCCAGCTGAGCCTCGGTCGCATCAGGACGCAAGTCCAGACGCAATGTGGCCGAGCCGTGGCGCCGGGTCGCCTCACCCAGGCCTGAGGCCAGCGCATAAACCGGTCCGCCCTCAAGCCCCGCGTGCGTCACGACCACATCGCCGCGCGCGGAGCTCGAAGTCATGGCGCAATCGGATGGTTTTGAGCGGCTGCCCCTCGAAAATGTTTCGGAAATGCTCGCTCCAGCCAATTAATGCGCCGCAATTTGCGGGCGCCAGCGTCGTGATCGAGAACTCCCGACGAAGCAAAAGCGTCCGTCCACCTGCCGTCCGAGCCGAGCCGAGGCCAGGATGCCCCGCCCAGCGCGAACACCACGGCCTCGGGGGCAATTGTGGTTTCTTCGCCTCGCAGTCCCCGCAGTTGCAACCCGCCATCTTTGGCGAAGCTTTCAAAACCGCGGCGCATCTCGAAAGTTACGCCTTGCGCCGTCAGCCTCGCCAGAAGAGCCCGCAGCAAAGGCGAAGCCTTGAACCGCTTTGGAAACACCCGCCCACTGGTGCCCACAAAAGTCTCCTCGCCAAGCTCCGCGCAAAATGCGCGCAGCCGCTCGGGTGGAAAGGCCCGAATAATCGGCTCCAGTCGCTCCGCCGCTGCGCCGTAGCGGGTGAGCAGAATATCCATCGGTTCGCTGTGGGTGAGATTGAGGCCCCCGCGCCCGGCCATCAGAAATTTGCGCGCGGGGCTCGCCTTGTGGTCAAAGACAGCCACGCGCGCGCCCGCTCTCGACAATACATCGGCGGCGATCAGGCCGGCGGGGCCGGCGCCTATCACGGCGCAGAACGGGGCGGAGGCGGCGATGCTCGAGTCTCCCTTGGCAAGCGGCAGATGGCGCAAGTAACACGAGCCTGTCAGGAAACGGAAAAGAATCTTCAGATGGCCTTAGAAATCACTTTGCCCGAAGCTTCGACAAGTTTCGACTTTATCGTTGCGGAAGAGGAGGCGGGCGCACGGCTCGACAGGTTCCTCGCCGAACGCGCCGATGTCGCGGCCGCTCATATCTCCCGCACGCGGATAAAAGCTTTGATCGAGCAAGGGTCTGCTTTGGTCGCGGGTCGCACGGTCGCCGACGCCAACCGTCGTCTCGTCGCTGGCGAAGCGGTGACCCTCATAGTTCCGCCCGCCGAGCCCGCTGAGCCCAAGGGCGAAGACATTGCGCTGAATATCGTTTTCGAGGACGCGCATCTCCTTGTCATCAACAAGCCGGCCGGTCTGGTGGTGCATCCGGCCAGCGGCCACGAGACCGGGACGCTGGTCAATGCGCTCATAGCCCACTGCGGCGAAACCCTGTCTGGCATTGGCGGCGTCAAAAAACCCGGCATCGTGCATCGCATCGACAAGGACACCACAGGGCTTCTTGTGGTCGCCAAGACCGACGCCGCGCACAAGGGCCTGTCGCGGCTCTTCGAGGATCATGGACGCAAGCTGCATCTGGTGCGCGACTATCTCGCTTTCGTGTGGGGCGCTCCCGACCGGGCTCGCGGCGTTATCGATGCGCCTATCGGTCGACACGCGACGCATCGTGAACGCATGGCGGTCGTGCCGGCCGCGCGCGGACGCGAAGCCATCACCCATTACGAGACGCTGCAAGATTTCGGCGTCGCCGCTCTGGTTGGATGCAGGTTGGAGACGGGTCGCACCCATCAGATCCGCGTGCATATGGCGCATATCGGCCATCCTTTGATCGGCGACGCGACCTACGGCGCAGGCTTCAAAACAAAAGCGTCGCTGCTTGCGCCTGATTCGCGCGCTGCGGTCGAAGCTCTGGGGCGACAGGCGCTACACGCGGCGACATTAGGCTTTGCGCATCCGGTCACGCGCGAGGAAATGCTGTTCGAAAGCCCATTGCCCAATGATCTTGCGGAGTTGCAAATACTGTTGAGCGGCGGATGAATCGCGCGGTACTTTTGCACGCGCCACAAGCTTGACGTCTTTCGCTCTTGTAGCTTGCCTTTTGTCATAGGAGTGGCGACTGTGCGGTGAGTTTTCTCATCGTGGAGAATCAAATCCGTGCGGCGCGCCCTCACCTGTGCTCTTTTCGCAATGCTTCTCGCAGGCTGCAACCATACGTCTCCCAGCCCCGGCTCCGCCGCTTTCGATCCGGCGGAGGCGGCTTATATCAGGACGCCCGGCTCTGCGACGATCTCGGGCCAGGCCTATCTGCGCGATCCCAATGGAGCCGGAGAGACCCGGTACGCGGCGGGAGAGGTGGTGCGGCTAATTCCGGCGAGCGGCTATGCGCAGGCGCGCATCGCGCATTTTTACGGCGCATCAAAATTTGTGGCGGCCGACGGCATGCCCAAGATTACGCCCGACCCGGAATATGTGGCTTATACGCGGGCGACCAAAGCCAATGCTCAGGGCCGCTTCACCTTCGACCATGTGGCGCCTGGACGCTATTTTATCACCACTCAGATCATCTGGAAGCCGAAAGGCGCCTCCCAGTCTGGAGGAGGAGCCATTTATGAGGCGGTGTCCGTGCCTGCAGGAGAAGGCGCCGCCCTCGACGTCGTGTTGTCGGGCAATTGAGCCAGCCGCTTGCGCCGGTCAAGCTGCTTCTCGTCGTCGCGGCGGCGCTGATCGACTCCGACGGCCGCGTATTGATCGCGCAGCGGCCAGAGGGCAAACAGCTTGCCGGCCTTTGGGAATTTCCCGGCGGCAAGATCGATCCTGGCGAGCGCCCGGAGCAGGCGCTGGCGCGCGAACTTGCGGAGGAGTTGGGGATCGACGCTTGCATCTCCTGCATGCAACCGCTTGCCTTCGCCAGCCACGCCTATGAGGATTTCCATTTGCTGATGCCGCTGTTCGTCTGTCGGCGCTGGGATGGACTCGTCGCTTCAAGGGAAGGGCAGGCGCTTAAATGGGCGCGCCCTCGCGATCTGCGCAAATATCCCATGCCGCCGGCCGACGCGCCGCTAATTGATCCGCTTATTACGCTCATCGAATAATAGCTGGGGTTTTTGTTTAGGTGACGGGGTTTCCCCACGCCGTCGGAACAGTTTTTCTCAGGAGCTGTTTGCTCCGCTATTGGAGGATTCATGGCTAAGGTCACTAACGGTCCGCTCCCCCCGCCTCAGGCCGCAATCCGCAGCCCTTTCGAGGAGCGCTACCGCGCCGGAAAGAAGTTGCGCAGCGAAGTTCCGCACCAGAATCTCGCCGATTTTACTGCGTCTGATCGCGATCCCGTCGCGATTCTCGACGAAACCAACAGCACTCGAATCTCGAGTTTGCTACCGATTCGTCATCAGCGCATGGCTCAATCGCCCTTCTATTTTTTGCGGGGAGCCGCCGCAATCATGGCGACTGATCTCGCCGCCCAGTCTGCGCCTGGAATCCACACGCAGAGTTGTGGCGACTGCCATTTGATGAACTTCGGCGCTTTCCTTTCACCCGAAGGTAATGCGTTGTTCGACATAAATGATTTTGACGAGACGTTGTCCGGCGTTGATTTCACCGTGGACCTGAAAAGACTGGCCACTAGCTTTGCTGTAGCCGCGCAAGCGGCGGGCGACTCGGATAAGGCGGCGAGGCGTATCGCAAAAAATGTGGCGACGGCCTATCGCGAACGCATGTTCAAGCTTGCTGACCTATCGCCGCTCGCAGCATGGCATTCGCGTATTTTGCTCACTCAGGAAGCCAAGGGGCTGTTCGCAGAATCTCTGGTCAAAAAACTGCGCATCGCGGCGGATCAAAAGGACGCCGACCGGCAAGAGGACGCCAATTTCCCGCATATCAAATGCGATTCTGCGGGCGACTGGCGGATAGAGGATCATCCTCCTTTAATTTATCATATTCCTGAGAACGAAGACGCGTCCATTCATGTGGATGTGGCGAATGTCTTCGCTGGGGTGATCGAAACCTTGACGCCGGAGACGGCGACCCTGATGGAGCGATACAAACTGACCGACAGCGCCTTCAAGGTGGTTGGTGTGGGCAGCGTCGGCACTTATTGCGCTATCGGCCTGCTTGTGACGCATGACGGCGACCCGCTTTTCCTGCAGATCAAGGAAGCGCTGCCCTCAGTGTTGGAGCGTCTCCACGGCAAGCCGTGGCAAGGTCAGCAAGGCGCGCGCGTCGTCGCCGGTCAGCGCATCATGCAGGCGGCGACCGATATGTTCCTGGGCTGGACCACAGACCGTGCCTCGGGCCGACAGTTTTATGTCCGGCATTTGAAAAACCGTCGGCTCGGTTCAATCAGCGAACTGCTGGAGACAAAATCGCTACCTCAGTACGCCACCTTGTGCGGCCGGACTCTGGCGCGAGCGCATGCGCGTTCTACGGATGCTGCGACGCTATCGGGATACATGGGAAAAAGGGACGTATTCGACGACGCGATCGCCTCCTTCGCAATGCTTTACGCTGCTCAAAACAAGAAGGACTTCGAGAAGTTTGCGGGTGGAGAAAAGCCAGTGGACGCAAACCCGCCAGCCCTCAAGAAAGTCAAGAAACGGTCCTAACCGCGTCCATTGCAACCAAATACCCAGCCACGAATTTAATCTGGGGTCGATGGGCAGGGGGCAAATGCCGGAGGGGGCGATGACGAACAGCCTCAAAAATACATTGTGCGCG
The DNA here is from genome assembly GCA_963724845.1 of uncultured Alphaproteobacteria bacterium. Lineage (GTDB taxonomy): Bacteria > Pseudomonadota > Alphaproteobacteria > Rhizobiales > Beijerinckiaceae > Methylocystis. The sequence goes on from CAVRWF010000012.1 coordinate 205,249, forward strand.
CTGTTGAGCTTGAACATCGCCATCGCGCTTGCGACAGCTTCGGGATGGGCTGATGCCCGGCCGGAAGCCGGCATGATTTCCGTGTGTACCCCCGCCACTCCCAGCCGTTTCCAATGCATATTTCCCCCGTTGTCCGCTAACTTTGAAATACAGTATGTCTCGGCGCAGTGCGCAGGGGCGCCATCGGCCTGGGTGCGGGGGCCAACGGGATTTACGCTGCAGGAATTTCAGATTCTGACAATTTCCCCAAACTCCATTGGGGAAGTGTCGTTTCAAATTCCGATCGCCAATCAGGTCAGCGTCGGTCAATACGGCAGTGGCCCCGGCGCGGAGCCTAACGTGGCGAGTGCAGGAGCTCCCGTTAGACTTTATGCGAAAGCGGGAACTCAGCCTCAAGCGTTGATCGACTTTGTTCCACCGTCCAATGTAAGCAATCTGCGGATGCAGTGCACTGTCTCGCTTTCAGGCGCGTATCAATCTGACAGATAGTCTTCGGTAAATGGATATCGCTTAGGTTTCGAGCGTGGCGGGTCCAATACGATCCGCCGTTATTTCGCCATGGCGCAGCTTGCTGGAGCGGATAGGGTCCATACGAAACCCTCCGGCGAAAAGTTCAGTGTGGTTTCGCCGTCGAGCGCCTGTGGCACGAGCCGCTTGATAACTTTATGTCCAAAACCTTCGCGCCGCGGAGGAGCTACCTTGGGGCCGCCGCTTTCGCGCCATTCCACCAGAAACCGTCCCGCCTCCAGCCGCCAGCTAAGGGCGACGCTCCCACAGTCATATGACAATGCTCCATAAGCCAGCGCGTTAGTGGCCAATTCATGCAACGCCAGTCCGATATTTTGCGCGGCCTCCGGTTTCAGCATGATTTTGGGACCCTCTATGCGCGTATGTTCGGCAACTTCGCCGGCGCCGATGTCGAGACAGTAAGCCATTTGCGCTTGCACGAGGTCGTGCATCGAAGCGCCGCGCCAGTCATGCGAAATGAGCAGATCGTGCGCCATCGACAATGCTTGCAGACGCGCCGAAAACTTGCGCTGGAAATCCTCGATCGAGCCTGATCCTGTCGCGGTCTGGCGCGACATCGCCTGCACCACGGCGAGCAAGTTCTTCGAGCGATGCACCAGTTCGCGGAGCAAAGTGCGCACATGCTGCTCGCGATGCTTGCGTTCGGTGATGTCGCGCGCTGTGCCGACAATCCGCACGGCGCGGCCGCCTTCAAAAAAGGTGCGTCCACGTACAGAGACCCATCGTTCGACACGGTCGTTTAGACCTATGACTCGATATTCGCTTTCGTAATCGTCCTGATAGGTCGGGTCGAGCGCTTGTTCTATTGCCGCTTTGGTTCGCTTTTTATCCTGTGGATGCAGTGCGCTTCGGAATACGTCGAGATTTGCGGGCGCGTCCGGCGCGAGACCCCATAAAGCTCGCACGCGGGCGTCGAGATGCACCTCGCCCGTGACGAGATTCCAGTCCCAAATCCCTGTGCGGCCTGCATCAAGCGCGAGCTGCATGCGTTCGAGCAGGAATGTCTGCTCGTTGATCAAGTCGCAGCCTGACATTGCGGGCGGCTTGGAAGCGAAGGCTGTTTCGGTCACGCAACCATCCTTAGCTGTTATCCGCATCATTAGCGACGGTCGAGAGCGGCTGCCTTTCCTTGGCGAGAATACGGCTATCGGAATTTAGGGGCTTCCGCGGCGTCCTCAACGCCGCAGATTGCGGTCTCCCGGCGCAGCTAAATCGCTTTGCGTCCGAGAATGGAATCATTTAGCGCCTGAACGGGCCTCGCCTGCAAGCTCCAATATGATACGCCACTCCTCCGCGCTGACCGGTTGCACGGAGAGGCGCGAATTGTTCACCAGCACCATATCGGACAGGCGGGATTCTCCCTTGATTTGCGCCAGCGTCACCTTTTTTCTCAAGGGTCTTACCGCGCGCAAGTCGACCATGCCGAATTTGCCGGTTTCATCCGTATGGTCGGGATAATAGGGCTTGATCACTTCGACGATTCCGACGATCGCCTTGTCCTCGTTGGAATGATAGAAAAAGCCCTGCTCACCGACTTGCATCGACATCATGTGCTTTTTTGCAAGATGGTTGCGCACGCCGTTCCAAAATGTGCCTTTTTCGCTCGCAGCGACCTGTTGGTCGAATGACCAGGTGGCGGGCTCGCTCTTGAAAAGCCAGTGCGCCATCTCTAGAGCTTCGCGCCCACGACGCGCCTCCAGGGCCGCAATTGTACGCTCGCAAAAAGACCGGCCTTTGCGTAGGGGTCGCTGTTCAGCAACGCTTGCGCTGAGGCTTGATCGACGCACTCAAGAATGAGAAGCGAGCCGATGGGCTTTTCTGATTCATCCAGGAACGGCCCGCCAAGCTTGATCTGTGCTGCGTTAAACTCGAGGAAGGAAAGATGCGCGGCGCGGGTGGCGAGGCGCAGGTCAATTTGACCGGGCTTGTCGAGACAGATGGCGGCGAAAAGCAAGTGCAACCTCGCGCGATTCAAGAATTTGCTGAAGACCTTTGTCCCAAAGCGCAGCGGCGCGGTCAAGCTGGCTCGCGAGGTTTCGCGGGGGCCGGAGTCAGCTTACGCGCGTTTGGCGGGGGCGTCTTCGTCCTGCCGAGCCGGGCGCGGCGCGTCTCCCAAAAGCCGGGTAGCGAGGCTCGAAATTTCCTTGCGCAGCAGTGCAATTTCCTTCGCGTCGGCGCCGCCCGCGTTGGTGCGGCGGCGCGCGTGATCGGCCCGCAGCGCTTCCACCGCCCCTTGAAGCATCGAATTGTCCGCGCGTGCGACCTCGAGCCGATCGGCGTGGTCACGCGCTTCCGCCCGCGCTATGCGCAGCGCATTCTCGAGGTGAGCGATCTCGTCCGCCAACCTCTCGTTGTCCTGCTTTGCCCGGGCGCGGACGGCGGCCAGAGTCTCCTCGAGCGAGGCCTTGGCGGCAGAAAGCGTTGTGTGCTCATCGCTGACGCGGGCTAACTCTGCATCCACGGCGCCAAGGCGCTTTGCTTCCGCTGTGAGTTCGGCGAAATCACTCCGTAATTTGTCAAGCTCATGTTTGAGATCGGTATTCTGCTGATGCAAATCGCCGATTTTCGCCTCATGACTGGCGACGCGGGTCAACACAACCTCTTTTTCGCGACCCAGCTCTTCATGGTCATTGCGCAGCGCGCGCAGGCTAGCGACGCCGCGCTCCGCACGCTCGGTCACTTCATGCAAGGCCATCTCGGTCGAGCTGAGCAGATCGGTGCGTTCCAGAATGGTTTTGCGGGCTTGCTGCAGCTGGTGTTCGATTTCGCGACCGTAGGCCTCGGCCTTCTTCAGCAAACCGTCGAGGTCGGCGATACGAGCCGCGTGTCGGCCGATATCAACGAGGTCTTGCGTCTTGGAGGCCCGGACAGTCTCCATTTCCTGTTCGAGCCGCCGCTCGCGTACGGCGAATTCCGCCCGCAGCAGGTCGCGTTCGGCGATCGCATCCTCGCGCGACAGGGGCGCCAGCATTTGCAGCCGGCGCATGGAGAGGCGCATAGCTCGCCGCCAAAGCGCCGGCATAAACAGCAGGATGCAAAGCCCGGCTATCAGGAAACCGAGCGCGAAATACATCGCCTGTTCGATCAACACGCGTTCGTCCTTGCCTGGCTGGCGCCCGTGAGACTCTGCGTCGCCAGCAGCGTTTTTAAAGCAGCGCTGGAGGAAATCAAAATCCGCCCAAATCGCCTCAGGACAGGCCGGAAGGCTTGAGGTCGTTGAATTTGGTGTAATCGAAGACTGTCACGCCCGCCTCATTCACGCGGGAAATATCGACATAATCGTGATCAAGCACAATGTCCGTCCCGGAAAAGATGCGGCGCCCGCGCACCGACTGCGCCGAGCTTTCATCATGTCCGCTGAAGATGACGATGAGATTCGTGTCGGCCGCGTTAAAGTCGTCTGCGGTCCAATCGTGCAACGGGCTGCTCTCGTCGATCACATGCATGAGAGTCCAGCTCAGCGCAAAAATGGGGTTTTCGTCCCGGGCAAGCTTCAGTCGATAAAACCGGCGGAATATCGCGCCCTCCAGCGTGCGCTCATTGCGGACGAGCCATAGTTGGGCGCTTGCATCGGTGACGGCGTTATGACGCTCGTTGGCGAAGCGCAGCATTAATGTTCGTGCGCCGTCATGCGAAGAAACTACGAGATTGCGTGCAAAAAGGAGTCGCGCGCGCGGCTGGGCGAAACGGGCGAAGGTTAATCCGGCGGTGATGGCCATGGAGCAGACGCCTGTGAAGGTCGCCACTGTCGCGATGAGATGGCCGGCGAGCGATTGCGGGTGCATGTCGCCATAGCCGACGGTGGCCAGCGTCTCGACGCTGAAGAAGAAATAATCGAGGAACTCTCCGGCGCGCGCGTTGGCGATAGGGTCGTCGCCAAGATAAGCGCAAAGCCAGTAGAGTCCCGCGAAAAGCAGGTTGAGAATTACAAAGGCGAGCGCCAGCCAACCGAAAAACGCCGTCCAGCCGACGGTCATCGCGTAATGATGCTGGTCGGTCCAGACGCCCCGCGGCAGCCCTTCCGCCATAACCTGCCGCTGGCCCAGGCGAATGAGCCGTCCGGGGCTGGGGCCAAAGAGTCGCTGTCGGAGTCGATGCAAGATCAGAAGGGGTTCCAGGTGGATTGCGACGTGAACTTCAAATAGCCCAGGTTTAACCCGAGCCTTGCGCCAACGCCTGAGCGGATCGGAACGACCACCACGTCGTCGGCGGTGAGGGCGGTAAATCCAAAGCCGCCGACCAGATAGGCCGAGCCGTCCACGCCGCCAAAACGTTGATACATCGCGTCAACCGCAGGAAGATTATATACCAGCATCATGGTGCGGTCGCCGTCCGCGCCGGCGTCAAAGCCAAGGGACGGACCCTGCCAGTAGAGATGGCGTCGCCCGGCGTTGCGCGTGTACATTTCGCCCTCGCCATAGCGGAGTCCCCCCACAAAGGCGCCGCCGGCTTCCTGGCCCAGCACGTAAGCGTTTGGCTTGCCCCAGCGGCGCGTCGCGGTCTCGACGCCTTCCGCCAAGCCACGCGAGATCGATCCGAAGAACTTGTGGCCGTTGGCGATAACTTCATTATCCGAATAGCTTTCGGGCGACGCCTCGCGCCCCAAAGCTTCGCGCGTCGCGAATGTAAGTCCGTAACCGGCGGCGAGACGCAGGAGGGCCCTGCGCGAAAAAGCCCCGCTGACGAGAGGTTTGGAGGTATCGGCGTCGTTCATGTTGCCTGTCTCCCGTGGCGCTGGCGCGTTACGCTGAAAATCGAAGCGAAGATCGCCGGCGGCATGGCGCGGAGGCGTCGCAAACATGGCGACGCCGCCATAGACGGCAACATTGCCGCGCCGTGGTTAAGAAAGGGTTGCGGCGGCTGGATCGCCGTAGGCGACGAAGGGGCCATTGCGATAATTTTCGCTGGCCTTGCCATAGAGGAAAGGCTTGCCAGCGGGTGTGACCATTAGTCCCCCGGAGGCGCGTAGCACTGCGTCGCCAGCGGCCGTGTCCCACTCCATGGTGGGGCCAAAGCGCGGATAGATGTCGGCGACGCCCTCCGCAAGCCTGCAGAACTTCAACGACGAGCCTGCGTCAATTCTTTGCTTGATGAGTTGCCGGCCGAGAAAAGCCTCGGTTCGTGGGTCGCAATGCGAGCGGCTGACCAGCGCCGTGGCCCCATCCTCGGGACGCCGCCGGCTGTGCAACGGTCGCCACTCCGCTTGCGACGGCAGCAGAGCGCCGGGAGCTACCCTGGCGAAATAGGCCTTATCTCCCGCAAACCATAACTCGCTCAGCGCGGGAGCATAGACTGCGCCCGCAATCGGCGCGCCGTCCTCAATGAAGGCGATATTGACCGTGAATTCAGGCCTGCGCGCGATAAATTCGCGCGTGCCGTCCAGCGGATCGATAAGCACGAAGGCGCCGTCTTGAGCTGGCGTTTGCCCGCGGGCGGCGCTTTCTTCCGCAATCAGGGGAACATGCGGCAGGCGGCGCGAAAGCTGCTCGATCAAAAAGACTTCAGCGCGTTCGTCCGCCTCGCAGACTGGGCTGCTGTCGTTCTTGATCCGGGTCTCTATTGTCCCACGCGAAAAAACTTCCATGATGATATCGCCAGCCGCCACGCATAGCCGGGCGAAAACTTCCGCGAGCGCGTCTGGATCCTGCGGCCCATATGCTGTGGTCATGCGACAATCTCCGGGGGACAAATACCTTTCACGCTGTAAAGTCAGTCATATCCGACATAATGGAGCTATTAAACAATATATGTAGTTTTCAGCCAGCGCTGGTTTGCCGCATCCTTGTCTGCGCCGACCGGAGCGACGCAAGCGCCTTGTCGCTTGGGATTAAAAGCCGCGAGAACAACTCATGCCGCCTTCGCCATTCTGGACCGATCTCTCGACCCGCGACTTCGCCGCTCTTGATTGGGAGCGCCTCATCATCATCGCGCCTGTCGCGGCGGTGGAGCAGCACGGGCCGCATCTTCCGGTGGGCGTGGACGCACAAATCATGGAGGGTTGCATTGCGCGCGTCGTCGCCCGGATGCCACGCGATCTTGAGGCGTTGTTCATGCCGATCCAGAGCGTTGGCGTTTCGACCGAGCACCGGGACTTCTCCGGCACGCTGACATATACGCCGTCGACAGCGCTGCTCATGATGATTGAAGTGCTGGAAAGCGCCATCGCAACCGGGGCGCAAAAGCTCGTGCTGCTGAATTCGCACGGCGGGAATTCTCCTCTCATCGCTCAGGCCGCGCTGGAGTTGCGGGCGCGCCACAACGTGCTTGCGGCCACCTGCTCATGGAGTCGCTTTGGCTATCCAGACGGCCTATTCGGAGCCGAAGAGCTGCGCCACGGGATTCATGGCGGGGAGATCGAGACCTCGCTGATGCTGGCTTTTCGTCCGGAGCTAGTGGATACGGCGCGGGCCAAGAATTTCATTCCGGCAAGCAGGGATTTCGAGCGTGATTTCACCTGGCTTCGCGCGGACCGCCCGGCGGGGTTCGGCTGGATGGCGCAGGATCTTTCGGCCGCGGGAGCAATGGGCGACGCCTCGAAAGCCACAGCGGAAAAAGGCGTCGCGGCGGCCGATTACTGGGCGACGGCCTTCATCGAGTTGCTCCGGGACATAGAGACTTTCGATCTGGAGAGGTTGAAGCAGCGTTCCTGAGCGCGTGAGAAAGGCGCAAGTTCGAGAAAAAGGCGGGATTGTGGCTTGGTCCAGGCTTTTGTTTCGCCCGGCGCTCGCTGCGGACACAATCGGGAAACAAACTCCGCTCAACGGGACAAAGCTCCGCAATATCCGTCTGCGAAAGTTCATCATCGCGGATTGGACCACTCCTTGGAGCAACCCCATGAGAAAACACTTGATAATTGCGGCGGCGGCGACGCTCCTTTCGCCCGCGTTCATGCCGGCCATTGCGGGCGCCGCCCCTGTTGCGCCTCAAGATTACGAACAAGGCGAGCATCCCCGGTTTTCTGAGGAAGACAGGGCCGCTTTCACCGACGCGCGCGTCGCAGCGCTAAAAGCGGGGCTGAAGCTGACGCCCGCCCAGGAAAAGAACTGGCCGGCGCTCGAAACAGTCATACGCGAGCAGGCAAAAGCACGCGCCGCTCGGTTCGCGGAGTGGCATGAAAAGAACAAAGAGCACGAGGGTCATCGTAACGCCATAGAGGCGCTGCAGCGCCGCGCGAAGGCGTTAGAGACCCGTTCCGGAGAACTCGTGAAGCTTTCGGAGGCGGCCAAACCGCTTTACGACAGTCTTGACGAGGCCCAGAAGCAACGCTTTGGAATTTTGCTGCACGCCATCGGCGGCATGAAGCACGGCGGGCACTGGGAACACGAGGGCGGTCACGGATCTCACGACTAACATCCTCGCGGCCGATGCGCGGAAGCTAGGGGCTTTCGCGCACGTGTTCCGCAAAATCTCGACTCGATCACGCCAGGAGACAGGAATGAGCGATTACTTAGCTGTGCTGGTAGCGCTTTTCATCTATGGCTCATTCTTCTATTTTATCTGGATGATGCAGTGACCATACGGGGCCGATGGCGCGGCTGGAGAAACCGCGACGAAGCGACCTGTTACAGTCATCCTCAGAAAAACCTTTGGCAAAATGAAACGTGACAGATCTCGCTTCAGTCCTTCTGGTCGAAGATGACGCCGAAATCGGCGATCTGATTTCGCGCTATCTCAAGGCGAACCAGATCGATGTAGCCGTGGTCATGAACGGCGCGGCGATGGACTCAGCTATGGCCAGGCGCCGTTTTGATCTTCTCCTTCTGGATCTTAATCTTCCCGGAGAAGATGGCCTGACCATCTGCCGGAGGGTGCGAGCCGAGCGAAGTCTGCCAATCATAATAGTGACGGCGCAAGGCGACGACATCGACAAAATTGTCGGCCTCGAAATGGGAGCCGACGATTACGTCGCCAAGCCGTTTAATCCGCGCGAATTATTGGCCCGCATCCGATCAGTGTTGCGACGCGCGCCGACAAATGACCACACAGCAGAATCGGAGGGGCGGCAAATCTACCGATTTGCGGGCTGGAGCGTGAATATCTCCGCGCGCGAAGTCGTCGCGCCTGCCGGCACGAAGATCGCGATGACTGGTGCGGAGTTTGATCTGCTGCACGCCCTTTGCGAACATCCAAATCGCGTCCTGACGCGCGATCAATTGATCAATTTGACTCACGGACCAACCTCGGGGCCATTCGAACGCAGTATCGACACGCTGATTAGCAGGCTGCGCCAAAAAATCGAGCTTGACGCGAAAGCTCCAAAGCTGATCCAAACCGTGCGATCGGAAGGATATATGTTTTCGGCGCAGGTGACGCGTTCATGAACAGCTTTCTGCGCCGACTGCGTCCTGATGGTCTGGCCGGACAGATCGCGCTGGTGGTCCTGGCCGTTATCGTTCTGTTTCATTTGGCGCTGACGACGGCAAACTATCTGGGAAGCTCAGATGGGCGGCGGCCTATCGTCGAGCCGGGTGAGTATATCGCAACCGCTATGTGGGCGATCGACGCCGCCGCAATTCCCGAGCGGTCCAAAGTTCTCGCGACCTTGAACAAGGCGACGCCATGGATCAAATTTTCGGTGCGGGCCGCCGCTCCAAACCTGACCGCCGATAGTGAGGAGAGTGGCGACCTCAAGGATCTAAAGGCGCATTTGTGGGAAGGCGCGCAAGTTTCCGCGGTGACAACGTCAAGCGAAAACAGTTCAAGCGATTTCGCCGTGGCTTTGCGCAAAGGTGGCTACGCTGTCGCGACTCCCTCGGGGACGAGTGCATTCGCGCGACGGGGAGTTCTTTGGGCCACACGGTCGGGCGCCACTCCCTTCTCTGTGCGACTTCTGGAGCGATCCGCTTTATTCTTTCTGTTTTGCGCAACCATCTTGACAATGTGGGTTTCCAGCGCAGTCGTTGCTCCATTGGTCAGGCTCGCACGCGAAGCGGAGCAATTTCCCGACGAAAGCAACAGAAAACGATTGATTGAAGAAGCAGGGCCGCGCGAGGTGCGGGATCTGACGCGCGCAATTAACCGGATGCAGAGTCGTATCCAGGCGATGATCGAAGCGAGAAGCCAGGCTCTCGCCGCGATCAGTCACGATTTGCGAACGATCATCACGCGGATAAGACTTAGATCTGAGTTCATTTCAGACGATGCCCTGAAATCGAAAATGCTGCGCGACGCCGAACTTATGGACTCGATGCTCTATAAAAATTTGCAACATCTGCGTGACGCAAGTCATGCGCCGGAACGCGGCTTGATTGACCTCGACAGCGTATTGCAAACGGTTTGCGACCAATATGTCGATCTGGGGCATGACGTGACCTATCGCGGCGGCCAGCATCAGATCATCCTCGGGTCGCTTACCGAAATGCAGCGTGTGTTCAACAATCTTGTTGAAAATGCCGTGACCCATGCAAAAGAGGTGGTCGTCACGCTCCAACAGCCGTCGCCTGACGTCATCAGCGTCGATGTTGCGGATGACGGTCCAGGAATACCGGCGAACATCAGAAGCCGCGTTCTCGAACCCTTTGTGCGCGGTGAGCCCGCCCGCAATATGAACGAACACGTAGGCTTCGGGCTCGGGCTGTCAATTGTACGCTCGCTGGTTGAAGAACTTGGAGGAAGCCTGCAACTTCTGGAGCGCGAGCCGCATGGGCTTGTCGCCCGGGTGATACTCCCCCGCGCCTTCGCGAAAGCGTAGTTCAGATTATCAGGGCGCTGGTTGCAACAATTCGCAACTCACAGCTTGAACGCTTGATTTCGCTCTTGCAAAATCGGAAGGGCGTTTGGACAAGGCCCGAATCAAAACAAAGCCGTGCGACGAGGGGGAAGTCAGTCGGATTTCCTGTGGAGGCGAGTCTTCGATGTCATCGGCTTCCAATTCTTCGATTTGACGCGCATTGCCGACGACAATGTCGATTTTGCCCTTAATTGACGCGCGGTCCGTCATAGCGTGGAAAATCGCTCCGGCGGCGTTGTGGAAGGAAATCCCAAGATAGTTATCGTCGTCGATGTCGACGCTTGCGCGCACATGAAACGGGCCTTTTGACAAATCAAACAGGCAAGCCCCTTCCGCCATCGCCGGGTCTTCGAATGGCAGGGGCGGCGCATTCGCTCCGGCCGGATCGAACACCACCACTCCGCCGGGCGTCGGTTGGGCCGTTTTCGCCTCCTCCGATAATCTCGCATAGGCGTCACGCGGCGCGACCGAGGGCATCAGCAGAACCGAAACGATGTTAACGACCGCAGCGATCAATAGCGCGGCGAGCGTCCAGGGGAGCAGGTCTAAAGCGCGATCCTTGAATGTCATGCGCAGCCCAGCCTGACGATGCTTGGAAAAGCTGCAGGGTCGGCGTGCGCCGCCGGATCAAGCGGCGTTTCGTAGAGGCGCAGCACGAGCACGAAGGTCCGCGCCTCGCCGGGGGATAACCAATTGCCGGGTCGGGCCTGGCGCGCGACGGCGAGATTGAAAGCGCCGCCTTCGCGCCTGAGAATATCGCTGGACGTATAAACATAGCGTTCAGTCGGATTGGCCAGCGGCTGACCCGTCGGACTCGCGAGGCCGAGAGTCCAGAAGCGAGCGGCTGGCAGGGGGTCGCTGATGCGATATTCGCAGCGGCCTTCAAGCGGCGCTCCCGTCGAGTCGAGGCTCGCGACAAACATCAATCCCTGGTCCTTGCCCAGTGGAGCTTCCCCACGGCGCGCCAGAGCGGCGCGCGCGAAAGGATCTATATCCGCCGCTCCAGTTTGAGGCCATGCGGTCCAGGGGCCGATGCGCAGCGCGCCGAAACCATAGCCCGAGCTGAGCGAAAAGGCGGTGAGCGCGAAGCCAAGCGCAAGGCCGCACACCGTCGCCGCCACAGCGCGAATATATTTGTCAAAAGGTGCTCGCAAGGTCTGATTCTCTGCAAAAGCGCCCAAAGCGCTGGCGCTATTCTAGGGCGCCGCTCGCTGGCCGCAAACCTCCAGATGCGCTGCGAGAACGCACCGAGCCAGCAGGAAACAGCTCTTCCACAGCCCCGCGCTTCTCGATCGGCAGAGATTTGATTTTGTTTTGTATTGAATTGAGAGCTTCGAGGGCGCCCTTCGACAAGGTGGCGGGACGCTGCGGCGCGCCAAGTTCAAGCGCCTCGACCGGCGTCCCGGCGTTGGCGCTTGTATCCGAAGGCAATGGAGGCGCCATGCCGACGATGGGCTTCAGCTGCACACCTTGGTGCGCATAGGCCATGATGTCATGCCAGGTGCGCGCCGGCAGAGTGCCGCCCGTCATGTTGTTCATAGGCTCGCCGTCGTCATTGCCGTACCACACGCAGCCGCCCATCGTGCCGGAGTAACCGCAGAACCAGGCGTCCTTGAAGCCATTGGTGGTGCCCGTCTTGCCGATCACCGTGATGCCGTCGCCAAGCTGAGCCCGCTTGCCGGTTCCTTCTTCGACCACCTTGCGCATCATCGAGCCCAGTTCGACCACTTTGTCGAAAGGAACAGCCTGCTGCTGAGGCGGCGCATCGCGGTCATGCCGGTAAAGCAGGTCGCCGCGCCGGTTTCGGATCTCGACGGCCGCATAGGGCGTAACTCTTTTGCCGCCATTGACGAAAGCTGCGTAAGCGGCCGAATGCTCAAGCAAATTGACCTCATCGGCGCCGATCGGCAGCGAGGGTGTGTCCTCCAGCGGCGCCGTGATCCCGAGGGCTCGCGCCGTCTCAACGATTTTGGCGCGACCCGCCTTTGGAGAGCCATTGCCGATCGCGATCGACAATTTTACTGCGACCGTGTTCAGAGAATGAGCCAAGGCCTCCGCGAGCGGCAGCGAACCTTTATAGGTTCCGCCGTAATTGTGCGGACACCAGTTGCCGATACACACGGGCGAGTCAACGACGATTGTGCTGGGCTTGAACTTTCCGGTCATCAGCGCGGTGAGATAGACGTATGGTTTGAATGAGGATCCTGGTTGGCGCAGCGCCTCCGTTGCGCGATTGAACTGGCTCGCGCCATAGTCGCGTCCCCCCACAATCGTGCGCAGTGCGCCATCCGGCTCCATGACCACGAGCGCGCTTTGCTTGACGTGGAACGATCGTCCGTTCTCACGCAGCATGTCTTCAACTACCGAATCCGCCTGCTTCTGCACGTTGGAATCGAGCGCCAGTTTTACGGTAAGCACCCTGTCCTCGCCGAACTTGCCAGCGTCGGCGAGTTTTTGCACCTCGCCGTAGGCCCAGTCGAGATACCAGTCCGGGCTCGACTCCAGCTTCCGCGCGACTGGCGTCGCGGGACTGCGCTGAGCCGGAATGATCTGGCTGCTGGTCATAAAGCCGGCGTCCACCAGATTGTTCAACACGTCGTTCGCGCGCGCGCGCGCGGCCGGCAGATTCACATGTGGCGCGTATTTGGTCGGAGCCTTGAACAGGCCGGCTAGCATGGCGGCCTCGGACAGGGTCACGTCCTTGACCGATTTCCCGAAGTAAAACTCGGCCGCTGCCTGAATGCCGAAGGTGCCGCCGCCCATATAGACGCGATCAAGGTAGAGCTTCAGAATTTCGCGTTTGGTCAGGTGGTGCTCCAGCCAAAGCGCCAGAAAGGCCTCGTTGATCTTGCGGGTGATTGTGCGTTCGTTGGAAAGGAACAGGTTCTTGGCGAGTTGCTGGGTAATTGAGGAGCCACCCTGCACCACGCCGGCTGAGCGGGCGTTGACGGACAGCGCCCGCGCGGTGCCGATCACGTCGATGCCGAAATGCTCGTAAAAACGCCGGTCTTCCGTCGCTAGCACCGCCTTGATCAGATAGTCGGGGTATTGATCGAGCGGGACGGCGTCGTCATGCTTGATGCCGCGTTGGCCGACCTCGACGCCATAATGATCCAGAAATGTCACTGCCAGATCGGCGCGCTTGAGCCAATCTTTGTCGCTGGTCATACGAAAGGCCGACGAAGCCAGCGCCATGGCGACGATTCCGGCGCCAAGCGAAAGGGTGAGCGCCTCGCAGGCGAATTCCACGCCCAATCGGGTTATTCCCGAAACGTGGAAACGTGACATGAAGCCCGAAAAATTTTCGTAAGCTTCGCGCGACCTGCGACCGCTGTCGAACATGCTGGAATCTATCAGCGCGTCGAAAGCCAGCAGAATGCGCGATACGCGCTTGACGATAGGCAGGGAACGGAAACGCTTCCACAAAGTTGAAAAACTCCCGCACGACCCGAAGTCAGGCCCTGCCTTCCCATATTAGCACTTTTTAAACCGTCTTGACGACGGCGGTCCTTGCGCTCATTGCCATTATGGTTTCCATGAGCGGAGGAAGGCGCGAAAGAGGACTATGACCAGCGATAATGGCGACAGAACGTCGAATGACAGCTCACCTCAAGCTGCTGATGTCGCTGCGCCTTTCTGGACAAAGCCGCTGGACCAGCTCAGCCGGACGCAATGGGAGAGTCTATGCGACGGCTGCGGCAGATGCTGTCTTGTGAAGCTTGAGGATGAAGACACCGGAGATATCCATCACACCAGCGTCGCATGCAAACTTCTCGATCAGTCGAGCTGCAGATGCGGCGACTATGTCGGGCGGAAAAAACTTGTTCCGGACTGCGTGCGGCTGACCCTCGCCAAGCTGGCGAAAATCCGATGGCTACCCCCAACTTGCGCTTATCGCCTGCGCTTTGAAGGCAAGGATCTGCCGCCCTGGCATCCTTTGATCAGCGGAGATCCCCAAAGCGTGCATGACGTCCATGTCTCGGTTCAAGGGCGGGTAGAGGCTGGCGAGGACGAGGTGCCGGTGGATGATTTACCCGACTTTATCCGCCTCTGGCCAAAAAGATGGCCTAAAAGGGCGAGATACTGAAGCGTCTGCAACAGGTTTTTTTTGCTTACGGCGGGGCAGACGGGGGCGCGAGCTGCGCTCGTGCATCAAAGCGAGACCATTCACTTTGCGTTCAGATTGTCGACTCGATAGTCGACTGAGGAGGCGCTCATGATCCGGCGCGAGGCGAAAATCATGGCGGGAAGCTGGGTGCTCGCGCTTTCGATGTCCGCTTGCCCGAGCTTTGTCTTCGCGAAAGATGGGTCGCAGGAGCTGGAATGCTTTTCGGTCGCCCAAACTCGACGCGAGATAGCACAGCACAAATTGGCGGATCCCTTTCCCTCAATGCAGGCCGCGAGCAGTTCAACGCAGGCGGAGGCGCTTTCCGCGAGGCTATGCCGCAACGGCGACTTGTTTCTTTATGAAATTAGCCTGCTGCGGCGGGACGGCCGGATTGTGAAGACACTGGTCAACGCCGTCAGCGGCAAGCCTCACCCTGCGCGAATAGAACAAAAGCCAGAACCGCGCGCGGAACATTAAAACGAGAAAACATCAACGCGAAGGAGAGTGCATTGCGGTTGCTCGTGGTCGAAGATGACAGGGATTTGAACCGCCAGATCGTCACTGCGCTCGAACAATCAGGTTATGCCGTTGATCGCGCCTATGATGGCGAGGAGGGGCACTTCCTTGGGGACACTGAGCCCTACGACGCAGTAGTTCTGGATATCGGGCTGCCGAAAAAAGAACGGCGTCACCGTTCTCGAGGAATGGCGTCGTGCGGGTCGCGTTATGCCGGTACTTATTCTTACCGCGCGCGACCGATGGAGCGACAAGGTGCAAGGCTTCGACGCCGGGGCCGACGATTATGTCTCAAAGCCCTTCCATATGGAGGAGGTGCTGGCGCGCATTCGCGCCCTGCTTCGCCGGGCCAGCGGACACGCTACCAATGAGATCATGTGTGGGCCCGTCCGTTTGGACACAAAGGCGGGGCGGGTCGTGGTCGATGGCGCGCCGATCAAACTTACCTCGCATGAATATCGACTGCTCGCTTATCTGATGCACCATGCGGGACGGGTGATTTCGCGCAGCGAGATCATTGAGCATATGTACGATCAGGACTTCGATCGGGATTCCAATACAATCGAAGTCTTTGTCGGGCGGCTGCGCAAAAAGCTTGGGGTCGAACTCATTCAGACCGTGCGCGGACTTGGATACATTGTGGAGCCGGGCAAATCGCCCGAGACGACAACCGCCGCAAGCGCCGGACTGATAATGGAGGGTGGTAAACGCGGGAAAGGCGACGGATAAATCCGCCTATGCGGTCTCTTGATTTCACCACAAGATCTATTGCACGGAGGCTGTTCTTCACCGCTGCGGGCTTGAGCTTCATGGTCTTGCTCTTGGCTTCCATGCTGCTCACGCAATATTACCGGCGCAGCGCAGAAGATGTGTTCGAGCGGCGACTGGAGGTGTATTTGCGCGCCATCGTCGCCGACGTTTCGCTGTCTGGCGAGGAAGGACGCAGCGGTCCAGGCCAGCTTGGCGATCCCCAGTTCGAACTGGCCCGGTCTGGGTGGTATTGGCAAATCACCCGGCTTGATGACGACGCTCATGAAATCAAGGCGTCTCGCTCTCTGTTCGCAGCCCAATTACCAAAGCTGGCCGACCTTGGCGTTGCCGCTGAAACCGGTGGAGTGCGGCGCGGGGTCGCTCGAGGGCCGGACGGCCGCATGCTTCGGATTGTGGAGCGCGTCATCGACGTTGGCGATACCGGCATCTATCTCGTCCAGGTCGGCGCCAGCACTGAAGAAACTGAACATGACATTGACCGGTTTCGTTTCGCGCTCACTGTCGCTTTCACGCTGCTGGCGATAGCTTTGGCCATCGCCGCGGCGATCCAGGTAAGTTTCGGGCTGCGTCCGCTCAGCATTTTACAGGGCGAGTTGGCGGCGATCAGGCGGGGCGCGGGTGGGCGTATCGCGGGGCGTTACCCCACGGAAGTTGCGCCGCTGGTCGATGAACTGAACCTGCTCATCGACGCCAATCGAGACATCGTCGAGCGCGCTCGCACGCAAGTCGGCAATCTTGCACATGCGCTAAAGACGCCGCTGAGCGTCATTGTCAATGAAGCCGACGCCGCCCCCGGACCGCTCGCAGAAAAGGTCGGCGAGCAGGCCGCAATCATGCGTGACCAGATCTCCTTTTACCTGGATCGCGCCAGAGCTGCAGCACGAGCCGGGGCGATTGGATCGACGACTCAGGTTGCGCCGGTCGTAGATGCGCTTTTGCGCACGTTCACAAAGATTTGCGCGGATCGCGGCGTGGTTTTTTCGAGCGCAGCCTCGCGCGAGCTTTGGTTTCTGGGCGAACGCCAGGATCTTGAAGAGATGGTCGGCAATCTGCTCGACAACGCCGGAAAGTGGGCTCACGGCGCCGTTTCCATTGTGGTGGCGCGCGAAGCAGAACAAACGTCTCCGGGGCGCAGTTTCTTGCTGTTCACAATCGACGACGATGGCTCCGGGCTGGCGCCGCAACTGCGCGCCGCGGCGACCGAGCGGGGTCGGAGACTCGATGAAACCAAACCCGGCTCGGGACTTGGTCTTTCGATCGTCACCGACCTTGCCGCAGCCTATGGCGGATCATTGCGGCTTGGCGCCAGTCCTCGCGGCGGGCTGCGGGCGGAATTGCGGTTGCCGGGATTTTGACAGTCGTGATTCTATCCGGCATGACGGAAATAGAAAGTATTACCTCTTGTCCAGGGAATTGACATGCAGAGCGCCAGATTGATTGCTGCCGCAGAGCCGACGAAAGACGCTCGCAGCGTGCTGCCCGCCATAGGCATTTTTGCTGTTTCGCTTGCGCTGACCGCCTGCAATGCTGCTGCGCCGCCGCCTGTCGCCGCCGCGCCGGTCCCCGTGGCGGCGCCGGAGCCGCCTGCGCCCGGCGTGGTCGGCTCCGCCGTGGGCCGCGACCTGGACGAAAAGGACAAAGCCGCCGCTATAGCGGCTCAACAGGCTGCGATCAGTTCCGGCTCCCCCAAAACCTGGAAGGGCGGGCATGGCGCCTACGGTTTCATTACGCCGGGACCGGAAAACGGAGCGGGGGGATGCCGCGATTACACCCATAAAATCTACATTAATGGCCGCCCGCAGGAGGCGAAGGGGCAAGCGTGCAAGAACGGCGAGAGTTGGCGCGTAACAAGCTAACGGCACAGCTACATGCGCCTTCTTCTCAGTTTATTAGCCTTGCTCGCTTTAGTGGCGGCCGCCGCATACGTTCCGTTGCGGGGACGTTACGACGCATCCGCGGATCAGGTCGAAGCTGATATCGCGCAGACTCATTTTTCTTTTCCCGCAGAATATGCGCGCGACGAATCCACCGTCGTCGGCGGATTCACCGACCGTCTCGCCTTCGTCGTCCTCTTTCCCGACTTCTCCTCACAAGCTAACGCCGAAAAATCAAAGGAGCTCAAAACACTCTCGGAACGGGCGAAGAACCGGGTCTTCATCACTGTGTCGGCCAAGGATGACAGCGCGGAGCCGGCAGACCGTCCGACGCGCCTTTACGCGCGGTTTCTGCAAGGCGAAGCTTTTGCTGGACCGGGGGACTTCGTCATGCGGCGCTTCGAGCAAGGCTCGCCCTATGATCTCGAACAACTTTACATCGCACCGCCGGATGGACGCGATTTCTTCGCGCGTTGTCCAAATGCGCAAAGCAAGGAAGCCGCTACGGGCGAATTATGCCTTTCTATTTTTCGGGTTGATGGGCTTGACGTCGAACTGCGTTTCGCGCCGGCGCTGCTCGACAAATGGGAAACGCTGAACGAAGGCGCGCGCAATTTTGTGACCCGAATCCGCGACGGTAAGAAAAACGCCGATCCCGCGCGCTAATTCAGGGGAACTCGGGCGTCAGAAGTCGTCGAGATCGAAGTCGAGAATCGCAATCTGTAGCGTGTAGCTGGTTCCCTTCGCATCATCCGCCGAAATGATCCCCAGGAAATCCTCGCCGCTATTCAGCTCCACGGAGTCGGTTTTGCGACCGCGAGGAGCAATGGTGAGCCGCTCATTTTCAAATAGTTTGCGCAAATACGACTGCAGCACCTCTCGACCGACTGGAATCTTCATCGAGAAGGCGAATGAGCGGTCGCCGTCCTCGTCGTCGACAATCAGCGAGGCGATCTGGCGTTCGCCAAGATGCACCGCCGCATCATCGGGGTTCTTAGGGTCCGGCGTCACTCTGACGTCTTCGTTTCCGAGCGAGCGGCGCAGGAAAGCCTGCAGCTTGCGCAATTCGGTCTTGTCCAAGTTCGTCCCCAAGGTTTGCGATCCCGATGGCAGGCTGTGCCATGAAACTTGAGTTCATCGCAAAATTCTTTGCAACAGGTTCGCCCTCATTTCTCGCGGGCGGCAAAAAAATCGCTCGGAGCTTGGGCTCCGAGCGACAAACCTTCAATCAGGTCGACTCCGGTTACTGAGCCTCGCCTTTCAAACGCTTATTGCACTCGCTCCAGAATTTGGGCCAAGTCGCTTTCGGGTCCGTTTTGCGGAGTTCGACTTTTTTAGCCTTCCACTCCGCGCCGCATTGCTTCTGACGCTCCCGCGCGGCAGCCTGTCCAGAGGTAACCGGCTTGGCTGGAGTGGTGGCGGCCGCAGGCGCGGGCGGAGCGGGGGGCGCAGCTGAAGGGGCCGGCGCTGGGGCTGGGGCGGCTACCGGAGCGGGGGCGGGAGCCGGCGCAGGAGCTGGCGTGGCGGCAGGAGCGGCCGCTGCAGGGGCGGGAGCCTCAGTGACGCGGGCGCGGCAGGACTTCAGATATTCCTGCCAGCTCTGGCCGTTTAGCTGATTGGCGGCCTTGGCGGCCTGATATTGCGAGCCGCATTCCTTGAGGACATTCGCCTGCGCCTGCGCCTCGCCGGACACAGCGACAGTAAGGCCAAAAGCGAAAAGGCCGGCGACGGCGGTAGACATAGCGAGACGGATCGACATTAAATTCTCCCCCTGATGGACGGCCTTGCCATTTAAGAAGCTCGTCCAGAATAGAAACTCGGCGAAAACAGTCTTGGACACTTAGCCCGGCTGCGCGCAGATCGCACAGTCGACACCCTACATTTAACGCGACGGGACGATAATCCCAAGATCGACATGAACGCAATCTGAACCTAAATGGGGAAGGCTTGAAGACACCAATTTGTCGCGCCGGAGCGGCGCTTGCGGCGGGAGCCAGCGTGCGAGAGACTTTGCGCCGAGAGAATCCTCTATCGTGGCGCGACGCCAACGTCGTCGCGCATCTTGACGGCAAAGCCAGATGCCCCTGGTGCGGGACAGATCCGCTTTATATCGCTTACCATGATCATGAATGGGGCCGCCCCGAGCATTGCTCGCGAGCCCTGTTTGAAAAACTCGTGCTGGACGGGTTCCAGGCCGGCCTTTCATGGATCACCATACTGCGAAAAAGAGAGGCGTTTCGCGTCGCCTTCGCCGGTTTCCAGCCCGAACGCATCGCCCGCTTTAATGGTGTCGAAATAGGCGCCTTGATGCAAAATGCGGGAATCGTCCGCAATCGCGCCAAGATCCAGGGCGCGGTCGATTCGGCGAAAGCATGGTTGGCGCTGGAGGAGCAGCGGGGATTTTCCGCTTATTTGTGGGATTTCGTCGACGGCCGACCAATCGTCAATCAGCCGCGCCGCACCAGCGACATTCCCACGCAAACGGCGCTTTCCGAGCGAATCGCCAAGGATCTTAAAGCGCGAGGCTTCAAGTTCTGCGGCCCAACCATCGTTTATGCCTTCATGCAGGCGGTTGGAATGGTGGACGATCATCTGGTCCACTGCTGTCAGCGCGAGAACGCCGCCCAAAAGTAACGGCGCAGCTTAGGTTTACGATCTGCACGCCCAACCTGCCGTGAATTTCGCCCTATATTTAACGTCATTTGGCTATGGGAATGAGGACTCTCCATGCAAGAAGACGACTGGGCTGCTTCCGACCTTTATATCGAAAGCCGTTTGATCAGCGCCGCGGAGGCGCAGAGGGAGACGGCGCGCGTCAACGCCGCAGCTAATTTGCCTCACATCGACGTGTCGGCGACCCAAGGCAAGTTTCTGTATCTGCTCGCGCGCTCGATCGGCGCCGAGCGGATTCTGGAAATCGGCACTTTGGGCGGCTTCTCCACCATCTGGTTGGCCCGCGCGCTGGCGCCCGGAGGTAAGCTGGTGACCCTCGAGTTCGACCCCAGGCATGCGGAAGTCGCGCGCACGAATATAAGCCGAGAGGGGTTGAGCGACCGAGTTGAGCTCCGCATCGGTCCCGCTCTCGAACTCCTGCCCAAATTACTGGCCGACGGCTTTGGACCGGTCGATTTGTTCTTCATCGACGCGGACAAGGAAAACAATGCGAATTATTTCGACTGGGCCCTTAAATTCGCGCGATCGGGAAGCTTGATCATCGTCGATAACGTAATACGAGCGGGCGCTGTTGCAGACCTTGCCAATGAAGACTCAATGGCGGTCGGCGGTCGCGCCTTGTTTGACAGAGTGTCCTCAGAGGCGCGCGTTTCGGCCACCGCCCTGCAAACAGTCGGGGCCAAGGGCTGGGACGGATTCCTTATGGCCAGGGTGAACTAGGCGCATGCGCCCGGGCGGCCTTGTGGAGCCGCCGGGGCGATGTCGCAGTTCAGGCGTCCTCGGGCGCGGGCTCTTTTGAATGGTCGGAGTTTTCCCGGGACATCAAAGCGCCGTCCGGACCGAAAAACTCTGCTTCGACTTTCTTGCCGCTTTCATCATAGCGCCAATGAATTCGCGCGGCGCCGAGACCCTTGCGCGGCGTCGGCTTGCCATGGGCGCTGAAGTAAGCTTCCTCGACCTGGTTACCGTGCTCGTCGTAACTCCGCGCGACGCGCGCGGCGCCCAGGCTTTTTCGCTTGATGGGCTTGCCGCCAGCGTCGAAATAAGTTTCGACGACCTCGACAAGATGTGGGGCTGATGGAGCCTTTGTTGCTGACTTGATTGTGTTATTCGCCAAAGCGATCGCGGCGACCGCCGGTTTAGCAGGGCGACCGTGTTGCGGAGAGGCGCCCGCAGCGCCGAGCCGCGACGTAGAAGGGTTGAGAAATTCCATGATCCAGCTGACCTTGAAGCAAATCCAACGACCCGGGCGCTCGCGCGCTTTACGCGCAGAAACGAACACGGACCGAAAAGGACTCTAAGGAAGCGAACGCATCCTCACATGCCGTTGCCGGATGAAGGAAGCAACTCCTGCGGCAGTTAGCCGCCGTCAGAGGATTGAAAAGGGCGGCGCCCTGGACCCCACCGGGAGCGTAGGCCAAGGCGAAGGAGTGCGCGTTGTGGCTTCGGACCATACCGCCTGAGCGTAAGATGTCCGGAACAGCGCCTCATTCCAGAGGGCGACAGGGGGTATTCCAGCGCCGGAGTAGTGGAAGACGCAGCATTTATCGCCGTGCCCTCGCGACTGACTGGGCGCGCCCGGATTATTGTTGCTGGTCTGCGTTTCGCCGTTCAGGCATACCGAATTGGCGAAAATGCCCAGTTGACCGGTTCTGGGGCTAAGCACAAATCCGACAGCAAAACCCTGCAAGACAAGCATGTACGCGACGAGCAGCGAAGCTGTCGTCGACCCGAATTGCCATGTCTTGTCAATTTTCGTCGCCATATCCGAGCGAAACTATGCTGTCCCTGTTCACTGGTCAATGTTTGGTTGCGCGACCTAAGGCCGCCATTCGATTCCCTCGAGCCGCGCCCGTTCTTCTTTGCGCTCTTCGTCTATTACCGCGAGGAGCGCGCGCAGCGCCTCTGTCACGCCGGAGCCGGTCGCAGACGATAATAGCAGTGGCGGGAGGCGTTTCGCCGGCGTCGCAGGCCCGGCCGAGGTCATGGCGCGCTTAAGCCGCTCACGCTGCTTCTTCAGGTGATCCGGGTCCACGGCGTCGGTTTTTGACAAAGCGACGATTTCCGACTTCGCGTCCAGCCCCGCGCCATAAGCCTCAAGCTCGTGGCGCACGGTCTTATAGTCTCTGCCGGCATGCTCCCCTGTCGCGTCGACAAGGTGCAGGAGCACCCGGCACCGCTCGACGTGGCCCAGGAAGCGGTCGCCAAGCCCATGCCCCTCGTGCGCGCCCTCGATCAGGCCGGGAATGTCCGCCAGCACGAATTCGCGACCGTCACGCCGCACCACGCCGAGACCAGGGTGCAGCGTGGTGAATGGATAATCGGCGATTTTTGGTTTCGCAGCGCTTACGCTGGCGAGAAAAGTCGACTTGCCGGCGTTCGGCAATCCGATCAGGCCGGCGTCAGCGATAAGTTTCAGGCGCAGGACGATGGTGCGTTCTATCCCAACCTGCCCCGGATTGGCGCGGCGCGGCGCACGGTTGGTCGAGGTGGTGAAATAGGCGTTGCCGAAGCCGCCATTACCGCCTTTGCAGATCACGACTCGCTGGCCGACTTCGGTCAGATCGGCGATCAGCGTCTCCTCGTCTTCTTCATAGATCTGGGTGCCGACCGGAACCTTCAGCACCGCGTCGGCGCCGCGTCCCCCGGCTCGATTCTTGCCCATCCCATGCATGCCGGTCTTGGCTTTGAAGTGCTGCTGATAACGATAGTCGATCAAGGTGTTAAGACCATCGACGCATTCAGCCACGACATCGCCGCCGCGTCCTCCGTCGCCGCCGTCGGGACCGCCGAATTCAATGAATTTCTCGCGCCGGAACGAGACGCAGCCGGCGCCGCCGTCGCCCGATCGGACGAAAACCCTTGCTTGATCGAGGAATTTCATGACTCGTGCGTTTCCGTTTATGTGGAGGTGAGTTTGGGCCGCCGCGTTCCAAACAGGGTGCGCGTAACGCCGCGCGTCAGCCGGCGCCATTCCACTTCGACTTCTCCGCCGCGCGCCGGCGCGTCCAGCCGTCCAGTTCCCGCGGGAGTAAAGCCCAGTTTTTCCTGAAGTTGCATGGACGCCGTGTTGCTGGGCAGCGCGGCGGCGGCGATCTCACCCACCGACGTGACGCCAAATATCAGATCGACGAACGCCGACCCGGCCTCGCCCATAAATCCCTGACCCCAATAAGGTCGCCCCAGCCAATAGCCGAGGGTCGCAACTCCGCGGCTTCCCGCCCCCTGAGCTCCAATCATGCCGATCACCTCGTTGGGTTGGCGTTTGGGGGCCATCACCAGCGACAAACCCGCGCCGCTGGCGTTTTCCGCCCGCACGTCCGCGATGAACAGCTCCGCGTGATGTCGCTCATAGGGATATGGAATATTGGCGGTTTGCCGCGCCACTTCGGGATCGCCGGCCAGCTTGACGAAAAACTCCGCATCGGACGCGCGCGGCCAGCGTAGCCACAGACGCTCCGTCTCCAGCCTGAAAATGTCGTCGCGCGTGATTTCGGGAAACATTCCTTAAAGCTCCAAGCTCAGTTCCAAAACGGGTCCCGGACGAAAAAAGGGGAAGCGGCGGCCCGCTCCCCCTCTCGGCCCGCTAAGGCCTTTTTCCGGACTTTTCGCTTGAAGCTTTCGCTTTTGAGCGCGGTTTCCACGTATTGCGAAGACCAAAAGTCCGCCGGGGGTCGTCGTGCCGGCGGAGGGTCTTCGTCGAGAACCTCCGCCTATTCGGCGGCAGCGGCTACGGGAACTACCGTTACGCTGGCCCGCCCATTGGTGGTTTTAAAGAGCACCTTACCTTCAACCAGTGCGAAAAGCGTGTGATCCTTGCCCATCCCGACATTGACGCCGGGGTGCCATTTGGTGCCGCGCTGACGCACGATGATATTGCCGCCGATCACCAATTCGCCGCCGAACTTCTTGACGCCAAGGCGTCTACCGTCCGAGTCGCGGCCGTTGCGGGACGAGCCGCCTGCCTTTTTGTGAGCCATCGTTCCTGCTCCGAGAATTTCTTAGCCGCGCATTGCGCCGCTGAAATGGGTTGGCGCCCTGAAGCGCGCCTGTTCCGTCTATAGCTTAATCGGCGAGAAATTTCCACGCCCAATTCAAGCGATCAGCCTTCGATCGAGGTGATCTTGACCAGCGTCAGGTCCTGGCGATGGCCGCGCTTGCGCTTGGAATTCTGCCTGCGCCGCTTTTTAAAGGCGATGCTCTTGGGGCTTCGCGTCTGCTCTTTGATTTCGGCGAGAACCTTGGCGCCCGCGACGGTGGGGGCGCCGATGGTGGCCTTCCCGTCTTTGGACACGAGCAGCACTTCGTCGAAAGTGATCGCCGCTCCGGCTTCGCCGTCCAGCGCCATGACTGTGATGATATCCCCGGCGGCGACGCTGTACTGCTTCCCGCCGGTCTTGATGACTGCGAACATCGTTTTTTCCTGTGTTCGTTCCGGCTCTGGCGCTTTTGCGCCGGCCGGCTTCTTTGCAGTTGACCGTGTTACGCTTCGGCCCGTCCAGACGCCAAGATAGCGACGCGCAAAACGAAAAACGCGGCGAATCCGCCGCGCCGAAGCGAAGACGACCTACCCCGGCGATGGCGGATTGTCAATGTTCCTGGAGCAGGGAAGGAGCCCGGAGACGTTAATTCCATCTGGGTCGCCCGGCGGGGATGGGTTAATTGCTGCGGCGTAGGCAACAACGTCCGGTTTTTCTGGCGCTTCCAAGGCCGGATCCTTATTGGCTTGCCAAACATAATCAACCATCGCAGTTTTGATGCAAACCGGCCCTTTGGAAGCAGCCAGCAGGCTGGAAACGCAGGGCTTAGAGAAAAGCCGCCAACTAACCATTCAACGATGAAGCAAAACATGCAGGCAGCCTGCTTATCGCATCAAGCTTTATATGGCCATTCAAATGCTTGCGGCCAAAACAGCTTCGCGGTTGCTGCATCCGAGCAAAAACCGGGCGGCGACCCGCAATTGCAATCATTGAAGGAGGCCGCCGACCTGAAGGTCGCCCTTGATGACCACTCCATCGTCGCGATCACTGATCTACGAGGCGCGATCACTTTCGTGAACGACAGATTTTGTGCAATCTCGCAATATTCTCGGGAGGAGTTGCTGGGACAAAATCATCGCATCATCAACTCGGACTTCCATCCGCCGGAGTTCTTTCGCGGCCTGTGGGCGACAATCAGCAGCGGCAGAGTGTGGCGGGGCGAGGTCAGAAACAGGGCCAAGGATGGCTCCTTCTATTGGGTCGACACTACCATCACGCCATTGCTTGACGAGCTCGGAAAGCCGAGAAAATACGTCGCGATCCGCACGGACATCACCGCTCATAAGCGCACCCAGGAGCTGTTTCGGGAAAGCCAGCAGCGCGTGAGGTTGGCCACCGAGGCGACGGAGGTTGGCATCTGGGAATGGAACACAATCACCGACGAAATCCGGTGGGACGCCCAGATGTTTCGCATTTACGGAATTCCGCCGACTGCGGACGGGTTGGTGAACTACGGAATCTGGGCGGGGTCGGTGGCGCCGGAGGATCGTGCCAGGCAGGAAGCGTTGTTGCGGCAACATACCCGCGAAGGCGGCGTCAACCGCCGCGAGTTTCGTATCCTGCGCAGGGACAATGGAGAGTGCCGCTACGTGCAGGCCGCCGAAGCGGTGCGCCTCAACGCCGAGGGACAGTCCGAATGGGTCGTGGGAACAAATCTCGACGTCACAGACCGCGTGCGCGCCGAACAGGCTCAACGCCAGAGCGAGGAGCGGCTGCGCGAACTTGCCGACAGTCTTCCTGACAGCGCGGTCTATCAATATAAGCGAGAGCCGGGCGGCAGGCCGCGTTTTCTTTATCTGAGCGCCGGAATCGAAAAATTGAATGGCGTGCGGGTCGTGGACGCGCTGCGCGACGCGGATCTGCTTCTCAACCAGATCCCGCCTGAATATCGCAAATCGCTCGTCGAAGCCGCGCGGCGAAGCGCTCGCGAACTCTCCGACTTCACGCTGGACGTTCCTATGCGACGCCCGGGTGGCGAGCTGCGCTGGATGCGCTCGCGCTCGCGGCCGGAACGCACGTTGGACGGTGGCGTCATTTGGCGCGGCATGCACACCGACATCACCGACAGCAAACGAGCGGAAGAGGAGCTGAAACGGCTCAACAGAACCTTGCAAGCCTACAGCGCCAGTGGCTGGGCGCTCGCGCAGGCCACGGATGAAACCAAATATCTGCGCGAATTTTGTCGCATCGTGGTCGAGGACTGCGGTCACGCCATGGTGTGGGTCGGCTATGCCGAAAACGATGCGGAACAGAGCATTCGGCCGGTGGCCCATGCAGGTTCGGAGGAGGGCTTTCTCACTGAGCTGCGAGCAACCTGGGCGGACAGTGCGCGCGGGCGCGGTCCCACCGGAACCGCCATCCGCACCGGCCAGCCTGCGATGTGCCGCGATATGCGCCGCGACCCGGATTTCCTGCCCTGGCGGGAGGCGGCGCTGCGTCGCGGCTATGCGGCATCCGTCGCGCTGCCACTGAAATCCGACCACAGGACGATTGGCGCGCTTACTATTTATTCGCGGCAAGTCGACCCTTTCAGTCCGGCGGATGTGTCACTGCTGCGCAAATTGGCGGAGGATCTGAGTTACGGCATCGGAGTTTTGCGCTTGCGCGCCGAACGCGCCGCACAGGACGCAGCGCTGCGATCCAGCGAAGCGCGTTTCCGCGCGCTCGTCGAACAGGCCGCCGACGGCATCTTCGTGGCCAACCCGCAGGGCAAATACATCGACGTAAATTCGGTCGGCTGCGCGATGCTGGGATATACGCGCGAGGAACTGTTGAACCTGACTATCGCCGACGTCATCGACCCCGCCGAAACGCCGCGTCTAGGTCCGGAGGTCGCACGCTTTGCAGGCGGAACGATGATCGTGAGCGAGTGGCGTTTTCGCCGCAAGGATGGCTCTCAATTCCTTGGCGAGGTCCGGGGCAGACAACTTCCGGACGGAAGGTTGCAGGCCATTGTGCTCGACATCACCGAGCGTAAGGCCGCCGAGCAGGCGCTGCGCAGGGAAGACGAGCGCAAGGACGAATTTTTGGCCATGCTCGCTCACGAGCTGCGCAACCCTCTGGCGCCCATTCGCAACGCGGCGCATGTGCTGGGTCGGCTTGACTTAGATGAGCCGCGCGTGGAGTGGGCGCAGGGGGTCATCGAACGTCAGGTCGGCCATCTCGTCCGGCTCGTGGACGAATTGCTGGACATCTCCCGCATCGCGCGGGGCAAGGTCACATTGAAGAAATCGCGCGTGGAGCTTTCGGAGCTGACGCGTCACGCGCGTGAATCCATCGCGCCGAAAATGTCGGCCAAGGGGCATCGCTTCGAGATGACTATTCCGGAGCGTGGGGTGATGCTGGATGGCGACCCGGTGCGCCTGACGCAGGTGTTGCAAAATTTGCTGGACAACGCCGTGAAATACACCCCTGCGGGGGGGCGTATCCAACTCAGCGCCGCTGTGTGCGGCGAGGAAGTCAAAATCGAAGTGCGCGACAACGGCAATGGAATCCCCGCCCATCTGTTGCCGGAAGTGTTCGACCTGTTCAGGCAAGGCGAGCGCGGCCCGGATCGCTCTCAGGGCGGCCTCGGCATAGGCCTCACGCTGGTGCGCCAGTTGGTGGAGCTGCACGGTGGGCGCGTGGAGGTGCAAAGTGCGGGCTCCGATCAGGGCGCCAGCTTCACCGTCCGGCTGCCGTTAGCCGGCGACCCGCCTAAAGAATCTGCGCCCGCTGCCGAAACGCCGCCGGTCCCTTTCGTTGGGCTGCGAGTGCTGTTGGTGGAGGACGACCCGGCTGTCGCCGAGAGCACCGCCCTGTTCCTCGAGCTGGAGGGGCACCAGATACAAATCGCGAATTCGGGGGACGCTGCGTTCAGCCTTATCGAGGAGTTTTCGCCTCAGGTGGTATTGCTCGACATTGGGCTGCCTGGACAGGACGGATACGAGGTCGCGCAGCAAATCCGGCGTCTGCCGGGCGGGGCCGGAGTGAAGCTGATCGCGGTAAGCGGCTACGGCGATGAAGAGGCCATGAGGCGCAGCCGGGAGGCCGGATTCGACATCCATCTGGTCAAGCCGGTCGACCCAGAAGGGATGAACCGCCTGCTGGTCGAAGCCAGCCGGACCATGATTGGAACCGAAATTTAGAAAAGGCTTAAGCCTCGCTCGGCTGAAACGAGCGACTTAACCTTTCCCCCGCGCTCTACTCCGCAGCCCTCAAAGGCTCCACCCGGCAGGACGCGGCATCGAGCTTGCGCGTCACCGCCGCCAGCTCCTCGTCGTGGATGTCGAGACGCAGCAGATGCTCGTAAGTATTGCGCACGTAAGCGGGGTTATCCCCAAAAGCGCCGCGCGCGCCGGCGACCAGTCGGGTCACTTCCTCAAGCGGGAGCCGTCCGGCGTATTGCTCATGGGAGCGGTCGACCACATAGGCCAGGGCCGGAACGCTTTCGCCCTCCGCGAAGCGCACCGGAAGGGTCTTCTCCAGATAAACGGAAGTCACCAATTCGCGCTCGCGCAGATAGGCCAGCGTTTCCTCGCGCTTGGCTCCCGCGACTCGAAAGGCTACTCCCTGGCAGGAGCCGCCGTGATCCAGGCCTAGAACCAGACCCGGCCGCTCGGGCGTGCCGCGATGGACATGCGAGAAAATGCAGAGCGAGCGGTGGTAGCCCTGGACGTCCGCCAGCGCGCTCTCGATAAAGTCGAAGCCTGGCCGCCACATCAGCGACCCATAGCCGAAGACCCAGAAATCACCATTTCCGCAGCATGAGAGGCGGTCGCCGCCCTGCTGGGATTTGCGTTGATAGTGATTCGAAGAAGCCAAGCCGTCCTCGCGTCTGATTGGAGCGTCCGACCGCCGCGAACGTCACCAAAGCATAATTCCGGCTCTGTGGTTTCTAGCAAGTTAAAAATTCGAGAACTTCTGGGGCCAGTAGTCGCAGGCGCAGTTGCTACCCACAACATATTGATGCGAGAATCTTGCAATCGCCATTCTTTTGTGGCGCTCATGCGGCCATGAAGTTCCAACGTCTGCGCCTTCTTGGATTCAAAAGTTTTTGCGAAGCCACCGACTTCCTGATCGAGCCGGGCCTTACCGGCGTGGTCGGGCCAAATGGGTGCGGGAAATCCAATCTCGTCGAAGCCCTGCGCTGGGTGATGGGCGAAAGCTCCTATAAAAACATGCGCGGCTCCGGGATGGACGACGTCATCTTCTCGGGCGGCGGCTCTCGCCCGGCGCGAAATCTGGCTGAAGTCGGGCTGGTGCTCGACAATTCCGCGCGCACCGCTCCGGCGGCGTTCAATGATTCCGAGACGATCGAAGTCACCCGCCGCATCGAACGCGAGCAGGGCTCGGTCTACCGCGTTAACGGCCGCGAGGTGCGCGCCCGCGACGTACAACTGCTGTTCGCCGACGCCGCGACAGGCGCCCGCTCGCCAGCGCTTGTGCGTCAGGGTCAGATCGGCGAGATCATTTCGGCCAAGCCGCAGGCGCGTCGCCGCATTCTCGAGGACGCCGCCGGGGTCGCGGGCCTGCATTCGCGCCGTCACGAGGCGGAGCTTCGCCTGACCGCCGCCTCCGAAAATCTCACGCGGCTGGAGGACGTGCTCAAACAGGTCGACAGTCAGGCCGACAGCCTGCGCCGCCAGGCGCGCCAGGCCGGGCGCTATCGCGTGCTCGCCGCGCAAATCCGTCAGAACGAGGCGTTGGCCGCGCTGATCCATTATCGCGGCGCCAGCGAACAACTGGCCCTGGCCGAGCGCAAGCTTGAACAGGACGCGAGCGCTGTCGCGCAGCGCACGCTGGAACAGGCTGCAACCGCGCGCGAGCAGGCGCTGGCCGCGCACGAACTGCCGCCCTTGCGCGAAAAAGAGGCCGAGGCGGGCGCGGCGCTGCATCGTCTGGTCGCCGCGCGCGACGCGCTGGACGGAGAGGAGCGGCGCGCCAAGGAGCGCATCGCGGAACTGACACGCCATATCGAGCAATTCGCCCGCGATCTGGAGCGCGAGCGCGCGCTGATCGACGATGCGGCGGAGGTGGCGCAGCGGCTGGAGGAAGAGCGCGGCGATCTGATCGGCGCCGATTCGCTGGACGAAGACCGCGACCGCGAGGCGCAGGCCGAGGTGGCGCGGATCGAGACGGCGCTGGCTGCGACCGAGAGCGAGCTTGCGAGCGCGCAGGAAAGCCTCGCCGGCGTCAACGCCCGCCGCGCCGCGCTGGACTCCTCGCTGGCCGAGGAAAACCGCCGCGTCGGGCGTTTCGAAGCCGAGTTGACCCGCCTAGAAACCGAATTTGCGCTAATCGGCGCGCAAGGCGGGGGCGCCGAGGAAGTCGCCCGGCTCGAACAGGCCTATGAGATGGCCGCCGAGGAGGCGCAGGCCGCCGACCTCGCCGCGCAGGAGCGCGAAGAAGCCCACAGGCGAGCCCGCGAAGCGGAGGCCGCCGCGCGCACGCCGCTGGAGGCCGCGGAGCGGCGGGCGCAACGGCTCGAGACCGAAGTGCGCACGCTGGAGAAGCTGCTGCAGTCAGGCTCGGGCGGCCTTTGGGCGCCGGTGGTGGAGCAGATCACCGTCGCCAAGGGCTATGAGATGGCGCTCGGCGCCGCGCTTGGCGACGATCTCGACGCGTCAGCCGAAACCTCCGCCCCCGCCCATTGGGCGCTCACTTCGGCGGACGGCGATCCCAGGCTGCCGACCAATGTGCGGCCCTTGAGCGAGTTGGCGCAGGCGCCCCCGGCGCTGGCGCGGCGGCTCAATCAGATCGGCGTCGTGCTGCGGCAGGAAGGCGCGAGCCTGCGCAGCCTGCTCAAGCCCGGCCAGAGGCTGGTCTCGAAAGAGGGTGATCTTTGGCGTTGGGACGGCTTCACCCAGGCCGCCGAGGCGCCCACCGCGGCCGCGCGACGTCTGGTCGAGAAAAACCGGCTTGAGGATCTACGCGCCGAAGCGGCCGTCGCCCGCGCCCAGGCGGACGAGGCCGCAGAAGAAGCCCAGCTCGCCGCCGAGGCCGCGCGCGACGCCGCCATGCACGAGACCGAGGCGCGCGGCGCCCAGCGGGCGGCCCGCGCAAGGCTCGACGAAGCGCGTGAGCGGCACGGGGCCGCGGAGCGTCGCTATGCGCAGGTGGCGCAGCGCCTTTCCGCGCTGGGCGAAGCCAAGGCGCAGACGCTCGCCAACCGCGACGAGGCCTCGCAAAAGCGCAATTCCGTCCTCGCGGCGATGGATGACCTCGACGAGCCGGCCTTTCTCGCCGGCGCGCTGGAGAGCCTGCGCGCCAAGGCGATGGTCGAGCGCGCGCAAGCCAGCGAGGCGCGCGCCGCTCTGGCCGGGCTGCACCATGAGATCAACGCGAGAGCCTCGCGCCGGGCTGCGATCCTTCGCGAAAGCGCCTCATGGATCGAGCGTCGCGACAAGGCGCAGGACCAAATCGGCGAGCTGGAGGAGCGGCTGGAGGCGGCCAGGGCCGAACAGCAGGAGCTGGCCGAAGCGCCGGAAACCTTCGTGCTTCAGCGTCGCGATCTGGTCCGGGCCATCGAGGCCGCGGAGGCCGGCCGGCGCGAGGCCTCCGATGCGCGCGCGCTGGGCGAGACGCGCCTCGCAGAAAGCGACCGCTCCGCGCGGGCGGCGCTCGATGCGATGAGCTCCGCGAGAGAGGAAAAGGCCCGCAGCGAGGCGCAGCTGGACGCCGCGCGCCAGCGCGCCGCCGATGTCGAGCGCGTCATCGCCAATGACCTCGACACGACGCCGCAGGCGCTGTTCGGCATGGCCGAGGTCGGCGTCGATGACAAGCTGCCCGCGGCGACGGAGGTAGAGCGCCGGCTGGAGGGGCTGCGCGGGGATCGCGAACGGCTGGGCGCGGTCAATCTGCGCGCCGAGGAGGAACTCGCCGAGATCGAGGGCGCGCAAAGCAAGATGTTCGCCGAGCGCGACGATCTCGCCGAGGCGATCAAGAAGCTGCGCGCCGCCATCGCCGGCCTCAACAAGGAAGGCCGCGAGCGTCTGCTCGCCGCCTTCGACAAGGTCAATGCGCACTTTAAGGAGTTGTTCACGCTGCTGTTCGACGGCGGCACGGCGGAATTGCAGCTTGTCGAAAGCGACGATCCGCTGGAGGCGGGGCTCGACATTCTCGCCCGCCCGCCCGGCAAGAAGCCGCAGACCATGACGCTGCTTTCGGGCGGCGAGCAGGCGCTGACGGCGATGTCGCTGATCTTCGCGGTGTTCCTGACCAATCCCTCGCCGATCTGCGTGCTCGACGAGGTGGACGCGCCGCTCGACGACTATAATGTCGAGCGCTTCTGCGACCTGCTGGAAGCCATGCGCAAGAAGACCGACACGCGCTTCGTCACCATCACCCACAACCCCATCACCATGGCGCGCATGGACCGGCTCTTCGGCGTGACGCAGGCCGAGCGCGGCATCTCGCAGCTTGTCTCGGTCGACCTGGAGCAGGCGGAGAAGTTTTTGCTGGCGAGTTGAGGGGAAGGCTAAAGTTTAGTTGGCTTCAAGCTCCAATCCTCTGGGATGGTTCTGTAGCGAAGAGATATGGCTCGTCGGAAACCATAGAGGCCGGCATTTTACGCGGCTACCTTGGTTGCAAACACGCAAGGCTCGGACTTAGGCGGTGCGGCAAGTACTGGCCACCAGAACGGATGCCCCGCCCAATTCAACGCTATGCTTCCCTCCTGCTGAAGTAGAACCAATGCAGGATTTAGTCGACTGGGGTTTCTCAGTACGTCCCTCAGACTTGTTCCGACGATCGACACGCCAGACTTGTCACCTGACAATTTTCGATCCAGTCGTCGACCCTGTTCCACAAATAAATCTACTTTGCCTTTGTTCTTATCGCTATAGAACTTCAGGAGGGCTCTCATCGCATCCCAGTCAAAGGCTTTATCGGCAACGTCCAGACTTGGTTCTATTGCGTCTAAGATTTTGAGCGCGATGGTGAGATCAATTTCAAGCGCCGCCCCCTTTTTCGGAAGCGTCTTTATTAGCCCACTAATAACTCGGTCTGTCTCCGAGAGGAGACGACGACTTTTTGTCTCGAAGCCCGTCGGAAGATAAAACCCTCCCGGCCGAACGGCTACTAGGTCGCTAAGTAGAAGCTTGTCTGGAGCACAGGGGCGGACCCGTCCAGTAGCATCTGCTCGAATGAAAACCACGCCTTGATCGTGCGCGCGTGTCTCAAAGGCTTCTCTCAACGCAGTCTCAAAAGTGTTTATCGTGTACATACGATCATACACCGCGTTAGAAGTGTATAGTCGACTTACTGCTATGTCTGCTCGTGAACGATTACCGTACATCCGTGAGTGCTGAAGAACGGTGTCAGCTTGTGTCGTCTGTGGGTTACGTCCGTAATAAAAGGAAATTAAATTTGGGATTGTAATGCCTCGGTCGAGAATGCTGCCTCCAATAAAGATGTTGAATGAGGTCCGAAGGCGAAGCTCCGCGTTATCGTCAAGCAGAGCGAGCACATCTTTATCAGAATTGACTGTTTCTCGAACCACTTCGTCCCCTTGGAAAGCTTCGACGAACATTTCGAAAGCGGATTCTCGGTCTGGCATTAGTCCGCCGCAAGCAGTGACTGAGCAGGTCAAGTCATTGTATGCGTTCACGAAAACGTTCTGTAGCGATTTAGAATTATTTTCCACAAATTTATTGATCGCTTGAATAATCCATTCAACAAGTAATTCTTGCCACTCGTGTGCTGCCTTTTGCGTGTCGTTGTGGATAACCATCGCGTATTTGGTTCTTTTCTCTCCGGCCTCACGCTGCTGCCACTGCCGCACACATGCTGCCAACACGAACGTAATCACCGCACGCGTCAGACCAGATGCATTTGGGGTTTCTAATACGTTTGTCTGCTTGATCCGACGCCTATCGGTGCTTCGTAACGCGTTTTGCTCTAGCTGTGAAACTGGCACGAAAAGGTAGCTTTCAACAGTTCCAGGGGTGCGGGCGCCAAAATATGTGTCACCTCCCACATATCCACTATGCATAGGTAGAAGCACCGTAAAAGCTGGTTTCATAGGACGATATATTGGGTTGCTGTGCTGATCTATATAGTCTTCTGGCTGTAGATATAAAGAATATGGAGTAGCCGTAACTTGTAGGAATGAAGTTGATTTCACAATTCCACGGAACTCATCGAGTTCTCAGCAATTTTTCCCTGCTCTACTTGATTTATGCCTGTTCTCTTAACGAAGCGAATGCTCGCAAGGTCGGCCTCGTCATCGATTAGAAGGACGGCTGCATCTGCTAGGCTTGGGTAGTCTGTGTCAAATAATCGATTGAGTTTGTCTAGGTTGTCGACCTGCTTTTTGGCAACAATTATTAGTTTCTTTTTGAGATCACCGCGGATAAGACGTCCGGGCGGCTTCATAATGTCGAACACGAGAACTTCGTCAGCTTCGATTTCTTCAGAGAAGTCCGCGTTAAGACGTGCAACGGTTTGCGCAGCAAGAGTTTTTGTTCCCTTGGTCAGGATAACTGCTATATCAAAACCTCGATCAAACGCCTTTGCTGTCGTTCCAATAAATGCTCGTGTCTTTCCAGATTGGATTCGTCCCAGAAGCATTCCGGGGCGGCTTTCAGACGTCTGGCAGCGCTCTAAATTTTGGACAACTTCTTCAATACAATCTTGTAGCTGTTGGGTATCTTTTCGACGTTGAGCAAGTCGATGGTAGAAGCCAGGTCTTGCTGAAGCTTGGCGCGAGACTGGAAGCTTGTCCAATGCGGCGCTCAATAGCTTTTGGCGCGCTTTTAGGTCAGACGTCATTTGTAATTGAAGCCAGAAACCACTTTGAAGCCCAAAATATCTGCATAGGCGAAGGTCGGTGTCGGCTGTAAATTTTCTTTTCCCAAGAATAAGTTCGTTTATTCGCCGAGGAGGCACCTCAATGGCGCGGGCTAGCGCATTTTGACTTAAATTGCGGGGCTCCATGAAGTCTTTAAGGAGCATCTGGCCTGGATCAATAGCATCAGACATTCGAACACCTATGACGTTATGCGTTATGGGTAAGCTATGACGTATGGCGTTATGCGTCAAGAAGTTTTTTAATGGGATAATCGTTTCATCAGCCTCTCGCGGGATCAATGCGTGAGGGCGAGCCGCCCTCTGATCCCACCGTCGCAATTCCACCCCGAATCGCGGTAATATCCGCCCATGGCCAAAAACGATGATCTGTTCGGGGGCGCCGCGCCTTCTCCCAAGTCCGGCAAGGGCGCTCCCGCGCCCGCCAAAGGGGCGAAGCCCACGGGGCCGGTCGAATATAACGCCCATTCCATCGAGGTTCTCGAAGGGCTGGAGCCGGTGCGCCGGCGTCCCGGCATGTATATCGGCGGCACGGACGAAGCCGCGATGCATCACCTCTTCGCCGAGGTGCTCGACAATTCCATGGACGAGGCCGTCGCCGGCCACGCCACCTTCATCTCCGTCACGCTGGAGCCGGACGGCTGGCTCACCGTGATCGACAATGGCCGCGGCATTCCCGTCGGCATGCATCCCAAGGTTCCCGGCAAGACCGCGCTGGAAGTGGTGATGACCGTGCTGCACGCGGGCGGCAAATTCGATTCCGGCGCCTATCAGACCTCCGGCGGCCTGCACGGCGTCGGCGTGTCGGTCGTCAATGCTTTGTCGGAAAAGGTCGAAGTCGAGGTCGCCATCGACCAGCAGCTCTACCGCCAGGAGTTTTCGCGCGGCCTGCCGCTGGGAAAACTGCAAAAGCTCGGCAAGGTCCAGAACCGGCGCGGCACCAAGGTGCGCTTCAAGCCCGACCCACAAATCTTCGGGCCGGCCGCGCATTGGAAGCCCTCGCGGCTGTTCCGCATGTCGCGCTCCAAGGCCTATCTCTTTGGCGGCGTGGAAATCCGATGGCGCTGCGCGCCCGAATTAATCGAGCCGGGCTCCAACATCCCAGCCGAGGCGGTGCTGCGTTTTCCGGGCGGCCTCAAGGATTATCTCGCGCGCGAGATCGAGGGGAAAGAGGTCGTCACCGAACAGCCCTTCACCGGCAAGGTCGAGCGCGAGGGCGGGCATGGGTCGGTCGAATGGGCGGTGTCCTGGCTCGCCGCCGACGACGGCTTTGTCCACTCCTACTGCAACACTGTGCCGACGCCGGACGGCGGCACGCATGAAGCCGGCTTTCGCCTCGCGCTGCTGCGCGGACTGAAGGACCATGCCGAGCGGATCGGGCAGGCCAAGCGCGCAAAGGACGTCACAGGCGACGATCTGATGGGCCAGTCGGCGGCGATGATCTCGGTGTTCATCCGCGAGCCGGAGTTTCAGGGTCAGAACAAGAGCCGCCTGATGAGCGTCGAGGCCTCGCGCGTCGTCGAGACGACGGTGCGCGACGCTTTCGATCACTGGCTCGCGGGCGCGCCCTCGCAGGCCAGCAAGCTGCTCGACTTCGCGATCGAGCGCGCCGAGGAACGGTTGCGCCGCCGTGCCGAAAAGGACGTCGCCCGCAAGACCGCGACGCGCAAGCTGCGGCTGCCGGGCAAGCTCGTGGATTGCACCAATAATTCGGCGCAAGGGTCGGAGCTGTTCATCGTGGAAGGCGATTCCGCCGGCGGCTCCGCCAAGGAAGGCCGCAACCGTATCAATCAGGCGGTGCTGCCCTTGCGGGGCAAGATTCTCAACGTCGCTTCGGCGACGCGCGACAAGCTCGCCGCGAACCAGCAGCTTTCTGATCTCGCGCAGGCGCTTGGGTGCGGCCTGGGAGCGCACTATCGGGAAGAGGATCTGCGTTACGAAAAGGTCATCGTCATGACCGACGCCGATGTCGACGGCGCCCATATCGCCTCGCTGCTGATTACCTTCTTCTACCGGCAGATGCCCAAGCTGATCGAAAAAGGGCATCTCTATCTCGCCGTGCCGCCGCTCTACAAACTGACGCAAGGCTCCAAGATCGTCTATGCGCGCGATGACGAGCATATGGAGGAGCTCAAGCAAAAGGAGCTTACCGGCAAGGGCAAGATCGAAGTCAGCCGCTTCAAGGGCCTCGGCGAGATGATGGCCAGGCAGCTCAAGGAAACCACGATGGACCCGAAGCTGCGCACGCTGCTGAAGGTCGTCATCGATGGAGAGGAGCGCGAGGAAACAGCAGATTGCGTCGAGCGGCTGATGGGCAACAAGCCGGAGGCGCGCTTCGCTTTCATCCAGGAAAACGCGGCCTTTGCGACCGCGCTCGTGGATGTGTGAACAAGGCCCCGCCGTTGCGGCGGGGGCGTTCTTGCGGACGGCTTAGCCGCCTTTGCTTTTCGACTTGTCGCCCGCGACCGCCGGCTTGTCGGTCAGGCCGTTCTTGATCTTGTCGAGAATGCGAGGCAGGTCCTCGGGCTCAGGGCCAAGGTCGCGCGCATGATTCCACTGAAACTGAGCTTCCAGCTTGCGACCGACATGCCAATAGGCGTCGCCCAGATGATCGTTGATCACCGGGTCGGAAGGCTTCAGGTCGATGGCTTTTTCCAGCTCCGCGACCGCCTCGTCGTAACGGCCCAAGCGATAATAGGCCCAGCCGAGGCTGTCCACGATGTAACCATCGCGGTTCTTCAGGTCGACCGCGCGCCGCAGCATGCGGAAGGCCTCGTCGAGATTGACGCCCTGATCGATCCAGGAATAGCCGAGATAATTGAGCACCAGAGGCTGATCTGGATTTAGCTCCAGCGCCTTTTTGAGGTCGCTTTCGGCGCCTGGCCAGTTCTTGCCCCGCTCATTGGCGATGCCGCGATAGTAGTAGAGCATCCATTGGCTTTTGTCGGGCTTTGGCTGCAACGCCAGCGCGCGGGTGTAAGTTGCCGCAGATTGCGCGAACAGCTTTCGTGAGCGCTGAAGATTGGCGAGCGCCGTCAGCGCGTCCGCGTCCTTGGGATGGGCGTCGACGACGGCCTGCAGATGCTCGCTTGCTTCCTTGCTCTTGCCAAGCACCTCAAGCAGTAGCGAGGCCTGCACG
This sequence comes from uncultured Alphaproteobacteria bacterium, assembly GCA_963724845.1. Taxonomy (GTDB): domain Bacteria; phylum Pseudomonadota; class Alphaproteobacteria; order Rhizobiales; family Beijerinckiaceae; genus Methylocystis. The sequence goes on from CAVRWF010000012.1 coordinate 243,416, forward strand.
TCGGCGTTTACACGCAGCGGGCTCGATTCCGGCACGCTGTCGTAAAGGTCGATCGCGGTTTCCTCCTGTTTCAGGCGCTCGTAAATATCGGCCAGAGTGAAGGTCGCCAAGGTATTGTCAGGCGCCAAAGCCAGCGAAAGACGCAGATAGATAAGCGATGCGAGTTCGTCGCTCTGTCGTCCGCCCAGCGAAACGAGACCATAGAGCACTTCGCCCGCGCCTTCCTCGGCGTTCCGCACGAAAGGCGTCAGAGACTTGCCTGCATTGAGCTCCGCCAGCGCGGCGGTGACGATCGGATGATTTGGCACCGCCGCGTCGAAGGCTTCGTAAAGCCGGCGCGCCGATTTATTCTCGCCGTGGCTGGAGAGAAAGCGCGCATAGGCGTCGACCAGCCGCAGCACGGTGCGATCTGCGCTGAGCACAGCCTTGAAACGCCGATCCGCCTCCGCCTTGTCGCCAGCAAGATCGGCTATAAGCGCGGCGTGATAATCGCGCAGCAGGGAGAAGCCGTCGCCGCGCAACCTGTCCAGAGTCGCCAGCGCTCGGCGCGTGTCTTTGGCGCCGGCGTAGGTCCAGGCGGCCAGCAGGATGTTCTTGATGTCGGTCTGCTGGCTGGAGCCGTCCTTGGCGAATTCAGAGCGCGCTTTGGAATAATTATGCGCCTGCATCGCTTCGACGCCGCGTGTCAGGTGAGCCACGCCATTGGTTCGGTCATGCGCCAATACGCTTCCGGCCAGAGCATAGGCCTCCTGCATATTGCCATTGGCGAGCGCAGCAACCAGCGCCCGTTCAGTCAGCTCGCGATTATGTGGGTCGACTCGCTGCGCCTCGCGGAAGAAGGTCGAGGCTGCAAAAGTGTCACGCTCCGAATGAGCGACAATCGCCGCGAGATAATTGCCGGAAAGGCTGGGGCCAACCTCGAAAGGCCGAGCGACTGCGAGGCTTTCCCTTGCATGGGCTGCGGCGGTCTCGCTGATGGAACCGCAGGATAGCGCTAAAGCCAGAGAAAGGCCGAGTGCGCCGCGGCGCGGAAAGGGCCGACTCGCGCCGCGAAGCGACGCCAGGGAAATCTTGGAAAGGAGCTGCACGAGATAATCCCAACCTTGGCCAGATTCAGGGGATACTAGCGTTGTGAACAGCGCTAAGCTTGGCTGAAAGCCCGCTTTTCAACCGAAATGATGGCTGTTTTATGTGGTTATCGCAAGGGCGAAATATGGCGCCGCAAACTTTGAGCGTCGCGACGAAAACTGGTCGATTTGTCGATCGAATTTACGATCACAGGTGTTTCCGGCTTTGCCGCCCGATCTGGCGCGCAAAGCCGGAGATCGTTTAGCTAGGCCCTGCCTTTGACGGCCGCCACAATCTTCTGTGCGGCGTCGTCAAGATCGTCGGCCGCAATCACATCCAGGCCCGATGAACTGATGATGCTCTTGCCAAGATCGACATTGGTGCCTTCCAGACGCACCACAAGCGGAACTTGCAATCCTACTTCCTTCACGGCTGCGATCACGCCTTCGGCGATGACGTCGCAACGCATGATGCCGCCAAAGATGTTGACGAGGATGCCCTTCACCTTCGGATCAGCGGTGATGATCTTGAACGCCGCCGTGACTTTCTCCTTGGTGGCGCCGCCGCCCACATCAAGGAAGTTGGCCGGGAAGGCGCCGTAGAGCTTGATAATGTCCATCGTCGCCATCGCGAGGCCCGCGCCATTGACCATGCAGCCGATATTGCCGTCGAGCGCGATATAGGCGAGTTCGTATTTGGAGGCCTCGATCTCCTTCTCATCCTCTTCCGTCTCGTCGCGCAGTCCCACTATGTCGGGATGGCGATGCAGAGCGTTGTCGTCGAAAGAGACCTTGGCGTCGAGGCAGCGCAGCTTGCCGTCCTTGGTGACGATGAGCGGATTGATCTCCAGCATCTCCATGTCTTTGGCGATGAAGGCGGTGTAAAGTTGTTCAGTGAGCTTGCTCGCCTGCTTGACGAGATCGCCCTTTAGACCGAGCGCGTCCGCGACGTGGCGGCCGTGATGCGGCATGATTCCCGTGGCCGGATCAACCGAGAAGGTGATGATTTTTTCGGGTGTGTCATGCGCGACGGTTTCGATGTCCATGCCGCCTTCAGTCGACACGACGAATGAAACTCGCGACGTTGCGCGGTCGATCAGAATCGACAGATAAAATTCCTTGTCGATGGCCGCGCCGTCCTCGATGTAGAGGCGGTTGACCTGCTTGCCGGCCTCGCCCGTCTGCACGGTGACGAGCGTGTTGCCCAGCATCTGCTTGGCGAAGAGTTCGGCTTCTTCAATCGATTTCGCTATGCGCACACCGCCTTTGTCGCCGGCTGCGGCTTCCTTGAACGAGCCTTTGCCGCGTCCGCCGGCATGTATTTGCGCCTTCACCACATAGACTGGCCCCGGAAGCGTTTTAGCGGCGCTCGCGGCTTGTTCCACCTTTAAAACCGGGCGCCGCTCGCAACGGGAGCGCCGAATTCGCGCAGAATGGCCTTGGCTTGATATTCATGGATATTCATGTGGCATTAAACCCTCTCGGGCCCTCTCCGCAGGAGCCCGCCGTCAACGCCGGGCCGTAGTTGGCTTTTGCTTAATTGGGATTTCAGGCGAAATCCGGGTTGAGCTTCCCGGCGGCGGCGATCAGAGATCGAACCGACGCCACGGATTTTTCAAACATCTGCTTTTCACTGGCGTCGAGTTTGATCTCGAGGACTTTCTCGACTCCGCCGGCGCCGATCACCACAGGCACGCCAACGTAGAGACCGTCGACGCCGTATTGGCCGCTGAGGTAAGCGGCGCAGGGAAGAACCCGACGTTTGTCCTTAAGATAGCTTTCCGCCATGGCGATCGCCGAAGTCGCCGGCGCGTAAAAAGCGGAGCCGGTCTTGAGCAGACCGACGATCTCGCCACCTCCTTTTCGCGTGCGGTCGACGATCGCATCAATGCGATCCTGCGTCGTCCAGCCCATCGCGATAAGGTCGGGCAGGGGCACGCCGGCGACCGAGGAGTAGCGGATGGAGGGAACCATGTCGTCGCCATGCCCGCCTAGAACGAATGCGGAAACGCTCTCGACGGAAACATTCAGCTCTTCGGCAAGGAAGTAGCGAAAACGCGAGGAATTGAGGACGCCAGCCATGCCCACAACCTTGTTGACGGGAAGGCCGGAGCATTTTTGTAGAGCCCAGACGATGACGTCGAGCGGGTTGGTGATGCAGATGACGAAAGCGTTTGGGGCGTATTTCTTGATGCCGGCGCCAACCTTGGAGATCACGCCGAGGTTGACCGAAAGCAGATCGTCACGGCTCATGCCCGGCTGGCGCGGCACGCCAGCGGTGACGATGACCACATCGGCGCCCTCGATCACGGCGTAGTCGTCGCCGCCTGTAATTTTTGAGTCCGAACCGCTGACGGGGCCCGCCTGCGCAAGATCAAGCGCCTTGCCGCTCGGCACGCCTGCGACGATATCGAAAAGAACAACGTCGCCAAGCTCTTTGATGCTCGCCAGATGCGCCAGCGTGCCGCCGATTTGACCTGCTCCTATCAGAGCGATTTTCTTGCGCGACATATTTCTTCCCAATGCTCTTTAGTCAGACCAAACAGCTAACCCGCTTTTGGCCCGGTGGGAAGTCGGAATTTCCCCGCTTTGGAAGAACTTTGGCGTGTGGATTTTGCCCGCGTAACGAATAGGCATTTTGCGAAAAGCCCAAGCGGCGCCCAACGCTAGTGCATTCAATCGCCTCTTTTATGCTGCACATTCACGCGTCGGGCGCGAAAGACTCCCGAGGCGTTGAAAAAATTAAGGCAGTCGCTGCCATTGCGGAATCCGTTCATAAAGAGCGCTGGACATGACGTCTGCCATTTGTTATCCCCCCGCTCGTTCTGACAGCGAGGCGTCTCAAACCGCTTCGGACATCGGACGGGCGCATAGCTCAGTTGGTAGAGCAGCTGACTCTTAATCAGCGGGTCCAAGGTTCGAGCCCTTGTGCGCCCACCATTTTTCGGCTTTACGCCGAACAGGCGCGACAAAACGCCGCTTCGGGCCGCCATAGCTCAGTTGGTTAGAGCGCTAGATTGTGGATCTAGAGGTCCCCCGTTCAAGCCGGGGTGGCGGTACCACCCAATAAGCCTTTCGGCGCTGGCGGCGCTTAGCGCGCCGCCGTTTTCTGGGATCAGCCCGACAGGGCCGCCTTCACCGCGGCGCTCGCCTTCGCAAAATCCATGCGGCCGGTATATTTCGCCTTCAGTGCTGCGACGACCTTGCCCATGTCCTTGATCGAAGTCGCGCCCAGCTCCGCGATCGCAGCCTTGATGGCCTCTGCGACTTCGGCCTCGCCGAGTTGCTGCGGCAGATAGCTGGAAATCACGGCGATCTCGCCACGCTCCTTGTCGGCGAGGTCAGGACGGCTGTTCTTCTCGTAAATGTCCAGCGACTCCCGTCGGCTCTTGATCATCTTTTGCAGCAGCGCGAGGATATCGTCCTCCGAAACAGTTTTGCCTGCGCCGCGCGCCTCTATGTCCTTATCCTTGAGGGCGGCGTTTATGAGCCGCAGCGCATCGACCTTCTGACGGTCGCCGCTCTTCATCGCCGCCTTGAGGTCGGCTGTGATCTTCTCGCGCATTCCGTTTCCACTTCGAGGACAAATATATTAGACCGTGAACCGCGCCTCTTGCGGGGCCGACAGGACGGGCATAGAGCGGACATGAGCGTGGATCAAGACAAAGCGACGGGTTGGGCGGCGCCCCTGCATACTGGCGTGCTGGTTTTAGCGTCAGGAGAGGTCATCAAGGGCTTCGGCGTTGGCGCAACGGGCGAGGCTGTCGGCGAAGTCTGCTTCAACACCGCCATGACGGGATATGAGGAAATCCTCACCGACCCCTCCTATGCCGGGCAAATCGTCACTTTCACTTTTCCCCATATCGGCAATGTCGGCGCGAACGACGAGGATATTGAAACCGTTGATCTCGCCAGTAGCGCCGGCGCGCTTGGCGCTATCTTCGCGGCGCCTGTAACGGATCCTTCCAATCATCGCGCGCAAAAACATCTCGCCGCTTGGCTGGCAGGGCGAGGCGTCATTGGGCTTTATGGCCTTGACACGCGCGCGTTGACCGCGCTGATCCGGGAGAAGGGCATGCCCAACGCCGTGATTGCCCATTCGCCCGACGGATGCTTCGACCTCGACGCTTTGCGCGCCAAGGCGAGCGCCTGGCCCGGCATCGACGGAATGGACCTGGTGCCCACGGTGGGCGCGAAGCAGAATTTCGATTGGCGCCAGACGAGCTGGCGTCTGGGCGAAGGCTATGGAGAGCGTCAGGGGGCCGGCAGATTTCGCGTCGTAGCCATTGATTATGGCGTCAAGCGGAACATTCTCCGGCTTTTGGCGGACGCGGGCTGTGAGGTTGTGGTTGCTCCAGCGACGACGCCGGCGGCTGAGATCATGGCGCTCCATCCTGACGGCGTATTCCTGTCCAACGGTCCGGGGGATCCCGCCGAAACGGCCAAATATGCCGTTCCTGTGATCCGTGCCCTGCTGGAGCGCAAGGTTCCCGTGTTCGGCATTTGCCTTGGGCACCAGATGATGGCGCTGGCGGTCGGCGCTCGCACGCGGAAAATGCCGCAGGGGCACCACGGCGCCAACCATCCGGTCAAGGACTTCACCACCGGGAAAGTCGAGATTGTGTCAATGAACCATGGTTTCGCGGTCGATCGCGACAGCCTTCCGGCCAACGCCACGGAGACGCACCGGTCGCTGTTCGACGGCTCCAATTGCGGCATAGCCTTGACAGACCGTCCCGCCTTCTCTGTGCAGCACCATCCGGAGGCCTCGCCCGGTCCGCAGGACAGCCATTATCTGTTCACGCGCTTCGTCGAGATGATGGCGAAGGCCAAGGCCGCCTAGCGAAAGACGGGTCTGGGCGCACAGATCCCCCAAATTCAAGGGGCCGCTCGGAAGCGGCCCCTGCTTGGCGAAGGTTCAGGCTCCTTCGCGACAGGCGTCGCGAGGGTCGAGCAAAATCAGCAGCCGCAAGCGGCGTCGCAAGCCTTTTTATCTTCCTTGGCTTTGCCGATCGGATCCTTAACGCCCTCCTGATAGGCTTGGCTGGCCTTGATATAGGCGTCATCGCATTTCTGCATGCACATGGCCTGCTTCCCTTCGCCATTGGGATCGCAGCTCACTTTGTGCACCAGAGGGCTGCTCACCGGAGCACTGTGGTCAAAGGCCAAGCTCGGGCCGGCAACGCCAGCCAGAATCGCGAAGGCCGTCACAAAGGTGCGTATTTTCATCGTTGAGGTTCCTCTTTACTAACGTCGTGGTTGTTTTTCTTCTTATGTGAATATTGGCTGCCATCGTGGACAGCGGGCGCAAAATCCGCACCGATTTATGGGATTCTTTTTCAACTGGCTTGTCAAGCAGAAGCCATCGGGGCGACTTGTTCGAAACGCGCTCATTCCTTAGAAAAGCTTGGAGCTGCAATATTTTCCGAACTATATTTTTCTATCCACTTTTCGCTGTTGTAATTTGCGAGACCCGGCTCGCCGCAGTCCGGGCGCCGCGTAAAACGAGCCCCAGGGCGCGCAACTCCCCGAGCCCGGCGCAAGGTGGCGAGAGCGGTTCGGGCATCGCGCTCCTCCTGATGATTTCCTTAAAGGCGGCTCCTGCGACGTTGGGGCCAAAGACGAGTTTAGGCGATTTCGAAGCAAAAGGCTGCCGCGCGCGCGCGAACGCGCTAAATCTCATGCAGCGATTCTTTCCGGGAATTCAGATGTCCTATCGTGCTCCGCTTGACGACATAATCTTTGCGCTTCGGTTCGCAACTAGACCTGGAGAACTCGAAGAGGACGGACTCTACGCCGACATAGCAAACGGCGTTGCGGAAGCTACGCTCGGCGAAGCCGCAAAATTCGCAGAGCAGCAATTACATCCTCTCGACAAGGTTGGCGACCGTGTGGGCGCGCGTTTTTCGAGGGGAGCCGTGACGACCGCGCCGGGCTGGAGGGAGGCCTATGGCCAATGGGAAGCGGGAGGCTGGAACGCTCTGGCTGCCGCCCCCGAGCATGGGGGCCTTGGTCTGCCGGCGCTCCTCAACGCGGCCTGTACTGAAATCTGGAACGGCGCGAACATGGCTTTCGCCCTTTGCCCTTTGCTCGGACATGGCGCCATCGAGACGATCGAGGCCCACGCCTGCGAAGCTCTCAAAGAAACCTATTTGCGAAAGCTGATATCCGGCGAGTGGACCGCCACGATGAATCTCACCGAACCGCAGGCCGGTTCGGACCTGTCCCTGCTGCGCACCAGGGCCGAACGAGCAGAAGGCGGGAATTACCGGCTGTTCGGACAGAAAATTTTCATAACCTATGGCGAGCATGATCTTGCTGAAAATATCGTGCATCTGGTGCTGGCGCGATTGCCGGACGCCCCGCCGGGGACACGGGGAATCTCGCTGTTTCTAGCGCCCAAATTTCTTGTTGATGATCAGGGGGCGTTCACACGCCATAACGATCTGCGTTGCGGCGGCATCGAGCATAAGCTCGGGATTCACGGATCGCCAACCTGCACGATGATTTACGGCGACGCCGGCGGCGCCACGGCCTATCTCATCGGCGAGGAGAACAAGGGCCTCGCCTGCATGTTCACCATGATGAACAACGCTCGTCTGGCGGTCGGACTGCAGGGCGTCGCATTAGCCGACCGGGCCACCCAGCTGGCGCTTGCTTATGCGCGTGAACGGCGACAAGGGCGCAGTCGCCACGCGAGCGCAGAAATTGGCTCAGTTGCTCCAGCGCCGATCCTCGATCACCCGGATGTCGCGCGCATGGCTCTGACCATGTCCGCTCTGACTCAGGCCGCGCGCGCGATTTGCTTAGAGACGGCGGCGTCGATTGACCGCGCCCGCCGTGAGCGCGACTCGCTTCGCGCACTGGAGGCGCATGAGCGCGCTGATTTATTGACGCCCGTCGCAAAAGCCTTCTCAACCGACGTGAGCAATGAAGTGGCGTCTCTGGGGGTGCAAATCTTCGGCGGCATGGGCTTTATAGAAGAAACTGGCGCGGCGCAGTTGTTGCGCGACGCGCGCATCACTCCGATTTACGAGGGAACCAACGGGATACAGGCGATTGACCTCGTTGCGCGTAAATTGAGGCTTTCAAACGGTGCTGCGCTCCAGCGTGAACTCGCGGACATGCGTCATATTGCGGAAAATTCAGCGGGCGTTGCCGACCTCACCACCGTCAGGGAGGCGGTGGAGGCCTTCGCCGCCGCGAGCGCGTTTTTGCTTAAGAGCGAACCGCAGCAGGCTCTAGCCGGGGCGACGCCCTATTTGCGTCTTTTCGGTCTGACCCGAGGCGCGACCTTGCTGATCAAAGGCGCGGCATGCGGCGAAGCAAAGCGTGTCGCAGTCGCCCGATTTTTCGCCGACAACCTCGTTGTGGCCGCGCCGGGACTCGCTCGGGCCGTGATGGCCGGCGGGTCGTCAGTGCTGGAGGGCGGGGTCGCCTTTAGCCCCTGACCCGGAGGAAGGCTCACGGCGCGACGTTAGGTGGAGGGGTGGCCGGCGCCTGAGTCGAAATATCTTCCTTGCCCAGTATCTCTACATCGGAATTTTTGGTGGACTGCACCTTGAAAGTGTTCTGATAGGTTTTTCCGTCGTGGCGCGCGATCGCTACATACTCGCCTTCGGCTAGCACCAGAGCTGGAAAGGCGCCTATCAGTTCGCGAATGACGTCGCCGCCCGGCGTCAGCACCGAAAAAGAAGTATTGGCCAGCGCTTCGCCACCGGGCGCGTTCACCAGTTTCAGCGTTATGGTGGCGGCGTGATGCCGCAGCGTGGCTTCGATCAGCTTGCCTGCCGCAACACGAAGATCTGCGGTCACGATGGAGTTGGTGGCGTTGCTGCCCCCTTGAGCTCCTTGGCTTGTGTCCAACAGGGTCGACACGATGTGGTATGAACCCTCGGGCAGACAGATGGGCTCTCCTCCGCGCGCGTTTTCCAGCACGAGCTTCGCTTCTGAGTTCCCACGCTCTGGCACATAGATGGATATTGAGAGACGCTGCGGCGGAATATGCGCGTCGCCCAGAACGTCGATAAGTTTCAGCCCGCCCGCGTTCAGCACTACTCGTTCCGAAAGCATATTTCTTTCAACCGTGATCCGCCTGGTAGCGCCTGCGAGCCCAAACGCGGCGTGAACGACATAGGACCCGTCGGGAAGGCTGATGGTTGGGGTGGCGTCATGAGATTCAGCGATCAGCTTATGCTTGCCGTCAGCTTCCACGCGCTCGTCAAAAATGCGCCAGACAATGCCCGATTTCACGCCTTGCTGGTCGTTGGAAGATAAGGCGGCGGAGAGGCGCACGCCCCCGCTCGCCGACGTCTCGGTTGGCGGCGGCGATGCAGCCCTTGGCGCATGTGCGCTTTTTTGCGCATTTTCCGCGAGAGCAGGCGCGGCCCACAGAAAGGCGACCGCTATCAGAACGAATTTCATAAATGGCGTCATGGGGCAAGATATGCCGCAGAATGGGGCGCTTTGTCGACGCCCTTACCTTGTCATGCTCAGGTTCCAAAGACTTCGTTTATCGTCGCTACGTCTGCGAGCCTTCGGGTCAGTCTGCCCTTGAAGCCTTCGCTCCGGGCCTCAAAACATTGCGTCCGCAGCCCGGAAAGGTCACGGGAACCGCCTGCCGATATATCGAGCGCAGGTACCGCCGCCGCCGCTGCGCCAAGGGTGAGCAGGCTGCGCGCCACCGACATCAGCCCCCGGGAGTCATCGCCGGGCGAATCGACGCCCATGGATCGCCTCAACGATTTGCCGTCGAATACGAGGGCCCTTAGTCTGGGCGAACAATGCTTATAGCTGCTCAGCGTAAGGAGCGGGCCCGCCCAATTTGCAATCGCTACAATTGGAAGGGCGTAGTCGGGTAATCCGGCTTCTGCTTCCAATACTGCCAGTTTGGCGCCCATATGCTGGACGCAGGAGCCGCTGTTCGTCCCATCGAGCAAAATTCCATCAGGCGGGGCGAGTTTCAACCTCGCAAGCGCACAATCGATTTCCGTCCCTCCGACCGGCCCCAACCAGACATAGATGGCCGGATGCTCTGCGTTCCGGGCGAGCCGCATGAGGGGGAGGGCGCTGCTCCAGGCGGGCGATTCCGCTTGGCGCAGATCGATCACCAGGGCGTCGGCGCCGCAAACAAGCAACGAATCCATTTTTTGAGAAGGCTCGTCGGGAAGGATGAAGCAGGAACGCACCTGTATCGCCGTCGCTTGAGCAAATTAACGGCGCCGCGCCGCTATTAAGGTGGAATTTACCATAAATGACGATGCTGTCGCAGTGAACCGGATTTTCCGTCGACGGCTTCGAGAGGACCAGATCGCCCATGATCGTGCGTAACTTCCTGCAATGGGCGCAAACGGCATCGGCGGCGCAACGCGCAGAAGCTGTGGGAGCGCTTGCACGGGCCTATTTATATTCGGAGATGGATGAGCGGACCCGCCGCGACGCCGAAATTGCGCTGATGTCGTTGCTTGACGATCCATCGCCTTTGGTGCGACGGGCGCTCGCCGATAGTTTCGCCAGCGCGGCCGATGCCCCGCATTCGCTCATTTCGGCGCTGGCCAACGATCAATCCGACATAGCGGCGCCGATCTTGTCGCGCTCGCCTTTGTTGACGGAGGCGGAACTTATCGATTGCGCCGCTATTGGCGACGCCTTCGCCCAAAGCGCCATAGCGTTGAGGGCGCGGGTGCCGCTCACGGTCAGCGCGGCTCTCGCCGAGGTTGGCGCAAGAGAGGCCGCGATCTCACTGGCGGTGAACCCCGGCGCGGAACTCGCCGAATTCTCCATGAGGCGTATGGTGGAGCGATTTGGCGACGATGGCGAAATGCGCGAAGCGCTACTGGCGCGTCCCTATCTGCCCGCCCCGATTCGAAGCGAACTGGTCGCCGCAGCGACCGCGAGCCTGACCGCCTTTGTGGTCGATTGCGCCTGGCTTTCGCCGGAGCGCGCCGAACGTTTATCGCGGGAAGCGCGCGACAAGGCCAATGTGATAATCGTCACTGAAACGGCCGTGCGCGATGGGCGTGCAGGCGTGCGCGAACTGGCGGCATATCTGCGCGAGTCCGGCCAGCTGACTCCAAGCCTGGCGCTTCGCGCTCTGCTCTCGGGAAATCGTGACCTGTTTGAAGCGGCGCTGGTCGAACTATCTGGATTGCGCGAGGATCGCGTGGCCGGGCAATTGCGGGACTTCCGGGGCGCCGGGTTTGCCGCGCTTTACGCCAAGGCGGGTCTGCCCGTTAAATTTCTGCCCGCCTTCAGGGCGGCGCTCGAGGCGCAAAGAGAGTTTGGCGGCTTGCGTGAAAGCGGCGAAGCACAATTGTCGCTCGTGATGATCGAGCGCGTGCTCACCGCATGCGAGGAATTGAACGGCGGCGAACTCGGCCGGCTGATGGCGCTGCTTAGACGCTTCGAAATGGAGGCCGCCCTGGAGCAGGCTCGGGCTGCGGCTCCCCTTCTATCAGCACGAGATCCAGAACCTGACGTGCTGGCGCCCATGATTGACATGGAGGCTCTCGAGGCGGCTCTGGCGCAGGCGGCATGATTTGGAGGTTTTACCTCCCGGTCGTCACCTCGCGCCTTCAGCCCTGGCCGTCTTCGCCATAAGATTTTTCTTCGATGAGTTGAGATCCAAACAGCATGTTGATCCGCCGCTTGAGGTTGGCGCGGCGATCATTCTCTTTGTAAACACTGCGCGCCAGGCGGATAAACTCGTCGCCGAAATCACTTTTTGTCTCGTGACGCCGGATCGAATCCTCGATATCCCAAAGCGCTGAATTCACTCGTCTCAACTGGTTTTCGAGAATTTCGAGCTCCGCTCCATGTAATGCTCGCGAGGTCTTCGCCTCCTGCATGAGCCTTAGCTCCCTCGACACATTGGCTCGCTTTGTTTCATCCGCGATTTTTCGGACTTGATTTCGAGAATTGTCAGCCTGTCGATCAGCTCTCCGACGGAGCCTGGAAGAAGGATTGGATCCGAAGCGGCGGCGGTCTCTTGCATGAGCCATTGCAGTTCGCTCGCCATGGAAGCGAACAGCTCGTCCCAGTCTCCACTCCGCTTCTGGCGAAAGAGACGCGCGGTGGGATACCAGGGGCTGTCATCGCGTTCCAGCAGCCAGCGCCATTCCGGCACATGCTTGAGCGCGATCCATACCGGTTTGCCAAGGGCGCCCGCAAGATGCGCTATAGATGTGTCGATGGAAATGATCAGATCAAGATTGGCGATCACCGCCGCAGTATCGAGAAAGGCGTCGCCACCTGCGTCGAAGTCCCCGCTTAAGGTTTCAAGCAGGGGACCGTTCGGGGATAACTCTATTTCCTCGACGCCAGCGTTCTTTTGCAGACTGATCATTCGAACCCCGGCCAGCGCCGCGATTGGCGCAAGCGCCGCGAGCGGCGCAGCGCGGGAGTTATCGGAATGAGCGTGTGAGCTGCCGCGCCAGGCCACGCCGATTTTGAACCCATGTTCGCCAATCCGCGCTTTCCAGACGGCGGTGCGGTCGGGCTCCGCTTGCAGGTAAGAGTTCGCGCCGGGATCGCCTCCAATCGCGTCCCGAAGGCGAGCGGAATACTGCAGAGAGCGACGCAATAGTCGTAGATTGCGCCGGGTTGGATTTTATCGAGAAGCACGATGTTCTGAGCAACGCCGGCCATAAGCGCTCGCATGGATGGCCGACAAGTGAAATCGATCTGCGCGCCGGCTTGCGCGAGCATCGGCAGATAGCGGCAATATTGGATTACGTCGCCAAGACCTGCTTCGTCCATCACCAGCAAGCGCCTGCCGAGAAGCGCCTCTCCTTTCCATTCCGGCCAGGGCGAGGCTGTTTCCGCTTTCGCTGTTTGGCCGTTGATCCACCTGTATTCGAATAAAGGCAGTCCTTCATCGAAGCGGCCAAGCAGGAGCAGCAACGCGCCCAAATTCGCTTTGGCTTCGACATGCGCGCAGTCCAGCGCTAAAGCGCGGTTGAAGCTATCTAGCGCGTCGTCGAAACGCGCAAGCTCCTTGAGCGAGATAGCCCGTCCGCACCAAAGGTCTGGGTCTCCAGCCGAGAGATGCAGGGCGGTATCGAATGAAATCAGCGCAGGCTCATATTGCGATAGTCGCAACTGCGCGCTGCCTCTGCAGCGCCACGCCGGGATGAATTCCAGCGCGAATTGCAGCACGTCTGACGCCGTGGCGAGCGCCTCCTTGAAGGCGCCTAGTTGAAGCAGCGTCATCCCGCGATTGACGGCGATCCTGGCGTCGTTCGGGCGTTGCAACAGCGCTTCCTCGTAGAGGCGCAGAGCTTCTGAAAAGCGCGACAGTCCATGCAGCGCGTTTGCTTTCATGAATTTTACGGACGCGGAACCAGGCTCGATGTCCAATGCTACGTCGCAAAGCGCTCTCGCTTCGTCAAATCGGTTGAGTTCGATAAGCGTGAATATTGCGCCCTCAATCGCGGACAGGTAGCGCGGATCGAGCACAAGCGCCTCGAGGAACGATTTAAGCGCCTGTTGGTGATTGTTCAGTGCGGTGAGGGAGACGGCGCGATTATGCCAAAGCGTCTTGTCATGCGGCGTACGCGACAGCGCGCGATCATAGGTGGCGACGGCTGCGCTCGCGCGACCCAAGTTGTGAAGACACAAAGCCTTCCCAGCGAGAGCCGTAGTGTCGTCGAGATCAAACCTTAAAGCCGTGACATACGCCTGGAGCGCCGCATCGAAGGCGCCTTCCCGAAAATTCGACGAGCCCAACAGGTTCCAGGCGGCGAGGTTTTGCGGTTCGAGACGCACAAGAGCTTCGCTGGCGGCGACGGCTTCCTTTATCCGTCCCAGATTTTGAAGCGCTATCGCGAGGCCTTCCAGAGCGCGTGCGTGATGCGGATTGAGAGCCAGCGCCTGTTCAAAGTGACGGCACGCTTCGGCGGGATCGCCATGAGCAGCGCGGGCAAGTCCGGCGACGTAGCTTGCCTGCTCGCTGGAATCGATGAATTCTCGATCGGCTTCCACGCGTTCGAGCGCCCGAACGAGTTCGCCCCGGCGAAGATCGGCAAGCACTTCAGAAAATGGCTGGATGCTCGAAATTGACGAGTTCTGAGGATTTCGGCGCGCGGTGGCGCGTCCCTTCGATCGCATGAGCGTCCCTTTAAGCTCCGGCCTAGTAGTCCAGCCAGACTTAAGCGAGCCATCTTATGCAGGACTGGCGTCTACCGCTTGCGGGTGCGCAAATGTAATCCGGAAAAACAATACTCCCCGCGTCGTAACGCCGCCGAAAGCAGAGCCGTTGATTGATGTCGCCGGAGAGTCTTCATCTGCATTGGTCGTTCAAGATTTGTGCGATCTTCAGATTGAACAGATTGCCTCCGGTTTCGATACCAAAGGATTCTTCCGGCTCTACCGCGAAAGGCCCTTGCGGCCCGACGAGCGTCACTTTCCTTATCGGCGTCCAGGATCCATTGGATTTCTGCCGGAAATCCTCGCAATGAATTCCGGTTTGCGATGGAGGTGGAGGATGAGGCAAGGCGAACTGAGCGGCGACGGGAGCCGCCATCAGAATGAAGCTTGCCGTCAAAACAGCGTATCCGAATTTCATCGCGAGATTTCCTCTAAATTTCGGCCGGAGCGGCGTCCCGCATCTGGGCCAATCCGCCGACAGCGCGCGCCAGTTTTCTGCGGAACCGAGGCTCACCAATCGATCTGCGTGCGAACCAGGAACGTATTCGGATGCGCGCCGTTCAGATAGGGCGCGCTATAGGGAGCGGACAGCGCCATCACTCTCGTCCAGTTCGCCATCACCCGGACGCCAGGTTCTGCGTACCAGTTGAGGCCGACTGTGATGTCTTCTTCACGGCCGCCGAGGACGCTAGAGTTGAACACCGCAACTTTCTGTGACGTTTTCGGAGCAAGGGCGATTAGATTTGCGTAGGCCGTTCCCTCATAGGGGCCGCTGTTCAGATTGACTTCGCCGAAGCGAGCGGTCAGCGCCCAGGCTCCCCAACCGCCTGAACTCAGCGGATGTTTGATCTGGATCTGGCGGAAGCTGCCGCCGTTGGAGTTGTTGTCGACTTGATAGGCGGCGGCTTTCGATTCTCCGGTCAGGAAATACATCCCGGAAACGTAATAACCATTGTAGTTCAGCGAAGCGCCTCCGGGCGACAAGCCTCCGGCGATGTTCGCGGCCAAAATTGCGCTGTTGTTGCGATTGTATTGCGCATCCATATATTCCGCCTGAAGCGACGCCGGCCCATAAACGGCCACGCCTTCCAGGCCATAACCAAGCATATTTTTCACGCAGTGACCGGCGACCGCCGGGTTTCCTGCAATGCCATAGGCGCCGCAGGAGAGATCGGGCGTGCCGAGCAGATTTTCCTTAAGGACATTGCTTTCCGCGTAAGTGTTGGCGCCCGGCGTCAGCACGCGATCGTCATTGCCGGCGGTGGAGTCGTTCGGGCGGTGATAGCGCCCAGATACGCCGAGGTGCAACAGCCGATCTTCGCTCCAGATTGGCGCGTATGTGGCGCGAGCGGTCGCGTCGAAATACTGACTGCCGCCAGTCGCAACCCAGCCGGCTTTCGAAGTCACGCCGAGGGGCACAGGGTAATCCGCCGTAGGTTTGAGCGCCGCGTCTTCAACACTGGTGCTGGAGAGAGCGCCCTTGAACGTCCAGTTGGGCCCATGCTCAAGCAGCGCGATGCCGATATGGCGTTGCGCGCCAAACGTGTCCGACATGAGCGAGCGCTCGACGAAGTCGATGTAGTTCTTGGATTCCGTGCGTTCCAGGCCATGCGGCAGATAGAAATTGCCGACCTGGATTTCGACAGGATTGGACAGGCCGGGCGGCGTCAGTCCCGGATATTTCAGCGCAACATAGGCATCGCGAATGCCGCCGACCGCGCCGACGTTCGTCGCATTGCTGCCGCCGACGAAATCATATTGGAATTTATATTCCCAAATGCTGCGCAGGCGGCCTTCGACCTGGAGACGCGCCTGGGTAAGATTTGCCGTGCTGGCCAGGCCCTTTTCAGGCTGGCTCGATGCGCCGCCGTCCACATAAATGCGGCCGCCCAGATGGAAGCTGTCGGCGTGATCCAGCAATTCGACGGTGAGGCCGTGGCTGAGATCGACAAAGAAGGGAAGCGGCGGATTGACGAGAGCGGGCGGCCCCTTGACCGTTTCCACTGGGGCGCCGCCGCTCCGGCGCCTTTCGGTGCGGACTTCCTTGATCTTGCGATCCTGTTCTGCTGTCCGCCCTTCGTAGCGCCGCAACCGCGACTTAAGCGACTGCACTTCATTGATCGTGGCGTCCAGTCGCGCCTTCAGCGCGCGAAGTTCCGCCGCGGTGTCATCGGCATTAGCCGTCGGAATCGGCAAAGCGGCGCACAATCCCATCGTTGCAATAGTTAGCTTCTTGCCTTTGCCCGACAGCTTCACAGCCCACCCCTTCAATTCGTGACTGGCGCCGAATCGATTTTAATAACTTAGCGGCGCGGCGCCTTTAAGTAAGCAGCCTGAGCTGCTGTTGCTCGAAGCGTAGAAAACGAAAAGCCGCGGCGATTGTCAACTGATTTTATAGACTATGTATATTAGATAGACTCAATTAGCTGGCGTGTGCCTCAAAAGCCACAATTGAACAGCCTGCGCTAAAGCCGCTTTCGGCGCCGTTTTCAATTATTCATAGCAAATTCAATTATTTGACGAATTCTCGCAGCCGCAACTTTGGGTGTTGGCTCTCCACAACCCCAGATAACGAGAAAATGTCGTTCACCTCGCGCCTGGATTGTTTATGGTGAGGGAAACCGGCAAAGCGAAAAGCCAACCCTCTCGAGGCTCCATGCAAGGATCGCGGAAAGAGAAGATGGCGCTCGTTCTTCAAGGGGGCGGGGCGCTTGGATCTTATCAGGCGGGGGCCTATGACGCCCTGCAGCAAAGCGCTTTCAAATTCGACTGGGTCGCAGGCATTTCAATTGGCGCGATCAATGGCGCGATCATTTGCGGCAATCCGCCCGAGCGCCGCGTCGCGCGCCTCGAGCAGTTCTGGCGCCAGAACTCAAGCAATCTTCTGGCCGAACCCATCTCAAACGACGAAGGCAGCCGCAGGCTTTTCAATGAAGCCAGCGCCGCGATGACAGCGGCCTTCGGCGTGCCGGGGTTTTTTTCGCCGCGATCGCCGCCCCAGTTTCCCGGATGGCCATACCGGCCTTCCGAGCTGGGCGTCTATGATACAGGCGCGCTGCGGGAGACGCTGTTGTCGCTTGTCGATTTCGATCTGCTTAACACTGGCGACATTCGCTACAGCATCGGCGCCGTGAATGCGCGCACCGGCAATTTCCAGTATTTCGACACCAAATACCATAGGATCGCCCCTGAGCATGTCATGGCCAGCGGCGCGCTTCCCCCGGGATTTCCCCCCATCGAGATTGAAGGCGAGTTTTACTGGGATGGCGGCATCGTTTCAAATTCGCCGTTGCAATATGTGCTCGACCTGGAAGCGACCAATGAGGATTACTGCGTCTTTCAGGTCGATCTCTTCAGCGCGCGCGGCGAATTGCCCAAAACACTGCTGGAGGTCGCCCAGCGTGAGAAGGACATACGCTATTCGAGCCGAACGCGACTGAACACCGACATGATGCGGCATCGCCAAAATCTGAGATACGCCATCAAAAAGCTGAGCTCCAAATTGCCTCCCGAGCTTCGCGCAGACCCGGACTGGCGCGCCCTTGAGGAAAAAGGTTCGGAGGCGACGACCACGATCGTGCATCTGATTCACCGACGGGCCGTGTATGAATGCGCATCAAGGGACTATGAGTTTTCCCGTTTCACTATGGAGAGCAACTGGGCGGACGGCCGAAAAGACGTAGAAACTACGTTAAACCATCCGGCCTGGATTCATCGCACCCTCCCCCATGGCGGGGTAAGAGTGTTCGATCTTGCTCGTGACGAAGTACCGACAAAATAATTTCAGGAGGCCATCAACATGAAGATCGAGGAAGTTCGCAGGCGCGCTTTCGCCATGCCTTTGACCAGCCCGGCATTCCCGCGCGGTCCGTATCGTTTCTATGATCGCGAGTTCTTCGTTGTGACCTATCGCACCGATCGCGACGCGCTCGAAAGAGTAGTGCCGGAGCCGCTCACTTTCGATGAGCCGCTGGTGAAATATGAATTCATCCGCATGCCGAATTCCACGGGCTTTGGCGATTATACAGAATCCGGACAGGTCATTCCGGTGCGCTACAACGGCGCGGCGGGCAGTTATACACATGCTATGTATCTCAACGACGGGCCGCCCATTTTCGGCGGCCGCGAATTGTGGGGATTTCCCAAGAAATACGCGCAACCCTCGCTCGTCGTGAACACCGATACGCTGGTCGGAACGCTCGATTACGGCCCGGTGCGCGTGGCTACCGGCGCAATGGGATTCAAATATGAGTCGCTCGATTGCTCCGCAATCGCCAAGGCCTTGTCAGCCCCCAATTACCTTTTGAAAATAATTCCACATGTCGATGGCTCGCCTCGCATTCTGGAATTGGTCGATTACCGATTGGAGGATTTAGTGATCAAGGGCGCCTGGTCGGGACCGGGCTCGCTGGAACTGCATCCCCACGCCCTCGCTCCCGTGGCTGACCTGCCGGTGCGCGAAATTGTCTCCGCGGTTCACATTATCGCCGATCTCACGCTCGGGCTCGGCAAGGTCGTTCACGACTATCTCGCAGAATAAAGGATTTTCACGATGGAACTAAACGGCAAAGTCGCGTTCGTCACGGGCGCCGCGAGTGGTATCGGTCTAGGCATAGCCAAGCGTTTTGTCGAAGCCGGCGGCAGGGTGGTTGTCGCCGATCTCAACATGGACGCGGCGAAAACCGCGGCAGCGGATTTGGGAGGCGACGCGGTAGCCTTTGCGGTCGCTATGGACGTTTCAAACGAAGATCAGGTCAATGCAGGTGTGGATCTCGCTGCAAAGACTTTCGGCACGATCGACATCCTTGTCTCGAACGCCGGCATTCAGATTGTCCATCCCATCGAAGAGTTCCCTTTCGCCGATTGGAAAAAGCTGCTCGCGATTCATCTCGACGGCGCCTTTCTGACGACCAAGGCCTGTCTCAGATATATGTATCCGCAACAGTCCGGAGCTCTGATTTACATGGGTTCTGTGCACAGCCACGAGGCCTCGCCGCTGAAGTCGGCCTATGTCGCCGCGAAGCACGGGTTGCTGGGGCTTGCGAGAACCATGGCCAAGGAAGGCGCGAAACATAACGTGCGCGCCAACATCATTTGTCCCGGTTTTGTGATGACGCCGCTGGTCGAAAAGCAAATTCCGCAGCAGGCGCATGATCTGGGGATCACCGAGGAACGCGTCGTCAAAGAGGTGATGCTGGGAGAGACGGTCGACAAGCAATTCACCATGGTGAGCGATGTCGCGGAAGTGGCCTTGATGCTGGCCGCCTTTAAAACAAACGCGATGACCGGCAAATCAATCATCGTCAGCCATGGCTGGCATATGAACTGATTGTGCGACGCTTTGCGCGCTGACGATTGAGGGGAGCGGCGACGACCTGACGAGCCTAAAATTCCATGCCGGTCACCCGTTGAACGCCCGAGAGTTCGCGGATTGTCGCGAGCGTGACGTCAGGCGCCGGACCATCGATCGCCACAAGCGCCACGGCTGCCCCGCCCGGTTGGTCGCGTCCAAGCGCGAAGGTGGCGATATTCACGTCGGCGTCTCCCAGCAATCCCGCAAAGCGTCCGATAAAGCCGGGCCGGTCTTCATTGGTCACATAGATCATGGAAGGCGCGAATTCAGCTTCCACCGCGATGTCGCCGACCCGAACGATGCGCGGCTTGCCGTCGTGGAATACGGTTCCAGAGACGGCGATCTCGCCTTGCGTCGTGGAGGCGCGCAGCGTGACAAGAGATTCATAATCGCTTTCTACTTCCCGCGTCACCTCTTCAATGACGACTCCGCGTTCTTTGGCGATGATGGGCGCCGACACAGGATTCACGTCATTCAAGATAGGCCGTAGCAGGCCGCAGATCGCCGCCGCCGAGATCGCCTTGGTTTTTTGAGCCGCGACCGCACCCTCATAGACAATCGAAATCTTGTCGACGCCAGTGCGGGCGATCTGGCCGACAAAGAGACCAAGTTTTTCCGCAAGTTCGACAAAGGGACGAAGGCGTGGCGCTTCCTCCGCGGTGATCGAGGGGAAGTTCACCGCATTGGATATGGCGCCGCGCGTAAGATAGTCGGACATCTGCTCGGCAACCTGCAGCGCCACCTTCTCCTGAGCTTCCGTGGTCGAGGCGCCAAGATGCGGCGTGCACACGACGTGGGGATGCCCGAACAGCGGATTGACCGTAGCCGGTTCCGTTACGAACACATCGAAGGCGGCGCCAGCGACATGGCCGCTGTCGAGAGCTTTGCGCAACGCTGCTTCATCGACGAGTCCCCCGCGAGCGCAATTGATGATGCGAACGCCCTTTTGAGTCTTGGCGAGGCTTTCAGCGGAAAGAATGTCTCGGGTCTGTGGGGTCAACGGCGTATGTAGGGTGATGAAGTCCGAGCGCGCCAGAAGTTCGTCCAGCTCCACTTTCTCGACGCCCAGGGTTTTCGCGCGTTCGCTGGAAAGGAAGGGATCGAAAGCGATGACGCGCATCTTGAGACCCAGCGCGCGTATCGCGACATTTGCGCCGATATTTCCGCAGCCGATCACGCCAAGCGTCTTGCCGGTGATCTCAACGCCCATGAAGCGGCTTTTCTCCCATTTGCCTGCTTGCGTCGACGCGTCGGCGGCGGGAATTTCGCGCGCCAGCGCGAACATCAGCGCAATGGCGTGCTCGGCCGTCGTCACCGAGTTGCCGAAGGGAGTGTTCATCACGATGACGCCGCGCGCCGTCGCCGCAGGAATATCAACATTATCGACGCCGATGCCAGCGCGTCCGATGATCTTCAGTCGTGCGCCCTTCGACAGAATTTCGGCGGTCACTTTAGTCGCGGATCGAATCGCCAGCCCATCATAATCGCCTATGACGGCGGCGAGCTTGTCTTTGTCCTTGCCCAGCGACGGCTGAAAATCGACTTCAACGCCGCGCATTTTGAAAATTTGTATCGCGGCGGGCGACAGTTGGTCGGAGATGAGCACGCGTGCCGACATTTTTTGAATCCTTGCGCAAATGATCTTTGGAAACGCGTATCTGAGGGGGCGACGCGCTTAGGTCATAGGAGAGCTGTCGTCTCCGCATAGGCCCAGTCGATCCATTGTGTCAGGACGGCGATGTCGGAGGCTTCCACTGTCGCGCCGCACCAAATGCGGAAACCGGGCGGCGCGTCGCGATAGGCGGCGAAATCGAAGCCCGCTTTTTCTTTTTCGATCAGCGAAACAATCGACTTCGCTAACGCGGTTCGCCGATCCGCCGGTAACGCCGTGATTTCAGGGTCTGCGAATTGCAGACACACGCTCGTATTGGAGCGCGTCGCGGGATCTTTGGCGAGAAAGTCAATTGAGGGCGTTTTTTCAACCCAGTCGGCGACAACTTTGGTGTTTCGATCAGCGCGCGCGACGAGTTCGTCAAGGCCGCCGATAGCCTTCGCCCAGTTCAGCGCGTCGAGATAGTCCTCAACGCATAATAGTGAAGGCGTGTTGATGGTCTCGCCTTTGAATATGCCTTCGTTGAGCTTGCCGCCTTTCGTGAGGCGAAAGATCTTTGGCAGCGGCCAGGGTGGCGTATAGCTCTCCAGCCGTTCCACGGCGCGAGGGGAAAGAATGAGCATTCCATGCGCAGCTTCTCCGCCCAGCACTTTTTGCCAAGAATAAGTGGTGACGTCGAGCTTGGCGAAATCGAATCTTTGGGCGAAAGCGGCTGAGGTCGCGTCGCAGATCGTCAGGCCCTTGCGATCGCCGGGAATAAAATCGGCGTTTGGCGCGCGAACGCCTGAAGTAGTGCCGTTCCAGGCGAAAACTACGTCATTGTTGAAATCGATCTGGCTCAAATCAGGCAATGCGCCGAAGGGCGCAGAAAGGCTCCGAGCCCCGGGGATTTTTAACTGCTTTACGACGTCGGTCGCCCAGTCGTTGGAAAAACTGTCCCACGCGACGACATCCACTCCGCGAGCCCCAAGCAGGGACCAGAGCGCCATTTCCACCGCGCCAGTGTCAGACGCCGGCACAATGCCGATTCTGTAGTCGGCGGGCACCCGCAATACTTCGCGCGATAGTTCGATCGCGCGCGAAAGCTTCTCAGCTCCGGCTTTGGACCGATGCGAGCGCCCTAGCGTCGCATTCTGCAGATTTTCCAGCGACCAGCCTGGTCGCTTGGCGCAGGGGCCAGAGGAAAAACACGGATTGATCGGAAGCGCGCCCGGCTTGGGATTGGACATGTGACGTTGACCCGATTATTCGCGGTGCGTCCTGGAGGAGCGGTCCAGCGACACCCAAGGTCATTAAACGTCGCGCCCAGTTACATCAAGTAAAGACCTAGCTTGAAAGCGCACTGCGTCGTCATGCCGCTGAGCACCGCCTGATCTTCCAGTATCATTTCGCCATATAGTCGCGCGCGACGATGGCCAATGCGGACAGCACCATCCATAAAAAAAGCGCCGGAAACATAACTATCGACCACTCCCAACCGCGGCGTGGGTAGGTCGATTTCTCGGCCAGCGTCGGGTGAAGGAACGAAACGAGATAGGCGCTTTGAGTCTCAAGGCTCAAACGGGCGCTTTCAAAACTCGCCGAAGCTAAAACATATTGCTGCCGGGCCAGCTCCAATTCGACCTGCTGTCGGGACAAAGCGCCCAGGCGTTCAGCCATGCTGTCGCCGCCGGAGTTTTTTCCACCCGCGATCTGATTCGTATAGTCGGCAATCTGGGCCTTGAGACTATTTATGCGCGCATTCAGAATCCGCACCTGCGGCGCGTCAATATTTATTCCAGCTCCTTCCGTTGCGAGGCTATCCTCAGCATGCGAAAGCTCCAGTCGCAAAACATTAATAATTTTTGTGATTGCTTCTGCGGCTGCGCCAGCGTCGAGGACGCCCTGCGTATCGCGCACCTCGCGCATGTGTTCGGTTGCTGTCTTCAGCCGCTCTTCCGCACGGCTCAGCTCGGACTGCGCCAGTTGAAATGCGTCTCGGCGCGATCGCGTTGACAATTCATTGACCAGAGTTTCGGAGAGTTCGATGGCCTTTTTGGTCAATGCCAAAGATTCCTCGGGCGTAAAGGCGCGGATATCGAGTTGAACAATTCCAGATGTAGGCTCAACCGTAAGGTCCATGCGTTTACGAAAATATTTGACGAGATCCTCGATGGCGTCCGCGTGCGTAAGCCGTGAAAAGTAATCCACGTCGGGGCGCGTATAAATGCGACGCAGATCAAGCGCCTTGTTGAGCGCCTCGACCATGCTCCGACTTTTGATGAAGTTGGCGATGATCTGAGTATCCTGCGCTTGTTGGGAGGCCGGCGCGCCTAACATGCCTCCAAGCGCATCGAGGGGAGAACTCTCACCGCTGCGCAAAGCGAATTTAGCTTCAGTGGTATATTGTTTGGAAGCTATCAAACCCCAATAGATCGACTCAACTACTAAGGGCACGAGCACCATAACGACGAACCCAGCGATCAACCCCAAACGGAAGGCTCGGGCGCCTTTGCGCGCCTGAAAGCCGGCGCCGCCGGAAACTACCGCCGCCGGCGCCCGCGCCTTGCGCGCGGCGCGTCGCAGCGCCCGAGAAATTGATTCCCGCAGCGCGCGCGGGTCGTCGACTGTGGCCGGAATTTTTGCGTCCAGCTCGGAAAAGCTCATTGCAATCTTCCCGGTGACCCGGCCGCGGAGCCAGTCAAGAGTTTAGTTTCTTGTACAGTTCGATAGCGTCGTTCATATTCGGAAATAAGTGCAGCCGGCCACCCGCCAGAACAATCCCCCGATCGCAATATTCCTGAAGATGCGGCATGCTGTGCGAGATCATAATAATGTCCGAACGCTGCTTGCGTTTATCGAATTCTTCCTTGCAGCGCGCAGCGAAGCGCGCGTCGCCGACAGCCATCACTTCGTCGATAAGGTAGCATTCAAAGTCAATGGACATGGAGAGACCGAATGCGAGCCGCGCCAGCATGCCTGAGGAGTAGGTCATGATAGGCACGTCGATATATGCGCCAATTTCGGCGAAATCTTCAACGAAGTTCACCGTGCGCTGCACATCGTGTCCATAGACGCGCGCGACAAAGGCGACGTTTTCCCGTCCTGTCAGTTTGGGATGCAGTCCGCCGGAAAAGCCGAGCGGCCAGGAAACCCGCGCGGAGCGGCGCACCGTACCGCTGTTAGGCAGTTCGCTTCCGGCGAGAAGGCGCATCATCGTGGACTTGCCGGCCCCGTTAACCCCCAATATCCCGTAGCTGCGTCCGGCCATGAAATCGAGGCTTATATGATCCAAAACAATCTTGAGGTGTCCGTTAGATCGGTAATATTTGAAGACATTTTCAAGCTGAATCATGGAGCTTCCGACGCTTCCTTCCCAAGGCGGTGATACAAAGAGGTTGGCTATGCGTTTTCTTTGGCGAAGTTGTGACGCGCTGTAAGCCCGGTCTTTATGCGACTAGTGGTTTAGGATAAGTTTGTGGCTAAAGGCGCGAATCGCTGCCGGCGTTCGTGTCGGCGATCGCCCGTCCGAGGGATTATGGGCAGAACCAGAACCACTTTCATACAAGGAATTTGTAGCTCCGTCGAAATGAAAACTCTTTCGCGCGGAAAAAGGTGGCGGGGGTGGGCGCTCGCCGGAGCTTCCTTTCTGGCGCTCTGCGGCTGCGGGACGACGCCGCGGGAGACTTTTGATCTTCAAGGCGTGTCGGCTCTCGAAACGACGCATCTCTCGCGCTTTAACCGGCGCGGCGCCCTCTCGGTCGCGGAGCCGACGGCTGACCAGCTTCTGAATTCCAATCGCCTCGTTGTTCGCCAGGAAGCCGGAAATCTTGCATATCTTGCGGATGCGCAATGGGCGGATCGGGCGCCCCGATTGGTGCAGGCGCGGGTTATCTCCTGTTTGGTCCGGGGCGGTGTGGACGCCGCCTTTCCTGGCGCGGTGGCCGGATATGATCTGACCACAGAATTGCGGCGGTTCGAGATCGATGCGCCCCGCGGAGTCGCTGTGGTCGAAATCTCGGCCCGCCTTTCGAGCGACCAGAGCGGCGCATTGCGCGGGACGGCGGTGTTTTTGGGAGAAGCGCCGGCTCCGCATACGCAAGGCCCGCAGGCGGCCAACGCGTTAGAAGAGGCGCTTGACCGGGCGACGGCCCAGCTTGTCGTCTGGACGCGTAAGCGCATTTGACGGCTCCGTCTCGGCTTTGCAGGTCCTCCAATCAATCGACAGCCGCGTCTCGGCCCCCAATGGAGCGTCTGAAGGGGGCTAGCGCAGCTTTCGGCCCGGTGGTAACTGATCGGCGCAGCGCCAGGATAAGCCCTTCAGTCAGCCGATTTGGGCGCAGTGGGTTGGGGTTGCTGGATCGTTTTCCCGGCGCTTCGGGTGTGGCGGATGGCGCGAGCCACGTAAGGAAGAGATACTGATCATGGTCAAAACCAGCCTGGATGATCAAATGACCCGTTATGGCGCGGAACCGGGCGGCGGCGCGCCGACAAAGGCCAAGATCACCTTCATAGATTCGCATGGTCAGGCCCGCACCGTGGAAGGGGAAACCGGTTCCACCGTGATGGAGACGGCGCGTCGCAACGATATTCCGGAAATCGCCGCTGAATGCGGCGGCGCCTGCGCTTGCGCGACCTGCCATGTTTATGTCGATCCCTCCTGGGTCGAGAAAACCGGCGCCCGATCGCAGATGGAAGAGGATATGCTGGATTTTGCTTTCGACGTGCAATCCAACTCGCGACTCTGTTGCCAAATCACCGTCAAACCCGAACTGGACGGTCTCGTGGTGCGCACCCCCGCGCAGCAAGGCTGACATCGAGAGCTGCGGAAACAAGCTGATGGAGCCCGAAGCGGGCGCGATTCAGAGTTGCGCCTCTCCACAAATGCTGTAGAGCGGGTCGCCGATCGGGGCCTGCGTCCCCGACTTATGTCCGACCAAAATACTCCCGCGGGCGCTGGCGCCTCCAGGCGGAGAGACGATCCAGTTAGCGGCGAAGGATAGAAGATGAGCGAGATGATCGAAACCGACGTCGTGATCGTCGGGGCCGGCCCAGCGGGGCTTTTTGCGGTTTTCGAACTGGGGCTCCTCGACATCCGCGCGCATCTCATCGACATCCTGCCGCGCGCCGGCGGACAGTGCTCCGAGCTCTATCCGGAGAAACCGATCTACGACATTCCGGGCCTTCCGCTTGTAACGGGACAGGGGCTTACAGACGACCTGCTGAAGCAGGTCGAACCGTTTCACCCCACCTTTCATTTCAATGAAATGGTGGAGACGCTGCAATCCGTTGGCTCGGCGGACAAGCCGGAGTTCATCGTTGGAACTGACGCAGGCAAGCGCTTCAAGACCAAAGTGGTGATCGTCGCGGCCGGCGGGGGGTCGTTCCAGCCCAAGAAGCCGCCGATCCCCGGCATCGAGGCATATGAGCATAATTCGGTGCATTATGCGGTGCGCCGCGTCGAGGACTTCCGCGATAAGAACGTGGTGATTGTCGGCGGCGGCGATTCGGCGCTCGACTGGACATTGAATCTTCAGCCCGTCGCGAAAAGCCTGACGCTGGTGCATCGTCGCGACGCCTTCCGCGCCGCCCCGCATTCAGTGAAGGCGATGCATGATCTCGTCGAGGCTGGAAAGATTTCCTTCAAGCTCGGCCAGATCACCCACGTCTCTGGCGCCGAAGGCCAGCTTTCCAGCGCGACGCTGAAAGGCAATGACGGTGCGGAGACGCACATTCCTTGCGAGCGCCTGATGCCGTTCTTTGGTCTCACAATGAAGCTCGGCCCGGTCGCCGACTGGGGCCTCAATCTTCATGAAAACCTGGTGCCGGTGGACACCGAAAAATTCGAAACCAACCATCCCGGCATTTTCGCCATCGGCGACATCAACACCTATCCGGGCAAGCTGAAGCTGATTCTATGCGGTTTTCACGAAGGCGCGTTGGCCGCGCAGCGGGCCCATCGTTACGTCTATCCCGAAAAGAAACTGCTGTTTCAATACACGACGTCTTCCACGAATTTGCAGAAGAAGCTGGGTGTGTCCTGACGACCACCGGCGAGTTTCGGTAGAGACGTCTTCTACCCCAGCAATCCGCCGCGCCGCGGCGCCAGTGGATTGTCGGCCAGCGCCGCCGCGTCGGGGGCGCCGATCGACGGCGTTCCGGCGAAGGCGGCATAGAGCCCGGTCACGAAACTCTCATCCAAATCCTTGACGATAAAAACAATACGGGTGCGGTGATCTTTATCTGGCCAAGCATCGAGCCGGTGCGGCGGGTGAAACACATGTTGCACGCCATGGATCACCACTGGCCGCTCGACGTCGTCGCTAAGCGCCACGATGCCTTTTACGCGAAGC
This sequence comes from uncultured Alphaproteobacteria bacterium, assembly GCA_963724845.1. Taxonomy (GTDB): domain Bacteria; phylum Pseudomonadota; class Alphaproteobacteria; order Rhizobiales; family Beijerinckiaceae; genus Methylocystis. The sequence continues at coordinate 270,926 of CAVRWF010000012.1, forward strand.
AGCCGAGGACCATGCGCCTGTCGCAGCAGGTCCAAAAACATATCGAACGCGGCGGGAGCCAGCGGCGCGTCGCTCGTGAGACAAAAGGAGCGGATGTGATCGTCGTGGCGGTTGACGTCGTGTCGATGCTCACGGGCGTGGTCATGACCATGATGGTGGTGATCATGCTCTTCGTGCGCGGCCTCAATGCCTTGCGCATTCAGCCATTGCGCGACGCGTGGAATTTTGCCGGTCGGATCGTAGAGTCCGCAATCGAGGATCGCCTCCGGAGTCGCCTCGCCTTGCGCCGCGAGCAGTAACCGTGCGCCAGGGTTGAGCCGCTTTAACCGTTCCAAAAGGCTGGGAAGTCGCGCCGCGCCACCGGGCAGATCCGTCTTCGTAATCACCAGCCGGTCGGCGACAGCGGCCTGCTTGAGGGCCTCTTCGTGAGCGTCAAGCGTGGCCTCGCCATTCACCGCGTCGACCAGCGTCACGACGCCGTCAAGGCGATAACGCAGCATGAGGTAGGGGTGATACATGATCGCGTGTAGCACCGGAGCGGGGTCTGCGAGGCCGGTTGTCTCCAGCACGACGCGGCGAAAAGGCGCCATGCGGCCATTGTCGCGTTTGCGCAGCAGATCCTCGAGCGTCGCCACGAGATCGCCGCGAATGGTGCAGCAGACACAACCCGAACTCATCACGATCATGTCGCCGTCGATTCTCTCGACGAATAAATGGTCGAGGCCAACGTCGCCAAACTCGTTGATAAGCACCAGGGTGTCCGAGAGCTCCGGGGCGGAGAGCAGGCGGTTCAGAAGCGTGGTTTTGCCGGCGCCGAGAAAGCCGGTCAGCACCGTAAGCGGCAGCGGTGGAGGCGGGCGCCTCGCCATCCGGCCGGTGTCCTGATCGCTCATTGGGCGTCTTCAGCTTTGGTCTTGCTCTTGGCTGTATGCACTTTTGCCGGAGCGGCTTTGGCCGTGGCAGCTTTCACCGGCTTAGATTTGGCCGGGTGGTTGCCGTTATGAGCCCTCGCGGCGCCTGATTTGGCGGCGGCTTTAGGCGGCGCCTTCCCTTTTGCTGAAGCTCTTTTCGCCAAACGGGCTTTACCTGCCGGAGCTTTTTTGGCCTGGGCTTCGTTCGCCGGCTCTTTCGCACCAGTGGCGTCCGGATCCGGCGTAGCAGCCAGTTTGGCCTTCTTGACCTTTCCGGACGAGCGCAACGACTTTGCATCGGGGGCGGGATGCAATATTGGCGAAGCCCCCGCGCCCTCGCTCTTTTCTCCCGAATAGGCGGTCAAATCGGGCTCGGCGCCAATTGGAACGCCAGCCGGACGTGCGCGCGCAACCGGACCCTGATAACCCGGGGCGCGGCCGACATAGACCATCACCGGCTCAAACTGCGGGCGCGGCAAGCGTGCGAGATCCTTTACGCTCACATTCTGCTGACCACCGGCCAGCGCGTCCAGAACGGGGTTCCCCGTGGGCGCGGCGGTTATCGGAATCGTCATATCCTCCACTTCGGCCAAAAACTCCTGATTGGCCTTGCCGCGGTGTCGGCAAACGGAGTCGCGCATGTCGGGCGCGGCGCCGCCCTGCCCGAAACTCGGCAGGGATTCAAGCGATCCCATGCCAGACCCTGTCTGGAACGCGCGATCCAGCAGAGAGGCCGCTTTCGCAGTGCGTGCGCTCGCAGAGGGAGCGCCAAGAACGACTGCGATCAGCTTTTGTCCGCCATGAGTGGCCGAAGCGACGAGATTATAGCCCGCGGGGCAGGTGAAGCCGGTTTTCATGCCATCGGCGCCCGGATACCGGCCAAGCATGCCATTGTGGTTAGCGGTAATTTTGCCGCCAATCTGCATCGCGCCAATGTTGTAGAGATTCGCCGACTCTGGAAATTGCGTGAGTAGCGCCCTCGCAAGGATCGCAAGATCTCGAGCCGAAGTCACATGTCGTTCATCTGGCAGGCCATTGGGATTGACCCAGTGAGATTCTCGCATTCCAAGCGCGGCCGAGGCCTTGTTCATCTCATCGGCGAATGCTTCCACCGAGCCGGAGACGCCCTCCGCAATGGTGACGGCGACGTCGTTGGCGGATTTGACCATGAGCATGACCAGCGCATTGCGCAGAGTAACTTCCGAGCCGGGGCGGAAACCCATTTTGGAAGGCGACATTCTGGCGGCGCGTTGCGACACCACCAGGGGGGTGTCGAAGGTGAGGCGGTTTTGACGCACCGCGTCGAGCGCAACATAGACTGTCATCAGCTTGGTGACCGAGGCGGGATACCAGACTGCGGTGGCCTGTTCCTGCTCCAGAATTTGTCCGGAGGCGGCGTCGATGACCAATGAAGGCGTCGCCTGCGCCGCCAAGGTCGCGGGGACCGACAGCGCCAAGCCTGCCGCAAGGACGCGAGAACGCACTCGCTTCACCAATAGATGCATTCAGTGTCTTCTCTCAGAGGGGCGTCGCAGCGAATTTCATCGCGTCCATGCTAGGATAGCGTTCAAAGTCCGATCATTCAAATCTACTCAAGAATACGGCAAAGCCATGCCCGGCATCGGAATTTGCCCTTTATCGCGGCAATATAACTCCGGCCGCGTTGATTCCATGCTATTTCGATGCTCTTGCGCCGTCGCAGCGAGGCTGAATCTCAGGTGATCGACAAGCTGGAATTTTTTATCACTGTTGCCAAGGAGCGCAGTTTTTCCCGGGCGGCGGAGCTTTGCGGAGTGACGCAGCCAACGCTGTCCGCGGGCATAAAGCAGCTGGAAGACATGCTCGGAGTGCTGCTGGTCAACCGTTCTTCTCGATTTCATGGCTTGACCGCTGAAGGGGAGCGCGTGCTGGTCTGGGCGAAGCGGATTGTCGCTGACTCCCGCGCCATGCGGCTCGATGTGCGCAACCTTCGGGAAGGTCTGTCGGGCCAGCTGAAGATCGCAGCGATTCCAACGGCTGTCGGCATCGTCTCGGCGCTGACGGGCCCCTATCTCGAAAAACATCCCGGCGTGCGTTTCAAGGTGCTGTCGGCGTCCTCGTCCGAAATCCTGACCATGATGGACAATCTCGATATCGACGCGGGTCTCACTTATCTCGACAATGAGCCCTTGGGCAGAGTGCGCTCCGTGCCTCTTTACTCGGAGCGTTACAGGTTGCTTACGGTTGCTGGCAATCCGCTCGGCGACCGCGATGTCGTCACCTGGGCGGATGTGGGGCGCATCCCGCTCTGCCTGTTGACCCCTGACATGCAGAACCGCCGGATCGTAGAGGCGCTCATAGGCGAGGCGGGAGGGGTGATTGACCCGGCGCTCGAGTCCAACTCCGTCATTCTGCTCTATGATCAGGTCAAGGCGGGGCATTGGGCCACGATCATGCCGGAAAAATTGGCGGACACCCTTGGATCCGGCGGAGCTCTGCGCTCGATTCCGATCGTCGAACCCGAGGCGGTGCATGAAATCGGGCTTGTTGTACCGCATCGCGACCCCGTAATCCCTCAGGTCGCCGCCTTGTTGTCGGAAGCGAAAAAGCTGGCTGCGAACCTCGCGCCGAAGGCTTTATAGGCAACGCCTATCATTCAACAATTCAGCTCTATTGATTGAGCGGCGGTTTTCCGGCAAGGTCACATCAATACGTATAAAAGCGGAAGTCGACAACCGCTAAGCTAAAGCTACTGAGGGAAGAAATGTCTGTAGCCGTACCGTGGGACGCCACACGGGCGCAGGAGATAATCTCCGCCCATCTCGGGTTGGAAGGGCCAGCCCTGCCTATTCTTCATGCGCTAGTAAAGGAATTCGGTTACGTCCCGGAGGCGGCGGTGCCGCAAATGGCGGACGCGTTGAACATCTCCCGCGCCGAGATGTATGGCGTCCTGACGTTCTATCATGACTTCAACCGCGAGCCGCATGGCCGCCATGTGTTGAAAATCTGCCGCGCCGAATCCTGCCAGTCCATGGGCGCCGAGAAGATGGCGCTGGATTTTCTCTCCCGCCTCAAGCTGGAATGGGGCAAGACCACTCCCGACGGCGCGTTGACCGTTGAACCCGTGTATTGTCTCGGGCTCTGCTCTCACAGTCCCTCCGCCTTGTATGATGGGGAGCCCATCGGTCGCGTCGACGGCGCGATGCTGGATGAACTCGCGCAAGAGGCGAAAAGCGCATGAACAAGATCTTTATCCCTCGGGACATGGCCGCGATCGCCATGGGCGCGAAGAAAGTCCTCGCCGCGGTCCAAAAAGAGGCCGCCGCGCGTGGGCTCGAGGTCGAGATCGTTCGTAATGGTTCGCGCGGAATGCTTTGGCTTGAGCCTTTGGTTGAGGTTGAGACGCCCGCGGGCCGTATCGGTTATGGACCAGTGAAGCCCTCGGACGTGGCCTCGCTGTTCGATGCGGGATTTCTTTCCGGGGCCGCCCATCCACTGTCCATCGGGAAGGTCGAGGAGCACCCCTATTTCGCGCGCCAACGCCGCGTCACTTTCCAGCGTTGCGGCGTTATCGATCCCGTGTCCTTCGCTGAATATGCTGCGCACGGAGGTTACAAGGGTCTCGATCGCGCTTTTCAGATCGGCCCCGAGGCTACCATCGCCGAGATAGCGGCGTCTGGCCTTCGCGGGCGCGGAGGCGCCGGTTTCCCGACCGGCATCAAATGGAAAACAGTCGGCGATTGCCCGGCGGGGAAAAAATATGTCGTGGTCAATGCGGATGAAGGCGACTCCGGAACTTTCGCCGACCGCATGATCATGGAAGGAGACCCTTTCTCGCTGATCGAGGGCATGACCATTTGCGCCTTCGCCATCGGCTCGGACAAGGGCTACGTATATCTGCGCTCCGAATATCCTGTCGTCGCGGAGATCTTCGGCGAGGCGCTGGTCGCCGCCCGCGCCGCCGGCGTTCTCGGCAAGAATATTCGAGGCTCCAAGCTCTCGTTCGACATCGAGCTGCGCGTCGGCGCCGGCGCCTATGTCTGCGGCGAGGAGACTTCGCTGCTCGAAAGTCTCGAGGGCAAGCGCGGCATCGTCCGCGCCAAGCCGCCTCTGCCAGCGCATGTCGGCCTGTTCGGCAAGCCGACCGTCGTCAACAACGTGCTGTCCATGGCCACCGCGCCGATGATCCTGGCTGACGGCGGCGCCGCCTATCACGCGCTGGGCATGGACCGTTCGCGCGGCACCATCCCGCTCCAGATCGCCGGCAACGTCAAATACGCCGGCCTCTGCGAAGTGCCTTTCGGTCTGAAACTCGGCGAGATCGTCAACGACATCGGCGGCGGCACATTGTCCGGGCGGCCCGTGCGCGCCGTGCAGGTTGGCGGTCCGCTGGGAGCTTATGTGCCGGTGTCGTTGTTCGACACGCCCTTCGACTACGAAGCCTATACCAGGGTCGACAGCCTGATCGGCCACGGCGGCCTCGTGGTGTTCGACGATACGGTCGACATGTCCTGGATGGCTCGCTTTGGAATGGAGTTTTGCGCCATCGAAAGCTGCGGCAAATGCACCCCTTGCCGCATCGGCTCGACGCGTGGCGTCGAGACAATCGACAAGATCCGCGCCGGCGAAAATGTTGAGGGCAACATCGAGTTGTTGAAGGATCTCTGCCAGACGATGAAGTTTGGCTCTTTATGCGCCTTGGGGGGATTTGCGCCCTATCCTGTTGAGAGCGCGCTGCGTCATTTTCCCGAAGACTTCCACAAGCCGGCCCTTGAAGCCGCTGCCGAGTGAGGTATTGACCATGAGCCTGATCAAGGAAACCAATTACGGAACACCGGAGTCGAAGTCTTCGAAGCTTGTCACGCTGACAATCGACGGTCAGACCGTCACAGTTCCCGAAGGCACTTCGATCATGCGCGCGGCCATGGAGATTGGGACAGAAATTCCCAAGCTTTGCGCCACGGACAGCATCGCGGCTTTTGGCTCCTGCCGCCTTTGCGTGATCGAGGTCGAGGGGCGCAACGGCACGCCTGCCTCCTGCACTACCCCGGTCGCCCCGGGAATTTCCGTGCACACCCAGACGCCCCGCCTCAAGGCTATCCGTCGCGGCGTGATGGAGCTTTACATCTCCGATCACCCTCTGGACTGTCTTACCTGCGCCGCCAACGGCGACTGCGAATTGCAGACACAGGCGGGAGCCGTTGGTCTGCGCGAGGTGCGCTACGGTTATGACGGTTCCAATCACGTCTTCGCGCGCAACAACAGCGCGGCCAATTTCAATTGGTTGCCGAAAGACGAATCCAATCCTTATTTCAGTTACGATCCCTCGAAGTGCATCGTCTGCAATCGCTGCGTGCGCGCCTGCGAAGAAGTGCAGGGCACTTTCGCGCTGACGATTAGCGGTCGCGGTTTCGGCAGCCGGGTGTCTCCCGGCATGGACGAAGCCTTCATGGAGTCCGAATGCGTCTCCTGCGGCGCTTGCGTGCAGGCCTGTCCGACAGCGACGCTCACCGAAAAGTCCGTGATCGAGATCGGTCAGCCGGAACATGCAGCCGTCACCACCTGCGCCTATTGCGGCGTTGGCTGTACATTCAAGGCTGAAATGCGGGGCGAGGAAGTCGTTCGCATGGTTCCGTGGAAGGACGGCAAGGCCAATCATGGCCATAGCTGCATCAAAGGCCGCTTCGCCTATGGGTATGCGACCCATCGCGAGCGCATTCTCAATCCGATGATTCGCGACTCTATCAGCGAACCGTGGCGTGTCGTCTCCTGGGAGGAGGCGATCGGCTTCACAGCTCGCCGCTTCAAGGAAATTCAGGCAAAATACGGCAAGAATTCCGTTGGCGTCATCACGTCCTCACGCTGCACCAATGAAGAAAGCTATCTGGTGCAGAAGCTGACCCGCGCCGGTTTCGGCAATAACAACACCGACACCTGCGCGCGTGTTTGTCATTCGCCGACTGGCTATGGTCTCAACCAGGCGTTCGGCACTTCGGCCGGCACGCAGGACTTCGATTCGGTCGATGAGGCCGACGTCATCGTCGTTATTGGCGCCAATCCGACTGACGCCCATCCGGTCTTCGGTTCGCGCATGAAGAAGCGTTTACGCGAAGGCGCGAAGCTGATCGTCGTCGACCCACGCCGGATTGATCTGGTGCGTTCGCCGCATATCCAGGCAGACTTTCATCTGCCGCTCCAGCCGGGCACCAATGTCGCTGTCGTCACCGCGATGGCGCATGTGATCGTCAAGGAGGGCCTGGTGAACGAGGCCTATGTGCGCGACCGTTGCGACTGGGACGAATATCAGGACTGGGCGGCCTTCGTCGCCGAGGAGCGCAACAGCCCCGAGTCGGTCGAGCAATTCACGGGCGTTCCCGCCGCCGACCTGCGCGCCGCTGCGCGTCTTTACGCCACAGGCGGCAACGGTGCGATATACTACGGTCTCGGCGTGACGGAGCACAGCCAGGGCTCGACCACCGTTATGGCTATCGCAAACCTCGCCATGGCGACCGGCAATCTTGGCCGGCGTGGAGTGGGCGTTAACCCGCTGCGCGGCCAGAACAATGTGCAGGGCTCGTGCGACATGGGATCGTTCCCGCACGAATTGCCGGGTTATCAGCATATTTCGGGCGAAAAAGCGCGCGCCGTGTTCGAAGCGGAATGGGGCGTCAAGCTGGATCCTGAACCCGGCCTGCGCATCCCCAACATGTTCGACGCCGCTGTCGACGGCACGTTCAAGGGACTCTACGTGCAGGGTGAGGACATTCTTCAGTCCGACCCGGACACCAAGCATGTGTCAGCCGGCCTCGCCGCAATGGAACTGGTGGTGGTGCAGGATCTGTTTCTGGTGGAGACAGCCAACTACGCGCATGTATTCCTGCCGGGCGCGACCTTCCTCGAAAAGGACGGGACTTTCACCAACGCGGAGCGCCGCATCCAGCGCGTCACCAAAGTTATGAGCCCAAAGAATGGCTATGGCGACTGGGAGATCACCCAGTTGATCGCCAATGCGATGGGACTTGGCTGGAAATACGCCCATCCGAGCGAGATCATGGACGAGATCGCGCGGCTGACCCCGAGCTTCAAGGGTGTTTCCTTCCAGAAGCTCGACGAAGAAGGCTCGGTCCAGTGGCCCTGTAATGACGAGAATCCACACGGCGTGCCGATCATGCACATCGAAGGCTTCGCGCGTGGCAAGGGCAAATTTGTCGTCACCGAATATGTGCCGACGGACGAGAGGACTGGACCACGCTTCCCGCTGCTTCTCACCACGGGGCGGATATTGTCGCAATATAATGTTGGCGCGCAGTCCCGCCGCACTGAGAATAGTCAGTGGCATCCAGAGGACGTACTTGAAATCCATGCGCACGACGCCGAGCTTCGCGGCGTCAAGGATGGAGACTGGGTAAGGGTGCAGAGCCGCGCTGGCGAAGCATCGCTCCGGGCCAAGATCAGCGACCGCATGGCGCCTGGAGTGGTCTACACGACCTTCCATCATCCGACGACGCAGGCCAATGTGATCACCACCGATAATTCGGACTGGGCGACCAATTGTCCCGAATACAAGGTGACAGCGGTGCAGATCTCGCCGACCAACGGCCCAAGCGATTGGCAGGAGCAATATCGCGAGTTGTCGGAGGCGAGCCGGCGTATCGCGGGGCAGATCGACGCGGCGGAATGACGCACTCGGTTCCGGCGCCGGTCAAAAAAGTGTCCTGTCTAGCGCGCCGCCACGATGTGACGGCGCCGTCATCGAGGGTGATCCCCGAGGAAACGCCGATCGCCTTTACCTATGGGGGAACGACCCATGCGGTAATGATGGCGACGCCGGCCGATCTCGAGGATTTTGCGGTAGGCTTCGCTCTTACGGAGGGCTTGATCGACGGCGGCGCGCGCGGCATCGAGGTTGAGGTCGTTGCAAGCGAGCTTGGCGTCGAACTACGGAGTTGGCTCCCAGGCGAGCGCCAGAAGGAATATGCCGAGCGTCGTCGCTCCATGGCCGGTCCCACGGGTTGCGGCCTTTGCGGGATCGAGAGTCTAGAAGAAGCGACCCGTGACGCCCCCCTGCTGGAGGGCGTCCTGCAAGTGTCCGCGGCGGCGCTTGTCGAGGCGATGGAACGCTTGCCTGGCGCGCAAAAACTCAATCAGGAAACCAGGGCAGTGCATGCAGCCGCCTTTTGGAACCCGGCGACGGGCGCGCTCGTCGTTAGGGAAGACGTCGGCAGGCACAATGCGCTCGACAAGCTGGCTGGCGCTCTGGCGCGACAGGGTGTCGCGGGATCCACGGGGGTGGTGCTGATGACCAGCCGCGTTTCCATCGAGCTTGTGCAGAAGGCGGCGCGCATTGGCGCCCCTGTCATCGCCGCCATCTCGGCTCCGACAGCGCTCGCTGTGCGTACGGCGGAAGCTTGCGGTATGACGCTGGTCGCGGTAATGCGGGGGCGCGATTTCGAAGTCTTCACCCATTCCTCCCGAATTCTCGAACAGGCGCCCATACATGTCGTCGCATAGCACGGTCGATACACTGGTTAAAATGGCCAACCAGATCGGGGATTTCTTCAGCGCGCAAAAATCGACCGACAGGGTCGCTGGCATCGTGGATCACATTCAAAAATATTGGGATCCGCGCATGCGCACCAATATTATCAAACACGTGGCACATGGCGGCGCCGGATTGAACCCGCTGGCGCTGGAGGCGATCAAGCAGCTTGCGCAAAAGGCTCAGGCCAAGATTGCGAACTAGGCCGGACCCGGCCTTTTTCACACGAGCCAGTGAGCGAGAGTGGCGCTGCGAAGGCCATGTGTGCTGCCGTTCTCCACGGAGTCCCAATGACCGACAGCGGAAAAACGGTTGTAGCGCCAGGTTTCGAGATGTCGGTCTCGCCTCCGCCAAAAGCCGAACAGCGCCCAACGCTGCGTCACTATCATGGCCGCGCTCTCGAGGATTGCTATCAGTGGCTCGCTGCGGAAAACTGGCGTGAGGTCTTGCGCGATCCGGATGCCTTGCCGGGTGAGATCGCCGCGCTGCTCAAGGAAGAAAATGCTTACAGCGATAGCGTGCTGGAGCCACTGAAGGGTCTACGCCGAACCCTCGTCACGGAAATGCGGAGGCGTATCAAGGAAGACGACTCCGAAGCGCCCTGGCCGGACGGACCCTTCGCCTATTTTGAGCGCTATCGCGAAGGTGGGGAGCATCCGCTCTATTGCCGTAGCGAGCGCGAAGGAGGCCGCGAAGAAATTTTGCTCGATGGCGACGCGCTGGCGCAGGACGCAGAGTTCTTCGACATTGCGGAGACTGTTCACGCGCCCGATCATGCGCAGCTCGGCTGGAGCGTCGACGAGAAGGGTTCCGAACTCTACTCCATTCGCACGCGCGCGCTAAGCGACGGAGCCGACCGCCCGGACATAGTGGATGAAACCGACGGCTCCATCGTCTGGAGTAAAGATTCGAAGAGTTTTTATTACGTGCGCGTCGACGAAAATCACCGCACAGCGCAAGTGTTCCGTCACGTCGTCGGCGCCAGTCCCGAGGAAGATCAACTCGTCATCGAAGAGCCGGATCCCGCCTGGTTCGTGGCCCTGCGCGAAAGCCGTTGTGGACGCTTCGCTGTGGTTTCGATCCATGGACATGACGCCAGCGAATGTCATCTGGTCGATCTCGTACACGCTGAGACGAAGCCGCGATGCGTTGCGCGGCGCGAGCCACGGCTGCGCTATGACGTCGAGCCGCATGGCGATGTTCTCTTCATCCACAGCAATGCCGACAGGGCCGACGACTTCGCGATATTCACCGCGCCATTGAGTTCCACTTCACGCGTCGACTGGCGCGCGGTCGTCGCGCATGAACCGGGCCGCATGATCGTCATTTGCACGGTCTATGCGAGGCATCTTGCATGGGTGGAGCGGCAAAACTCGTTGCCGCGGCTTAGAATACGGGAGCTGAGCAGCGGCGAGGAACATGCGATCGCTTTCGATGAAGAAGCCTATGCGCTTTATCTCGAACCCGGCCTTGAATTTAATACGTCTACGCTGCGTTTCACCTATTCGTCGATGACGACGCCGCGCGAGACCTATGACTACGACATGGTTTCTCGCGAGCGAATCCTGCGCAAGCGCCAGGAAATTCCAAGCGGTCACGATCCAAAGAACTATGTCACCCGTCGATTGTTCGCAAAAGCGCGAGATGGCGAGAGCGTGCCGATCACGCTCCTGCACCGCTCCGATTTTCAGCCGGGACTTGGAGCGCCGCTTCTTCTCTATGGATATGGCGCCTATGGCCACGCGCTTTCGGCAGGATTCGACAGCACGGCGCTTTCTCTAGTCGATCGTGGCCTCGTTTATGCCTTTGCGCATGTGCGCGGTGGAACGGACAAGGGCTGGAATTGGTACGAGAAAGGCAAGCTTGAATACAAGAGCAACAGTTTTGAAGACTTCATTGCTTGCGCGCGGCATCTGATCGCAACAGGCTACACGCGCGAAGGCGCCGTCATCGCGCAAGGCGCCAGCGCCGGCGGCATGTTGATGGGCGCAATCGTCAACATGGCGCCGCAGCTTTTCGCAGGCATTGTCGCGGGCGTGCCCTTTGTCGACGTGCTCAACACGATGTTGCGCGACGATCTGCCTCTGACGCCGCCCGAATGGCTCGAATGGGGCAATCCAATCATGGATGCCGTCTCTTATGATCGCCTCGCCTCCTATTCGCCTTACGACAATGTAAGCGCGCAGGATTATCCGCCGATCCTTGCGCTGGCTGGCCTGACCGACCCGCGGGTGACCTATTGGGAGCCTTTGAAATGGGTGCAGCGCTTGCGCGCCACCATGACGGGTGGCGGTCCGGTTCTGTTGCACACTCAAATGGGCGCGGGCCACGGCGGAGCCTCGGGGCGTTTTGAACGGCTAGACGAAATCGCGCTTGAATATGCTTTCGCCCTCGCCTGCGCAGCCCGCGTCACATAAGACTTTATCGTCAAGGCGCCTCTCGCTAAGCTGAGCCAGCGCATCCGACAGTCGAGAGAGAGCCCGCCATCATGGCCATTGAATCCAAGCATCCCGAGACGCTGCAATTGCACGCCGGCTGGCGCGCCGATGCGAACCAATGGCGCCGTCGCCGTGCCGATCTACCAGACCACCAGCTATCAGTTTCGCGATACGGAACATGCGGCCAATCTCTTCGCTCTAAAGGAAATGGGCCAGATCTACACGCGCATCGGCAACCCGACCACCAGCGTGCTGGAGACGCGCCTTGCGGCGCTGGAAGGCGGCGCGGCGGCGCTGGCGGTGGCCTCCGGTCAGGCGGCCTCGGCCTATGCCGTGCAGAATCTCGCGCGCGCCGGGGACAATATCGTCTCCTCCACCGACCTCTATGGCGGCACCTATAATCTTTTCGCCAATACTCTGAAGGACCAGGGCCTCGAAGTTCGCTTCGTCGATCCGGCCGACCCTGAAAACTTCCGGCGCGCCACGGATGACCGCACCCGCGCCTATTATGCGGAGACGTTGCCTAACCCCAAGCTCACCGTGTTTCCGATCGCTGAAGTCGCCGCCATTGGGCGGGAATTCGGCGTGCCGCTGATCATGGACAATACCGCGGCCCCGATCCTCGCGCGTCCGTTCGACCATGGCGCGGCCGTGGTGGTTTATTCGACAACGAAATTCCTCGGCGGGCACGGCACGTCGATAGGCGGCGCGATCATCGACGGCGGCAATTTCGATTGGGAAAAGTTTCCGCAGCGCCAGCCCGCGCTCAATACGCCCGACCCCTCCTATCACGGCGCCGTCTGGGTCGAAGCGGTGAAACCCCTTGGACCAATCGCCTATGTGATCAAGGCGCGCACGACGCTGCTGCGCGATCTCGGCGCGGCGATGTCGCCTTTCAACGCTTTCATGACCTTGCAAGGCATCGAGACGCTGACGCTGCGCATGGAGCGTCATGTTCAGAACGCCAGGGCTGTCGCCGACTTTCTGGCGAAGCGGCCGGAAATCGCGAAGGTTATTCATCCCTCGCAGCAAAGCGGCGAGGCGCGCGCCCGGGCCGACAAATATCTCAAAGGGGGCTACGGAGCCTTGCTTGGTTTTGAGCTCAAGGGCGGGCTGGAGGCAGGTCGCCGCTTCATCGACGCGCTGACAATGTTCTATCACGTCGCCAACATCGGCGACGCGCGCAGCCTCGCAATCCATCCCGCGACGACAACGCATTCACAGCTCTCGCCTGAGGCTCAGCTCGCGAGCGGCGTGACGGATGGCTATGTGCGGCTGTCTATCGGCCTGGAGCATATCGACGATATTCTGGCCGATCTGGAGCGCGGATTGAAGGCTGCGATGCAGAACTAAGAGCGCCTCGCACACATCATTTTCTAGCGGATGTGAACAGCTGGGTTATCCTGTAAGGTTTGCGGACCTGCGCCAACTCACGATGTTAGGGAAGGCTCTCTATCGAGAATCGGCTTCGATGAAATTCACCCCCTCCTTCCTCGAAGAACTCCGCGCCCGGGTTCCCGTGTCGGAGGTGGTTCGGCAAAAGGTCAAGCTCAAGAAGCAGGGGCGCGAGTGGCGCGGGCTTTCGCCCTTCAACGCCGAAAAAACCCCATCGTTTTATGTCAATGACCAGAAAGGGTTCTTCCACGACTTCTCGTCGGGGAAAAGTGGCGACGGCATCGCCTTTCTCATGGAGACCGAAGGGATTTCCTTTCCCGAGGCAGTGGAAAAGCTCGCCGCCATGGCGGGGCTGCCAATGCCGGTCGAAACCACCGAACAGCGCGAATCCGATCGCAAGCGCGCCTCCCTGACCGAGATCATGGAATGGGCCGCGGACTATTTTCAAAAGCAATTGAAGGACGCCAAAGGACGCGAGGCGCGCGACTATCTGTCGCGGCGCCATATTTCGCCGAATTCCCAGGCGCATTTTCGCATCGGCTACGCGCCGCAGGATCGCCATGGCATGCGCGATGCGCTGGCGGCCAAGGGCGCAAGCGTCGACGCCATGATCGAGGCGGGGCTGCTCATCCACGGCGAGGATATAGCCGTGCCCTACGACCGTTTCCGCAACCGCGTCATGTTCCCGATCCATGACCGCGCGGGCAAGGTCATCGCCTTCGGCGGCCGCGCGCTGGAGAAGGACGCCCAGGCCAAATATTTAAATTCACCGGAAACGCCGCTCTTCCATAAGGGCGCGACGCTCTACAATCTGCACAACGCCCGCAAGGCGGCGCATGAGGCTGGCACGGTGATTGCCGTCGAGGGCTACGTCGACGTCATCGCCATGACCGTGGCGGGGTTTCCCAACGCCGTCGCCCCGCTCGGCACGGCGCTTACCCCAGAACAATGCGAGCTGCTATGGCGCATGGCCGAGGAGCCCATCCTTTGCTTCGACGGCGACAAGGCTGGCCTCAAGGCGGCTTATCGGGCGATTGACACCGCCTTGCCGCTTATCGGCCCCGGCAAGACCTTGCGCTTCGTTCTTCTGCCTGGCGGCCAGGACCCGGACGAGTTGCTCCGCTCGAACGGCGCCGCCGCGCTGGCCGAAGTCCTGAGCGCGCCGCTGCCCCTGGTCGAGGTCTTGTGGCGCCGCGAAACCCAGGAACGTCCTCTCGAAACCCCTGAACGCCGCGCTGCGCTGGAGCGGCGTCTGAATGAAGTTTCGGCGCAGATCGCCGACCCGGCGCTGCGTCGATACTACGGGCAGGAGCTTTCGGCTCGTCTTTCGCAATTGCTTGCGGGTGCTTCAGGCGGACAGGGGCGTGTCTGGGAGCCCCGCAAGAATTTTGCAAGAACGGGAGAAGTGGGCGGACGGCGCTTTGGACGACCAACGACGCCCGCGGGTCCTGTCCGCATCGGCGCGTCATTGGCGAATTCGCCGCTGTTCAAAGGCGTGAAGCCGGAGGTTTCGCCTCGCGAATGCCTGATTCTGCTGATTTTAATCAATCATCCGTCGTTGCTTGCGGAGCATATCGAGGATTTGGCGGCGCTGGAATTCGAGTCGCCTGACGCCAATGAACTACGCGATCTGATGGTCCGCTGCGCGTCAAATAGTCCCGAAGAGCGTTTCGGGAACGAACAGAGCGCCTCTCTCGCCTTGAACGAGGCCATTGACGAGGCGGGGCTCACTCGATTCTTGGCGAAGCTTAAAGCCATGGACGCGCATGCGAATCTCTGGAGTGTCCGCTCGGAGGCCGCGGCCGCGGACGCTGCCGTGACGTTACGCCAAGTTTTAAGCTTGCATCGCAGGGTTTGGGCGCTAAATAGGGAGTTGCGTGAAATAGTGGGGCGTCTGGCGGAGGATCCCAGCGACGAGGAAACCGCCAGACTGGCGGAAATCCAGACGGAATTATCTACGCTTGACGGAACCGAAGCCGCCCTTGAGGGTTTTGGTGCCATGTCTGGTCGTGTGAACCGCACCCTTTAGTGCGGGCGCTGCAGGCCATATGGTTAAGGGTGCTTTAAGCCGTCGTTAGCCATTGTCTGACAGCGCGATTCGCCGGCGATAGTGAAAGCATTGCAGGTGGATGAGTCTGATTTGGCTCATCTCTAAATCAATTCAGGCCGTCTTGGACGAAGCTTCGAAGAAGTTTCGTGAGGGCGGCCTTATCAGGAAGACCGTCCGGAGCATACGCGCATCGCGAAGCGAGGCGCTTGCACGGACTGTTCGGAGCGAGTGAATGGCCAAAAAAGACGAGGAAAAGGTGGAAGTGGAAGGCGCCGTCATCACGGAAACCGCCGACGGACCGCTGCTCGACCTTAATGACGCCGCCGTCAAGCGGATGATCAAGCTCGCCAAAAAGCGCGGCTTTGTCACTTATAGCGAATTGAATGCAGTGCTTCCATCGGAGGAAGTCTCCTCGGATCAGATTGAGGACGTCTACGCGATGCTGTCCGAAATGGGGATTACCGTTTCCGAGGGCGACGACGCTGACGAGGCCGAAGAAGAAGCCGGACCTCAGGAGGAAGAGGAACCCGAAGGCGGCGAACTGGTGGAAGCCGCGCGCCCGACGGCCGTCGCCACGCGCACAACGGAGCCAACGGACCGCACCGACGACCCCGTTCGCATGTATCTGCGCGAAATGGGCTCTGTCGAATTGCTCTCGCGCGAGGGCGAAATTGCGATCGCCAAGCGTATCGAGGCTGGCCGCGAGGCAATGATCGCCGGCCTTTGTGAAAGCCCGCTGACCTTCCAGGCCATCATCATCTGGCGCGAGGAATTGGAGGCGGGGAAGGTCCTGCTGCGCGACATCATCGACCTGGAGGCGACCTACGCCGGTCCCGACGGCAAAGCCGCGGGCAAGGCTCCAGGCGTTGGCGACGCCGTGGGACTCGCGCCGGCGACGGCGCCGCGCACGCCGCCCGCAGGGCTGGGAGCAGGCCTCGGCGATGAAGCCCCCGCAGTCGAAGAGAATTTCGAGGAAGAGGACGATATGGAGAATTCCGTATCGCTCTCGGCGATGGAAGCTGAACTAAAGCCCAAGGTTCTGGAAACCTTCGCGCGAGTCGCCGACGCTTATAAGAAACTGCGCAGACTGCAGGATCAGAATGTCGAAAACCGCCTGAAAAACGAGACTTTGACGCCCGCTCAGGAGCGCAAATACAAGACTCTCAAAAAAGAGATCGTCACCGACGTCAAATCCCTGTCGCTTAACCAGAACCGTATCGAGGCTCTGGTCGAGCAACTCTATGACATCAACAAGCGGCTGATCGGTTTCGAGACCAAGCTGCTTCGCCTGGCCGACTCCCATGGCGTTGCGCGCGAAGACTTCTTCGACAAGTTCCACGGTTCGGAACTGGACCCCAAATGGGTGGCCCGCGTCGCCAAGCTCGGCTCACGCGGATGGAAGGAATTTGTCGCGGAAGAAAAAGATCGCATCAAGGATTTGCGCTCTGACATCCATGCGCTTGCGACCGAAACGGGGCTCGAAATTTCCGAGTTCCGCAAGATCGTGCACATGGTGCAGAAGGGCGAGCGAGAGGCGCGTCAGGCCAAGAAGGAAATGGTCGAGGCCAATTTGCGGCTCGTGATCTCCATCGCCAAGAAATACACTAACCGCGGGCTGCAGTTTCTCGACCTCATCCAGGAAGGCAATATCGGCCTTATGAAAGCGGTGGATAAGTTCGAGTATCGGCGCGGCTATAAATTCTCGACTTATGCGACCTGGTGGATCCGGCAGGCGATCACCCGCTCGATTGCGGATCAGGCCCGCACCATCCGCATTCCCGTGCATATGATCGAGACGATCAACAAGATCGTCCGCACGTCGCGCCAGATGCTTCATGAGATAGGCCGCGAGCCGACCCCTGAGGAGCTGTCGGAAAAACTGGCGATGCCGCTGGAAAAAGTGCGCAAGGTTCTCAAGATCGCCAAAGAGCCGATCTCGCTCGAAACGCCGATCGGCGATGAGGAAGATTCGCACTTGGGTGATTTTATCGAGGACAAGAACGCGGTCCTACCGATCGAGGCGGCGATTCAGTCGAATCTGCGCGAGACCACGACCCGTGTGCTGGCTTCGCTGACGCCACGCGAGGAGCGCGTGCTGCGCATGCGGTTTGGCATCGGCATGAACACCGACCACACGCTGGAAGAAGTTGGCCAGCAGTTCTCGGTCACGCGTGAACGCATCCGCCAGATCGAGGCCAAGGCTCTTCGCAAACTCAAGCACCCGAGCCGCAGCCGCAAGCTGCGCAGCTTTCTGGACAATTGAGGCGAAGAAGTCTCAAGCTGGAATTAAAAAACGCGCCCTTGGGCGCGTTTTTTATTGGTTGCGGGAGCGGGTTTGAAATTATGCGCCGACAGCGGAGCGCAGTTCCTGTAATTGCGCCAGCTTGTCATTCGCGGCGACGCGCGCTTCGTCCGTCTTGGCGTCCGAAACGTCCTCGCGTGCGTCCTTGATGTCCGCTTCAAGCTTGGCCACATCGACGTCAGCGATAGCGACGGCTTGTTCGGCAAGAATGGTGAAGCCGACAGCGCTCACGTCAGCGAAGCCGCCGCGCACGAAAAGCTTTTCGACCTTGCCGCCGGCATCGATCTGCACGACTCCCACTTTGAGAGTGGTCATCACCGGCGCATGGTCCTTAAGCACGGTGAATTGCCCGTCTGTTCCCGGCGCGACGACAGACTCGACATTGCCAGAGAACAGCAATTTTTCGGGAGAGACGAGTTCGAAGTGAAATGCGGCCATGTCTGTCTCCGACGGCGCTGTTCAAACGCTCCGGCCGGTTGGCGGTCCGGAGCGCAGGCGAGTTAGGCGGCTTCCTTGGCGAGCTTGGCGGCTTTTTCGACCGCTTCCTCGATGGTTCCGACCATATAAAAGGCCGCCTCGGGAAGATGGTCGTATTCACCGGCGACCAGGCCCTTGAAGCCTTTGATGGTGTCGGCGAGCGAGACCAGCTTTCCCGGCGAACCGGTAAAGACTTCGGCGACGTGGAACGGCTGCGACAGGAAGCGCTCGATCTTGCGGGCGCGGGCGACAATCAGCTTGTCCTCTTCGGACAATTCGTCCATCCCAAGAATGGCGATAATGTCCTGCAACGCTTTGTAGCGCTGCAGCGTCGACTGCACCTTGCGGGCGATGTCGTAATGCTCTTCGCCGACGATCGCCGGCGACAACATGCGCGACGTCGAGTTCGAGCGGATCGACCGCCGGATAAATGCCCTTTTCCGCAATCGAGCGCGACAGCACTGTGGTCGCGTCAAGATGGGCGAAGGAGGTGGCGGGAGCCGGATCGGTCAAATCGTCGGCGGGAACGTAAATCGCCTGCACGGAAGTGATCGAACCCTTGTTGGTTGTGGTGATGCGTTCCTGCAGCGCGCCCATGTCGGTCGCGAGAGTCGGCTGATAACCCACCGCCGAAGGAATGCGGCCGAGCAGAGCCGACACTTCCGAGCCGGCCTGTGTGAAGCGGAAGATGTTGTCGACGAAGAACAACACGTCCTGGCCACGATCACGGAAATCTTCGGCGACCGTCAGGCCCGACAAAGCGACGCGCATGCGGGCGCCCGGGGGCTCATTCATCTGGCCATAAACCAGCGCGCATTTGGAGCCGGCGCCGCCGCCCTTCTTGTTGACGCCGCCCTCGATCATTTCGTGATAGAGATCGTTGCCTTCACGGGTCCGTTCGCCGACGCCCGCGAAGACGGAGTAGCCGCCATGGGCCTTGGCGACGTTATTGATGAGTTCCATGATCAGAACGGTCTTGCCAACGCCGGCGCCGCCGAACAGGCCGATCTTGCCGCCCTTTGCGTAAGGCGCCAGCAGGTCGACGACCTTGATGCCAGTCTCCAGAATTTGCGCTTCAGTCGCTTGCTCGGCGTAGGAAGGAGCAGGCTGGTGAATGGCGCGCCGGCCCGAAGTCGTGAGCGGACCAGCTTCGTCGACCGGCTCGCCGATGACGTTGATGATGCGGCCCAGCGTTTCGTCGCCAACGGGAACCGAGATCGGCGCGCCGGTGTCGGTGACTTCCTGGCCGCGCGTCAGGCCTTCGGACGTGTCCATGGCGATTGTGCGCACGGAATTTTCGCCAAGATGCTGCGCCACTTCAAGCACGAGGCGGTTGCCCTGGTTGGTGGTTTCCAGCGCGTTCAGGATTTGCGGCAGATGCCCGTCGAACTTGACGTCGACGACGGCGCCGATGACCTGAGTGATGCGCCCCGTGGCCTTGTTGCCCGATGCCATGCTACGTCCTCACTTTTTCGTCAGAGCGCTTCGGCGCCCGAAATGATTTCGATCAGTTCCTTGGTGATCATCGCCTGACGCGAACGATTGTATTGCATCGTTTGCTTGCGGATCATGTCGCCGGCGTTGCGCGTGGCGTTGTCCATCGCGCTCATGCGGGCGCCTTGTTCCGACGCGGCGTTTTCGAGCAGCGCCCGAAAAACCTGCACCGAGATGTTGCGCGGCAGCAGCTCCGAGAGGAGTTCGTCCTGAGCCGGTTCGTATTCGTAACACGGCTGAGCGCCGGTCTTCGCGGGCGCGTTCTCATTGACCGGAATTTGCGCCGGGATGAGCTGCAGGGCTGTGGGAATCTGCGCGATGACCGATTTGAACTGCGCGAAGAACAGCGTCGCGACGTCGAAGGCGCCGTCCTGGAACAGCTGAATCACCTTCTTGCCGATAGGATCGGCGTTTTCGAAACCGATCTGGCGCAGTCCGCGCAGTTCGATCAGCTCGATGATGTCCTTCTCATACTGGCGGCGAAGCTGATCATATCCCTTCTTGCCAACACAAAGGATCTTGACGGTTTTGCCCTGACCCTGCAGCCGATTGATGTGCTCCCGCGCCAGACGCACGATCGAGGAGTTGAACGCTCCGCACAGACCGCGCTCGGCGGTGGCGACGACGAGAAGATGCGTATCGTCGCGGCCGTTGCCCGAAAGCAGCTCGGGTCCACCGGCCGTCACGCCGCCCGCGAGATTGGCCAGCACGCTTTCCATACGCTCCGCGTAGGGACGCGCAGCCTCAGCCGCCATCTGGGCGCGACGCAGCTTCGCCGCCGCAACCATCTGCATGGCTTTGGTGATCTTCTGCGTCGCCTTGACGGAAGAAATGCGGTTTCGAAGATCCTTCAGCGAGGCCATGGGTAGCTTCTTGCTCAGGTTCCGCTCGCGTTCGAAATGATCGCGAGACTTTGGGGCGCGGCTCGCGGCGTTGGCGCCGCGAGATCATTCTCGGAACAGCTTAGCGCTCTCGACCCGCTCAGGCGAAGGTCTTGGCGAAGTCCTCGACGACGCTCTTCAGCTTGGCGGCTGAATCGTCGGAGAGGTCCTTGGAGGTGCGGATCGTGTCCAGAAGGCTCGCGTGCGTAGAGCGCAGCAGGGCCAGAAGTCCGTCCTCGAACGCGCGCACGCGACCGACGGGCAGAGGATCGAGATAGCCGTTGACGCCCGCGTAGATCACGCAAGTCTGTTCTTCCATCTTCAGCGGCGAGAATTGCGGCTGCTTCAGGAGTTCGGTAAGCCGCGCACCGCGATTGAGCAGGCGCTGCGTCACCGCGTCGAGATCGGAGCCGAACTGCGCGAAGGCGGCCATCTCGCGGTACTGCGCGAGCTCGCCCTTGATCTTGCCGGCGACCTTCTTGGTCGCCTTGGTCTGAGCGGAGGAGCCGACGCGCGAAACCGACAGACCGACGTTCACCGCAGGGCGAATGCCCTGGTAGAACAGATCCGTTTCAAGGAAGATCTGGCCGTCGGTGATGGAAATGACGTTGGTCGGGATATAGGCCGACACGTCGTTCGCTTGCGTTTCGATGACGGGGAGCGCGGTCAGTGATCCGGCTCCGCGATCGTCGCTGAGCTTGGCGGCGCGCTCGAGCAGGCGCGAATGCAGATAGAAGACGTCGCCGGGATAGGCTTCGCGTCCGGGCGGGCGGCGCAGCAGCAGCGACATCTGGCGATAGGCGACGGCCTGCTTGGAAAGATCGTCGTAAATGATGACGGCGTGGCTGCCGTTGTCGCGGAAATATTCACCCATGGCGCAACCGGAGAAGGGCGCCAGGAACTGCATCGGCGCCGGGTCCGAGGCGGTGGCCGCGACGATGATCGAATACTCAAGCGCGCCGCGCTCTTCCAGCACCTTGACGAATTGCGCGACCGTCGAACGCTTCTGACCGATAGCGACGTAGACGCAGTAAAGTTTCGCCTTTTCGTCGTCGCCTTCGTTGAGGGACTTTTGGTTCAGGATCGTGTCGAGCGCGATCGCGGTCTTGCCGGTCTGGCGATCGCCGATGATCAATTCGCGCTGGCCGCGTCCAATCGGGATCAGCGCATCGACGGCCTTGAGGCCGGTGGCCATGGGTTCATGCACGGATTTGCGTGGAATAATGCCCGGCGCCTTGACGTCGACGCGAGAGCGTTTCGTGGCCTTGATCGGTCCCTTGCCGTCGATCGGATTGCCGAGAGCATCGACGACGCGGCCAAGCAATTCGCGACCGACCGGCACTTCGACAATGGCGCCAGTGCGCTTGACCGTCTGGCCTTCCATGATTTCACGGTCCGAGCCGAAGATCACGATGCCGACATTGTCGGTTTCGAGATTGAGGGCCATGCCTTGCACGCCGTTCTCGAATTCGACCGTCTCGCCAGCCTGAACATTGTCGAGACCATAGACGCGAGCGATGCCGTCGCCGACGGACAACACCTGACCGACCTCGGTCACCTGGGCTTCATTACCGAAATTTGCGATCTCGTTCTTGAGAATCGCGGAAATTTCTGCGGCGCGGATATCCACCATCAGCCGACCTCTTTCATGCGTGTGCGAATAGAATTGAGCTTGGTCTTGACCGAAGCGTCGACCATGCGTGAACCGAGTTTGACGATGATGCCGCCAACGATCGAAGCATCCGTCTTCACGTTGAGATTGACTGTCCTTCCGCCTGTCGCGGCGGAGAGCGCCTGCCGCAAGGCGCTTTCGTGCTCGGGGCGCAGGGGCGAAGCGACAGTCGCCTCGGCGCGCACCAGCCCCTTCGCGTTCTCATCGAGTCGCTGGAAGGCGGCGATCATGTCGGGAAGCGCGAAAAGGCGACGCTTTGTCGCAACGAGACGGATGAAGTTCGCGGCAATGCCCGTGAGGCCGGCGCTAGCAAACACGGCGTCGAGCGCCTTCACCTGTTCGGTGGCCGAGAATACGGGACTGCCGACAAGACGGCGCAGGTCCGCGCTGTCCGCGAGCAAATGCTGGAACGCCGCGAGCGAACGGGAGACCTCTTCGGTCGCACGCTGTTCGGACGCCAATTCGTAGAGGGCGAAAGCGTAACGTCCCGCTACGCCGGAAAGGTCAACTCCGTCTTGAGCCACAGCTTTTGCTCTCGGATCGGCGTCGCTTGGCCGCTCCCGGTCGCGCCGCTTGCGTGCGGTCGCGACAAAATTTGGAGCGGTGAGGCGACGGTGAGGTCAGGGTGGGGAGCCAAGGCCGCAACGCCTCCGCTCCAATGCGTGCGTCCCCTAACACAGGCTATTTTGTGGCGCAACCCTATCCGTTCGCCAATTCACCTGCGCCTTCACTGAGATCGGGCGCGGTTTGTCGGACGCGCCACCACGCAGACGCACTGACCGCAGCAAATTGAGTTTATTTTGGCGCACATTCCGCATCGCTGCGTCCAATTCGCTGCGGACCAATTTATCAGGCGCGGCAAGTGCTATATTGCGGGTGGAAACAGGGGTGCGACCATGACAGCGGCGATTGTTGGGATCATCGGGGGATCGGGAGTTTATAATTTGCCCGGGCTTGAAAATATCCGTGAACAATGGATCGAAACGCCTTGGGGGGAGCCGTCGGATGCTCTGCACTTTGGCGACATAGGCGGAACTCAGGCTGTGTTCTTGCCGCGGCACGGCCGCGGTCATGCGCTTTCGCCTTCGGGAATAAATTATCGCGCGAATATTGATGCGCTTAAACGTGTCGGGGTCACCGACATCGTTTCGATTTCGGCTTGCGGGTCTTTCAAGTCGGAGCTTTATCCAGGCCTCTTCGTATTGGTGGACCAGTTCGTCGATCGGACATTTGGGCGCCAGTCGTCATTTTTCGGCAATGGCTGTGTTGCGCATGTGTCGCTGGCGCATCCAATCGCGCCGAAACTTTCAGCGCGTATTCTGGCCGCCGCCAAGCAGGAGAACATCGCCTGCGTGCAGGGTGGAACATATGTCTGCATGGAGGGGCCTCAGTTCTCCACTTACGCGGAATCGCTGACCTACAAGGCCGCCGGCTATGACGTGATCGGCATGACCGCGTTGCCCGAAGCCAAACTTGCCCGAGAAGCGGAAATTTCATACGCGACCATCGCCATGGTGACGGATTTTGACTGCTGGCATCCCGAACATGACAATGTGGACGTCGCCTCGGTGATCGAGGTGGTGCGAAAGAATGCGCAAGGAGCGGGCAGAATCCTGGCGCGCTTGCTGAACGACTTTCCGGGGGAGCATGAACCCTGTCCGATCGGCTCGGATCGGGCGTTGGACAATGCGATTCTTACGGCTCCGGAAGCGCGCGATCCAGCGCTGCTGAAGAAGCTCGACGCGGTGATGGCGCGGGTGAACCGGGGTTGAGGCGGTAACGCAAAACGCCTCGATGTTTTTCCTTCGCGAATGCGCTATGAAGCGACGACGCCCGCCTCTTTGAGGATTTTGCCATGCCCCTCGCCGCCGCCATCCGCACCATTCCCGACTATCCCAAAAAGGGAATCTTGTTTCGCGACATTACGACCTTGCTCGGCGACGCGCGGGCGTTCCGACGCGCGGTCGACGAACTGGTGCAGCCCTGGTCTGGCTCGAAAATGGACAAGGTCGCTGGGATGGAGGCGCGCGGCTTCATTCTGGGCGGCGCGGTCGCTCATCAATTGTCGGCTGGCTTCATCCCCATTCGCAAGAAGGGCAAATTACCGCACAAAACCGTTTCGATCTCCTACGAACTGGAATATGGCGTGGACCAGATGGAGATGCATGAAGACGCGGTGAGGAAAGGGGAAAGGGTCATTCTCGTGGATGATCTGATCGCTACCGGGGGGACAGCGCAGGGGGCTATCCGGCTCTTGCAAAAAATGGGCGCGGAAGTGGTCGCCGCCTGTTTTGTGATCGACCTCCCCGAATTGGGCGGGAGAAGAAAAATCGAGGCTCTCGGCGTACCCGTTCGCACGCTGGTGGCGTTCGAAGGTCACTGATTACGAAAGATCTTCCGGAATCTCAAAGTTTGTTGCGCCAGAGGATCGTTTGGCGCAATTCTTGTCTTTTAACCTTTCGTTTGCCTTAAAAGCTTTGTCTTATTAGGTTCCCTTTTCCAAAAGCCTTGGAACTGTTCTGGATGACGCCGCGCCGAACAAGAGTTTTGCTGGCTATTCTGGCGACAGCGACGATTGTCGCTGGCGGCCTTGTCTTGCGTTTATTTTCCGGAGCCCCCGAACGCCTGGCGCTTGGAGGTGCGAAAGCGCCCGCCACGCTCGCCGCGGCTCCGTCACATGGCCAAGGCGTCGGAGGCGGATTGAGCGCCCCGTTTTTGCGCGGACTGCGCGGCCATAGCGCAGCCGAACCGGAATCTCCGGCGCCGGCGGACACAATGACGCTGCTCGAGAATCCGGAGCCCTGGCCGGACCAGAAGTCAGAACGCCGCCCCCCAATCTCCTGTTTTGAACGCGCCTTTGCCTCCTAAACGGCCCGCGGATCTTGCAGGCCAGGTCGAAACTGTGATTCCGCTGCCGCCACAGCGGCCTCCCGACCTCGCTGCGGTGGAGAAAGTTCCGTCGCAGCAGGAGCCTGCGGCGACGCCGGAGCCGCAGGAGAACGCGTCAGCGCCGCCCCCGCAGGCGGCCCCTGTCGTGGCCAATGCGCCGCTGCCTCCGGTCCGTCCTAGCAATCTCGCGGCGCTTCCCGCGCCCGCGCTTCCTCCGCAGACGCCCGCGGCGGCGGCCATCCCCCCCGTGCAAGCGCCCCCGCCGTCGCCGGCTGCTTCTGCGCCCGCGCAGCAGATCGCCGCACACACTGAGCCGGTTTTGCGTCCCGCGCCGGAGGACAGTTTCAATCCCTCGGACCGGCCGCCAGCGCGTTTCAACATGGGCGCGCCCGTCTATGTGAGAATCTTCAAGAAAGAGGGCGAACTGGAGCTGTGGCTGAAGCACAACGGCCGTTATGCGCTGTATCGCAGCTTTCCAATTTGCAAATGGTCCGGCCGTCTCGGCCCAAAACTGCGAGAAGCCGATTATCAGTCGCCGGAAGGATTCTACTCGGTTTCCGCGCGTCAGCTAAACCCGCATTCGAATTATTACCGCGCTTTCAACGTCGGTTATCCCAACGCATTCGACCGCCAGAATGGCCGCACAGGCGGCCTTGTGATGGTTCATGGCAATTGCAAATCGGTGGGCTGCTTCGCCATGACCGACAAGGGCATCGAGGAAATTTATGGCTTTGTCGCCGCGGCGATCGCCGGAGGCCAGCGCGAAGTGCCGGTGCATATCTTTCCGTTTCGCATGACCGATGCGGCGATCGCGCGCGAAAGTGGGAACGGCGGCTTTCTTTCGTTCCTCGCGACCGAGAGCGCCAACGCCGCTCAATGGAACGGGTTCTGGCATAATCTGAAAGAAGGTTATGATCTGTTCCAGCAGACCGGCGAACCGCCAACCGCTTACGCCTGCGGCGACCATTACGCCTTTGGGCAGGCGGGCGAATCCTGCCGCCGAATCGCGGGTTGGTGAACCGAAAAAGCGCGAACCGACCGTCGTCAGCTCGCGCCGCCCAATGTCCCTTATTTCAGCGACGTGGCCAGTTCCTTGACGATGGCGTCACCCATCTGGCTGGTAGACACCGTCGATGTCGCCGAACCCTTGATGTCAGCCGTGCGCAGCCCTTGCGCCAACACCGCCGAAATCGCCGCGTCAACAGCGTCGGCGGCTTTGGGCAGATCGAAGGAATAGCGCAACGCCATGCCCAGCGAGCCGATCATGGCGATCGGATTGGCGATTCCCTTGCCGGCGATGTCAGGCGCCGAACCATGCACGGGCTCATACATCGCCTTGCGCTTGCCGCTGGCGTCGGCGGCGCCTAGCGAAGCCGACGGCAACATGCCGAGCGAACCCGTCAGCATCGAAGCGACATCCGACAGCATGTCGCCGAAGAGATTGTCGGTGCAAATCACGTCGAACTGCTTGGGCCAACGAACAAGCTGCATGCCGAGCGCGTCCGCGAGCATGTGTTCAAGCTGCACGTCAGGATATTCGCGCTTATGCAGGGCGGTGATGACCTCGCGCCACAGCAGGCCGGATTTCATCACATTGGCTTTTTCGGATGAAGTCACCTTGTTTCCACGCTTGCGCGCGAGTTCGAAGGCGACGCGGCCAATGCGCTCGATCTCATAGGTGTCATAAACCTGCGTATCAATTCCGCGCTTCTGGCCATTGCCGAGGTCGATGATTTCCTTGGGCTCGCCGAAATAGACGCCGCCTGTCAGTTCTCGCACGATCATGATGTCGAGCCCGTCGACCAATTCCCGCTTGAGCGACGAGGCTTCCGCCAGCGCTGGATAGCAGATCGCGGGACGAAGATTGGCGAAAAGGCCCAGATCTTTGCGAAGCCGCAGGAGGCCCGCTTCCGGGCGCACGTCATAGGGGACACCGTCCCATTTCGGACCGCCGACCGCGGCGAGCAGCACCGCATCCGATTGCTGGGCCAGCTTCATGTCGCCTTCGCTGATCGCCTGCTTATGGACGTCGTACGCCGCGCCGCCGACAAGACCCGTTTGGGTCTCAAATTTCGCAACGCCCGCCTTATCCAGAAAGGCGAGAACCTTTTCCGCTTCGGCGGTGATTTCCGGGCCGATGCCGTCGCCGGGCAGGAGCAGGAGCTTATAGACGGGCATAAAAAATCCTCTCGTTTGGTGTGTGGTTTGGCCACTTTTCGCCTATCGCCGTCGGCGTCTCGCGCGTCAATAAGGCCCGCTGATTGCAGACGCAACCTCGCCGCGCAGCATGATCGGCCGTGGGCTCATGCGACAATTGGTCCTTTGCTGCACCCTTGCGGTAAATCAAAGAGCCGTGCAGCTTCTTAACTGCAGCAAAAGGCGGAGATAACCGACCGCGCCGCTTTCGCGCCGCCGGTAAGGCATAAAAGCCATTGCGCAACAGGAGACGCACTATGAGCAAATTGAAGTTCCTCGCGCTGGCGGCTTTCGCCACGGCCTTGATGGCGAACGCGCCCGCCAAGGCTTTCTGCCTTATAAATTGCGAGCCAGGTCCAGAGCAGGCGAAGAAAGCATTCGAAAACCTCGTTCATGAGAAATTCGATCCCGACGCCAAACTCCTCGATTTCAAAGTAGACCGCTTTTGGAGACTGGACGTCGAGGGCGCCGGGCATGCGGGCGTTGAGTTTTACTTCAACGCAAAAGTCGAATTCCCCAAGGGCGCCCATCTCGAATGCAAGCCGACGGAAGCCGCCGACGGCGCCAAAACCGTTCCCGCCGGGTGCTCGGCGAGCACCTACTATTCGACCACGCGCCAGCTCCAGATGGTCAAGGAAAAGCAATATATCGAGCCGGGCAAGGTCGTCGACTTCAAGGATGAGATGCGCTTCGACGAAGGCGCTGGAGGCTGGAAAGGGCCGGACGGCAAGCTCTACTGATCCATTGTTGATCGCTGGCGGCGGGCTTCGTGAGAGCCCGCCGTTCTTGCCCTGTTACCTTCGGGCTGAGTCCACTAAGCCAACGGCGCCCCTTTGCTAGGCTGCTTCTTTCGTGTAGAAGGCCTCGCAATCAATAATGCGTCGAGCGCCGAGCTCCGCCTGGAAGGGACTCTTCAATGCAGCATGTCATCATGGCGATCCACCTGATGGTGGTCATAGCGCTCGTGGCGCTGGTGCTGTATCAAAAATCGGAAGGCAGCGCCCTGGGGATGAGCCAAAGCGGCCTTTTCAGCGGTCGTGGTCAGGCCAATGCGCTGACTCGCGCCACCGGAATTCTCGGAACGATTTTCTTTCTGACCAGCGTCGCTTTGACCGTGTTGCCAGCATGGGAACGTCGCGCCGCCGGCGGCGAGGACTGGACCACGGCCGTCGATCAGAACAAGCTTGAGGTCAAGGAAATCAAGCCGGCGCCCGGCGCTGCGCCCGACGCCTCCAAGGAGAAGCCTGCGGAGGAAGAAAAAGAAAGCATTTTCGAACAGCTGAAGCGCGCTCAGCAGAAGCGCCAGGCCGCGCCGCAAACTCAGGCTGCGCCTGAAGCCGTCGCTCCGGCGGCGCCCCCAGCCGTGCAAGCTCCCGCCGCGCCGACGACCACAGCACCTGCGCAGCCGGAAGCTCCCGCCGCGGAAAAGCGGGCCCTGCGGCCGACCGCCGAGGAGCCCTGGGCCGCCCCGAAAACAGAGCCGGCGCCACAGCCCGCCGCTCCCGTGGCGGAGCCGAAGTCTAGCGCCGAGCCGGCCAAGCCCGTGGCGGAGCCGGCTAAACCAGCCGTCGAGCCGGCTGAACCGCAGTCCAAGGCGCCGGCCGCTCCGAATGTCTGGCTAGCGCCCACCAAGTAATTTCGCACCAAATTCGCCTTCGCACAGATAAATCTGCGCGGAGGCGAAAATGCTCTACCCGAATCGAGTTTTAGGCGTTAGGCGTGGAGCCCCATGGCTCGCTATATTTTCATCACCGGCGGCGTGGTCTCCTCTCTCGGCAAAGGGCTTGCTTCGGCGGCCTTGGGGGCTCTGCTTCAAGCGCGCGGCTACAGCGTGCGCCTGCGCAAGCTCGACCCCTATCTCAATGTCGATCCAGGGACCATGAGCCCCTATCAGCACGGCGAGGTCTTCGTCACTGACGACGGCGCTGAAACCGACCTCGACCTGGGTCATTACGAGCGCTTCACCGGACGTCCCGCCTCGCGGCAGGATAATGTGACCACAGGGCGCATCTATCAGGACATAATCACCCGGGAACGGCGCGGCGATTATCTCGGCGCGACAATTCAGGTCATTCCTCATGTCACCAACGCCATCAAGGACTTCGTCCTCGAGGGCAACGAGAATGTCGATTTCGTGCTGATCGAAATCGGCGGCACCGTCGGCGATATCGAAGGTCTGCCGTTTTTCGAGGCGATCCGCCAGCTCGGCAATGACCTGCCGCAAAACCACTGCATTTACATTCACCTCACGCTGTTGCCGTACATCTCCAGCGCGGGAGAGTTGAAGACCAAGCCGACGCAGCATTCGGTCAAGGAGTTGCGCTCCATCGGCATCCAGCCCGATATTTTGCTGTGCCGCTGCGACCGCGAGATTCCAACTGACGAGCGCCGCAAGCTCGGCCTCTTCTGCAATGTCCGGGAGAGCGCGGTGATCGAGGCGCGGGATGCTTCGAATATCTACGACGTGCCGCGCCTTTATCACTCGGCCGGATTAGACGCGCAGGTTCTCGCCGCTTTTGGCATCGAACCCGCGCCAAAGCCCGATATGAGCCGCTGGAATGCGGTGGCGCAGCGCATCAACAATCCGGAGGGCGAAGTCACCATCGCCATCGTCGGTAAATATACCGGGATGAAGGACGCCTATAAGAGCCTGATCGAGGCTCTGGCGCATGGTGGCCTCGCCAATCGCGTAAGGGTCAATCTCGACTGGATCGAATCCGAGATTTTCGAGGGTGGCGACCCGGCGGCGCACCTCGAACATGTCAACGGCATTCTGGTGCCCGGCGGCTTTGGCCAACGCGGCGCCGAAGGCAAGATTTTGGCGGCCCGTTTCGCGCGCGAACGCAACGTTCCCTATTTCGGCATCTGCTTCGGCATGCAGATGGCCGTCATCGAAGCCGCGCGCACGCTGGCGGGAATCCCCGGCGCCAATTCCACCGAGTTTGGTCCCTGCGACGAGCCAGTCGTCGGCCTGATGACCGAATGGGTGCGCGGCAATGAACTGGAGCAGCGCGGGGCAGGGGGCAATCTGGGCGGCACGATGCGGCTTGGCGCCTATCCGGCGCATTTGCGCGCTGGTTCGCGCATCGCACAGATTTACGGCAAGCAGGATATTTCCGAGCGTCACCGCCATCGCTACGAGGTCAACGACGCCTACCGCGAACGGCTCGAGGCCAGGGGCTTGCTCTTCGCAGGAACCTCGCCCGATGGTTTGCTGCCGGAGACGGTGGAAATTCCCGAGCATCCCTGGTTCATCGGGGTGCAATACCATCCCGAGCTGAAATCGCGGCCCTTTGAGCCGCATCCCTTGTTTGCGAGTTTCATCGAGGCGGCTAAGGCGCAGAGCCGGCTGGTGTGAAACCGTGTCAGGCTCTGCCTGGGCTTCTACCGCGCAAACTCCTCAAACTGACGCCCGAAAACCGCAACAATCCGACCAAGACGGCGCTATAGACCACCGCGCCCGCTGTCCCTAACAGGGCGAGCGCGACCAGATTGGCGAGCGGCCCGAAATGCGCGCCCAGCGCCAGAGCCGGCGTTCGCCCGAATAGCGCGACGCCGGCAAGAAGCAGCGACGCGACCCCGGTCGCCGCGAGCACTTTTCCGAATAGCGCGTCGAAATGCAGCGCGCCTCGCGATAGCGCTATGCCCACCAGCGCGGACAGATTGATCCAGAAGCCCACGGAAGTCGCGGTGGCGAGGCCGACCGCGCCCAGGGGCCGGAACAACGCGACCTTCAAGCCGACATTGACCGCCAGAGCGGCCAGGGCGATGAGCATCGGAGTCCTGGTGTCGCCGTGGGCCTGAAAGCTGGCCTTGGCCGAGGCGACCAGCACGAGCGCAAGCAGTCCCCCGCCATAGGCCGAGAGAACGTCGGCCGAGGCGTAAGCGTCCACCAGCGTGAACTTGCCATGCATGAACAGGCCGGCGACGATCAATTCGGGAATTGTCACGAAGGCGATGAAGAACGGCGCCGCCGCAGCGATGGTGAGCGCCATGGTGCGATTCTGGGCGTCCAGCGCGCCCGCCTCGTCGCCGGCGGCGATGCGCCGGCTCATCTCGGGCAGCAGCACAGTGCCCGCCGCGACGCCGATCAGTCCGTTGGGTAACTGATACAGCCGTTCGGCGTAGGAGATCGCGGAAACGCCGCCGTCCGGCAGCATGGAGGAGAGGATCGTATCGGCGAAAACGGCAATCTGCGGGCTGGCTGACCCGATCACGGCCGGACCGAGCATGATGAAAAACTCCCGCACCCGCCCCCACCGCACCCGCGCAAAACTTTCCAGCAGCCCATGCCGATGCGCCGACCACATCAACAGCCCGAGTTGCAGCGCGCCGGAAATGACGAAGCCCCAACTTGCCGCAATTCCAGCGTTCGGAAAAAGAAACGCCAGCGCCAGCGCCACAATCACGCAAAGATTCATCAGCACAGGCGCAAAAGCTGCGAGCGCGAAGTAGCCGTGAGTATTGAGAGTGCCTTGATGCAGCGTGAACAGCACCATGAACATCAGATAAGGAAATGTGATGCGCGTGAGTTCGACGGTGAGCGCGAATTTTTCCGGGCGATCGCCAAGGCCGGGGGCGACCAGCGAGACGAATTGCGGCGTGAAGATCCAGGCCAGCAGCAGCACCGCGATCTGCGAAATTACGATCAACGTGAAAATTTGCGACGCGAAATTCTTGGCGCGGTTGGCGCCTTCCTGCTCCAGCGCCCGTGAATAGCAGGGGATATAGGCTGCGTTGAAAGCGCCCTCGCCGAAAATGCTGCGAAAGCTGTTGGGCAGGCGCTGCGCAATGAAGAAGGCGTCGGAGACCTCGCCGGCGCCCATCACTGCGGACTGCACGGCCGTGCTTAAAAAGCCGCTAAGCCGCGAAAGCAGGGTGAAGCCGCCGACCGAGAGCAGATTGCGAATCATTTCATCGTCTTTAGCAAGCTCGCGTTAACTCTTTGCTTGCGGGCCGTCTTCCCTGCCGATCCGTTCGGCGATCAGATAAAGCGGGCGTCCCTTCACCTCGGCGAAAATCCGCGCGATATACTCCCCGAGCACTCCGAGCGAGAGCAACTGCACGCCGGAGAAGAAGGCGACGGACACCATAAGGGAGGCGTAGCCCGGCACATCCACGCCCAAAACCATCGTTTTGAGGAAGAACCAGCCGGCCATCGCCAGAGCGAAGCCGGAAATCGCCATGCCGGCGTAAGCCCACATTTTTAGCGGAATGGAGGAAAAGGACATCAACCCGTCGAGCGCGAAGCGAATCAGCCGCGCGAAGTTGAATGTCGAGACGCCAAAAGCGCGCTCCTCCACCACGAAGGGCACGCCGACGGTTTTGAATCCGATCCAGGCGAACAAGCCCTTGTTGAAGCGCGCGCGTTCACGCATTTGCAGCAGCGCGTCGACGGCCTGACGGTCGAGCAGACGAAAATCGCCCGCGCCCTCCGGCAGGGCTACGTCGCCGAAATGGTCGATCAGCCGATAGAAAACCCGCGTGAGCACTGTGCGCATCTTTGGATCGGTGGCGCGGTCAACCCGTTGGCCATATATATTTTTGTAGCCCTCGCGCCATTTCTTGACAAAGTTGGGAATGACTTCGGGCGGATGCTGAAGATCGGCGTCCATGATGATGACCGCTCTTCCGCGAGCCTGATCCAGCCCGGCGGCGATGGCGATTTCCTTGCCGAAATTGCGGCTGAAGGAAACTCCTATGAGCCGAGGGTCGGCCGCGTTGAGTTCGCGCAACGTCTCCAGCGTGGCGTCGCGCGAGCCGTCGTCGACAAAGACAATCTCAAAGGCGCCGCCGAGGCCTTCCAATACGGGAACGAGCCGAGTCGCGAGCGGGCGAAGATTGCGCGCCTCGTTGAACATCGGCACGACAACGGAGATTTCTGGAACTAATTCTGTCATGGGGACTCTTCGACCATGGATTTGCGGCAAAGTGTAGGGGGGAGAAATTTTGCGCGCTCCCTTCTCCCACGAGTGGGAGAAGGGAGCGCGCTGGACTTCAGATCGTTGCAAATCCCGCTAACGCCCGCGCCTCCTCCGGCGTCGCGCCTTCGGCGCGCAGGTCGCGCAAGGTTTTGGAGAGGCGGCTTTTGGAGAGTTTTGCTCCAAAAGCGTCCAGCAGCAACTCATGATGGCGGTAGTCGGGCGCGGGGAGACCCAGCAAGCGTTGCAACAATCGATGCAGACTGGTCGCCTCAAACAAATCCTTGCCCCGCACAACATCGGTGACGCCCTGCAGCGCATCATCCACCACCACCGCGAGATGATAGCTCGCGGGCGTGTCCTTGCGCGCCAGCACCACGTCGCCCCAGCGTTCAGGATGCGCCGGGACGTCACCGGCGCCAAACTCGCGCCGGGTGAGATCGGGCGGCGCCAGAGTCAGCGCCTTTTCCATGTCCAGTCGAAACGCGACGCCGCCTTGCCGCAGCACATCCTTTACGGGCGGCCGCGGCTTGTCGCGGCATGTGCCGGGGTAGAGTGGCGCGCCGTCGGGATCGCGCGCGCCGTCCGGCGCGACATGGCGCGCGATGTCGCTACGGGTGCATGCGCAGGGGTAGAGCAGGCCCAGAGCCTCCAGCCGTTCCAGCGCCGTCGCATAATCCTCGAAATGCTCTGACTGGCGGCGCGCGGGTCGTTCCCATTCAAGGCCGAGCCAGGCGAGATCCTCGTAAATCGCCGCCTCATATTCAGGCCTTGCGCGGGCGAGGTCGATATCCTCGATGCGGAGCAGAAATCTCCCGCCGCATTCGCGGGCGAGTTCGAAATTCAATAGCGCGGAGTAGGCGTGGCCGGTATGTAGAAAACCGTTGGGGGAAGGCGCGAAGCGAAACACGCGGCGCGCGGAGGCGCTCACCCGCGCGCCTTTTCGACAATGGCCAGCGCAGCGCGAAACGCCGCATCTATATCGAGATCGCTGGTGTCGAGCGTGATCGCGTCGGCGGCGGCTTTTAGCGGCGCGACGCTGCGCGCGCTATCGCGTTCGTCGCGCTTCTTCACATCCGCGAGAATGCTTTGATAGTCCGCCTTCTCGCCGCGTCCGGCCAGCTCAAGCGCGCGCCGCTGCGCCCGCGTTTCCGGGCTCGCCGTTACAAAGATTTTTACCCGCGCGAAGGGGCAGATCACCGTGCCGATGTCACGGCCGTCCAGCACCGCTCCGTCTCCGGCGCGCGCGAAGCGCTGCTGCAATTCGATAAGCTCCGCACGGACTTCCGGCAGCGCAGCGACGATTGAGGCGGCTTCGCCCATTTCGCGTGTCCGCAGCCGGGCGTCGTCGAAATCCGTGAGCGACAGGCCGCGCGCGACAGCGACCGCCGCCTCCACGTCGTCAAGCCGCAATCCTTCGTCAAGCAGCGCGCAGGCGGTGGCGCGATAAAGCAGGCCCGTGTCGAGATGCGGCAGGTTGAAATGCGCCGCGAGACGGCGCGCCAGCGTGCCCTTGCCCGAAGCGGCTGGTCCGTCGATGGCTATAATCAGCGCGCTCACGCGAATTTCGCTCCGAGCTTTTCCATCAGGGCGCGAAACGACGGGAAGCTCGTGGCGATCATGCTTTGGTCGTCCACCGTCACGGATTCCTGCGCGGCGAGGCCCATGACGAGAAAGCTCATGGCGATGCGGTGATCGAGATGCGTTTCGACGCGCCCCGCGCCCCTGACCTCGCCTGCACCGCCGCGCACGATGAGATCGTCGCCTTCGATTGCGCAATCGACGCCATTGGCCTTGAGCCCCGAAGCGATCGCCGCAAGTCGGTCCGATTCCTTGACCCGCAATTCGGAGAGACCCCGCATCCTCGTTTCGCCTGAGGCGAATGACGCGATCACGCCAAGGATTGGATATTCGTCGATCATGGACGGCGCCCGCGCCGCGGGCACATCAACGCCGCGCAAATTGCGCGAATAGCGCGCCCGAATGTCGGCGACTTCTTCGCCTCCTTCGACGCGCCGATTTTGCAACTCTATCTCGGCTCCCATCTCCAACAGCGTCGTCAGCAGGCCAGAGCGCAGCGGATTGGTCATCACGCCTTCGATAACAATGTCGGACCCTTCCACAATCAGCGCCGCCGCCAATGGAAACGCGGCGGAGGAGGGGTCCGCCGGAACGCATACGCTGCTCGCGCGCAGTTCCGGCCTTCCTTCCAGTGTGATCTTGCGGCCATGTTCACCAAAGGGCTCGCTGACGACCTTTGCGCCAAAATGGAGCAGCATTTTTTCGGTGTGGTCGCGCGAAGCCTCGCTCTCAATGACCACCGTGCGTCCAGGTGAATTAAGGCCCGCGAGCAGTACGGCCGATTTGATCTGCGCCGAGGCGACGGGCGTTTTATATTCGATCGGCAGAGGCTCGCTGGTTCCTTGCAGCAGGATTGGACAGCGCCCGCCTTCCGCCTGCTCAAGCACACGCGCGCCCTGGAGCTGGAGCGGATCAAGAATGCGGCGCATGGGGCGCTTGCGCAGCGAGGCGTCGCCGTCGAAGCGGGCTGTGATCGCATGGCCGCCGACGACGCCCATCATGAGGCGCGAACCGGTTCCGGCGTTGCCGAAGTCCAGCGTCTCGTTCGGTGGAAGGAGGGAGCCTAGGCCGACGCCATTGACGCTCCAGGCGCCCGCGCCCCGCCGCATGACCCGAGCGCCCAGCGCGCGGCAGGCAGCGCCGGTTCGCAGCACGTCCTCCCCCTCCAGCAGACCCTCGATCGTGGTCTCCCCGACGCAAAGAAGGCCCAGAATCAAGGAGCGGTGCGAAACGGATTTATCCCCAGGCGGGCGCAGGCGACCCGCGAGGCCGCTTGAGCGCAACGCGCGGAGCGGCGAAGGCTTGGGATGCGAATCGACCACTGCGGCTTCCACTTGCGTCGCCATTTCGGCGCTGGCGAAGGACAGGCCGGCGCTGTTGGCCGGCCGCTGAGGATTGGGGCGATGGTGTAAGTCGCGCGCCTGCGCTTGTAAAGGATGGCGGCGCTGTCGAAAGCGCTGAGCAGCGATCCTGTGCTGCGGCTCAAGCGACCCGGAGGACGTTTTGGAGTTTATTGGAGCGGGCGATGGGAATCGAACCCACGACATACAGCTTGGGAAGCTGTCGTTCTACCACTGAACTACGCCCGCGCGGCAGCGCTGTTTTTTCACGATCAGCGTTGCCTTTCAAAAATAGCAGAAAGGTCGCCGTATGGCCAAGGCGGATTTCAAGGCCGCCTCGACGAGTGGGCGCGCCTGAGGCGCGCCCATGCCGGCCGCTTACCGGAACTGAGACAGAGCAGGTATCTGGGCGACGATCTTGTCGACATTTTCCTTGCCAATCAGCTGGTCGGCATGGGCGAAAATCTCCGTGCCGAGCTTCTGGATCTGGCTCATGTTAAGTCCGAGGCCGCTTAATTTGCCGGCGAGAGCCATGATGTCGCCTTTGGCGCCGCCCATCAAACCGCCCAGTCCGCCTAGCAGTGAATCGAGGCCGCCTCCCGGCGCTGCCGCCGCCGCGGTTATAGCCTCCTGGCCGCCCGGAATCTTGCCGAGCAACTCGGCGACAGGCCCCTCGGGAAATTCTTTCTGCAGGAAGCCAAGCACATGGCCAATCGAGATTTTGGCTGTATTCTCGTCAATGCCCACCGAAGCGCAGATGCGCTTGATCAATTCTTCCATGTGTCGCTACTCCTCGAAAGGGCCGGACGCTTATTTGACCGGCTAGCGCTTTTGTCGCTGCGCACGGCAATAAAATCAAGCAAGTCTCCGTTCGCCAGTCGGGAAGCGAGCCACGCCCGGAACTCAGGATGCGTCGAGGCCATAGAGCGTGTGGAGCGTGCGCACGGCCAATTCGGTATATGCGGCGTCGATCAGCACGGAGAATTTGATCTCGGAAGTGGTGATGGCGCGGATGTTGATGCCTTTTTGCGCGAGAGCGCGAAAGCCCTCGGCGGCGACGCCAGCGTGGCTGCGCATGCCAACTCCGATCGCCGAAACCTTGGCGACGTCCGTTGCGCCGGAGAGAGCCGCGTAGCCTATGCTGTCCTTCGCCTTTTCCAGCAATGCGCGGGCGCGGTCGAAATCGGCGGCCCCCACAGTGAAGGTCATGTCGGTCATGTTGTCCTCCGACACCGTTTGGACGATCATGTCGACATTGATGCCAGCCTCGGCCAACGGCATGAAAACCCCGGCGGCGACACCCGGTTTGTCCGCGACGCGGCGCAGGGTGATCTGCGCTTCGTCGCGCGAAAAGGCGATGCCTGTGACAACCTGGGCTTCCACAATGTCCTCCTCTTTGCAGATCAGCGTGCCGTTGCAGGGATTTTCAGGATCGTCGAAGGAGGAGCGCACATATGTCGGCACATCGTGCACCAGTGCGACCTCGACAGAGCGGACTTGCAGGACTTTGGCGCCGAGCGACGCCATTTCCAGCATTTCCTCGAAGGCAACCTTGTCCATGCGGCGGGCCTTGGGCACAACGCGCGGGTCCGTGGTGTAGACCCCGTCGACATCCGTATAGATGTCGCAGCGGTCGGCTTTGATCGCCGCCGCCAAGGCCACGGCGCTGGTGTCCGAGCCGCCGCGTCCAAGCGTCGTTATACGGCCGGACGCTGCATGGATGCCCTGGAACCCGGCCATCACGGCCACCTCGCCGCGCGAAAAGCCTTCGAGGATACCTGCGGGCTCTATATTCAGAATTCGCGCCGCGCCATGAGCGCCGTCCGTGAGAACAGGCGTCTGCCAGCCCTGCCAGGAGCGCGCGGAGAGGCCGGCGTGCTGAAGCGCGATGGCCAGGAGTCCGGCCGTAACCTGCTCGCCGGAAGCAACTACCGCGTCGTATTCGCACATATCGTGGAGCTGCGCCGCCTCCTTGCACCAGCCCACAAGCTCATTGGTCTTTCCAGACATGGCGGAGACCACCACCGCGACCTCATTACCGGCCGCCACCTCTCGCTTTACGTGACGCGCCACATTACGAATGCGCTCGACGGTGGCGACCGAAGTGCCGCCGAATTTCATTACCAGACGGGACATGAGAAACCGGCCAAAGTGTAGAAGGTGACGCTACAGGACATGCGGCAGGGTCGCGCAAGCGCTCGCCTCTGGCCGAAAGCCGGGGTATATGTTACGGCGACGGCGTCGGTGTCAACGGCCCCTTGCGCCTCACCAGGGAGCCGAAGCTGTGGCCTCCAGAAGCGTCTCGACACGCTTGCCTTGAAAAGATGATGCCGCCACAGATGTAAAGCTGCCAATGTCCTCTGAAATGGAATTTCCACGTGCCGCAAGAAAGCTCCCGTCCCTCTTCCGCCAGCGTTAATCCGGCGGACGTCGACCGCTTTAATCGCCTCGGCGATTTGTGGTGGGACGTCAAGGGCAAGATGGGCATTTTACATCGGATCAATCCCCTCCGGGTTGACTATGTCCGAGATCTCGCCGTCCGCTATCTCCATCGCGACCGCTATGCCGAACAGCCGCTCGAAGGGTTGACCTTGGCGGATATCGGTTGCGGCGGCGGCATATTAAGTGAATCGCTGGCTGAACTCGGCGCTCACGTCACGGGGATCGACCCGGCTCCCAACAATATCGAAGTGGCCAGCCGCCACGCAGAGAAATCCGGTCTCACCATCGATTATCGCAACGTCACGGCCGAAGCGCTTTCGGCCACCGGCGCGCAATTTGACATCGTGACCGCGCTTGAGGTGATCGAGCATGTCGAGGGTCAGAAGGCTTTTATCGCTACGCTTTCGCAGCTGGTGAAACCGGGCGGCCTGCTTTTTCTGGCCACTATAGACCGTACTCTGAAAAGCTACGCTCTGGCCATCGTCGGCGCGGAATATGTGCTGGGATGGGTGCCGCGCGGCACGCACAACCATGACAAGTTCGTGCGGCCTGATGAACTGGCGGGGTGGCTGCGGCATGCCCAGTTACGCGAAATCGACCGCGCGGGCATGACTTTTCAGCCGCTCAGTCGCAACTGGGTCAAAAGCCGCGACACGGATGTGAACTATCTCATGGCTGCGAAAAAAGACGTCTGAATAACTGTTCTTCATTACGCCCCGCCACTTGCGCCCGCTCTTGTTCGAACGCCAGCTGAACGTTAAACTCAATTTATGATGCGCAATGATTCATCGAAACACCATCGCCTTATCTTCCCGCAGCGCCTGATCCTCGCAGCTGCTGGTGCAGCTTTGCTTTGCGCCAGCGGGCCGGTCTTGGCCAAAAGCAAGTCCGACGCCAAGGATAAGCACGCCACCTCCGAGAATTCTCCAAACTCGCAAGACAAAAAAGGCGGGAAGAAGAAGGGCAAGGATGGGGCCAAGCCCGAGCTTCTCGGCTCCTTTGGCGATTGGAACGCATTTTCAGTTCAGGGCAAAACCTGCTACGCGCTGGGCGCGCCGAAAGAGCGTCAACCTAAGACCAAGGTCAAGGACACGCAGGCCTATGTTTTCATCTCGACGCGTCCCGCAGAA
Organism: uncultured Alphaproteobacteria bacterium; assembly: GCA_963724845.1. Taxonomy (GTDB): domain Bacteria; phylum Pseudomonadota; class Alphaproteobacteria; order Rhizobiales; family Beijerinckiaceae; genus Methylocystis. The sequence goes on from CAVRWF010000012.1 coordinate 310,563, forward strand.
GGCGTGCGCAATGAAGTGGCGGTCAATCTCGGTTATCAGACCAAGGACAACGGCAATGCAATCGCCGATGTGGACGGCGACATGTTTGAACTGGTCACCAAGGGCATGAATGCCTGGGTGAAAAACGCCGCCAAAGAAAAGGAGTTCGTTGAGTCGCTGAAGGGTGGAACAAAGCTTGTCGTCAAGGCCTCGTCGTCCAAGGGCACCTCAACGACCGACACCTATTCATTGAAGGGCCTTTCCGACGCGCTGGCTCGCGTGCAGCAAGAGTGCAAATAACCTGATTGTCCAGGTGGGAGCGCCCCGCGGCAGGCTTGCCGGATTTTCGCCATCTTTCACGCACGTAACCCAATGGCCACGCTGGAAGCGACTTTTCGCTTTAGCACTCGACCTGATGTCACCATCTGGCATTTTGCCATGCTGCTTCGCACAATGATGCTTGATCTTTTGAGCCGTAATTTTTAGGTTGCCTCGATGGACGTGTCTGAATTAGCTCCCAAGGCGGCTGACGCGGAAAGCTTTTTAAAGGCTCTGGCGAACCGCCATCGACTGATGATCCTTTGTGAACTGCACAAGGGAGAGCTTTCGGTCACGGCGCTGCAACGATCGCTCGGCCTGAGCCAGTCATCGCTCTCGCAACATTTGGCGCGATTGCGCAGCGATGATCTTGTGACGACACGCCGCGCCTCTCAGACGATTTATTATTCGATCGGAAGTTCGTCGGTTTCCCAAATAATCGCGCTGCTTTACGATCGTTTTTGCGACGACAGGCGCGATACCGCAAACAAAACTCGACGGACCCGTATCGATCCGAGCAAAGCTGCTATGAAGTAGAGGCTTTGCGAAGCGAGCCGCAGATAATAGACGTATCCCATACAGCCTACCGGCGGCGCAGGAGTTGGCTCTTGATCCCCTGGACTTTGCTTGACACCGCAAAAATCCCCGGCGGCGGCGAGCTCCGGCTCAAGCGCCGTGGCAGCGAATTCTCAATCATGCTGAGCGGCAACGAGCTGATGAACAGCCGACTAAGCGGGTCGGAGCAGGCGCTGGCGACTCTTGCGGCTAAAAAGATCCAAGCTTGCCCACGCCCGAATGTGTTGATCGGCGGACTGGGAATGGGTTTCACCTTGCGGGCGGCCTTGGAGGCGTTCGGGTCCAACGCGACCATAACTGTCGCGGAGCTCGTTCCAGCCGTCGTCGCCTGGGCTCGAGGGCCAATGGCCGAGCTTTTCGGCCCCACGCTCGACGACTCGCGCGTAGTTTTGCGCCGGGCGGACGTCGCGCAACTCATTGGTTCGGCGCGCGCGACTTATAACGCAATTCTGCTGGATGTCGATAATGGCCCCGATGGACTGACCGCACGTCCAAATGACCGGCTTTACGATCTGGCGGGCCTGGCTGCGGCGCGCGCCGGTTTGAAGACTGGAGGAGTTCTCGCCGTGTGGTCGTCGGGTCCAGACGAAAAGTTCACGCAACGGCTCAAGAAGCGGGGATTTAGCGTCGAGATGGAGTGCGTTCGCGCAAATGGCGCACGGGGCGGCGCGCGCCATTTCATCTGGCTTGCCGTCCGCCCCGCTTCAAACGATAGCCACTGAACGCCAGGCCTGCGAGCCTATTCGATGCGTCCGGCGGCATGGTTGAGCATGGTGTAAACTTTTCCGGCTTCCCCTGTCAGCAAATCGAGAGTCTTGCCGCCATCACGGTCGTTGCGGCCGGTTTCGCTGAGCAACTCCTCAAAGTTGCGGATGTAATGATCGATTGTGGCGCGGAAATCCGGATCGGAGCGATAACGGCGGCGGATTTCCTCAAGCGTCTGATGACCTTGCGCGGTATAGAGCCGGCGCGTGAACAACCCTTCCCGCTCGCCGCGCTGGAAGCGCCGCCACAACTCGGCGACTGCCGCATTGTCGACCATACGGGCGATGTCCAGGGTCAAATTGTCCAGGGCGCCCGAGGATTGGGCGCGCGTCGCACGAGGAGCCGCCGCCGTTGCCTCCGCGTCGTCTCGGGAGGCGCGGGCAAGCAGATCGCTTAGCCAACCCTGACCACCGCTTGCGGCTGCTTCCGTACGCGACGCCGCCGCTCGTGGGGCGGCGGTCGCCGCCGCGGCGGCAGGACGTGCGCGCGCCGGCTCCCAATTCGGCTCGCTTCGAGCCGGTTCTGCCCCGCGCGTCACGGGCTCGAAGGCGCGGCGCGCCGAAGCCGGCGTCGGTTCGGAAATGTCGTAGACGCGTCCCGAGCGCGCGACGATGTCGGTCAGTTCGTTTAGCGCCTTGACCTGATCGCCGACGACCCGGCGCAGCGCGGCGGCCTGTTCCGCAGCTTCGCGCGGCAGTTCCTGCGCTCCGCGCCGCACTTCCGCGCGCGTCGCCTCCAGTTCTCGGTGGATCTCCTGTGCAAGCCCCCGAATCTCGGCTGCGGCCGTGTTGAACTTTTCGCTCGCCTGCCCAAAAACGCTGGTCAGTTCGCTGTTCGCCTGCTCATAGGCTTCATGCAATGCCGCTGCGGTCTGCGTGCGCTCGGTTTCCGCGGCGGATCTGATCGCCGAAAAACGCTCATCGACGAGTTGCGCCGTTTCCTCGGTGGTTTGCGTAAGCAGGCCGCCAATGTCTTGTGCGCGGGTTTCCACATTGCGGAAGCTTTGGTCCATCAGCCCCGCGAAGGAGGCCAAAGCGCCCTGGAATTCAACCTGCTTCTGGTCGATCAGCGAAACGAGGCCGGTCAGCGAATTACGTCGCGCTTCAAAGGCTTCGTCAAGAGCACTCTGACTGTGCGCCAATTGCTCGGCGCTTTGCGCGAGCGCCTGCTGATGGGTCTCCATCTCTCCAACAATGGACGATGCGTCGCCAATGGCGCTGCTGGCCACAGCATCGATGGCGGCGATTTGGCCCGCCACCGAGTTGATCGCTTGCTTGAACTCCTCCAGTCGGCCGCCGAGCTGGCTTTCGAGCTTGATGAAATTTCCGCCCGCCTGATCGATTATTTGCTGCAGGGAGCTGTTCATCCGCCCAAGGCTGTCGAGAACCGCGGGCAGTTCGCCGCGCAGCTTGTCGTTCGTGCTGACCAGCGTCGCTATGGAGCTCTGTGCGCCCTGATTCAGCGCGCTGGCGAGGGCGTCCGACGATTGCTCGATCGCGCCGACCAATTCCTCACGTTTCTGGTTGAGGTGCCCGACAATCGAGGCGCTACGGCTTTCAATCGCATGAGCGACAAGTTCGCCGACGCTCGCCAATTCGCGAGTCACGGTGTCCCCGCGCTCGCCAAGAACCGAGTGCAATTGCGTAAGCCGCTCGTCGAGCGAAGAGCTGATTTCGGTGACGCGTTGCGTGAGAGACTGCCCAAGCTCGCCGGTGCGCGCGTGCATGGTGGTGTCGAGTTCGCGGCGCGCGGCGGCGAGCGTTTCGCTGATTTCAGAGACACGCGCGCCGATTCCTTCGACGATCAGTCGTCCGCGTTCGCCGATTTCCGTGGAGACGTGGTTGAGCCGCTCGACGAAATTGGTTTCGAAGGCGTCGATACGACGATCAAGAACACTTGCGATCTCATCGGTGCGACCGCCCAGCGTATCGTCGATCTGTCGGGTCTTCTCTGTCAGCGTTTGCGTCAGAGCCGCCGAGCGGGCCATGATCGCTTCGTCGAGCTCTCTTAGCTTGGAGTCGAGCGTGGCGGTGGTTTGCTGCCCCCCTTCATTGAAAGCGCGCACCACGTCGACGGCCGCGTTGGCCAACGAGGCGCGCAGCTGCTGATGGCCCGCTGCAAGTTCCTCAAGCTTGGCGTCAAGCGCCGCGGTGGTTTGTTCTCCGCCTTCATTGAAGGCGCGCACCACCTCGGAGGCCGCGTTGGCGAGGGAGTCGTGCAGCTTCTGATGGCCAGCCGTAAGCTCTTCAAGTTTGGCGTCAAGCGCCGCCGTGGTTTGGTGTCCGCCTTCGTTGAATGCGCGCACCACTTCAATGGCCGCGTTGGCGAGGGAGTCGTGCAGCTTCTGATGGCCAGCCGTGATCTCTTCAAGTTTGGCGTCGAGCGTCGCCGTGGTTTGTTGTCCGCCTTCGTTGAATGCGCGCACCACGTCGACGGCGTGCTTTGCCAAAGAGTCATGCAGCTTCTGATGGCCTGTCGAAAGGCCCGCGTCGATCCGATTCGCCAGAGCGTCGATGCGGTCCCCAGCTTCCTGCGTCCGCGCCACCGCGACTTGTTCGATAGCGCCGATCTTTTCGTTGAGAATGTCGGCGATGCTTCCGGCTCGCTCATCCAGCTTGCCCACTAGCGTATCGCCCTTGTGGGAAATGGTATGGTCAAGCGCGGCGAGTTTTTGATCGACGTCGATCGCCAGCTTCTCCGCGCTCGCTTTGATGCGATCGGCGACATGAGTGCTTTGAGCATCCAGCCGCTCGATCAGCGCGCCGCCATGGACAAGCAACGCCTTTTCGACATTTTCGAGCTTCCCGTCGAGCTCCTCGCCAAAGTGGCGGGAGTTGTCTCCGATTCGAGCGGCGAGGCGCTCCGATTCGGAAGCGATCCGGTACACCAGCTCGTCGCCATGAACGCTCACTGTGTTTTCTAACGCGTTGAGACGGTCGCCCAAGGTCTCCGAGATGCGATCGGAGTAGTCGGCGAGCCGCGCCGTTGTTTCCTGCGCCTGCGTCTCCAATCGGTGGGCCAGATCGCCGCCGTGAACTATGATCGTTTCGTCGACCGCGCGAAGCCTCTCTTCAACCTGAGTGGTGAAGTTTTGTGAGTGTTCCACGATCCGATCGGTGAGCAGACCGCCGTCGCGCAGCAACGCCCGCTCGAACAGCTGCAGATGATCTCCCAGCTCCTTGGCGATATGCCCGCCGCGCTCCGCCAGGGTGTGCGCAACTTCTCTGCCGTTGTCGATTACGATGCTTTCGAAATTGGCCAGGCGGTCCGCAAGCGTTTCGGTGATTCTTTCGCCTTGCACCGCAATGGCCACGATGGCGTCGCCGATTGTTGTCGCAAAGCGGTCATGAATTGCCGTCGAATGATCGGCAAGAGAAGTTGTCGCTTCCGCGACTGTCTGCTGAAGAGAATTGCGCAACGCCTCTCCATGCGTGGCGAGTTCGTCCTGGACGCCGTTTCGTTGCGTCTCCAGCAGGGTGGAAAGTTGTTCTCCTGTTTGCCCCAGTGCGGCGACCCGGTCCGCCAGAATACCATCAATACGGGTGCTCTGTTCGGCCACCTTGGCGGCCACATCGTCGCCATGCCGGCGCACGGTGGTCTCGAACGCAGTCAAGCCGTCCGTCAAAGCGGCGGTCACGCGCTCGCCGTGACCACTGACGCTGCTGGCTGCGGCGTTGGACGCCTGCGTCAGCTTCTCTTCGAATTCCGCCAGTCGGGAGGTGATTAGGGAACGCGAGGTTTCTTCCCGCTGCAGCAAAGTCGCAGCCACGTCGTCGCTTTGCTTCGCAACCGTCTGTTCAAACGAAGCAAGGCGCTCTGTGACGACGGCAGTGGCCCGTTCGCCGGACTCCGTAACGCGAGTGACAATAGCCTCGCCATGGCGGCCGAACCCGTCTTCAAAGGCAGCAAGGCCTTCCGCGAGGGCAAGACTAATCTGGTCTGCGTGTTCGGCCACCTTAGTGGCCGCGTCGCCGCTGGCTCGAACCACGGTTTCTTCAAAGGAAGCTAGACGATCGGCGAGAGTCGCGCCGATCCGATCGCTTTGGCCGACCACGCGGGACGTGAAGCTGTCGCCGTGCTGCGCTACGCTCGCCTCGAAAATCGCAAGCCCCTCGGTCAGCGCGGCGGTGGCGCGCTGGCTCTGTTCGACGACGCGCGCCGCGATCTCTTCGCCCACGCGGCCCACATTACCGTCTATGTTCGCCAGTCCTTCCGACACGCTGGATGCAATGCGTTCGCCATGCTCGGTGAGGCGTGTCGCCGCGGCGCCGCTGTGATGCGCCACCAATTCTTCGAATGCGGCAAGCCTTTCCGCCAGTAATGTGGTGGCCTGCTCGCCGCGGTCGAGCACGCGCGCCGTGATCTCGTCGCTGTGACGACCGAAATTTTCCTCAAAGGCGCTGAGCCCTTCAGCGAGCGACGACGCCACACGTTCGCCATGTTCGGAAACGCTATGCGCGACCTTCTCGGTTTTTTCCGAAACGATTGCTTCGAAAGCAGCGAGCCGCTCGGTCAGCGTCGCCGCGGCTTGGTCGCTGTGTTCCGTAACGCGTGTGACGAGGGCGTCGCCCTGGCGTCCGAAACTGTGTTCAAACGCCGTAAGTCCCTCTGTAAGCGAGGCGACGACGCGGTCTCCGTGGTCGACAAGCCGCTGCGACGCGTCGCCGGTTTTTTCTACCAGAGCGCTGGCGATGGCGGCCACGCGCTCCGTCATCAGCGCCCCGGCCCGATCTCCCTGTTCGGTCACGTGAGCGACGATTTCTTCGCCGTGACGGCCGAAGCCTTCCTCGAAGGCGGCGAGTCCTTCAGTCAGCGCGGAAGCGATCCGATCGCCATGTTGGGCAATGCGTGTGACCGTATCGCCGCTTGTTCGCAATACCGAGTCTTCGAAAGCCGCAAGCCCCTCACTGAGCGCAGATTGTATGGTGGCGCTGTGCTCGGCGACCTGGCTCGCCGTATCGCCACTCGCCCGCGAGACGGATTCTTCGAAAGCCGCGAGTCTTTCGATAAGGTCGGACTGTATGGCGGCGCCGTGGTCGGCGACGCGATTCGCCGTTTCGGCAGTCGCGCGCAGCACGGAGTCTTCGAATGCCCCGAGGCCATCGGAGAGCGTGGACTGTATGACGGCGGTGTGACCCGCAACCTGGCTCGCTGTTTCGCCAGTCGCGCGCAAAATTGTCTCTTCGAAGTTCGCCAGCCCCCCGGATAGCGCCGCCTGCACGGCGGAGCCGTGCTCGGAGACGCGGTTGGCGATTTCCGAGCCTTGAACCAGCACAGTTTTCTCGAAAGCCCGCAAACGGTCGGCCAAGGTTTCGGTTAGGCGGTCGCCCTGGGTTCCTATAGCTGCGACCGCCTCGCCGGCGACATTGGCGAATCGCTCCTGCACCGCGCTCGCGTGTTCCCCGAGCGCGGCCGCGCTTTCCGACAGGCCGCGCGTCAGATTTTCATGAAGCGCTTGACCGCGAGCTTCGAAATCTTCCCGCGCGGCGCGATGAGCCGTGTCGAGCAAACTGCCGAGCTGCGTTTCCGCACTATCGAAAACGGCCTTGGCGCCTTCGACGTGAGTCGTAACACGCTCGGTGAGGCGCTCTGTCGACTCGTGCAGAGAGGCTTCTAGAGCGCCACCCCGCGTGACAAATGTTTGTTCAAGGCGCTCGCCCGCTTCCGCAAGGCGGGTCGCCAGCCGATCGCTTTCGCCGCCGATGCTCTGCGCGAGCTGGCCGCCGACCGTTTCGAGACGTTCGAGCATATTGGCGCTGCGCGTTCCAAAGTCGGTGGTCAGCGTCTCGCCCGTCGCCTGCAGCCTGCGATCCACCTCCGTCACGCCGGCGGTGAAGCGCTCGGTCACGTCTTGCGTAGCGGCGGTGATCTTTTGCGATACCTCGTCGCCCGTCTGGGTCAATCTGTCGATGACCTGCGCGCTGCGATCGCCCAGGACCCGTTCGATGCCGTCGCTGGCGCGTTCCAGAGCGATTTTCACTTCCTCGCTCTTCGAGCCCAAGGCGCTCGCGACGCGATTGCCGGCCTCGCTGACCTGTTCGGCGATTTGCGCGGAGGCGGTCGAAAGGTCCTGCGATAAAGAATCGCGAGCGCCAAACAGCGCCGTGCGGGCATTGTCGGCGTTGACGACTATGGCCTCGCGCTCACGCGCCAGTTCGTCAATCAGCAACCGGATGCGTCGCTCGTTGTCAGAATAAGAACGCTCCAGATTTGTCACTTCTGTGCGGACGATGACTTCCAGCTCGCCCGCGCGCGAAAGCGCCCGCTCGATGCCGTCGCCCATCGACGCCGCTTCGCGACGAATGGCTTGCGAAAGCGCCACCACCTGCTCGGTCGCGATGGTTTCCGGTTCGATCAGCCTGATGGCGACTTCGGTCATCGCGTTGGCGATCAGGCGCATCTCATGGGCGCGTCGCGCCATGACGCCCGTGACGAACATGAAGACGATCGGCGCGAACAGGGCGAGGATCGTAAGGATAGGTTTTGGCGCCAGGAACGAGCGGTCCTCGCCGAGGATGTCGGCTTGATGGAAGAAGACAAACAGCGTCCATAACGCGGCCCAGGCGGCGATCGAAAGGAACGTGAGACCCATGATCGCTCGATTCGGCTCGATCTGCAGCGCCTGGCGCAATTCGCCGATTGTTCTTCGGTCGTCGTTGGCCGGCTGTGTCTTGGGCGCGACCGGCGGCGGCTTCTGTTGATTCGTCGCGGGCGCGGATGGGGCGCCCGCGGCCGCCGGGGATTTTGTGGGCGAGGGCTGCGGAGACGTCTTTGCTTGGGTGGACTGCGGCGGAGCTTCGGCCGTACGCGTCCCGGCAAGCGGTTCTCGAGCCTCCTTTTCAATCGGCTTGGCGCGCGGCGGCAGCTGGAGATTGAGCGTGGGGTTGGCGGCGTCCTTTGCCGGCTCGTTATCTGTGCTCTGTTTTTGCGATGGAGCGGCGGCGCTCATCGCGGCCGTCATGTTGGAGGCCGCAAGTTTCGTCGCCTCGGCCTCTTTCGACGCCTCCTGATCTGCAGTCTCTGGCGTATTCAGATCCAACGCCTCTTCGATCGCCGACAGAGCCGCGGCGGCCGCATCCTGGATCTTTCCCGATATCGCCATTGCACCTTCTCCGAGCGGAAGTTCGCACGCCTCCGCTCCCATACACATCGCTCGCCCGCGACGTCAAAAGATTAACCAAATCTTACAACCCTTCAGTCACAATTGAAACCAGCGCGCTTTGCAGAACAATAAACGTCGTTAACGAGGCCTTCACCCTTGCCGCGCAGGCTTGGGAAAGTAGCTATAGAATCAGTCGTGGAGAACGCGGCGAAGGGGTTTCCGACGGCGATGTAAAGCATCTTCGGTCGAGGTCCGCAGGGCGGCCAGCGGGTCATGAACCGCAACGCTGCGAATTTTCAAATGACGCTGAAATTGGAGATACTTATGGCGACATCAGCCACTGCCGAGAAATTCGACCTTCCAACGATCGGTCCCAGCGAGCGCGAACCGGCCAGCGAGCTTGTGATAGATCTGGTGCATTTGTCGCGTCAGACGCTCGGGGATAGCGCTCTGGAGAGCGAACTCCTGACACTGTTCGATCGTCAGGCTCTGCACTTTGCAGTTCGTCTGGGGACCGTCCCGACGGCAGGCGAAGCCCGGTGGCGCGCGGAGCTGGCGCACACGCTCAAAGGTTCGGCGCGAGCCATCGGAGCGTTCCATCTCGGTGACGCCGCTGAAGCCTACGAGGCCGCAATCCGATCCGATGCTCCAGATTTAACTTCGACTTGGCGTCGCCTGGAGGCCGCCATAGACCGGGCGCATGAGGAGATTAGACGACTGCTCAGATAGCGCCAGCGCAAAACCGCGGTTCGACGTGAGCCTTGCAAAAAACCTGTGCAAAGCTCTCCACGCTACAAAATGTAGTGGATAAGCCAAGCTGCCGCTCAAAACGGACTAAGCGGGAAGTATTTGAGGTAAAGCTCGGCGTAGGTTCCGCGGCGCGCGAGGCGGGCCAGCGCGTAATCGATCGCAAGACGGACCGGCTTGGCGCCTTTTTTGACCGCGATGCCCGCGCCCTCGCCAAAATAACGCCAGTCTACATAAGGGCCGCCTTTGAACGCGCAGCACCCCGAAGCCTCGGCTCCGTTGAGCCAATAGGACAGGGATATGGCGTCGCCAAACAGTGCGTTCACGCGTCCTGCTTTGAGTGCGGCGCGAGCCAACTCCTCATTCTCGAACGCCGACAGGCGCGACTTTGGAAAGAAAGCCTTTAGGTAGGCCTCGTGCGTGGAGCCAGCGACGACGGCGATGAGGCGGTCCTCCAATGCTTCGGGAGAGGCTGTGGTCAACGTAGTGTCCACGCGCATCGCAAAACGTCCCGGCGTCAGATAATAGGGCGCTGTGAAATCCACCAAAGCACGATTTTCGGCGGTTATCGCCAATGAGGCGATGATCGCGTCCGCGCTGTTTTCCTCAAGCGCGGAAATCAATAAATCCCAACGGCGTCGCTGAATCGTGCAACTCAATTCCAGCTCTTCGCAGATGGCGCGTGCGAGATCGACGTTAAACCCGGCAAGCTGTCCGTCCGGCAGCGCAAAATTGAAGGGCGGATAATCGTCTTCGGTGACAAATCGCACCTGCCTGATTTCATGCAGATCCGGCTTCGGGAGCCTGTGGGCGGGGTCCCAGAACGACGGCGTCGCCGTCGTTTCCTGCTCCTGAGCCATCGCGGCGGCCTCGCAGGCCAAAAGCGCCATGGCGACAAAGAGTAAAAAAAAAGCCCTTTTGGGAGTGCGTCTTGCGCTCTCCGGTCGCGTTGCGATTGAATCCGTCAATGCCCGACTCCGGCGCTGCGCGCTTTTATCTCTGCCTAGCGAGCGCCATCGCAAATTATATTCAAAAAGGTATGTCGTCATCAAGCTGGTCGGAGAGTCGGCCGCCGCTGCTGGCCGGCGCCTGTCGACGCTCTGCTCCGGAACGCTCCATGGGGGAGGAGCGTCCGAAGCTGCCGCCGCTTTCTCGACCACCCGCACCCTGGGAATCATAGTCGCCTTCGCCGCGGCCGCCCTTGCTGTCGAGGAGGGTCAGTTCGCCACGAAAGCGCTGCAGAACAACATCGGTCGCTTTGCGCTGATTGCCATCCTTGTCGGTGTATTCGCGCGTCGCCAACTGGCCCTCAAGATAGATCTTGGAGCCCTTCCGGCAGTATTGCTCGGCGATCTTGCCAAGGTTCTCATTGAAAATAGAGACGTTATGCCATTCTGTGCGGTCTTTGCGCTCGCCGGTGTTCTTGTCACGCCAGGATTCTGTCGTCGCCAGCGAGAATGACACCACGCGATCGCCGGAGGGCAATGTGCGCACTTCCGGATCACGGCCAAGATTGCCGACGAGGATCACCTTGTTGACGCTGCCCGCCATTTTACTCTCCACTTCAATATTTGCGCGCGGCACACTAGCCTAAAGCGGGTGGAAGCGCGGTCTCATGCTTGGCTTGTCCACAGCTGGTTTGGACTTAAACCGAAAATGTTCTATTTATGTTCTAGCAGCCTCGCCAATGCGGCGCAAGCCATTACCCCCATCGCTCCCCCTGGTCGGGTTTCCGTCCCGCCACGGTGTGGATTAGCGCGCAGAGCCGTGGCATGGAAAAAGCTAGGCCGTGCATCGGCGCATCTTCGAAAAGGTTCCTGCCCCCATGGCGAATCCCGCTACACAAAAATCCGTCGCCAAGGGCTCCGTCAAAGCATCTACAAGCGTGATGAAAACCACTCCGAGTGACGGAAAGAGCATCTCAATTCGGGGTGCGCGCGAGCATAACCTCAAGAATGTCGATTTGATCATTCCCCGGGACAAGCTCGTCGTGTTCACGGGCCTCTCTGGCTCGGGCAAGTCTTCGCTGGCCTTCGACACGATCTACGCGGAAGGACAGCGGCGTTATGTAGAGTCGCTGTCGGCTTACGCGCGGCAGTTTCTCGAAATGATGCAAAAGCCAGACGTCGACCAGATCGACGGGCTGTCGCCGGCAATCTCCATCGAACAAAAAACCACGTCTAAGAATCCTCGCTCAACAGTGGGAACGGTCACGGAGATTCACGACTATATGCGCCTGCTTTGGGCGCGGGTGGGCGTGCCTTACTCGCCCGCCACAGGCCTGCCGATCGAGAGTCAGACCGTTTCCCAGATGGTCGATCGCGTACTCTCATTGCCGCAGGGGACTCGGCTCTATTTGCTGGCGCCGGTCGTGCGGGGCCGTAAAGGAGAATACAAAAAGGAAATCGCGGACTATACGCGGCGTGGTTTCCAGCGACTGAAGGTCGATGGCGAATATTACGAAATAGCCGAGGCGCCGCCACTCGATAAAAAACTGAAGCACGACATTGACGTCGTGGTCGATCGCATCGTCGTGCGTCCGGACATGGCGGCGCGGCTTGCCGATAGTTTCGAGACCGCTCTGGAGTTATCTGGAGGACTGGCGGTCGCGGAGTTTGCTGATGGCGGCGCCGTGGGGAGCAATGCGGAAATCCCCGTAACCGCGACTAGTCTTCGCGTTGCGTCGCATTATGCGCCGGCGCATATCGTTTTTTCTTCGAAATTTGCTTGTCCAGTCTCCGGCTTCACGATCCCGGAAATTGAGCCGCGCCTGTTTTCCTTTAACAATCCCTTTGGCGCCTGTCCTAAATGCGGCGGCATTGGTCACGAACAAAAGATCGACGCCGACCTTGTTGTGCCGGACCCCAAGCTGACGCTGCGCAAGGGAGCCATCGCTCCCTGGGCCAAATCTTCATCGCCCTATTACATGCAAACGCTGGAAGCGCTCGGACGTCATTATAAATTTCGTCTGGACACCCCGTTCCAGTCGCTGCCTTCGAGTGCGCAACGTATCATTCTCTATGGCTCGGGCGAAGAGGACATTCGCTTCTCCTACGACGACAGTTTTCGCGCCTATGACGTGAAAAAACCGTTCGAGGGAGTCGTTCCTAATCTGGAGCGGCGTTACCTGGAGACCGACAGCGATTGGTCGCGTGAGGAAATCGGCCGCTTTATGTCAGCGACGCCCTGTCGCGCTTGCGGCGGCTTTCGCCTGAAGCCGGAGGCGTTGGCGGTAAAGATCGGTCACAAGCATATTGGCGAGGTTTCGGAACTGTCCGTCCGCGCCGCGCTCGACTGGTTTTCGGCGCTGCCCCCGACGCTGAGCGCCAAGCAAAACGAGATTGCCTATCGCATTTTGAAGGAAATCCGCGACCGTCTTACCTTCCTTGTCGATGTCGGACTCGATTACCTCACGCTGTCGCGCAACTCGGGGTCATTATCGGGCGGCGAGAGTCAGCGCATACGTCTCGCCTCGCAGATCGGTTCGGGTTTGACCGGCGTGCTTTATGTGCTCGACGAGCCGTCGATCGGCCTGCATCAACGCGACAATGATCGGCTTTTGGACACATTGCGTCGACTGCGCGATCTCGGCAACAGCGTCATTGTCGTCGAACACGACGAAGACGCTATTCTTGCCGCCGATTATGTCGTCGACGTCGGCCCGGGAGCCGGCATTCACGGCGGCAAGATCATCGCGCAGGGGACGCCGGCGCAAATCATGGCGAATCCCAAGTCGCTTACCGGTCAATATCTGACCGGCGAGCGTCAGGTGAAGCTCGCGCATAAACTGCGCAAGCCCGAGGCGGGCCGTTGGCTCAAGCTGTTCGGCGCGCGCGGCAACAATCTGAAGAACATTGACGCGCAGATTCCTTTGGGACTTTTTACGTGCATCACAGGCGTTTCCGGCGGCGGCAAGTCGACGCTGATCATCGAGACGCTTTACAAGGCGGTGGCGAAGAAGCTGAACGGCGCACACGAACATCCAGAACCTTTCGACAAGCTGGAGGGATTGGAACATATCGACAAGATCATCGACATAGATCAGTCGCCGATAGGCCGCACGCCGCGCTCAAATCCGGCCACCTACACGGGCGCTTTCACGCCGATCAGAGAATGGTTCGCCGGCCTGCCCGAAGCCAAGGCGCGCGGCTATGCGCCGGGACGCTTTTCGTTCAATGTGAAAGGCGGCCGTTGCGAAGCGTGCCAGGGCGACGGGGTCATAAAAATCGAGATGCATTTTTTGCCCGACGTCTATGTTACTTGCGACGTCTGCAAGGGAAAGCGTTACGACCGCGAAACCCTGGAAGTAAAATATCGCGAAAAATCCATCGCCGACGTGCTCGACATGACTGTGGAAGAGGCGGCGCAATTGTTCAAAGCCGCGCCGTCAATTCGTGACAAGCTGGAGACTTTGAAACGCGTGGGGCTTGATTACGTCAGCGTGGGTCAGCAGGCGACGACGCTCTCGGGGGGCGAGGCGCAGCGCGTGAAGCTCGCCAAGGAGCTGGCGCGACGCTCCACCGGACGCACGCTCTATATTCTCGATGAGCCGACGACAGGCCTGCATTTCCACGACGTGGCGAAATTGCTTGAAGTGCTGCACGAGCTGGTGGCCCAGGGAAACAGCGTTGTGGTCATCGAGCACAATCTGGAAGTCATCAAGACCGCGGATTGGGTCATCGATCTCGGGCCGGAGGGCGGCGATGGTGGTGGCGAGATCGTTGTGGCGGGACCTCCGGCGGATATCGTGAAGGAAAAGCGCAGCTACACGGGTCACTATCTTGCAGACGCCTTAGCGCGGCGGCCGGTCAAGGAGATCGCGGAGCAAAAAAACGTGAAAAGACCGGCGAGACAGAGTTAGGATATTTGCAAATGAGCGCGATCGGTCAGCGCCGCATCCTGTCGCACTTCCCATTTTTGTCGAGCGGCCTCCAATCCCCAGACAACCCCCAACATCATCAAGACATGGCGCCAGTGGTCGATGTCGATCTGAAACGCCTGGAAAAAGAACGCGAGCAGGGTGGGAACAAACACCTGCGCCTGGCGCTGGTATGGTGACGATCTGAACATCAGCCTCAAGCCGATGAATGACGTCACGCCAACAATGAGAATAAAGAGAAAGCCGCCTAGCCAGCCGTCGTTGGCGAAGGCGCCGATATAGGAATTATGCGGTTCCAGATCGAATATGGTGCGAAAACGCAAGGGGCCGAATCCCCAAAATCGCTCGATGAGCATTGGCAACGAGCGTAGCTGGTTGCCAAAACGTCCAGTAGCGCCTTCGTCGTAATCCTGCGTCACGGAAGCGCGTTGCAGAAACAGGTCGCGAGTCGACTCTATCGAAAGCAGCGCCAGCACCACCACCGCGCCGACAGCGAGCGCGACGAACGCCGAGACGGCGATGCGTTTTTTCAGCCGGAGGTTTCTTGTGGTTGTGTAACCGGTGAAAGCCATCAACGTGATCGCAAAAATCGTCGCTCCCCAAGAACCGCGGGAAAATGAGAGAAAGATTGCGGCGACGATAATCGCCAGCATGACGACTGTAGCCAGGACATGGCGCGCTCGGGCGAACATCAAATTCTGCGCAAGATATAGAGCCGCAAGGATCAGGAAGGAACCGAGAACATTCGGATCCTTGAAGGTCCCCGCCGCGCGTCCCCATGTCGCGAAGGTCGAGCCAAAGCCACCTAAATCGAAGTAGCCGACTATGCCCGCGGCCGAGGCGACCAGCGCCCCCGCGGTGAATCCGGTAAGGATCAATTCCGTGCGCCGCTCCGTGCGGTCGGCGACAAACAGCGCAAAGAACAAAGCAGTCAGCGTGAGATAGGCGGATTGATATTGATACATCGCGGATTCCGCGACATGCCAATAGGGGATCAACGATAAAAAGCCGACTGTCGTATAAGACAGCAGGAGAGTGGCGAAGAGCAAAAAACTTCGGTGCAGCGTGAAGCCGCCAAGGAACCATAAAGGGATCGCAGCCAGGGATGCGAAATCGTAAGGCGAGGGTTCAACAAGCGCGATGGCGCCGCTCGCGACAAATAGCCAGGCGCTGACATTGACCAGTTTCTGATAGTCGAACGAAAGTTCAGATCGAGAGCTGATTTGCGTGGCGCTCGGAAGCGTCATGGCCGCACCTTTATCGCCAGAGCCTCGCGATATCCATTGACAACGCCGTCGACCATACCGGACAGCGGGAAGCGCGTGGAGATATATTCGGCCAGCCGGCGTGAGTTTTCTTCCTGTTCTCGCGGATTTTCGTCGAGTGCGCGCTGGAGGGCGTCACAGAGCGTTTGGGGGTCGCCACAGGCAATCAGGCGATCGCCGTAAGGCCCGAAGATTTCAGCCATGCCGCCAACACGCGTAGCGATGATTGGCTTATGGGCTCCCGCAGCTTCCAGCACTATATAAGGCAGGGATTCCGACCGGCTCGGGACCACCATAATCCGCCCGCGTGCGAAGGCGGCGCGCGCGGCCATGGGCGCCTGAAAAGTCAGCTGCGCCGAGATTCCGAGGCGTTGCGCCCGAGCGATCAGGGCGGCCTTTTCGAAGCCGTCGCCCACCAGCATGAGGCTCGGACTCCGGTTGGTCGTTTTGATCAAAAGCCCCATCGCGTCGATGAGGGTGTCCAGGCCCTTGGCGACGCGGAATTCGCCGACATAAAGCAAGTCTGCAGCGTCTTCTCTCAGCGTCACCGGTTCCAGCTCCTCAGGAGCAATGCCGTTGCGCACCACATGAGCGAGATGACGGGGCTTGCCGACAAGCGTTTCGAAGCGGTCGGCGATATAGGCGCTCTCGAACAGTAAAATATCCGTGCGATAGGCAAGAATCGCTTCCATCGCCATATAAAGACGATGGCTCAGGGCGCCGGGATGATAGTTCAGGCTACCCCCATGTGGCGTATATGCGCGTACGGTGCGTGATTGCATCGCCGGTAGTCCTGCGAGTCGAGCGAATAGACCTCCCTTGGATCCATGACCGTGCACAACGTCGGGGCGAATTTCGGCCAGTCGTCCTGCAACAGCGCGCAATGCGGTGAAGTCGCTGATATCGGGCAGGCGAACCATCGGTAGACGAAGGAGCCCGAGTGCGAGATGCGGTTCCAGTTCCGCGAGTTGCTCGTCGCCGCGGGCGCCGCCGGTCAGGGAATCCGCTATGAGGCCGACTTGATGACCTCTTGCGATCTGCTCCCAGGCGAGATCGCGGACGTGACGAAAAAGCCCCCCGACCGGAGCCCTCAGAACATGGACTATTCGCAAAGGCTTCGCAGCGGTTGCGTTTTGAGTGACAGCCAGGTCACCGGAGGTCGATTGCGTCACTTGCGTGGCGCCTTTCTGGTTCGGGAGGCGCCGGCGCTACAGCGCGGCCAATCCGTCGCGCGCCTGCCGCGCGATCCGGCCCGCCCCAATATTAGGAATAGGTTGGTTAATTTTGGATGAGCGTCGGCGCTGGCAAAATCAAAGCCGGACTAGTCATTCCAGCCTGGCTTCCCTGGTGGCTCCAGCAAGCGGGTTCTCGCGCGGAAGTTATACCCCCAGTCGTCTCGAGGGGCGATGCTCGATCTCGACAGTTTGGCGCGAGAGCCTGGAGCGACTCCGTCCTGAAATAGACGATTGGTGGCGAGTGACGATCCGGTCTCGACGGATTTGCTTTTTGAAATATGCTAAAACAGTCGGAAAGAGGAACTGGGAAAGCGTATCGCCGCGAGGATCAAGGGAGATCGATCATGTCCGACAAGTGGGAATATCAGGTGCGGATCAATGTCAGCGACGACCACGCGGACAGCCTGCGTCGCAATCTTGGCGACCCGGCGGTCAAGCCCATCGCGGACATCCTGTCGAAACATAGCGCGACGCTGAAAAGCCAGTACGACGCCTTTGCCGATTACGTTCTGGAGGCGGAAAAGCACGGCGTTGAACATTACCCGCTCTACAAATGGACCAAGGCGACGATCGAAGACCCGGCCAAGAAGGCGAAGCACCTTAAATCCTTTACTTTTTACGTCGGGGGGGAAGAGGTTTACGCCAAGGTGAAAGCCGACGCGCTCGAGGCGGACTTATTGCCTCTCGTCGGAGGCGGAGTGATTACAAAAGTTTCGAAGCACGACACCAATCCCGCGAACAACCCTCAGGCGCCGGCGTATCTGCGGTGAACCAACAGGCCTTGCAGCGGACGGACATTATTGTATTCGCCGCGGCGCGACCTTTTGCATCGAGGAGCGAAGCGGGATCGTTGGAGATGACTACTTCCGGAGACAACACGCCGCTGGGCCTGTTCAAAGCGTTGCAAAGCGCCTTTAACGAGACCATTCGTTCGAGGCGGTCGCACCCTGATTTCGTCAGCGAGCTATCTGTTCTGGCTTTCAATAGTTTTGATGGCAATGTCGCGATACAGATAGAGAGCATGCCCGATCTTGCGTGCCATGACGGCTGCGCCGCTTGTTGCAATCTTCGGGTTGCCGCCTCGGCGCCCGAAATTTTGCTTATTGCTCGTTTTATCGTGGCGACGCAGCCAGCCTTTGCGAAGATCGCGGTTGATCTCGGGCGACGGGTCGGCGGCGAGGACGCCATCACCCGAAGCCTCACCGAAAAGGAGCGGCTAGAATTGCGCCGGCCCTGTCCTTTTATCGAAGACGGGCTTTGTCTTATCTATCGCGCGCGGCCGCTGGCGTGTCGCGGTCATGCCTCCTTCGACAAGCGCGCGTGCGGCGACGCGGTGACTGGCTCTGGCGGTGAGGCGCAGATCTCAGTGCCGCATTTCCTGGTGCGCAGCATAGTGCAAAACGCGATGCTGGCCGCCTTGCGCGATACGGGCCTTTCCTGGCGTCTTTATGAACTCAACGCCGCGGTCAATTTCGCTCTGTCCAACCCGGACGCCGAAACGAATTGGCTGGAAGGGAGCGATCCTTTTTTTGAGGCTGCAATCAGGGAGGTCGACGCGGAAGAGATGGCGAAGACTTTCGACGCCATCAAATCCCGTAAGCCAACGCACGCGCAATAATTATGTGGGCCGGCGGAGATCAGGGGGGGGTCGTCGCAGGCTCATGATGCGGCGGACTGCCTGACAGGGAAGAGCGCGGGCAGCGGGTCCAGAATTTGCTCGGTGCGCCGGGAGAAATGATTGGCTTTCGCGCGTGCGAGCCAAACGAACAAAGGGTTCGCGATGCGTATCGGCGTTTTCTGCACATACGAAAATCATGAGCGCGACTTCGCTCGATGTTTCGATCTACAAACGCGTTACATCCAACATGCGGAGGCGCTCGGCGTCGATGAAGCCTGGATCGCAGAACATCATTTTGACCCGGACGCCGCCAGCCCCTCCATCATGACGCTGCTGGCGTATCTCGCCGGAGTCACAAGCCGCATCAGGCTGGGTTCGGCTGCGGTGCTGATCGCTTTTCGCAATCCGATCCAGCTCGCGGAAGATGTCGCCACCGTCGATATTCTGTCAAAGGGACGTTTTGATTTCGGCGTCGCAAAAGGCGGTCCCTTCGCGGAGCAAAACAAGCATTTTTGCGCGGGAGTAGACCAGTCCCGCGACATGAGTTTGGAGGCTTTGGAGCTGGTCAACAGGATGCTTTATTCGGACCATGTGACGTTCACGGGGCAATATTTTCAGGTCAGCGAAGTCTCCATCACGCCGAAGCCGTTGCAACTCCCGATCCCGACCTATCTCGCGACAACAACTCCGCACGCCGTCCGGTTCGCCGCGCGTAATAATTTCGGCGTCATGGGAGCGCCGCCTTATCCCCTAACTCGAATAATCGAGGTTATCGAGACCTATCGGGCGGCGGCGGACCCAGGCGTGGATCCAAGACTTACGCTCGCCCGGTTCTTCTACGTTGCGCCGACGCGAGAGGCTGCCCTGGCGCAGGCGACTCCGTTCATCCATCGTTTTGCAGCACGCATCGGCGGCATTTTCCGTGCGCAGTCGGGATCGCCGAGTGCGCAATTCGACGAAGCGGCGATCATCGACCATTCCCTGATCGGCAGTTTCGACGAGGTTGGGGAAAAAATTGTCGAGCTTCATCGGCGCACCGGCCTTCGATCGCTCTTGTTAAAGCCTGTCTCGCTAGACGCCGACAAAAATATTCGCGCGCTTGATGATTTTATGCGAACTCGTCTGGCCACGTCTGCCGACTGACATCAACGCGGACACGAGGAGCGGATTGTCGGCGGCGCAATGATGCGCGCAAATGCAATCGGATCGATGAAACCATGCCCACGTCGTTCGTCAGCGATCCTTGCCGCTGGTGAAGCCCCGTTGTGGCGCAATGAATCTGGTAGCCTGCGCATTGAGCAGGGCGCCTATAAAACAGCTCGTTATGACAACTCTTTGAGCGCCTTGAACATTGACCTTCAATCGATCGACCTTTACGTAATATCGTTATGTAATCAGGAGACATTGCGATGGCGCGCAAGGGCATCGACCGCTCCAATCCCAGCCGCAGATCCGTATTGCTCGGCGTGCTGGCCGTCTCCGGCGCCCTCACCCGGTCGGCCCGCGCACAAACCGCGACGCTGCAAGTGGTCACCAGCTTTCCCGAAGAATTGACGGCCCGCTACGAGCAGGAATTCGAAAAGCTACATCCCAGCGCGCATGTGCAGTTCATTTGGAAGCACTCTCGCGAAGCCCTGGAGCAGCTCAGCCTGCCTGACCAAGGGGGAGCGGATGTGTATTGGGCGCCGGCGCGGAGCAATTTTCCGCTGCTGCGCGACCAAGGCGCTTTTCGCAAATATATCGCCGATCGCACTGTGTTGCCGGGCAGACTGGGCGACCAACAGCTTTCCGATCCAAGCGGCATGTTCGAAGCATACGACATCGCAGGATACGGAGTCGTTTTTAATCCCGAGCTGTTGAAGTCGCGGCAGCTTGAGGCGCCGCGCGTCTGGCGCGCTCTCGCCGAGGAAGTCTATGCGAACCAGATCGTCATGCCGATCGCCAACAGGGTCGGCTACGCGCCTGCGCTCTACGACATAATACTGCAAGCGGAAGGGTGGATGCAGGGATGGGCGTTAATCTCCGAGATCGCCGGCAATTCGCAACTCGTCGCCGCGGGCAGTGGGCCTACGAATCTCGTGAAAGAGGGGCGCGCGCCTTTGGGCCTGTCCATCGATTTTATTGCATTAAGCGCTCAGTCGAATGGCTTGCCGGTAGCCTTCGCCTATCCCGATCAGACCGCCTTTCTACCGAGCCATATCGCCATCACTGCGACGACGCAAAAATCCGAACTTGCCAGGACCTTCGTTGATTTCGCGCTGTCGAAGTCGGGGCAAAAGCTGATGATCGAGACGGACAGCGCCCGCCACCCCGCCCGTCCCGACGCCTATGAGGGCAAGGCGCCGACAATGGTCGATCCATTCGCGCTGTCACGCAACGCATCATTTGCGTATGACGCCGAGATCGGGCGCAAAAGGCTCGGCCTCATCGCTACAATTTTTGATGTCGCAATCACAGAGCGACATGCCAAAATCGCGTCGCTGTGGCGCGCGATCCATGCGGCGGACCGCAAGAGCGCCGGCGAGGCGACGCATTCGGCGCTCAACGAAGCGCGTCGCCTCGTCGGTCTTTTGCCCGTGTCCGCACGGGACTCGGCCGACCCAGCTTTTCTGGAAAGTTTCAGCAACCGTGACGCAATCGACGCGACGGTGACGCAGAAATGGCGCGCAGAGTTGGACGCCGCCCACGGCAAAGCGGCGGAACTCCTCGCGCATATTTGAGCGAGGCTTGATCTTCGCCGCCGCTATGGCCAATCAGCGCCGATCGGTTCTGTTGATGTTGCGAAAATCTCTGTTTCGGGCGGCTCGGAGCCTGCGGATCCGTTCGCAGTCACTTCGGATTGAGCATCTTAATCCGAAGCGGAACAGAATAGATCGGGCAGACCTGCACCTTCGAAACACGAATGACGCCTCACGAAAGCTCCCGGCAGGGGTTTCACACATGGTGCGGTTTCTTTATCTATATATATGGATTATATAATCAAATATATACAGCGATAGTTCAAAGCTTATAATGGATTTTACCGGCTTATATTGATAGCATGCCTAACATACAGTTCGCAATATCCTGTAATAGTAAAGACGAATAGGGCTACGGGAAAGCCATATTGATAGGTAAAAACATTTGTGAGATGTTTTTATAGCATGGTTTGTGTTGATATATAGCCGCGTCCAGGCATATCGCGCAAAGTGATGAAGAGGAGAGAGATTCACTCTTTCCGGCGACCCGCCGACGGCGCTCGCGCTGGCGTTGCAATCGCCGCTCGCAAGGTCAAACGCCAACTCGGGCGCACAAGGATCGCTGTGATGACGCTTATCAAGGAAATCGATTACGGAACGCCTGCCGTCAATTCTGGAAAGCAGGTGACGTTGAAGATCGACGGCAAGGAGATAAGCGTCGCGGAGGGCACGTCGATCATGCGCGCTGCGATGGAAGCCGGAATCGAGATTCCCAAACTCTGCGCCACAGACAACATCAAATCCTTCGGCTCCTGTCGCCTTTGTGTGATCGAAATCGAAGGTCGCAACGGCCTGCCGGCTTCCTGCACCACGCCCGTCGCGCCCGGCATTTCGGTGAAAACATCCACGCCGCGCCTCGACGCCATCCGTCGTGGAATCATGGAGCTCTATATTTCCGACCACCCGCTAGACTGCCTGACCTGTCCCGCCAATGGCGACTGTGAACTTCAGAGCATGGCCGGCGCGGTCGGCCTGCGCGAGGTGCGCTACGGTTATGACGGACGCAATCATGTGTTCGCCCGCAACGCTGGCGAACACAACAAGGACTGGAAGCCCAAGGACAAATCCAATCCCTATTTCACCTACGACCCGTCCAAATGCATCGTCTGCAATCGCTGCGTGCGCGCCTGTCAGGAAGTGCAGGGAACTTTCGCGCTCACCATCGACGGGCGCGGCTTCGACAGCCGCGTCGCAGCGGGCATGGACGAAGCCTATATGGAATCTGAATGCGTCTCCTGCGGCGCTTGCGTTCAGGCCTGCCCCACAGCCACATTGGTGGAAAATTCCGTCATAGACATCGGTCAGCCGGAACATTCCGCCGTCACCACTTGCGCCTATTGCGGCGTCGGTTGCACTTTCAAGGCGGAGATGCGCGGCGAGGAGATCGTGCGGATGGTCCCCTGGAAGACCGGCAAGGCCAATCACGGCCATAGCTGCATCAAGGGTCGCTTCGCCTATGGCTACGCCTTGCACCGCGACCGCGTGCTCTCTCCAATGATCCGCAAGAAGATCACCGATCCCTGGACGCCCGTGACCTGGGAGGAGGCGATCAATTACGCGGCCTCGGAGTTCAAGCGAATACAGGTCAAATATGGCCGGCTCGCCGTCGGCGGCATCACGTCATCTCGCTGCACGATCGAGGAAACATATCTTGTCCAGAAGTTGATCCGCGGCGGCTTTGGCAACAACAATGTGGACACCTGCGCGCGGGTCTGTCACTCGCCGACAGGCTACGGGCTGAGCCAGGCCTTCGGCACCTCGGCCGGCACACAGGATTTCGACTCCGTTGAGGAAGCCGATGTCGTGCTGATCATCGGCTGCAATCCGACCGACGCGCATCCCGTCGTCGGCTCGCAGATCAAGAAGCGTCTGCGAGAAGGCGCCCAGCTCATCGTGGTCGATCCTCGCCGAACCGAACTGGTGCGCTCGCCCCATATCGAGGCGGCGTATCATCTTCCTCTCAAGCCCGGCACCAATGTCGCCATTGTCACGGCGCTCGCTCACGTGATTGTCACGGAGGAACTGACGAACGAGAAGTTCGTGCGCGAGCGCTGTGACTGGGGCGAATATCAGGACTGGGCGGACTTTGTTTCCGAGGAGCGCAACAGCCCCGAGGCGGTCGAGAAATACACCGGCGTTCCCGCCGAGCTCGTGCGTGGCGCGGCGCGTCTCTATGCCACCGGCGGCAACGCGACGATTTACTACGGCCTTGGCGTCACCGAGCACAGCCAAGGATCGACGACGGTCATGGCCATCGCCAATCTCGCCATGGCCACCGGAAATCTCGGTCGGCGCGGCGTGGGCGTCAATCCCCTGCGCGGGCAGAACAATGTGCAGGGCTCCTGCGACATGGGTTCCTTCCCGCATGAGTTTCCGGGCTATCGTCACGTTTCCGACGACAATGTTCGCCGCGCGTTCGAGGCGGATTGGGGCGTCCCGCTCGACAGCGAACCCGGCCTTCGCATCCCCAACATGTTCGACGCCGCCATCGACGGCGTGTTCAAGGGTCTTTATGTGCAGGGTGAGGACATCCTGCAATCGGATCCGGACATCAAGCATGTGTCGGCAGGGCTTGGTGCGCTCGAATGCCTTGTCGTGCAGGACATCTTTCTGAACGAGACCGCGAATTACGCTCATGTGCTTTTGCCCGGCGCGAGCTTCCTTGAAAAGGACGGCTGCTTTATCAACGCCGAGCGTCGCATTCAGCGTGTGCGCCGCGTAATGAGTCCCAAGGCCAAATACGTCGACTGGGAGGCGACGCAGCTTTTTGCTCGTGCGATGGGCTGTAACTGGAATTATACGCATCCCCGCGAGATCATGGACGAAATTGCGCGCATGACGCCGGCCTTCGCTCATGTCTCTTATAAGAAACTCGACGAGATTGGCTCGGTGCAATGGCCCTGCAACGACGCCGCGCCCGAGGGCATGCCGATCATGCATATCGACGGCTTTGCGCGGGGCAAGGGTAAATTCGTCATCACCGAATATATCCCTACCGAGGAACGCACTGGCCCGCGGTTCCCGCTGCTGCTGACTACCGGCCGCATCCTTTCGCAATACAATGTTGGTGCGCAAACGCGCCGCACAGAGAACAGCAATTGGCATTCCGAGGACGTGCTCGAGATCAATCCCCAGGACGCGGAAATGCGGGGCGTGCGCGAGGATGATTGGGTGCGCGTGCAAAGCCGCGCTGGCGACACCACGCTGCGCGCCAGAATCACCGACCGCGTCGCGCCCGGCGTCGTCTACACCACGTTTCACCATCCGCTGTGTCAGGTGAACGTCGTCACGACCGATAATTCCGACTGGGCGACAAATTGCCCGGAATATAAAGTTACTGCCGTGCAGGTTTCGCCCTCCAATGGCCCGACCGAATGGCAGGAGCGATATCGCGAAATGGCGGATAATAGCCGACGCGTGGCGGCGATGAAGGAAGTTGGGTGAGGAGGTAGGAAACCCCGGTTTCCTCCATCCGGCCGAATTGATTTTGGGGCGCATGGGTTCTACTGCGAAGAGCGATAAGCCTGCGCCCTAAAATCGTAGCAAACCTCAAACATCTCACGTCGAGCACGACAGAAGGCGAAAAGCAATGTTAATGCGCAGCCTCTCGCATTTCGTATCTTTGGCCACGGAAAAGAATTTCGTCCGTGTGGCGGAGACCTGCGAGACGTCGGAACGGATTTTATCCGCCTCCATTTGCGAGTTAGAAGAATATCTGGAGGCCCAGCTCATTACACGAGAAGGAGACGCTATTCGCCTCACTCTCCAAGGCGAAGCTGCTCTCGTCTGGGCGCGTAAAATTCTTGACGATTACGAGTCGATGCATGAGGAGCTTCACCCCACAACCTTTCCTTATAAAAATGTCGGGAGTAGATTGGCATCGAACAGACATTGACGTCGAGCCACTGTAGAAAACGAGAACGTTTCGGGTGTGCGACGGAATAGAGATGCGAACAGCGCTGACGATCAACCATGTCGCCTATGAAGATTTAGGCACGCTGGCGACGGAACTTGCCGAAGCAGAGTTTCATAGCGCGACGGTGGACGCCTGCACCGCCGATCTGCGTCAGATCGATCCTTTGAGCCCGGACCTGCTGATTGTTCTCGGTGGCGCAATTGGGGTTTACGAGCGGGACGCCTATCCGTTCCTGGATGACGAGATTGATTTCATCCGCACGCGGCTCGCGGCAAGGCGTCCGACGCTTGGCATCTGCCTTGGCGCGCAATTAATGGCTGCCGCTTTGGACGCGAAGGTTTATCCCGGCGCGCAAGGCAAGGAGATCGGCTGGGCGCCGGTCGAAGCGGGGAGGGACGTCGCGTTATACCCGGCATTCGCAACTCTGCTCGCTCGGA
This sequence comes from uncultured Alphaproteobacteria bacterium, assembly GCA_963724845.1. Lineage (GTDB taxonomy): Bacteria > Pseudomonadota > Alphaproteobacteria > Rhizobiales > Beijerinckiaceae > Methylocystis. The sequence continues at coordinate 336,138 of CAVRWF010000012.1, forward strand.
GTCAATGTTTCCTCCATTGGCATGGCGACACCTTCGACCTGCCGCCTCAGGCGCGCCATCTCGCCAAGACGTCCCGCTACCAGAATCAAGCGTTCGCCATCGAAAATTATGCACTTGGATTGCAGTTTCATCCAGAAGTCAGCGCGCGAGGGCTTGAGCGCTGGTATGTTGGACACGCCAGCGAATTGGGACAGGTCAAGGTCGACGTGGCTCGGCTACGCGAAGAAAGCCGACGTTTTGCGCCAGAGCTCGAGGTTGTGGCCAGACAATTCTGGCATGCGTGGCTTAGCGAGATGTTCGCGGGAACGTCGCCCGGGTTCTAAGTTTCTCACGCGGTGGCTGTTTCGACGAAATCGAATCTTGCGTCGAGATCCAACCGCGTGGAAATAGACCAAACGGCGGAAACGATAGGCGAAACTGGATCACTGTCCAATGCGACAAGTCCGATTCCACGGGTCAGTTGGGGCGTCAAAGGAATAGCTGTGAGTTCCTCACGCATTTCAAAGAGAGCAAGGAGGCTGTGGGGCATGATGCTGTATATTTCCGAGCATCGGACATTCGAATAGAGCGCGAAAACTGAGTCCGTCTCCACCACTACGCTCGGGTGAGCGCCGGCGCGTCGGAACGCCGCGTCGATGATGCGCCGGTTCTGCATGTTTCGCGTAAGAAGGCAAAGCGGCAAGTCCGCCGCTTCGCGCCATGTCATCGATTTACAATAGCTAAGCGTCGCGGCGTCGCGCGCAAGAAGGACGTAGCGTTCCCGATAAAGCGGCAATACCCGAAAGCGATCGAGCTTCTGGTCTTCCAGATAGGTAAATCCTATGTCCACTTCAAAATTGTCGATCCTGCGCAAAATTTCTTCGTTGCTGAGAGACTGCACCAATTGCCTTATGTCGGGATAGGCGCGCCAGTAGGGTCCAGTCAGCAAGGAGACGATCGGCATCGTCGTCGGAATGGCGCCCATGCGCAGTGCGCCGCTCAGCCTCGTGCGGGACGCCGAGGCTTCCTGCTTCAATCCGTCCCACGCCGCCAAGGCCTGACGCGCCCAGCCAAGAATGCGTTCTCCGTCTTCCGTAAGCCCAACAAATTTCTGTCCGCGTTCGACGAGCACGACGCCAAGTTCTTCCTCAAGATGGCGGATCGCGGCCGATAGTGCTGGCTGCGAGACGCCGCAAGCTTCCGCCGCGCGCGCGAAGTGTCTTTCCCGCGCCAAGGTCACCAGATAGTCTAGCTGTCGAATAAACATGACGGAATCCGAAAATTGTGTTTAGCGCTTGTTCTCAAAAAGTTGACCGGTTCAGTTCACGCGAGGGCTTAGATCGCGCTGCTCATTCTTGCTTGAATCCATATTCAGCTGTTCCGTTCGTGGCCCGATAATAATATTTATACGGCAAAAATTTACCCGACATAACGATTTTAACCCGATCCCCTTTGGGATTCGCCAATCGCTCCATGTTCATGTTGAAGTCGATCGCCGACATTATGCCGTCGCCAAATTCTTCCTCTATGAGCGCCTTCAAGGCCGGGCCTTTCGGCATCACCAGCTCGTAGAACCGATAAACCAGCGGTCGCTCGGCAGCATGGAGGTTCCGCGATAGGGCGTTTCGTTCAACATGCGCTCCTCGGACTCCGACAGATCGAAGAGCTCGGCGGCCCTGCGTGCGAGCGGTTTGAGAAGCTTCCCTTGACCGAGCAAGGCGCCGACAATCAGAATTTCTGACATGGCGCCGATTTCTTGTGCGGCGAATTTCCACGTCCAATTTCTTTCTCGTTTGATGTCGAGAATTTTCTCGGTCAGCTGTTCTCGTGTCATTTCGCGCCTCCGTAAGCCAGAAACGTCGCGCCGTAGCGGTCGTTTCCGTTTGACTGATCAGCCGCTGAAACCGGCGCCGAGTGACGGCGTCGGTTCCAGAAAGTTTCGCTATTGGGCGAGCGATTATTACTTTTTAAAGCGCGCCGCTTCTTCCGAGCCGCCCGTCGCGTCGCCTTCACTATAGGAATGCGCGCCGACGCCAGCCAGCTTTCCGCTCTGCACAACGAGATATTCGGTGCGGATCGGACGGCCATCGAAATAGCACTCGAGGATCTCACGCACGCCCGCGGCGTAGCGGGTCTGCGCCGAGAGGCTTGTGCCCGAGATGTGCGGCGTCATTGCCTGATGCGGCATTTTGCGCCACGGATGGTCCTTCGGCGCGGGTTGAGGGAACCACACGTCGCCCGCGTATCCCGCGATCTGGCCGCTTTCAACGGCCTGCACAAGCGCCTGGGCGTCGACCAGCTTGCCGCGCGCCGTATTCACGAGGTAAGCGCCGCGCTTGAAAAGCTTGAGCGTCTTCTCGTTGATCATGTGCTCGGTTTCGGGGTGCAGCGGGCAGTTCAGCGTTACGACGTCGCAGACCTTGGCCAGGCTCTCCAGAGTCGAGTGGTAGGTGAGGTTGAGTTCCTTCTCCACCGCCTCGGGGAGGCGATGCCGGTCCATGTAGTGCAGACCGACGTCAAAGGGCTTCAACAGGCGCAGAACGCGCAAGCCGATGCGGCCCGCCGCGACCGTACCAACCTGCATCGCCTCGAGGTCGTAGGAGCGCGACACCGCGTCGGCGATGTTCCAGCCGCCATTGAGGATGATATCGTGGGAAGGGATGAAGTTGCGCACCAACGCCAGGATCGACATCACGACATGTTCGGCCACGGCGTGGCTGTTGCAATAGGTGACTTCGGCGACCGTGACGTTGTTCTTGATCGCCGCTTGCAGATCGGTATGGTCCGAGCCAATGCCGGCCGTCACAATCAGTTTAAGCTTCTTTGCCTTGGCGAAGCGTTCGGCGGTCATGTAAGCCGGCCAGAACGGCTGCGAGATCACGATCTCAGCGTCGTGCAGCTCGCGGTCAAGCACGCTGTCGGCGCCGTCTTTGCTGGAGGTGACGACCAGTTGATGGCCGTTCAACTCGAGGAACTTGCGCAGCCCGAGCTCGCCGGAGACGCTCCCGAGAAGTGCGCCGGGCTTGAAATCTATCGCCTTGGGCGTCGGCAAGGTCTGGCCGTCGGGATAGATCTTGGGTTGCGGACAGTCGTCGCGCGCATAGGTTTTCGGATATCCGCCAATCGGATCGTCGTAGAGAACTAACACTATCTTCGCCATGATGATTTCCTTCCTTGTTGAGCAGAATCATTATTGGCGTAAGGCGCGCCTTGCAGTGTTGCGCCTGACGGCAGCGACGCGGAAGAGCTCTCTCTCGCTCGCGAAATATGTTCATAAGGACAGAAACCTAGTGGTCCATTCGTTTCGACGGATGCGATGATAAGCAGAGCTTATGATGCATCTGCTAACGGCGATTATTTAGATTCTCAGCGCCGCCTTGCTATGACATATATCGCCGACGCTTGGCTGGGCAGGCGAGGGATGGCGACTATTGAATGCGCTTGCGATATTTCTGATATTTTTGAAACTTGGCACGACAAGCTTTGGCGGACCCGTCGCGCATCTTGGATATTTTCGCGCCGAATTCGTTGCGCGTCGGGCCTGGCTTGACGAGCATGCCTATGCCGACCTCGTGGCCCTTTGCCAATTCTTGCCCGGACCGGCCAGCAGCCAGGTCGGCGTCGCGCTTGGCTTGCTGAGAGGCGGCTTTCCGGGGGCCTTCATGGCCTGGCTTGGCTTCACTCTGCCTTCGGCCTTGGCGATGATCGCATTCGGCATTTTTCTTGAGGGAACGGCGGCACAAGGGGCGTGGCTGCATGGCTTGAAAGTCGTCGCCGTCGCCGTCGTCGCCCAGGCCTTGTGGGGAATGGCCAAGAACCTCTGTTCCGACCGCGCCCGAGCGACGATTGCGGTCTTGGCGGCCGTCGCGGCGGCCTCGGTTCCGGGCGCATTGACGCAAATCGCCGTCATCATTGCGGGTGGGATAATGGGACGGCGCTGGCTCGCGACGCCCGATGATTTGCCGCGCAGTCAGCTGCCGGTCGGGCTGACGCAGCGCACCGGCATGACGGCGCTGGCGCTTTATCTCGCTTTGCTGTTGCTGTTGCCGTTGGCCGCGCGAGTGAGCGGTGTTTATGTCGTGCAATTGTTTGACGCGTTCTTTCGCGCTGGCGCGTTGGTGTTTGGCGGCGGCCATGTCGTGCTGCCGCTTCTCCAAGCGCAGATCGTGCCCAGAGGCTGGCTGTCCAATGACGCCTTTTTGGCCGGCTACGGCGCCGCACAGGCAGTCCCCGGACCGTTGTTCTCGATCGCCGCTTATTTTGGCGCGGTCTCATCCCAAAGTCCGAACGGCTGGCTGGGCGGGCTTGTTGCGCTCGTTGCGATTTTTCTCCCGGGCTTACTGCTGGTTGTCGCGGCGTTGCCGCTTTGGGAAGCGACGCGCCGGCATCCCGATTTTCGCAGCGCAATTCCGGGCGTCAACGCTTCGGTCGTCGGACTGCTGCTCGCCGCGTTTTACCAGCCGGTCTGGATCGGCGGCATTTTGTCCGCCGGCGACTTCACGCTCGCGGCGACCGCCTATCTGCTGCTGGTATTCTGGAAGGCGCCACCCTGGCTGGTCGTCATCCTGTGCGCGTTTTCGGCGAGTTTGGGTTGGAGGTAAGCGACGCCGAGGCCTTTTGAAACAACTCATAGAAATTCCATGCCCCGCCTCTGAATCTCCGTCGCCGTGATAGGCATGTTATCAACTTGTTGGATTTCCTGTCTAAGGAGGAAAACTGCGTATCCAAACGACCGATAGGCGCTGTCCTCTCAGACCAAACTTGGGATTTAGCGATGTCTCGCGATTGGTGGCGAACCGGCAGTATTTATCAGATTTATCCCCGGTCCTTTCAGGATTTTAATTTCGATGGGACCGGGGATCTTGATGGCGTGCGTCAACGGCTCGATTATTTAGTGTGGCTCGGAGTTGATGCGATATGGATCTCGCCGATCTATCCGTCTCCCATGTGCGACTTTGGCTATGACGTCTCAGATTATTGCGGGATTGATCCCATCTTTGGCTCGCTCGACAGTTTCGACCTCCTCATTGAAGAAGCACATAGGAAAAGCCTGAAAGTCATTCTCGACTTCGTGCCAAACCATACGTCAATCGAGCATCCGTGGTTTTCTGAAAGTCGTCGCTCACGCGACAATGCGAAACGAGACTGGTACATTTGGCGTGATGCTGCGCCAGATGGCGGTCCGCCCAACAATTGGATCAGCAATTTCGGCGGCAGCGCATGGAGCCTGGATAAAAGGACCGGTCAATATTATCATCACGCCTATCTTGAGGAGCAGCCCGACCTGAATTGGCGCAATCCTGAAGTGCGCGCGGCGATGCACGAGGTTATGCGCTTTTGGCTAAGACGCGGCGTCGACGGGTTTCGCGTTGATGTGATCTGGCATCTCATCAAAGATCAAACTTTTCGTGACAATCCCCCAAATCCCGGCTGGACGCCAAAGGACCCAGAGATCGAACGTTTGTTGCAAATTTATTCGGCAGACCAGCCTGAAGTGCATGAGGTGATCGCGGGGTTGCGGCAAGTGCTCGATGAATTCGATAATCGGTTGTTGATCGGTGAGATCTATTTGCCGATCAATCGGCTCGTCGATTATTACGGCAAGCATCTAAGAGGCGCACATCTGCCGTTTAATTTCCAGCTTCTAAATACTGACTGGACGCCGTCCCGCGTCGCCGCTTTGATCGAGGAATATGAGGCTGCGCTACCCGAAGGAGCGTGGCCAAATTGGGTGCTCAGCAATCACGACAGGCCACGTATCGGGGCTCGGGTCGGACCGGCGCAGGCTATGGTGGCGTCGATGCTGCTCCTGACCTTGCGCGGGACGCCGACGCTTTATTACGGCGATGAAATTGGAATAAGCAACGTGGAGATCGCTCCCGAGCAGGTCAAGGATCCATGGGCGAAACGTGAACCAGGCCTCGGTTTAGGGCGCGATTCCTCGCGAACCCCCATGCAATGGGATTCGAGCGCCTATGCGGGCTTTTCGAGCCATGAGCCATGGCTTCCACTGACGCCAGATCATTCGACGCGCAATGTCGCCACGATGAGCCAGGACGCGACATCGAGTCTGTCATTGTTACGAAAGCTCCTTCACTTCAGACGCGACCATGCGTCCCTTTCGGAAGGGACGTGGCGGCTTTTGTCCCGTGATTGCAATGTTCTTGCGTATGAACGCCGCATAGCGGGCGATCGTGCACTTGTGGCGCTCAATTTTACCGGCAATCCGCAAGTCTGGAGCGCGCCTGCGTTGAGCAATTTGAGGATCGCAATCTCCACCTATGGCGACTGCCGGGATGTAGCTGTTAGCTCCACTTTAAGCCTTAGACCAAACGAAGGCATAGTCATCACTCAGTCGTCCACAGAGTGATTACGAGGCGAGCGCTTCTTCCTTCTTGGTCGCCATAATCCACTCCGCGACGGCCACTCTATGAGCGGCTTGCAAATTATCGAGTGCACTGATTTCTTCGGCGGTTTCGTTTTTCATGACGCAATTCCAAACACTTTCGATGCCACCCAGGTGTTGTCCGTTGGCGCACACTTTTCCGCAATCTGGGGGTTGAGGACGTAAAGACGGCTGCGGCTGTGGAGATCTCGGCGCGGGTCGGTAGCTAAAGCGATGGACAGCCGCGGCCGTGTCATGAGCGGGCAAGACTGCGAAGCCCGTTACGCTTTGCCCCAGCGCCGCGCGGTTGATGGCGTCGGGCATATGTGTCGTCGGCTCGACGCACACGTAATCCTCCGATGGCGGATTATAAATAACCAGAAAGCGCAGATTGTCTCTTCGTTCAAGATGAATGTCTGCTTGGCCAGAAAGGAGAAAGGCCACTGCTCGTTGGCTGCATGATTGAGTTCTACCTTGCATGCGCCTCCTTCAGCCGAGACCACGCGCCAAGCGCGACGCCATCACTGCGGGGTGCGACCACGGCGTGCAAAATTATCACCAACGGGTTGACCGCCATTTGAAATGCAAAGCTGTGGCGACTGATTGGGGGCGACTCTTTGGGCTATTAAGGAGGACACAATCAATTGCTTAAACCTGTGCGCTTGAGCGCCTCTTTATCGTGCGCGTTCGAGCGGGAATCTCTTCGCCAAGATTGATCTTCAGATCAATCGTGAAATATCTACCACCTAGCTCACCTTCAAAAGGCATTCCTTGGTTTCGACGACGCAGTTCAAAACTCACATGAGTATTCGGAATGGTTAAGCGCAGAGTTGATTCACTGAACTGCTCGATTTCCACCTCCAACGGTTCGTCAGGATGAAAAACATCAACCAGCGTAATGCGCTTATTCATCGCTTGCTCCTGGAGTCGCGACACTAACGCTCATTTTCCTTGATCTGGACGAATGCCGACCACAGCCGATTATGTTCAAAACTCGTGTCGCGACGATGACACGACAGGGCTCCGGCTTTTGAGGTTGCGACGGCGGTGAAAGCGTGTTTTTTTGCGATGGAAAGCGGAGGCCGGGCGGCCGTAGATCGACCGTCCGGCTCGCAATTTCCTGTTCGACCGCCTGTAACGAGCGCGTTTTACCGATCGAAGTTAAACATGTCCATCAGGTCGCTGATGGCGGGTGAGTTTGTGGGGATATAAGGGTTCGATCCCGTCAGCGGATTGGGGAGGTTATCCCGACTCCGGTTGGTGAGCGGCGCGAGACCCCAGTTTGCTTCTATGAACTTAATTATTGACACATGGTCGGTGTAGCTATGCGCGACATGGCCGCCCAAGCTGTATTTGGACACCACGATCAAGGGCACGCGGGTGCCATCGCCAAAGAAGTCCAGCGGTTGGACATAACCGGAGTCCCAATATCCGCCTCCTTCGTCGAAAGTGACGAGAATGGCAGTGTCGTTTCGCAGCTGAGGATTGGCTTTCGTCAGGTCGACAATCTTCTTCACAAAGCCTTCGAAGAGATTGAGTTTTGAAGAAGCGGGATGTCCGTCGACCAGACCGCTCGGCTTCACATAGGAGACCGCAGGCAGACTGCCGCTCTGAAGGCCGGCGTAAAGGTCCGTCGTATCTTTGAGATGCGCGGCCCTCTGCGCGGGGTCGGTCATTGTCGAGGTTGAATATTGAGCCCAGTTGCAGATGTTACAATATAGGTCGGCCGAGTTTTGCTGATATTTATCGTTGAGATAGATGTTCCACTGATCGCCGTAATAGGCCCAGGAAACGTGCTTTTCGTTCAAAGCGTCGCCAATGTGGCGAACGTTGGCTGGCGGAATCGTGTACACATAATTTGAAGGACTGGCGTCCGTGTAGGCGTTCGAGCCGTCGCCGAAGTAGCCCGGATTGTAATTGTTGAGCAGATAATAGTGGTTGCTGGCGCAGCGGGAAGCCACGGGATTTGGGAGAGCGCCCAAATAGTTCAACACGGCGCCAACGCCGGGCTGCCCTGGATCAGAGCAATTGACGTATGAGCCGCCGCCATAGCTGGCTGCCGGAGCTACCGCCGTTGGGGACCCAGAACCACCGCCATAGCCATCTTGAATGTAATAGTTGTTTGTCCCCGGCTGCGGATTGGGGTTTTCGATTTCGCTCAAAGCGCTCACGCCGTTTGGCGGCGTCCCAGGATTGTTTGCATTGACCGGATTGTTAGGCGGTGTCAGCGCCTTGCCGTTGCCGTCGCTGAACCAGATCGCGTCGGCATAACCGAGCATGACATGATTGGCGCCCGTGCCCCCATTCGCGGCTTGATGATAGTTGTCGGCCAACGTAAAGCTATCCGCCAGCTCCTTCAAATATGGCGCGTCACCTTGTTGAACATTGAAGAAGCCCATTGATGTGGAGCCTTCGCCTGTCGAGGCGCCGGTGAAGGGCGATGGTGGCGCGGCGCCGTTTGAACCGGCGCCGACACTCACCTCCACCCAGGGGAAAAGGTCCGAAAGGCATCCCCAGCCATTGGAGCGATCAGCCGCAGCGGCGTCGCAATCGAGCTGCTGCCACATCTGGAAAAAGCGATGCACAGGACTGGCCGCATAGGCGTCGTAAGGATAACTCGTCGGGTTCGTGAGCTGATAGGGACCTGGAGGCAAATGACTGGCATCATGCCCCTGATAATTGAGACGCGTGTCCGGAAGCTTGCTGGCCTGGCCGGTGCCGCCCGTCAGTAGATACTGATAGTAATCAGCTGCCAGACCGTTCTCTATGCTATGCGCAAGGGAGACAGCGGTCGGATCGTTGGCGCAAGACGTGCCCGTTGTGACACCGGCTGCCTTACACACATTAGGCGTTGAAGGTCCGCCGGTAAGCGCCGCAGGCAACAAAGGGTAGGGCGCTTTGAACGGGTTCATGCGCCACACGTCGGTATCGGAGGCCTGATACTGTATGGCTTCGCCGTAATTGGGACCTGGCGAGCCATCCGCTTTAACGATGCCTTTTGACAAAAGGTTGAGTACCCTGTCGGACGGATTCCGCGCCTTATAGGTCGCAAAAATATGGTCGAAACTGCGATTCTCGCCGATAATTACGATCACATGCTTGATGGGCGTGCGCGTCGCCGAACTTCCTCCCGAGGCTATAGGGAAGGGAGTCACGACATTTTCCGCCAGCGCCATAGTCGGCGCTGCGCTGTTGCAAAGCACCGCGCCAAGCGCGAAGAAGGATGACAATTTACGTGAAAGGCGTCGATTTTCAGGTGTTCTCATACGCATGGAATCCCCCAGCGATTAGCGGAGGAGCTTCCTCCGCAGCGTTATTGAAAGCTGCAGCTGGGGAAACATGACGCCCTCTCGTGATCGTTAGATGACGCTTTGATAACTTGTCGATTATTTGATCGTTCGCGCGCTTGCTCTGCGCCTGGTTCTCGCGGCCGCCGAGTAACTCACGGATCCCGGCAAGTCATCGGCGATTTCGTCGCTTGCCTCAGGAGTGAAAGGTTACGCCGAGCACATCGCCCCGGCGCGCAATGCGATCTCGATGGCGCCGACGCCACGGACCCTGTCGGCGCCGACGATGGAGAATGGAGCCGTCGCGGCAATGCGCATTCGATCATGGCGCGCGCCAACATGGGCTCGTCGGCAAGCGTCTCCACCCATGACGGCAACGAATCGCTAACTAACATTAGGAACCCAAAGAGCGTCGCGCGTTTGTACTGCGTCAATTTTTCGGTTTCTCAATTTCACTAGTTGATATCTAAGATAAGAGACTCGGCCGATGTACAATCCAAGATCGAGAGGAGCAGCCATGTCAAATTCGTTGAAAAAGATTTACGACCTAGTTGCGCGCGACGTTAATGCGAGGGACAACGACGCTAACACTGCGCTGCATTTGGCCACCGTCTTGGGTCATACGGAAATCGTGCAGGCCCTGATCGAGAAAGGGGCTGACCTCGACGCACGAACCAGCGACCGCAAAGCCGCACTGCATCTGGCCGCGGTCGCGGGCCATGGGGAAATCGTGCGCGCGTTGACAGAAAAGGGAGCCGAACTCAACCTGCAGGACCAATACGGCAAAACCGCGCTGCATTGCGCCGTTGACAATGGTGACAAGGAAATCGCGCAGGCTCTGATTGAAAAGGGCGCCGACGTCAACGCGAAAGACCAGTACGGAAAAACCGCGCTTCACTGGGTCGCGTACTATGGCCATACCGAAATCGCGGAGGCGCTCATAAAGAAGGGAGCCGACCTCGATGCGCGGGACAACGACGGTAACACCCCACTGCATTGGGCCGCCGACAATGGTCACCCGCAAATCGCGCGAGCACTGATCGAGAAGGGGGCCGACACCAAGGCGCAGGATCACTACGGCAAGACCGCGCTGCATTTGGCCGCAGTCGCCGGCCACAAGGAAATCGAAACACTTCTCGAGGAAGCGACTGAAATCACACCCGAGGAGCTGGTTGAGTTCATTAAGCAGCTGCCGAACAGGGAGTCCGCGCCGACGAGTTAAAACGCCATTCCCTGATTAGATTTTTGCCTCTTCCGCAGTATTGCGCTCAAGCGGTCGATACGAAAATTGATCGTCCCTAATGCGGCGTTGACCCCAGATTTGCCCCATTAACTTCTTGCTGAAAGTTTTGCAATGGAATCTTTCCTGCTGCTCCATTTCGCGGTTTCGAGCGGATGCTCTACGCGAATTCTGTGAAGTCTTCGAGACCGACGCAGGACTCCCCTTTAGGTCTGTTAGCGAGGACGCGTCCCGTGCTCATATAGACCACCGACTCCGCGATATTGGTTGCATAGTCACCGATACGCTCCAGGTTTTTGTAACAGAAGATGACCTCCGCACAGAACGAAATGTTCTGAGGATCTTCCATCATGAATGTCAGGACATGCCTGAACGCGGTTTCCTCCATTGCGTCCAATTGAGCGTCCGCCCGCCACACCGCCTCCGCCTTCGGCGCATCGTCAGCTTCATAAGCTTCAAGCACAGCGTGGAGTTGGAGACAGACCGTTTTACCGAGCAGTTTCGCCAGTATAAGAGCCTGCGGCGTTGGAGTGAAACACTCCATTTTCAGGAGGCGTTTCGCTATATTCTTGGCGTAATCCCCAATTCGTTCAAGATAGCCAGCGACCCGGATTGCACCGACGAGATGCCGAAGGTCGTCGGCTTGCGGCTGTCGCCGTGCGATAGTGACGACAGCCTTTTCCTCGATGGAGCGCTGAAACTCATCCAGACGACGATCACGTAAAATTATTGCGCCGGCCTTCTCGGTAGACCCGGACGATAGCAACTCGACGGCTCCCGACACCGAATCGAGCGCTAGCGCGCCCATCGCGGTAATTTCCTGCTTGATAAAATCCATTTCCTTATCAAAGACTTTCATCGTATGAGTCACTATTCCGCTCCAAATTGTGAAAACGATGGCAGGAGTTTGCGCGGGGTAATTGGATCTACGGCGCGCTTAGCCCGGGGATTGAGTTTGCATTTGTGTTGTTTGTTGCCGTCCGGAAATCCTCACCGAAATCGATTTGAATCGCCAACTGCCCTGATAAGGCAATTTAATATGGTTTCTCTCCTCGGGAACGCAATTCGACCAGATTCGGCGAAAATTATGATAGTTGCAGTCAGCCGAAAGCGACAATAGGCCACTCATCATCAGCGGTCCGCCGTGCGGCCGCCCCTCGCGGCGATGAATTCGCCACTATTGAAATCAACCGTTGCGATTCAAGCGAAGTTGTTGATCGCGTCGGCGGGAGGTTGCTCACTGGCGGCGCCCTCAGGCACGACAAACACTTCACGAATGAAGTGTCCCACCTGATCCTTAATGACACAGGTATTGGCCCGTTGATCATTAAAGAGGACATTGCGCATCATCGCTTGCCCGTACGCATCCGCTAAAACTCCCGTTTTGGCGCGATGTTTCATGATCTCTAACAGCAGTCGCTGACCGGTGTCTTCGACCGCGAAAAACTCGAACATGTAGACCATTTGCATCCCCTTGTTTTGCCGTAAAGATTAGCAGGTGATTGCGACTGGCGCATGAACCGTCAACGGGGCTAATTTTCTTCCCGTGGCGCGGTCGCCACCCATTATCTTTGGGGCTTCAGTTTCAAGTAAAAGACGCGCTAAAAAGTGTTTTCTACAAATTTGCTAGCCAGTAAATCGATATTAAGCTTCGGACCAATGGCGTCAGCGCCAACGGCGATGAAAAAATAAAAGAAGTAGACTATTATGACACACTCAGTGGGCGTGATCCCCCACCTGCTATACAGTAACTGCGAGAAGGATTTCATTGTACGCCGCTTTACCTCGGGTGACTCGCTTGGAGATGAGCAGAATAAATCTCAATCTATTGCGACCGTTGTGTGACCCTTGGCGGGCCCGCCATATGCGACCAGTCCTCCCTTAACGAGATTTCGTGGCCTGAGCTGTGACGAAGCGACGACTCGGTTTCAATTGTAATTTATTATCAACATGCTCGGCTGGCCGGCAGTTGAATATGTGATAGATTTGTGTCGCTCGCAGTGAGCGTTACGAGTTCAAGCAATGAATATCTCTCTGGACCAAGCAATCGAAATCCACGCGAAAGTGCTGTATCGACGCCATGGTCGGCAGGCCCCGACCCGAGCTTGGGAACGGGCGACAGCCTTTAAATCAACAGGTGATCATGAAGGACACCTAGTTTGGATTCGGGTGGCGGAATTTGCCGAGCGTCTGCTTCGTGAGCCGGAACACAAAGGCCGAAATGGAGAGAGTCATAAATCGTATGTATAATGGGGATTGGCGCAGTCTGCTTTAAACGTCCGCCCGTTTCGTTCAGCTTTAGTCGGCGCCTTGCTTCTGCTTCTTCTTCTTAACTACGACGGTGATCGGTGATGCTGGAAATGGCCGGGTTTTTGTAAGCCCGTAGACCCGGGCGAGCACGCGCTTGCGCGCCACGCCGACCTTTTTTCTCAACTTGAGCATTTTCCGGAGAGTGTGAGTGTGCGCCCTCCCCTGGCCGCGGAAATTACCTGTAGAAACCCCAGCCCTGGCCGTAGCCTTGATGCCGAAGGTTGTTCGCACAGGTATTGACCCAGTGCTGGTTCGGCCATGAGCCAACGCGCCTCAGGCAGTCAAAGCATTTATATTGCATTCCCGCTCCTTCGCCGGTCCACTTTCGACAGGCGTCAAGGGCGCTTTCGCCCGCGCGCGCGGCGCTAAGCATGCTACATGCACATGCCGCAATCATGATTACCGTTGTCAATGTCCGTCGGGTCATGAATTTCGTCCTGCCGCGCCGCTAAAGCGGACTTCTAAATCAGTTGCGATAAAAGCTAGTTGGGCGCTTTGCCGCGGCAAGTCGGAAAAATAGCGTTGACTAAGTTTTTTGTGTGCGGATCCAGGACGGTCGCTGCTGCGCTCTCGTTCTTGGCGCTCCCTGATTTCGTCCTTGTATCGAAGCCGCGGGGGGTCTCCATGACTTACATTGGCCAATATGACCTCGCACGCTATCGCGGCGCTCGAAAAAACGTCGAGATGCCTGCGGGGCTGAGGCTGGCAGAGCCGCGCAAGAAGACTGAGCTGTCTTTGCACCATGAGCGTCAACAACCGATTGCAGATCACTGAACTCCCCGCTTTGGCCAGGGTCGTCAAGGAAGCGTGCCTCGCCTGCAGAAGGGAATGCGACAATTACCGCAACTCTGCTGCTTTTGCGCGGAAAGTCGCCGAGCACTGATCATTAGCATCATTGAATAGATTCAGAAACGCATCCTTATTCTCTCTCAGTCTCGCTAGATGCACCGCCGCCAATCGCTCAAGGCGCTGGTCCCATTGTGCGTCAAAATAATAAATGATCGGCGACGATCGTCGGGATCGGTTTTTCGTTTCACCATTTTAGCTTGCACCAATCGTGAAACGAGTTCGGCGGCGCTATGGTCGCGGATCACTAAGTGCTCGGTCAACTCTCCAACGCTGATGTGATCGCGGCCAGCGAAGGTCTTGATGACGAGTCGAGCCTGATACCATTGCATTGTGGCGCTCAAATCCGCGGCGAGTTGTTCACTAAACGCCAGAAACTTGCGGAGCGCGAACGGAAATGCGCGAGCGCTAACAACTCCTCTCGCGACGGCGGAGCGAAGTCGACGCTCGCATGGGATTTATTCTGGCCAATTGGGCTATACACAAAATCTCCTGATGCAAGCTGGTGTGGAAGGATCAGGATTAACCCCATAGTCCCAACAGGCGCGCGAATTCAACTTTGCTTCCGGCGTGTCGGGTTAGCTTCTCCAAGGGAGCTTGCAATATACCGTGACAAGATGTATACGTAATCATCGTGTCACGATATGATTTCTTCCTCGGTAATCATATAGTAAAGACGCGAGTGCTAGGGAGGAAGCCTGTTTCTTGCCTGAACCTTCAAGATTCCGCCGCAACGGGGCTTGAAAATGCTCAGTCACAAAAGACAGCAAAGCTTGAGTTCGCGCCTAGATAAATTGGCGCTCAGCGTCATAGCCAAGGATACGCTCAGGTTCCCGAAGCAATCGAGACCGTCATCGCTAGCGCTTGTTCCGACGCGGCGACGACGGTCTCGATTCAACGCGAAAAAAGTCTGGTCGGCTTAGTTGGGCGAGAGAGCAAAGTGATGAATCTGCGGTTCATGGGTGCATTGTTCATCGGAGTGCTGGGCCTTGCAGGAGAGGCGCAAGCCCATGGTGGCGTAAGTATCGACCAGGGTCAGTGCGTGATGAAAATCGGGCCGGACACGATGACGTTCACCGGCTATCAGCCACAAAAGTCGCGCGAGCAGTTTTGTGACGATATTCCCGATTTCGGACCAACGATTATTGTTCTTGACGCACAGCAGGACGAATTGCGCGACATGGCGCTGGACATCCGCGTTCTTCGCAATGTTGGACAAAAGGATGACAACGAGAATCTTGAAGGCAACACGGAAATCTACATCTCGCCGAAGAAATACAAGAGCGGCACGTTGAATTTCAACTATGATTTCAAGCAAAGGGGTAATTTTATCGGCCTGGTGACCGCGCGCAGCGACGACGGCGCGAAAGTCTATGTCTCGCGCTTTCCTTTTGCGGTCGGCGAAACCGCGAGCAAGGACATGATCATCTATTCCTTCCTAACGGTCTGTGGGTTGGTTGCATTCGGCCTGTGGTATCGAAGCTCGCTCGGCAAAAAGAAGCCGGTTGCGGCTTGAACCAACTCTCTTGATCACAGACGGATTCAATTATGAGAACGAGCCTTTTGCAAAACTTCGCCGCAGCCGGTATCGCAATGCTGCTCCTTGCCGGCTCGATTCCTTTGGCGAAGGCGGAGGGCGGGGCCGGCCCTGAAGCCATGAGCATGGGCAACATGTGCATGGTCATGTTTGGCTACGACATGATTCACATCACGTCCTATCTGCCCGGCAAGTCCCGCAGTGAATATTGCGAGGAGATACCCGCCACGGGCAAGGTGATCATGGTTTTCGACATCGAGAACCCCAAGTTTCGCGACATGCCCATCGAGATCAGAATCATCCGCGATCCCCTGACGCCTATCGATATCAACTCGAACCTCGATCCTCTGACCGAGGTGCATTTTCCCGCAAAGCTATACAAGACCGGGACTTTGAGTTTCGAGCACGAATATCCGAAAGATGGGCATTATATGGGTCTTGTCACTCTGACGAAGGACAATGGCGAAAAGGAAACCCAGACTTTCAAATTTTCCGTCGGGGCGACATTTATGCAGTGGGTCCCGTTTATTTTGGGCGGCGTGCTGATCGGTCTCATGATGCTGGCCTATTGGAAACACAGCCACCCGGCGAAGCCAAGTGTATCCGAAGCCACGATCTAACCATCTGCACACAACAACGAGTCAAACAAGAGGCGTCCCGCGAGAGTAGAGCAACATGGGTGATGGCATAGAGCCTTGCTACTCCAAGCTGGCGATCGAGGTGCTTGACGGCAAAATGCCGGCGCAGGGCGCAGTCGGCAACCCAGATGGTCCGCGCGAATTGAGTCTGGACGCGCCGGATTTTTCTCCAGCATGCTATGCTGTTCGCTATCGCGTGCTCTCAACCAACGGGCATATCGTCGAACGAAACTACGAATTCACCGTAGACGGGAAATACCTCTAGGTGGCGCCTGTTCGCGCGCCTTCTAAGGCCGGCGTTCAGCGCACATCGAGCGTCATGCAGTCCAAGGTTCTGATTAGGTCGCGATTGGGAGGGGCAGCGGGGCCATGCCTGCCGCATGCGTTTGTCAGTGGGCGTCAACATTGTAAGTTGGGTAGGATGGAACTGGCGTTTCTTCGCTTCCTTGAAAGCCTGCCGGCTGCCCTAGCTCTGGGCTTGCTGCTGCTCCCGCGCCTGATTGACGAAGACGGAACTACACCCTCGCGCAGGAGGACCAGGCGTCCATGCGCGAGGTCAACCATCCAAAAGCCACTTTCAAGAACCCAGTTTGGGGCGCCGCCGTCTCGGGCAATCCCGTGAAATCTCTTGCAAAACAGAACGACGAGAAAAGAATGCACTTCCCCAGTCTGGCGTCCCCTGGATTGACCCGCCGAAATTTGTTGCGCGCGTTCTCAATTGCAGGCGCTTGCCCATTAGTCATCGCGCAAGCTGCCGCCAGCGTAGCGGGCGACGACCGCTCGCCGCCATTTGGGTTCGACCGCGTCATTCGCCGCGCGCGGGATTTGGCCGCGATGCCGTTTGTAGAGGCGTCGCCAGTTTTGCCGGCCGGGATCCGGGGGCTGGACTATGATTCCTGGCGCGACATCAGGTTCAAGCCAGATCGCGCGATCCCATTGGCCGGTGTGCAGGGCTTCCGACTCGAAACATTTCATTTAGGCTTTCTCTATCAACGAGCGATCACGGTGAACTTGATCCAGAAAGGAATCGACTCGCCCGTGCTTTACTCGTCAAACTTCTTTGATTACGGGCGTCTCAAGCTCGAGGAGGCTTTGCCGATCGACATTGGCTTCGCTGGCTTCCGCCTTCACTATCCGCTCAACAACCCTCATGTATTCGACGAGGCGATTTCCTTTCTCGGAGCCAGCTATTTTCGGTTTCTGGGGCGTGATCAGAAATATGGCCTTTCCGCACGCGCGCTCTGTGTCGAAGCAGGAACGGGAAAAGAGAGCTTTCCCTTCTTTCGCGAGTTCTGGCTTGAAGGCTCAGCCGTTTTCGACGGACGCGCCACGATCTATGCCCTGCTTGACGGAGAAGCGGCAACCGGCGCCTTTCGCTTCGATCTGACGCCGGGACAGGAGACCATTGTGGACGTTGATGCGACTCTGTTTCCCCGTCGCGCCGGGGTCAAATTTGGCCTTGCTCCTCTCACCTCGATGTTTTTGACGGGCGAGAACGACCATCGCGTGCGCGACGGTTTCCGGGCGGAACTGCATGACTCTGATGGTCTGCTGATGCTGAGCGGCGATGACGAGTGGATTTGGCGCCCGCTTGCAAATCCCGCGTCCGAGAGGACGACTTCTTTTCTGGACAGAGGCGTGAAGGGCTTTGGCCTGATGCAGCGCGACCGAACTTTCGAATCTTATCAGGATCTCGAACTCGCATACGAATCCCGGCCGAGCTATTTTGTCGAGCCCAAAGGCGACTGGGGCTCGGGCCGTGTCGAACTGATAGAATTACCCAGTCCCGACGAGTCCAATGACAATATCGTCGCGAGCTGGATTCCCTCGGTGGCGCTGGAGCCGCTGAAGCCCTTTTCATACGCCTATCGTCTAACCGCCAGCCTGGACAACCCGCGCCTATCGCCGAGCGGCCGCGCGGTCAACACATTCACGGCGCCGTCGCATGCGCTTGGCTCCGCGGAAAAGGACGCGCCGGGACGACGTCGCTTCATTGTCGATTTCGCGGGCGGCGACCTTGCCTATTACGCCGCCGATCCTTCCCAGGCGGAGGTCGTCGCAACTGCGTCTCATGGGACGGTTTTGCGCGCCAGCGTGGCCACAAACCCACACATCGACGGCATCCGGGCGATGTTCGACGTAGTGGTCAAGCCTGGCGAGACTAGCGATTTGCGAGCCTATTTGCGGTCCGGAGCACGCAGTCTCACCGAAACCTGGACGCTCCCTTGGACGGCGCCAGCTGATCCCACGCCGCGCAGTAGCGTGGAATCCTCGGCCGCACAGAAGGTTCTTCCGCCAGAAAATCCCGACGTGCATGCTGCGTTGGTTCCTCAACCCCACAGAAACTGAAAGAGCATTCCACATGACCAAGCTCAAACTCGTCGCGTTCGCAATGTGCGCGACATTGCTGGCGACAGCGTCAGCGAACGCGTTTTGTCTTTTCGGATGTGAGCCGACCAATGACGATGCGCGCAAGGTGTTTGAGAATCTCATCAAGAAGAAGTTCGACCCCGACGCTACAATTCAGAGTTTCGAAGTGACGCGATTTTGGCGCCTAGATGTCGAAGGGGCTGGACATGCGGGCGTCGAATATTTTTTCAAGGCTAAGGCGGAGTTCCCTAAAGGCGCCAATCTGGATTGCAAGCCGGATGGAGTGGAGAGCGCCGTCAAGGCGGGTTGCTCGCCTAGCGCCTATTACTCGACCACGATCCAGAACAAGATGGTGACGGAGCGACAATATATCGAGCCCGGCAAGGTTATCGAATTCAATGATGAAACGCGTTTCGACCAGGCCGACAAAGGCTGGAAGGGGCAAGACGGCAACTTCTATTGAGCGGTAACGCCGAGGTCGTCCGCGAAAAATCGGGCGGGGAAGCTCGACAGGAACAGAGCCAATGCACGTCAATATGGCGGAGGTGTACATTCTCGTCGCGCTTGTCTGCATCATCACATTTTTACGCGGCCCACTTTAGCGAGATTCAATTTAGGCGAAGCGATCTATTGTCCCTGCGCTCCGTCTACGACAACAATGACAGGGATAGGGTAGGAGAAGGAAAATGGCTATAAAAAGAGACACGGGCGCCATCATGAAGCAGCTCGTCTGGATAATCGGCGGGATTGCGCTCATCTTTGCGCTCATTCACTTCGCGCCGATTATTTCGCACGGCGGCTGATCGTGTGCTCGGGGCGCGAGTCGCGTGACCTGCGCCCCGTCTGATGCGCAATAAAACGTCGTCGTCCACCTGGAAACGGTATGACTGCGGCACAACTCCACAAGGATTTTCCTTGTCGCGATCGCGTCAACGGACCGCATCCGGAGATTGCGGTTGAGAACTCAGTTGAGCGATCATCAATAAAGATTGACCTTAGCGTTCCCAGTCGGCAACCCGACGTTCCCACCGCTCTTGCTGCCGCGCGCTTCGCATGATGACCCCGCGCTGGTGTGCTATAGGATCTGAGCACCCGATATGTTATCGCGTGTTTATCAACGAGCATTGCCTAAAAACACGATTGAAAATCAGTGGATACATTCTGATCCCATTGCGCCTTTGCCGCACTTGCATCGAACAGCCCATCGGCAAAATGAAGCGCTTCAAGCGCCTCGTGCTACGCTGCGAAAAGACCGCGCGGAATTATGCATCCATCGTCGCTCTGATTGATATAGCTCTTCAAGATGGATGAACGCTGTTGAATGACCGTTCGGCAAGAATAAAGGTTCGATCCTCAAAACGCATTTAGTTTTTCATATCCTTCGTTAAAGCCGAGCAAATTTACAAGATGCCTAATGCCTTCATATGGCGTCAGATAGATGACCAGTGTCGCGATTCTTCCACTTTTTAATCGCTGCAGGAGCTGATCATCGATCATCACATCAGCGAAACAACCAGCTGGAAAGCATCTAAAAAACTCCGCTCGCCCTATGTCGTTTTGATCGACTTTCAAGCTAACGCCTCGAAGCAAAAACACACTCATAGGCGCGATCACCCGCAACACTCCATTTTGTGCTTCCTTGGGTTTGAGGACCATCACAGCCAGATTGACGTTCGACGTCTCTTCTCCTCTAACCGTTTGGGTCAAAGCGCATTGTTGGTTTGTCCCGCCAGCGGGGGTGTCACATTGGAGTTCCCAGTCGCCGAATTTGGGCTTCTTAACCTCTTGGCTCGACGCGACACTACCAAAGCCGCCGATAAGAAGAGCGGCAAAGATACCCGCCGCAAGTCGCTTCGGAAACTGGCCTGAATTGGCGCCGCGAACTCTCATCGTAGTTTTCTTTTTGTGTTGTAAGAGCTCAGGAGCGAAATGGTCCGCCCGCGCCACTGCGTGACAAAAGGAACAATACCGTTCATTGGAAAGTCTTTCATTTCCGTCACGCAACTTTCACGACGAGCACTTGATTTTGTTTTGTGATTCCAAGCGCCGAGTTCAACGATTGGGGGGCATGCTGGGAGCCGTCATTGGCGTGCAGGATCCTGTCGAACATTGAATTTCTTTCGGACTACTAACGTCTTGCCGATTTGCCTTGGACAAGAGGTGATGCGGCACGAAGAAATTGCTGGCGACCATTGTTGGAGCGATGCCTGATGCGATGACGGCGCCAACTAGGATGGAATATTGCCCCTTGTCGATAATGCCGTGCGATAGACCATACAGCGATGCTATAGCACCGAAGGCAAGCCCTGACGACATCAAAAGCGCAGAATACGTGCTTTCCTTGTGCGGAAAGCCGGAGAATCTCGCGACGGGATACACCGCGACGCTCTTCGCGGCGACTTTACCGAGCAGGAGCAGAATGAACGATAAGGGCGCAGAAAAAACTGCGGGTATCGAAACCAGATAGCCTGCTCTGATGAAAAAGAAAGGTGTCAACAATCCAAAGGTCACAGTACGTAAACGCCTGATCAGGAAATGATCCTTGCCCACGGTCCCCGCGAGCACCATCCCAATTGCATAGGCTGGAAGCACGGCCTCACTATCGGCCCAAGTCGCCAACGATCCCAGCGCGAGGAGGCAAAGAAGCAGAAATTTGGCCTCAAGTTCGGAAGGTTGCCCACCAAAAAGTAGAATAAGACGCGGGGCGATCCGAACGAGTCCGATGGAGGCTGCCACCGTAATGACGACGAACAAGACTGTCCTAATTGTGAACGGCGAAAAAATAAGGCCCAGAGCGATCACATTCCCAAGATCGGTAACAAAGCAGGCGCCGAGCAGCACCTTGCCAAAATCTGTGCTGTTTAAACCATGTTGCATCATCTCGGTGTATACCACTGCCACCGAAGTGCCTCCTAGAGCGACCCCGGCGAGCCAGCTCGGCATAACGCCCCATCCAAGCCAATAACGGCTTATGGCCGCGCAAAAAAAGAATGGAATTAGGAAGCTCACCGATCCAAGCGAGAGGGCCTCTTTCCATTTAAGCCTTAGAACCTCCGGTTCGAGTTCCGCGCCCGCAAGAAATGTAAGTAGCATCACGCCGACGCCAGATAGGAATTTGACCCAGGACTTCATCGACGCCCAGAAAACCCGCGCCTATGGTGGCGCCGAATATCAATTGGGCGATCGTGCCAACGACGACTTCGGACATCGCGGATGAAATGCGATACCGCATAGCCATCACGCCCGCGATCAACGCAAGGGCAAGCCAAAATGCAGCGAGCGCCCAAACTTCTGTCATGATCAATATTCCTTCTTCATCCGGGCGTTTGGACAACAAAGTTTGACAAGTCTCCGCCGTTCGCAACGGCAGCCGACATTTGTTCCAGGGCTACCCAACGACCTCAGCTTTTCCCCAAGCAAGATTTCGCGGGACCGAGGCAACATATCATCAGGGATTATATATCACAACATGATATTACTGACTGGTGCTTGATCCATTTTGTATGGAACGGCGTAGCGGCGATTCGTCCTATGATGGAGAAGGGCTGGCGAACGGTTGCAGGCAAAGCATTACGAGATCCGTCGCCCCGATCAGGCCGAACTCGAAGAAATTTGCGTGACCGCGGTAAAACTTTCCTCCTATTGCCAGAAAGGCTATTGCAATTAGCTCACGTTGGGATATAAATATTGATCGTATAACGATAGACCGAAACAGTTGTTCGATTGCTAGCCTTGCTCTTGATCTGGCTGTTTATGGAACCGGCGGCAACGTAGAAAAGCCGCGATAGATGGAATTGTAGCTGGGGCGACGGCGACGGTGTATTGCGCACACCAAGTTCGTCACTCCGAAGCTGATGCATAACGTAATGGACGCCACTGCTTCTTACCCTTTTCTAAGGGGTGGGCCATGTCAGTTCGCCGCCGGGTTTATCTTTGGGAGCAGGATGAGATCGATCCCGAGGAGACGGGCCGGCTTGCGTTCGTGACGCTGGGGGTGTTGACGGCAGTTCAGGACGCTGCCGGATACGAGTTTGGCTCGTTGTTCGGACTTTCCGTGAGGAGGAGAAAGTGAAAAGTGCGGCTACAAGTATTGCTCGCCACATCTTCGGCGCAGCGGACGAATTGGTCAAAAATTTCGCTCGTTTAATGCTGAAGCTCATTCAAGACATTTCTTATACTATAACTGACTTCCTTGAGCGGTTCACTTACGCTAGGCGATATATCGTTCTTGATCTATTCGCAAAGCGGAAGTTTTACGGATCAACCGTGTTCGATCTTTTTAAAGGCTCTCACTTCTTTAAACGTTCCATCGTCGCGAAATCCGCAATTGCATTGGCAGTAGTTTATACTCTCGCCACTCAGTTTACCGGCGCGCCGAACTACGAAGCGACCTATGACGGCATTTTGCCGACTAAAGGACCAGTTGGTCCGGTATCCATCAGAAAAGATCGCAATGATAAAGTCGGCGAAAAAGGTTACGGTAGCAAGATAATAGCGGTCGCCGCCGCCGCGATCGAGGATGAGCTTTCAAGGGGCTGGTGCCCTAGCGAAACGTTCTTCACGCCATCCAGCCTTCGCACCGACACATGCGCCTTCCAACTCGGCAAGCATCAGATGCTGGCCGATAGCATCGAGGCGTATAAGCAAGAAAAAATAGGCTTTCAAGGAACGCCCAATGATTATGACCCAGATCTGATGAAGGCTACCGGCAACGTAAATTTCGATCCTCATGTATGGATCTGGTTTTATGGAACGACAAACTATTTGCGGACCGCCGTTGAAAATCTTACAGATTACAATAATTCTCTCGTAAAAGGCGGCTCCGGCATGAACGCCGACCTTAACAAATTCGCTCGTCTTATTGAGCTCTTTTATGAAGAAACAGAGGGCGAATCCAGCGTGTTGAGTAGAGTGGAAAGCAACGACTTTGTGTTGATCGGCGCTAGCCGCGCGGCTTTTACTCATGCGAAAGGCGTGTTTGCGATGACTTGCGAATTGTTGAAGGCGTTTGAGGTGGATGCTTTCAAGGTAATAAACGACATAAATGTTTGGGAAGCGTTCGACGCCGCGAAGGCGGATACATGCAGGGTAAAGCATGTAAACACTCCGGTTGTTTCGTTCGTCGGCGATATTGGGCTCCAGTTGGAACAGCTCAAGGGCGCAGCACAAACTTCTCATGCCAGGCTATCGACCCTCAGCCGCGCCCTCGCGAATTCTGGCCACTATTAAAACCTAGTGAGCGCTATGGACCTCGGATTATATCCGCGACGCGTGTGAGCAAGGCGAACGTCCCGCGATACCGCTCGCGGATCTTGCAGAGCGTCTTCACACTGCAAACTTCACTTGCGTGGGGCATCTATAGCAGCCTGCGTAATTTGGGTTCAAGTTGAAGGAGAAGGTTGGTTTCAAGCGCGCGGCGGTGGCCGCATATCTCGGTCATGTTGCATGCAATTGCTTAATTCAGACATTGAGCGTGCTGCGGGTAAAGCCACCTGCTGCGATTATAGGTAATGCGGGTTCGCCGTCTCCATCGGTGATTGCGTTGTTCGTCGGGGAACGAGCCATTTCGGCTTGTTCCCCGTTATGTTGTGTAAGCCGCCTTATTTTGCGGCCGCTTCCAGATGCGTCAAAGCTTCTTCGGCGTGCTTTGTGGCGACCTCGGCGTGTTTCTGCTTGCCGTGTTCAATTGCGGCCTTTAGGTGGGTGATTCCCTCTTCGGTATGGGGATTGACCTTGGCCTTCTCAGCCGCTTCGGCGTGGGTAAGCGCGGCCTCGGCATGTGTCACGAGCATGTCCGCGTGGCCTTGCTTGCCATGATCAATGGCTTCCTTTGTATGGCTAATGGCCTCGGCCAAATGATCCTCGGCTAGGGCAAGACCCGGCGCGAACAGAGCGGCGACGCCAAGGCTGAGAGCGAGAGTGAAAATTCGACGATTCATGATGTGCTTCCTCCTGCTAATTCCCATTGATTGGGATTACGCATAGCGACAATGGCCTTATTTGGTTTTACTGACAAGACAAAGGCGCGGGCTGCAAAACAAAAGCTGGCAATAAGTGCACTCGTATCATTTCCTCCCCTCGCGGTAGCCGCTTCGATTGGTTCTGTTGTCGAATCTGGTGTGATCATGAGGGCTTGAATGCCGTAATGGGCCACAAGTCGCGAAAACTGCCGGAGTGTGCGGTTGTTCCTCAGGATGATGATGTTGAAAATGGAGTCCGAGCGATCCCTCCGCCTGCTGCGAAAATTGCTCTTGCATTTTACTCACGGTGTGAGATATTTTACATCGTATACCGATATATGTTCGGTCATGCCGATGAATCGATGGGCCCTTGCAGGTAACAGTTCTTTAAGCCGCTTCCCTCGCGCTACTAACCTCCAAACTATACGCCTTCCACTTCCCTCGGAGTTGGCCGGTGTGGCGAGGGTTGGAAAACGAGATCCCATCACCGCTCAAGCCCCTTGCTTGATCGGCGACGTCTGGATTTTCGTTGAGCAAGGTCGTTTCCCGAAAACAAGAAACAATAGGAGTCCCTAATGAATAAGGTTCTAGCCACCGCAAGCACACTCTCTTTGATGATCTTCGCGGGGACGGCCTTTGCCTCCGATCTTCCGTCACGGAAGAGCGCCCCGGTCTATGTCCCGCCACCGATTTTTTCTTGGACGGGCTATTACGCGGGCCTAAATCTCGGCGCAGACTTCCCCCAAAGCGGCTATGCCACGGGCGGACAGGCCCATGTGAACGGCGGCGGCCAGGTCGGTTACAATCTCCAACTTTCACCGCTGTTCGTCGCAGGCGTTGAAACCGATTTCCAGGGCACGAGTTCTGGCCTCAATCCTTGGTTCGGCACCGTCCGTGCTCGGATAGGCGTTACCCCCTTTAGCCCGAATCTGATGTTTTACGGCACGGGCGGCTTCGCTTACGGCGGCGTCAACAACAATTGGGCTGGCTGGAATGGAGCCTTCGACAACAGCAGCAGTGTCGGGACTGGTTGGACCGCTGGTGGCGGCGTCGAGTGGGCTTTCCATCCAAATTGGTCGGTCAAGGCCGAATACCTTTACACCAATCTCAGTGGCAACACGTGGAACAACGGCTGGGGCGGCGGATACGGTCAGTTGCGGTCACACCATATCCGCCTCGGGGTGAACTATCACTTTAACATGGCAACTCCGTCGCCAATCTTTGCAAAGTTCTAAACGCTGCTCACGACCATCGGTGGATTGTTCGGCGAGAGCTGAACAATCCACCGATGTTTGACGCCGTGCACCCCTCACGGCCAACGCAGTTCACGATCAAGCGGCCTAATGCCGGTTGCTCAATTTAGGTGACTCCGGCTCGCAAGATTTGCCGAAGGATACGCTCCTTGAGCAGTCCGCCATCGCCGCTTTCGGGAATGCGCTTGATCAAGCGAGCTTCGCTACGAGGTCATGATGGAATCACTCGGGATTTGGTATCAGAACTGGGCCGAGGCCTGCTCCTACGCTCAAGAATGCGTTCCTGATGTATCGTTCACATTCCTTGGAGAACCCTATTCAGCGCTCGGGAGTCTCGCGGGAATTCTCTCTGTCGTCTGGTGGCGGAACGAGAAAAAACTTCAAAAGCTGCTTCTGGCGGAATCCCACAGAGCCAGCCAAGAGGACACTTCAACAATGCGTCGAAACGAATTGGCCGTGACAGTTGATCAATTGAGGACAACGCCTGTAGCGCGAGAGAGCGAAGCGGCTTGATCACTCCGATGAATTTCCAATAAATTGCCCGACGCTAGGGACAATAAAGCACATGCATATGCGAAACGTCGCGGCAGATATCACGCCCCGGACCTAGAGGGCGTGCGATCTAACGTCGGGCAATGTGAATTTCATGTTGAGAGAAAGCAATTCGGCTCGATGAAGCATGGCCAGTTTCTTAAGCAGAGCTTCGCCTTTTTTCGATAAGCGAACTTCTACTCGCCGCCTGTCCCGCGAACTTACTTCTCGACCAACAAGACCTAGCTTTTCGCACCGAGTGATGAGAGCTACAACTCCGTGATGCTTGGCTTGCAATCGCTCCGCCAGTTCTCCGGCGGTCGCCCACTCTCGACCAGGAAATCCTTTGATGTTGAGCATTAGCAGATACTGCAGTGGAGTAACGCCGTTACGGCGGGTAATCTCCTCGCTGAAACGCAGAAATCTTCGCAGTTGATAGCGGAAATCGGCCAACGCCTCGAAGTCTTCCTTCGACATCGGCGACGGAGGCTTACCGGAGTCGCCTCTGCTTGACATAATTTTCTGCTTTGACATCTCAGTTAAATGCCTTTCTACCACCATGGTGGACCCTGCTTTTCGAACCCGCAGGCGGTTTTACCCTGTCCGCCGAATGAGGTGGAGGCTGGAAGAGCTGAGCGTGATGTAAATATTAGCGAAAACGCTCAAAACAGGTGAGGAAAAGCGCAGTAGCGCCCGCCAGGCGATCCGTACACGAAAAGCCACGCTTGGTAAAATATGGTTCTGTCGGAATTTTTCAGCGCAACAGGTACGTATGGATTGATGAGTTGCTTCATCGTCCGGCGCTGCTTCCGTCCATCGGACCATTTTGTGACAAAATCCGCGAAGAAGCTACGAACGCGTCGACCGTTTTCCCGTTATCTACTTCACGATCAGCACCGGACAACGCGCGAGTTGCACAAGCTGATCGGCCCGGCTCCCGATCAAGCGTTCATAGAGCGCTGAATGGCCTACCGCCCCAATAACGAGCAAATCCACGCCGAGATGGCCGGCAAGTTTGACGATATCCCGCACCGGATGGCCTTTGATGGCATGGGCGTGAATTTCCACCTGTTGCTCGTTCGCTGTAACGCGTGCGCGCTGGATAAGTTCTTCGATACGACGGGCAATGTCTCCAGTGGGCCGTCGGGCTTCGTCAGGCGCTTCGGGCATATAAGGCGCTTCCTCAACGCTCACCATATGGAACTCGGATTGATTCTGCTTGGCGATTGCAAGCGCCATAGACAATCCACGCAAGGCGGCCTTGGAGCCGTCGTTCGCATGCAGGATCTTGCCGAACTTCGGACCGGTGATCGTAGCCTCTTCCTCCTTCACGACGAGAACCGGACACTTGGCGAGTTGCATCATGCGATCAGCCTTGCTTCCAATCAGACGCTGGTAAAAAGACGAATGACCACGCGCTCCAAGTACGAGCAAGTCCGCCTGGAGGTCGGCGGCGAGCGTGACGATATCTCGCACCGGATGCCCCGTGATGACGTGAGTATTCAGTTTCACTTCGAATGTTTTGGCAATGGCGCACGCCTGTTCAAAAAGGCCCTCAATGTGTCGCCTCGTCGAATTGAGCGCCTCGCTAACTTCTCCGATGGATTCAGGAAGATAGGGAACTTCCTCGACGCAAACCATGTGAAGTTCGGAATTATTCTGTTTAGCCAACGCAAGCGCCCATGTCAGAGCGCGAAAGGCGTATTTGGAGCCGTCGTTAGCGTGCAGGATTTTGTCGAACATTGGAGGCTTCCCTGATTATTCGCCTTTTGGCAGTTCTGCTGACTTTGCCTTGGACAAGAGGTGGTGAGGCACAAAGAAGTTGCTGGCGACCATCGTCGGGATGATGCCGGACGCGATGACCGCGCCCACGAGCACCGAATATTGGCTTCTATCGATAATGCCATGTGACAGGCCATACAAGGACGCGATCGCCCCAAACGCAAGTCCCGACGACATCAGGAGAGACGAATACATGCCTTCGATATGCGGAGAGCCAAAAAGCCTGGAGACTGGATACACGGCGAAGCTCTTTGCGGCGACCTTGCCCAAAAGGAGCGCGCCGAAAGCGATCGGCGCAGTGACGATTGCCGGTATTGACACAAGATAGCCTGCGCGGATGAAAAAGAAAGGCGTCAACACCCCGAAAGTAACGGTGCGCAAACGTCTGATCAGAACATGATCCTTGCCCACGGCGTTGGCAAGCGTCATGCCGATGATATAAGCGGGAAGCACGGCCTCGCTCTCGGCCCAGGTCGCGAGCGATCCCAATGCTAGTAGGGAAACAAGCAGGAATTTGGTCTCAAACTCGGATGGCCGCGCGCCAAACATTTTGAAAAGGCGCGGCGTAAACTTCGCAAGGGCGACGCATCCAGCGGCGGTGGCTACGACGAAAATCACCGTTCTAAAGGTGAATGGCGAAAAAATGAGACCCAACGCCACAACGTTTCCAAGATCGGTGACGAAGCAGGCGCCAAGCAGCGTCTTGCCGAAGCCAGTGCCATTCAAACCGTGCTGCATCATTTCGGTGTAGATGACCGCCACCGAAGTTCCTCCCAGAGCGACGCCCGCAAGCCAGCTCGCCATTACGCCCCATCCGAGAACATAATGACTGATCGCCGCGCAAATAAAGAATGGAACGAGAAAGCTGACGGCGCCCAGCGAGACCGCCTCCTTCCATTTGAGCTTGAGAACCGCGGGCTCGAGTTCCGCGCCTGCGAGAAAGGTCAGCAGCATTACGCCCACGCCTGAGAGGAACTTGACCCATGGTTCGTCGGCGCCCAGGGCTCCAGAGCCGATAGTTGCCGCCAAGACAAGTTGTGCGAGGGTTCCGATGACAACTTCGGCCATTGCGGAGGAGATGCGAAGCCACATAGCCAGCGCGCCCGCGATCAACGCAAGGCTCAACCAAACTGCTGCGAGCGCCCAAACCTCGGTCATAATTCGCTTTCCTTCTCTATGGTCATCTCAAGTCAATACGCTCGAAACTCCCAGTGCGCCTTCAAGTCAAACCAGGTGGCGAGATGCGGAACCGCTGTCAGCGCCCATCCAAGGCTACCGGTCGCAGCGCCGAATGCGGGCCAAAAGATCACGCGACACCATATGGTCGAAATCTACTGGAGCGCTTTACGTGCCGTTCGAAGCTGGTGGGTTTTTCCACAAATACCCCTCTTTGGATAAGAAAGGTATGGGATGACGAGCTGCGTTATCCGGCGAGCGCCTGGAATTGCTTCGCTGAACGCGATTGACCTTGCCCTATCTGCACTGTCGTATCCTGCCCCAATGTCGAAGCACAAAGCCGAGCGCATATCAATCGTGATACGATGCAGTTGTCCATAACGCAAGTGGTGCAACAGAAAATCGCTTCCGGTTATATCACGAAGATCTTGCCCAACCTTTATTGGCGCCAAATATCGAGACAGTTTAGCAGTCTCATACAGCGCGAGTTCTCGCTACTCGCTGGTTGGACAGGCTCCGGCTGGCGCGTCGGCGGCGCCGACGATATTTTCCTTGATGATTTTTTCGATCCGCGCGTTTGCCTCGCGGGGTTCGTTGTCGAAGATGTTTGTCTTGTAGTCTTTCTCGAAAGGCTTCGCGGTGGAAGCGTTGACGGGCAGATCCGTCTTGCTGACGTCGATGGAAATCACCGATGACAGGCCCGGGCGCAGCGGCTGCTTTTCGATCTCGTCGGCTCTCAGCGCGATGCGCACGGGCACGCGCTGCACGATGTGAATGAAGTTTCCGGTGGCGTTGTCGGGGGCAAGAAGCGCAAACACGCTGCCAGAACCGGGAATGACGCCTTCCACCGTCCCATGATAGGCGGCGCTGTTACCATAGAGATCGACGGATATATTCACCGGCTGGCCGGGACGCACGCGCTCCATGCTGTTTTCGAACAGGTTCGCTTCGATCCAGAGATAATCGAGAGGAACAATGGTCATGAGCTGGTCGCCGGGCCGCACGCGCAGGCCCACCTGCGCCTTGCGCTTGGCCACATAACCAGAAACTGGGGCCCTGATGCTCTGGCGGGCGAACTCGATGTAATCCTCCATGTATTTGGCCTTGGCCACTTCGATGTCGGGGTGATTGGTGCGGGTGACGTTGTTGATCCGAGATTCCACCGCCTGCAGTTCGGCGCGGCCCTCGTGCAGATCAGCGTCGAGAGACGCGAGCTGATCTTCCGCGTTCTGCAGGGTCTGCCGCGAAACGGAGCCGCTCGGCAAAGCCTCGCGATAGCGCGCGATGTCGTGACGGACCTTCTCACGCAATGCAATTCGCGAGACAATCTTCTGGCAGGCCTGACGCCGCGAGGCGAAAAGCGCTCCGACAGTGCGCACCGACTGGGCGAGCTGCGCCTCGGACTGATCGAGCGCGGCGCGGGCGTGTTGAGCGTCGAGGCGCACCAGCACTTCGCCCTTGTTCACCTGCTGCGATTCTTCGGCCAGCACTTCCGAGATCACGCCGGTCGCGTCGGCCTGCACCGGGATGATGTTGCCGACGACAAAGGCGTTGTCGGTCGTGACCCAGAAGCGATCGTGAACCCGCCATTTCACGAAGAAATACACCGCCGCCGCCCCCGCCGCCAAAGCGACGAGCGAGAGCAGAGCGAAGCGGCGGGCGCGCAGCGTCTTGCGATCAAATTGCATGGCCTATCCACAAACTCGGGCGTTGTCCGGCGACTCGTTGCAGCGCCTACCCGCCGCCAAGAGACTCGATTGTTTCCACTATCGGCGTGATGGAATCCTGTTCCGGAGCGGGCCTTGGGCCGAAGCCCGCAGGAGCGTTCTCGTAACCGCCGCCCAGCGCCTGGATCAAATCCACATTCGCGACAAGATCGTCCGCGTCAAGCATCTCGAGATAGTAGATCTGCTCCAGCAGCACATGATTTTGCTCCAGCAGTTCGCGCTTGTCATGCAGTCCGCTGCGCCAGCGACTTAGCGCAAGGCCCAACTCCGCGCGTTTGGCGCCGATCAACCGGCGCTGCGCATCCGCCTGCGTCCGGGTCTGCTGGAGATTGGCGAGACTATCCGCGACCTGTTGCGCCGCCTGCAGCAGCGTCTCGTTGTAGGAGTCCACCGCTTCGTCATATTCGGAGCGGCGACCCTCCAGCGCTCCCCGCAAGCTGCCGCCATGGAACAGGGGCAGATGGATATTGGGGTTGACCGCGTAGCCGATCGCCGAGCCGCGGAACAGGAATTTGCCCAGATCGTCAATCGCCGTCGAGGTCCTTGAAGCCTCCAGGCCGCCAACAATAGTCAGATCGAGCGACGGCAAAAACTCGGCCTTTGCGATGTGTATCCGCTCGGCCGCCGCCTGCGCGCGATGCATGGCGACGGCCAGATCAGGCCGGTGCGCCAGCAATTCGACGGGAAGATGCTTGGGCAACGCAAGAGTCGCGGGCCGCCCCAGTCGCTGTGCGCCCACTACGCCGCGTCCGGCGTCCGGGCCTTCGCCCATCAACCGCGCAGCCAGATCCTGCTGCAACGCCAGCAGGCCCTTGACGCCGGCTTCGCGCTTGATCGCCGTTTCAAGCTCGGCGGCGGCTTGCGTCACGCCGTCCTCGGTGTCGATGCCGGTCCGGTAGCGCGTCTGCGCGAGAGCCAGCATCTCGCGGCGCAATCCGATCAGATGGTTCGCCGCTCCCTCCTGCCGCGAAAGCGCGCGGATGCGAAAATACACCCTCGCCAATGAAGTCGTAAGCAGCAGACGAGCCTCTTCGGCCTGCGCCTGCTGCGCAGCGGCCTCGCCCAATGCAGCGTCGAGCGCCGCCTGGTTCTTGCCCCAAAAGTCGAACTCGTAGCGCAGCGACAATGGGTTGATATAGGCCATGGTCTTTTCCAGCCCGGCCAGGTTGGGGTTGTAGGACGCGACGACGCCATGATTGGGAATGCGGGACTGACGCATCCCCATGTCCCAGTCGAGAAACGGCAGCAGTCGGGCGCCTGCGACTTTTGCAAAGGCTTCCGCCTCGCGCAGCCGCTCGAAGGACTTTTTCAGGTTCTGGTTGCCGGCCAGACCCTTCTCGATCATCAGATTGAGTTCGGGGCTGCGAAAACACCGCCACCAGTCGCTCGCGGGCCAGTCAGGCCCGGGCTTTGCGCTCGTCGCGGCGCCGCTTTGCGCCAGTGTGCGCTCCATGGCCGGAGGATCCATGAACTGGGCGCGCTCGCTCGTCGGCGCGACTTCGCAGCCCGAAAGAAGCAAGAGCAGCCCCACGCCGGGCGCAAAATATAGGCGCCGCAGAGTCATGGCTGCTCCATCAACTCCTCGGCCTTGAGTTGTTTCAACTCCTGCGCCGCGCTCAGGCGCGGAATATGCGTCGAGCGGGCGAGCCACACGAAGGCTGCGAGCAGCACGAAAACGAAGGCGCCGAGAAAGAACACGTCGTTCAACGCCAGCAGCGCCGCCTCCTGCTTGAGGAAAACACCCACCTGGCTGCGCGCCATGGCCGGCGAAAAGGCTGGCGACCGCTCTTGCAGCCGATCCATCAACTGCGTCATCTGGTCGAGTTCGGCGAAGCGCCGGCCGCTGAACTGGTCGGAGAGATCGAGCGCGTGAACGGGCGTCCGCCGGAACTGAACCACCGCCTGCAGCGCGATGCCGAAAGCGCCCGCGGCCGTGCGCAGCAGAGTGAATTCCTCGGCCGCCCGGATCAGCTGCGAACCGTATAGCCCCCGCATCGCGATCACCGCCAATGGCGCGAAGAACATGGCGAGCGAGAAACCAAGAAAGGTCATCGGCAACGCGATCTGATCGAAGGAGGCCTGCTTGTCGTACAAGCCGATCCAGGTCAGCGTGACGGCCAGGCCCAGGAAATCCAGAAACGAGACCAGGCGAACGTCGACCCGCTTGCACAGTTCATGCACGATCGCCGCGACAGGAACGGCGAACAGCAACATCGACAGATAGACGATGCCGGCGAGGTCGGAACTATAGCCCAGCAACAACTGCAGCTGGCCGACAAAAACCGAGAGCGTTCCCTGAATGATCAGGAAACCCGCCATCGAGCATATTGTCGCGACCGTGTAGTTCCGATTGGCGAAAAGGCGCACGTCCAGCGCGGGATGTCGTTCGCCAAGCTCCCAGATGACGAAGATGGGCAGCGCGATGACGACGATGATCAGAGCTGTCACCAGAATCGGGGATGCGAACCAGTCGAAATCATTGCCCATGTTGAAAATCGTCTGCAACCCGTAAAGAATCGCCGCGAGCAACACAAAGCCTGTGAAATCGAAACGCGGAAACCGCCGGCGAAACCCCCGGCCGTAAAACAGCGCAATCACCACCCCTGCGGCGAGCAGCGCCACCGGAATGTTCGAATAGAAAACATATCGCCAGCCGAGATGTTCGTTGTACCAGCCGCCGACGAATATGCCGACCATGAACGGCAAAATGCCGAGCATTCCCCAAAGGCCGACGCCGACGGTTCGCAGATGTTCAGGATATTCATTGAGCACTATCGACTGCGCGATGGGTAAAATCACGCCGCCTGTAAGTCCCAGCAAAATACGCATCGGCAGGAAGAAAGCAATCGTCTGGCTCGTCGTGCAGACCAGGGAAATGACCGCGTAAAGCACATAAGCCGTCGCCAGCGTGCGATAATCGCCAAATCGCGCCGCGATCCATCGTGAGATCGGCAGGCCGAGAGCAATGCCGATCATGTGGTCGGTAGTGGCCCAGCCGCCAAAGCTCGGCGTCACCCCCTGCAAGCCGCCGGCAGCGTAGGGAACGACAACAGTATAGCCCGGCACATTCGACAAAACTACCACAGTGCCAAGCCCAAGCACGATGCTCAGGAGAAGCAGGCTCCATCCCTGAAGGGGCCGTGGGTCGGTTACTGGCATCGCTTTAGAACCGTTCTATGACTTGTTGTTGACGGGCGTCAGAATGGCAGAGTTAATGTGATTTTCGACTGCCAACGAGAAAATCGCCACAAGGAGCGGGCATCAAGCTGGCTCCTGACCATGCAGCTGAGCTTATAAATCGTGTTACGACGGATTTGCAAGCGTGCTTTTTTGGCGCTATCTTGTGGATAATGCTACATGTGCTTTTGCAGGGAGCGTGAGCCATCCCTTGGCCTTAACGCTTCTGGCGTATCTGCTAATTGATGATGACTTTCCGCAGATTTTCCGAACTGCTGAGCATATCGCAGCGGGGCCTGATGCCCGGTGAGGAGCAAAACGAAGCGATCATGTCGCTACACGACATATCATGCCGAGATTTATTGCAAGCTCCCCAAGATCTCTTGAGTTGGATTGATTGATTTGCTCGCAGCAAGCCAAGCAATTCGCGGAGCGCCCTTCGCCGTCGCCAACGAATTGCAATGACTTCACACTCGCCGAGTTTGGCGTAGCTATGCAATAGTGCTGCCTGCTGAAACCACATCAGCGTGGGGCAGCTTGCTGAACAACTCATTCGGGATCACAGGCGCCGAGCTTGTTTCGCGATTAGTCCAAGCCAATTGGTCGAACGACAGACCGAACCCTGCGTTCGTGGTCGATAACTTATTATCGCCACGTCAAACCGTGTTCATGCACTTGAACAACTGGCGGCGGTGCACGCAAGAGATTAAAGCAGAATAAGGATTCGTTCCTTAATTTATTCAATGTGGCCGCCATCAACACGGTCTGTTTTTCTTCATGGAAGGCTGAGTTGAAAGATAAGTTGCAGCCAATTATCGTCCATCAAAGACTAGTTTTTCGACCCAGCCGAGATCAGAATCTATCTCTGCTAATATCCAGATTGGCCACTCATACCACAGCACGGGCCTCGCAGCGCAACCGCGCGAGCCCAACAAGAACCGCGCACTATTCACAAATGCGAATTCCTTGGTAGCGAACGATGTTTCCCCACGCGTCGACCTCGGGTTGGCGAGTGAAATAGCATCGGGTCGTATCGCGATGGTCGTATGAGCCGTAGCCGGAGGGATATCCTCCATTGTAACCTGGTTTGACGTCGAGACTGCCGCCGACCGAACCGCCGCTCATGAGGCCATCTTCCCTACCTCCGCCCCAATAACCTCCGCTCCAGTGTCCGCCATAGCCGCCTTCTCCGGTCCCCCCGCTTCCATAACCGCCCCCTCTTTCCCAATCTTGAGCCCAAGCGGGGATCGTCGCCACCATACCGAGTAGCAGCGCCGCTGCTATGGAACTAGCATAGGTCCTCCGCATCATCACTCCTTTGCGAAGTTGCTGGCGATTGTTGAGTTTGAAGTTCAAACCAGTTTATTAGGCGGCTTTCATCGCCAGGAAAAATCTTCCGCTCGCCTCTAGATCCTTGACTTGAATGGAGTGCGCGCCGGTAAGAGCCGTTCGAGATCTAGATATCAGCATCGCCGGGACTTTGATGCAGGACAGTTATTGCGTCGGCAGACGCTATTTGCTGTCCGCACCGTTTCTCGTTCGAGTTTTTGTCATTCGTCGATTTGGCAGGCTTGGCCATCACCTCCAGTACAGCCGCCACTGCCGAGATGCCGATCCTTTTATAGAGCTGAATTTGGGGATCGGAGGAGTGATTGGAGAACTTGGGTTTGGCAACAGGCTTCAACATAGGGACGCTCTTTTGTTGCGGTGAGACATAGTGAAGTCTTTTGCGGATCTCGTCGGCGTTTATCCGCCATTGAACTCTCGGGCCGCACTGGACCGAACTCAGCGACCGCTGCGACACTCCGTCTGGAGCAAGGTTCTACCGCCGCCATTGATGTGCTTGATGGATCACCTCGATCAGTTCCCTCTTGTGCACAGATTGCGCCACATGAGAGAACAAAAAGCGTCCAGGGCATACATCGTAGAACGATGTATATCTCACAGTTCGGGCTCATTGCAAGTGCGTTTTTGGTCTGTCGCGAATACTGGTGAGCTTATCGTCGATCGAGCTGCGGCGACAAGCCGCGCTGAAAAGAATGAATCTTCTATGAATCAACGGGCGGACTAGAGTTCTCAAGGCTCTCGCCAACGGGGAACCATAGAATACATGCTCGCTACCTGGTGGACACAATCATCTGGGCATTTCGCCAAGCCTAAGCATCAAGGATATCTGGTAGCGGCAACATAAGGGCCGTTCTCAAGCACGCGATGCGCATCGAAAACGGGGAAGGAATTGACGTGCTACTACGCACGCCACAAGCGCGCAAAGCCTCGTTCGATGGAACGCTCAGCGAGTTGATTTACGTCCAGCCAGTCCGTTGTTGCAAAAGCCAAAAGCAGCGATGGCGTCGGCGGCCAACGCCTTGTGGTCACCGCGATCAGTCATCCTTCAGCGCGCCGCGCTGCACAGGCGCCGTTTCCATTTCTCGCCGGCTTTAAGGGCCGCGTCGAGCAGGCGCCGCTTACGGATCGATCTGCGCTCGTGATCGGGTGCGCTGGCGCACTGCTCCTTCGGTTCGATTTTCATGACTGCCCGCTCCGGCGTATCGCTTCGCTTCTGGGGGGGCCGTTTCTTTGGCCGGATGGAAGAAGCGGCCTTGGTTTTCTCTCCCACGCGGCTGCGGCTTGACTTTTGATCGGCTTCCGTAAGCCGATTTGTCAGAACATCGCTGCGTTCGACGAGGCTCTGCAGCACTCGGCCGGCGGGCGCGTTTGTCGTTGGAACCGTCTCCAACGGGGGAGCGGCAGAGTCACTGCGAGCAAAAAGCGCGTCAGCGGCTTTGCGGGCGTCGCTAAATCCGTCCGCGTCGCGGCGGCGTCCTGCGGTGAATACGCCGACATTGGAAAAACTCGCCGTTGTTGGGCTTTCGCCAACGTTCTCGGCGGTCGACGAATGCTTTGGCGAGGATCGGGAGAAACGCTTTTTGAATTCAATTTTGAAAGGACGAATGGTTGCACGCATAGGACCTCTTGAGATGCACGGCTCATTAATACGCCGGGAATGCGGAGCCTGATTCTCTTGAATCGCGTTATGTATTAAACCATGTTCTCGTTCGCGTGATTCTTCGGCGACACGTTGCCAACTAACCCGCAGGGCTGAGTGGAAAAGCCTATAAGCTTGGGCTGCTCCGGATTTAAACCTGCCAATTTGCATATACTCGTGTTACGATACATTTGCAAGCTAGCTGGAGTCTCGTATATTGGGCGCCGAATCTGGCAGGGATTTTAGTTCATGGAATGCGCCAGAATTGTCAATAGTTGACGTTGCAGGATAACAATAGCATCATCCAGCCTTGAACAACGTTTCATTATTTTCAAGCACCTCACCTGGCGGGGCTTTGCAATGGAACGATCGCAAAACCATAGCGGCCCAATTCGCGTAGGAGTTTCCGTGGTGCTTATGGCCGATAAAAAAGTCGTCATGGAAAAAGGCGCCAAAGGAAGCCTGGCCGACGAAGAATTCATGGCTCTTGCGGCTTTTCGCTCCACGCTTCGACGGTTTCTGGCCTTCAGCGAGCGAGCCGCAGCCGAGGTTGGCTTGACGACGCAACGCTACCAAGCGCTCCTCGTTATCAAAACATATCGTGGCGGCGAACACATCAGCGTTGGCGAACTCGCCGAAGAACTCATGATCAAGGATCACAGCGCAGCTGAACTGGTTTCGCGCCTCGCGCAAGCCAAACTCGTGCGAAGGAAAACGGATCCCGCTGATCGTCGGCGGTCATTCGTCATTATGACAGCCTCTGGAGATCGATGTCTTACTCACTTGGGGGCGATTTACTTGAAGCAGCTCCGCAGCAGCAAAGGCGCTTTCCTGGATCTTTTCAATGCCGGAAAAGATCAGAGCTGATCCAATAGCCATTCCTGGCGAGACAAAGCTGGACTATTTCATACAGCGATAAGTTTCTCGAACACTATGCCGAGCATTAGGGTCCGGACCTATAAATGCTTGGCGCAACGAGCAGTTGGCTTACAAGCGCAGAGAACCGCGAGTGTGCGCCATGGTTCGAGCGCCGTCGCCCGAAGAAGAGAATCGTCGTCGAGTTTGCCGCGAACGCAAAGCGCTGACGAACGAACGCGTCGCCCATGTCAATCGCATCAAGGGGCTACTTTTTACACAAGGCGTCAGATCGGCTTGGCCAATCTCGACTACAACATGCGCCGCTTCGTCTGGCTGACTATGAAATACGCGGTTGCGTGAGGCCATCGGCCCAGGGGGGGGCCGACACTGTGCCGCCAAAAATTGAAGCAACAATGCCCGAAGCGGTACGTTAGAGCCCATCGACAGATCACGCCGAGCTTTCACGGGTGCAAAAATGCAGTTTCTGGAGGTCTTCAATTTGTTCAGGTCCCGCTTCGGCTCAAGCAAGCGCGACTATCCTTTCGTCCATGTCGACGAACGGCAGCATAATGGTGTCGAACTTAAAGTTGCGGTTGCGGGGGCGAGCTATGAAAATGCCATAAGCAGGATGGCGCAGACTCCATTAAACGCGGGATGCACGCTTGGCACACATCGATTTATCAGATTGGTTTGATCACTCGGTCGCAAGGGATTGCCCGGTCGATCCGCCAGTCGAGAACCGCTACGGACCGAAGTCCCCAGAACTTGCCTGCCTGCATGAGGCGGGGCACGTTCGCCAGATGCTTGCTGCTGGCTTTCGCCTGCGCTCATTGAGATTTTCGTGGAGCCTGAGCCACACGGCGTGACCCGGCGACCGCCCGCACAATTTTTCGAAGTGGCATTTTCTCGCTAAGTATTTATTTTTAAGTGGTGAGCGCGCCGGGGCTCGAACCCGGGACCCTCTGATTAAAAGTCAGATGCTCTACCGACTGAGCTACGCGCTCTCTCAAAGTTCTCTTGGATCAACTACCCGCGCTGTGCAAGCGCTACCCAAGTCGGAAAGAGTGATCGGCCCACTTCTCCGCGCCGGCCGCCAAGGACCGAACAGTGGTGATCCACTAACCTTCCCTTTCGGACGGGTCAACCCCGGGGCTGGCGACAGTGTGGCTGATGGTGGGTCCACTCGCCAAAAAAAGTCCCAAACCCGCACAGCGCAGATAGTCAATTTGGCGCAACTGGCCTATCATGACAAAAGGAGACGTCAGTCGC
This sequence comes from uncultured Alphaproteobacteria bacterium, assembly GCA_963724845.1. Classification (GTDB taxonomy): domain Bacteria; phylum Pseudomonadota; class Alphaproteobacteria; order Rhizobiales; family Beijerinckiaceae; genus Methylocystis. Next base: position 375,449 of record CAVRWF010000012.1, read on the forward strand.
CGCGCGCAAAAAAATCAAAAAACCAAAAAATCAACGCGGAGCGGGTGGGATATGGGCCAAAAAGAGGATCTGTTCCAGAATCTCGAAACGGCGATTCCGGCGTTGCGCCGGTATGCGCGCGCATTGTGCGCGTGCGCAGGTTCCGCTGCGGCGGATGAGCTCGTGCAAACTGCTCTGGAGCGCGCCGCATTGAAAATCCGGGGCAAGGAACTGTCCATGGTGGACGGCAATCCAGCGCGGCTTTGCGCCTATCGCGCCTTGACTGCGCTGGCCAAGGAAAAAATGGGCCTCATGGCCGCTCCAAGACCAGCCGCGCACCAACCGCTCATCACTCACGGTCTCGCTGGCCTTCCATTCGACGAACGAGCCAGCTTGCTGCTGGTGGCTCTCGAGGGCTTCTCCTATGAGGCGGCTGCAAGCATTCTAGCCGTGCCGCCCGTGGCGTTAGTGGCGCAACTCCGGCGCGCCCGCGCCGCCTTATTGACGCTTGACCTGCGCCCACTCGCCCCCTCCGACCGATCCCGCCGCGCCAGCGCCCATCTGCGCGTCATAAAATAGGGTGGGGGCATGAACACGCCTTTCAGCGTGGTCGAAGAGGATCTCCACGCGCTTGTCGACGGAGAGATCTCGGCCGAGCGCCGCCGTCAGGTGGAAGATCATCTGCTTCAGCACCCCGAGGACGCCGCCCTGGTGGACAACTGGCGCCGCCAGAATGCAGCTTTGCGCGCCGCTTTCGAACCTGTGGCCCAGGAGACTCCCCCGCTATCGCTGCGCAATGCCGCTGCCCGCAACGCCGCCAACGGCCCTCCGCCGATAGAGACCGGGGCGGTCCATTGGGGACGCCCGAGCAGCCCTTCCCGCTCGGTTCGACGGCTGGACGAAGTGCGCGAAAGCCGCCGCAAAAAGGCCGCTCTCTCCTCCGCGCTAACGCTGCTTGCCGGGGCGGTGCTGGCTGGCGTAACAGTTTTTGTTCTGACACGGCCCGGATCCGCGCCCAGCGGAATTCCTCAAGCAGCTTTGGCGCAGGGTTACGTCGATCGCGCGGACATGTGCTATCTGACTTACGCTTCAGAACCCAGGCCCGTGGATTATGACGCCGAGCACAAGACTGAGCTCCAGTCTCTTCTCAAGCTGAAGGTCGGATCCGCACGCGTTCCCGATCTTTCCCCGGCAAAGCTTAGGCTGCTGGGAGGGCGCGTTTCTCCCGGGCTGACGGCGCCCGCAGGCTTTCTCATCTATGAAAGCGAGAATGGCGCGCGCGTTGGCTTATATTTCGAGCGAGCCGAAGCGGGGCCGAGCCCTCGGATCGCGCCTCGGGTCGACAGCAGTCTGATCGCGATAGAATGGCGAGCCTCGGGAATGGCCTTTGTTCTGATCGGCCCTCTAGGCGTTGAGGCGATGCAGGCGGCTGCAGAGCTTGCGGCGGCCGAAATAGTTGCGCCGGCGCTTAACGAGCCGCAGCATCGCTAGGTTTGCGTCGGTCGCGGTAGGGGAGCGTCTCGACAAAATGCGCAGCTCGGCTCAAAACAAAGCCATGAATGCGCTGTTTCTTCACCTCCTCGTGGAAGACCTGCTCGCCTGCCTGAGTTTTTACTCTCGCCTGAGTTTGCCGACGACGAGCAGTGGCATGCCCGCATTTAGTCGGGCTTTGCGCGCACTGCCGCTCGCGGGGGCGATTATCGGCGGCTGCGGAGGACTGGCGTTGCTCTTCGCGCGCGTTTTTGGAGTTCCGGCGCTACCTGCAGCCGTCTGCGCGATCGCGGCGCTGGTCGCCGTCACCGGCGGATTGCATGAGGATGGCCTCGCGGACGTTGCGGACGGTTTTGGGGGCGGAGCGACGCGCCAGCGAAAGCTGGAAATCATGCGCGACAGTCGGCTGGGCTCTTACGGCGCCATCGCCCTGACGTTGGCGCTTATGCTGCGTGTATCCGCATTGGCGACGTTAACCGAGCGCGGACTGGGGATCGCTCTGGCTGCGTTGGTCTGCTCGGCAGCGGCGTCGCGCACGGCGGGTCTCGCCCCGCTGCTTCTCTCGACGCCCGCGCGCGTCGAGGGCGCGGGGGCCGCAATGGAGCGCCCTTCAAGCTCCACACTAATGGTCGCGTCTCTGTTCGTCGTGGCGGCCTCGATTCCCTTCATTCTGGCGGGAGGGCGGTTGTCGCAGGTCGTCGTTGCTGACATTGGTGCGTTGCTCGCTGCGGGTCTTGTCGCACGGCTGGCGGACCGCCAGATCGGAGGCTTCACCGGCGATGTGCTTGGCGCCGCGCAACAGGTGGCGGAGATTGTCATTCTGCTGGCGCTCTGCAGCGTTTAAACGACGCGCGCGCACTATGAGCCAAGGAATGGGTTCGACAATGGGACTTTTTCTCGCTGTTAGCGCCTTCAGACACTGCAATTCGAAGGAGGTTGCGCAAGCCTGTCGCGACTTTTTCCTTTCGCATGCAGTCACGGTCGAAGCCCACCCACTCAATGACCCGGTGGATCATCTGACCGATGTGGTGATCTTTGCGCCGGCGGGGGGCTGGCTCGTCGTGCTTTGGCCGGAGTATTTCGGCGTGAACGTTGGCGCGGCAGCTCGAGATATGGCTGTTACGCATGACTGGCTGGTGTCGACCGTAAAGGTTTACGATGGCGACTATTGGGAGCATCTGGCCTATCGCGGACACGAAGAATTGCATAGCTATTGCTCCTGGCCGAACTATTGGGATGAGGAAGATCCGGGAGCCGATTGGAAAAACGATCCTGCCGCTCTCGCCTCTGCGCTTGGCGTTCCTTCGGACAGCCTGCGGCCCTACCTGATCGACGCCGGGAAATTCCGGGACGAGACATCTCCGCGCAAAGCGCAACCCGAAGACGAGTACGATCTTTCCAATATCTGGGTCTTTATCGATTTCTGGAAGCGTCTAGGCATAGCCTATCCGGAACCCGGCAAGGATATCGCGCAAATTCTCCGTATCACAACGGAAGGATTCATGGACAAGTTGCCAGTCTAGAACGGGGCGTCGCCGGACTGAAGCGCAAGCTTCTGCACGGAGCTTACGCCGGGCGCTCCGTCGCGCGCCGGACTTCCCCCACCGCGTCCAACAACACCTCAACGCCCGCTCCAGAACGAACGGCCTCCAGCGCCAGGCGTCGACGAAAGCTGCGCGCGCCGGGCATGCCGGTGAACAAACCGAGCATGTGACGGGTGATTGACGACAGGCGTTCCCCTCGGGAAAGCTGTGTCTCGATGTAGGGAACAAAAGCCTCCACCACGCTGAAGCAATCTTTCAGAGGCGCGATTTCGCCGAACAGTTCCGAGTCGATGCGAAGCAGTATCGCGGGGTCGTGATAAGCGGCTCGACCGACCATCACCCCGTCTACGAATTTAAGCTGTTCGCTGAAGGCGTCAATCGTCGCAAGCCCGCCATTTATAGCTATTGGCGTCGTGGGATAGAACTGTTTCAGTCGATGCACCAGCGCGTAGTCGAGCGGGGGAATGTCGCGGTTTTCTTTCGGCGAAAGACCTTTAAGCCACGCCTTGCGGGCGTGCACGATCAGGGCGTCGGCGCCGGCGCGCAGGCTTGCATCCGCAAGTTCGAACAGCGCTGTCTCCGGCTCCTGATCGTCAACTCCGATGCGGCATTTGACTGTTACGGGAATTTTCACCGCATCCTTCATCGCTCGAACGCAATCTGCGACAAGGGCCGGCCGCAGCATCAAACAGGCGCCGAAAGCGCCATTTTGCACACGATCCGAAGGGCAGCCGACATTCAGATTGATCTCGTCATAACCGAAGCCTTCAACGATGCGAGCCGCTTCTGAAAGATCGGCGGGATCAGAGCCGCCGATCTGAAAAGCGACCGGATGCTCGAAGGCGTCGTAACCCATCAATCGCAAACGGTCGCCATGTATGACGGCGCCGGTGGTCAGCATCTCCGTGTACAGCCGAGCCTGGCGCGTCATCAGTCGATGCAGATAACGGCAGTGCCGATCGGTCCAGTCCATCATCGGCGCTACGGAAAAGCGAATGTCTTTAGCTGCGAGCATAATCTAACGGGATTCTTTCTCTAGCGCCGAGACGCAACATGCAGGTTACTGTTTAGGCTTGCAGCAGACCGATAAACGCCTTTCCTAAAGATCAGATCCATAGCTACTGCAACTCCTGTCGCAGAGCCACAGTAAAGGAAATTTGAATTGGCTTGCCGAAACGGGTGGCGGCGAAACGTAACGCCACAAGCTGGGGGAGATGAGAGGCGCCCAGCCAATTGTCATTCCAGCGGGGAGGCTTCCCTTCCTCGATCACGCCAAAATAGCGCAGTTGGAGAAACGAAACGCCGCGGGCGGCCTCTGTTTTTTGCATCAACTCGCGCGTCGCTTGCGACGCCTCGGCAACACGAAAGCCGGCGGTCCAGACCGCAAGATCCACGCTATCGCCGTTGGGCGCCAATCCGATCTCACTCGAGAAGAAGCCGCCTTGCTGCGTTTGACCCTCGCTCAGACTTATAAACAAGCAACTATCGGGACGCCCATAAAAGAACAGCGTCTGTCCCTGTTTCGGGTCGGGAATGAGCATAGGGTAGGCGTGGGACAGCAAATCGGAGATTGCCGACGCGGCGGCTTCGAGATCGCCGACAGCCTGATTGGCGCGACTCGTTTCGAACGACTTGGTTCCCAGCTGTATTCCGCCAAGCAACGCGGCCATCAGCAGCGCCAATAGCGACAGAGAAAGCAGCAGCTCCAGCAAAGTGAAACCTGAATCGGCTCGTCGGCGCGCCCTCCGCCTCATTTCGCCGGCTCCTTGATCGTGGAGATTTTGAAAGTGTCGAAACCTAGCGTCAGGGCCTTGCCGTTAATTTCGCCGCCTCGGGTCACGTCGATATGCGCCCAGAAGGCGATCGTAACCGGCGCCAAGGGGTTGAGCGGCGGCGGCGAGTCGGCAAGATTGACCCTTATGATATAAGTCAATCCGTCTTCGCTTTTCCCCTCGATGACGCCGGACTGAGGCTGTGTTTCGACGCCTAATGCTTCGAGTTCTGAGCGCGCCACGCGCGTGGCGCGCAACAAGAAATCGGCGCGATCATCGTTGTTGACCGCGCCAAATATGCCGCTCATCAGCGCAGCCAGCGACATGGTCAGGATCGCAAAAGCAGCAAGAGCCTCAATCAGGACGAAACCGCTGGCCCGCCTGCGCAAGCGCCTCAATCGGCGTCGATATCCGGCGACTTTCAAGAAACCTCGCATCTAGCCGCCCCAGTTAGCCAATTCACGTCGACAATCGCCGTCCGGCCTCCGAGCGACAAGGTAATTTCTCCTCCCGTGGAGGCTCCGCTAGGAAAGAACAGAATATCGCCTTGCGTCGGTCCCTGCTTTCGCGCTTCGGCAATTTTCAAATCCATATGAGTGTCCGACGGCAGGAAAGTCTCCGCCAGAACGGGGGACCAGTAACTCTTGCGGGCAATATCCACGCTGACAGCGAGTTCGCTGTTTCCGGCGATGGCGCGGGCGCGTGTGTCGCGCATTATGGCGCAAAGCCGCCGTGCGCTCGCCTGCAATTGCAGTCCACCCGGAGGCGGTCGCAGAAGCGGCGCCGCGACGCCCATCACCAGGGCGAAAATCGCCACCACGGCCAATGTCTCCAGCAGGGTGAAGCCGGCGTCCGGCCGATTGTGCCTGCGTCTCATTGCGTCGCGAGTTCATTGATGCCGAGCACGGCGTTCATCACGGTCAGCACCAGTGCGCCGACCAGACCGGCGATCATTACTGTGAGCGCCGGGGTCAGCATTCCCATCGCCCGTTCGATGGAGCGCTCGGTCGCGCGTTCAAATGTGCCTGCGATGCGCAGCAGCATCGGCGCCAATTGTCCTGCCTCCTCACCGACGGCGACCAATTGCGGGACGACAGTTGGAAGCTGCGTGATTTGCGCCAGTCCACGCGACAAGCTGCCGCCGTTGCGCACGGAATCGACAACGTTGATGAGTTGTTCGCGCAGAAAAAAATTGCTGACCGACTGCACGGCGCTTTCGAGCCCCTGCAGCAGGGGAACGCCAGCTTTCAGCATAGCGCCTAACGTGCGGGCGAATTGAGCTGTGTCGTATTGCGCCTTCAGTTTGCCGACAATCGGAACATCAAGCATTCTGCGATCGATGGCCAACTTCACTGTGGGTCTCGTGGCGGAATAGGAACGCAGCCAAAAGACAAAGCCCACGACGAACACGAGAAAGCCAAGAATATAAGGCCATTGGTCCTCCAGCCCCATGATGAAGGAAAGACCCGCCGGCATCGGCTTGCCGCTTTCAGAGAAGATGGGGGAAACCGCCGGCGCGAGCACGCCGATCACAATGCCGGTCGAAACCAGCGCCAGCACGATCAATATAACCGGATAGATCAGCGCCGACTGGATGCGGGCGCGCAGTTCTTGGCGCCGCTCGAGCATCTCGGCCATCTGCGTCAACGCAGCGCCGATTTTGCCCATAGCTTCGCCGGCCCGCACGACGCTGATGTAGCCGTCGCCAAAAGCCGAAGAAGTCGCGGCCAGCGCGTCGGAGAGCGTCGCGCCATCGAGCAGGCGACGCAACACTTCCTCGGTGAGCTGTCTCCGCGCGGCGTTGGGCGCCTGTTCTTCCAGAATGCGGAGCGCCCGGTCAAGCGGAACGTCGGCTTCCTCCAACGTGGCGAAATCGCGGGTGAAGGCGGCGACATCGGCAGGCTTGAGACGCTTCTGGCTGAACAGACCGCCACCCTTCGCACCGCCGTCCGCCCGCGCCGCATTCGTTTCGAAAGGCGTCAGGCCGCGCGCCCAAAGCATGTCCTCGGCTTCGTCGCGTGTCCGCGCTTCGATTTCACCTTCGTCGAGTTCGCCCTGCGCGGTATAGGCGCGATAATGAAACGAGGCCATGGGACCTTTCCTGGTGATAAAAATCCGCTCATCGGTTTGCGCCGATGTCGGGATGAAGCAGCGGGGCGATTCCGCAGGTCACATCAACAAGCCTCTGCGCAGTGACGTTCGGATAGTATCAGTCCACGCGGGTCACGCGCAAAACTTCCTCCACGCTGGTTTCGCCACGCCAGGCTTTGCGCATGCCGTTCTGATACATCGACATCATGCCGGCCTCGCGTCCTGCTGCGTCCAGCGCCGTATCGGTCGCTGACTCGCAGACCAGCCGGTGCAAACGGTCGTTCATCACCAATAATTCGGCGATGGTCGAGCGACCGGAGTAGCCGGTCTGCCGACATTTGAAACAACCCACAGGCCCTCGTAGGCGGGGCGGGGTCGTTGCGAAACGTTCACCGGCCAGTCGCAACCTCCACTGTTCGGTCGCCGCGGTTGGAGCCGCGCAGGCTTCGCAGAGCCGGCGCACCAGGCGCTGAGCCAGCACGGCCTTGACAGTTGATGCGATCAGATAATTCTCAACGCCCATATCTATGAGACGAGTGATGGATGCGGCGGCGCCATTGGTGTGCAGCGTAGAAAACACGAGATGGCCGGTCAGCGCCGACTGAATCGCGATGCGCGCGGTTTCGGCGTCACGAATTTCGCCGATCATGATGATGTCGGGATCCTGGCGCAGGATCGACCGCAACGCCATCGGAAAGTCGAGGCCGATGGCCGGCTGCACTTGAACCTGATTGACGCCGGAAAGCTGATATTCGATTGGGTCTTCCACCGTGAACAGTTTCACGTCCGGCTTGTTGAGCTCCTTCAGTGCGGTATAAAGCGTCGTGGTTTTGCCGCTGCCTGTCGGGCCGGTGACGAGGATGATGCCGTTGGGACTGCTCATCACCGTGCGGAAAGGTTCGAGAAGATCCGAGTCAAAGCCGAGCGTCTCGAAGTCCAGCGATACATGGCTGCGGTCGAGAATACGCATGACGATGCTTTCGCCGTGCGCTGTCGGGATTGTCGAGACGCGAAAATCGATATCAACGCCGCGCACGGCGAGTTTGATGCGGCCGTCCTGCGGCAGGCGGCGCTCGGCGATGTCGAGCTGCGCCATGATTTTTATGCGTGAGGAGATCGCGGCCTTTAGTCCCGGCGGCAACTGCTCGACATTGCGCAGCACGCCATCGATGCGATAACGCACCAATACTTGATCCAGCGTGGGCTCGATGTGGATATCCGAAGCGTGAGCTTCGATGGCCTCGGCGACGATCTGGTTGACGCGCCGGATGACCGGGGCCTCATTGGCGATGTCACGCAAGCGTTGCAGATCGAACTCGCTGGCCGCCTCGCCGCGCGAGTCCGAGTCGACAATGGCGACGCCGTTCTGACCCTTGCCGTAGAGCGTCAGCAGCGCCTTTTCCATATTGGCGGGGGTGATCAGCCGCAGTTCAAGCGTATAGCCGGTCGAATAGGCCAGGGCGTCGACTGGCTCCAAATTGAAGGGATCAACCAACGCGACGGTGAGCCGGTCGACATTCAGCTCAAGCGGAAGCACGCCGTTGACTCGGATGAATCTTTCCAGGATGACTTCCGGCAGCACTGGCTCTTTCGGAAAATCTTTCTCTTCTATGACTTCTATGCGCAAAAACCGCGCGAGGTGGCCGCATAGGTCCGCATCAGGGATGAGGCCGAGCTTGGTCAAAACCTGATCGAAGCGTTCGCCGGCCTGACGGGCCGCACGCTGCGATCTTTGCAACGAGAGATCGTCAACAGCGCGCCGCGACAGCAGGTAGGCGCCAAAGCTCTCCGCGAACTCGTTGCTGCGCGGATCGACGCGGCAATTCGAAGGGATGCTGTCGCCGACCGCTAATGTGTTGGTTTGCATCTACCGGCTCCCGTGGCCATTACCGGGGTCTCGACAGCTTGTGGCCGCCGGCTCTATCGCGGCGGCGTTATAGGGCGTCTCCACAAGTGAAGCCACACTTCTTCATCAGCCGCAAGTGCGGCGCCCTGGGACGAGGACCGCCCCGGATTTTCCATGAAGACTCATCGGCTTCGCCTCAAACGCGCCGCAAAAATTGGTCACATTTACGATCTGCAAAAGCTGATAGGGCGGTCGAAAACCGGTCTCGAAAACGTCAAAGCTGCTAGCCGACCCCCTTGCTTGGGAACCGGCTGACGTGTTTTTCGACCCGGCGAGATGCTGCGCTATTCGAAAATTTGCAATCGAACCAGATCTCAGCGCGCCTGCTTCGGGATGTCCTCGGCGCCGCGTCCGGCAATTGTGCGGCGGCCCGCTGGCGTTTTTGCCTGAATGTCGCGCCAGGTGTTGGACTGGGAAATCATCTGGCGGATCGAGGCGACGTTAGCGGCGGCGTCAATTGGCGACAGGTCGCGTCTGGACCATTCTTCGGCCTGAGCGAATTTGCCCTCGAGTGCGAGCACCAACGCGAGATTTTGACGCACGCGCATGTCGGCCTCAGGCTGACTCGCCGCCAGGAGCAAGGTCTCTTCGGCGCGCGGCAACTGCTGCGACAGGGCGTAGGAGAGCCCCATATTGGACAGCACAGTGGGGTCGTTGGGGCGGATTTTCAGCGCCTCCGCATAATATGCTCGCGCTGCGTCGTGATTCCCGAGTTCGTCGGCGATCGTGCCTTGCGTCGACGTCACCGACCAGTCGGGGCGCTCCGGCGTATGAGCGCGCGACAATATATCCGATGCCTCGTTCAGTCTTCCGGCGTCCGCCAGGGCTTTGCCATAGGCGCTGAGCACTTTCATGTCCTGGGGGTATTGGATCGCTGTACCCTGCAGCACGGCCACCGCCTGCGTATTCTGATCGAGGGCGTGCAGCGCTCGCGCGTAGGTCATCGCGACTTCTTTGTCCTTAGGGTTCTTTTCGTAGCGCTGTCCCCATTCCTCGGCGAACCGTCGCAATTCGCCTTCCCCCGTTGGCAGCGTGGCGGGTGCTGTCGGCCTCCCGATCGAACCGGTGACGTCGTTCAGCGACTTGGAACAGCCGGGAAGGCCGATCAAAACCGCCAAAATGAGAACATTCGCCATCCGGCGGTTGCGCTTTGCGCCGGCTTGCGCGATTTGAAACGGGGCGGCGGGAACTGGAAGGGTTGCCTTGCTCACGGCGAATCTTTTCATTTTGTTGGGACGCGGTGAAGGCAGCAATAAAGCGTTAACCCTAATGGATGCTTAACGAAGGGAAGAGCGCTGTCTCAGTACGGGACGCCGACGGCTGGCTTTTGGAGAAGAAATGGCGACGAATTTTGAGCTGGAGGACTGGTCGCAGGACGCGACGCCAATCGATTTTGTCGATGCCCAGGGCTGGGACGCCTATTCATCGAACCTGCCGGCGCAGCTTCGTAATTATGCCGGCTCCTGCGGCTTCGAGCCGAAGGCGGAGCGCTTGCTCCTTCTCCCCGGCCCGGATGGCGCGCTGGCGCGCGTGCTTTTTGGTCTCGAGCGTCCTGACGCGCCACTGCGCGACCCGTTTCTGCCAGGCAGGCTGGCGACAACTTTGCCGCCGGGGCTCTACCGCTTCGACCATGGGCCGCCCGATCCCGCCGCGGTCGCTCTGGCCTTCCTTTTGTCGCGCTACAAGTTTTCCCGCTATGTCGCGGCCAAGGCCGGGGGGCCGCGCCTTTGCGCGCCGGCTGGAGTGGATCGTAAGCGGCTGGAGCGAATCGCCAGTGCGATCGCCTTCGGGCGTGACCTCATCAACACGCCGGCCAACGACATGGGGCCCGAGGCGCTCGCCGAAGCTGCGCTGGAGCTGGCGCGCCACCAGGGCGCCGAAGCGCGCGCCATCATCGGCGAGGCCCTGCTGACTGAAAACTTTCCGCTTATCCATGCAGTTGGGAGAGGCGCGGCGCAGGCGCCGCGTCTCGTGGACTTCACCCATGGCCCAGACGACGGCCTGAAGGTGACGTTGGTCGGCAAGGGCGTGTGCTTCGACACTGGAGGACTCGACATCAAGCCTTCGAGCGGCATGCTGCTCATGAAAAAAGACATGGGCGGGGCCGCAATAGCGCTGTCACTGGCTTCAATGTTGATGCAAAGCGCGCTGCGGCTGCGTCTGAGGGTAATCCTGCCCATTGTGGAAAATTCTGTCTCTGCGCCGTCTTTTCGGCCGAGCGACATTTACCGTAGCCGTAAGGGCCTTGCTGTCGAAATTGGGAACACCGATGCGGAGGGCAGGCTGGTGCTCGCCGACGCGCTCACGCTCGCCAGCGAAGACAAGCCGGATCTGCTGTTCGACTTTGCGACCCTGACGGGGGCGGCGCGGGTCGCGCTTGGCCCGGATTTGCCGCCTTTCTATACCGGCTGCGACGACCTTGCGGGAGAAATCGCCGAGCATGCGCGCCTCGCGCACGATCCCACCTGGCGGCTGCCGCTTTGGGACCCTTACGACAGCGGATTGGACGGCAAGATTTCCGACGTCGTCAATGTGACGACTCACGGCTTTGCGGGGTCGATCACTGCAGCGCTGTTTTTGCGGCGGTTCGTCGCCGACCCCAACCGCTGGGCGCATTTCGACGCTTACTGCTGGAACGGAGCGACCAAGCCGGGCGCCCGGAAGGCGGCGAGATCCAGATCGCACGGTTACTTTATGATCTGATCGAATCGCGCACGGGCGTGGGGAGCAAAGCAAGGTGACAGAAGTTTTCGACCGGCGGTTGACGCCCGCGCGCGCCGATCTGGCGGCAAGTTTCCTTAAGGGCCGCGTCGAAGCGCCGCGCTTTGTCGACGGCGTCCTGATGCAGGTCAAGGAAGGCGTCGTCGACGTGAAGCGCGAACCGCGGCCGGACGCCGGTCTCGACACCCAGACGCTCTATGGCGAATGCGTGACCGTTTACGACGAAGAAGAGGGTTGGGTCTGGGGGCAACTTGCGCGCGACAATTATGTCGGCTGGATCGCGGCGAACACGCTCTGGAGCAAGATCTACCAGCCAACGCATATTGTCGCGACGCCGCGCACATTCATCTATCCGCGCCCCAGCATTAAAGAGCCGCCTCTGGTCGCGCTGCCGATGGGCGCCGAACTAAAAATAGTCGACTCGCGCGAGAGCTTCTCCGTCACGAGCGAAGGCGGCTTCGTTTTTTCTCGGCATCTTGCGGACATCAAGGCGCCCGTTTCGGATTTCGTCGCCGTCGCGGAGACTTTGATTGGAGCCCCTTATCTTTGGGGCGGCCGCAGCTCTATGGGCGTGGATTGCTCCGGCCTGGTGCAAAACGCGCTGCTGCTCGCCGGCCTTCGCGCGCCGCGCGACAGTGATCTGCAACAGGCCGAACTGGGACTGGCCGTCGAGCGAGGAGCGGCGCTCCGGCGCGGCGATCTGATTTTCTGGAAGGGACACGTCGGCGTCATGCGCGACGCACAAACCCTGTTGCACGCCAACGCCACGCATATGCTGGTGACGAGCGAGCTGTTGGAAGAAGTGCGCGAGCGCAATCTGCGCGCAGGCGCCGGTGACGTAACCGCGATCAAACGTCTGGATTTGCAGCCGCAAGCCGCGAGGGAAGAATGACGCAAGGACTTTATCTCGAAGATCTTGTGGTTGGACAGGTGTTTCGTGCCGGCGAGGTTACTGTCACGGCCGAGGAAATCGTGCGGTTCGCGCGGGATTACGACCCGCAATATTTTCACCTTGATGCGAAAGCAGCGAAATCCAGCATGTTCGGCGGCCTGGTCGCAAGCGGCTGGCTTACGGCAGCGCTGACCATGCGGATGCTGATCGAAGGCGGCGCTCCCTTTGCTGGCGGTGCGATCGGCTCCGGCGGCGAACTCGCGTGGCCGCGACCGGTGCGCCCCGGCGACAGCCTTCGTATCGAGAGCGAAGTATTGAAGATAACTCCGTCGCGCTCCGGTTCCGGTCGAGGCGTCGCCGTAGTAAAGACGACGACCTTCAATCAGAAAAACGAGCCGGTGCAGATCCTGACGGCAAATCTGATTGTTTTGACCCGCCCCTCGCAAGCGTAAGCCGCTATTTTCTCGAATGAGTCGTTATCTGTTTTTGACGAAGGCGCGCACGAGCCGTTTGAGAGCTACGACGCCCGCGACCACCGGGCCACGCGAATAGTCCCCTGAAGGGGCGCCGCCCGAAAAGCCCGTGCCGAAATCCGTGACGACGGCGACGCCGGCGAAGGGAATGGCGAAACGCCGCGCCAGAATCGCCTCGGGCGCCAGCGAATGACCGAGAATATCGGCGCCGAGAACACGCGCCATTTTGACCTCGGCGGCTGTTTCGAAACTGGGGCCGGAGAACCAGATGAGCACGCCCTCGTGGACGCTCACGCCCGCGCCCGCTGCCGAAATCTTCATGCGTCGCAGCAGCCGCTTGTCATAAACGTCGGTCATATTGATGGAATTCTTTTCGCCGGCGAGTCCTGACAAGCGGGTTGAGTCCCTTGAAGTCGATATGGTCGGTGATCGCCACAAGACTGCCCGGCACGAGATCGGCATTGGCAGATGTTGCGAAGGTCGTGGAAAGGATGCTGCGCACGCCAAGATGAGTTATGGTTTCGATCGGACTCGCCATGAGGCTCGGATCGCCAGACTCGTGGAAATTGGTGCGGCCCTTTAGCACCAGCGTCGGGATCGCATCTATGGTGCAGACAAGCAATTCGCCGTCGCTGGTCGTCGGCGTCTGCGGAAAGCCCGGCAAATCCGCGTAGCTGATGATGATTGGATTTTCGGCAAATTCCGCGACGCTATAAAAATTACGGCCGAGTATGATCGCGGCCTCGACCATGTTGAGCCCGCTGCGCGATTTGATAACTTCTGCGGCGTTTTGCGCAAGTGTTGTCATAGATTTGTCCCAATGGTTGCCGCGAAGCGCGCTGCGGCGTCACAGCATCCGGCGCAAACGTCGCAATAGTTTCTTTTTATTATCATGATTTCTCTGATTTTTCTTTAACTCAAAAATTTTACGCCTCTGCCTCGACCCGGAACGCCGCCGCGAACAGCAAGCGGGTATATTCGTTCTTGGGCGCGTCGAAGATAAGCTTGGCCGGGCCTTGCTCGACAACCTTGCCGTTGCGCATGACGATGAGGTGCGCAGCCAGGGCTTTTACGACTTTCAGGTCATGGCTGATGAATAAATAGGCGAGGGAACGTCGAGCTTGGAGCTCGCGCAGAAGGTCGACGATCTGCGCCTGCACAGACATGTCCAGCGCCGAAGTTGGCTCGTCGAGGACTATCAGCTTGGGCTCCAGGACAATGGCTCGGGCAATTGAGATGCGCTGACGCTGCCCTCCGGAAAACTCATGGGGATAGCGATCCATCGTCGCTGGATCGAGCCCCGTTTCCCTGAGCGCGGCGGCTACGATGTCGCGCTGCTCGTCCAAGGAGAGGCTGGGGCGATGCACTCCGAGACCTTCGGCGACAATTTCCGCCACGGACATGCGCGGCGACAGGGAGCCAAACGGGTCCTGAAACACGATCTGCATATCCCGACGCAAGGGACGCATCGCGCGCGCGTTGGCTCCATCGATGCGCCGACCCATATAAACGATTGGGCCTTCCGAGCGCGTCAGCCTCAGCAGCGCAAGTCCCAACGTCGTCTTCCCGGAGCCGGACTCTCCAACGACTCCCACGGTCTCACCTTCGCGCAGGGTCAAGGAAACGCCGTCCACCGCTTTGACATGATCGACGACGCGGCGCAGGAATCCCTGCCTGATCGGAAACCAGACGCGCAGGTCTTCAGCGTGGAGCACGACTGGCGCTTCCGGCCGGGCCGCGTTGGCGAGGCCCGAAGGTTCGGCCGCGAGTAATGCTTGCGTGTAGGGATGTTTCGGCGCCGAGAATACCGTTTCCGTCGGGCCAGCTTCCACGATCCTGCCGTGCTGCATGACGCAGACGTCGTCTGCGATGCGACGCACCAACCCGAGATCATGGGTGATGAACAACATTGCCATGTCATATGTCTTGCGCAGCCGGTCCAACAAAGCGAGGATTTGCGCCTGCACAGTGACGTCGAGAGCGGTCGTCGGCTCGTCGGCAATGAGCAGATCTGGCTTGTTGGCGAGCGCCATGGCGATCATCACGCGCTGACGCTGGCCACCTGAAAGCTGGTGCGGATAAGCCGCGAGGCGCTGGCTCGGATTGGGGATGCCGACTTCCCCAAGAAGCTCGATCACACGCGCGCGCCTGGCCTGGGCGTCGCGCATGCCATGCAGCTCCAATATCTCGCCGATTTGCTTCTCGATGCTGTGCAGCGGATTGAGCGAGGTCATCGGCTCCTGGAACACCATCGTGATCCGTGCGCCCCGAACGCTCCGCAACGCCGCCTCATCCATCTTCAGCACATCGTCGCCAGCGAAATCGATGCTCCCGGAGGGATGGTGCGCCGAAGGCGGCAGCAAGCGCACGACGGACAGCGCGGTTATCGATTTGCCGGATCCCGACTCTCCAACCAAAGCCAGCGTCTTGCCTCTTTGCAGGGAGAAGGAGACGCGATCAACCGCAACGGTCTCCTTGCCGCCCTGCAGGAAGGAGATCGAGAGATCACGAACGTCGAGGAGGGCAGGGGCCATAACGTCTTTCTTGATCATCTGAAAGTTTTGCGCGGATCGAAGGCGTCGCGCACCGCCTCGCCGATGAAAACCAGCAACGACAGCATGAGCGCTATGATGGAGAAGCCGGTGAGGCCAAGCCAGGGCGCCTGCAAATTTGACTTCCCCTGCAGCAACAATTCGCCCAGCGACGGCGAGCCGGGCGGCAGCCCGAAGCCCAGAAAGTCGAGCGAGGTGAGGGTTGTGATGGAGGAGTTGAGAATGAAGGGCAGAAACGTGAGCGTCGCCACGGTTGCATTGGGCAGAAGATGCCGCATGATGATCTTGGCGTCGGAAAGACCAAGAGCCCGCGCCGCGTTGACATATTCGAAGTTGCGGGCGCGCAGGAATTCGGCGCGCACGACATGAACCAGGGACACCCAAGAGAACAAAAGCAAAATCCCCAGCAGGATAAAGAAGCCCGGCGTCAGAAACGACGAAATGATGATCAGAAGATAGAGTTGCGGCAGCGACGACCAGATTTCGATCACGCGCTGAAACACGAGATCAACCTTGCCGCCGAAATAGCCTTGAATGGCTCCGGCAGCGACGCCGATGATCGAGGAGATCGTCGCCAGAATGAGGCCGAACAGCACCGAGATGCGAAAGCCGTACAGAAGACGCGCGACGACATCGCGGCCCTGATCGTCGGTGCCCAGCCAGTTCCATTCTATGTCCCGGCATCCACGGTTAGGCTCGCCCGGCGCGATTTTCTTCGCCGCCGCCGCCTCGCATTGCGCTTTCGTCAGCAGCCAGGTCGGCGGCGAAGGCGCCGGAATCGGCAGATCCAGGTTGTGCGTGTCGTAGGAATAGCGAATGGGTGGCCAAAGCATCCAGCCGTGCGCGTCGATTTCCTTTGCGATGGTTGGATCGCGATAATCCGTGCGCGCCAGAAAGCCGCCGAACTTTTCTTCGGGATATGTGACGAAAGCGGGGGACAGCAGCTCACCTTTATAGAAAGCCAGAATGGGCCGGTCGTTAGCGAAGAATTCTGAGCCGAGCGAGATAAAGAACATCAGCATAAACAGCCAGAACGACCAGAAGCCGCGTCGATTGGCTTTAAAGTTGTCGAGCCGCCGTCTGTCCAGCGGCGTAAGGCGCAGAAAACCGGTGCGCAGAACTTTTGGCGCATGTTGCGCCGCAGCGGTCATAACCCCCATGGCCTCAGACCTCGCGCGTTTCGAAATCGATACGCGGATCGATCCAGGTGTAGGTGAGATCGGAGATGAGGTTCACGATGAGGCCAAGCAGCGCAAAAATGTATAGATTGGCGAAGACCACGGGATAGTCGCGATTCACGATGGATTCGAAGGAGAGGTAGCCGAGACCGTCAAGCGAGAAAATGGTTTCGATCAGAACCGAGCCTGTCAAAAAGGCATGGACGAAGGCGCCGGGAAAGCCGGCGACGACAATCAGCATGGCGTTGCGGAATACATGGCCGTAAAGCACCCGGTTCTCTGTCAGCCCCTTCATGCGCGCGGTCTGGACATATTGTTTGCGTATCTCGTCAAGGAAGGAATTTTTCGTCAAAAACGTCTGGGTGGCGAAAGCGCCCAGGGTCATTGCGAGCACCGGTAGCGTGACATGCCATGCATAATCGCCAATCTTCGCGGAGAGCGAAAGCTGGTCGAAATTATCGGAAGTCAGGCCGCGCAGCGGAAATATTTGCCAGAAGGAACCGCCCGCGAACAGCACGATCAGCAGCATCGCGAAGAGAAAGCTTGGGATCGCATAGCCGACGATGATGAGGTTCGAGGTCCAGGCGTCGAAG
The DNA here is from genome assembly GCA_963724845.1 of uncultured Alphaproteobacteria bacterium. Taxonomy (GTDB): domain Bacteria; phylum Pseudomonadota; class Alphaproteobacteria; order Rhizobiales; family Beijerinckiaceae; genus Methylocystis. Next base: position 392,641 of record CAVRWF010000012.1, read on the forward strand.
CGCGTTCCGTCGCGCACCGCCTTGGCGATGCCGAGCGGTATCGAGATGGAATAGGAGATCAGCGTCATCCACAGTCCAAGCGACATGGAGACGGGCAGTTTTTCCCCGATGAGTTTTAGCACGCTCTCGTCGCGAAAATAGCTGCGGCCAAAATCGAACGTCGCGTAATTCTTCACCATCAAAAGAAAACGCTCCCAGGCTGGCTTGTCGAAACCGAACTGCTTTTCGAGTTCGGCGATGAATTTTGGATCCAGTCCTTGCGCGCCGCGATATTTGGAAGAGGCGTCGGCGCCGCCCGTTCCCATCTGCGTTGTGGCGTTTTGACCAACTTCGCCGCCGCCGCCGGAAAAGCGTCCCGTCGCGCCGGTGTCATAGCCTTGCAGCTGCGCAATGATGCGCTCCACAGGGCCGCCGGGCGCGAATTGCACGATGACGAAGGAAACCAGCATGATGCCGAGGATCGTGGGGATCATCAGCAGCACGCGCCGAGCTATGTAAGCGCCCATATGTTCAGCGTCCCGTGAAGTTGATCTTGCGCGCCTTCTCTTCGTCCCACCACCAGGTCGAGGTGATGCCGGGATCGAAACGCGGCGTATGCTCGGGGCGACCGAACAAATCCCAATGCGCAATCCAGTGCGTGGGCTTGTACCAGTGCGGGACCCAATATCGGTTGGCGATCAGAACGCGGTCCAGAGCGCGGCAAATGCTGATCAGCTCCTCGCGCGAGGTCGCGACCAGCGCCTTGTCGATCAGCGCGTCAATGACAGGATCGGAGATCCCAAACACATTGCGCGACCCCTTGGTCTTGGCGGCTTCAGATCCAAACAGCGCCCGCAACTCTTCGCCTGGAGAATATGCCATGCGCAGACGCTCGGTCATGACGTCAAAGTCAAAGTCGTCGAGCCTCTGTTTGAACTGGGCCGCGTCGACAATTCGGATGCGCGCGTTCACGCCGATAAGCTTGAGGTTTTTGATGAAAGGCTGCGTATGTCGCTCGAGAGCGTTGGAGAAATCTATGAATTCGAATTCGAGCGGCTTGCCGTCCGGCAGACGCAGCACATTGTCTTTGCGCGTGCAGCCCGCTGTCGTCAGCAGTTCGACCGCCTTGCGTAAGAGATTGCGGTCCTGACCTGAACCGTCGGAAACCGGAGGCTGGAACGGTTCGGCAAAAACCTCGGGAGGCAGGCGATCACGGAAGGGTTCAAGCAAAGCCTTTTCGCCCTCGCCAGGCAAACCTTTGGCCTTGAGGTCCGAGTTTTCGAAATAGGATGTCGTGCGCTTATAGGCGTTGTACATCAGATTTCGGTTGGTCCATTCAAAATCGAAAGCGTAACCAAGCGCTTCTCGCACACGAGGGTCTTTAAACGCAGGACGTCGGAGATTGAAGAACCAGCCCTGGATGCCAGAGATATTGTCGTCCGGAATTTCTTCGCGCTTCACACGGCCTTCGCGGAAGGCTGGAAAATCATAGCCTTTTGCCCATATCGACGAAGTGAACTCTTCATGCACCGTGAAGCCGCCGGCTTTGAAAGCTTCAAAAGCGACATTGCGATCGCCAAAATATTCGAATTTGATCACGTCGAAGTTCGCCTGGCCGACGTTGACCGGCAAATCCTTGGCCCAGTAATCGGGAACACGCTGAAACGAGATGAACCGGCCAGGCTCCATCGCGCCGACCTTATATGCGCTGGAGCCGAGCGGCGCATCCAGCGTCGTCTGTTCAAAGTCGTGGGTCGTGTAATAAGCCTTTGAAAAAATTGGCTGGCTGGCGACGATGATCGGCAGATCGCGGGCGCGGCCGGGTGCGAGCGTGACCACGAGAACATCGTCGCCCTGCGCCGTCGCGCTGACGAGATCATGCAGAGACTGAGCGATGGTGGGATGGCCTTTGGTCTTTAGAGTGTTCAGCGAGAAAGCGGCGTCCTCTGCAGTCAGCGGCGAACCGTCGTGAAACCGCGCTTCCTTTCGCAGATAAAAAGTATAGGTCAGCTTATCTGCAGAGACGCGAACCTTTTTTGCGACAAGTCCGTAAAGCGCGTCTCGCTCGTCAAGGCTGCCGGTAAGCAAGCTGTCGAAAATCAGCCCCATTCCCGCCGCCGGATTGCCCCGCAGAATGTAGGCGTTGAGCGAGTCATAACTGCCGGTCGAGCCCCCCGGAGGCTCCATGGTAAGCGTTCCGCCCTTTGAAGCGTCGACGCTAACGTATCGGAAAGACTTGAAGTCCGGCTTTTCGGCCAATTCTCCGAAAATGGACAGGCCGTGGCTTTCCGTTTCGCCCGGCTGCAAGGCCGCGGCGAAGCCGCGCGGCGCCGCCAGCACCGCAATGCCTGCGGCGCCCGCCTGAAGGGCGCGGCGACGGGACAGGGGAAGCGCAAAGCGTTGCTCGGGCACGGTCGACCTCGAAGATGTTCGGCAAAAAGCGCCAGGCGCTGCTGCAAATGATTTGCTGGAGATTATGTCGCTTTTTGGCGTCCTCGCCAGTTTAGATTCCCTGATCGCGAAAAACGCCTCGTCGGTGATTTCATGTCCGGGGATTTCTCTTATATGAGCAGTTCCTGTTGATGCCGGCTCCACGACCGGATCAAAACAACATCCTTTGAGGAGACCCGATAAGATGGACGTGCGCCAATCCAGCCTGTTTCGCCAGCAGGCTTTCATTGACGGTTCTTGGATTGACGCAGATGGCGGCGGGACTTTCGCCGTGCATAATCCGGCCTCGGGCGATGTGCTGGGCTCCGCGCCTGACATGGGGGCCTTCGAGACGCGCCGAGCCGTCGAGGCGGCGCAGCGGGCTTTGCCGGGCTGGCGGGGCAAAACCTCCAAGGAACGCGCGCAGATCATGCGCCGCTGGTACGAACTCATTTTGAGCGAGCAGGAAACGCTCGCGCAGATCATCACCGCCGAACAGGGCAAGCCGCTGGTTGAGGCGCGCGGGGAAATCCTCTACGGCGCTGCTTTTATCGACTGGTTCGGCGAGGAGGGCCGGCGCGTTCATGGCGACGTGCTCCCGATCACCCTTGGCGACCGCCGTCAATTGGTGTTCAAGCAGCCCATCGGCGTGACGGCGGCGATCACGCCTTGGAATTTTCCTTCCGCCATGTTCGCGCGCAAGGTCGGGGCGGCGCTTGGCGCCGGCTGCACCATGGTGTTGAAGCCAGCCGAGCAGACGCCTTTTTCGGCGCTGGCCTTGGTTGATCTGGCGCAGCGGGCGGGCGTGCCGGACGGGGTGATAAATGTCGTGACGGCGTTCGATCCTGCTCCAGTGGGGCTGGAGCTGACACAAAATCCGATCGTGCGCAAAATCACGTTCACCGGCTCGACCGAAGTGGGGAAGGTCCTGCTGCGGCAAGCAGCGGAAAATGTTCAAAAATGTTCGATGGAGCTGGGCGGCAACGCGCCTTTGATCATTTTCGAGGACGCAGATCTCGAACTTGCTGTGAAGGGCGCGCTGGCCACCAAATACCGTAATTGCGGCCAAACCTGTGTTTCCGCCAACCGCATTCTGGCGCATCAAAGCATCGCGCAGAGCTTCGCGCAACGATTGGCCGACGCTGCGGCGGAGCTGAAGGTCGGCAATGGGCTCGATGAGGGTGCGGTGATCGGCCCTCTGATCGAAGAGGCGGCGGTCGAGAAATGCGAACGTCACGTCGCCGATGCGCTCCGTCGCGGCGCCAAGCTTCTGACGGGCGGGGCGCGCCATGCGCTGGGTGGAACCTTTTTCCAGCCCACCGTGCTGGCTGGCGTAGGGGAAGACGCGCTGATTTTCCAGGAGGAGACTTTCGGGCCCGTCGCGCCCGTGGTCGCCTTCAAGGACGAGGCCGACGCCATTCGTCTCGCCAACGCGACGCCCTATGGCCTTGCCGCCTACTTCTACAGCCGGGACCTGCCCCGCATCTTCCGGGTTGCGGAAGCGCTGGAGTTCGGCATGGTCGGAGTCAATGAAACCTTGATCTCCTCTGAGGTCGCTCCCTTTGGCGGCGTCAAGCAATCGGGCCTTGGCCGCGAAGGCTCGAAATATGGCATCGAGGACTATCTGGAAATCAAATACGTCTGCTTGGGCGGCATGTAGGAGCTGCTCCCCCTTCGTCGCTTGCCGGACCGAGAGAGGGGGCAAAAAAAAGCGGCGCCCGTGGGCGCCGCTTCGGCTTTTGTGTTTATGGAGATCGCGATCAGAGATTGTAGGCGCGCTCGCCATGGTCGGTGATGTCCAGGCCTTCGCGTTCCTGATCTGGGGCGGGACGCAGGCCGATGGTGAGGTCGACAATCTTGTAGAGGATCGCCGAACCAACGCCCGACCACAGCAGCGTCGCGCCGACGGCGGTGGCCTGCGCGATCATCTGCGCGGCCATGTCGTATTTGCCGGCGTAATTGTCGCCGATCGCCGTATAGTCGGTGATGCCGACGCCGCCCAGCGCCGGGTTCACCAGAATGCCCGTGGCGAGGGCGCCGGTGATCCCGCCGATGCAATGCACGCCGAAGACGTCGAGCGCGTCGTCATAGCCGAAGGTGTTCTTCACTTTCGAGACGAAGAACAGACAGATCGGCGAGACGATGAAGCCGAGCGCCAGCGAGCCGATCGGCCCGGCGAAGCCCGAGGCCGGCGTCACCGCGACGAGGCCGGCGACCGCGCCCGAGATCAGGCCAAGCAGCGAGGGCTTGCCCTTGACCGCCCATTCCACCAGCAGCCAGGATAGCGCGGCGGCGGCGGTGGCGACCATGGTGTTGACGAAGGCGAGCGCCGTCGTGCCATTGGCTTCCAGATTGGAGCCGGCGTTAAAGCCGAACCAGCCGACCCACAGCAGCGAGGCGCCGACCATGGAGAGCGTCAGCGAGTGCGGCGGCAGGGCTTCCTTGCCATAGCCGATGCGCTTGCCGACGATCAGCGCGCCGACAAGGCCCGCGATGCCGGCGTTGATGTGGACGACGGTGCCGCCGGCAAAGTCCAGCGCGCCGACGCCTTTCATCCAGGGAGCGAGGCCGCCGGCGATCCAGCCCACCGAGGCCGTGGCCGCGTCGATCTTGTCCTGCGAGATCTTCTTGGCCTCGTCCGTCGTCGCCGCGGCGAGTTCGGTGGCGGCGTCGACGATGACGTTGGGATCGGCGACGGCCCAGACCCAATGCGCGATCGGGAAATAGATCAGCGTCACCCAGGCGGTGATGAACACGAACACCGCCGAGAACTTCATGCGCTCGGCGAAGGCGCCGATGATCAGCGCCGGAGTGATCATCGCGAAGGTCATCTGGAACACGAAATAGGCGAGTTCCGGAACGACATGGCCCGGGGTGAAGGTCGGAGCCGTGGCGGCCGCGTCGACCCCTTTCAGGAAGGCTTTGCCCAGGCCGCCGATATAGGCGTTGAGCGAGCCGCCGTCGCCGAAGGCCAGCGAATAGCCATATAGAGTCCACAATACGCCCACCAGCGCCACGATGGCGAAAGTCTGGGTAAGGATCGACGCCATGTTCTTGGAGCGGACCAGGCCGCCATAGAACAGGGCGAGGCCGGGAATGGACATCATCAGCACCAGTGCGCTGGAAATGAGCAGCCAGGCTGTGTCGCCGGGGTTGGGAACCGGCGCGTTGCTGGCGGCGAGCGCCGGCGAAGCGCTAACAGCAAAGATCGACGCTCCCGCGAGAAGGGCGACGCCGGAAATGCTTCGTGGCAGGCGAAAACTCATTGGGGACTCCTGATAGGTAAAGGGACATAAGATCAAAGCGCGTCTTCGTCTTTTTCGCCGGTGCGGATACGCACAGCCTGCTCGAGCGGCAGCACGAAAATCTTGCCGTCGCCGATCTGGCCGGTGCGAGCTGTGTTGGTGATCGCCTCAATGGTCTTGGCGACGAGATCCGCTGCGACTGCGACTTCTATTTTCAGCTTGGGAAGGAAACTGACGGCGTATTCGGCGCCGCGATAGATTTCCGTATGGCCCTTTTGCCGTCCATAGCCTTTGACTTCCGTCACGGTGAGGCCGTGCACGCCGATCGCCGTCAGCGCGTCACGAACTTCATCGAGCTTGAAGGGCTTGATGATCGCGGTCACGATTTTCATCTGCCTATCCTGTGTTTGGAACAAAAGACGGGCGGCGCCCGTCGGGAGAACAAGACGCCGCGCACGGCGATGGATTCGAGCGCAACACGATTGCGCTCGGGACGCACCAATCAATTTGCGTGCCAGAGAGGCTGAATCCGTTACAAACGCCTGGATGCGCGTGCGTCTGCGCCGTCGGCCGGAAGCCTTCGGCTTGGCAATTCATTTCCGGGTTAGAAGGTCCCAGGATAAACCGCGACCCGCCGCCAAGGCGGAGCGGAGGCTTCGCCAATAATGGCGGGTGGAAATTCGGACGGCCTCAAAAGATGCGCTCGTGTCTCCGGCATAAACGCCTAAAAAAAATCGCGCGGCTGCTTAAATTTTAGGCTGAGATTGTCGGATCAGCCCTTCCTGCGCCACCGAAGCGATCAGTCTGCCATCTCGCGTGAACAGTTCCCCGCGCGTTAAAGCTCTCGCGCCGGAGGCGTTGGGACTGTCCTGCGCGTAAAGCAACCACTCGTCTGCACGGAACGGTCGATGTATCCAGAGCGCGTGGTCGAGGCTGGCGACCTGCAGCGTAGGATCGAAAATTGTGAGTCCATGCACGGCGAGCGCCGTGTTGAGCAACGTCATGTCCGAAAGATATGCAAGCAAAGCGCTGTGTAATGCATGATCGTCCGGGAGGGGGTCGATAATGCGAAACCAGATGGATTGTCGCGTCGCGCCTGGCGTTGACCCGCCCATCATTGCCTGCGGATCCACAAAGCGAATGTCCAGAGCGGAGACCTGCTCCATATGGGCGAGGGCCGCCCGGGGCAGGAAAGAGCGAAGTCGTTCGGCGAGGGCGCTGCTGGTCGGCAGGGTTTCGGGCGCCGGAACCTGAGGCGGTTCGAATGCATGTTCGAGCCCGGGTTCTCGAACCTGAAACGACGCTTCCATCGAAAAAATGACGCGGCCATGCTGGCGAGCGGCGCACCGCCGCGTTGTGAAGCTTTTGCCGTCGCGCACACGCTCCACAAAAAAGTCTATCGGCGTTTTGGGGTCGCCAGCCAGCACGAAATAGCCGTGAAGCGAGTGAACGGGACGATCGTGGGGAACAGTGCGCTGCGCCGCGACAAGCGCCTGCGCGATGGCCTGCCCTCCGTAGACCTGCCGGCCGGCTGTTTCAGGGCTGTGGCCGCGAAAAGAGTCCTCGCCGGTGCTTTCCAGATCAAGCAAGTCCAGTAAACGCTGTGTGGGGGAAGCCACGGGCGCTACTCGATTCGCCTTGCCTCCTCCGGCAGCATGATCGGAATGCCGTCCCGAATGGGAAAGGCGAGATGCGCGGAACGCGAAATCAATTCCTGCCGCGCCGCGTCATATTCGAGCGTCGACTTGGTCAACGGACAAACAAGTATTTCCAATAATCTTGGGTCGATTCGGGTGGGCTCGGGAGCGCCATCCTGCGGCTTTTCGGCGGTGTCGTCCATTTCATTTCCTTCTGGCGGAGCGCTATCTTGCTGATGACGCAGCAAGCTGGTGCGTCGTTGCAGGGATCATAAGCGCTTACCTGCCCTCAATTCAATGGAACTGCGCTCTGTCGCCGCTTTGCGCGGCGCGGTTTCCTTGCGCAAGATCGAACTGGGCGAGACCGATAAGCGTTTCTGCGCGCGTTTTCAGATCCACCGCTTCCAGCAACGACTGCTTTTCCTGAGGTCCGAACGGACACATCATGGCAAGAGCGTTAACAAGCGTTTCGGTCGGCGCGGCGTCAATGCTGGCCCAGTCCACCTCAAGCTTGGAAGACTCTGCGAATTTCCGCAGCATTGCAGTCATGCGGATGCGGTCAACGGCGTCTTCTCCCGCGCCGGGCTGCAAATCATGAGTGAAAGCGTCGTAAACGACATTGCAGCAGCGGAAGGGCGAGTTGTCAGTTCTTTCGCTCGTTATTTTGAAGCGGCAAACGCCGGTCAAAGTAATCAGATAGCGCCCATCCCCTGTCTCGCTGAAATGGGTGAGGCGACCCGCGCAACCGACCTGATGCAGGCTTGAAGCGCCAAGGCCCTGCAGCGGCTGAACCATGCCGATAAGCCGATCCGATGCTATGGCGCTGTCCACCATGGCCATATAGCGAGGCTCGAAAATGTTCAACGGCAGATCGCCCCGGGGCAGCAGCAGCGCCCCCGGCAGCGGGAAAATGCGCAGGGAAGCCGGCAACTGATCAATGGAGGCGTACTGTTTATTCATGCACATGAGACAACAGCGCTCCGCAACTCCCTCGGAAGGACTAGGTCAAGCGAACAACAAAGCTGAGAGCTTCCTTCGCGCGCTCATGGTGGTCTTGTCCGTTGGTCCCCACGCTTCGAAAAACTGAACGAGCTGTTTGCGAGCGCCGTCTTCATTCCAACTACGGTCGCGCTGAATGATTTCAAGGAGCTGTGTTGCGGCTTCTTCGCGCATTCCCTTGGAGTTCAGTGCGAGCGCGAGATCAAAACGCGCGTGGGGATCATCTGGATGGGCGTCGACGCGCTCCTGTAAGTCGTCGATTTCGTCCAAGGCGCTAGCCTGAATGGCGTTTTCAAGCGCAGCCGCCGCCGCCGCGACCATGGCGTCGCGGCGCAGCAAGTCGGGGGCGTTCGCGAGCAGGGCCGTCGCTTTGTCCAAACGGCCCGTTGCTACGTAGAGTTTGAGGAGTTCAGCCCACGCCTTCGGCTGCGCCGGCTCGAGAGCGGCAAGCTCCGTCAACGCGGCCTCAGCCCCGGCCAGATCGCCGCGCGCAACCAGGTCTTCAATGGTGAGGAAAACGTCTTCGTCCGCCTCGATGGGGCCAACAAGTCTTTCCAGAAAACCTTTGAGCTGCTTCTCGGGAAGAGCGCCCACAAATCCGTCGCTGGGTCGGCCGCGCTGGAAGGCCACTACCGCTGGAATCGACTTGACGCCCAATTGCGCAGCGATCTCGGGCTCCTGGTCGATGTTCATCTTGACCAGCCGCACCTTGCCCTTGGTCGCCTTCACCAGCCGTTCCAGCATAGGGGCGAGCTGGCGGCACGGGCCGCACCATGGCGCCCAGAAATCTACCAACACCACCCGCCGCGTTGACGCTTCGAGCACGTCCGCGCGAAAGCGCGCCGCTGTCGTCTCGATCGGCAGATCGTCAGCGGCTGCATCGCCGGGGCCGATCGCGAAATCATTCGAAGTCATCGCTTCTCCTCCCCTGCGCCCGGAGTCTATTCGCGTGTGAAGTTCAAATAGACCGGTTTACGGCCGGCCGCTATCGCCTTGCCCTCGTATTTCGTCTCCGTCCAACCTTCCCAGGGGACAAGCCAGTCGGCAGCAATTGTGGCAGTCCATCGAAAATCAGGCGAGACTCGCACGCGCGCCAGAGTCCAGGCCGCATAATCGTCGATGTCAGTTGCAAAGCGAAGCTGCGCGCCCTTTTTCATCGTCCGCGCCAACCGCGCCAACGTGTCTGTTGAAACAAGTCGCCTTTTGCGTTGGCGCCGCTTTGGCCATGGATCGGGATAAAAAAGATAGACTCGAGCGAGGCTGGCGTCGGGAAGGCGATCCAACGCCTCCACTGCGTCACCCCGGTGAAGCCGGATGTTTGTCAGTCCGCGCCGCTCAATCTGCGATAGCAGCCGGGCTACGCCGTTGATGAAAGGCTCACAGCCGATGAAGCCGACATTCGGCTCCAATGCGGCCGCTTCAATGAGATGCTCTCCGCCGCCAAAGCCGATTTCCAGCCGCGTTTCGCGCACGGGTACAGGAAAAAGCGATTTTGGATCGAGAATAGGTTTGGAAAGATCGAGGGCCAGCCGGGGCAGAAGATCCGAGACCAGTTCGGTTTGGTGTCGGCGCAGCGCCTTGCCTTTGGACCGCCCATACAAACGACGCGGAGCGCTCGCGCCCTCCGCGTCGGGGTCGATTTTGTTGGTCGCTCCGACTTGGCTCAGGCGAAATGCGCCTTCAGCTTTTCGGCGAGGTCGGTCTTCTCCCAGGAGAAGCCGCCGTCGGCATCCGGTTTGCGGCCGAAATGACCGTAAGCGGAAGTGCGGGCGTAGATGGGTTTGTTGAGCTGAAGATGTTCGCGAATTCCGCGCGGCGACAGCCGCATGATCTGCGGCAACACCGCTTCCAACTTGTCTTCTGCGACATGGCCCGTGCCATGCAGATCTACGTAGATCGACAGCGGTTCGGCTACGCCGATCGCATAGGCGAGCTGTATCGTCGCGCGGTCGGCAAGTCCTGCGGCGACGACATTCTTGGCCAGATAGCGCGCCGCATAAGCCGCAGAACGATCGACCTTGGTCGGATCTTTGCCGGAGAAAGCGCCGCCTCCGTGAGGCGCTGCTCCGCCGTAGGTGTCCACGATGATTTTGCGGCCGGTGAGACCAGCGTCGCCATCGGGACCGCCGATGAAGAATTTTCCGGTCGGATTTACGTGCCAGACCGTTTTGTCGGTGATCCAGCCTTGAGGAAACAACTCGCGGATATAGGGCTCGGCGATGCGGCGGATGTCTTCGGGCGACAGACTCTCGTCGACATGCTGATGCGACAGCACGATCTGCGTCGCCTCAACTGGCTTGCCGTCGACGTATCGCACGGTCACCTGGCTCTTGGCGTCGGGACCGAGGCCCTTTTCCTTCCCGGAATGGCGGGCGTGGGCGAGCTTTTCGAGGATTTTGTGCGAATAGTAGAGCGGCGCGGGAAGCAGGTCAGGAGTTTCTCGCACGGCGTAACCGAACATGATGCCCTGGTCGCCCGCGCCTTCATCCTTGTTGCCGGCGGCGTCAACGCCCTGGGCGATGTCGGCCGATTGCTCGTGCAGCAATACCTCTACCTTGGCGTGCTTCCAGTGGAAGCCGTCCTGCTCGTAGCCGATGTCCTTGATGGCCTTGCGGGCGATGTCCTCGATATGCTCGAACGCAAGATGCGGACCTCGCACCTCACCGGCGATAACCACGCGGTTGGTCGTGCAGAGCGTTTCGGCGGCGACGCGGATGACATAAGGGTCTACGCCAGCCTTGGCGCCCTCGCGGAAAAACTCGTCGACGATTTCATCCGAGATTCTGTCGCAAACTTTGTCTGGATGACCTTCGGAAACGGATTCGCTGGTAAAAAGGTAATTTTTCCGAGTCACTTCAAGGCTCCGCCTTCAGGGCTGGGCCGAGCGCGCTTTCGCCCGTCGACTCCATGCAATTGCTCAAGCTGGCTCCTTTGCCAGCGCGCGTTCGTTACGTCAAGCACAGTTAAACAATTTGTTCGTTAAACCGAACGCAGGAGCGGACAGGCGCTTCGACATCCGTAAGTTCAGGCCAGGAGCTACTCCTTGTCAGAGGCCTGCTCAAGGGTTGGAATTCTTTCGCCTTCTTGTTCGGCCAGAGCTGCGACCAGTTCCACGATGCGCTTGCGCACCTTTGGATCGCGAATGCGGGCGAAGGATCTGTTGAGGTGGAGTCCTTCCGCGGTGGCGAGGAAATCCACCACGAATTGCGACGAACCTCTTTCCTCGAAGCCTGGCTGCGAAGAGCCAGATGACGGCGCGCCCTCGAAAAAAAACGAAGGAGGCACGTTCAAGGTCTTGGATATTTGTTGCAGTCGACTGGCGCCAATCCGGTTGGTGCCTTTTTCGTACTTTTGCACCTGCTGGAAGGTCAGCCCCAGCGCATCGCCCAGTTTTTCCTGACTCATTTTCATGAGCACCCGCTGCATGCGAACTCTGCTGCCGACATGGCGGTCTATAGGATCGGGCGTTTTTGTCACAACTCAAGCCTCCGCTGGCGTTCTAGCGCAAATTACCCCGCATGGAAATAGCAGAACTTGGTAAAACATTGTATTTTATAGTAAAACATGCTGAGGCACGGCGAGGCTGCCCTCCGTTCCACCCGGAGCTGCCCTCCGTTCCACCCGGAAATGAGCCTCCGAGACGCATACGCAAAGGTGACGCTCGCCCCGCGGTGAAAGACGCTGCGAAGCGCTCCAAATCAGCCTTCTGACTCGGAACCGAGCATCGCTCAGCAACGAACGCCTTTTGAAAAAGCGCCTCCTGGGGTTCAACTTGGGCGAATTACCGGACGATCCTAAACGGCCTAACGAACCGGTTCAAGCTCGCATCCTCCCCACTGCCGCGCAACATAGCGCCAGCGCCCATAGCGCAGGAAAAAGAGCGTGTGCGTGGTTCGAAAAGAAAGTCGGCGGCGCCGGCTTGGGCAAGGCGCCGTCAATAACGCCTTCGACGCCAAGGGGCAGTTGCTCAAGAATTCTGCCGTAGGGGTCAACAATGGCTGAAATTCCGGTGTTGGCGGCGCGAACGAGCGGCAGGCCTTCTTCGATGGCGCGCAGTCGCGCCTGAGAAAAATGCTGATAGGGGCCGCTGGTTTTGCCGAACCAGCCATCGCTGGTGACATTCAATAGCCATTGTGCGCGCTGGGTTCCGGGCTCCACCGCCTGACCGGGGAAAATCGCCTCGTAACAGACCAGCGGCGCCGCTGGCGGCAGGCCTGGCGCGGTCAGGAGTCGCGGCCCGACGCCCACATCCCAGGTTCCCGGCACCAGATGATGCACGCCTAGCGGGCGCAACCATTGGTCTAGCGGCAGATATTCGCCGAAAGGCACGAGATGCTTCTTGTCGTAAGCAGCGACGATCTTTTCGCCCTGCACCACCTCGATCGAATTGAAGATTTTCCCGCGCCGACCCTGGCCCTCGGCGTCCTCGACGCGGGCGGCGCCGGTGATCAGGATCTTGCCTTGAAGCCCTCTGGCGATTGCGGCGAGCGCCTGGGGTTCACGCGACAGCACAAAAGGAAAAGCGGATTCGGGCCAGATCAGATGTGTTACGTCGGCGACGCCGGTGTGGGTCGGCGCGGTCGCCTGGTCCGAAAGGGAGAGGTAGCGGCGCAAGATCTCCTTGCCATTTTCGGGGCGGAACTTGGCGTCCATCGGAAGATTTGGCTGCATCAGGCGCAACTTGACCCCTTCAACCGAACCGCTCTGACCCGTCGACAGACGCAGCGCGCCAAAAACCGTAAGACTCAAGAGCAGAATGCAGGCGAAAGCAACGGCGGGCGAACCCAAGCGTCGGGGGCTATCGCTGTCGATCAGCGTCGCTGGCGAAGCGAAGATCAGCACTGTCAAGAGATCCAACCCATAGAGCCCCACCAGCGAGGCCGATTGCGCGAATAGTTGAACGCCGCCGAGGGCCATTCCGAAATCATTCCAGGGGAACCCTGTCAAAATGTGCCCGCGCAACCATTCGGCGCCGCCCAGGCCTGCCGCGAGGGCGAACAGGCGCAACGCTCCCGGCGACCAGAGAAGCCGGGCGAAGGCGAAACCCAGACCGGTGAACAGCGCAAGAGCGGCCGGAATGCCTAATAGCGCGAGCGGCAGCGCCCAGGCATATTGGTCCGCCTCAACCAGCAATGCGGCGCCCAGCCACCAAAGGCCGGCGATAAAATAGCCGAAGCCGAGCCACCATCCCGCGCTGGCGGCGGAGCGCAACGAGGCTCCGTTGAAGCGCCAACGGCCAAAAATCGGGGCTCCCGCCGATCCATCGATCAGCCAAACCGCGACCGTGAGCGGAATCGCCATCGCTGGCGCGAACCCGACTGGCTCAAGCGCCAACGCGCCGCAGGCGCCCGCGAAAAATGCGATTCCTCGTCGCGTCCACCCTTCTGCAAGGATAATGCGCTGGGGAAGCGACAACACCGGCGTCGTGACGCCTGTATCGAGCAGTTGTGTCATATGCGCCTTGAAGTTCCGCCGAATCAGCGCCAACGACTGTAGCCGGTTTGCGTCTGACGTCGATAAGGGTCGATGCGTGAGTTTGAGGACCGCCAGGCGACTCCCGCCGGGCCAAAAAGGAAATGGTCGCGGCCATCGCCTTTTGCAGAGACTACTCAGCATTATATTGTGTCAACGCTGCCCGCGACGGCGCGAAGTTCGTTGCCCCCTGCTCGTATGGTCCAGAGTTTCATCGTCGAAGTCAGGTGCATGAGGCGCGGATTGGCGGGCCGTCCGCCTTCTGGCCTCTCGCGTTGTACCGTGCTAACAGCCCTGTGAAGAGGCGCCTAGGGGCGATCAACAGGTCTGCGTTAGCGGCGCGGTGAGTTCTAAGGAGCGGTCATGTCCGATATTTTCCAAGAGGTCGATGAAGAAGTCCAAAGGGAAAAGGTCGAAACGCTCTGGTCGCGCTATCAGACGCCGGTTTTTGTGGTGGCTGGACTGATTGTCGCGGCTACGGGCGCCTGGAGCTATTATTCCAGTGAACGCATCAAGGCTGCGGACGCCGCGAATGTGCGCTTCATGGCTGCCGTTGCGCTGGCCGACTTCGGCAAAAGCGCAGAGGCCGCCGCAGCCTTCAACACGATCGCCAAGGACGCTCCGAAGGGCTACGCCGCGCTCGCCCGCTTGCGGGGAGCCGAGGAACTCGGCAAGACCGACAAGGCCAAGGCGATGGAGGAACTCGATGCGCTCGCGGACGACAGGAGCGCCGACCGCCTAACGCAGGAAGTGGCGCGGCTGCGGAGCGCACTCTACTCTCTCGACGCGGGGGACCGCGAAAAAGCAATGCTGAAGCTCGCGCCTCTGATCACGACCGCCGGAGTCTTCCGCTTCAGCGCTCAGGAGTGGACAGGGCTCGACGCGCTTTTCGACAATGATTACGACGAGGCCGAGCGCGTCTTCAATCTGCTGATGAATGACCGCGACGCGCCCCAGGGAATGCGGGCTCGCGCGCAGGCCTATCAGGGCCTGCTGCATGCCGCGCGCGGCGTAAAAAAGCCTGAAGGCGGCGGCATTACGTCCGTGACGCCGATCATCGAGCCCGCGGACGGTTCGGATCCCTCCAGCGCGCCGCCTTTGACGCAAGAAAAACAGTAAAAAAGCTGTTTTGCCCTTGGGGCGGCGAGGGCGGGGCGCCAGATCAGGTATCGCACCTAACTCAGACGCTCTTTCGCGCTTCGACCTTTCCAATTGTCGAAAGGGTAAGCTCACGCCTCGTGCCGGACCTTCGAAGCCATGTCATTCTCGCTCGCTATCATCGGTCGTCCCAATGTGGGCAAATCGACGCTCTTTAATCGACTCGTCGGCAAAAAGCTGGCCCTTGTCGATGACAGGCCGGGCGTAACGAGAGATCGGCGCGAGGGCGCGGCGCGACTCGCTGATCTGTCCTTCACCGTTATTGACACTGCGGGATTGGAGGAGGGCGCAGAAGCGACCCTCGAAGGACGTATGCGTGCACAGACCGAAGCCGCCATCGAGCAGGCCGACGCTATTTTATTCATGATCGACGCGCGCGCCGGCGTGACCCCCGACGACAAATATTTCGCCGATCTCGTCCGCCGCGCTGGCAAGCCGGTCGTGCTCGCCGCCAACAAAGCAGAAGGCCGCGCTGGCGAAGCCGGATTCTTTGAGGCTTACACGCTCGGGCTGGGCGATCCCGTGCCTTTGTCTGCCGAGCACGGCGAGGGGATGATTGATCTTTTCGACGCGCTGCGCCTCGCGCTGCCGGAACACACCGAGGCGCCCATCGAAGAAGACGACGGGCCGCGACGCACTTTCAATGACGACGAAGACGGCAGCGATCTCGACATCTCGAAGCCGCTGCGCATCACTGTCGTCGGGCGCCCTAACGCTGGCAAATCAACGCTGATCAACCGTCTGCTCGGCGAGGACCGACTGCTTGTCGGACCGGAGGCCGGCATCACCCGCGACAGCATCGGCGTCGATTTCCTTTGGCGCGAGCGGAAAATGAAGCTGTTCGACACAGCGGGCCTGCGCCGCCGCGCGCGCGTCACCGACAAGCTGGAAAAGCTGGCCGGGGCCGATGCGCTACGCGCCGTGCGCTTTTCTGAAGTCGTCGTATTGCTGATCGACTCGACCATTCCTTTCGAAAAGCAGGATCTGACCATCGCCGACATCGCCGCAAGCGAGGGGCGCGCGGTGGTGATCGGGCTCGGCAAATGGGATTTGATCGAAGATCGCGGCAAGACGCTCACCACTTTGCGCGAGGAAGCCGAACGGCTGCTGCCGCAGGTGCGGGGCTGTCCGGTGATTCCCGTGTCGGGGGCGACCGGGCAGGGACTGGACGAGCTGATGCGCGCCGTGATCGCCGTGCATGAGACGTGGAACAAGCGCATTTCCACCTCGCGGCTAAACCGCTGGCTGGAGAAGACGCTTGAGGAGACGCCTCCGCCGGCGGTTTCCGGCCGCCGGATCAAGATCCGCTATATGACGCAGCCCAAGAGCCGACCGCCGCACTTTGTGCTGTTCGGCAATCAGCTCGACGAATTACCGATGAGTTACGAGCGCTTCTTGATCAACGGCTTGCGCAAGGCCTTCGAGTTGCCGGGCGTGCCGATCCGAATTTCAAAAAAGACGCCTGAAAATCCTTATGGAGAGAAAAGGCACAGGTAGGGCGGCGCCGGACCTTCTGGTCGCGCCTCTCTAGGACAACCCCAATCTAAACCGGGGGCGCCTTACTCCGCTGATGACATTTGGAACGACGGCGCCATTGGATGCGTCGATCACTTTGCGAAATTTCGTTTTCCCTTGAAAGGTGTCGTTTACCAGCGGCGTCGTATAGCCGCAGCCCCTAAAAAAGTAATGCGTGACCTGGCTCCACCGCGACCGCTGCAAATTCTGTTGTTTGCTGCCGCCGTGGACGAGATTCGAAGTCCAGATCAGCGCCTGCCCCTTTTTTGCGAGGAAGACCTCGCGTTGTAGACCGAGCTTCTCAGGCAATTCGCTATAGAGACGCGTGAACCTCGTCACGGCGTCGGCGAATGAGTCCCGCTTCGCCGAAACGCCAATGTGTTCATTCTGATAACATGGCCATTTATGGGAGCCAGGATAGTAGAACAGGGGGCCGTTATCTTCGTCGACATCCTCGAACGCGACCCAGACGCCGCACATGAAACGTTCGGGGATCGAGCTGAAATGGATGTGGTCGCTATGTCCGGGTTGTTGCGTGCCCACCGGGAAATTCAATGTCTGGAAAGGAAAAGCGGCTCGCCCGTATACTGCCGATAGAAGATCGACAATCTCTTTGTTGACGGCGATTTTCCGCACATCCTCATCGAATTTCCATGCGTCTTGCGCTCTCGCGCTGAGCGGACAGGAAGCGGTGTCGCGCCAATCGAACATATCCGCCAGGCGCCGCTCGATTCGATCGATTTTCTGATCCAGATCCGCGTCTGGAAAATCGATGACGGCATAACCTTTTTCATGCAGTTCCGAGGCGACTGACCGATATCGCGGGGGAAGCGAGTCGACTTCCTGCGCAAACAAAGGGCTTTCAACCAGAGGAACGCCCGACAAGAGGTCTGAAGTCATTTCAACCACTCCGCGCGCGGCGTCATCCAAATGCGATTGGATCACAAAACTCCTAGCCGATTCCGGGCGAGCGACAAAGCTTGGGCTTCCGCTATGGTGCGCCAGGGCAGAAAAAACCTCATGCTTTGGTAATCCCGCCAACCGACCGCTAAACTGCGCGTTGCATGCTGAAGCGGGCGACATCCGTATTTCGCCAGAGGCAAGTTCGAGAACTGGGCAAATCTGGCGGGCGGATGACGTTTCCTTGGGCTTTGCCGCGCCTTGCGCGGATGATATAGGCCGTCATTCCTGAAAGGTGACAGACATGGCGAAAATCAAGGTTGCGAATCCGGTCGTCGAACTCGATGGCGACGAAATGACCCGCATCATCTGGACCTATATCAAGGAAAAGCTGATCCATCCCTATCTCGACATCGATCTCAAATATTATGATCTGTCGATCGAGAACCGTGACGCAACCGCCGATAAGGTGACCGTCGACGCCGCCAATGCAATCAAGCAATATGGAGTGGGCGTAAAATGCGCCACCATCACGCCCGACGAAGCCCGCGTGAAGGAATTCAATCTCAAGGAAATGTGGAAGTCGCCCAACGGCACGATTCGAAACATTCTGGGCGGCGTGATCTTCCGTGAGCCCATCATCGCGAAAAATGTGCCGCGCCTGGTGCCGGGCTGGACCGCTCCCATAGTCATCGGGCGCCACGCCTATGGCGATCAATACCGCGCGACGGATTTCAAGGTGCCTGGCAAAGGCCGGCTCACCATCAAATTCGCCGGCGACGATGGTCAGGTGATCGAGAAAGAAGTTTTTTGCTTTCCCGGCGCAGGCGTTGCGATGGCGATGTACAATCTGGATGAATCTATCCGCGATTTCGCGCATGCGACGTTCAATTACGCCCTGGGCCGCAAATTTCCAGTCTATCTATCGACGAAGAATACGATTCTGAAGGCCTACGATGGTCGTTTCAAAGATCTGTTTCAGGAAGTGTTCGACGCCGAGTTCAAAGGCAAGTTCGCGGCCGCTGGCCTGACCTATGAACATCGGTTGATCGACGATATGGTCGCTTCCGCATTGAAATGGTCGGGCGGCTATGTTTGGGCCTGCAAGAATTACGACGGCGATGTGCAATCCGATACCGTTGCGCAAGGCTTCGGCTCTTTGGGCCTGATGACATCGGTGCTGATGACGCCGGACGGCAAAACCGTCGAAGCCGAAGCCGCGCATGGGACCGTGACGCGCCATTATCGTGAACATCAGAAGGGTCATGCGACCTCGACCAACTCCATCGCTTCTATCTTCGCCTGGACCCGGGGCCTCGCGCATCGCGCGAAGCTTGACGATAATGCGGAGCTGGCGCGTTTCGCAAAGACGCTTGAAGAGGTCTGTGTCGCGACTGTAGAAAGCGGCTTTATGACCAAGGATCTCGCTCTGCTGATCGGGCCGAATCAAAAGTGGCTGTCCACCAATGGCTTCCTCGATAAGATCGACGAAAATCTCAAGAAAGCGACGGCGTCATGAGACAGACAACGGCGTAGGATGCGCGCATGATTGATTTTGCGGCCTTCCCTCTGCTGGCGATCTTGTTCGCGAGCGTCGCCGCGCTTCTGACGGCCGCAGAAATCGGTCATCACTTTGGATCGCGCGCCGCGGGAGAGGCGAACATCTCTACATTGGAAGCCGCGATTTTTGGGCTGCTGGCGCTGATGATCGGCTTCACTTTTTCAATGTCGCTGGCGCGTTTCGACGCTCGGCGCGACGGAGTGCTGAACGAGGCCAATGCGATTGGAACCGCCGCCCTGCGCGCTCGGCTGTTGCCGTCGCCGCATGATGTAGAGAGTCTCAAGCTGTTTCGGGATTATGTCCAGATCAGACTCGACTTCACGGGAAGCGTGATTGCATCTGGAGAAGTCGAGCGCGACTATCGCCCGCTCGAACGAAATTCAGGAGGCGCTGTGGAAGCGGGTGAAGACGGTCGTCGCCAAGGACAACGCGATGGTGCCTGTTGGCGTTTACATCCAGTCGCTGAACGAAATGTTCGACAATCAGGAAAAACGTCTCACCGCTTTGCGTAATCGAGTGCCAAACGTGGTCTTTGCCGCGCTTTATGGGATCGCCATCGTCGCCATCGGATTCTCGGCTTTTTCCAGCGGAGTGGAGTGGCGACAATGGCGTCTGCCGGTTTATATCATGAGCGTTTTATCCGCCGCAGTGATCCTGCTAATTCAGGATATCGACCGTCCCAATGCAGGATTTATCTCCGTCAGCCAGCAGCCGATCATTGATACGGCCGCCAGCATAAATGGATATCTCGCGGAACTGGAAAAACGCGCGCCCTAGTCAGGGCGCCAGATAATTGATGTTCTTGGCTGGCTTGAATGAATTGTTGACCGGACCGGTGAGATTGTAGTTTCCCTCGACGGCGACAGTACGAAGCCCGGAAGTTGGAGAGAAATTGATCTTCTTCAAATCGACCCAGACGATATTAGGGCTGAGCGTCGATTCAAAATAATAAACCAGGTGGGTTTGGTCGAGCACGGTTCGCCAATAAGTGGGCGCGACGTTCGGATGCTCGGAATCGACCTCGCCCCAAGGCACCGAAACATTCCGTATCACGCTGAATACGCCCGCCACGGCCTGACGTTCGTCTTTGGTTTGCGGCAAATGACCCAGATAATATGAGGCGCGGACAAAGCGATCCTCCGATTGACGGGAGCCTGGAAGCACCTTGTCGCCGTCCAGTCTTTTCCAGTAGTTATTCAATGTAAGCTGCTCGTCATAGGCCGGACTGTTGGTCATCACCTGATATTCGCGCCCATGATGGATGACCGGCTTGCCCTTGATGTATTCGATGACTGCTGAATCCCCCGAGGCGTCGGAAAGCGACAGATGAACCGTCGGCGCAGCTTTTTTGCCGGGGCCGAAGTTTATGGGAACGATGTAGACCGACTCCCCCTGCAATGCCGTGACCGCTTCAGCGACAGTCGCGTAACTTGAAAGCACATATTGAATCCAGGCGGCGAAAGACAGACGCGGTTTGTCGCCTTCCGGTTCAGGGCCGAAATCGGCTTCGCCGAGATAAAGTAGGTTCGCCGCGAGGCCTTTTTCGTTCATGCCGTCAAACGTTGCATCGACGGGTCCGCTTGGGTCTGACGTTCCTGCGACGACGACCGTTCCGAACTTGCTTTTCCAATGCAAGGAATTTTTGCCCCCGGCTCCGTCGTTCCCTGTCTCTCTTGGAAAAACATAGAAGCGGGCGTTAAACGGATAGGGCCAATCCATCGACCGGCCGGTCACCACCGTTCCGTCAGCGCCCAGCCATGTCGCGCGGGAGCACGCGGAGGCGACGCTAGCGACCGACGTCGCCATAACCGCGCTCAATAATCCAACCAGACTCTTTTTCATGGTCCGCTTCCTTTCAGGCCTTTTATGCCTGCCTTTGATGATAGAGAATTGCGCCATTCTGGGCGCTGGCCATAGCGAAAACACGTTCTTCCAATCGGTCCATCAAGGCAGATGCAGCAAGACTCTGCTTAGCCCGCTCTCAACAATCGCACTGCCTCGTTTCGCTCAAAAAGATAGAGCAGCACGCGGAGCGCTTGTCCCCGCTCGCTTGTTAGATCCGGGTCTTTGCGGAGGATCAGTTCCGCGTCGTCGCGCGCGATCGCCAGCAGCCGTGCATGCGCCACGATATCGGCGAGCCGAAAGCCCGGCAGTCCGGCCTGACGCACGCCGAGAATTTCTCCCTCGCCGCGCAGACGCAAATCTTCCTCGGCTATGCGGAAGCCATCTTCTGTCTGGCGCAGAGTTGTCAGCCTTGCGCCCGCGGTTTCGCCGAGCGGACCTTTGTAGAGCAGCAAGCAGGAAGACTTCGCGCCTCCACGCCCGACACGTCCACGCAACTGGTGGAGTTGTGCGAGACCGAAACGTTCAGCATGCTCGATGACCATGATGGTCGCTTCGGGCACGTCGACGCCCACTTCGATTACGGTGGTGGCGACGAGAATTTGCGTTTTGCCTGTTTGAAACGCTTCCATTGCGGCGTCCTTCTCGGCGCCTTTCATTTTTCCATGCACGAGACCGACGCGAGGTCCGAAGATGCGTTGCAGATCATCAAAACGATCTTGTGCGGCCGCAAGATCGAGATCTTCGTTTTCCTCTACCAGCGGACAAACCCAGTACGCGCGTGCGCCTTGGCGGAGCGCGCGTTCCAAGCCGTCCACCACCTCGCCGATGCGCGATTGCGGCAAAGCGCGCGTCTTGATTGGTGTGCGGCCGGGCGGCTTTTCATCGAGGACGGAGCTGTCCATGTCGCCAAAATAAGTCAGCGCCAGCGAGCGTGGTATTGGCGTCGCGGTCATCACCAGTACGTCCGCCGCGTCACCCTTGGCGCCGAGCGCCAGTCGTTGCGCGACGCCAAAGCGGTGCTGCTCGTCGACGACTGCAAGTCCAAGATCGTGGAAGGCGAGATCGCTGGTGATCAGCGCGTGTGTGCCGATGATGATTTGCGCCTCGCCCTCGCCGATGAGAGTTCGCAAGGCGGCGCGTTCCGAAGGTTTGGCTCGTCCCGTAAGCAACACCGCGCGCAGGCCCACGACGGCAAACAGCGGCTCCAGCCGTTCGAAATGCTGTCGCGCGAGAATTTCAGTCGGCGCCATCAATGCGGCCTGCCGACCGGATTCGACCACATGAGCCATGGCGAGCGCGGCGACGATCGTCTTGCCAGAGCCGACATCTCCCTGCACCAGCCGCAGCATGCGCTGATTTGAAGAAAGGTCGGCACGAATCTCGGCGAGAGTGCGCTTTTGCGCTCCTGTCAGCGCAAAGGGCAGGGAGTCTTCTATCGCTCTCGCAAAGCGCCCCTCGCTCATGTGTTGGCGTCCTGACGCGCGGCGCAGTTTTGCGCGCATCATCCGCAGGGCGAGCTGCTGCGCCAAAAATTCGTCGAGCGCGAGACGCTGTCGCGCAAGACTGGCGAGCGTGATGTCAGCGGGCTCCTGTGGATGGTGTATCCGGCGCAGCGCCTCTTCGAAGCCGCCAAGCTTGTTGACCGCAAGAACGGAGGCGTTCTGCCATTCCGGCAATTCAGGCAGCCGCTCCAGCGCGCCATCCACCGCCTTTTGCACAAAGCGTTGCTGCAATCCTTCCGTCAGCCCGTAGGCGGCTTCCACTGGCGGCAGCCTGGCGACTCCGGCTTCATCCAGCACGCGGTCAGGATGCACGATCTGACGGCGTCCGTCATAGAGTTCGAGCTTGCCGGACACCCATCGCGTCGCGCCAAGAGGAAGGCTGCGCTCGATCCAATCGGGATTGGCGAGAAAAAAAACCAGCTCTGCGTCGCCAGTGTCGTCCTCGACCAGAACTTTAAACGGCCCCTTGGCGTATCGCCCCTGCGGACGGCGATGCTCCGCGACGCGGACCTTCAGCAACACCATCGTGTCGAGCGGGGCTTCGGCGAGGGTTGGGCGCGCCCGGCGGTCGACGACATTGAGCGGCGCGTGAAACAGCAGATCGACCAGTCGCGCCTGTTCGCCGGTCTTGGCGAGCAGCCGATCCAGCAATTTTGCAGTCTTTGGACCTATGCCTGGCAAGGCCTCGGCGCGGCCGAACAGTGGATCTAGAATGGAGGGGCGCATGGGGAGGGCAATGTTGCGCAAATGAGTCAGTTTGTCATGTGGGCAGGGTGCAGGAGCGCCATATCGACTTGCAGCTGGCAAGCCTTCTCGCGGACAAGCTTCTGCAGCTGTTCCATGGACTCGACCCGGGATATGGCTTTTGTTGCGGAAGCTCGCAAACAGCAGCGCTCAAAACCATTCGAGCGGACCCAGTATAAAAACGAGCCAGAGGCCGAGGGCCAGGTGAGGGCCAAAAGGCAGCACATGCTCCTCAACTGACGGCGCTCCAGCGTTTCGTTCAATGGCGACCGATATCAAAGCTGAAACAACGGCGGCGATCAGGCAGGAGGGCAATCCGGCCGGTCCGAGCCACAGGCCTGCGACGCCAAACAGCTTCGCGTCGCCGGCCCCGAGCCCCGGACGCCCGCGCCAGCGTTCGTAGGCGAACGCGAACGCGCGCAGAAAAACCCATGCGCCTGCCGCAGCTGCGACATGAGCCGCGATATCCGGTGCATCGAGCCGCGCCAGAAAAGGCGCGCCGCAGGCGAGCATGACGATTAGCTGCCGATCGGGCACAATGAGATAAATCGCGTCGAACAAGGCCGTAGCGACCAAACAGGCAAACAGCGCCAGAGCTGGCGCGAGCAGCCACTCATATTGCGGCGCCCGCGCAAGCAGAACAGCGAGTCCCGCGATAAATAGCCATAATACATGCGCGAGGGCGGCTCCTTCGCCGCGCGCGCGCAACCCCAGCAAAAGCAATTCTCCCAGCCTTTGGCGTCGCCGCTTTTGCGAAGGGGTTGATGAGAGCAAACACACCGCCGCCGATCTCCTGCTGTGCGTCACAAAACGCTGTTTACGACATCCATATGACGGGCGTCCCCATGTTTTGCGCCATGAGGTTGCGCCAAATGTCGACGAAGATTGAACGGAGCTTAATTTCATAACATAATGCCTAACGTCTCACACAGCGCGGATATGCGCATCTCAACGCGACGGCGGGATCGAACAGCATGAAACAGGCGATTTTGACAAATGCGGCGCGCATACGACGCGCGCGACTAGCGCAACTAGGCGCGCGCGCGCAAAGCGGCTTCACGCTGATCGAGATGTTGGTTGTGCTGGCGATCATCGGTTTGATCGTTGGACTGGTTGGACCCAGGGTGCTGAATTATCTTTCCGACGCCAAGGTCAAGACCGCGCAAATCCAGATCGAGAACATCGCCAGCTCGCTCGATCTGTTTTATCTCGATACTGGTCGTTATCCTTCCACCGAGGAAGGTCTGGGGGCGCTGATGCAGAGGCCGCATGACGCGAGCGCCTGGAATGGCCCCTATCTCAAGTCGAACAGCCTTCCCAAGGATCCCTGGGGTCATCCCTATATTTATCGCGCGCCCGGACAAAACGGGCCTTATGACATCGGATCGGTAGGGCCGGAAGGGCACGAGGGCGGTCGCGTCGCCGTCACGCGCAACCGGGACGCGCCGGCTCGTTAAGCGGCGGTTCTCAAGTCGGACGGCAGGCGCTTTCCAATGCGGGAAGCGCCTTTTTTCCATATCAGTCTAGAAGTTTCGCGCCTTGGCGTTAAACGACGTCGACGCCTATTGAGGATCCAGCAATATTCGTCTGGTGGTCTGTTCCATCGAGTGTGGACGGGCGGTCGCGCCCTGGGTGATCTGGAACAGCTTGCGTCGATATTCCGCTGTGATCTCGCGCGCGTCATTCGACGTATGCACGACATGCGGGGTGATCATGATCAATAGTTCGCTCTTTTGAATGGCATCAGACTTTTGCTTGAACAATGCGCCGACCACTGGCACGTCGCCGATGACCGGCACCTGTGTATTGTCGAGGCTGCGCTGGTTCTGGATTAGACCGCCGAGCATCAGCGACTCTCCGTCGGCGACTATCACCTGAGTCTTGATCCGGCGCTGCTGAATATTCGGATTCTGTGCGCCGGCAGGAGTGTTTGGATCGACATTGGAGACTTCCTGCTCCAGCTCCAGCATGAGACTGCCGCTCTCGCTGATGTGCGGCGTGATCGACAAAATGACGCCAGTCGAGACATATTGAGCGCCGTTGAAGTAAGCGCCATTGGTGTTTATCGACGACGCGGTAAAGGTCGTGACCGATACCTGGTCGCCGACCTGCAACTGCGCCTGACGATTGTCGAGCACAGTAAGAGAGGGCGTCGACAGCACATTCACCTTGGTGATCTGGTTGAGCGCATTTAGCGTCACCATCGCACTCGCGCCGCGCAGCGCGTAAGAGAAACCGGGGAAGGCGCTGGATAGGCCCGCGCCCAAGACATTGTTCCCGTAGCTGTCGCTCGGCGTAATTGGCGTCGATGAGCTGTTGGAAAGACCGATATTGCTGGTCCTGTGCTGAAAATACCAATTTACGCCGAAATTCAGTTGGTCGTTTAGCGTCACCTCGGCGATGGTAGCCTCGATGAACACTTGATTGGGCTGGACATCCAGCGCTTGCACGACATGCAGCAAGCGCTTGTAGTCATCTGGCGTCGCCATGATTACCAGCGCGTTCTTGGCGTCATCCACCGCCAGCTTGAAGCGGTCGTCCGCAACGGACACGGCCTGGGCGGCCGAGGAGCCATTGGCGCCCTGCGTGTTATTGGCGCCGAAGGCGCCGCCTGAACTCATGGAGCCGCCGCTTGAGCCTAAGCCGCCACCTCCGCCCAGCCCGCCTCCACCACCCAGTCCGCCGCCTCCGCCAAGTCCGCCACCACCGCCGAGTCCGCCTCCACCGCCCAGTCCGCCTCCCCCAAGCCCGCCACTTCCGCCAATCCCCCCAGATGATCCAGGGCCTCCGCTGGATCCGAGGCCCCCACCAGCTCCCCCGATGGGTATGCCGCCGGCGTTCGATGAGGAGGAACTGTCCGAGGAAAGCGCCGCCTGGCCGAAACGCGGCGCGACATTATTGCCTCGTCCCGAACCCGAACTCGCGAACATGGACGCGATAATCTGCAGCAATTCCTTGGCGGGCCGGTTCTGGACGCGATAGCTGAAGAATTGCTTCTCATTGCCTTGCGCACGCGCGTCGAGACGACGGATCCACGCCCGAGCGCGGTCCAGATATTTTGCCTGCGGAGAGATCGCCAGAATCGCCGAGAGGCGTTTGTTGCCGATAAAGCGGATCATGCCGCCCATCGGGCCTTCTTTCTCGGCGCCGAACACGTTGCGCAAATCTTCGGCCATCGCATCTGGATCGGAGCTGGTCACCGGCACCAGCGCGAAGGACATGCCCCGCATCGTGTCGATGTCGAAAGCGGCGATAGCGTCCCTGACGTTGGCGATGTCCTGCGGGGAGCCGGAAAGGGTGAGGGCGTTGCGTCCGCTGTCCGCGGCCACGATTGCGCCATGAGGTGAAATGGGCTCCAGAAGACGCTTCATCTCGACGGCGGAAACATAACGAAGCTGGACCACCTCCGCTCCGCCGCCGAGGCGTTCCGTTTCGCCCGCGCCGCGACCTTGACTGACGACGATGTCTCCACCGGCGTTCGCCGCCTGATCAGCCGGCACAATTCTGTATAATCCGCCGGCTTCAATCAACGCCGCGCCGGAGGAGTGCAGGGCGGACTGGAACAACGCCATCGCCGCCGCTTTGGTCAAGGGGCGAACCGTATGGACGGTGACGGCGCCTTCGAGCTTGGGGTCCACCACGTAATCGACGCCCATGATGTCGCCGAGCATGATCTTCGCTCCCTGCGCGATCGGCAGGTTGACCATGTTGAGCGTCACGCCGTCTTCCGGATTTTCCGGTGAGCGATTGCGCCCGCCCTTGCCTCCGCCTGATCCCACCAGGCGTCCCGTTCCGTGGATGATCTGCGCCGGCCCCCCGTGACCAGCGGACATTACGGAAAAACCCTCAGCGTTGCCGCTTTTTGACGACTTCACGCGCGGCGCATCTGAAAGAGGAGCGGATTCCCATTCGCCAATCACGGGTTCGCGGGCAGTATCACAACCGCCAATAAAAACAGTGCAACAAACGCCAACGAGCAGATTGAAGATGCGAGAACTCAAGGGGCTTTACTCTAAACTGAGGCCAAGACGTGGCTAACCGGATTAATGGCGGATTGTCCGGTCCATGTCCAGATTACGTTAAGCTGTTAACCATACTTAAAATTAGTTATTTCTGTGGCTCGGGGTAAAGCGTCAGACGAACTGTTTTCTCGCCACTGCGCAAAGTTACTTCCAAATTCTGCACCTGCGCAACGTTCCAGCCGTCGATATCTTCGCCGACTGCGTACCATCTCCCCTTGGGCGTCGCCGCTGAAACCACAAAAGCGCGTCGGCCTTTGTGGAATGTGGCCACTGCCGAGAGCGTGAGTCCGGTGGATAGCGCGACAGGCGCCGCCGCGGGACCGGCCGACAATGATTTTTTGTCCTTTGCTAAGAAAGGCTTGCGCGTTTTGGAGAAGATTGGACGCGTTAGAGTTTGCACGTCGGAATTCTCGGGCTTCGAAGCCAAGGCTTGATATTGCGTGAGCGTCGGGGGGCGCCAATCGGCGCGAATGTCAGGGTCGGCTTTCTCCAGAGGAAAGAAGGCTAGGCCAAGAACCAGAACACCCATTAAATTAAACAACGAAAGCGCGATCAAAGCCCCCGCCATCATGGGCGAAAGGCGTATCCCATGCAGCAGGGAAGGCAGCCGCCCGGACCGGCTCATGGCTGGTCTTTCGCCAAGGCGCCGCCATACACCTCAAACTGCGCAGAAATTTCAGGCGGAGCCTGCTCTTCGCCCTGTGGGCGCCACATCATGAATGGCTGGCTCAACATCGCTGCCGTGGTGAGCAGCAAAGGCGGACCTGACTTTATAGCACGCGTGAAATTGTGAATCGCCTCTGGCGTTCCAGCGACCTCAACGCGCGCGCCCACAAGTTGAGGCGAAGACGGATGGGCGGCGCCATTGCCGCCTTGAGCTCCGCCGCCGGCGACCGGACTCGATAAGGCCAGGCCAGACGCTCCCAGCGTTTTGGGCGGCAAAGCCTGAATCGAACGGACCGTAACCCCGGCTGTCTCCGCCATAACCTTCAACCGCGATTGCAGCGCTGCGGCGATGACGCCTGCCGTGGACCCTTCCAGCAGGTCGCCATGCGTATTGATTTCTTTTACCTGACGGACGTATTCGCGCACTGCGCCTTCCTGTCCCGCCACCGCCTCGTAACGCGCTAATGTTGCTCGCCGGTCAGCGAGACTTTCCTCCCCTTCCATAAAAAATCTGGAGAGAGGCGCCACGACGCCAAACAGAAAAATGGTGAGAACTGCCAGATTCACGCCGAGAAAGGGTAGGCGGTTACGCCATGTCTCGGCCTCCGGCCACCGAATTTTATACTTCATTTGTGGCCCGCGGGAGTTTTTGCGCGCACGCGCATCTGAATAGAGAAGCGTTCTCGTTTCTCCTGCAAGTCGGGCATAATCGCGGCGGTCAGCGCCGTGTTCATAAACATCGGCGATTTATCGAACAGCGCCGGCAGATCAGCGGCTGAATCGGCCAATCCGACAAGATCAACGCTGCGTTCGCCAGGCTTTGGCTCGGACAACCGCCACTCGGTCAAGTAAGCCGAGTTGGGCAAAATGCGCGCTGTCTCTTCGATGAGGTCGGATAGGGAGGGGGTGGTGTCGCGTTCTCGTCGAAGGCCAGATAAAAGAGCGCCTTCCGCGGTAGCCTGATTAGCCATGAGTTTGACTACGCCTGCTCGTTGCTCGGACGCCGCAATTTCTTCGTCAAGCCGCGCGCCGATCTGATCCACGCGCCACGCCCGCACGCCAAATCCCGCAAGAAGCAGGACGAATCCCGCAGCGCCCATGGCGATAAGCGTCCTTCGAAACCAATTCGAGGCTTGAGCGTCACGCTTCAGAGAGATCTGCGGCAGTTCGTTGGACCCGTCGCTGCCGGGTTCGGGGCGCACCAGGTCAATCTCAGCAAGCGTTAACCCCGCCTGTTCCGCGATCGCCTGCGCAATGTCGCGCCGCAATATCCATTGCGT
This sequence comes from uncultured Alphaproteobacteria bacterium, assembly GCA_963724845.1. Classification (GTDB taxonomy): domain Bacteria; phylum Pseudomonadota; class Alphaproteobacteria; order Rhizobiales; family Beijerinckiaceae; genus Methylocystis. Next base: position 421,596 of record CAVRWF010000012.1, read on the forward strand.
GACGCGGAGTTTATCCGGATGCCCCGGGCTTTTGGCGATCACATGGCCGAAGTGAATGTCATCCAGCTTGAAAAGCGTCTTGCGCTCAATTTCCTTCGGCAGCGACTGAGGGAGGGAAGCGCGGGCCGCGGCGGGCGCTTCGAAGGAGCGAACAAAAAATTTATCGCGAGGCAGTTCGAGGATTACCTTGACGGACTGGTTGCCCTCGGCGAGACGCGCCAAGATGTCGCGGGCTGATGACGCTGCTTCGTCGGTCCCCGCGTCGACGACAACGCCGTTCGCATGCGCCTTAATGACAAGCTTACGTTCGCCTCGATCCAACAGCCATGCCAGCGTTGAAGGCGACAGCGCCGCTCTGGCTTGTGCGAGATACCAGGACCAAACTCCGCCCAGTGCTTGGGTGATGGACTCGGTTGTGAGGTCTTTTCGCCATATTGACTCGGCCAATTACGCTACCCGACTTTCGTTTCGAAGATTTTTCCAGCGACAGGCGCTTTGAAGCGCTCTCTCCACCGGAAAAATCATAGGTCATAGCGCCAGCGTCGGCAACGGGGCTGCTTTTCCCTAGAATCCTGCGTCCATGACCTGCATGATGGCGGGAGCCATAACAACCACGATAAGCACAGGGAGGAAGAACAAGATCATGGGCACCGTGAGCTTGGGCGGCAGCGCCGCCGCCAGCTTTTCTGCTTCGATCATGCGATTGTCGCGACTTTCCTGCGCCGTCGTGCGCAGCGCTTGACCCAGCGGCGTGCCGTATTTTTCGGCCTGAATGAGAACGGTGCTGATTTGTTTGACGCCCTCAAGACCGGTTCGGGAGGCGAAGTTTTGATAGGCGGCGCGCCGGTCTGGCAAATAAGCCAGCTCAGCCGTGGCCACCGCGAACTCCTCCGCCAGTGGAATTGATTGCACCCCGATTTCCTGCCCCACCTTGCGGAAAGCGTGTTCGATCGACATGCCGGATTCGACGCAAATCAACAGCAGATCGAGTGCGTCTGGAAAGGCGCGTTTCATCGACGCCTGGCGCTTGGAGATAGTGTTGGAGAGAAAAACTTCCGGCAACTTGATGCCAACATAAAGCGCGGCGACTGCAACCGCCGCTTGAGCCGGCATGCTTAGGCCGAAATCGTCGATGAACCCCAGATAAAAGATGGAGGCAACAATGCAGCCGATGGGCGTGACGAGGCGGAAAAAGAGGAAAGCTGTTTCTGCTTGCGGGCCGCGATAACCCGCGCTGGCGAGCTTCATTTTCGCGCCATCTGTCGCGAGCCATCGCGACAGCGAAAATCTCTCCACGACATTCTTCATATAGTGCTTTTGCTGGTGGCGTAGCCCGGAACCATTTGTCTTGGCCAGCGCTCTTTCTCGCGCGCGGATGGTTTCGCGTTCGCTGGCGACTGATTTCATGCGCTTCGCCAATACGTCCGTAACGAAAAAGGGCGTTACGATCGTGTAGAATGTCGCACAAACGAATAGTGCGACCAGCAGACTCGAAACCAGCTGTGGATCGCTGCCCATGTCGACAATTTGCTTAATCATTCTACCACTCTCTCGACGCAGAGCCGAAGTCCCAAGAAGGTCGCTGCGCGCCCTCTGCTAAATATCGAAATCGATCATCTTGCGCATGATCATGATGCCAATCGACATCCAAATCAGACTGACCGCGACCGTGATTTTGCCGCCGTTCGTGGTGAAGAGCAGCATGATGTACGCGGGCTGCAGAAAATAAACGGCGCCGCCCACGACGAAAGGCAGACTTCCGATGATGCCAGCAGAGGCCTTCGCTTCCGAGGACATTGCCTGGATCTTTCCCTTCATCTTCTTGCGGTCTCTGAGAACAGCCGAAAGATTGCCGAGCGACTCTGACAAGTTACCGCCCGATTTTTGCGAGATGTTGACGACGATCGAAAAGAAGGACGCTTCCGCGATGGGCATGCGGTCGACAAGGCGTTCGGTCGCCTCGCCGATGCTGAGGCCAATGGTCTGCGCCTCGACGATCTGACGAAATTCGCTGCGCACGGGTTCCTGCGATTCGCCGGCGATGACCCGAAAGCAATCTACGACAGGCAGACCCGCACGAATGCCGCGGATGATAACGTCGATGGCGCCGGGGAATTCATCGATGAATTTTCTGATGCGTCGCTTTCGCATGAAAGACAGAACCCAGGCTGGAAACCCGAGCATTCCGATAAAGCCGGCCCCTATCGTGACGAAGAGGTTGCCATTGACGATAAGCAGCGCCATCGCCAAAGCGAAACCACAGACAGCAGAGCCGATTAAGTAACCTGATTTAGTCCAGGTTAAGCCGGCTTGGGCGATACGTTGCTCAAGCGTGACTTTCTTTTTTTTGGTCTGAGACTCAAATTCTTTCAGCGACTCGGCGATCGCCTTGCGGCGTTTGGCGGGGTCGTTAGCCCTGTTGACTCCAGCTGTGTCCTTGCTCGAAGACATGAGCGCCGCCGCGCGTTTCTTTCCCTTTGCGTCGCCGGAAAGAAACGGATAAGCGACAACATACATCAGGGCTGCCGCCGCGATAGCTATCAATGCTGCGATAAGCGCGGCTTGTTGATCCATGTGAACGCCTCCAACGCGTGTTTCCAGTGGGTCGCTTCAACCAGGTTGCAGATCGCTTCGCCATAAGCTGAGCGACGCCTGTGATCTTCAGTCCGCGTCGTGAACGACCGATGCGTCGAGAGCAGCCGCAAGACGCTCCTCGTCTCCGTAGTATCTTGCACGTTCCCAAAAGCGGGGTCGACCAATACCCGTGGACCGATGGCGCCCCACGATTTTACCATTGGCGTCTTCGCCGAGGATTTCGTAGATAAACAGATCCTGCATGGTCACGACATCGCCTTCGGTGCCCAGCACCTCGGTGATATGAGTGATGCGACGAGATCCGTCGCGAAGGCGAGCAGCCTGGATAATCACGTCGATCGACGACACGATCATGTCGCGAATTGTTTTTGACGGCAGCGAAAAGCCGCCCATTGTAATCATGGACTCCAGACGGCCCAAAGCCTCGCGCGGGGAGTTGGCGTGCAAAGTGCCCATTGAACCGTCGTGACCTGTATTCATGGCTTGCAGAAGATCGAAAGCCTCAGGTCCGCGGACTTCGCCGACGATGATCCGCTCCGGTCGCATACGCAGGCAGTTTTTGACCAATTCACGCATCGTGACGGCTCCCTGCCCTTCAAGATTGGGGGGGCGCGTTTCGAGCCGGACCACGTGATCCTGCTGCAGCTGCAACTCAGCCGCGTCTTCGCAGGTGATGACGCGTTCATCGTGCTCGATGTAGTTTGTCAAGCAATTGAGCAGGGTGGTTTTGCCGGAACCCGTTCCTCCGGAGATCAGCACGTTACAACGGACTCGGCCGATAATCTTGAGCACTTCGGCGCCTTCGGGAGAAATCGCTCCAAAGCGCATAAGCTGATCAAGCGTCAGTTTGTCCTTTTTGAACTTACGAATTGTAAGTGCGGGGCCATCAATGGCCAAGGGCGGCGCGATGACGTTGACGCGTGACCCGTCGAGAAGACGAGCGTCGCAGATCGGAGACGAGTCGTCGACGCGGCGGCCGACTTGACTGACGATACGTTGACAGATGTTCATCAGTTGCGAATTGTCACGAAAACGGATGTTGGTGAGCTGAATCTTGCCGCCGACTTCGATGTAGGTCTTGAGCGCTCCGTTGACCATGATGTCAGCGATGTCGTCTCGCGCGAGCAGGGGCTCCAGTGGGCCATAGCCGAGCACGTCGTTACAAATGTCGTCGAGCAGTTCTTCCTGTTCGGAAATCGACATCACGACATTCTTGATCGAGATAATCTCGTTCACGATGTCGCGAATTTCCTCGCGCGCATTCTCGGGGTCGAGTTTGGACAGTTGCGCGAGGTCGATCGCTTCAATCAGCGCGCCGAAGATAACGCTTTTCGTGATATAGTATTCTTCCGACTTTTTGGTCTCGGTCGGCAAGACGACAGGCATCGACTGCGTCATTTGCGAATGTTGCGCCGGAACGGCCGGCTGCGCCTTGGGAGCAGAGCTGGGGGCGGGCTGCGCTTTCTGGGCCCGCGCCGCTCCTTTGTCGCCAACATCTGAACGCTTTCCGAACATTGCCGTCTATCCTTGGTTTTTTCGAACGCGCCAACAGGTCGTCAGCTAGCCTTCTTGCGCGAAAAGCGTTCCAGCAACGGTCCTAGCAGGCTCTTTTTGGTCTTGCGCACATCTGCGCGTCCCATAACGAGACGTGCGAGACTATCGAAAGATTCGACTATTTTTGAGCCTGGTTCGATTTCCGCGAGCATTTGTCCATTGTTCGCCGCCGTGCCGAAGAGCTTCGGCTCGAAGGGGATGATCGCGACTGGCGTGACCTCGATCGCTTTCGCGAATTCGGCAACCGAAATTTCGGGGCGCTTCGGCACGCCCACATTGTTGAGAACCAGTTTTGGCGCGCGATCATTGGGGCGCGCGGCTCTCACGGCGTCGTATAAAGTCTTGGCGTTACGTAGATTGGCCAGATCCGGGGTGGCGACAATCACCAGCTCGTCTGCGCTAATCAAAAGATGGCGAGTCCATGCAGTCCAGGTATGCGGCAAGTCGAGCACCGTGCAGGGAGTCGTCGAGCGCAAGACGTCCAACAGGGGGTCGAACGCGCCTTCGGGCAGATCGCAAAGGCGATCCACCGTCGCCGGAGCCGCCAACAAACTCAACGTTTCGCTGCATTTCGAGAGCAGTCGATCAACAAGATTGGCGTCAACGCGCTCGGGCGAGAACACCGCTTCGGCGATGCCCTGGGGAGGATCCTGGTTGAAGTCCAACCCGGCCGTGCCAAAGGCAAGATCAAGATCGGCGATGACTGTTTGGTATTCGAGAACACGAGAAATCGACCAAGCCAGATTGTGGGAGATGTTGGAGGATCCAACTCCGCCCTTGGCGCCAACCACTGCGATTATACGGCCCAGGCTTTCTGCGTCGGAGCCGTTGTACAGATGCGACACATGCTGGATAAAGCCCAGTATCTGCAGGGGCGCCACAAGGTAGTCGCTGACGCCGCGCGCCGTAAGGGCGCGGTACAACGCGATGTCATTTTCATGACCGATGACAACGACCTTGGTCCCGGCATCGCAAAATTCCGCAAGCATCTCGAGATGGGCGATCAGCTGCGTACGTTCGGTCGTTGATTCGATGACGATGAGATTCGGCGTAGGAGCCGATCGAAAGGCTTCGATCGCTGCGATAACGCCGCCCATGTGGACTTTCACATGCGCTTTTGACATCCGCCGATCGCCAGACGCGCTCTCGATAACCTCGGCCACATCCTGCGTTTCGCAGAATGCTTGAATCGATATTCTTGGAACCTGTGCGATCTGGACTGCGACTTCAGCCGGCGCGCCAGTGTGTTCGGTGATGGCGTCCGTCATCAATTTCCTCCTACGTCACTGATGGAGCCAGCTTTGGTCGCCCATTTTGTGCTGGGATCAGAGCCCTTGCGAACATCGCTGATCGCGCGCATGCGGGTTTCGATATCGATCGGCGTTTCGCCCCGCGGCGTCGCCAGATCGCGAGGATCGGCAATTTGCGCCGCCATTGTTGTCTGATTGGCGCAACCGAAATTCCAATAGGTCTTGTTCTGCCATCCTTCCAGAGAGGCTCCGGAAGCGAGGTCGTCGGGCCATTCGCCGCAGTTTCCTTTCACTTTCGCCTTTATGCCGACGAAAGAAAGCCGAAACGGCGCAGCGAGCGAAGGATCTACAACGGGGTAGGTTCCTACAAAAATCGAGCGCTCCGCGCCCGCGACGGCGAGGGCGTGGCGGACTTCATCAAGACCATTGCGTCCGGTCCCCTGGTTGCCGCCCAAGGGCGCCAGAACCGTGATCTGTCCGCGGCCCAATGTTCGGTAACGCGCAACAAAATCGCGAATGCGAGCATAGGACTCTGTATCTAAACGACGCCCCAAAGGCGGCGGGAACACGTCGATAGTATGCTCCGCTTCCGCTAATACGACAGGGTGGCGATCGCGATAGTCATATGCGACTTCCGGCGGACCTGACACCTTGTTCAGTCCGCAGGCTCCCAAAGGAAGAAGTAAAGCAAGCGAAAGGGCTCTCGCCGCAATCCGCGAAGTGCGCCACCGATTTTCGGCGTCGACGCCGACGCCTCCTGAAGCGGCTTTGAAGTGTTCCGACATGTGCGCCATCCTCTCGGCCTTAAGTCTTAGTCGTGAATGAAGCCGATACGGCCTTTGTAATTCTTGTTGAGCTCTGGGTTATTGCGCGTCGCATAGATGCGGTTGACTCGACCCAGCAACCAGGCTTGCGGGTCGCTGGCGTCGTTAAAGCCATCATCGGGACGAACGACCTCGTGCGAGGAAACGGGCTTCACGATATAAGGCGTGACAATGATCAGCAGCTCGGTCTCCTGGCGCTGGTAATCTCGCGAGCGGAAAAGAGCGCCGAGCACAGGCAGATTGATGAGGCCGGGAATGCCGTTGATCGCCTGCCCGGTGTTCTGAGTGAGCAAGCCGGCCGTCGCCATCGAGCCGCCGGAAGGAAGCTCCACTGTCGTTTCGTTCTTGCGGGTCTTAAAGCCCGGCACAGAAACATTGAGATAGGAGAAGGTGTTCGCCAGATCGACTTCCGTCACCTCGGTGGTGAGATGGATCTGGATGCGCCCCTCCGCCTGGACAACAGGAGTGAACGACAGCGAGACGCCATAGGGCTTGAAAGTGATGCCCGGCGTACAGACTGCTGCGGCGCCGGCGGTTCCCGCTGTGATACAACTTCCCTGAGCCGGCACCGCGATTTCGCCGCCGACCAAAACCTTCGCCATCTCGCCAGAAACCGCGGAAACCGAGGGCTCTGCGAGCACCCGCGCCACATTGTAGCGTTCGAAGGCTTGCAGTGTCGCGGAAGTGCCGGAACCGGTTGGCCCATTCACACTGACAGCCGTTGCAGTGAGTGTCGGATTGATGGCGAAAGGGTTATTATTCGTAAATGTGCCCCAGGCGCCTTTCAACAGGGCTTCGCCACCGGTGCCCGTCGAAACGCCGAGCTGCTTAAGTACGGTGCGCGAAACTTCGGCTACGGTGACCTTCAGCATCACTTGATCTTCGCCCCGAATCTGGAGCGCATTAATGATTGGCGCTCCCCCGGCGCCTATGCTGGTCACCATTCCTGCCGCGCCGCCTCCAGCGGCGACCTGGGAGGCGAAGCCCTTGGCGATATCGACCGCGCGCTGCGCCTCGCCGGGAGAACTCACAAAGCCCGTGAGGATGATCGTCTCGTTAACGGTGCGAGCGGAGATTTCTGATTTCGGAAGCGCCGCCTTGAGCAGCGGACCCAACTCGCCGACATCGCGGCCGACGCTGATCTCAAAATTGGCGAATTGCCGACCTTCGCTGTCTAACGCGAACACCGTCGTCTGTCCTTGGCCGGCGGCCATGATGAACAGTTTGCGAGGGGTGCGCACGACGGCGTTGGCGATAGCCGGATTGCCAACGACGATTTCCGCCGCGTCGCGAGGCAAATCGATGACGATGGATTTGCCAACGCCCATGGAGACGCTGCGCGAAACTTTACCTGAATCGTTCCGATAAGCCGGCTGCGCCAGCGCCGGCGTCAGCAAATATGGCGCGCCGACGGAGGCTGCCATCACGGCGCCGATCACTCTGTGTCTCAAGCGGCTCATGCGCGGCGCTCCCTGACTGTTGCTGGAGTAGATTGTGAAATGCATGGTCGACTTGCGTGCTCTCGCGTTCATTTTGCGTGCAGACTTGTCGACACGCCGTAACGCACGATTGTCATCGCGCTATCGGCCTGCGCGGGCGTAGTTTCGGCCGTGTCTTCTTTTGGGTGAGCGTCAACTAGTGGACGCAGCGCCAAGGAGAGAGAGCCGGTTCGCTGTGCAAGCAAAACAAGCTCCGCCTGATGAGGATCAAGTTCCAGCGTGGATGTTGCGCCTGTCACGACGGCTTCACCATTTTTCGTCTCGACTGTTTGACCCATCGCTAAAACGCGAACATTGGACACCACAAGTTCGGTCGCCATCGCGTCCGCGCCCCGTTCCTTGGTCAATTCCGGATCTCGATAAAGCTTGAAAATATCGACCCGATCGTTGGGCAGAATGAAGCCGCCAGCCGTGGTGTTGGCCGATACGTCGATAGCGATCGCGCGCTTGCCCGAGCCCAGCAAGGTCGACATCATGCCCGGGGTCGCGCCCTTGACCAGGCGTTCGCGCCTTATGGGTTCGCCATTGGCGATGGGAGCGCGAACAAAGGAGTCCTTCAGTTCTTCCGGCGCATTTGGCGTGGCGCTTTTTACAATGGCTCCTTTCGGCAAGGAGCCTTTGGGCCATTCGGTCCAGGTCAGGTCGTTGGCGGTAAGGGAGGTGCCGTACGTCAGATCGCGCTTGGCCACGAGCAATTGGTCGGTCGTTGCTACGATCGGCGCTATGATAGCCGGCAGTTTCGGCATGGGCGCCTGTTGCTTGTTCATCACGATGAACGCGCCGCCGCCTGCGACAAGGGCGACGGCCCCAACAACGATCTGTGCCTTGTTCATTTTCGGTCTTCCAAACGCCTCGCCCAATCGAGGACATGCCAAATTGAACGAGATAAACGTCAAATTAGGGTTAATCAGATCTTATAAATTGCAACTACATGAATTAACTAGTGATTGAGACTCGATCCAGAAGGCTGATTAACGGCCGTCGAATCAGTTGGTTGAGAAAGACGACGAGCGGACGTTGACGGGCCGTTCTGGCGTTAAGCAAGTTTGCGGCGAGCGCGTTTCTGAAGGCGCAGCCAAAACGTGGAGGATGTAGCGCGGAGGTATTCTTGCCGCGACAGTAATCGGCGGCGCCGCGATCACGCGAGCGCAAAGGACTTTTAGTGCAAAGGAGTGCGTAACGCGCTGCGCGATTACATGAATCACAAGATGGTGAAACAGAAAATCATTTCGATTACACTGGGGCGGCTGCCGCCGCCCCTTGAATATCAAAGACCGGAAAGGCGCATCCATACCCCAGTTTCGGGATAAATGACCAAACCGGCGAGCGCCAGCGCAATCCCATAGGGAACACCGCCGTTTTTCTGTGAAAGCTGCGCGAGGAATTTCAGCTTCAGCATCTTTTCGGGCAGGTCGTGGCGTTGCAGGGCTATGACGATGACAGTCAGCACGCCGCCGGCAATCGAAGCGATCAACCCATAGTCGAAGAGCAGTCCCCATCCCAGCCAAAGCGATGTCGCAGCGGCAAGTTTGGCGTCTCCGCCGCCAATCCAGCCGAAATGGAACATTACAAAGGTCAGCAGCAGCATAGCGGCGCCGCAGCTCACGTGCAGCGCTACGGTTTCGATCGGAAGGCGCAAATATATCGCCATAAGAAAATAGGCGCCCATTAGCGCCAGCGAAAGTCTGTTGGGAATTGTCATGGTGAAAAGATCCGCCAAAGCAGCGAAGATCATCACCAAGGGAAAGATAGTTAGCGCCACGGAGTTGAGCATTTGGAGTTCCTATAAGTCGTAGACAGGCGAAGGTAGATCAGCACTGCTTGGCGACGTTGCGCAGTCTGTGCGCAAATGGTTTATTGATTCTTAATCAAATTCGCTCGTTTCCAGGGGTTTCAGGCGACATAGGCGTCTCGAGCAAGGGGTCCTTTGCATCGACGCGGCTTCGACTGCAAAAAAAAAGCGGTTCCGCTCCCGGAACCGCTTCTGTCCAATCGACAGCCACCCGGCCATCGTCGGAGAATTCTTCAGATCAGGTTGGTTGCGATCTGGTTGAAGACTACTTGCAAACCGCTGCCGACGCTCTTGAAGGCGGCGATAGCCACGATCGAAATCAAGGAGGCGATGAGGCCGTATTCGATTGCGGTGGCGCCCGATTCGTCCTTGGCAAAACGCGAGAAAAAATTCTTCATGATGGTGCTCCGATGTGCATTGTCACTCTTGTTCCGCATTCGACTAAGTGCTCTTGGTCGCCAGAACAGTTTTGAAGTTAGTGGAAGATTCTTACAAAGGAGTTGATTGACTGTTCGAAAGTCGGGTCTACCCCGAAAAGTAGGGCTGGTTGGCGGCGCGATTGGACCGCTACGCCTCTGTTTGCACAACCCCCGTCGTGTCAATTTCCTGACTAAATACTTGGCTGCAATCAAGTAATTCCTGCGAGGGATTTGGGTAGAGATTTCATTTACGATAACCGAAATTGCGTATGATTTTACATAGAAACGTGTCGACTGATGTATCTTGAAGGGCCAGTTTAGAAAAAAGCGAGCCCCGCCAGCCAGCCGCGTACTATAGTACGTATGGGTTCGTTTGAAGAAGGCGCAGGCGACCTGTGCGCACATTCTTTCGCAAATTTTAGCAATGATTCACCATTAGCTGCGTAAAGTCTGCGTCATGGCTGCTTCGCGGCTTCCGATTCCAGATTGGCGCCTTTTCCTGGCCCAACAGCAATTTTCCATGGTGAGACGAATGAAGGTTATTCCGTCGCGCTCCAGAGAGCTTCTACGTCTGGCCTTCGCCTGCGCCATATTCCTTTGCGGGTCGTGTATTGCGACCCGCGCGGCTGAACGGGCCATTCTCGTTGACCTCGACTACGCACGGGTCGTCAAGATCCCCGCAGGCGCACAAACGCTCGTGATCGGCAACCCGCTTATCGCCGATGTGACCATGCTAAAGAACAATCAGCTGGTGGTCATCACAGGTAAAAGCTTCGGGACGACCAATCTCATTGTGCTCGATGGCTCTGGCGCGCAGGTTGGCAAATCGATGATAACCGTTGTTCCCCCCAACGATAAACTCGTCGTCATGCGGGGCCCGCACCGGGAGTCCTATTCCTGTAATCCCGACTGCATGCCAAGCGTCGACCTTGGGGACGATCACGCCTACATGGGCGAAGTAATCTCGGCCGTGAAACTTCACGATGGCACCCTGTCTGTGGGCAAGCACTAACAGGGCTTGTCATTATAGTTGGAGGGAACTGCGAAAGGCGATTGAGCGGGCCGTTGCGATTAACCGGATAGTTCCCAAACATTCAGCTTTTCGAAGGTGTCGAGTGGCGCTGATGTATGGTTTGTCGCGCAATGCCGTTTGTGGAAGCAGGGCGCGGCTCCTGATCGCTGGGCAAGGGACCTCCAAAATGAACCGCGTGCAGTGGAATCAGTATTGGCGTTTGTCGAACGTGCGCGCAAGGCTCGCCGGTAAATCGTTTTTTCGCAACCGCCGTGGCAGCACAACGATTGAATTTGCGATGATCGCGGTTCCGTTTTTTGGGTTGATCACTGCGATTTTCGAGACGGGACTGATTTATTTCGAGAGTGCGCAACTTCAGGAAATCACCGAAAAAGCAAGCCGCAGCGTGCTGACCAATTCCGCCAACAGCGGAATAACCTATCAGACCTTCCTCAACAGCTACGTGTGTCCAAACCTTTCTTCGATGATCAGTTGCGCCAATCTGCAAATCGAAATCGATGATGCGGGCAGCACATGGAACACCGCCTCCAACTATACTCAGAACAACATTTATTCGGCCACCTACAACCCAAATACCGTATTTAACATGCCGCAGCCCGGGCAGATCGCCATAGTGCGCATAATCTATCCGATGAACCCCATAGTCGGTATCTTGACCGGTGGAGCCTTTGGTGGTGGTTCGGCCATCCAGACGTCGACCGCGGGGATGACGAACGCCAATGGAACCATGGTGAACATGCTGATGGGGATTTATGCGTTCAAGGTGGAGCCGTGAGCATGTCGGGGATGAGGCGGCGAACAGATAGCCAGCGTTGCGAGACCCGCTTTTTTGGAGCCGACGAAAAAGGCATTGCGGCGGTCGAGTTCGCCTTCATTCTTCCTCTAATGTTGCTCATTTATCTCGGGGTGTTTTATCTCTCGCGCGGCATGCGCGCAGCGCAAAGGGTCGATCTTGTAGCGCATGTGATCGCGGATCTGGCGGGACAGCAGCTTTCTGGCGGCGTTGGAAACGGGCAAGCCGCGCTCGCCGACGCAGACTTTACGCAGATCTTCATGGCCGCCACAGTGTTGTTGTCGCCCATGCCGACAACGTCGCTCAAAATTACCATCAGCGAAGTCAATATATGGCAGCCCACGCCCACCACTTATCAGGCCAATGTCAACTGGACGCACACCTATCAGGGCGGAACTGCACGCAATTCACTGGGGTGCGGCCCCGCGCAGAATCCGCTTCTCGCGCAGAATGTTTCTCCCATAAGCCCTACCAGCATGCCGACCAATTATACCGACCCCACGCAAACTCCCGCGCTGGGTCCGGTCATCGTCGTCGATGTCAGCTATGGCTATCCTTTAGGGATCGCCGCCATTCCAATTCCGTGGACTTCCAACGGCGTGTTGACCCTATTGCGTACGAGCTATGCCCCTGTGCGTAATCAATATGTCACGCCTGCAAATCCAACCCAGCCAACGCTTTATCCTCTTTATAATCACATCCAGGATCTCACCACCGTCGCGACGCCTGGCACAAATTGTTTGGCTGGTTGGGGCGGAACGCAGTAGCGTCGCAACCGAGAGCAGCGCGAAGAGGGCGGCGACCGCGTATTCTCGCTTTTTCCCAATCTCGCGAATAATATTATCGGCGCAACAGCAGCGATCCCGCGACCATTTCGACTCGCGACAGGCGCGACAGATAAGTCATTCCAAGAAGGTTGACGCTTAAGGCCCCGCGTTCCGCGACGATCGCTTCAACATCGAAAAGCTGGATGGAGCCGATGTTCACCTCGCGCAGCGTCACGGGGGCTGCGCGAGCTATGCCGTTGGCCGTCTGAACCGAGATCGTATAGTCGGAAGGCGCTGGAAAAATTCCGAGCGCTTCCGCGTCTTCCTGCCGTAGAGCAACCGATGTGGCTCCGGTGTCGACGACAGCTTTGATCGGCTGACCATTGACGAAAGCGTCGGTTACATAATGTCCCTGGTCATTCGCGGCGATGCGATATTCGTCTAGCGTCGAAGGCGTCCGACTATTGATGGGCGCAGCAGGGCGGTTGGGGGAATTTGATGGCGTCTGAGTAATCGCCGCCGCTTGGGAGGGGCGGCGGGTCGCCGAAAGGAGAGTGAGCTTTTGCCCAAATTGCGCAGCTCCGACGAAAAAAACCAGCGCAAAGCCCCCGTATTTAAGCGTGCTGCTCAACATATCGGCGAATCCTGGCGCATATCCGTTTTGTCGCCGACGCGCGCGCCACTCGCAGGTCGGAAAACTAATGCGGCGCATTTTACAGCGTTAAAGTTTGCGGTGGTGTTAAGAACTCTCAAGCAAACGTCAGTATTCGTCACCTGAAACTAACTGCGTGACCTGGCGCGAGTGGTCGGCGCGGCCAAAGCGGGATCATCCGGCCACGAATGGCGTGGATAACGCCCCTTCATTTCCTTTCTCACCTCGTTCCAGGACCCAGCCCAGAAACCGGGAAGATCGCGCGTTGTCTGTATCGGCCTGTGCGCCGGCGACAACAGTTCGAGGGTTATCGGCGCCCGTCCGCGCGCCAGTGTGGGATGTTGCGCAAGGCCGTAAAGTTCTTGAACGCGCACTGACAGAAGCGGCCCATTGGGAGCGGCATAATCCAAAGCGACGCGCGAACCGGCTGGCGTATCGAAAAATGCCGGAGCTTCCATGTCGAGTCGTCGCGCAAGTTCGTAGGGCAGGAGAGTCGTCAGGGCCGCATCGAGGTCCTCTGCTCCTATGCCCGCCAGATTTGTCCGACCGATGATAAATGGCGCCAGCCACTCTTCGGCGCTCGGCCCCAGCGCCGAACCGGTAAGGTCGGGCCAGATGTTTCCTTCGGCGCCACGCAGAAAAATCACGCGGTCACGCATTTGGGACTGCGCTTTGCTCCAGGGCAGGCGATCAATTCCCGCCGAAGCTGCCGCGCGCGCCAATATCCGCGCGTTTTCCAAAGTCGGTTCAACCGAGAGATTTTGTTCGGAGAGACGGATTGCTCCAAGTCGACGAAAGCGCCGCCGACGAAGCGACGCGCTTACCGGGTCAAACAGGGTTTCTTCACGGGTTTCGATGCGCGCCGAAGCCTGCGTCTCCAGCTCTTCGAGCGTAAGCGCACAGGCGGCCAGAACGCGGGCCCGCCCCGCACGGCCGGCGATTTCCGCGATGGCGAGGAAAGCTTCGCGCGATAATGGATGGTCCGGCGGCAAACTCGCAGCACGGCCGTTGACCATTAAAAAATCGCCGCCGCCGCGCGCCTTGGCGATGCGGTCAGGGAAAGCGAGCGCGAGCATTGCGCCGTCGGATAGCGGCGCCTTCGCCGGAGCTTCGCGAGCTGCGTCGGCCTGGCGCGCCCAGTTTGCGGCGAGCCGTCGGGCGTCGCGCGCGCGCTGCCCGGCGTCGCCGCGCAGTCGCTCCAACCGCGTGGACAGATCCAAGTCGATTCCCCCGAGGCCGCGTTCCGAGAGCAGCATGGCGAGTTGCGCTGCCCGCCCGGCGCATTCGTGATTCGCCGCCTCGATCACCATACAGGCCAATCGCGGCGGCAAGGGCAGAGCCCGAATCGCTTCGCCTCTGGGCGTTAGTCTGGCTACTGCGTTCAGCGCGCCCAGCTCCTTTGTCAGCGCGACCGCTTCCGCCCAGGCGGGGCGCGGCGGCGGATCGAGGAAGGCCAGGCTTGTAGGATCGCTGACGCCCCAGGATGCCAGATCAAGCACCAGGCCGGAAAGATCGGCGGCGAAAATCTCCGGGCTCGCGAAAGCGGGCAGTGAGGCGGTCGCCGCTTCTTCCCATAGGCGATAGCAGACGCCCGGCTCGGTGCGGCCAGCTCTTCCCCGCCTTTGATCGACATTGGCGCGTGAGGCGCGCATGGTTTCCAGCCGGGTAAGTCCGAGATCGGGCTCGAACACCGGCACGCGGGCTAGTCCGCAATCGATGACGATGCGAACGCCATCAATGGTCAGCGAGGTTTCAGCGATAGAGGTGGCGAGCACTATTTTGCGCACACCCGGACCGGTTTTAGCGATGGCCCGGTCTTGCTCGGCGCGCTCGAGCGCCCCGTAAAGCGGGGTCAGTTCGACAGTGGCAGGCAATCGCCGTTCGGCGAGTAATGTAGCAACGCGCCGGATCTCCGCCTGTCCAGGCAGAAACGCCAGAATTGATCCCTCCTGCTCCGCCAGCGCCCGCAAAATCGCACGCGCGACGCACTCTTCCATACGGTGGGCTGGATCGCGCCCAATATAGATCGTTTCAACCGGGAAGGCGTGGCCGGCGCTTTCGATCAAGGGCGCCCGGACTTCGTGTTTTTGCGGTCCGCCGCCCATCAAGCCGGCGACCCGCGCGCCGTCCAGGGTCGCCGACATCACCACCAACCGCAAGTCCGGGCGAAACGCGCCTTGCGCATCCAGCGCCAGCGCAAGACCAAGATCAGCGTCGAGTGAGCGCTCGTGAAATTCATCGAAAAGCACGCAGGCGACGCCGCCGAGTTCGGGATCGTCCAGGATCATGCGCGCAAACACGCCTTCTGTGACGACCTCTATGCATGTCTTCGACGAGATTTTGGATTCCAGTCGCATGCGCAGGCCAACTGTCTCGCCAACAGTTTCCCCCAATGAGTCCGCCATGCGGGAGGCGGCCGCGCGGGCAGCCAGCCTGCGAGGCTCAAGGAGGATTATCTTGCCGCCGCGGCGCCAGACCGCATCAAGCAGGACGAGCGGCACACGGGTGGTCTTGCCCGCGCCCGGCGGCGCCGCCAGAACAAGATTTCCCTGTGTGCAGAGTGATTTACAAAGCTCTGGGAGAACATCGTCGATCGGCAGCCGGCCGGCAAATTCGCGCGTCAAGCACAGCTCCGGAGTATTGCGCGCAGCGCAAAAACCGCGAGAGCCGTCTCTATCGCGCCGGGAAGAGGCAGCTCTCCTGTTAGCTGGCGGCTGAGAGGAATTCGGGCCATATCTGCTGCGCCCGACCTCTCCTCACTTCTGTTTTGCGATGATTTCGTCCTTGATCTTGTCATAGACGCCCTTGGGTAGAATTTTCTTTTGCACCAGTTCGTCCTTGCCCTTGTATGGGCGACCCTTGATGACGGCGTCGGAACGGGAGGCGCCGATCCCCGGCAACGCATCGAGTTCTGCAGGGCTGGCCGAGTTGATGTCCAGCAAAGCGGCCCCGGGCGTTTTGCCCGTGACAGGCGCCAAAGTCGCAGGCGAAGGTCTAGAGGCAGGCGCAGACGTGGCCGGAGAAGCTGGTTGAGCCGACTGCGCGAGGGCGGGAGCGGAAAGCGTCGCGGCCAGGGCGATCAAAGCGAAACAGCGCAAAAAGGGGCGGAAATGGGTCATCAACTTTCCTTTTTCGAGACGGGGCTAAAGTTCAATATGCAGAGCTAGTCACTCGAACTTCATTTGAAATGCGACAATTGTACGACCAAACGTGTTTCGAGGGAGGTAACAGAAGGTGTTGGTCGCCAGCTTCGCTTCCTGGCAATGCGGATGCTCGAGCGTCCATTCATAACCCAGCCCGTCCATACATTCCTTGATCTTCTCTCCGATGACATTTCCGATTTTACCGCGCTCCAGCGGAAAGGCCTGCTCGGTCTTGAACTCGCAGTCCGTCACATCAAGCCGCTGGCCCGCAAAATAGCGGCTGCCGCTGCTGCTGGTCAGAAAAAGCGCTTCTGTGGCGAAAACGAACGCCAGGCCTGCGGCGAGCGCCGCTCTGGCTTGCAGCTTTGTTTTGAAGTAATTGATATCGAGGAAAGATAGGAGGCCCGCCGCCACCAGGGCGCCGCCGATCAACAAAGTAATCGGCGCGAAAAACGTTCCCACGTCTTCGTTCATTGGCCCTCCCAGGAGCGAACGCTGGTCCATGCGACAGACTGCCTCTCTTGTAGGCGTTTCGCCCAGGCGCTCGTCGCGATCGGCCGGTCGCATGATAAATTGCTGCATTTGTCAGCGCAAGCGACCTGCGCCGAAGCATGCCGTGGACAACAGGCGGACAGCTTGAGTCTCGAACCAGCTGGGAACGACATAAAACGGTTCCGCAGTCCGAACGGGTTGGAAGATCTTAAACTTAACGAAAGATTAATCGTAACCGCAACATTTGGGTCAAAGTCTCGCGCTACGAGTTGCTACCCGGATGACCCTCCTGTATCTGCTAAATGGCGTGGGGTTAACCGTGTTGCGGTCGAGGGCTCTCGTTTGGTAAAGGCGGTGCTGCCATCGACATCAAAAGGACCGTGATATTGGGATTCGTTCGACAGATTGCGCCGGGGGTTTTGGCGTTGGGCTTGGCGAGCTGTTCTCTGGCGCCGGGCAGCGGTCCCTCCCGTGATTCTGTGATGGAAGCCGGGACGACCACTCAGGAGAACATCGACCCCCCATTTACGCTCGTCGAGGTCGGCCCATCCACGATATCCATCCTCGCTCGGCGCGGGGGCACAAGCTTGCGCGGCCGGTTCGGCGATTACCGCCCACCCAGCTCGCCTGTGATCGGAAT
Source organism: uncultured Alphaproteobacteria bacterium (assembly GCA_963724845.1). GTDB lineage: Bacteria > Pseudomonadota > Alphaproteobacteria > Rhizobiales > Beijerinckiaceae > Methylocystis. Next base: position 439,049 of record CAVRWF010000012.1, read on the forward strand.
CGGCGACAGCGTTCAAGTTACGGTCTGGGAGGCCGCCTCGGGAGGCCTTTTCTCGGCTTCCCTGCCTGGAGTCGCCAGTTCCGGTTCACGCGCTTCGCCAATTCCCGATCAGATGGTCGGACGAGACGGCTCCATTACAATGCCTTATGGCGGCCGCGTGCAGGCCGCTGGACGCACGCCACAGCAAGTCGAAGCGGCTATCATCGAGCGCCTGAAGGGCAAGGCGATCGAGCCTCAAGCCCTCGTGAATGTCTCTAAAAACGCCAGCAGCACTGTGACTGTCACCGGAGAAGTGACAGCTGGCGCGCGCGTGCCGCTGTCTCTCCGCGGCGATCGTGTGATGGATGTGATCGCTTCAGCGGGTGGATTCCGGTCTTCAACCCATGAGACCTTCATCAGCCTCACGCGCGACGGCCGTACGGTACGGGTGCCCGTGCAAACGCTGCTCGCCGACCCGCGCGAAAACATATTCGTCCGTCCGGGGGATGTTTTGACTGTCGAGCGGACCCCGCAGACCTACACAGTCGCCGGCGCGGCTGGCGCGAACGCTATGATTCCGTTCGATGCTCGCGGTCTTACGCTGGAAGAAGCCATGGGTAAGGCTGGCGGGCTGCAGGACATGCGCGCAGATCCGGACGGCGTATTCGTCATGCGTTACGAGTCTTCGGACCTTGTAAAAGAGCTGCCGGGGGCGTCTCCGGTGTTGCCCCGCGGCGCTTCAACGCCCGTCGCCTATCACCTCAACATGCGCGATCCTTCAAGTTTGTTCCTTGCGAGAAGATTCGCCATGCGTGACAAAGACATACTGTTCGTTTCGAACGCTCCTCTCACCGAGCTGGGTAAATATTTCCAGCTTTTCCAAATGCTGACGTCTCCCGTGGTGCAAGGGGCTGGCGTCGCCATTGTCGCGAAAGGACTCTAATGTTTGGAAGCAGCGAGGTCCGCCGCGCAACGATCGCCTGATGGCATATCGCTTGCTACGAAAGCGGTTGGCAATTAAGGTAACGGGGCCATTTGCGTTTGTATCCGGCGCAAGAAGCGGTCAGCCAGCGGGATGCCGGACTGCATCGGTGGCGGGGAATTTTTTTCGAAATTGGCAGCCGGATCCAGATTGAAAAATATTGATCCGCGTTGTCATCAATTCTGTCACGAGCGTCGCTAAGGTTTTGACGTTCGAGTGCGATAAGCGGGAGTTCCGATGCCCACATCAAGATTAAACACAAGCTTTGTGGCGACGCACGAACGCATTCTGCTCAATCACATTGTGCGGCGTTTGCCGGTATGGGCGACTCCGGATCAGCTGACCACCTTGGGGCTTTGGGGCGCCGCCCTAACGGGCGTCGGCTTCATGCTTTGCAATTTGTCACCAGCGTTTCTTTTCATTGTCGCCACGGGGCTGGCGCTCAACTGGTTTGGAGACTCGCTCGACGGCTCGCTCGCGCGCCACCGCAAAATCGAGCGGCCCAAATACGGGTTCCTGATCGACCATTCGAGCGATCTTATCGCTCAGAGCATGATTGTCATTGGCCTGGGCTGCTCTCCCTATTTTACGCTTTGCTCCGCTCTCCTGGTGCTCTCGCTTTATCTTCTGATGAGTTCCTATACTTATCTGCGCGCGGCCGTGGAGGGTGTGCATCGGCTTTCGTACGGCGGGCTGGGGGCGACGGAATTTCGCATAATGGTGGCGGCGTGGCCGTTGGTTCCTTTGACCTTGGGATCGTGGGTCGTCTCGGGGAAGCTCTTTGGTTTCGCCGGCATCGATATCGTGGTGTCGCTGCTGGCTCTCTGCACCTATGTGGTTTTTGTCTTTCTGGTTCGGCAGGATCTGGAGCGGCTCGACGCGGAAGAAAACAGGACGCCTGCGAACGCGCATAACGTCGTTCGATTACGGAGCTCCAACGGCTTGACGCAGCAAGTGGTCGAACCTTCTACGACTGAGGGCGGCGACTCAATTACTGCGGCGACGGGTAGTGCGCTTTGCGACTTGGCGGAGCCTCGCTGAGAATTGCGTGCGCTGGTTTCAGGCTTGGGGTTTGCGATAATCTAATTTTGATTGTGTGAATTTTTGCTAGTAAACGAGAATGGCGCTGGCGCACAGCGGCCTGATCTCGTAATCAAGCCAGGATCAAATTGCATTCCTGGCAAAATCCGACGGACGATACGTGACTGACAGCGTAAGCGAGACAATCCGCGGCGAGCGTCTGGCGGGAAACAAAGCAGATGTAGCTCTTGTTACCGGCGCAAGCGGATTTATTGGCGGCGCCGTCGCTCGATGTTTGCATGACGCAGGTTTTCAGGTCCGCGCTTTTGCCCGCGAGACTAGCCCCCGCACGCATATACACGACAGTTATGAACTGGCCATTGGCGACGTCACGGATCGCGCCAGCGTGAAGGACGCGATGCGAGGCGCGCGCTACGTTTTTCACATAGCCGCCGACTACCGTTTATGGACGCGCGACCCGTCAAAAATGCTTCGAACCAATGTCGAAGGAACGCGCATCGTCATGGAAGAGGCGCTCCGGGCGGGAGTAGAGCGGGTGGTGCACACCAGCAGCGTCGCGACGCTTGCGCCGGATCGCGAGGGACTTTGCGACGAGACCCGCCGCATGTTTTGCGATACGCGCCTTGGCACTTATAAACGCAGCAAGATCCTCGCTGAGAATTTGGTCGAGCAGATGATTATGCGGCAGGGCCTCCCCGCCGTTATTGTCAATCCCACCGCTCCGCTCGGCCCCGGCGATTTGCGCCCCACGCCGACCGGTCGGATCATCGTGGAGGCTCTGCGCGGCAATATGCCCGCCTTTGTTGATACTGGGCTGGATGTCGTCCATGTCGACGATGTGGCGCAGGGGCATTTGGCGGCGCTGAAAAGCGGGCAGATCGGCGATAGATATATTTTGGGCGGCGAGAACGTCGATCTGTCGACGATACTGCGTGAAATAGCTTTGCTCACCAATCGCAAGCCGCCGACCATCCGGCTCCCCCGTCGGCCGCTTTTGCCCATAGCCTTTGTCAATGAATGTCTTGCCTGGATTACCGGCAAGGAGCCTTTTTTGAATCGCGAAGGTCTGCGGCTGGCCGCCACGCCAATGTTTTTCGACAACTCCAAAGCTCGGCGAGAACTCGGATATAAATCGAGGCCTTATGGCGAAACCCTGGCCGACGCCATACTGTGGTTCCAGAGCGTCGAGGAGGCGGACGTCGTCAAGGGAAGAGGCAGCAAGCCCCGTCTTCGCAGCGAAGAGGCTCGGAACGTGAGCGGCCGCTTATCCTGAGAAAGCGAAACCAGAGCCATGACTCTTAGGTTAAGGTCGTTGATGCCGTCGCGGAAAGCGTCTGCAGCATGCTGACGACTCGGGCGCCGGCGAAAATCAACCTCACCCTGCATGTGCTCGGTCGCCGGGCCGGAGACGGCTACCATGAACTGGACAGTTTGGTGGCCTTCACGGGCGCGGGGGATGTCCTGTCGCTGGAGCCGGGCGCCGAGTTTACGCTCGAGGTTTCGGGCCCAACGGCGCAAGCCGCTGGCGTGGGACCAGACAATCTCGTGATGCGCGCCGCCCACGATCTGGCGCGACGTGGCGGAGATCTGAGACTTGGGAAATTCCGGCTGCACAAATGCTTGCCGGTTTCCGCCGGGATCGGCGGTGGTTCTTCGGACGCAGCCGCCGCCTTGCGACTTCTTGCGCAGACCAATCATATCGCTCCTGGCGACCCCCGCTTCATGGCGGCCGCGCGCGCCACGGGCTCTGACGTGCCGGTTTGCCTCGAGCCGCGCGCGCGCTTCATGAGGGGCGCCGGAGAAAGCGTGAGCGAGCCACTCGAACTGCCTCCGCTGCCCGCCGTGCTGGTCAATCCCGGCGTCGCGGTTGAGACTCGCGACGTATTCGCGCGACTGGGACTGGCGCCGGGCGAACGAACCGGGGGAGCGGCGCATCCGGCAATCTCCGTGGGAATGGAGCGAGAGGCTTTGTGGAGCGCACTGGCCAAGGGTCGCAATGACCTCGAAGACGCGGCCTGCCTTCTTGCGCCAGTGGTCGTTGATGTTTTAGCGGTTCTTCGCGCGGCGAAGGGCAGCCGCCTGGCGCGGATGTCAGGTTCCGGCGCCACCTGTTTCGCGCTGTTCGTCTCGCGTCGCGCGGCTTCGCACGCCGCCGCCGTGATCCGGGCCCAACATCCGGACTGGTGGGTGAAAGCCGCTATGCTGCGCTGACGACGCCTCTTCCTAATTTGGTATGTCCGATCACTTTCGCTTACAGGTTAGAAATGTCCTCTCAAGGCCGCAAGCCGCCTTTCCGGCACGCTAAAAAGGGCGGTGAGTCCGAGCGCCGCAGAGACACGCGCGGCCAAAACCCCAGAGTAGAGAGCCAGCGCGGCGGATCACAGGGGTTTCAAGCTACTTCGCCCGATGTCGCGCTGCTGTATGGCGCCCACGCCGTGCGCGAAGCGCTCGTTTCGGGCAGGCGAAAGCTGCTGGCGCTGCATGCGACTGAAAACGCGTTGCCACGCATTGCCGCCGCTGCGGCGGCGGCGGGACTGACCCCGCGCATTGTCGACGCGCGGGAACTGACGCGGAGGCTCGGCGAGGAGGCCGTGCATCAAGGAATGTTGCTGGAGGCGCGGCCCCTGCCGGATCTTGATGTCAGCGAGATAACCCAAAACAGCGGGATCGTGCTGGCGCTCGACCAGATCACCGATCCACATAATGTCGGCGCCATTCTGCGCACTGCAGCGGCTTTCGCAGTCGACGCTCTGATCGTCACCGAGCGCCATTCTCCCGAATTTGGGGGCGCGCTCGCCAAGGCCGCTTCTGGCGGTCTCGAGCATGTCGACATAATTTCCGTGGTCAATCTCGCTCGCGCCCTGGATGACCTCTCCCAGCGCGGCTACAGCATCGTGGGGCTCGATTTCAGAAGGCGCCGAGTCGCTGGAAACCGTGTCCATGCGAGCGCCGATCGTTCTGGCGCTGGGCGCGGAAGGCAAGGGTCTGCGGCGGTTGACCCGTGAACGTTGCGATGCCGTCGTGCGCCTCGACATGCCCGGCGCCATCAAGAGTCTGAATGTGTCTAATGCTTGCGCCGTCGCGCTCAGCATATTGCATCGCCGCCTCGGTCAGAACCTCTAACCGCGTTCCGCCGCCTCTGTGGATGAAACGCCTCCAAGATTCAGGAAGGCCAGCTTTCCCGACGCTCTTTTCCGGGATTGACCTCGCGCCCAGATTTGGGGAATAGAAGAGCTTGGCGCTCGGCGTTCAAGCCGGTTTAGCTCAGTCGGTAGAGCAACTGATTTGTAATCAGTAGGTCGGGGGTTCGAATCCTCCAACCGGCACCAGAAAAATCAAACGCTTATGTGCACATTTGAACATCAAAATGAACCTGGTTGTGCTTTTGGACAACGTTATGGACAACAACTGAGAAATTTCGTTGTCCACGCAAAAAGCGCTCCCCGACCGCCAAGCCGCCCATAGCTGCCGAACTGCAATTCCATGGAACCGGACGCTTGGGTCCGCTGCGCGATCTGCAACTCTCCGGAATTCAAATGGAAGCAATGAGTTCCCAAATCTTTAAACGAACTCGGCGCGGAGGTTATTTTGTCGGCCGGCTGCCGCGTCACGAAAGTCGTTTTTCTAGCCCTTCGAATAGGGCCGAAATGCTTCGCGGGCATCAACCTCGGGCGTCATGGTCGAGACTATCCAGTCTGCGCCTGAGATGATGCGCGCGGTGGCTGGTGCATGTGATTAGCTACGGTCGTGTGCTTACGATTGCCGCTCGTGCGCAGATGGACGGTGATGCGTTCGCCTTTCTAGAAAATCTCGACCCCGCGGGCGGTTAGCCGTCAGCCGCGCCTCGACATCGGCGCGGGCGAAGCGGCAGGGGACGGACTTATTTATGCGGTAGGGGACGGACTTATTTATAATGGGCGTCGATCTCGACGTGATGATCGATACCGACGCGGCGCGGGCGCCTTTCGCAATATTCATATCGGACGGCCAACTCCTTCAATCCATGCGGCTTAGCCTGAGAGGCTGCTGATACTCTTTTTGCTGACGCCCAACGACGCTTGACGGGGATTCTTAAACTATAGCGCATTGCGACGGGGAATGATTGTTTCCGTGACGCCGCCGGCTTGGCTGCGGCGCACTACCGTTCTTTGTTTGTTCAGCCGATTGCGCTACGCCGAGATCCTCCTCAATTCGGCGTGCACCATGGCGACATTGATCATTACGGAAAAAGCCAGCCAGGCGAAGGATCTCCAGGCCGCTTTTGGCGCCCGGTTCGGACAGATCCTGCCCGCAGAAGGCCATCTGCTGCGGTTGGCCGAACCCAAGGAGGTAGATGTCGCACGGAAGAGCTGGTCCGGCGTCGTCCTCAAACCGGATGGCTGTACCCCACTGTCCGGCTGTCGGGGGAAGCAAGCCGATGAAGCTTAAACGCCTTTGTCTTACCAACCTCCACCAAGCGCCATGAAGAGGGCGACGGTGTCGGTGAGGCGCTGGGCCTCGGCCTGCACAAGGGAGATCGACGTATTCAGGAGCGTGCGCTGGGCGTCGACGACGGCGAGTTGCGAGACGCCGCCGAATTTCAACTGGGAGCGGATCTTGTCGAGGTATTTTTTGGCGACGCTCTCCGCACTGCGCGCTGCCGTGACGGCTCGAGCGTCCGCCTGCAAGGCGCGAAGCGAGTCGGCGACATTCTGAAAAGCGTTGATTACAACGCCATGATATTGGGCTTGCGCCTGTTCAAGCCCGGCTTCGGCGGCTCTCTGCTTGTTGAGAAGGGTCATGCCGTCGAAAACGGGCTGGGCGACATTGCCCATCAGCGTGTAGGACCAGGTTCCCGGGGTGAAGAGCTGGGCCAGCTGGAAAGCGCTGGACCCGCCATTGGCGGTCAGCACGATATTCGGCAATCGCGCAGCGACGGCGCCGCCGACCTGTGCGCTCGCTGAGTGAACGCTGGCTTGGGCCGCCTTGATGTCGGGCCTTTGGCCGACGAGCTGCGCCGGCAGGCTGAGCGGAAGCTCATGCGGCAAGGCGAGATGCGCGAGGTCGAAAGTCTCCCCGACCTCTTGCGAAGGATAGCGTCCCGCGAGAGCGGTCAAAAGATTGCGCTGCACGGTTAGACGCTTTTCGAGATCGGGCAACGTCTGGCGCGCCTGGACCAATGCGGATTGCTGCAAGAGAATATCGGTTCCTGCGACCGCGCCAAAAGCGAGTTGACGCTCGAGCAGGGTCAATCGCTCCCGCTCGAGATCTATAATCTGGCGTGTTGCGGCGATCTGGCCGCGAAGCGAAGCCTCCTCGATCGCCGCTTTGGCGACATTCGCGGCCAGAGTGAGATGAGCGGCCTCCTTCTGGAAGCCTTGGACGTCCCGCTGCGCTTCTAGCCCCTCGACGTTACGCCGATTGGCGCCCCAAATGTCGGGAGCATAGCTGATTTGCAGCTGCTTCGAAAAGAACGAATAGCCAGTTTGAGTGACGGTCGTCGTAGTCGAATCGCCGGAGGAGTAATTGTAACTGGAGTTCGAGTTCAAAGCGACTTGCGGCAGGAATGCTCCGGTCGCTGCATCAGCATTGTATTGGGCAACCCGGATTGCAGCATCCGCCGCTTCGAGCGTTGGATTACGATCCAGGGCCTCCTGGATGAGTTGATCAAGTTGCTTCGATCCGAAGGCAGTCCACCAGCGCGGCAAGACGCTGGCGCCGTCCCTAAAGCGCTGGCCGCCTCCAGGCGACGCAGTTCTCTCCGGCGTGTAGCTTTCGACTTCGGGTGTCTCCGGCGGCTGGAAGTCCGGCCCGACGGCGCAAGAGGACAGAATGGCGCAGATAACGCCTGAAAGCACTGCGCCTCTGCTCTCGATCAAAGATGGGCAGCTTATGGGGCGCCTGCTAATCACGGGAGAGCGCCTCCACGGGATCGAGCCGAGATGCGTTGCGCGCGGGAGCATAGCCGAAGATGACGCCAGTGAGCGAAGCGCTGAAGACCGCTACGCTCAACGCGAGGGGCGATAAGGACAACTGCCATTGGTTTGGCAAAAAATAGCTGGCCAGGTAGCTTAAAGCGAAGGATATGATAATTCCCGCTACTCCGCCGACCAGACAAACGACGACAGCCTCGGTGAGAAACTGGCTTTGGATGTCTGACCGGCGCGCGCCCACGGCCACTCGGATCCCGATCTCACGGGCGCGTTCCGACACAGACACCAGCATGATGTTCATGACGCCGATGCCGCCAACGATAAGCGAGACCAGACCGATGGCGCCGAGCAGAAGCGTCATTGTATCGGTGAAGACGCGATTGGACCGCACATGTTCTTCGAGATTGAACGTCGAAAAATCTTTGATGTGATGGCGCCGCGTCAATATGTCCTCGATGCTGCGTTGCACGGCCTCTATCGGCAATCCATCGCGAAATCTCAGCTCAATATACTGGAAATGGCTGTTTCCGAGAATGCGCGTCGCGACGGTTGTGTAGGGCATATAGACATCGAGACGGTCGGCGGAGCCAGGGCTCTCCAGAGCGACATTCTTGGCGACAACGCCCACGACGACGCATGGCAACTTGCCGACATTGAGGATTTTTCCGAGCGGCTCTTCGTTGGGGAAAAACTTCTTCTTCACATTGCCGTCGATCACCACGACCTGCCGCTGCGCCAACACATCTTGGCGGCCGAAACCCGGCCCCATGTCGAATTTGTATCCGTTGGTTTCGAAATATTCTTCGTTCCCTCCGGTGATAGAGGCGTTGGCGTTGACCGAGCCCAGCCGCAGCATTGCCGATGCAGGAAGAGACGGCGTGATGCTGTGAATGAAACTCTGCTGCCGCAAAATGTCGACGTCGGCGGCGTTCAGGCTCTGAATCTTTGCGGCGTCGGGATCTCCATAGAACTTACCGGGAAATATGCTGATAAAATTGGCCGGAACATTTTTGAGTTCCTCCATCATGACGCGCTGGGCCAATTCGCCCAGCGCGACCATCATGACAACAGAAACAATTCCGATAACGACGCCGAGAAGAGTAAGGCTCGTGCGCAGGCGATGCGCCAAAAGGGCAAAACCCGCCATCCGCATCGCTTCAATGAGGCGCGGCCATAGTGCGCCTATTCCGCTCGTCGTGGGCGATGTCGGCCTTTGATCGAGCGCGGAAGGCTGCGGCGCCGCCGCGGCGGCCGTCGTTTCGTGGTCCTTGACGATGCGGCCATCCTCGATTTCAATGATACGCCGCGCATAGCCCGCGACATGCGCGTCATGCGTGGCGATGATCAGCGTATGGCCGCGCCGGTTCAAATCGAGCAGAATCTCCATCACCTCGTGGCCGGTGCGACTGTCGAGCGCTCCGGTCGGCTCGTCGGCCAGAATAATCGCGCCGCCGTTCATCAAGGCGCGCGCGATGGAGACACGCTGTTGCTGGCCCCCCGAAAGCTGATTGGGCCGATGGTCAAGACGCTCTCCTAAGCCGAGCTGGATTAGCAAATCCTGCGCTCGCCCATGGCGAAGATCTTCATCCAACCCGGCGTAGACAGCAGGAATTTCGACATTGGCCCGCGCGGTAAGCTGCGGCAACAGATTGTAGCGTTGAAAAATGAATCCAAATTGGTCGCGGCGCAGAGCCGCCAGTTCATCCGCATCAAGCGACGTTGTCTCGCGCCCTCCGACGCGGTAGCCTCCCGCGTTCGGCCGATCGAGACAGCCAAGCAAATTCAGCAGCGTGGACTTCCCGGAGCCCGACGCGCCCATGAGCGCGACTATTTCGCCTGCATTAATGGTAAGATCAATATCGCGTAAGGCAGGAATATCCTGATCGCCCGCCATATAGCGGCGCGAGACGCCGCTAAGCCCGATCAGCGGCACGCTCATTTTCCAGCTCCCGCAGCAGGCTGTTCCGGCTCGCCCGTGATGACCACATCGCCTTCGGAAAGACCCTCAAGGATTTCCGCCTGCACAAAATTATCGAGGCCGACCCGCACCTTCTTCGTCTCGACGCCGCCGCCGGGCTTCCACACCAGGATCGCATAGCGCCCGTCAGCGCTCTTGCCGCGTAGCGCCGCAGAGGGAATGGCCAGAGCGCTATGTGCGTCGCCGAGCTCTATCGACACCTGCGCCGTCATGCCGATGCGCAGAAAATGCTCCGGATTGGGCACATCGAACAGCGCATTATAAAATACCGCGACCGCGGCGTTGGACGCCGACGTAGATTGACCGGCGACCCCTGCTCCCGCCACCGCAGCTGGATTGGAATAGCTGTCCGGCGCCGGCTCTATCGCACGCAGCTTGCCGAAATAGTGCTTTTCCTGATCTCCGAGAATGGTGAAGGATACGGACTGCCCAACCCGAACTTTGATGACATCGGCCTCGGAGACTTGCGTTTTGACCGTCATGGCGTCGAGGTTCGCGAGCTTCAATATCACTGGCACTATCTGCGCGGCCACCACGGTCTGACCTTCTTGCGTCAGAACGGTGACGACCTCTCCGTCGATAGGCGCGGTGATCTTGGTGTAACCAAGATTCGTGGCGGCGATTTCGATTTGCGCGCGCGCCTGCGCTGTCTGAGCCTCAAGCGAGGCGATCGACGCTTCGTCTGCCTGTAATTGCGCCTCGGCGCTCTCCAGATCTCGGCGCGACGTGACGGCGCTGCTGATCATGCCCTTCTGGCGCTCCAATTCCAGTCGGGATTTGCGCCACCTCGCCCCGGCCGCGCGCCTTTGCGCTTCGAGATTGGCCAGATTGGCTTGCGCCGCCCGCAAATCATTTTCCGAAAGAACAGGATCGATCTCGGCAAGTAGATCTCCCGCATGAACGCGATCGCCGAGCTTCACCTTCAGCGACTTCAATTGCCCGGTGACGCGTGTGCCGACGTCCACCTGACGGATCGCCTGCAAAACGCCCGTCGCAAGCACTGTGCTCTGCAGCGTCGTCCGCGCAGCTTTCGCGGTCAGATATTGCGGAGCCGCTGGAACGAGCAACAAACGATAGAACAAATACCCAATGCCAATTAGCCCCCCGCCGATGACAATCCAGCGCGCGCGACTATTGACAAAAGAGCCGAACGCCTTCAACGCGGGCATGATGGCGGACCATTGTCCTGTGAGAGACAAGCCGCGCTCTTTTTTTCATACCCTTTGCTGTATGCAGCAAGCTCCTGGGCGATGGGATGTCCTCGCTCGAACGCCACTTGTTCGATTGGCGCGACGACGGAAAGCATTCCCGCCGTCGTTGCGTCGACATGGAATTTGCACATTAGGCTCTTGCCATCGCGGGGGTAAAAGATGTTCGTCACGGTCAAGCGCGGAGAGATTCCACCGAGCGGCAACCGCCCGCGCAGAAATTTTAGCAACTTTGACCTTCCATGCGCCGATACGGGCAACATGCGCTGGAGGCGCCATAGCACCCGTTCGTCCTGAACTACCGCTAAACGCGCCATGCCAGCCTCCATCGATTGAACAATGTAAATTCAGTTACTGGACTGTGAACTTCTGCGAGCTTGTTTGCTCAATGCGAGCGTTGGTAATTTCGGCGACTCTGCAATGAACCCAATTGCGACTGCATCTTTCAGCTTAGGCGCCGCCCTGAAGACAATGACCTTACGGGCCTTCACTGTCGCGGCGACGCCGTTTTTGGGATTGCGTCCAGGGCGCTCCCGCTTGTGGAGAACACGAAACATTCCAAAATCTTGAAGACGCAGAGGTTCATCGGCGGTCAATGTGTTAACGATTTCCTCTATGGTCGCGTCTATCAGACTTACGGCTTGTTTCAAAGAAACCCGGGACGACGACGCTAAAATTGCCCGCGCGATATCCTTCTTCTTCACGGTGCGAAGCGCACGATTACCCAAAGCTTGCGCCTTGGGGGACGGTCGCTCCGATGTCGAGGAATCGATCTGCGCCATCTGAAACTAGCTCCCATAAAACTAGGCGTTATATTTGAGCCGGTGGAGAGGATTGATCTTTTGGCGTTCGCGGTGCGAATTTCTCGCGCGGCGTTTCTTCCACCAGATGTAAACGCCGGTGACCGACAGCATGACGATCACGAGCCCGATTATGCAAACGAAAATGCGATAGACAAGGTAATCCACGGGATCCTGGATCATATGCAGCGCCCGCAGCCAGTTGGTGATGGTAAGGCCAGAGTGGCCGACGCTGGTTTGCAGCGTCGCATGAAAGGCGCCGGTGTCGGCGTCGAAAAACACTGTGGCGGTTCGGTCCTCCGGGAAGCTGCGGTCTGTGGTTACGATGTAATTATAGAGGCGTTGCTCGATGAGGTGGTTCAACCCAACTGGTTTCTCGATCTTGAACCTTCGCTGCGCCGCCTGCTCGGCCATGAGCTTTTCCCCGACCGCCTGAGCGGCGCGCCAATCGAGTTTCGGTGGGCCCACGTCTTCGCGCGGGGGGAACAGCGACATCAAAAACTGTTCAAGCGGATAGTCGAAAAGCTTGGCCATCGTCCAGTCATAAGCGCCGGCCTTGTCCACCAGAGTGACGCTCGACCAGGCGAAGACGAACAGCATGGCCCACAACCAAAGCCCGCTGGCGCGATGCAGATCGAAATTGAGGCGATAGGCGCTGGCGCGCCATTTAACGAGCCACGCCGGCTTCCAGCGTCGCCAAAAGTTCCCGAGCTTGAAGGGCAAGGTGAGATAGAAGCCGGCAAAGCAATCGATCGTCCAAAGAATTGCGACGATGGCCAGAATCCATTCTCCGGCTTCGCCGAGCGCCAGTTTCGTGTGCAGGTCGTATATGAAAGGCATGACTTTCGGCAGCAGGCCCGGCGCATAACGGTCGAAACGAGATCGAAAAAGCTCCCGTCCCGTCCAGGGATCAAGCACCATGATTTCGGAATCGATCGCAGAGGGCTCACCCGTCGCCGGGTTCTTGCGACCGACCATCCGCAATACAGCCTGATCGTCACGAAGTCCCGCGAAATAGGCGACCTGCGCATTCGGCGACGCCGCCTCCGCGCGCTCTGCGACCTTGGCGAGGTCAAGCGGCTTTGCGTCGGGCGCCGGCTTCGCTGCAACAAGACGCGGGTCAAGCAGAGTAGAGAGGTCCGAGCGGAAGGCGATCAGGCTGCCAGTCGCGCCCTCAATGATGAGGAACGCCGCCATGGCCAGACCAACCCAGCGATGCAGCCAAACAAAGAAATGGCGAGGATTTGGCGTAGAGTTAATCATGGCGCAGCTGGTTCAACTTGCAGCATATGGCGATTTGAGCGCGCACGTCGCGCTCGCCGCTTCTTCCACCAGATATAGACGCCGGTGACAGAGAGCATTGCGATAACTAATCCGAACAGGCAAACAATTATACGGTAGGACATGCCGAACACCTGCCCCATGTGCAATGCGTACAGCCAATTTTCGATCGTGTTGCCGAGACGCTGTCCACGCGGCAATGTCAGAAAAACAAGCGCCCCACTGTCGCCATCGAAGGTAACAGAGGCGCCTCCGCCATATCTTGAAGTGTCAACTACGTCGTTGCTGCTGCGCGCCTCATAAGCGTAGACATTATACTCACGCATATATTGCAGGCTGAACGGCTGACCGATAGTGAAGCCTTCTTTGGACGCTGCAGCCGCGAGAAGGCTCTGTCCGGCGGCTTGCGCGGCATGCCAATCCAATTGCGGCTTCGGAGTTTCACGCTTCGGCAGCAGCTCGTAGTCGTCGATGCGTGAAGTGAAGTCGAACAGCGAAGCCATCACCCATTCGTAAATCGGCCGCCGCATGTCCATCATCACGCTAGACCAAGCGAAGATGAACAGCAACACCCAAAGCCAAAGACCGGGAGCGCGATGCAAGTCGAAATTGAGGCGATAGAAGCCAGCGTTGCGTTTGATCAGCCAAGCGGGCCTCCAGCGCCGCCAAAAGGCGGCGGTCGTTGGCGGCAGCGTGAGATAGAAGGCAACGAAACAGTCTATCGTCCAAAGCAATGCGAGAATGCCCAAGGTCCACTGGCCCGTATCGCCGAGCGCGAGTCTCCAATGCAGATCGTAGATGAAGGGCATCAGATTGATGAGGCCCTGCGAGAGATCGGCATTTCTGCGTCGACCCAATTCCTTACCGGTCCAGGGGTCGACGAAGAACTCGGTGAAGCCAAGGTCGTAAGGCTTACGCGTTTCGGAATCGTCAAGCGGTTCGAAATAGGCTTTCGTCTGATCGGCGGCTGTGTGGGCAATATATATAAGGCGTCCGTGCGGCACTAGAGCCTGCGTCCGTTCCGCAAGCGTCGCGAGTCCGAGCTGTGCAATGCTCGGTCTTAGTGTGGCGAAGAGCTGGGGCGCGCAGACGCGCTCCAGCTCCATGTTGAAGGCGAGCAGACTTCCTGTCAGGCCGACGACAATGAGGAAGCCCGAAAGTGCGAGCCCAACCCAGCGATGCAGCCATACGAAGAAGCGCCGGGCCATCACTAGAACTCCACCTTGATGGAACCCTTGAAGTTACGCGGCGCTCCGTTGCTAATCGAAAACGCGCTGGGGTAACTCACCTGCATGTAACGCGTGTCGAGGAGGTTATCGACATTAAGCTGGAAGGTCGTCTTCCGGCCGTAGATACTCGTCGTGTAGGACGCCATCAGCTCGACGGTCGCATAGCCCGGCAAATGATAATCGTTCCAGTTGTCGCCTTGCGTCAGACTGCGGGCGACGGCGCCGCCGCCGACCTTGAAGCCCTTCAAGGGGCTGTCGCTCTGGAACTCATATGTCGTCCAGAGGCTGCCGGAATTGCGGGGAACGCCACCGAGACGTTTTCCCTCATTGCCGACGATGCTTAGCAGCACCGGATTTCCGAGTGTATACAGATTGTAGTTGTCGAGGATGCATCCTCCTGGCGCCGCGCCGAAGTAGCCGTTCGTCGCTGCGGCCGCTAAGAAGTTCCCGTAAGCGCCGGGGTCGCAGTGGGCGTCCTTGGTGATTTCCGAGGCGATATACGAGTAGCTTCCAATCACTTTCCAGCCCGGCGAAATTTCGCCAGCGACGTCCAATTCAACTCCGCGATTGCGCGCTTCACCCAGAGCCAACTGGTGGAGCCCGGTCGGATCCGTCGGGACCGGATAGGCAATGTTCTGCTTGGTGAGATCGTAATAGGCTAGCGTCGCCGTCAGCCTATTGTCGAGCAGTTCCGTCTTGACGCCGACCTCCCATTGCTGTGCAAATTCTGGCGGCAGGGGCGCGCCGACGTTGGTGGCGGGGAGGTTGCCGAAATTACTGAGGTAGCTACCGTAAAGCGCGACTTCAGGAATGGGACGCCAGAGCAGGCCGAAACGGGGGGTGACACGCTCGGCGTCGGTCGTGACCTGGTTCGTTGTCGGGTCCAGTTCCTTCAGATGGTCATAGCGTCCCGCTGCTAGGATGAAGATGTTGTAAGGCAGCTTGATCTGATCCTGGAATGAGACGCCGAACCAGGTTTCATGCAAGCCGTAATCTATGCGCGAGGTCGGGTCGAGAAGATAGGGTTGAAAGTTCGTCTGCGTTAAACTCGGAAACAGTGGGTTGATCGTCGCGGTCGGGCCATTGATCGCCCCGAGATAAACGAGGCCTTGCTCGTTAAAATGCTGGTAATCAACTCCAAGGAAAAGCGTATGGTCCACGAAGCCCGTCGTAACTTTTCCCGTGAGTTCCGTGCTGGAGAAGTAACTTTGCGTCGATGACGACACCAATCCTTCCGGATAAGTGTAGAGCTCGAAAGGCGTATTGTTGGTGTAGGCCGCCGGAAAGAGTTGGAAATGCGTGAACGACGCCAGCTGCGTGTGGAAACGTTGCTTGATGTTCCAGTCCTCGTTCAAGTCATGCGAGAATAAAAAGCCGGCGTTGCCCTCGTCGCCATTGCCTCTTCCCCAAGGCTGTGTGAGGTTCTGGCCGCGCGGAAGAAACGTCGCCGGCGCGCCGCCGGTTCCCCACGCGAACGCCCACCAGGGCGTCGACGAATTCGGTCCCAGACCGGTGAAAGCCGGCGCTACGCTGGTGTCCTGTCCAACGTATTTTCTCCAAGTGCCTTGGAATGTCAGATAAGTCTGCTGGTCAATGTTCCAACGCAATGTCGGCGCAAAATAGTAGTCGCGGGTGTGATAGTTGTCGACGAAATAGCCGGCATCATCCCACGCCGCGTTCAGACGATAGAGCAACGCGCCGTCCTTGGTCAGCGGTCCCGTTGTGTCGAGTGTCGTGCGATATGTGTTCCAGGAACCAATTTGTGTCTCGATGGCCGTATAGGGCTTTTCTAACGGCTGTTTGGTGGCGAGATTGATGAGACCGCCCGGCTCTCCATGGCCGAAGAGGACCGACGCAGGGCCTTTAAGAATCTCCACGCGGTCGACATCGACCGTATTTGGAAGGGTGTTTGAGGCGTTCTGATCCATGCGCACGCCGTCTTTGTAATAGGTATAAGTAAGAAAGCCACGAATGTAGGATCCGAAGGTTTGTCGCCCGTCCGCAGAGATGACGCCGCTGACGTTGTTGGCGGCTTCGGCGATGGTTGTGAATTTCTGATCCTCCAGAACCTCGCGTGGCACGACCTGGATTGAAGCAGGCGTCTCCATGATCGGGGTGTTGGTCTTCGTTGCCGAGAAACTGTTCTCCACGCGATAGGTTTGATTTTCCTCTTTGGGAGGTTGAGACACAGCCGCGATGGGCGTCGGCGCGGCCGGAATCGTGGGCTTGCCTTCCACGCTTTGGGCTAGCTCGGCTCGCTGGGGTTTCTCATTGCCGACCTCGATTGTCGGAAGTTGTTCTTGCGCATGTGCTCCGATCGCGAATGCGGCGAACGCCAGGGCGCCCGCGGACACAGCGCACAGCAGATTACAAAGCTTCATATCAGCCTCCTGGCGCCGCATGCGACGCGCTCTAACGGATTCCACGCAGGACGACGCTTTCCGGCGGAACGGCGTTCCCGCTGGCGGTCGATCAATATTTCGCAATGACGGGCGCAGGCGCGCCCCAATGGAAGTGGTAGTTCAGGCCGAGGCGTACGATTTGGCCGTCAAAGTGGGTCGTGGATCGAACGGCTGCCGCGTAAAGCAAAACGCCGGTCGGATCGGAACCAGCCGTCGCGGTCGTGGCGCTGACGGAGCCGAGGTCGTAATAAAGATATTCGGCCTTGGCGCTCCAATTGGGTAAGAACATCCACTCGACGCCGACCCCTGCAGTCCAACCGAACAATGCATCTGAAAAAGCGCCGCGAGCGAGAGACGTCCCAACCCGTCCCAGCGGATCGAGCGTTGTTTGGAAGAGGCTGTTTGCGAAGGTCGCATCACCCCAGGCGAAGCCGGCCGTCGCATAAAGAAGCAACGTCGGCGTTGCGAGATAGCCGAGGTGCGCCCGCACCGTGCCCACATAATCAAGATTTCTCGAAATCGTCGACGTCGAGACCATGGGAACGCCGGAGACCGCTTCCGTCGCCACGCCCGTGGCGCTGATGACGCTGGAGATTGTCGCGCCATGAATATCTGCCTCCATGCCCGCAAGCAGATTGTCGGAGAACTGATAATTGTAGCCAAACTGGCCGCCGCCTATGACGCCGGAGTTATTCATCGAAACCGTGTTCGCAGCGCTCGCGGCGGAAGCGACGCCAAAGATTGTCGGCGCGCCGAAGACGGAAGCTCCAGCCGCGTCGTTGATCAAAGCGGCGCCGTTTGTCGCGACGCCCGTGCTGCCGCCAAAAGCGCCACCGACGTTCACGCCGCCATAGAAGCCGGTCCACATCGGCAGAGGGGGAGGGAGGCTTGTGGGAACTTTGATGCTGGGCAGATCGGCGGCCAGCATCGGTCCAGCGACCAACGCCAAAGCAAGGGCGGATGAGCAGAAAGTCAGAGTCTTGTTCATCGGTGCGCACTCCAAGCGAGTACTTTCACGAAAGCTCCAGGCGTTTGAAGGATCGAACGCGCGCGAGTTTCCGAGCCCCGGCGAATTCGCGGGGCGGGATGAATGAAGAGTGTTGGGAAGCACCGCCACGACCCTTGCGATCGCGCGGTTCACGAAAGATAGCGGCTAAGGCGTCGCGTTCAATCGGTCAGGAGAAGGCGGGGGGCGCGCGGGATTGCCAAGGGCTGGCATGATGGCCAGGACTGACGAGTCGATCATCCCGATCGACCCAGACCGCTTTGGAAGCGTCTTGCGTCAGGAGCACCAGCGCCCTTGCGACTATTGTCAAGGCGCGATCGACGCGCGAAGCATGGTCGCAGATTGCGCAAAGCACGCAATCGGACGGGCAATGTTCGTGTTTAGCGGGGGCTGTTTCCCCAACTCGCGAGGAAAGACAATCCGCCTTGACCACCGCGGCGATACCGGATGTGTGCGATAACTCGCCCACCGCGCCATGCGGGTTGAAGGCGAGCAGCAGGAACTCGAAGAAGAAACAGGAAAGTGAGCGACAGCGTGATGACGCCGCCATCTTTTCCTGTCTTTCGGTCCTTTGCCACCATCATGAAACCGCGCCAGCCTCTGCCTCAGATAAAGCGTCGTGAAAGTCAGACGTAATTGAATTCACCCCACTTAACCTGCTGACGTTCGGCCTGTTCGGAAAAATCTACAATCGAATCATCAGCGAGCTCAATGATTACTCCAGCAACCTTTCATGGGAATAACATGGGGGTTGCTGCAAATTTTTTGACCGACGCTGTTGCAACAATGCCACAGACTAAACTAGCCTTTCAGATCATCATTCATGGATTCGAACATGAAGGCGTCTGATGCGAGCGCTCATTATCGAGGATGAGCCTGAGCTGAGCCGGGTCATCGCCAGCAAGCTTGGGCGGTCCGGGTTCATCGCGGATCATGCGGCGTCCATCAAGGAGGCGCTGTGCGCGGCGGAAGCACACAGCTACTCCTTCGCCTTGCTGGATCGACGCTTGCCCGACGGCGACGGGATTTCGCTGTTGTGCGATTTGCGCCGTCTTCAACCCGGCATTCGCATTTTAGTCTTGACGGCTTGCGACGCTGTGGGCGATCGCATCGCCGGACTGGACGCTGGCGCTGACGACTATCTGAGCAAGCCGTTCGATGTGAACGAATTGATGGCTCGAATAAGAGCTTGTTTGCGGCGACCAGGCGTCGACACTGCGCCGCCCATCACTATTGGCGAGTTATCTTTCGACACGAAAAAGCGAGAAGTCTTGATCAAAGGCCAGCCGATCGTGCTGCACAGGCGCGAACTTGCGTTGCTGGAAGCCTTGGTGCGCCGATCCAACCGCGTGATTTTGCGGGCCGCACTGATGGAGGAAGTTTATGGAGAGGACGATGAGATCGAAGCCAACGCTCTGAACATTCTAGTATCGCGGTTGCGTCGTCGTCTGCTTGATCTTGGCGCTGGCGTCGAAATTCACTCGGCGCGCGGGATCGGCTATATGCTTGTCAAGTCAATAGCGTGAAAAAGCCATTGTCCCTGTCCAGTCGACTTGTAGCCTATTTGTTGATGGCTCAAATCGTCGCATTGCTATTGGTTCCGCTCACGTCCTTTTACATCGAGACCATCGGATTGGACCCTGAAGCCGACGTCCATTGGAACGACTGGGGAGAAATAAGAGCGCGCGAACTTGTTGCTAACTCGCTCGTTCGAGAACCGAGCGGCGCCATCCTCATCGAACCAACGAAGGCACTGCGCGCCTACGTCGCCGAGAATCCAGAGTTTCAATATGCGGCGTTCGACAGCGCGACGGACGCCCCTGCACGGGGATCCTCCGCCGACCTAGTCTCCCTGCTCGGGGAAATGACTCGCCTGCGTGCGAATTTTTTATCATTCCAGATCTTGGGCGTGTCAAACCGACAGCTTGTGGGAAGCTACCGCAAGTCGTGGTCGCCCATTGGCGTCACGCCGGTCGCGATTTATGGATATTCGGTTCATTGGCAAGACGTGATTGCCACCGCCCTTAGCTGGTTCACCGCCCCCAATATTCTTGGGCTCTCGCCGATCATCTTCGGGGGCGTCGCGATCGCATGGCTGATGGTGCGACGAAGCTTGACGCCGTTGCGCGTCGCGGCGCAGGCTGTATCGCAGATAGATATGAATTCTCTCGATCAGCGCGTACCGGAAACAAATCTTCCGGCGGAGGTGCTACCCTTTGTCCAAGGGGTGAACCAGGCTTTGTCGCGGCTTGACGTCGGGGTCGAAGCCCAGCGCCGCTTCACTGCGAACGCCGCGCATGAATTGCGCACGCCGGTCGCCATTCTGCGCGCGCGCATGGAGCATCCGGACGACGCCTCTTTCATTTCGGATATCAAGCGAGACGCCCGCCGCATCCAGACGATCGTGGAGCAGCTGCTCATCGCCGCGCGTATCTCGAATCGCGACAGCGCCTTGAACGAGCCAGTCGATCTTGGTGAAATAATCCTGGCTATGGTGGCGGACTACATGCCGCTGGTGATCGAAAGCCGCAGACGAATCGAATACGAGCCGCCGGCGCGTACAGTCCTCGTAAAAGGAAATCGTCGCGCTTTGGAATGTATTGTCGCAAATCTGATCGACAATGCACTGCGTGCGGAGCCCGAAGGCGGCACGGTGCTCGTTCGGGTGAACGAAGATTCACGCATCGAGGTCATTGATCACGGTCCGGGCGTTGCGCCGGAGGACCGCGAAAGGGTATTCGAAGCATTCTGGCGCAAGGATGAAAGAACTCCAGGCACCGGGTTAGGCCTTTCGATCGTTCGCGAACTCGTCGAAATGCTCGAAGGAACGATTTCCATAGGCACAACTCCTGAGGGCGGGGCGACCTTCATGGTTTCTCTGCGTGAATTGTGAAGGCAAAACCCTGGAATGCATCCTTGTTAGAGAGTGCGGAGTGAACGCCAATTTAAGCTAAGCAAGAGCCGAAATCGGGCAAGGAGTGTGAAGGAAGATAAAGCGAGAAAGCCGGGCGCCGACAGGTCGGATCCCGGTTTACAACAGTGAAGGTCAAGCGAGCTGCTCGAGATCCCGTAGCCTTTCCCCTGAGGCGAAGCAGGCGTTTCCGGGCGACATTGGAGATTGCAGCTTGCAGAAACGCGAGACAAGCATCGACTTCTGGAAAGAGTTGGCTGCAGTGGCTCTAGCGGAAGCTAAATTCCTGAACAGCGGAGAACCTCCCCCCCGGCGGCGGTGGCGTGTGGATCGACGCCAATATTTTGCCGGCCACCGCCGCAAGCGCGGGATCGGAAGTATGTTTGACGCTATGGGACACAACTTTTCCGGAAGCGCCGATAGTGAAGGCGACCGTCACCGAACCAGGTTGCACTTGTGAGGTTTTGGGCGTGTGTCTTTTGATTTCGGCAGCCAGCGCCTGGACATAGGCCTTGTGCGACATTTCATGGGATTCGTGGCGCGCGGCGGCTTTGGGTTTGGGCTTTGCGGCTGGTTTCTCGGGCGCGGCGGGAGCTGCGGCCGGTTTCGCGGCCTCCGCCGGCGCGGGAACTGGAGCGGGCGCGGCTGGCTCGGCTTCAATGGCGATCGCCGAAGTGGCGAACATACAAGCCGTGAGGATGAGAGGAATGCGTTTCATAATTGGCGCCTTGCTTTGTTGCTTGCCTACTTCTCTCGTTATTTAAAGAGGCCGGCCAAGCAAAGATAGAACGTAAGCGCAGTCAGAAGGCGTCGTTGAACTAGGCACTCTGCCTTTGCTTGGCGCCCCGCTTTGTGCCGCATTGTTGATTTGCCAATCGGGCAAACTCGGCAAGCGGCGCGTGCCGAAACACTGGCGAAAGGTCCGGCCTCAATATCTCGACCAACCAATTTTTTCCAAATCGCCTGAGAGATTTGGAAGAGAACTTGTTCACCGCGTCGATAATCGCACTCTCGTTGTCCTCGCCAATCAAGGTGCTGCGAATGACCGCTCCCTGTTCCTCGATCGGAGGCGCTACCTTGATCCAGAAGTGTTTGAACTTTGTGGTTCCCTCCATCTTGAATGCCTTTCCACCGCCGTTGGAAGCAGAAGCGCCGCCGCTCGCTCGGAGTGGCGTCGTGGCCGCTCTTGCTCACCCATGTTTCGAATAAGCATAGCAAACATCGTGTTTGGTCGAGGGCTGGGGAAAGGCAAGCCGTCTACTACGAACAATCCGATAGAAGGATTTGAATTCATTTTTTATTTTTCTTTGGCTTTTCCGTCACAAAGTTAGAGCGCGCTCCCAGCTCCCATCCGGCGCGGCTCCAATAGGACGCCGGGAACGCCTGTTCCCGGACTGCTCTTGCTATCAGGAGTTGTTTCGCTCATTGCCGCTCGGCGCCTTCGCGGTGGCGTCACTCGTCTCCCACCGCGATCTATCTTGGGCGAAGTTGGAGCACCATGTTGTAATCTGCGACAGCGCGACGCCTCGGCCAGGAGCCTCACAAGCAAGAGGCATGTTCGAAAAGCCCTCGCGAATTCTTTGCGCGCGGCGGCATTCTGTCCGCCCTTAGTGGGAGCTCCGGCCGGTGGGATCGCCTTGTGACGAAAAAGTCACAGCTTAACGAAAAGTGAATTCAAGCCCTTGCGCCTGATTGTTTGGAGGCGGCTCTGCGGCTACGCTTGTCCTGTAGCCGCTGGATCTTTCACTCGATGAGGCGTTTCTCGTTCCGGTCGATTCTTCTCGTGCTGGCGTTGGTCTTTCAGGCCGCGGCGGGCGGGAATGCTTTTGCCGGCCTCTCAGGGAGCCGCATGGGCTTCGCGGTTTCGCAACATTGCGACAACGGCGGAAAAGATCAGCATCAGTCGCCGGCTGATCGCAAGCACGACTGTCATTCCTGCCCGTTGTGCGCGTTCAGCGCATTTTCGGCGCCCGTCATAGATTCCAGCTCAGATGTTCTAACTTTGCGCACCGGCGTCAGGCTTGGCGCGGAACTAGGATATCTTGCGCCACCGGTGGCCAAGATCGGGCGCACGCATCAGCCGAGGGCGCCTCCCGTCCTGTCCTGAACGCTTCATTGTCCAGACGACTCTTGTTCGTCTCGCGCCACCATCCGGCGCGCAGGAAGCCGCGCATTCCGCGCGAACCGCATCACAACAAATCGAACAATCGCTGAGGTTTTCCGGCCGTAGCGCGCCTGCGCCTGCGTGGCTCGAAGACACCAAGCGGCGCCGCTTCGCGGCGTAGGGGAGGCTTTACATGTATCGCAATGAACTATTGCGCGGCGTTTCCGCTTGCGCGCTCGCTTTCACCATCTCGGCCTCGGCCCTCGCACAGGAAGCGCTGCCGACTATCGACGTCGGCGCGGCGGCGCCGGGTCCCGTGGCGGCGCCCATTCCCGGTCCTGGTCCGGTGGCGACCGCGCCGCAAACGACCGATAAGCTCGGGCACACAGACAAGCCTTTTAGCGGTTCCACTGTGCCCGAAAGCGTCGCCCACGTCGCCGTGGTCAGTTCCGCCACGCGGGAGGAGATCGAGAAAACCGTCAACATCATGACGACGGCCGAGACCTTCAAATACTTGCCCAGCGTTCTGGTGCGCGAGCGCTTCATCGGCGATCGCAACGCGACGGTCGAAGGACGCGTGAATAATCCTCAGGACAGCGCGCGGACCATGGTTTTCGCTGACGGCGTGCTGCTGTCGAATTATCTTGGCAACAGCTATGCCTATCCGCCGAGATGGGGCATGGTTTCGCCCGCCGAAATCGACCGCATCGACGTCATTGCGGGACCATTCTCCGCGCTATATCCCGGCAACTCCGTCAGCGGCGTTTATACGATCACGACGCGCATGCCGGATCATTTCGAGGTCCACGCAGCGGGTAACACCGCCTTGCAGCCATTCGGGTGGTTCCAGGAAAAGGAAACCGATCTTTCCGGCGACATGAATATCGCCATCGGCGACCGCATCAACGATTTTTCTTATTGGGTCACCTACGACCGGCTTGACGCTACCGGGCAGGCGCAGACCTTCTCGATGAACACATTTAACGCCAGCCCAGGCAAAAACGGTCTTTTATCCGCCTTGGGCGGCCAGTTCACCGCCGACCAGAACGGTAATCTCAACCTCGTCGGGGGCGCCGCTGGTCAGGATCACAGCGAGCAGCATATGGGCAAGGTCAAACTCGCCTATGACTTCACGCCGACGACGCGGCTGACCTATCAAATCGGCTTCTGGTCGCTGGTGGACAACACTTTCGTCAATCCGTTCATGACCACGACGAACGGCGTTCCGCTCTACAACCTCGGCAAAGGCACGGAGATCAATCTTGGCCCCTATGGCTATTACGGTCTGTCCGGCCTCAACCCGACCCATTCCAACGCCTCGCATTTGATGCAGGCGGCGGAACTGAAAAGCGACACGAAGGGCGTGTTCGATTACGACTTCGTGGCGACGGGCTACAACTTCCTGCGCGATTACACCAACACGGCGTCGGCCTATGGATTCATTCCGACGGTGTCGAGCAAGCGCGTCGAAACCTGGGCAATTAATCCCACGGGCTCAAATGTCAATCAGGGCGGCAACTTCTGGCGCACCTATGACGCCCGCTTCATCTTCCGGCCGGAGTACGATTTTTACGGCAACCACATAATTTCCTTTGGCGCGCACTCCGATCTTTATTCGCTGAATAGCGTGCAGACAAACACCGACGTTTGGATGTCCAACTATTATTATTCCATCAACGCGGTGAACTACGGCAAGACCCAGACCAACGGCGTCTATATTCAGGACGAGTGGAAATTTCTGCCGCAGTGGCGATTGACGCTTGGCTCGCGCGGGGATTTCTGGACCGCTTTCGACGGCGTAAACAATACGCTTGGCAAGCCGGCGCTTTATTCTCCAGAATCCTACAAAGGCGCGTTCGAGCCGAAGGGTTCGCTGGAATATGAGGTCACTCCAGACTTCCTGATGCGGGGCTCCATAGGGCGCAATTACCGTTTCCCGACTGTCACCGAATTGTTCCAGGCGATCGCCGGGCCTAATTCCACGCTAGTCAACAATCCCAATCTTCAGCCGGAGATCTCGACCGCTTATGATCTGACCGGCGAATATCACTGGAAAAACGCCTTTGGCGGCAATGTTGCGCTGGCTGTCCCGCGCGTCAGTCTGTTCCAGGATGATCGCTGGAATTTTATCGCCAGCGAAACAGCCTTTGTCACCGGCCTTCCAGTGACGCAGCAATATAATATCGAGAAGGTTAGGTTCCGCGGGGTGGAAGCCGCCGTAGACATGAAAGACATCTACTGGCATGGGCTGAATTTCAACGGCAGCGTAACCTTCACGGATTCGAGGACGTTGTCGGATTACCAGGATCCTTGGTATCAAGGCATGCAGGTGCCTCGCGTGCCGCGCATACGTATCCGCGCCGTGGGCAGCTATTCCCCGAATGACGAATGGTCGTTTGCGGGCGGAATGCGCTATGCGACGGGCTCTTTCGTCGCGTTGGGAAACACCGACTTCAATCACGACACTTACGGCACGACGGACAGTTCCTATCTCGTGTTTGACGCCAAGGTGAACTACAAGTTCGCGCCGAACTGGACCGCCTCCGCGGGCATCGACAACATCGGTCGGTGGAAATATGTCGTTAATCCCAACCCTTACCCCGAGCGCACTTTCTTCCTGGGCGTGAAATACGATCTTGGCGGTCCAGAGAAACACGACGGGATGACTACACTCGCCGGCGTAAACGCCCCCGGCTCCAGCGCAGCGAGCCACGGCAGATAAATAACGAACCGCCAAGGGCTCATCTTGCTCGAGCCCTCGGCGAACGCGGTGTCTCGTCGTCTATCCGAAAAAATTCTTCAGGAAAAGCCGCGTTGTCTTCCGGCGATGATAGGAAAGGCATTCAAAATGGCTGAAACAAAAAACTTCAAACACTTCTGGATCAAGGTAGCGCCTCCGGTCGAGGAGCGGGGAACGGTCATGCGCAGCACCTTGATTTGCGAGGATAATGAGAGCGCGATTATCGATGCGGTGAATAAATTCTCTTCCGAGTCTGCCAGGCGATTTGGAAAAAACTGGTTGGTCGAGATATTGAGACCAGACCTTTCGCCCGTGTTCCGGCAAGCGCCGCTCGCCGACTTTGCCCGATTGGCAAGTCACCACCGACGCATTGATCGGTCCGGGAAGGAAAAGCCGGGCGTGCAGGTTGAAGACGCTCTCGCTCTCTGACTTCGCTCTTATTCTATCCCTGATTCGCCGGCTATTTCGTTTAGCGAGAGAATCTCACAGCAACAAAGCAAGGCGCCAATTATGAAACGCATTACCCCCATTCTCACGGCGTGCATGTTCGTGAGTTCGGCGATCGCCCTGGAGGCCGAGCCAGCTGCGCCCGCTCCAGCTCCCACACCCGCCCCGCCGGATGCGGCGAAGCCGGTGAGCGAGCCGCCCGCGCCTCAAAAGCCAGTGGCGAAACCCAAACCCAAAGCCGCCGCGCCTCACGAATCCCATGAAATGTCGCATAAAGCCTATATGCAGGCGCTGGCCGCCGAGATCAGAAGGCACACGCCCAAGACTTCCGAAGTGCAAGCTGGGTCGGTGACGGTCGCTTTCACTATCGGCGCTTCCGGAAGGGTGGTGTCGCATAGCATCAAGCATGCTTCCGATCCCGCCCTCTCAGCGGTGGCCGCCAAAATCCTGGCGTCGATCCACACCCCGCCGCCGCCTGGAGGAAAGTTCTCCGCCGTTCAGGAATTCGTCTTCCGCTGAAGTGCGTATCCGCAGGACGGGTGCTGCGACACAGCCATGTAAGGAGATCTTTTGATGAGTGCGATTATCCGTTCCATGAATGGCGCCGATCCGGCGGCCAACGCCAGCGCCGCCTATCGAATGATCTGGCGCTGGCACTTTTACGCCGGTCTGTTTTGCTTGCCCTTCGTCGTGGTTTTGTCGCTGTCCGGAGCGGTCTATCTTTTCAAGCCGCAGATCGACGCATTTCTTGATCGACCCTACGATCATCTCGCGCTGTCCGGCGAAGCGAAACCGCTCGACCAGCAGGTCGAAGCGGCGCTTAAAGCCAATCCTGGCGCGCGACTGAAGTCGCTGGAACTGCGCGCCGATCCCATGGACGCCGCACGCGTGCGGCTAATGACGGCGGAAGGGCGGGAGCTGCGCGTGCTGGTGCGACCCGACACGCTGGAAGTGATGAGGACGGAAGCCGAGAAGAGTCGGCTGACCAGTTTCATGCATGATCTCCATGGCGAATTGCTGCTCGGCGAGCCCGGCGCCATCGCCGTGGAGCTAGCGGGCGCCTGGGCGATTATCATGGTCATCACCGGACTTTATTTGTGGTGGCCGCGTTCAAGGACGGGCTTTGCGGGTGTGTTCTATCCCAGGCTTTCGAGCGGAGGACGCGTGCTGCTGCGCGATTTGCACGCCGTCACCGGCGTCTGGCTGTCTTTCTTCGCGCTGTTCTTTCTCATCACCGCGCTCCCCTGGACGAAGGTCTGGGGCGAGGGCTTCAAATATGCCCGCAGCATCGGCGCACAAAGCGAGATACGTCAGGACTGGACGACGGGCCCGGCGTCGGCGCAAGCGCGCCGGATGACGGATTTCGCCGACGCGCCTCCCGCCGCGGTCGAGGACGAGCACGCCGAGCATCGCAAGGCCGCCGCCCATTCCGAACACACGGGCCACGACGCCATGCGCACGGCCGTCGTCGGCTTTGACGAAATCGCCGCGCAGGCGCTGCCGCTAAATCTCGCCGATCCGGTGCTAGTTTCTCCGCCTTCTCCCAAGCGACCAAATTGGGTCGTGCGTTCGGACGCGCAAAACCGGCCTTTGCGGACAACGCTGGAGTTCGACCCCAAGACCTTCGAGCAGGTAAAGGAAAGTCCGTTCTCCGAGCGCCCAATGCTTGATCGCGTGATCGGCATCGGAGTCGCTGCGCATGAAGGGCAGCTGTTCGGCTGGTTCAATCAGTTGTTGGGGCTGTTGACCGCAATCGGCTATCTGACGCTTGTGATCACGTCCTTCCTGATGTGGTGGCGGCGCAGGCCGCAAGGCGTCCTTGGCGCGCCGCCTGCGCTCTCAAAGCCCCCGCGGCTTGCGCCCTTCGTAGTCGGCCTTGTCGTAGTGCTCGGCGTGCTGTTGCCGACGCTGGGCATGTCGCTGCTGTTGGTGCTGGCGCTAGAGCAGATGATTCGCCGGCTCGCGCCGGAAGCCAGCGGCTGGCTGGGGCTTTCCCCCTATTCCCGGTGACGATCAGGCTATAGCCACCGCGACTTGATGCAGCGCGAACATCATCGCGTGACAGGCTGCGGCAGTTTGATCACAAGGCCAGGGCGCAGGCGACGCAGATTCAGACCAGGATTTGCAGCCGCGATGTCGCGCCATCGGCCAGCCTCGCCATAGAGTCTCTTCGCGACTCTGCTCAAAGCATCTCCGGATACAATCGTGTAAGACTCCAACTGCGTCGGAGGCGACGGCAAAATTGTTCGGTCTGCCCTTTCTTTTGGTTCTGTCGGGATGCTGACCTCTGACGCTGCAGTCTGAACTGGGACTGCGTCGACCACGTCGAACTCGCCATGCAGCATGCCCATCCAGCAACTCCATGCGATCAGGCCAACCTTCTCCGGCGTGAATTCGATGGTCTGGAAACCCATTTTAACGTCAAACTCGAGTTCCAGACTTGGCACACTGATGCGACGGTTACAGGTGGTGACTTGCTTGCCGTTGATAATCCATTTCACCGGAACGCCGCGGATCAGCCTGAAATGATTGGGGGTATAGCCGGACCTGATAACGTCCATCCTGATAATTTGGAATGTCGGGTGCGCCTCCGAAAGCGCTAGGGAGCCCGCCTGCGGCGCCAGCGTCGGCGCCTCTGGCTCTATCCGCGCGCCCAGCGGAGTTGCGAATCGGAAAACAGAGCTCCGTCCTTCATGCGCGACGATGATGGAGCGTAGATCGTAGCCCGAGCCCGTTAGTAGCAATCCACGATTGATCATCACCGCACCCAGGACCACAACGATGACGCCCGACGCTTTCAGCAAATTGTGTGTTAGCGATCCGGAGATGAGCGTCGCTAGAACCCCAAAGGTCAGCAGAACCGGAAGCGTGCCGACGCCAAAGGCGAACAGCATTTTCGCTCCCTCCAATGCACTGCCCGTACCCGCAGCCATGACATACATGGCTTGCAGCGGACCGCAGGCAATCATCAGCCCATTGAGCAAGCCGATGACGAAAGGGCGATGTCGTGAACGCGCTTGTTTTTCATGGATGAAAGTCTGAAGGGCGGCAGGAAGTCCCAGTCGAAACCGACGCAAGGGCGCGAACATGCCCAACATGTTGAGGCCGAAAACGATCAGGAAGAATCCGGCGAAGATGCCCGCAACCCCGCGCAGCAAGGGCGTGAACGCCACGAAGGCGCCAAGAAGACCAAAGGCCGAGCCGATCAAAGTGTAGGAAAGCGTTTTTCCTGCGCCATAAAGCAGGTGCGAAAGATAGGATCGTCGCTCTTCGCTGGCGTCATCCGCCGTATAGCTCAGCACGAAACCACCACACATGCCGACACAATGAAAGCCTGTCAGGAGGCCGAGCATGAAAATCAGGCCAACACTCATATGCTGACTGATGTCTGGCTCGCCGCCTCGGCTGATCCATTCAGTGTCGAACAATATGATGAGCAGGATGCCGGCGAGGGCGAAAAGCAGACCTGCGAGTTTCTTTAGCGGGCTCAGTCGTCTCGCCGGATCGTCAAGCTCATAGGTGCGATAGCCGCTTCGTTCGATCGTGGCTCGGATATTGTCGAGGCCTGTTGCGGCGGGATCGAACGCGACGGTGACCGTTTCGGTCGGGAAATCGGCCTTTACCGACACAATCCCCGGCAGCTTCCGCACGGAAACTTCAATGATATGCTCGCAGCCATGACAGTGCATGCCATGTGCGTGGAAGGTGAAGGCAGGCTCACTCATTCCGGGACGCCTAAGAGAAGTGGTCGAAACGATTGCAGCGCTTAGCTCGATTGCAACCTCTGTTAATATTTGTCATGAAGCACAAAACAGCACGGCTTGGGCACTGGGCATGGACGTGTCCCACTTGATAGCACAGGTTGAGGCGCTATCCAGGGACCGCCCTTGATGCTGCAATAAGTTCACACCCATGACGGAGCTAAGATCGCAAAGTCCCGCTAATTTGGGAAGTCCCCCACGAACTCCATTCGCTTCGCCCGAGTAGACAAGTCGGTAAACGCCGCGCCAAACAAATTGCAGAAAGCCGCATCCGAAATCAGACGACCGACTAAACTTCCGAATACCTATATGTGAACCAACCCATCAAATGACCAGAAATTGGCCATCGCCACATGCTTATCAGGAATGAGCATCCCCGCCTCAAAATGCCGCGCTCCTCTATGAAGCTTTAGCCGAGGCGGGGTTTATTCGTTAAGCCGCGACTTTGTGGCACTCTTCCGCACAGGCCTTGCAGGAAGCGGCCATGTCGACGCATTCGGAATATTGCGGGAACTTGTCGCATTCCTTCTTGCAGGCGGCGCACATGTCCGCGACGATCTTGGCGAAGGCGGGCGTGTAGGACGAATTGACCGAGGCCAATGTCTCCAGCGCGCCGCAAGCCGCGATCACGTCGTAAGACAGCTTGGTGCATTCGGCCATGCTCGAGTCGTTCATCGACAACATGCCAAAGCAATGACGCAGGCAGTTGTTGCCTTCCGCCACGCATTTTGCGGCGGTCTCGGATACAGCCTTGTATTTTGGCGGATGCATATGGTGGACAGGCTTGCCGGCCTCTTCCGCGACTGCGGACGAAACCGATGCGGCGGCGGCGACTGCTCCAATCGCGGCCATGAATTCGCGGCGTTCCATAATTTTTCTCCTTTGCGCAAAAATCCTTCGGATTTCTATGATTACTTGGAATTAATTCTCTATTTTTTTTGGGAGCACAAGAATAAAATCGTCATGTTGCATAAAACGGCTGGACTCGAGAGACGCCTGAGGCCATCTCAAATCATAAAAAAAGAGATATGGGCGGCGCCGAAGCCAGTACGAGAGTGAGCTCTCTATGAAAGTCACTACCCCGTGACTCTCGCGCTCATAATGCATTACTATCGCAAGGAGCCTGTAACAGAGCAGCTATATCCAATTTGGGAAAAGCCGAAACTCCGATAGAAGAATGACATGTCGAGTAAGCGCACGTTATTAGCCAAGTTGCACGCGATTTTTATCGCAGCGACCATATGCGTCTTGCTCTCAAGCCTCCTAGGTTCCAACGCTTTTCTGGGCGCCGGAGTAGCCCTGCGCGACACTCAGTTACAAGCTGTCAATTGCAGCCATTTCATTGTTGCAACACGCCTCTCCCATGGCGTGCCGAAGCCTGGCGGCGGACCTTTGGGCGGTTCGGAATGTCCGAATTGCTGCCTTTCGGCGCATATTGGAGCAGCTCTGTTGCCAGGACGCCTGTCGGCTCCGTTGCAGCTGAAGCGGATCCCGAGGCCACATACTATATATTACCCCCTGTCTCCGGATCATCGCGAGGTTGCGGTCCTCGATACCGTGAACGGCGCCCGGGCTCCGCCCATCCCCTATTCCTTTTCTTAATTCGTCCTGTTCTGCGACATTTGTCGCCTGCAGAGCGGCGACCTTGCGTGGCGGCGTGAGCCCATCGCGCCGGTTCATACTGGCCCCGTGACACAAACAACAGCTGGTTTCTTATAGCTGCGACCTTTGTAATCGCTCACATCGCCTACAGACCCTGTCCGCTGACACTTATCGCAAGCTTCAGTCCAAAGCTTGGTGTTGACCAACGTGACGTCCGCTAGGCGCCTGAGATTGAGGGAGCGCAGTTTGCGGGCAAGGCATAATTGACAAAATTGGAGGCATGACAAAATGAGCGAGATCGCGTTGCACCGAGAGCACTCGGGATCCGGGTACACGACCCTTCGCTTCCCCCCGGTCAAGCCACGCTGGCTTGGCCCTACAACCACCTTAATGGTAGTGCTGGCCCATATCGGCATTGCCGCTGTTTTAATGGCGACCGCGATAGAGAAATTCGTGCCGCTAGATCAGCTCAGCGCAGACCTGATCCCAGAAGGCGACATGTTCGAATCTCCGCAAGTGGAGGCTGCGGACAATACTGCGCCGCCGGAAGAGATCGAGCAGCCCGATCTCGCTATTCCGCCGCCAATGCTGATGGCTCCGGATGCGCCGCCTCTGCCCGCAAAGAAGGAAGTTATTGAGCCAAGAA
This sequence comes from uncultured Alphaproteobacteria bacterium, assembly GCA_963724845.1. Taxonomy (GTDB): domain Bacteria; phylum Pseudomonadota; class Alphaproteobacteria; order Rhizobiales; family Beijerinckiaceae; genus Methylocystis. The sequence goes on from CAVRWF010000012.1 coordinate 471,078, forward strand.
AGCGAGTTATCGAGCGCAAACCGTTCCCGCATGCTAGCGAACACCGCGAAGCGCAAGAGCGCCACCGAATGGGTATGGCGGGAGGCCGCTCACAGAGCGGCGGTGTTTCTAGAGCGGCGTATGGGGCGATGCTGGCCGCCGCGATCCGCCGCCATGTGCCCAGCACCTCTTCACTCGGAGAAGGATCCGCCTCCTGCAGCTTTCATGTCACTTCAGCCGGCGGTATGTCGAGTGTTTCCTGTTCGGGAAGTTCGCCCGCTCACGCTGGTCTGTTGCATCGGGCCATCGCTTCAACACACGCCCCGCCACCGCCCGGCGGCGGTTTCTTCGCCTCGCAAAGCGTCCATTTTCGCTAAATTGCAGGTGGCATTACGCTCTGACCGGCCTGGAACTGTCTTCGCGCTTCAGAGAAAGTGCGAAGGCGGGCTCTGCTGTAACTACCGTTGGTGCGCAAAACTGAGAGCGGAGGGTGAAATCCTGAAGTCTCCGGTACGGTCTCGAACGTTAGCCGAAGCCCATTTTGGCGCGAACTGACTTTCCTTGAATCGATGTGCGGAGTTCGACGCCGTCGATCGCAATCGAGGCGCCGAAGTTACTTGAAATTCTCTCATGCCTTACTGCGCGGGCTGGACAATTATATACGGGTCGGCGTCGGGTGAGCTGATCCCCCAGCTGTACTCGGCGAACTGACCATGAATTGATGGCTCGTCCTGCGCATTGTGCCCGAGAACCTTGACGCTATTGTCCACCCTCACACTCAGCGTGCCATCGATACCTGCAACAGACTCTATGAACTTGTTGTGCACCGCCGAGTCCGAACGGAAAGCTCCGATCATTATGGCTCCGTCAAGTTGCGGCATGATCCTGAACGCCGGCATCTCCCGCGAGAGAAAATATAGCGGCTCGTTATTCGCCCGGACGCCTTCAAATATCACAAAATAGCGGCCGTCCCCGAGATACTGCGCTTTTCGAAACCCTTCTTGCAATAATTGCATGGCCAGTTTTTTGAGCTGCGCATCATAGCGCGCACAAACAGTTGCCTGGGCGCTTCGCATCAAGGCGGGAACAAAAATAAGAGTACCCTCATATGAGTAAGTGTAGCCGCCATTCCTATCTATGGCGACCGTCGCATCGAAGTGCTCTGGACTAAGTGTTCTAGAGAAATTACGCATTCCGCTCCTGGTAGAACCTTGCCCGCTCTTTGTGATCGAAGAACCTACTAAGGCTTATGCATCCGGGATGAAAATTATTCATTTCGCGTTTGCAGCCAGCGCTTTTTATCGCCGCCAGGAAATCCCCCTTAGATGCAGCCAGTGGCGCGTTGATCGGAGGATTAGGCGAAAACACCTTCAATGTTGAGATTGTTCTTTTCATGCAGATGAGATTTTTTGGCTGTTCAGCCGAAAACTGGTTTCGTCTTCACTCTTGTTTGATTGGGCGTCAACTTCGATCACTTTCCTTCCGGTCAGGGTCTCCTCGACTAGGACCTTGACGGTGGGAAGACATCGCTTTGCGATGCGCGCCGAAGCTACGGCGTCGCTAACCTCGTCGAAGCAACCGCTGAACCTGCCCCCTATATAGACTGCGTAAGGTAGCTCGGGCCCCCGCACCTCAACCGGCTTGCTGCGAGTAGCGGTCAAAGTCTTAGGGGACCTGCTGGAATCACGGGTAGCATTTTGATGTCGCAGGCAATCTCGCATTACTCGATCTTTTTTCAAAGAGACACCTTCTCGGAGTAATTCGTTCCAAAAAGCCCCGCTCGAAGAATTTCGAGCGGGGAAGTGCAGGGAGGTCCCCACGCGGAGGAGGGCCGCGCGAAGCTGGTTGAGCCCATTCGGCTCGAACCGTTGCTGAAACATTCCTCGCTTCAACCGGAAATCCGGTTGGGCTCGAGATGCTTCTATAATTCCTTCGGCATTGCTTGAAGAATAGTGGGTGCCTAAGCCGAAGGGAGTTGCGCTCAGGCGACCTGAAGGATCAACATCCTTGCACTGCGTCTGATCCGTCTTCGCCAATCAGCTCACGAATGCGGCCGAGAATTTGTAGCACTACACCGAACGCTCCCAGCGACATCCACGCGAAAAAGACGAAGCCCCAATGCACCGGACTAGCGAAGCCCTCCTCCATCGACCAGAAGCTGTGACCCCATTCGTTAAAGCCAATGTTCGGAATTGTCATAAACGTGCCGACAACGAAAATGACGAAGGGTAGCGAAATGCCCTTCGAGAAAAAGGGAATCCGCGTGCGCGCGTAGAACAGGGCGCCAAGGCCGATGATCGCGAAAATCGGGTAGGCGACATAGAAGGTCGCTATATTGCTGGGCGTGAAATCCGTGTCGCGGATCGCACTCATATGCCAGACAGCGGTCTGCTCGGTGAAGAAGCTCAACCCCCAGTAGAGGGCGAAAGTAAAAACGACGAGCCATTGCACCAGAATGAAAATCCGTGACAGTTCGGCAGCCGGTTCAAGCGTCTCGAGCTGCTTGTCACGCGAGCGCCACAAGTATCCGGCGAGCACAAAAGCGCTGGCCAACCAAAGTGGAATTGCGGTCGAGAGAATAGTGGTCCAGTAGGTCTGAAATTCTGGCGCAAAGGAATCGAGCCCGGCGCGCCAGCCGAAGATGTGCTCGTAGAGGACGACCAAAAAGAAGAACGCGCTCAATCCGCCAACTCCGATGAGCAGCGGCTTACGGTTGAACAGCGGTTGTGCACGCTCAGCACGCGCGGTGACGTTGGAAATTGTCATGTCTGCATCTCCAGATTGTTGAGATATTGCTATCGAGAGAGCGCCGAGCTCTGCGCCGCTCCTGTCGGTTGCATGCGACTGCAATGTCGCTATCTGCCTCGCGCTTCAGAAACTATCCGAAGTGGGAATGCGGGGTCCCAGCTCGGCGGACGCGAATGGCGTAAGCCCAGCAAAATCGCGATTTTCTAAGCGCAAGCGCGGGAGTGACTTCTGATCTGCAGGAATGGCGGCGTCGCTCAAACGGCGTCGGAAGACGGATATCCTTCGCGGATCTCGCGTCATATTCCGCAACCATGCTTCACACAGGCGTTGGCGCAGCGCTTCCTACGGATCGCGATTTATCAATCCGTCAATGAGCCACCGTCACGGCGAAGCGATGCCGATAACAGATCAGACAGGAGTGGAGGGTGGCGCGCGCGGCGATAAAGGCGCTAACTCGGGCGCAAGGCCAATGGCGTCAACGCGATACTGGGGCGCTGGCCGCAGCTCTGTGTCCGAATGCGCGAGAACAATCCCGGAAACGTGCCTGACGAGTTGGATCGCCAGTGCGCCATTATGCAAGATGCAACATAGACCGTGCTGATGCGCGGTCGCTGGCGGCGCCTCCGGGGCGCCATCTGTTTGACCGGCTTGTTGCGAAGTGCAAGTGACGCCGAAAAGCGCGCCGTCCGTGCCGCCAATCGCGGAGCCGGTGGCGAGGCCAAGAAACAGGACCTGCAACAGCATCAAACATGCAACTGTCATTGCAACAGTCGCGCGTCCAATGGGTTGCTGTGCTTTGGCCATAAGCGACATATCGTCGACTTTCCGTTTTGCAGTTCGACGTTAGGTTGAAAGCCGGAGCCGGTCAAGGCTGATGGTTTAGGCTCATTTCAGTGCGACGTTGCGTCGCAGTAGGCGCCTCCCTCCGCTGAAAAGTCCCAAGGGCCAGAGTTTTTTGACCAAACGTTCCTTTCCGGCAGCGGGTGGCAATGCTGCGCGATGTTGCGAACGTCTTGCATGGGTGAATCTCGACACCGAGAAATGGGTAGCTCGCGCGCCCGCTGGTCCAGAGCTCATGAACAATCTGCACTACGCAATGACAGAAATCAGCCGCGCATCGAATTTTGACGTACATCGGCGCAGTCGATCACCGCCGTGCACCGCTACGCGATTTGCTTCCACTTCGACATGATCGCCGCTTAACGGACTGCGCTCGCCTCGATGGCGATCATCAAAGGCTTGCGGGCGCCACCCCCCGGCCGTCCACTCCTTGCCGAGCGCCTCCCATGATCCATTCCCGATTGTTCCCTGCATTTGACCTTTATTGATTGCTTCCTCGCTATGCCGCAGGCGTGAATGACCAATATAGGCAGGGAAAGCCGTCGATGGGGGATGGTGATGTCTTCGGGACCAGATTTGCTGGGCGGGCGCGCGTTGGTGATTTGGATTGCAGCTCTAGCTGCGGTGCTTGTCTTTCACTGCGGGCACCTTGAGCATGCGAATAGACAACGCGGCTGGCTGCACTGCGCTCACATCGTAATGGTGCTCGGATTCTTATGAGCGCTTAGGCACGCTGGTCGACGCCACCATCATCGCGGCCGCCGTGAAGCCCCCACCCCACGACGAGGGGCAGGTCAATCCGCGCGACCCGGACGCGAGCTTCACCAAGAAGAACGGCGAGACCTACTTCGGCTACAAGGCGCATCTGGCCGTGGACGAAGAGAGCGGCATCGTGCGCCAGGCGGAGATGACGAGCGCCGATCTGCACGATAGCCAGCGCGGCGAGGCGATGATCCAGGGCGATGAGCAGGCCTATTACGGCGACAAGGCCTATGACAGCGCCGCGCTACGCAAGGCTTTGAACGACAAGAACATCGACGACAAGATCGCCTATAAGGCGAAACGCGGAGCGCGACAGCCGGATTGGCAAAGATGGTTCAACAAGACGGCGTTGAGCGTTCGCGTCGGCGTCGAGCGCGCCAATGCGACGATGAAGAACTGGTATGGGATGGCGCGGGTGCGCTACCGCAGCCTCGCGCGCAACAATTGTCATCTTCAGTTTGTCGCCATGCTGTATATGTATGCCACCATCGCATTTGGATGGGAGTGGCTACCGGCGCGTGTCTGGATGCTCATCTATTTGATAACTTCCACCGCGATTATTTGTTTTATGATAGCACTTCACAGGCGCCGGAGCTCGGTCAGTTTTTTATGGATTCTGGCGCTGATTCAGCAGTGCGCGATGATCTACATGTGGGCGCCCATGACCTATTGGACGCCTTGGATTAGCTACGCGTTGGTCGTATACTTCGCGCTGGAAATGGTCGCGTGGCCGATGGGGCTGTGTAATGAGGAAACGCCTAGTCTAAGCCACGCTTTCAACGCCGACCGATCAACAAGAGTTGCAATCGGTCACCAGTCGATCCCTGGTAATATCTGCATGGCGGTGATGGCCGCGTCCATGGGCTATATGTTCGCTGGGATGCAGTTGATGATGACGCCGATTTTCCAACCCTCCTTGCAGTTAGCCCATCAGCAACAATCCGCTCCCAATAAAACTATGAGCAACGGCAGCCGTCATGAACCAGCATCGCTTGCTGGCGCGCAGGCGCCAAGAGCCGTCGTGAATGAAGAACCACCCAAACTTGTGGCGAACACACCAATGTCTTCGACTACTGAACCTTTGCCGCCGATTCGAGCGAACAGTTACAAAATTGTCGCAGGCGATACTTTGCGAGGCATTGCCGTCCGCCTTTATCGCGACGTTGGGTACTGGCGCGGCATCGCCGACGCCAATCCCGGCGTCAATCCTCGCCGATTGCACGTTGGTCAAGTGATAAAGCTGCCAGGGAAATCCCCACGGTAATGTTCACCAACCAGCGCGCAAGTAAATCTGTGGGGCGCCAGTGCATGTGCGAGAAATCGCCGGCTGTCAGAAGGATGGATCGTTGAGCGCTTTGACGAAAATTAGAGTGGCATCGTGCCTCATGAGGAAATCGACTGCTCTTTCGCCTGGCCAAATATGGATCGACCGCAGCTAATCGAGACCCGTTCGAGTTGCGAACAGAGACAAACGCCACGCCATAGTCATATCGGTCATCGCTCATGGCCAACGCCCGAGCAGCAACATCCAAAAAAGCAAATCGGACGCTTAGAAATCGATTTCCAGGTTGCCGCAACGACCAAATAACTGCAAATTCGGCTCTCCAGAGCTTATCCTGAGAAAACGCCGATATGCACGGTAGGAGGCATCCGATGAAGCACCCTACGAGTTCCGGGACCACTCTCGCCATCGCGGCCATATCAGTCGCATTGATTGGCGCGGCGGCGCCAGCCAGGGCGCAGACAGTCAAAGTGCACTGCTTGGGTGCAAACAGCTGCAAAGGCAAGACTGACTGCCACAGCCCAAAAAACGCGTGCAAAGGTCTGAACGCCTGCAAAGGCCAGGGTTGGGTTTTTAAGGACTCCGCCAAGGAATGCGAACACGCCGGTGGCAAGGTTCTCGACTAGTCGCCGCTACCCCGGCCGACAGACCAACGTCTCCTGCTCGGTGCCGAGTAATGGAAAGTTCCGCCTCGATTGCGATTGCGATTGTTTGTTAAGTCGACCAGTCGAGGCGGAAAATCCTTATGCAGCGACCTTGCGACATTCATCCGCGCATGCCTTGCAAGCCTCGCCGCAGGCTTTGCACTCACTATACTGTGGAAACTTGTCGCATTCTTTCTTGCAAGCCACGCAGACGTCCGCCACGGTCTTGGCGATGGCGGGTGTGAACGGCGAGTTGACAGCTGCCAATATTTCCAGCGCCCCACAGGCTGCAACCAGGTCGTAGGACGATTTGGTGCAGTCAGCCATGCTTGAATCGTTCATCGACAACATACCAAAGCAGTGCCGGAGGCATTCATTGCCGGTGGAGACACATTTGGCGCTGGTTTCCATGACCGCCTTGTACTTTGGCGGGTGCATATGGACAGGCACTTCTCCGGCCTTGTCAGCGTTTTGCGCTCGCGCCTCAGAGACCGACGCAACCGCGGCCATAGCGCCGAGAGTGGATATGAATTCACGACGTTTCATAGTGACGCCTCCCGATACGGCCAGCTTGCTCCGCCCCGCGAAACCGTCGCGCGCCGGAAGCTAGTCTGGGTTCCTAGATGGCGTGACGACATCCCTCGGCAAGTGCCTCGCTCGGGCTGTAGAAATATTTAAAACGGCACTGAGGACAACTTTATCGGTTAATGCCAAGGCAACGAAGAAGCTAATTTCTTCGCTTGTCTCTAGCCGCAGGCGCGCCGTCTGGCACAAAGCTGCTCCAGTTCCTCAGCGAGGCAGCCAATTCATAACGTTTCAACCGAGATTTTGATCGCTCGAGCTTATTCTGAATTCGCGCGGCCTCGTCTTCTTTTCCGATCCAACGCAATTTTCTGATCCGCTTGACATGATCTCGCAGTGCGCGCTCTTCGGCGGAAACTTCGGGGCATTTTTGCCCATTCGAATGTGCGTCCATTCGTGCCCTCCCTCAGGACATAATTTACTTTTTGAGTATTTTTAAACACCGCAAGTTCCCAGCAGATGAAATCTCCGCTTACAATCGCAGTTTCCAGCTGATTGGATCACAATCCACGATGCGTTTGGATTTGCAATTTTGATTTGGAGCGTAGCGCGTTAGCGACCAAATTAGATTTATCGAAGTTGATCGCCTTCAAAATTTCCTAGGGGAGAAAAGCGTTGCAAGATCTGATTGGGGCAACACTCAATCGCGCATCTTGCAGTGCTCAGCCAGAAAGGATTCGCTAATGGTCGAATTCTAACGCTTTGTGCCCGCGACACGGAATGCCAGAAACGGTTGCCGTTGGACCGCTTTTGACCGGACCTTTGGGTTCAAAATGCCTGCTTCACTCCGGCGAAGAAACCACGGCGCGCGCCATTTTGCGGGGCGAACACGCCGATGCCGGAGCCGCTGCGAATGACATATGGGTAGTCGAGCAGGTTGACGACATCGAAGCGAAACGTGACCGGCTTACCCCAGGGTGTCTGAAACTCTCGCGAGAGGCCGAGGTTCAAATGCGCATAGGGCGCTACATGATCGGTATTGGCGAAACCGCTGCGCAGGCCGCTGCCGTAAACCAGATCGGCGGAGATCAGCGTTCCGAGCCAGCGATACGACGCGCCCGCCGAGCCGGTCCATGTCTGGGCATGATCTGTATAGACGTAATGCGTCGCGATATAGGGATATTCGCTGGCGTCGAAAAGAAATTGGTTAGATGTGACCTGCGTCGCGCGTTGGCGTCCCCACGCGAGATTGCCATAGGCGCGGAAATCGCCGCTCTGATAGACCGACTTGAATTCGACGCCGGTGTTATACGCGCGATCGTAATTGAAAGCGGTCAGGACCAGCGCCTGTCCGAATTGCCCATCGTCGATAAGATTGCGCGCGCGCTTGAAATAGGCGTCGACGCCGACTTCAAGCTCCTTCGTTAGTTTCTGGGTCACGCCCGTATCGACGTAATTTGAGCGCTCGGGACGCACCGGGCTTGAGAGCGGGACGGAGGGCTGTTGCGTGGTGTTGTTGTAGAACGCCAGATTGGTCGGAACAGCGAGCGCCTGCTGCGGCGGCGTAAAATAGCGGGCATAGCCGACATGGAAAGTGGTGTCGTCCAACGGCTTGTAAACAAGGCTGACGCGCGGGCTGAGCTGGTTGGCGTCGACGAACTGCCACATCTGGTCGAAACGCAGGCCGGAATTCAGCGTCAGCCTGTCGGCGAGCTTCCATTCGTCCTGCGCATAGACGCCGGCGAGCCAGCCGAGTTTGGAATTGGGATCGGTCACGCCGAACGGCGCGTCGATCGGATTTCCGAAGGCGTCGAGCGGCTCGATAATCGAGGAATTGACGGTTTGCGTCTTCTCGCCGCTCACCGTGAAGCCGCCGCGTAGGATATGGCCCCCGCCGATGCGCCAGGCTCCGTCGCCTTGCAGGCCGTTGACGAAACTGGAGCGATAAATGTCCGAGGAAACTCCATTGAAGACGAGATCGCCGACTTCATCCGGGATGAAATGTAGCTCAGAGTAGCGTGAGAACAACGACAGCTGCGTGTCGATGTCGCCGCCCGTATGGGTCAAAGCGACAACGTTGTAATAGGCGCGTTCGACCTGATTTTCGTTGAGCTTGGCGGAATTGAAGTCGCTTATCCCGAAGGCCGTGAACTGCGGTGGTTGGCCCGGATTGTTTGGGATTTGGTAGTTGGCGATCGAGGTTCCGGTGATGAAGGACAGCTTTGTCGCGTCGTCGATGGCGTAAGACATGAAACCAAAGAACCTGCCCTGGCGCGTCCGGTCATGGATCGCCTCGTAGCTGCTTGTCGGGTTTTCGATCCCCAGACTATTCATCTGCAATCGTCCCGCCGCGAAGACCTCCCATTGGCCAAACTTGCCGCCATAGTCGAACACGGTCTGACCGGTTCCATGACTGCCGCCATAAAGTGTGACGCTGCCACCGGGTGTCGCCGGTGGCGCGCGCGAAATGATGTCGACCAGCGCCGAGGTGCGCAGGCCATATTGCGCCGGCAGCGCCCCGGTGACGAGCGATATGGAGCCGGCGAAACTGGTTTCCATAAGCTGCGAAAAGCCCGAAACGCCGTCCGGCAGTAAAATGCCGTTGACGCGATATTGCGCATTGGCGTGTTCGTTGCGGACATGGAGATTGCCGCTGGCTGCGGAATCCTGTGACACGCCGGGCGCTTGCAGCAGAATTTTCTCCAGCGGCGTCTGATCGCCCTGCGGCAGCGCCTCTATCCCCGCGCGATCCAGCGCGTAGACATTGGCTCCGGCCTTGGGGAGCAGGCGCTCTTGCACGCCATTGGCACTATCGAGCGACGATGCAGGTTGCACTGCTGGCGCGGCGGGGATTGGCGCTGGGGTGGCGACGCGCCCGGGGGCAGGCTTGTTCGCACCTTCGACCTCGATGGTGGGTAATGCTTCTTGCGCTGAAGCAAGATCAATAACGTTCCAGAATGCCGTCATCAGGCCGATGACAACGCACTGATTACACCCGTTCCTCATCGCACATTCCGACTTGTCGAAAGACCAGATTGCTCCGACAAAGGGGCCGGGCTGTAATATGTAATGTTATAACATACATCAAAGGCCGCCCGTCAAGCCGTCCGAAGAAATACGCCCTATGCCTGGACCTCGATCATTGAGGGAAGGGACCTGATACTTGCTTCCGTTTCCAGCTGGCGCCGAAAGGCAGTTCGTAAGGCCCTTACAGCCTCGGCGGTATAGGCGGGACGCTTTGAAGCCAGATGAATTACACGCCATTCTTCAATGAGGGAAGCGACCGTGAGAGCGTCATGCGCCGCCTTTCGACGCGTTTCCGCGGCGGCATTCTTCCTCTCCGTCGCGGGATCCATGCGGGCAACCATTCCCATGATCATCCTCGCGTAATTACCCACCCCTATTTTTAGGGCGCGGCTTTTGCGGCTTCACGCGAGGGTGTCGAGGATTGTCTGGAAGGGATTTGCGCCTTTGAGCCTTGCGGTGTCGACGGTCGTTCGGACGTCCGCCTCGGCTTGCGCGGCCCACATGGCGCGGTAGCCGTTGGTGACTTTTCGCTGGATCACGCAGGGGCGCAGCTTTCACTCCGAGCCATTGTTGGTGGCCTCGACCTCGCCGGGATAATCGCAAAAGGTCAGAAGCTGGTCTCGCGCGCGGCCGATTTTGGCTTGTAGCTGGCGCGCCAGGTCGCATTGCGTCGCCGCGCCGAGAATATCGGCGAGTTGCTGTTCAAGCTCGCGCTTTTTGCTGGCGATCGTCGAGGCTGCGAAACTGGCGATATCTCTGGCCAGATCAAAGGCCTTGCCAAACCACAGCTTGAACCGCAGGGGAAGATCGTCCGATCCATGCTCCAGTGCGAAGGCCGTGTCGCGCGCCAGATGCGCCAAGCAAGTTTGATGCGCGGCGCCATGCTTCTGCTGCGCGGAGTAACGATCCGAGATCCAGACGTTCGGCGTATGGCCGTTCATCATCTCTTCCACGACGCGGGCGGCGCGCGAATAATCGGGCTGATGCACCACCGCCTCCTTGCAGTGGAAGACCCATGTATGGATGCCCCCCGTACGCGCAAGAAGTTTTTCGACAATTCGATCGCGTGATCGGGTGCGGTCATGTATCAGGCCTCACATGAGGGCGCTTGCGTCAAGCTACTTCTTCATTTCGACGTTCCTCAGATTTTGCCCCTGTGGCGCGGTTGATTTGATCGACCAAGGCGGAGCTCTCATCAATACAGGTCTTCCCTGCAAACCTCACATCCGGCGGGACTTGCATCCCCACCACGGTCCCGCATTCGGGACGGGAGAGCTCCAGGAGGGCGGCGCCACTCTTTAAGACGATGCACACGCACCAGGCCTGACAACGGCGACGCCCCCTTGGATCCGTTTGCCCGAGCTGTCGTTCATTCAATTCTCGGGCTCAGTCTTTGGAATCGATTAAGTCGCTGGCTTCATGACGGCGCCCTCCGGCACAACGCCTTGCGTCGCGAACCGCCACAAGGCGATCAACAGTTTGCGCGCCAACGCCACAACCATCACCTTGCGCATCCGGCGACCTGTGCCGCCGACGCGCTCACGAAACCAACCGACCTGAGCGGAATTTGGCTGATATCGCTGCCAGAGCCACGCCAACTCGACCATCAGGGTCCCGCAACCGCGCGTTCCCGGCCTTGCCGATGCCCTGTTCGCGTTCAATGCCGCCACTGTTGTAGGGAGTGGACGTAAGGCCGGCATAGGATCCGAGCGCCTTGCCGTTGGCGAATTCACGCACGAACCCCTCGCGCACCAACACGGTGGCGCTTTGCACTCCGACGCCGCGTAATTTGGCAAGTTGTTGGATCATGCTTGCCGCCTTGTCAGGGTTTTCCTCTGCAAGCACGGCGTCGCGCGATTTTTCAAGTTCTGCGATCTGGGTCAGCAGCAACTCGAGACGATCAAGCATGCGGATGATCTTCGCGCGAGCATGCGTAGGCAATGATCCCCCGATGGCCGTCCGCAATTCGTCGAGACGTTGGCGCCGGTCTCGACGGATTGGATTGTATTCGCCAACGCCCAACGTCGCCAGGATGGCGCCGATGCGATTGACGAAGCCAACCCGTTCTGCAAGGAGTTCCTCGCGCTCCCGCATACCACGGCGGGCGTCTTCATCGGCCTCGGCAGGGACCGGAACCATCGAGCACACACGAGGTTCACCCCGCAACCACGCCAGCAACGTCCGCAGCAAGAGTTCGGCGTCAATCCCATCAGACTTGGCTCGACGCGCCCGGCGGTCGACAGGGACGCTGGAAGGTTGAATGACGTGCGTCTCGATGCCGTATTGCGCCAACCAACGGGCCAGCCAAAACCCAGACCATCCCGCCTCATAGACCGTGATCACCCGCTCGACATTCCGGCCAGCCTTCACGGCCCGGGCGCGATAGTCTTCGATGGCCGCCATCAGCGCTTCGGGAGCCGGCTCGATTGAGCGCTTGGCTTTAACACCCGGAAGGCCTGGTATCTGAGCGGCCAAAACCCAACTCGTGCTGCTCAGCTCAATTGCCAAAATGAGCGTCCGTTCGTAATCAGGCACGGTGGGAGCTGGAAGCGCGCCAAGAGCCTGCGTCATGATAAATATCCTCCAAAGTCTTATGACCCGGAAGACAAGCTACTATGTCCACCGGAAGCCCTCATAGGATCTTCAAGTGCGGCCTGATAGGGCCGCTGGCCGGTATGGAGATACGCGGACTTGGCGCAGATCAGTGATACGAGCTACGGGCTCTTGGGTATTCACTGCGTTTCCAGGCCCGGATCTGACCGATCATTTGACCTTACCGTTCGTCGACCTCCTCACGCGCCTGACGTTTCCCCAGCTACCCCGTCCGATCGCCGATCAGGCAGCCGCAGCCGCAGGAACGCGGAAATCTTCTCCCTTTGCCAGCATAGCCCACACCGAGCGCGCCATTTTATTGGCGAGCGCGATCGGCACCAGCATCTTTGGTTTGCGCGTCAGCATGCGCTGTAACCAGCTTCCGTCTGGCGCACCCCGCCGCATGGCCGCGCGAACGACGGACATCGCGCCGGTGATCAGCAGGCGACGGATATCGCGCTGGCCCATCTTCGAGATTTTCCCGAGAACCTGCTTGCCCCCGGTCGAATGTTGTCGGGGCACGAGGCCAAGCCAGGCGGCAAAATCGCGCCCGCGTTTGAAGACATCCATCGGGGGCGCGAAGGTCTCGATCGCCAGGGCCGTGATTGGTCCGACGCCCGGCATCGTCTGCAGACGCCGTGTCATCTCCCCGGATGCAGCTTCGTGAGCTGTCACCTTCTCAAGCTCCGAGATCCTTTTCGACAACCCCTCGATCTGATCGAGGAAAACGCGCGCCAGCTCCTCGACGAGAAGTGGGAGCGTCGTCGTTTGATCCTCGATCACCCCTTCAAGAACTTTCACATTCGCCTGTCCCTGCGCGGCCACGACGCCATGCTCGGACAAATGACCGCGGAGCGCGTTGATCAATTGAGTGCGTTGCCGGACCAAAAGATCCCGCGTCCGGAAAAGCATGGCGCGCGCCTGCTGTTCTTCGGTTTTGACCGCGACAAAGCGCATCGTCGGCCGGTTCGCCGCCTCGGCGATCGCTTCCGCGTCGGCCGCATCGTTCTTCTGGCGCTTGACGAACGGTTTGACGTAGACGGGTGGGATCAATCGAACTTCGTGCCCAAGGTCACTGATGGCCCGTCCCCAATGGTGCGCGCTCCCACAGGCCTCCATGGCGACGACGCAGTGCGGCTGCCCGGAAAAGAAGCCCAGAACTTTTTCTCGCGAAAGCTTCTTGCGGAACGCCACGCCGCCCTCGGCCAAGGCGCCATGCGCCTGGAAGGACCGCTTTGCCAGGTCGAGACCGATGATGCTGACCTTTTCCATGGATGCCTCCTTCGTTCGTGGGATGCGAAAACATCGCCACCTTGGCACATCATGATGCCGTCAGGAGGGGGCATCCACTCCATCAGTGATAAGAGTTGGTCCCCTCGATCCGCACGCCGGTTTCTTCGCTGGCGACGACCTTGGCTTTGCGAAGGATGGCCTTCGCCTTATCGGCCTCGATCTTGAACCCCGCGTGGGAGCGGATGAACATGTTCATCTCAAGGTGATTGCGGAGCAATCGTCCGGAGCGCGCCCTCGCTTACGATCAGTCCGAAAGCGTCGTCGGAAGAGGAAGTGCAAACGCTCGTAGGAAAGCGCATGAAAGCCCTTCAAATAAATCGCCAGAGCATGAATGCGCGGTCCAAATGGCGTCGCTGTGGCGACGGCGGGCGCCGGAGCTTTAACCTGTGAACCGCAATGCTCGCATCGGCAGGCAAAGCGCCGGTGGCGGACGGCATAAGGCTTAACCGGCGGCATTTCGATCTCGTCATATTCCCCGATCAATTCCATCTCGGCGCCCGGCGACACGGACCCGCCGCATAGCTTGCAATGGGTTGGTCTGTGATCGCGAAACTCATCGGGATTATCGGCCAGTCGACGATTGTGCGGCTCATGGCCAGGCTTCGCTCCGCCAGGACGGGAGTTCTCGCGTTTCTCTTTCTTGTCCGTGGACGGAGGCTTCGACGAATTGCGAGACGTCTTGTCCGGTCGATGAAGCCGCAGCACCAGCTCAATCAGCTCGTCCTTGCTCAGCCGCTGCAAATCAGTCCGTTCCATGGGCTCATGGATTCAGAGATTGCGGTCCGTGGCAAGGGGGTGAGTAATTACGCGCACGTCGCTCAAATCCAGCACGGCAGCGATCCTGCGCAACAAATGATCTTGAGGGACGTGGCTTTCCAAGCAGAAATTGTAAAAGAGCGACGGCTGCCGGTCGTCCAAGCGTCCCATCATGCCGCGTCCCCCTCGAGTTGCTCACTCGATGGAATCACGCAAGCCCAATAACTACAAGCGTATTTAATGCAGCAGCGGTGATTTTACGCGCCCTCCCCACATTTCTCACGCGCCGACTTTTTCACCGGAATTCCTTGCTAATGCGCGGAAGGTCTGCAATTGGCGCACAGCGTAAGTTGTCGAACTGCAGCGCAAATGCCGAAGTCGAAGGACAAGCTGCCTCAGCGAAGCAACGCCAGCACCCGGAAAAGTCCCGAAGCGGCCTTTCGACGCTTGCTCCGATGACAGGTTCATTGAGTTTCGAACGTAGTCAGCGCGTCGCGGTCGCCCTAAGTTCTCCTCGGCGAATCAGCGACAGGACGACGATCATGGAATTGAAACGCGCCCGATCGCAGCCGGCGCAGAAGGGCCCCGCTGAAAACTTCATTGGCATAGTGCGCATCCCGTGTTTCCTGTGCTGCCGTGACCTTTGTATCGGGCGCACGCACCGGCTTGGCACATTCACCCGGTCAGACCTTGATCGTCACGGCTGGTGGTGGACCGAGTGCGAGGGCGAGATTGTCGCGCGCCGGCGATGTGGTCTGGTGTCCGCCTAGCCACAAGCACTGGCATGGAGCCACCCCAACCACGGCTATGACATATATCGCCGTGCGGGAAGCGCTCGACGGAAAAAACGTTGAATGGATGGAGAAGGTCACGGACGAGTAATATGTAGCGGGTCCGGCACAGCCCCGAACCCGCCTCGCTTCGCAGCAGCCCCCTTCAATCAAGGAGTGAAATCGTGAATCCGACTTATGATTTCAAAGGGCAGGTCGCCCTCGTCACCGGCGCCAGTTCCGGCATTGGTTTGGCGACGGCACTGGCTTTTGCGGAAGCGGGCGCCGCGGTTGTGCTCGCAGACATCCAACAGAATGCGTTAAAGGCCGCGACGGAGGCGCTGACCTCAAAGGGGCGTCAGGCGATCGGCGTCGCCTGCGACGTTAGAGACGAAGCGCAGGCGGCCGCTCTAGTCGAGCGCGCTGTCGTCGAATTCGGCCGTCTCGATTTTGCCTATAACAACGCCGGCATTCTTGGCCCGATGTGCGACATGACCGAGGAAACGGCGCAAGGATTTGATGAAGTGAACGCCGTAAATCTGCGCGGCGTTTGGACTTGCATGAAGCATGAGCTTTTGCAGATGCGTAAACAGGGCGGCGGTGCGATCGTCAACTGCTCTTCCCTCGGGGGCCTTGTTGGTCTGCCCGGCCGCGCCGCCTACCATGCGACCAAACATGGAGTCATCGGTTTGACGAAGGCCGCCGCGCTAGACAATGCGGAGCGTGGAATCAGGGTCAACGCCGTATGTCCCGGGTGCATTGATACGCCTATGGGAGATGCCATTGACCCCGCCGCAATGAAGGAGTTTTTGCGCGAGCAGCCAATCGGCCGGATGGGCCGCGCCGACGAGGTTGCGGCGGCGGTGCTATGGCTTTGCAGCTCTGGCGCGAGCTTTGTCCTGGGCGTCGCTCTGCCCGTCGACGGGGGCTTCGTGGCGCACTGACGTCGTGCAGCCGAATGTCGTCGGTTACCGACGCCTAACGCCGATCATCGTCAGATCACACAAAACTGGAGAGTTTCATGACCGACGAACCCTCTGACGCGCGCAAGTCCTTCGGCGACATTGCACCCGAACTTGCGAAAATCACTGATAAGATACTCTTCGGCGATGTTTGGGCGGACCCTGCGCTGTCTCCACGTGATCGTAGTCTTGTCACGATCACCAGTCTAATCTCGCTTTATCGCAGCAATGAGTTGCCGTTTCACCTAAAGAAAGCGCTAGCGAACGGCCTCACGAAGAGAGAAATCGTCGCGGTGATCACTCACTTGGCCTTTTATTCGGGTTGGCCCACAGCAATGACGGCCCTTAAGGTCGCGCGGACCGTGTTTGAGGAGGCCGACGGCTGATCAATCGCAGTTCATAAGCTGCGCAGTCAGACTGCCGTTCTCATTGGTGGTCGGGGAGAGGTTTAAAAGTCGCCGTTCTCGACCTCATACCCTTTGACCTGATCCTCCCGCGCGACCGGATCGCCTGTCTCGCTGTCGACGAATTCGCGACGAACCCGATTTCCCGTCACACGATTGAGCGTATTGAAGGCAATGCGTTCAGACGAGGAGACGGCCGTATAAAGCGCCACCGCGACGGCGACTTCTCCGAACTTTATGAAGCCCTTCCAGTGGGCCCCTCCCGGCTTCTTGTTAGTGAGTTTGATCAGCCTGTGGGTGGGGAAGCTTTCGCCAAGCGCTTTCCGTTTTGCGACCCACGTCGGAGTTTGCTGATGCGAGCCGAGAAGTGACCGCTGCCGATAGGCTTGATCGGGCAGGCGCAGGATGTGAACATCCAGGGAACTGTTGGCAAGGGATGGACGCTCGCAACCCTGCACACAGTTCCGTGCACGAAGTGACCTTGAGGAGCAGCGGGATGGAAGAAGAAGCCGGCATGCGCATGGACAACGTGCGAGCACCCCGCGTCGAAGAGCGCGCACAATCTCCGTCCTGGCGGCAGAGCGTCGCGTGGCTAGGCCTCTCCGCCACGCTTCTGGCCGCCGGACTCTACATCCTGTCCAATTACCTCCATGCCTTAGCTTGGGCACTGGTGCTCGTTATTGCTCTCTGGCCGAGTTACGAGCGCATTTTGAGACGAACTTCATCCCGTTTCTCCCGGGAAGCTTTGCCGCTTTTGTTTGTGGCGCTAATCAGCTTGGTCATCTTGCTTCCCGTCGCGACATTGGCGGTCAACGCTGTCCGCGAGCTCCAGGAGGTCGTCGACTACAGTCGAGCGTCCGGAGATGCGGGCCTGCCGGTGCCCGAATTCGTTTTCCGACTCCCCTATATTGGCCAATGGGCCTCCGATCGTTGGCGCGAGCATCTTTCCCACGCGGGCTGGGCCAGAGACATCGCCCAGCAGATCAACACTTCTACCGTCCGCCAACTGGGCGCCTCCTTCGGGGCCAACGCCCTGCATCGACTGGTGCTGTTCGGCGTTTCCGTGTTGACGCTGTTCTTTCTGTTCCGGCACGGCGAGACCCTGTCGTCCCAGTGCCGGCGCGCCTCGCAGAAGCTGTTTGGCGAGAAGGGCGAGCGCATCGGCTTGCAGATGGTCGACTCCGTGCATGGAACCGTAGCCGGGCTGGTCCTCGTTGCGATGGGAGAAGGCATCCTGATGGGCGTCGTCTATTTTCTCATCAGCCTGCCACATCCGGTCCTGTTCGGGGTGGCGACCGCCATCGCGGCGATGATCCCCTTTGCAGCGGCCCTAGTGATCGGTCTCGCTGCCCTTGTCCTTCTGGGTAATGGCGGACTCGCGTCGGCAATCATTATCGTCGCCTCCGGCTTCGCCGTCATCTTTGTTGCTGACCATTTCATCCGACCAAAGCTAATCGGCGAAAGGACGAAGCTTCCCTTCCTTTGGGTTCTCCTTGGAATCTTCGGCGGCGTGGAAACCTTTCAGCTGCTTGGCCTGTTCCTTGGGCCCGCGGTCATGGCCGCATTGATGATGCTGTGGCGAGAATTAGTGGGGGAGGGCGAAGAAAGCTCTACCGACGCTTGAGTCTGGAGCGTCGCGTGAGGCTCGCACGCGGGTGCGCAACCTGCATAAACCGAGCAGGTCGAAGGGGCGTTATCTGCTTTGGGGAAATCTTGCGGAGGCCAGCACCGGTTTAACTCTTGATGTCCCGCAGTGTCGGAATCGCGCGCAGCATCTGCTTGTCGGCGCCGGCGATTTGCTGAGAAGCGGAGCGCACTCATGTCAAAAATGGATTCCCGGCGCGAAATCGCAAACGCACCGGGACGTCGTTTCTCGCACGAGCGATTTATTCTCAGTCTTTGCAGATCTCACGATATCGGGCGCAGTTTCCCTCGCCCTGCTCGACCAATTCTTCTTTGTGAGTGCATGACTTACGCCACTCCGCATATTGCTCGTCATTTATTCGAGTTCGGTCGGATGGCAGCCTATTCCCCGGCACAACTTCTATCGGTTGCGCCAAGGATAGCGTCGAAACGCAAACCAGAGCTACAGTCGCGATAGCAAAAATGTAAGCGCGAGTTCGTCCCTCCTCTCCTTCGCGTCTTGATACAAGATTTTACTCAATCGTTTCGCAGCCTGCCGTTTGCATCTCGCGCCATCAAATGGACTGCACGGCGCAATCCGCAATGAACAGCTTATTTGCAGTGTCTGGCGACCATTAGCTGGTCCTTGCAGAATTGGGCGAAAAGCTGGGTCGTTTGTGCGGCGATTTGCCCTACGGGATCGGCTGTGTCTTTGACGTTCTCACTTTCGCCGGCCCCGCCAGTAGGCAGTAGCCGGCTGCGCGGAAACGTCAGACAGGCTTCTGGGCTTCGACTTCAGAGATAGAGCTGGACGACGCCTCGGCGTTAGTCTGCGCCGAGGCGCCTCATGCTCGGGATCGAGCGTGTCTTTAACTGGCCAAACTCAGCAGACCCATACGCGACGACCATACCACCAACGCCAACAACCGCCGCCGTAATAGCCGTAACCCCGTCCCCATCCCCATCCGCCATGGCGCCAACCGCCGCCGTGCCAGCCACCATGCCCCCAACCACCGCCATGCCAACCACCGCCATGCCAACCACCGCCATGCCAACCACCGCCATGCCAACCGGCGCCATGGCCATTCCAGGCCATAGCCGCAGTTGGAAGAGACAGCGCCGCGGCCAGTGCGGCGACAAGGGATAATTTCCGTAGCATGAAGGACTCCTTTCGCCCCCTTGGCCCAGCAAGCTTCAAGAAACAGGTATGGCTCAAGGCCTCGAAGACAATGAGGAGCTAGGCAAGGTCGATGCTTGAACCGCGTCAAGCCATGCGCTGTTCGTCGCTTTTCCCGGTCGGAACATATCGATTGCTCTAGCGCTGTGGAACGGAACTCGAAAAGCAAAGCGAGCTAAGAAGCTTCGTCTGCATCGCTTGCTCGAAATTGAAGCCGAATGGTGAATGTGCAAACAGAATTCCGGCTGAAGTTTTCCCGCCTGATCGCGACTGACGCACGCCTCACCAATGATCTTTTATGCTCTGCCAGGAGACATATCTAAGGTGGTCGGTCGACAATCGAGATCTCTCTGATGAGCGGCAGCAGCATCGCGACAGGTAAGAATGAACAATTGCGCTTTAAGTTCGTTCTTAGTGAAGCATTCGATAGGAGTCTCGAATTTGGTGAAGTGGAGTAGAACCTATGAACGACATCTTGCCCCCACGCGACATTGTTCCGTTGCTGCTCATCATTGCCGCGTTTGCAGGCGCGCTCGCCTTATTGTTAAGTAGAATGGAGATCAACAGCGGTTGTCGCTTAAGGATTGCTCGTCAAATGGCGTCACGAGCCGCTCATCTGCCACCGACATTCGTCACTCCCTGGGGTATCGCCACTCTGCTTGTTGTCGTTGGCGTCGCCGGCGCGCTTGGGGCTTACGGATGACGCGGTTGCCGTTCTTTGTTTTCAATATTCTGGTCGCTGAAGTTCGTCCTGTAGTTCTGCCCCTAAGCTTGTCGGAAAGGCAAAATGCAATAGCTAGTTGGGGAACGTGGATTTTGGGCGCCGCTCAAGTGGTCGCCGGTTTTTACAAAGGACTTAGCTATGGCGTCCAAAACTGACTTCTCACCAGCCGAGTGGAAAAAAATCATTCAATCACCCCTGCTTGCGGGGTTTGCCGCTAGCGTCGCCGATCCCGATGGTTTCTTCGCTCACTTGAGAGAGGCTTTTGCGGAAGCGAGAATGTTGGGCGAAGCCAAGGCCTCTAGCGGGGACGCGTCGCTGATGAAGAGCATCGCCGACGAATTGTTGACATCTTCCGGTCGAGCCGAGTTCGAGGGAGGGCATTCGAACCATTGCCGCAGGGGCGAGCCCGGATCAAATGAAGGTGCAGGCCATCGACCAGCTGAAGGAAGTTGCAGCCATTCTCGACGCTAAAGCTCCCAAGGAAGCGTCAGAGATAAAGGTCTGGCTCAACAACATTGCTCAGACCGTCGCGGAAGCGAGCGGCGACGGATTTTTAGGCTTTGGCGGCGTTCAAGTGAATCAATCTGAAAAGGCAGCGCTTGAAGATATCAGAACCGCATTAGGCAAGGCCTGACATACAGATATCCCAAGGCCTGACATGCAGATATCGATCGCAGCGCCGCTGTTCGCCAACAGACTGTCTTTGTCGAATCCTCTACCAGGCTGGAGTGACCACCAAGAGGCTCGGCGCGGACACTGAAGCGACCTTAGGGCCGAGCGACAGATGGACCGCGAATTATTAAACCCCGCCAACAGCATGCGCTACCGATCCTAGCCTTGAAAACAATTCGCGACGGCGTTGCTTCCGTTTTCGGAACAGACAATGCCATCGAGCGTTCTCCCCACGTTGGGGCTTCAGAAGTTTTCCGAAGCATGGGGGGTGTATTGGAGTAGTCCAATGTCACCAAAGATAAGTGTGGCGACGGCGTTAGTCATTTCGCTTTTTTGCATGTCGTCGGCGGTCGCAGCACAATCGGGCGGAGACCATAACGGAATGCCTAGCGGCTCTTCGACGGGCAGTAGCCACAATAAAGGCGGTGTTTGGCAAAACGGCGGGGGAAGCAAGGGTGGAACTGATAAAAATTACGGCGGCGGCTCCGGCAGTATGCAGAGTTGGGGGAGGGGATACGGCAACAGTGGAGGCTACGGCGGCGATCGTGGCAGCTGGGGTTACAGTGGCGGAGACAGATATCCGCGATACTACGACAGGGAAGATTCTTGGCGACATCGGCATTGGCGTGAGCGGCGCGACTATTATTAGCGAATGGACAACCTCAGACGCCAATCCGCTCGGGTTTAAAGTGGGTTGGCGTTATATGCGCAGCTCCGCCTGCTTTTCAGCGGCGGCGGAGGAGTATGCGAGCGGAGATAATTGTCACCGGGTCATACGAGATTTATGCGGGTTTGCCACCCGATTGAAGTTTGACCCGGCTAGGCTCTGGACTTTTAGTCTAGAATTACACGCTGACGTGACGCAAAATGAGAATCGACGCGAACGCCCTCCTAAGGGTCTTGAGCAACCATTTTAAAAAGGGGAAATTTGGGAGCTGCAGTGGCAGTTCTGGGCGGCCCTCCGACTCCACACCCGCAATCCTTTTGCATGCAGGATCCTTGTTTCCCATGTTGTAGTGTTTTTTTGCCGTCGCCTATTGGCGCGAGAGCGGGTCGCCATTCACGAAAGCCGCCTGGGTGCAAGCGGGAGCGAAATGCTTGCTTAGTTATTCGTTATGCTCGCCGAGAACGTCCTAGCTCAAGCGTTGTCGTTTCGGTAGGAGTTTGAATTTAAGGATTTGGCGACGACCGCGCGGGCAAGATGTCGCGCTGTAAAAGCGATCCCGCGGCTATCGATTAAAATCCCTTAGCGAGACCGACATGCGAATATTGACCGAATTAATGGCTGAACTCGAAGCGCCCCGGATCGAACGCCCCTTCGGCAGTGGTTGGCTATCCGGCGCCGGCGCCTTGCTCGCCGCGCTTGTCAGTCTCGCCGCCGTCGCCAGTCTGCATTGGCCGGCGCTGTTGACCACGCCCGAGTTGCGCGCTTTCGCCGAGACGCCGATCTTTCGTTTTATGCTCTATGCGGCGCTGATCATTGCTTACGGGCTGGCGTTTCTCAGCATCGTGCTCCGCGATAACAAGCTGCTCGGTTTCACCGCGCTCGCCATCGCAATGACCGCCGCGCTGATGGGCGGCCCGGAATCGACGGAAACGCTGCATGTCGCGACGCCCGCCTATTTCGGGCTGGATTTCTTCGTGCTCAATCTGCTGTTCACGGGATTCCTGTTCGTTCCCATCGAGCGGCTGGCGCCGCGCTTAAAGGCGCAGACGCTGTTCCGACAGGAGTGGCGCGAGGATTTATTCTATTTTCTCGTCAGTTCTCTGTTCGTGCAGATGCTTGCGTTTCTAACACTCGCGCCCGAGAAGATCATCGTCGCCACAATGCATTTCGCCCAATTTCGCGAGGCCGTCGCCGATCAAAACATTGCGCTGCAAATCGTCGAGATCATGATCCTGACTGATCTCGTGCAATATTGGGTGCATCGAATGTTTCACCAGGTTCCGCTCCTGTGGGGCTTTCACGCCGTGCATCACAGCGCGCGCAGCATGGACTGGCTGGCCGGCGCACGCATGCATCTTTTTGAGATTATCGCGCTGCGCGCGATGACGGCGATACCGATGTTCAGTCTCGGCTATTCGCTGCAAGCCATTCAAGCCTATCTGCTGGTCGTCTATGTCTATTCCTCGTTCATCCACGCCAATCTCGGCTGGAACTTCAACTGGCTCGGCCAATGGGTGGTGACGCCAAGGTTTCACCATTGGCATCACGGAATCGACCGGGAAGCTGTGGACGTCAATTTCGCCATTCACTTCCCGGCCTATGACAGGCTGTTTGGAACCTATCATCTACCGCCCTTCGCCTGGCCAAGCGGCTATGGCGTGCCAGAACAAATCCCGCGCGGCTATCGCGCGCAGTTCATGTATCCGTTCCGGCGGAAGGGGTGACGGGCAGGCGCCCCTGCGCGAACTCCAATCACCGCGTCGACGGTTAGGCTGTCGCCCGCCTTGGCTGGAATCTCTTGACCGTCGCATCGCTTTCGGCGTTTTTGCATAGGCAAAAGCCGTTGGTCATTCTCTGTAAGCGAGAAGGAAATCGAGCTAGATTGCATTTCCCGTTGAGCTTTGACTTGGGTGAGAAATGGAATGGTTTTTTGCTAAAGACAGCGCTGGTTGGCCCCAGCATTTCATTTGCGGGTTGGAAATCGCTTTCGTCGTCGTCGCGTTCGTCGCCTTCTATGCCGCCAGCGCCATTCGTAACTCTGGAAACGGTTTACGGTCCTTAATTATAAGCGGCGGCGTGTTGGTCGGCGCGATCGCGGTTTCGTTCCCGATTTTGTTAGCGCCGATTTTCTTCTCCGTTCGTGGAGAATGGATGATGGCTACGATCCCGGCGATGATTTTCGTGCTTCCGTTCGCGCTCTTCGTCATGTATCGGCTGTTCAAACTCGCATAAAAGGACCTACTTCGAGCAGGTCGCCGGTCGTTCTCGCTCCATTTTTCTCCACCACGGAGGATCTCCACAACTTTGGAAGCTCGATGTCTATTCAGAACGGCGTCATCAAATATGCGTGGGGCGGAAACGCGGAGGACTTAGGTTCGTTCAAGAGTGCGGTTCGCAGGGGAGAGGTCAATTGTTCTCCTGCGAGCGTGCGTCACCTGACCGCCAATGCCAGGAACAACAAGAAGGCGAGCAGCAGGCAGCCGATCTTCCAAAACAAGAGTGGATTGCGATCATAAAGTGATTTGCTGCGCGGTCTGGCCTGCGGCGACGTGGCCGCGCCATTCTCCAATTCAAAGGCAAATTCCAACACGTCGCCGAAGCGTTGGTCGGGCTCGACAGCGATTGCCTTGGCGATCGCTGCGTCGAGCCAGGCCGGCAGGTCCGGGCGTCTGGCGCAGAGCGGCTGCGGCTTGCCGAAACGCGGCTTGCTGAAGGGTTCGATCTCTCCATAGGGATAAGCGGTCGCGAACATTCGATAGACGGTGACGCCGAGTGCAAAGAGATCGGAGGCTTCGTCGCCACTTTCGCCCTTGAAAAGTTCCGGCGCCATGTAACTCGGCGTGCCGGGGATGTCCTGCTGCGGAAAATCTTCAAGATGCGGCGCCCTGCAGACGCCCAGATCGACCAGTCGCAGCCCGCCGTCCAGCAAGAGGATCACATTTTCGGACTTCACGTCGCGGTGAATGATCCCGGCGCGATGCAGCGCGGTGAGCGCGCGCGCGAGCCGCGTTGCTATGGCGACGCCTTCAGCTAGACCGATTTTTGGCGCGCGGCGCAGGCGCGCTTCCAAGGTCTCGCCTTCGTAAAAAGGCATGGCCGAATAAAGCCGCGTTTGCCTCCCCGGCGCCAGCTCCACGATTTCGCCGACAAAGGGACTGCGCACCCGCGCGGCAACCCAGGCCTCGTTGACAAAAGCCAGTCGGTAACTCGCTTCCTCGGCCACGCGCGGATGCGGGAACTTTAGCGCCAGCGCCTTACCGTTCGTTAAATCCGTCACCTTGGCCAATCGGCTGTAACGTCCCTCCGCGATGCGCGAGTCCAGGCGAAAGCTGTCGACGACTTCACCAACGTTTGGCAGTTCGCGAATGGGCAGCGCCGCGAACGTCTCCGACAGCGCGCGCTGATCGGAAGGCGGAAGGTCGACGACATCGATGACGAGCGCCGTCGCATTGTCGCTACCGCCGGCCTCCAAAGCCGCCGTCACGATGCCGTCGGCGGTCTCTTGCGGCGAACGTCTTTCGGCGATCAATGCGCGCAGTTCATTTTCGCGCAGGATTCCATGAACGCCATCCGAACAAAGCAGAAAGCGATCGTGCAGGCGCAGCCCGTGGCTGGCGTGATCGAACGGCAGCGCATCCTCGAAGCCAATGGCTCGGCGTAATGCATGGGGAAAGTCGCCGCGCCCCACGTTGTGGTCCTTGGTCAGTTGCTCAAAACCGCTGGCGTCAAGGCGATAGACGCGCGTATCGCCGACATGCAAAATAAGGCCTACGCGCCGGGAAAGGATCAGCGCGCTGAAGGTCGTGGCCATACCTTCGAGTTTTGCGTCAACTCGGCCCTGGGCGGCGATCCAGGCGTTGACGGCTTCGAGTGAACGTGTCGCCGCGCGCAGCACGCCAAGCGTCTCGGGCTGAGCGTAATAGCCCTCGACAAAGGCGCGCACGCTGGTCTCCGCCGCCTCGCGCCCACCCTTGTGGCCGCCTACGCCGTCCGCGACGGCGGCGACCACTCCGTGCAAAGCGCCGGTCCCCCGCGGGCCGAAACAAATCGCAACATAGTCCTGATTGTCGGACCGCTTGCCAGTCCTGGATGCGAAACCCGCTTCGACGCGAAGATCGTGATCGGCGCAAATCAGCAAAGGCAAGCCTCTCGGTACGATGACGTTTCGCGCTGCTTGATTTGAACGGCGCGGCCTTCCCCTCTCCTCGCCGGAGAGGGGCAGTTCTCTCCTATATCCGTGCGCCGGACACTGCGCCCCACGTCGTGCGCCAACGGGTTTTCACGACAATCAAGCCGAACAGCCCCAGCAATGCAAGGCAGCCGAAGAAAACAAAGCCGCCGGTGAAGGCTCCGGTCGTCCCCTGTGAAAACGCGAGCGTCTTGGCGAGGAAGAATCCGCCGAGCCCTCCCGAGGCGCCGACAAGTCCTGTCATCGCGCCAACCTCGCGACGAAAGCGCTGCGGCAGGAGTTGGAACACTGCGCCGTTGCCCATTCCAAGACAGAGCACGCCGAGCGAGAACAGCGCTACGGCGCCGAAAGCGATGGGCGGCAATTGAAGCAGGTTCCACCCGGTCGCAGGCGCCGCCGGAGCCGGACCTTGCGGTAGGAAGGCGATTGCGAAATAGCAGGCCGACACGACAGCGAAAAGGAAAGATAGCGCCTTCACTCCGCCGATGCGATCGGCGATATATCCTCCCACCGGCCGGAATCCCGAGCCGAAAGCGACGATCAGCGCGACCATCATCCCGGCGGCCACGCCGGTCGCATGATACTGCGTCGTGAAATACAGCGGCAACGCCGAGGCCAGTCCGACGAACCCCCCGAAAGTGATGAAGTAGAAGAACATGAACCAGAGGCTGTCCGGATCGCGCAACATTTTGGCGTAGTCGGAAAGGCCGATGCTCGTCTTCGCGCCCGGCGCATCCTTGGCGGCGAAGATGTATATGGCCAGAACCACGAACATCAAGGCCAGCAGCAAGCCATAGACGGCGCGCCAGCCATATGTTTCAGCGATCCAGGGCGCGAACAGCGTGTCGAGCACGACGCCCATGTTGCCGGCGCCGGCGATGCCCAGAACGACGCCCTGATATTGCGGCGGATACCAGCGGCCTGCCTGCGGCAGAGCCACGGCGAAGGAGGCGCCGCCGAGGCCGAGCGCCACGCCAAACAGCACAATCGAAATACGCCCGGGGAGGCCGAAAACGACGACGAGCGACACCGCGAAGATCAGTACGGCCTGCGCGGCGATTCCGGTGATTTTCGAACCGATCGCGTCGGCGAGCAGCCCGAGCGGCACGCGGAATAAGGCGCCGCCGAGGACCGGGATCGCAACAAGCGACAGCTTGTCTTCAACGGCCAGATGCATATCTTTGGCGACGTAGATCATCAGCGGGCCGAGCGACACCCAGGCCATGAAGCTGATGTCGAAATAGAGAAAGGCCGCGAGCAGCGTTGGCCAGTGGCCCGCCTTTTTGAAGTCCGTGAGATTCATGGGTTCTCCATTTTGCACAAGGGTGAGGTTCTCGTCGTTTCGGGCTTTCTGAGCGGCGCCGTGACGGGCGCGTTTTCCTTGACGAGGCGTTGGATTTCGGGACGACAAGAACCGCAACCGGTTCCGGCGCGCGTCGCGCGGCCGACGTCGGTCACGCTCAAAGCGCCGGCTGTGATCGCAGCGTCGATCTCGTGTGCGCCAACGTTGTGGCAGACGCAGATCGTGCGGCTGCTGCAGCGGCCGCCAAAGGGGCGCGCCGCAAGCAGTCGGCGCAAAATCTGCGGGTCGTCGGACTCGAAATTTTCGCAAAGATAATCGCGGGCCGCCTCGACCGGCTCGTCCGAAAGGAGCAGCAAGCCCACCGCACAACCATTGCGCAAAGCCAGAAGGCGGTAGAGTCCTTTGCGACGGTCCTCGACGTGGATGATCTCGATACCCTCGTCACGTTCGATAGCGAAGAGCTGGCAGGCATACTCCTCGAAATTTTTCGGACTGCGTGAACCCGCAAGCTCCATGCGCCAGCCGAAAGAGGTCCGCGCCAGGGCCCAATATTCCGCTGCGATGTCCTGGGGCCTTTCCCGTGTCAACGCGAAGCCGAACCAGGAGGCGGGCCAGCTTGCGACGTTCACGCGCGCGCCCTTGAAGTCGGGCTGGCCGGAGACGGGATCGACGCGCGCATCGACGAGTTTATCGACGCGCGCACTGCTGGCGGTTTGGGCTGTCCAATGGATCGGTGCGAACAGCACGCCCTTCTGCTGGCGCTCCGTCACCAGAACGCGCAGCAGGACGGAGCCATGCGTATTATAGACGCGTGCGAGACCGGCCGGCGTGACTCCCTGATGCAAGGCGTCGTCCGGATGCATCTCGACGAAGGGCTCGGCGATGTGCTGCGACAAGCGTGGCGCCACGCCGGTGCGCGTCATCGTGTGCCATTGATCCCGAATGCGGCCAGTGTCGAGCGTGAAGGGAGCGCGCGGGTCTTTCGGCGCGGGCGCGCAATAGGGTGTCGCGACGAAGCGGCCCAGGCGGTCGGATGTGAAGAATCCGCCGTTAGCAAAGAAGCGCTTTGGCTCGCCATCGTCGAATTCGTCTTTGCGCAGAGGCCATTGAAATGGCTTCAGTCGATCATAGTCGGCGCGCGTTATCGCCTCATGCGCCGATATGTCAAAGGCGCGCGCGCCTTTATTGAGAACGCCGGACAAGCCGGCGTATTCGCGAAAAATATCGGAGGGGCCGCCATAGGCGAAGGCTTCGCTGTGGTCCATCAATTGCGCGACGCGTGCGATGATCCACCAATCCGGCATGGCTTCGCCGACCGCCGCGCGCAAGGCGCGCTGGCGCGATATGCGGCGTTCGGAATTGGTGACCGTCCCATCTTTCTCGCCCCAGGCGCGCGCCGGCAGCCGCACATGCGCGTATTCCGTCGTGTCGGTCTTCGCCATCACATCGGAGACGACGACGAAGGGACAAGCAGTGATCGCCGTCCGAACGCGGTCGGCTTGCGGCAGGCTGTCAACAGGATTGGTGCCTATGATCCACAGCGCCTTGATCTTGCCGGCGCCCACCGCGTCGAAAAGTTCGACAGCCTTCAGCCCCGCCTTGTCGGCGATCTTCGGCGCGCGCCAATAGTCTCGGACGAGGGCGCGATGCTGGGGATCATCGAGCTCCAGGTGACAAGCGAGCTGATTGGCGAGACCGCCGACCTCGCGACCGCCCATCGCATTCGGTTGCCCCGTAACGGAAAAGGGCCCGGCGCCCGGCTTGCCAATGCGGCCAGTGAAGAGATGGCAATTTATGATGGCGTTGACTTTGTCCGTCCCGCAGACCGATTGATTGACGCCTTGGGAAAATACCGTGACGGTCCGCGAGCGCCCGGCGTAGAGCGCGTAAAACTCTTTCAGTTCGACGGCGCCGATCCCGGTCGCCGCGGCGACTCGTTCAAGGTCCCAATCTTGCGCTGCGGCGAGCGCTTCTTCAAACCCGCAAGTGTGACGCGCGACATAAGCGGCGTCGCATTTTCCGGCGCATTCCAAAAAACGCAGCAGCCCCAAAAACAGCGCGACGTCGGAGCCGGGTGCGAGCGCCAGATGCACGTCGCACAGCTCGCTCGTCGCTGTCCGCCGCGGATCGACGTTGACGATGCGCATGTTCGGACGCAGAGCCTTGGCGCGCTCCAGCCGTTGGAACAGCACAGGGTGGCACCAAGCGAGATTGGAGCCAACCAGAACGACGAGATCGGCCTCTTCCAAATCTTCATACACGCCGGGTACAACGTCGGCGCCGAAAGCGCGCTTATGCCCCGCGACCGACGAGGCCATGCATAGGCGCGAGTTCGTGTCGATGTTGGCCGAACCGATAAAACCCTTCATCAGCTTGTTGGCGACGTAGTAATCTTCCGTGAGCATTTGACCGGAGACATAGAAGGCGACGGAATCCGGTCCATGCTCCTCGATCGCCGCGCGAAACTTTTCGGCGACCAGCGCCAGCGCCGCATTCCAAGAAACTCGCGCGCCGTCGACTTGCGGATACAGCAAACGCCCTTCATTCGTTAGCGTTTCGGCCAGCGCTGCGCCCTTGACGCAGAGCCGGCCGAGGCTCGCCGGATGTTCCTCGTCGCCGGAGATGCCAATGTCGCCCGAGGCGGAGACCAGCGCTTTCACGCCGCACCCCGTGCCGCAATAGGGACAAGTCGTGCGCAGAACTTTCGCTTGAGCGTTCATCGGCGCATCCTCATGGCGTGACGACGACCGTCATTTCAAGGTAGATGCGACCCTTTTCGATCTTGATCGGAAAGCGTCGCGCGCAGCCATGATCGGCGCCGGTCGCTTCGCCGCTGTCAAGATCGATAATCCAATTGTGCAGCGGGCAGGCGACCTTGCGGCCATGCACAATGCCCTCACTCAAAGGCCCACCTCTATGTGGACAGCGGTTTTCCAGCGCGAACACCTCGTCGCCCGCCGTGCGGAACACAGCGATGTCGCGACGTGGCGTCTTGACAAGTCGCGCTCCGCGCTGCGGGATTTGGTCAAGCGGTCCGATGTCGAACCAATTTGGCGAAAGATAGCTCATGAAATTCACTCCGCGGCGACTTGCGCGATGGGCGCGATAATGGCGAGCGGCGAAAACTCCTGTGCGCCGAAGCCAGCGACGCGCTCCGCCCAGGGATCTTTGCGGACGGCGTGCTGGGAGGCGAGGAAACGCTCAAAAAGCGCCTTACGCCCGTCATGATCTTCCATGATCCTTGCACGGACGCGCTCCAGGCCGGTCTTCTCGACCCATTTGTAGAGACGATCGAGATAGGCGGCCTCTTCCCGATAGAGCTGCATCACCGCTGCGACATGTTCGAGAGCTGCTTCCTCGGTTTCAACGTGGCCGAGGCGATCGGTGGCGCGCACATGCAGGCCTGCGGCGCCGGCAATGTGGATTTCGTAGCCCGAATCGACGCAGATCACGCCGATGTCCTTGACCGTCGCTTCGGCGCAGTTGCGCGGACAACCGGAGACGGCGAGTTTCAGCTTGGCCGGTGTCCAGGAGCCGCACAGCAGCCGTTCCAACTTTACGCCAAGGCCGGTCGAATCCTGTGTGCCAAAGCGGCACCATTCCTTGCCGACACAGGTTTTCACCGTGCGCAAGCCTTTGGCGTAGGCGTGTCCGGAGACCATCCCGGCCGCATTGAGTCGCGCCCAGACGGCGGGCAAGTCTTGCTTGCGCACGCCGAGCAGATCGATGCGCTGACCGCCGGTCACCTTGACGGTCGGGATACGAAACTCCTCGGCGACGTCGGCGATAGCTCGCAGCTCCGCAGGCGTCGTCAGCCCGCCCCACATGCGCGGCACGACGGAGAATGTGCCGTCCCTTTGAATGTTGGCGTGCACGCGCTCATTAACGAAGCGCGATTGCGCGTCATCGCGATAAGTTTTCGGGAAGGCGCAGAGCAAATAGTAATTGAGCGCCGGGCGGCAGGAGGGGCAGCCGCAGGATGTTTTCCAGGCGAGTTCCTGCATCACCGCCGGCATCGAGTCGAGATGCTTGTAGACGATCAGTCCGCGCACATCCTCATGCGTAAGGTCCGTGCATTTGCACATTGGCTTTCGCGCCGATCCTTTGTATTCTGCGCCGAGCGCGCCGGCGATGATCGCTTCGACCTTCGACGTGCATTGTCCGCAGGAGGCCGACGCCTTTGTCTGCGCCCGCACTTCGTCGAGCGAGGTCAAGCCGTTCTTGCTGATCGCCGAGACGATCATTCCCTTGCATACGCCGTTACAGCCGCAGATTTCCGCATCATCCGGCAAGGCTGCAACGGCCGCCGTAGGGTCCAAGGGGGAGCCCCCCTGATAGGCCTGGCCGAAGATCAATGTGTCGCGCATGGCCGCGACATCCGCCCCCTTACGCAACAGGTCGAACAGCCACGGGCCGTCTTCCGTGTCGCCATAGAGCACCGCGCCCTTGATGCGGTTGTCCCGCAACACAATGCGCTTGTAGACGCCGCGAGAAGGATCTCGCAGCACGATTTCGTCGTCGTCGTCGCCCTGCGAAAAATCGCCGGCGGAGAAGAGATCGATGCCGGAAACCTTGAGTTTGGTCGAAGTGACCGAACCGCGATAGGCGGCCGCCTCTGCCCCGCACAGCCGCGCCGCGAGCGCCTTGGCCATTTCGAACAGAGGGGCGACGAGGCCGTAGCATTGACCGCGATGCTCGACGCATTCGCCGACGGCGTAAATATCGGGATCGCTCGTCGTCATTGCATCGTCGACTTTGACGCCGCGCTCTACGGCGAGACCCGCCTCCTTTGCGAGGCGCGCATTGGGGCGGATGCCGACCGCCATCACCACCATGTCGCAAGGGATGATGCGGTCGCCGTCGAGTTTGAGGGCTTCGACTTTTTTCTCGCCAAGAATTGCTTGCGTATTGGCGCCGGTCAGCACCTCGATGCCGCGCTTTTCTATCGCCTTTTGCAAAAGATAGCCGGCGGAGGGATCGAGCTGGCGCTCCATCAGCGTCGGCATCAGATGCACGACGCTCACTTGCATGCCTTTCGCCTTAAGGCCGGCGGCCGCCTCGAGACCGAGCAAACCGCCGCCGATGACGACAGCGCGTCCGCCTCTCTCAGCCTGGCGCAGCATGACGTCCACGTCGTCCAGGTCGCGAAAGGTGACGACACCGGGAAGCGTGACGCCATGTACGGGAATGGCGAAAGGCGTCGACCCCGTAGCGAGCAGTAGTTTGTCGTAGGGCGTGGTTCCGCCGGAAGCCGTCGTGACGGTCTTCTTCGCGCGGTCGATCGCGACGACGCTCTCGCCCTTGTATAGAGTCACGTTATTGCGCGCGTACCAAGCGTCGTCGTGAATGATAATGTCTTCATAGGCCTTTTCGCCGGCCAGCACCGGCGAGAGCATTATGCGATTGTAATTGACGCGCGGTTCGGCGCCGAAAACGGTGACGTCGAAGGCTTCTGCGTCGCGGGCGAAGATTTCTTCCAGGACACGGCCGGCAGCCATGCCATTGCCGACCACGACGATTTTTTGACGGGTTCTTTGACGAGACGAAGCAGTCATGATCGAACTCTGTTGAACGGAGTCCCGTCACAGGTCGAGCGTCTTTAATGCTTGGTGGGGCAAGACGACCGAAACGCCATGCGCTTGGGGCGCGATGAGAGCGTTTATTGTGACGTGACCCGGCGTTGGATCTCGTTCCGGCGAAGCGGAGGTCGTCGTTGACCGTGCTCTGACATGCAGGATGCGGGCCAATTTTCGCATCGCGACAAACCGGCGGAAGGCTGGCGCATGCGCAAGACTTGGGGCCAGTCGGCGCCGCGTGTCCAGGCGCCAACTGCCTATGATTTGATGCTTTGGCGTAAGACTTCGGCGCTCAGACTTTTTTCCCTATCGCGAAACCGGCGAGGTAAGCGCCTATATCGTCTGCGTCGAAAGATGAGCCCGCGAAAGCGCCGATCGCTTTTGGCGTTTCGACACGCGGCGCCGTTCCCAGGGCCGCGTCATAGAGATCGGGTCGCATAACGCGCTTGGCCGTCTGCAGCGCGGCGAGCGAAAAGCGCGTTTGACCCCAACGTAGCATTTGCGCGTAAATCCACGCGGCTTGCGCAGGCTCGGGACGGGTCGCGCGGTCCTGGCCAAGAATCATATAGCGCGCGTCGACGCTCGCCTCGCTTTCGGGGCTACGACGCAATCGCCCGTCCAGCACGCCGCGGATGATCTCCGTATCGACGCCAACATATTCCGTCCGCGACAAAAGTTGGGCCACCTCGTCGCGGTTGGCTTCGTGGTCGGCATAAGCCGCGCCTTTGACCACGGCCCGCGTCAACGCGGCGGCGAGGCCCGGATCTTCTACGATGGCGCTCTCGCGCAGCGCCAGGACTTTTTCAGGCGCGCGTGTGAAAATCTCGCACCCGAAATGCAGGATGGCGCCGATGTCCGACTTTACCGCCATCGAGCTCCAGGGCGCGCCGACACAAAAGCCGTCGAGCTGACCGCGCGCGAGATTTTCGACCATATAGGACGGGGGCAGCGCGACGATGCGTATGTCCTCATCAGGGTCGACGCCACCTTCCGCCAGCCAATAGCGCAATAGATAGTTGTGCGTCGAAAAGGGGAAGGTCATACCGAAAGTTAGAGGTTCCAGCCCGGCGACCTTGCGCCTTCCAGAGATGTTTGCCAGCGCCCGCGCGCTTTGCCGGGGATCAATAAGCGCGCCGTCGAATTCTCGCAGCGACGCGTGCAGCGACTTGGAGACGGCGATAGCGTTGCCGTTCAACGCAAGATTAACCGGCGCGACGAGTGCGACCTTCACTTGCGCGAGACCCAGATTTGATGCGACGGCCATCGGCGCGAGAAGATGCGCCGCGTCGAACAAGCCCACCGCGAGCTTGTCACGCATGTTGGCCCAGGAAACTTCGCGCACCAGCTGCGCCTCGAGACCCTCTTCCGCGAAGAAACCCTTGTCGACTGCGACGAACAGGGCCGCCGCATCGACAAGTGGGATGAAACCGATCGTGACGGGTTTACGCGCGCTCATCGTAACAGCTCCGCGGCGGAAATAATGGCCCTGGCAATGTCGACAATCTTCTTGTTCTCGCGCATGGCTGCGGCGCGCATGGCCTTATAGGCTTCGTTCTCGGTAATATTTTTAGCTTGCATCAGCACGGCCTTGGCGCGGTCGATTTCCTTGCGGGCGCCAAGATCGGACTTTGCCTGAGCCAAATCGTCCTGCAGCTTGGAGAAAGCGTTGAAGCGCGAGATGCACAGAGCGAGGATCGATTTGATCCGTTCTTTCTTCAGGCCGTCGACGATATAGGCGGAGACGCCGGCCTCGACCGAGGCCTGGATCGACGCCGCGTCGCTTTGGTCCACAAACATTGCAATCGGCCGGCGAACGGCGCGGCTCATCTGAAACATCTGCTCCAATGTATCGCGCGACGGGTTTCCAAGATCGATCAGGATGACTTCCGGATCGATCTCGTAGATGCGCCTTAACAGATTTTGCATCTCACCAATGCGCTCGATTTCGGTGAAGCCGGCCAAGCGCAAGCCTTCCTCCAGAATCGCGGAGCGCACTGGACTTTCATCGACGATTACAATCTTCAAACCTCTGGTTCCCGTGGGTTAGAGACTGAAGACAGCGCTCGCCATGCGTTTCGCATTTCCGCGTAAGCGATTGAACGGCGTTGTCGCGCGAGGTCGAATGTTGGCATCCTGCCATTGGAGTTGAGGTGTAAACAAGTCGAGCCCCCTTTCTCCGCTGGGCCTTCGAGTTGCGATGGGTGCACGGGCGTCCGAAACGCTCCTGCGCCTCCATCAAATTTTGGCGACGACCGGGGCCGGCGCGCCCCAGCCAAAGTGGTAGTTCACGCCGGCGCGGACGACATCGCCATTGAAGCGCGCCTGAGACGAGGCGTTCGAGAACAGCCCTTTCGCCCCATAGACCGCCTGCAACGGCGTCGTGGTCGCTGTGCCGAGATCGTAATAGAGATATTCGACCTTGACGCTCCACTTCGGCAGGAACATCCACTCCACGCCGCCCCCGCCCGTCCATCCCGTGCGCATGTCTTGATAGCCATATGCGCTCCCACCCGCGTTGAGTAAGGGCTTCAGAGTCGGGCTGAACCACGCCGCGCCGAGATCCGCTTCACCATAGGCGAGGCCGCCTGAGCCAAAGACGAGCATGGTCGGCGTGACTAGATAGCCCGCGCGACCCCGCAACGTGCCGAAGGTATGCTGGCTGCGCACACCCTGCGCATAGGTGATCGGAGACCTTGCGAACCAATTCGCGGCGCTGACGCCGACGGCCATGCCTTCAAGGTCGGATTCGACGCCCGCGACCAGTTTTTCGTTGATCTGATAATTATAACCGATCTGCCCGCCGCCCATGAAGCCGTTGTTGCTCAGACTGAAACCTCTCGGGACAGCCCCCGCCGCGGAAAGCGCGACGAAGCCGCCACCCGAGCCGGTATAGTTAAAGTTCGTTGCGCTGTCGCCGGTCCAGGCATAGCCCCCGTTGAGGCCGAGATACAAGCCGTTCCAGCTCGCTGCGGGCGACGCCGCGAAGACCTGCAGCCCCTTGCGCGAAGGCAAATCCGGCGCCGCGGCGGGCGCAGGCTGGTCGCCGATCTTCCAGCGCAGCGCCGCCGTGGCTTGCCAGGCTTTCGCGAGCTGTGGACCGTCGAGGTTCTGGTAGACGGGAAGTCCGCCTTCGACGAGCAGGCTTACGCCCGGAAAGCCGAGGAGCTTTCCGTCCAGTGACGCGCCGCCGAACAATTCAATGCGCTTGCCGCCGTAGAAGTATGGATCGGCGACCTGAATCTTGCCGATGATCCAACCATCGGCGCCTACGATGGGGCTTTGAACGTTGAAATTTGCGCGAGCCGTCGTCGTGAAGCCGGAGAACCATGTGTAGCCGGCCCAGCCGTTCACTTCCTGATAATTGCCCCACATATAGCCCTCGGGATTGACCCCCAGCGGCAGGCGCGCGCGGTAGGAAAGCCCCCACGACCATGGCCCCAGCGCGCCGCCATAAAGTATCCCCGGCATGACATCGAAGGTTCCCGTCCCGGTCTGCATGGCGTAGAAGGCCCGACCCGTGAACCAGGTTCCTGTCGGCTGGAGATTGTTGGCCAGATTGTGATCGCTGCCGGTCGGGAAAGACATGCCGAGATTGATCTGGATGCGATGAATCGGATCCTGATACACGCGCCAAATCCCGGCAAGCTGAGTGTCCTGGAGACTTTCGGTCCCCACATTGCTGATCCCTCGCGGGATTATTCCCGAACTCCCATAAAAAGTCATGAGGTCAACGTGCTTCTCGATCCAGCCCGCGGTCAGGACCATCGAGATGTCATTGGCGGCGCCATAGCAGATCGTCAGCGATTGTAATTCGTCCAACCGTCGCTGTGGAACGAGGCGCAGTGGGACCAGAGGGTTCCAATACCAGGGAGTGGTCGCTACGATCTGCTGCGACGAGACGCCATGCGTGCCGATGAGCGAGTTGGCGCTTCCCAAGAATTGCGGCGAGAGGGTGAGCAGGAGATTTCCCGCTCCAGGCAGAGCGTCGCCGAACACCCCAAGAGGCGCTGGCGCCAGAGGTGGCGGAGCGGGCGGCGCGACGCCGATCGTCGGCGCGTCGACCGCTTGCGCCGGGGTCGCTGCGACAAACGAGATGAGCGCCAGCCCCTTCAGGGCGTTCTTCGCGCGGTTGCCCATGCTATTTTCATCCTTCTCGGAACAGGGTAGGGGCACAAAAAAACGCCACTGTTCGAGAAGCCCGCGCTTGATGCGATGGCTTCCGGAACAGCGGCGTTGCTGCATGACCCGACGGTGGGAGTTTAAAATTAAAGCAAGGATCGCGCCATGAAAGGCGCTGAACCCACGCCAATGAAAGTCAGATGGTTATATATCTTCGCGGGTAGCACCCGACGTCGCGGTGTCGACGATGAAGGCAATCTGCTCATGGGAAGCGCCGGATTTTTCCGCAAGAGCGGGAAGGCTCGCCTTGAAACGCAGGCCGCATCGTTTCGGCGCCGCCTTTCCAAGCTGATTAAACATGGAGCAATGTCCAACGCCGGTCGGCTTGATCGCCCGGCGCGGGACGGCCGCCGATCGCGTTGCACAAGGTTGCCAAGGCAAATACCAAAGACTAGCTTGGGCAGCGTCGGCTGGCTTAACCGATTTTCTCAACGCCGCGCAGCAGTCAGGAACAAAAAGTGCGGCCGTCCAAAGACAAAATCCTCCACCCGCTGTTCGTGCGCATCACGCATTGGATCAACGCCATCGCAGCAATAGCGATGCTGATGAGCGGGTGGCGAATTTACAATGCCTCGCCGGTGTTCGCCCAGTTGCGGTTTCCCCCGGAGTTCACCTTGGGCGGTTGGCTTGCGGGCGCACTTGCGTGGCATTTCGCTGTAATGTGGCTACTGGTGTTGAATGGCCTTGCCTATCTGGCTTACGGCGTTTTCTCGGGGCATTTTTGGCGAAATTTGATCAGTTTTAGTCCAATGTCAGCCTATCGCAATCTTCGCTTTGAGATGAAGACTGTTGCTGCTGCACGGAACCGGGGAATACAACATTATCCAGCGTGTGCTCTATATCTGTGTTATCTGGATCTTGGGCGCGCTTGTATTTTCTGGAATGGCGATCTGGAAACCAGTGCAGTTGCAGACGCTGACATATTTCCTGGGTGGATACGAACAAGCTCGACGCATCCATTTCTTTGCTATGATTGGCCTGGTCGCATTTTTGGTCATTCATGTCGGGGCCGCCTTGGCAGTCAAAGGAACTATGCAGTCGATGCTGACGGGACGCCTGGCGAAGGGCAGGCGGGAAGCCGGACAAAAACGATGAAACGGGACCCGCAGCGAGAAAAGCTTTCTCTCACCCAGTTTCGGCCGCAACTTGAGCGGATCGAGAGACGGCTGTTCTTGAAACAAGGTTTGTCGCTCGGCGCACTGACGCTGCTATCAGGCTGCACGCTCAAGGATGGCGATGCGGTGGATCGAATTCTTTGGGCGATGTCTCGCTGGAACGACCGCGTTCAGACGATGTTGTTCGACCCCAACAAGCTCGCCCCGACATATACGGAGGCGGACATAACGACGCCTTTTCCGTTCAACGCCTATTACGAAGAGGCGCTGGCGCCCGTGCTTGACGGCGTTGATTACCGATTGGAGCTTTCTGGGCTGATAGAGCACAAGCAAAGCTGGGCGCTGCACGAGTTGCGAGCCTTGCCACAAACGACGCAGATCACGCGCCACGTCTGCGTGGAGGGCTGGAGCGCGATCGGCAGATGGGGCGGCGTTCCCTTCAGGAGTTTCCTGGAACGCGTTGGAGCGGATCTAACCGCAAGCTACGTTGGCTTCCGTTGCGCCGACAAGTATTCGACAAGCATTGACATGCGCACCGCCTTGCATCCTCAGACTCTGCTCGTGCTGGATTTTTCGGGCAAGCCGGACGAGACGAAATATGGCTATCCGGTGAAAATCCGAATTCCGACCAAGCTGGGCTTCAAGAATCCGAAGTTTGTCACCGAGATTTCCATCACCAACGACTATCCCGGCGGCTATTGGGAGAATTTGGGCTATAATTGGTTTAGCGGGTCGTAACTTTCCAATGTCGCGATTTGGAGTCGCCGCCGCTTGGCGTCGCCGCGCCCTGCCGCTTCCGTCTATGGTCATTTATCAGATATTTGCAATTGCGCGCTCAGATTGCGTATCTCTTCCTGAGCCTTAATGTGCTGGGTGACGTCATATTGAACCCCAAGGAAATAGACCACGTTTCCCTTGTTGTCGAAAAGCGGTTTGACCACGAGCCTGTTATAAAAAAGCTCTCCATCCTTGCGATAATTGCGCAAGGTGACCTCGATGGGCTCCTTGTTTTTGATGGCCTCGCGCAGCCTCTCCAACTCAGGCTGATCGCGGTCGTCGCCCTGCAGGAACCTGCAATTGCGCCCGACGACTTCATCATGAGCGTAGCCGGTCATGTCCTCGAACGCCTTGTTCGAATAGACAAGCGGAGAGTCCTCGAGATCTGGATCGGAGAGCGTGACGCCATTGACGCATGAGTTGAAGAATCTGGGTAAGCACATGAGGGATGACGCCGCTGTCTTTTTGCACCACGAACATTACTGCTCTCCTTGAAAGGCGAAACTGGAGCTTTATGCTGTATCGCTGCCGGACGCCTGCATCTCGCCGCCTTCAAGAAGCTGCTTGATGTTTTCGACCGTCTGCGCCGCCCCCTCCTCAAGCGCGGTCCGAATTAACTTCTGAAACGGCCGCATGACCAGATCCAGTTCTTTAAGTTCAAAGGTAAAGGCTACGCGGGTCGAGGTCTCGGTTTCCTTCGCGAACTCATAAGCGGTTCTGAATGGCTCGGATTTGCCCATTATCTCGAGGCGTTGCGGCGAAGCAAAGTGAGTCACCTCAAAAGTCGATTCGCTGTCGATGCCGCGGTCGCGGGTCACTTGCCGGCCAAGAGTTCCCGAATGGACGGGGGGCTCGGACAGCATCTCCAATTCAACGACCTGAGGGCACCACTTTGGATAATTTTCAAAAAAGCAATTCGCCACAAAGTCGTATATCTCTGTGTTTGGCGTATTCACGACATCTTCCGCTCGTCCTACAACGGGCTTCGCCAATCCGAGACCGAGCATCGTATTTCTCCCTGTCTGGCGAACGTCGAAGACCAGATTACAGTATATACACTTCCTTCGAGAGGACCGAGCGGTCAATTCCCGCCAATTCCCGTCGATAACGCGACGATATTATCGACCAAGCCGGGAAATTCACTAGTTATAGGGCTGGCGTAGTCATATTGTCGGCCCCAGATATGGGTCCTGTCCCGTGACGCCACGCGTTATGGATTTCGATCGGGTCCTCAGGAGAGTGGTTATGACCGCGACTTCCGGTATCCAGAATTATCTGTTCGGGGGGGTAGCGCTGCTGTTCGTGGCGCTTCTGCTGGTGGAGAAGTATTTCCCTTACCTCAAGACTCCGTCTTCGGAACTGAAACAATCGTTTTCGACAAACACCTCTGCATTTTTAATCAATAACGTCATTATGAGCGCGCTGTCGTTATCCAGCCTGCTTATTGTCGCGGCCAATTACTCTCACTACGGCCTCTTAGGCGGCGTGGAAGACGGGCCGCTCAAGTGGCTCCTGAGCTTTGTCCTGTTCGATTTTGCGGTATACGTTTGGCATTTGCTCGGACACAAGAACGAGTTCCTATGGCGCTTCCACAAAATTCATCACAGCGACAAGAGCTTTCACGTCACAACAGGTCTACGGTTCCATGTGTTTGACCAGTTTCTGGAGCTTCTTTTCAAGTGCGTCTGCACTATCGTATTCGGAGTTGAGGCGAAAGTCGTCATCTTATGTGAGATTACCCGGATGTTCTTTGTGCTCTTCCATCACGCGAACACCCGTTTTCCAAAAGAGAAATGGCTGTCTTACCTCATCATCACACCGTCATTGCACCGGGCTCATCATTCCACTCTTCGCAGCGAACACGACAGCAATTATGGCATCGTCCTCGCGATATGGGATTGCTTGTTCCGCACGCGCAAGGAGCTTGTCCCAAAACACATTGGCCTGGACGTGATCGAGGCTGCAAACATAGTTCAGCTTTTCAGCCTGGCGTTCGTGACCGAGCAGCGCTTTGCGCGGCTGCTAAATCTGCTGCCTAGACGAAAGGCAAAACTTTAATACGCGGAGCCCGCGTCGGATACGGACGTGTCGCAATACATCCGGACGGCCAGTTGCTCACTGGCGACGCAGCTGGACCGCTCTTCCGATGCGACCATCCCAAATGACCGGATCTGAGATACGCAGGCTTCGGCGCTGCTGTTGTCAGCAAATGCGCGGCAGCTGCTCGCCCGCAAGCCAATCGACGATGCGCGCGCCACCGAATGTCGAGGTCATTTGCACGAACCGTCGCTCGTCTTCGACCGCCACGCCGATGATGGCGGCCTCTCGTCCAAGTGGATGGGCGCGCATGGCGGCAAGGAGCGTCTGTGCGCCTTCTGGCGCCGCCACGGCGACGAGCTTTCCCTCATTGGCTACATTGAGCGGATCGAGCCCCAGCAACTCACAGGCAGCCGCGACGTCCGGCTTTACAGGAATGGCGGACTCTTCGATACGAAAGCCGACGCCGGATGCGTGCGCGATTTCATTCAGCGTCGCGGCGAGGCCGCCGCGCGTCGGATCGCGCATCAGCCGCAAGGCGTCGCCAGCCGCAGAAACCATGTCGGCGACAATTCCATGAAGGGCATCCGAATCCGATTTGATCTCGCAGTCAAATTCCAGATTTTCGCGCTTCGACATGATCGCGACGCCATGGTCGCCGATCGAGCCGGATAATAGCAAAACATCGCCTGGCCGCGCCCTGTCGCCGGCAAGATGAAGCCCTTCCGGAGCCATGCCGACGCCGGCCGTGGAGATGAAGACGCCGTCGGCTTTGCCGCGCTCGACTACTTTCGTATCGCCGGTGATGACAGGCACGCTGGCTTTACGGGATGCCGCGCCCATGCTCTCGGCGATGCGCAGGAGGTGGGCGAGCGGGAATCCCTCCTCAATGATGAAACTCGCGGAAAGATAAAGAGGCCGGGCGCCAGACATCGCGATGTCGTTTAATGTTCCATGCACCGCAAGCGAGCCAATGTCGCCGCCGGGAAAAAATAAGGGCGAGACGACGAAGGCGTCCGTTGTCATGACCATGCGGCCCTTAGCGACGTCGAAGATCGACTGATCGTTTCCTTGCCGCAGCCAATCATTGTCCAGCGCCGCGTGGAAAATCTCGGCGATGAGCTGCGCCATGGCGCGGCCCCCGGCGCCATGAGAAAGATCGACGCAGCCGTTTTTGACATCTAGCTTGCGCCGAAAAGCCTTTATCGTCGTCACGACGCGACCTTCCGCGCGGGACCCTCACGAAAGCGCCGATAGGTCCATTGTGCTGCGCAAGCGCCTTCCGAAGACACCATGCAGGAGCCGATCGGAGCCTCAGGCGTGCAGACGCTGCCGAAGAGCTTGCAATCTTGTGGCCGCTTGACGCCGCGCAGGATCGCGCCGCATTCGCAGGCAGGATTGTCCTTCGCCTCAAGCGTCTCCAGAGCGAAACGGCGTTCGGTGTCGAATGACCCAAAGGCTTCACGCAGCCTCAATGCGCTGTTTTGGACCTTGCCAAGTCCGCGCCATTCGAAGCTCTCGCGCGTTTCGAAAATATCCGAGACTTCCGATTGCGCCTTCAGATTTCCTTCGGGGGTCACAGCGCGGCCGTATTGGTTTTCGACTTCATGACGGCCGTCATTCAATTGCCGCACCAGCATCACGACCGCCTGCAGCACGTCGAGCGGCTCAAAACCCGCGACGACGAGCGGCTTGCTGAACTGCTCCGCGACAAATTGATATGGCCCGACGCCAATAACGGCGGAGACATGCGATGGGCCGACAAACCCGTCCAGCTTCACCCCTTCGTCTCCACTGCTGAGAATGGAGAGCATTGCCGCAGGCGTCAGCACGTGGTTACAGAAGATGGAAAAGTTTGTTAGCCGCTTTTGGGCCGCGAGTCTTATTGCCAGCGCGGTCGGCGGAGTCGTTGTTTCAAATCCGATGGCGAAGAAGACGACCTCACGTTCGGGCTCAGCTTCCGCAATGCGAATGGCGTCGAGCGTGGAATAGACCATGCGGATGTCAGCACCGGCTGCCTTGGCCTTCATCAGGCTTCCGCCGCCGGAGGCTGGCGCGCGCATGAGATCGGCATAGGTGCAAAGAGTGACCTTGGAAAGCTGTGCAAGCCGGATCGCCGCATCAATACGGCCAACGGGCAACACGCAGACCGGACAGCCAGGGCCGTGAATCATGCGCACGTTCTTCGGCAGCAAATCTTCGAGGCCGTAGCGCGAAATCGCGTGAGTGTGGCCGCCGCAAAATTCCATGAGACGATAATCACGGTCCGGGCGCACAATATTCGCGAGGCTCCTGGCGACGCCGCGAGCCAAGTCGCCGTCGCGGAACTCGTCAACATACTTCATGATGATATCCCGGCGATCTCGCGAAGCAGATCGAGCGTCCGTTCGGCCTCTTGGGCGTCAACTTTGGAGAGCGCGAAGCCGACATGGAGTATTACGTAGTCGCCGACAACGAGATCGTCCACCAGCGCGATGGAGACGGTCTTCGAGACGCCGTCGAGAGAGACTTTCGCCATCTGCTCGGGCAGCAGTTCGGTGACGCGCACCGGAACGGCTAAACACATGCGGCGCGCCCCTTCTCTTGTCTGCTCCCCTGGAAGCCGGCACGTGCAATCGCCGCCTGCCCTAAGGAAATTCCGCCATCATTACATGGAACGGCCCTCGCCAGCAAAGGCGTGAGGCCCCGCGCGCGCAGGGCCTCCGCGAGACCCTCCGCCAATACGCGATTCATCATGCACCCGCCTCCGAGCGCGACATGCGTTCGACCCTGCGCTTTTGCTGCCGCCTCGATCCAGGCGGCGCATCCGTCGATCAACGCGCCATGGAAATACTCGGCGGCCTCACATGGGCTCGGATGTTCGTTGGCTATAAAAGACAGGGTGGGGGCAAAATCGAGAAGCCCGTCGCGAAGCCGAAAGCACTCTCCAAACCGGCGTGGCGTTTTGACAAGCGCTTCGAATTCCATCGCTGCTTGTCCCTCGTAGCGCTGCTCAAGGCAAACACCCGCCAGCGCCGCCGCCGCGTCGAAAAGCCGTCCCATGCTCGTGGTCGTCGGTCCCATGTCCAGCAATCGAGTCTTCGCAAGCGCTGCTGCAAGCGGCATGTGCGGGAACAGTTCAGGCGCCGCGTCGAGACGTCCGATCGCCGCTAACGCGGCTATTCCCATGCGCCAGGGTTCACGCGCGGCACGGTCGCCGCCGGGTAGGGCGAGCGGCGCGAGATGGCCGAGACGCCGCCAGAAGGCGCCGTCGATCAGCATCAACTCGCCTCCCCAGGCCTTGCGGTCATCCCCCATGCCATAGCCATCCAGCGCGACCCCTAGCATGGGGCCGCTCACGCCATTTTCAGCCGCTATCGAGGCAATATGGGCGGCGTGATGCTGAGTGCGGAGAAGCGTCAAATTCATCTCTTCAGCAAAGCGCGTGGAAAAAAAGTCCGGGTGCAGATCGCACGCGGCTATTTCAGGTTCAACGTCGAGAATCGAGACGAGATGGCGGATCGTCTCTTCGAAGAAACGGACACTCTCTGCGTCGTCGAGATCGCCGATATGTTGCGAGACGAAAGCCTCTCTTCCCCGCGTCACCGTTACGGTCGCCTTGAGATGCGCGCCGACGGCGACGACGCAGGGGCCGTCGGCGCCAAGATCGACGGGCTCAGGCGTGAAACCGCGCGCGCGGCGTAAAAAGATGGGCGCGCCGTCGACCAGCGACACGACCGAGTTGTCCGCGCGCACGACGATGGCGCGATCATGGCCGACGATAAGATCGGCAATGATTGAAAGCTGACGGCGCGCGCTTTCATCATCGAAGATGAGCGGCTCACCAACTGGATTTGCGCTTGTCGCGACCAGCGCCAAATCATTCGCTCGCTCGCGCCACGCATGTCCGACAGGAGAGCCCGCCGCCGCATGGAACAATAGATGATGTAGGGGAGCATAGGGCAGCATCACCCCGATGCGGGCAAGATGAGGATTGATCGATGGCGCAAGCATCCCTTTCGACTTAATCAGGACGATGGG
The DNA here is from genome assembly GCA_963724845.1 of uncultured Alphaproteobacteria bacterium. GTDB lineage: Bacteria > Pseudomonadota > Alphaproteobacteria > Rhizobiales > Beijerinckiaceae > Methylocystis. Next base: position 515,718 of record CAVRWF010000012.1, read on the forward strand.
GCGCGCACAGTGCTCGAGTAAGTCGCTTTCGGCGCGACTCGGCGTGCCGAAGCGCGCAACGGACGCCGCATTAGCCGCCATCACCGCGAAAGGCTTGGCGTAGCGCTGCTTCCGATAGCGTAATTTCGCAACCACGGTCTCGTTGTACGCGTCGCACATCAGATGATAACCGCCGATTCCCTTGACTGCGACGATCTTTCCGGCGCGTAGCGCGTCCAAAATGATCTCGGGATCCTGCTCCAGGCGCGGTCCGCATTTTTGGCAAGCGATCGTCTCGGCGTGGAAGCGTCGACTGCTCGGATCAAGATAGTCGCGTGCACAATCGGCGCACATGTCAAATCGCGCCATTGACGTTCGCGTCCTGTCGTAAGGCAGCGACGACGTAATCGTGAAGCGCGGTCCACAATCGGTGCAGGTGACAAACGGATAAAGGTGAAAACGGCTGGCGGAGTCGAAAAGGTCACTAAGGCAAGCCTTGCATGTCGAGGCGTCCGCGGCGATGCGCGTGTTGCTCCGCCCTGGCGCGCTTTCAAGGATGGAAAAGCTCTGATCGCCGCATGCGTGGATAAACTCGACATCTATGCTGTCAATGCTTGCAAGTGGGGGCTTCTCTTTCTCCAGCGCTTCGAGAAAATCCTTATGTCGCGGGCCCTCGATTTCGAGCAACACGCCGTCGGCGTCATTGCGAACGAACCCGCTCAGGCCATAGCGCGCGGCGATCCCATGCGCGAAGGGACGAAAGCCAACGCCTTGCACGGTTCCCCGCACGCGCAGGCGCAGGCGCGCTTGCGAGGCGTCAGGGACCACGGTGTCGATCATGCGCTCAATCTGCTTTCCGGGCGCTTGCGCCAGAGGCCGCACAAGCGGCGCGCGCTTCGATCCAGGCATACAGCGCCGCCATGCCCTCGCCAGTCGTCGCGGAGACGACGAGCGTCTGCAAATGTGGATTGACCCTCGACGCGTTAGCGAGGCACTTGTCGACGTCGAAGGAGAGATGCGGCAAGAGATCCGACTTGTTCAGCAGCATGAGATCGGCGGCCGCGAATATATCCGGATATTTAAGCGGCTTGTCCTCGCCCTCGACGACAGACAGCACCACGATCTTATGCGCCTCGCCGAGATCGAAGGCCGCCGGGCAAATGAGGTTGCCGACATTTTCGATAAAAAGCACCGAGTTCTTTTTCAGATCGAGGCTTTCGAGCGCGTGTCCGACCATATGCGCGTCGAGATGGCAACCTTTGCCGGTGTTGATCTGGATCGCCGGCGCGCCAGTGGCGCGAATGCGCTCGGCGTCGTTCGAGGTCTGCTGATCACCCTCGATCACGGCGACGGGAAATTTAGCCTTGAGATCCTCGATCGCGCGAACGAGCAGCGTCGTCTTGCCTGAGCCGGGGCTGGAGACAAGATTGAGTGTAAGCACGCCTCTGGCGACGAAGCGCGCCCGGTTGTCGCGCGCATAGGCGTCGTTCTTCGAGAGAATGTCGCGTTCGATCCGGACGATCCGCTCCTGGCTCAAACCCGGCACATGCACTCCGGCGATTCCGGCGCCGAAATCGATCATGTCGCCACTGTGGGCCTGTGCGGGATCGTGGTGATGATGGTGGTAACTTTGGCCGTGGTCGCGCTGATGGTCGTGATGATGATGCGCAGGACGGCCTTCGTCATGCGGGACCGGCTTCTCCTCGTCGGGCTTCTTTTTGCTCGCGATCGTTTCTGTTCCGCATCCGCACACGGTGCACATCAGTCGACCTCCAACTCTTCGATGCGCAGCTCGTCTCCAGACGCCATGTGCACATGCCGCCCGCCGCATTCGGGACAAGCTCCAAAGCGCTCTTCTAGCGGCACGAGCTTGCCGCAATCAAGGCACCAGCCTTCGCCTGGCAGCCGAACGATTTGCAGCGTCGCGCCCTCGGCCACCGTTCCGCGCGAAACGGCGTCAAAGCAAAAATGCAGCGCTTCTGCCTCGACAGGCGCCATGGCGCCGACCTGCAAGCGCACGACGCGCACCCTGACGAAACCCTGTTTACGCGCCTCTTCCGAGACGATCTCGACGATGCTTTCGGTCAACGCCATCTCATGCATAAGCCGGCTCGGCGAGCCCGACGTGAAATGCGACGCAAGGATCCGCGTCATCTCCGCCGAATCTTGCGCCAGGCGGCCCGACACCAAAGCAGATCGCGCCAAAAAGCGCGTTCACGACTGGGCCTCCGGACGGCCAGCAGACTCGCTGCGTCAGCAGGGCCCGACGATCCATTCTCGTAATCGTATTCATGGCGGGTTCACCGAGAAGCGCGGGATTGAACAGTGGCTCCATTGCTTCCCGTACAGCTTCGCATGCCATTGCCATATCGGCAAATTCTGCCGGCTAAAAGAGCGAGCAGGAGATCAGGACGCCGAAGCCGCCCTCCTTAAAATTCATATTCGAGCTTTAATCGCGCGCGATAGCGGGGAAAATTCACCAGATCGAGTCGCAGCTCGTCGCCAGATGCGTGACCGGCGACCTGCGCTGAAAAAGCGCCCGCGAGCATGATTTTTTTGGTGAGCTGCACATGCAAGGTCGGCCCAAGATAAAAGGCGTTGCCCTGAAAAGCGCCAAAACCCAAAGTGTCGTAAGCGCGGTAGTATTCGGCTTCGCCGCCGACCATAATGGTCGGCGTAAATCGCCAGGCCATCGCGCCTCTGGCGCCCAGAGTGGCCGCGCGCGACCATGCCGGATCTTCCACCGCCTTGGCGAAGCCCGGTTGGTAGACCAGATTGCCGGCGAGGAAGAGTCGGTTTTCGATTAACTCGGTATCGGCCATAAGGGTAAAGGTCGAACCGAAGCTGCGCGTATGCTTGCCGGTGTCGCCGTCGACGCGCGCCCATTCCGGTTCCGCCATCACAGTCAGGCCTATCGGCAACTCCGGGCCGCGTCCCAAGAGCAAATAGCGCAGATTGGTCGAGAAGCCCGAGAAGCCGGAGCGATGCAGATCGTCGTATCCATCGACGCCCTTAATAGCGTTGGTTACGCCATGCAGGCTCAGCTCGTAGGCAAAAAATTGCGTCGGGACGCCTTCGAACTCGACTTCCTGTTCGGCGGCGTTATAGGCTCCGTGGCGTTTGCGAAACGCGGCATTGGTGTCGGATTCGACTGCGGTCTCGCCCTCTGCGCCGATGTCCGCCCCTTCGGTGAAACCGAAAATATATTTGCTTTCGATCTCGTGATAGACGCCATCGAGCGCGAAGGGAAAAGACGTGGCTTTGGGGTCCTGCGCGAAGGCGCATTGTGGCGCGGCGCAAAGCAGAGCTCCAGCAGCGACAAGCGAAATCCGCGCAAATATTGCGCGGCCTGGCGCACTCGGCATATTGCTCCCCTTTTCACGAGGCTAAACATTGATAGTGTAAGCAATAAATATTCTCTCGCGCGTCAACGCAACAGCAAAGCGCCTATCCTACACAGATTCCAAACTATAGTCTGGAACTGTTTCAAGGTAAGACAAAAGTTGTTTTGAAGTATCCAAAGCGAACAGCGCGCAATGTTTGGTTTGCGACAATTTGAGTTGAGGGAGTATTTCCGCAAGAAGCACTTGGGGTGCATTAATTTGATCAGGCGCATCCCATCAACGGCGAGATCGTCGCGAGGTCGAATAACACCACGCGCGTCTTAGAGCCCATTCAACAAAGGGATCGCTCCCCCCCAGTTGCGACAGTGTATTTCGTTAACTCTTGGCGACGGCCGCTCAAGCGGCTGAAGAACGCCTTTATGAACGCGATGCGGGTTGGTTTTGGCCACACAGGTCCAAAACGACGTTGTTCTAGCGAACCATAAATCGAGGTGGATCGACCAACTGCGGGCCTTGATCGGTTCACCGCGAACTTTGTGTCTGCTTGTTAAGGTAGAGACTCCCCCTACGTCAGTTACGCAACTTTGCTTTTGCGTCCGAAAAGCCCCTTAGCCGCGCGATCTTCATCCGGCGTTTTTTTCATGAACTCTGCGATATCGGTCAAGGCTGTTACAGTCTGCCGTTCAATTGCGCGAACGCGGCGCTCCAGGCTTTCGATAGCGTCATCGATCGCCAGCGGATCGAAACCAGATAATTTTTCCTCGATCAAGTCGGCGATGTTCTCGAGCGCTTCTGTAGTCAGTCGCTGACTCGCGGCGAAATCGGCTGCTTTTTTCAAGAGCGCCTCGGCGTCGCAATCGAGTTGCCTCTGAAACGAACGAGATCGCTCCTGAGATTCAGGAACGCGCGAGCGGCGTCGAGAAACATCGTTTGGATCAGTAAGGTCATTTAGAATTTCTGAGTTCTGGCCTTCCTCGCGCCGCCGCCCCTCTCTTTCGCGCGCAGGTCGATCATGGTCTCCCACTTTCGCCAACCGACGACTGACCGCTTCGAGCCGATCTCCATCTCTCGCTTCGCCAAAGTCTTCGTCGTCATGTGAGACAGCCTCCGCCTTCTCGAATATCGCGTCCTCAAGCCATTCCTCCAGACTTTGGCCCGAGCGGCGGGCGGCGGTGCGCGCCGCATCACGGGCGTGGGGGTCTAAAGCTGCAAAGGTCCTGGAAAGCATCTTGCTCATTGGGGTTATCCGGCAGGGTCAACCCGATCAGAGGTCGGGATCTCGACTGATGGGGCGTCGCGCAAAGGCGAATCGTCGCCATCCTCATTGCGCGCCACGCCTTTGTGCAGACTTTCCTTCGATTAGGGTAAACGAGACGTTAAAGGCGGCAAAACTTTCACGCTGAAATTTGAGCACAACCAAGCGGCGCGCTGCGAATGGACACTCGCGCTTGCGACTTGGAAGGCCTGAAATTCCGCGCAATGCACTTTGGAGAAACGCAACCATCCCCCATTCCAGATCTGCGCTGTCGCGATCCTGCGTCATTCTGGCGGCTGGCTTCGCCGCCGCGCCTTTTCATCCCGGGTTTTTTTCGTGGTCTTGCGGAGGGCTTGCGGTTTGTGCGCCGCCTTCGCACCGGTGACGTCGCTTTCGACAAGATATTCCGGATTTTCAGGGGTTGCTCGAACCCTATGCCCTTTCACATGCGCGGGATTGATCAGCCGCTCGACGACTTCGCCGTGGGTCTTCCCTTGCGATGTATTCCATTCGACTTTATCGCCGGGCTTGAGTTCTGTTCCCATCTCTTGTCCTCGCGCCGTCAAAATTCTGCTACATCTGAGCGTGCCTGCGCGGTAACTGCGGCGGCGCGGTTCATCGATTCTCTCATGCTCGACAGGTCCCTCGGAACACGTGGACCTCACCCTCTTTGCGGCAAAGGTTTCGGTATCGCGCGAGCGCCCAGAGAGGAAAAATCTTTCCGTATCCATGATAACGAAGGTAGAACACGCGCGGGAAGCCTGTTCCCGTAAAGCGCGCCTCATCCCAAAGTCCTGTCGCGTTCTGCCTGCCGAGCAGGTGAGTGACGCCACGCGCGACCGCCCTATGCTCGTGTTGCCCGGCAGCCATGAGGCCGAGCAAAGCCCAAGCGGTCTGCGAAGCGGTGGATGACGCGTGAGCATAGCCGCAATAATCGAGCCTGTAGCTGTCCAGATCCTCTCCCCAGCCGCCGTCCTGATTCTGCGTTTCGACGAGCCAGTTCACGGCGCGTCGGACAGCGACATGCGTATGCGGAAAGCGCAGGGCATCCAGCGCGCTAAGCGCCGACCATGTTCCGTAGATGTAGTTCGCACCCCAACGGCCGAACCAACTCCCGTCCGTCATTTGCTCATTCAAAACGTAGTCTAATCCGCTGCGCAGCACCTCGCTCGTTTGCGGCGTGTGGCCGAGCTGCGCCAGCATCCATAAGCAGCGCGAGGAAACGTCGACCTCGGGAGGGTCGAGCAGCGCCCCATGGTCCGCGAAGGGAATATTATTGAGATAATGGTGATCGTTGTCTGCGTCGAACGCGCCCCAACCGCCGTTTTCGCTTTGCATTCCCTCGATCCATTCACGACCGCGGGCAATGCATTCCTCATAGTCGCAACAGGTTAAGCGCCGCGCCACGCGATGCATTGCCGTGACCACGACGGCGGTATCGTCCACATCGGGATAGTAGGGGTTGGCATATTGAAACGCCCAGCCCCCCGGCCGCACAAGAGGCCTGCGCGCTGCCCAGTCGCCTTTTACGTCCAGCACTTGCAAAGGCGCGAGCCAATCGATGGCTTTTTTTGCGTGCGCCTCCGCCTCCTCCCCCCCGACTTCCATTAGCGCATGCGCCGTCAGCGCCGTGTCCCAGACCGGGGATACGCAGGGCTGACAATAGGCTTCGTCGTCATGAACCACGAGCAGCCGCTCGATTGACTCGCGGGCTGCGACTATGCGCGGATCGCCAGCGGGAAGGCCGAGCGCATCGTACATCAAGACGCTCGCGACCATTGGAGGTAGGATTGCGCCCAGTCCGTCCAAGCCATTGAGGCGCTGCTCGACCCAGGCGACCGCGCGGCTAATGCTTGTCTGACGCGGTCCTTCGGGGAAAAATGGTTCCGCGATGCGCAGCAAGCCGTCGAGCGCCGTAAAGATGTCGACCCACGGCCATGTCTGATGCTCGCCCTTCGGCCATGATTTGACAGCTTCCGGCGGCATGACAAAAAGTTCACGAATTGTCACGACGCGCGGATTCTTCGCGCGCGGCTTTTTCGCCATCAGCACAAGAAGCGGCACGAGCAGCGCGCGGCCCCAATAAGAAACTTTATTAAGATGGAAGGGGAACCAGTCAGGAAGGAGCATAATCTCGACTGGCATGAACGGAACCGCGCGCCAGGGCGCTTCGCCATAGAGCGCCAGCAATGACCTCGTAAAGACATTGCTTCGCGCCGCTCCGCCTTGTTCGAGTATGGCTTCGCGCGCCTTCCTCATATGCGGCGCGTCCACAGACTCCCCGATCATTTTCAGTGCAAAGTAAGCCTTGACGCTTGAGCTGATATTGGGAGGACCGCCAAAAAAAAGCGGCCAGCCGCCATGCTCGCCCTGCGTGCGCCTGAGATAGACCGCGAACTTGCGCTCCAACTCATCGTCGACCGGCTCACCGCGGAAATGGCGCATCAAGATATATTCTGCGGTTATGCAGCAATCAGCTTCCAGCTCGAACCGCCAATGGCCGTCGGCTTGCCCGAGCGCCAGCATGGCGTTTGTCGCGCGGCCGATGCAACGGTCCAGCGGGTCAAGGCCGATCGCGGTGAAATTTTCGATCGAGTTGTTGGGAATATGAGAGGGGGCGGGTTGCATCGAATTGCAACGCGCCGGCGCGCGGATTGTTTCCACACAGCAATTGTCTGTGCGCGTTTCAATGGGCTCGCTCTACTTCCTGGGCAAGCTGAGCTTGTCGGTTAAAAGCGGCCCCCCGAGAAGATATGCTATATGCGTCAGCCGGCTTTAGCGCGGCCGCAATCACTTTTAGACAGTCTGCGGTCTTCGGTCCGCTGTCCTTGATGGGCCCCGGAACTTTGCGACTTATTTTGCGGCGGTGTGCTCCATGATTGAGGATGACGGTTCATTTGTCCCTGGCGGCAACTCCATCGTCGAAACAGAGGAGACCGGCTGGCTTTCCCGAATCTGGGGGGCTTTGTCGGGCGCTGTCTTCGGCTTCCTCCTGGTAGCCTTATGCGTCTGGGGCCTGTTCTGGAACGAGGGCCGCGCTGTCACGACGGCCCGCGCGCTGGCCGAGGGCGAATGCCTCGTGGTCGAGGCGGGCACGGAGGCGATCGATCCGGTCAACGCCGGCAGGCTGGTGCATGTTTCCGGCGATCTTCTCACCACTTCGCGCGTCGCGGATACGGAATTTGGCGTCGGCGAAAAGGCGATCAGGCTGATGCGGGTGGTCGCGACCTATCAATGGAAGGAGACGCGCTCCACGCAGTCGGTTTCGCATGTCGGCGGGTCTCAGACGAAGACGACCACATACAGCTATGCTCCGGTCTGGGCGCCGGGCTGGATCAACTCCAACGACTTTCATGCGCCGCGCGGGCATGTGAATCCCGAGCCGCGCTTTCGGGCAAGCGAGTTCAACGCGCGCGCGCCGGAGCTTGGCGCCTGGCGTCCGGGAGCGCGCGCGCTGCGCCTGCTGCCGCTGGAGGCCTACCCCGTGCAGGACGTCGCGCTCTCGACGCTGCAAGCGCGCCTCGGCGATAGCGCGCGCATCGAGGATGGCCGCATCTTCATCGGCGCGGACCCGGTCTCGCCGCACATCGGCGATACGCGCATCTCCTACAAGATTTTGTGGCCCGGCCCGGTCAGCTTCGTCGGCCGCCAGTCAGACAACGACTTTACGCCGTTTATGACCAGCGCCGGCAAAACCGTTCTGCTGGCAGACGCAGGGGTCGTTCCCGCTGACGAGATGTTCCGCGAGGCCGAGGAGAAAAACGCGCTGCTGACATGGGCGCTGCGGGCGCTCGTCCTCGCCATGCTGTGGGCTGGCTTCTATGCGTTGCTGCGGCCCTTCGTCGTCCTCGCCGACGTGCTGCCGCTGGCGGGCGAGATCGCCGCGGTTGGCGTGAGCCTCGCCGCTGGCGTCGCCGCTCTGGTTCTGGGGACGGCGACGATCTCCCTTGCATGGTTTTATTACCGGCCTCTTGTCTCTGCGCTGATCGCGATCAGCGGAGGCGCGCTGGCCATGTTGCTGCACATGCGCTCTGGCGGCGGAGTCTCGCCCGCCGCGCCTCCTCCACCGCCGCCACCAGGCCCCGCTCCCATGCGTGGATTTGGCGCGAGGTAGCGAAACGGCCGCGTAAAATCGGGCCTGTGTCATGCTGACGCGATCGGCGAAATTGCATTAACGGCATGGAGTAGGGAAAACACCCCTCGCAGGCAAAAATCTGAGCTTGGCGCCCGCGGAATTGTCTGCCGACGCAAGGACATTTTCGCTTCCCGCCCATCGTCGATGAACGGTGCGCAAAAAGAAAGCGCGGCGTGGCTCGCCGCGCTTTCGTGATTTTCGGATCGCGCCGCTCTTGCGGCGAAGCCGCGCTGCGTTTATCGCTGTTACCGGAGAAGGCGCCAGGAAGCGTCTGCGTGCCTTCCAGCGCCACCGATTGCAACGCATTGGGATCGAGGCCGAGAGCCTGCAGAATGGTCGGAGCGACCTGCATGGTCTGCACCGGCGTCGTCACTGTGTGGGGATACAGCGACGGATTGGACAGCAGCATGATCACATTGGTGTCGTCATGCGCGAAGCCGCCATGCTCGGCCTGCTTCTTGGAGCTGCCCGAATAGGTGACGCCGACATTGGGAGGTCACGATGATGTCCGGCGTGCGCGGATCGCCATGAGGCGGCAGTCCGGGCGCATTGAACAATTGCGTGAGCGCCGGGCCGGAGAAGATCTGGCCAATGCCCGCGACATTCGTCGCGGCGGGCGAATCCGATTGCAGATAGCTCACAGCCTTCGCGGTGGTGCAGCTGCTGTTGAGCCAGATCTGCGAGATGTCGTCCTCGGTCGGGCCGATGCCGGTCGGATTGCTCGGCGATTCCGAGAGCGGCAGGCAGCCCTAGCCGTCTAGAATTGTTGGCGGGCGAGCGTCGTGACCGGACCGGCCGTCGTGATGCCCGTGTAGCGCGAGGAGTCCACCGGGCTCTGGCCGTGCTTGGCGGTGATGACGATCAGCGTCGAGTCATAGCGGCCCGTGTTCTTCAGCGCGGCGACCATTTTGCCGATCGACGCGTCAACGAACTGGATTTCGCTCGAGCAGCGCGTCCGAGGGCGTGCCGATGCTGTCGACATAGCCGCCGGTCACAGTCTTCGGCGTCAGCGACTTCTCGATCAGCTTCTCGCCGACGCTGACCGCCTGAAAATTCATGCCGAACAGATTGGGAACGTCGGAGCCGGCTTGGACCCGTTGATGCGTCCTGCCGTTGATCTGGTTGAGGATCGCATTCACCTTCAACTGGTCGTAGCACTGAATGTTCTGGAAGCTGTCGGTATAGGCGTTGGAGGCGGCCACGGCGGTCTGATCGGGCAGCGGGCTGCAGCTAGGATATTGCCAACGCTCACGCCAGGCAGCGCGACCGGGATGGAGTTGATCTCGGGCGAGTAATAGTCGTTGACGTTGGTTCCGTCGCCGGGACCGGACACGGAGGAATAGGCCGGATGCTTGTCGGCCCAGGCAGTGTAGCCGCCGGCAGCGTGCACAACGCCGAAGATCGTGTTGGTGCGTACGAAGTTCCAGGGATAGACGGGTTGGCAATTATTTGCCGGATCGCGCTCCAGTTTGAGAGGATCAATCGAGTTGACGCCGCCGTCGCCCGTGAGAGCGCCACCGTTGAGCTGCGTCTTGTCGAGATCGATGCCTTCTTCATATTCGGTAGTGGTGCCGGTTGGCGTCTGGCCCGGCTTGCAGGAACCGCCCGCGACGCCATTTCCGGTGGTGATAGTAGGCGGCTGCAGCGAGCGGTCATAGGCCACGTCGTAGAACGCGCCCACTGTGCGGGGCGAGCCGCCGCTCACAATGGCCATGAGACCGGGAAAGGAGTCGGAAGGCTTCGAGGTAGAGGCGTCAAGATAATCGACGCCCTGCGTCTTGAGGCCGGCGAGATTGGGGCAATAGGGGTTACCGCCATTGACGCCCGGGACGCCGCTCGCGCAATTAATGAAATCCAGCGCATGCATGCCGTCGATGCTGATGAGCAGCACATGCTTGATGCGTCCGCCGCCGTGTTCGTGGTCGTAATCCGCGCCGGCCGTGAGCGGCCATGCGAGCGAAAGGCCAAGCGCCATCGCGCCCAGCGCGACGGATGAATGCAGCCGGAGCCGCATGGATTTGTTGTTGGACATTGAGGTTCCCCCTTGCCTGAGACGAGGGCCGAACATCTAGGGGCCAACCTCTACACTGCGGTGACGTTTGCGTGACGCCAAGATGACGCAGCGGGATGCCCGCGTCGCGCTTTCGCTAGCTTGCTTTTGCGGCCGATGTCGGCCTTTCGGGCAAAATTAGCTCTCGCGCGTCGCCTGTCGGGGCAGGGACGGTTATCCAGCGGCTGTGGTGGAAATGCGTCGAATTCGCTGAGACGGCCGCGGTGAGGCGAACCTCCTCTGCGGCCGCCTTCTCTAGCGCGGCTGCGGAACGATGCGCAAATAGGGCCTGGGCGCCTTCCAGCCCTCGGGATAGATCTTCTTCGCCTCCTCGTCGGACACCGAACCTGCGATAATCACTTCCTCGCCCTGATTCCAATTCACGGGGGTCGCCACCTTGTGCTTTGCTGTAAGCTGCAACGAGTCTATCACTCGCAATACTTCATCGAAATTGCGGCCCGTGGTCATCGGATAGATGATGATCAGCTTGATCTTCTTGTCCGGCCCGATCACGAAGAGGTTGCGTACAGTCTGATTGTCTGCGGGAGTACGAGCGCTTGCATCGCCGGACGCGCTCGCGGGCAGCATCCCATAAAGCTTCGAGACGCGCAGATCCGTGTCGCCGATCATGGGATAATTCGGCGCGACGCCTTGCGTCTGCTCTATGTCGATTGCCCATTTTGAGTGGTTTTCGACAGGATCGACGCTCAGCCCGATCACCTTGACGTTGCGCCGATCGAATTCGGGTTTGAGTTTCGCAACATATCCGAGTTCAGTAGTGCAAACCGGCGTGAAGTCTTTGGGATGCGAAAACAAAACGGCCCAGCCGTCCCCGATCCAGTCGTGGAATTTAATAGGCCCCTGCGTGGTCTGGGCTTCGAAATCCGGGGCCGTTTCGCCAATTTGGAGAGACATGTCGACCTCCTTGACTTAATTCTGTCGGGCATTTTATTGCGGGCGCGACAGCTCGCTCAGTAGTCGCTGAAGCCGCGACGCGACGATAAATGTGGCTGCCGACCGCCACGTCAATCTTGCGCTACGACCCCCTGTGAGGTCTTTCGAGGCTTTGCCGCCTTGAAAAATCCCGCGCCATGACGTCAAATTCAAGTTGGAACCATCGGAGGCGACCGGGAAAAGGCCCGGTTTTTTGTTCCACGCAGGGCCTCGCGAGGAGACCAGCCGCCGCCGCCGCCGCAGGCAGGCGGCTGGATTTCGACACGAGGAGGATGGATCTTAAGGCGCACGAGAGCCAGCGATTCTTGGCATGGATGCGAGCCGGCGTTTCGATTAATAAGAAGGGTTGAAAGGAATCCTAGATGAATAAGAGTGGGCAGCTAAAGAAGATTTCAGTCGCGGCCTTGTTGGCGCTCCTATGGATGAGCGGCGGCGCGCGCGCGGCGCAGTGCGGCAGCTCTGCCGCCGGCTTCGAGACCTGGAAAAGGGAATTTGCCGAGGAAGCACGGGGGCGCGGTGTCGGCGCCGCGGGGATTTCAGCCCTCATGGGCACCAATTATTCGAGCGCGACCATTTCGGCCGACCGCGGACAGAAGAGCTTCCATCTGTCGCTCGATCAGTTTCTCGCCAAGCGCGGAGGCTCGGTGATCGTTTCGCGCGGTCGCGCGCTCAAGCAATCCAACGCGGCGCTCTTTTCTTCAATTCAGCAACGCTACGGCGTCCCGCCCGGACCCCTCCTCGCCATTTGGGGAATGGAAACGGGTTTCGGGGCCGTCCATGGCAATCAGCACGCCCTGTCGGCTGTGGCTACGCTCGCCTATGACTGCCGTCGGACCGCCTATTTCACCGACCAGCTTTACGCGGCCCTGACCTTGGTCGACCGCGGAGTTCTTTCGGCAAACGCGCGCGGCTCCATGCACGGCGAGATCGGCCAGACACAGTTCCTGCCCAAGAACATCCTGAACTACGGCACCGGCGGAAATCTTGATACCGCTTCCGCCGCGCTCAGTTCGACGGCAAACTTCCTGCAAGCGCATGGATGGAGGGCTGGCGCGGGATATCAGCCCGGCGAAGCCAATTTTGCAGCTATTCAGGCATGGAATGCGGCTCAGGTCTATGAGCGAGCGATCGCGGTCATTGGCCAGCAGATCGACGGAGGAGAGGGGCGCCCGCGAGGCGCTGAAAACACCGGCAACAACTCTTCTGGCCGCGCGTCGCGTTTAATGCAACGCGCGGCCTCTATTCCTGAATATATTCGGCCGCGTGTGGTCTTTTTCACATTCCTCTCTAACTTCTAATCAGGCAGTAGTTCGCGCTATCCGGGAAATGGTTGTCTCCTCGGTTTTCAGCTTCATTTTAAGCAGATCGAGGTCAAAAAAAAGTGCTTGCGCGTCATCCTGCTTCCTTGGAAGGCGGACCAAATGGATTCGGCGCCCGTTCGATCTGAGGCGCGCACCTCAGCGCTTCTCCAGCATCAAAGATTGAAGATGGCGCGCTCTTCGCATGCCTATGTCCGTGGCAACACCGCTCGTTTTTATGACTGGCTGCGCCAAAGGAAAGCGGGCGATCTGCCGGAAGGGCCCGCCATATGGATCTGCGGGGATTGCCATGTCGGCAATCTCGGGCCTTTAGCGAACGCTGAAGGGCGGGTGGAGATTCAGATCCGCGATCTCGACCAGACCGTCATAGGAAATCCCGCTCACGATTTGATACGCTTGGGACTGTCTCTTGCATCCGCCGCGCGTGGGTCGGATCTACCTGGCGTAACCACCGCGCGCATCATTGAGCAGATCATTGAGGGATACGTTGGCGCGATGGATTCGACGGCTCCAACAAACCAGGATTCGCCTGCGATCCCCGAGGTCTTGCTTCCCGCCATGAGACTGGCAAAGAGCCGCTCCTGGCGTCATCTCGCACGAGAGCAGATTGCAAATATGAAACCGACCATACCTCTGGGCCGGCGCTTTTGGCCGCTTGATCAGCCCGAAAGAACCGAGATCGAGAATCTGTTTCAAACGGAGCATGTCCGTCGTCTGGTCACGATTTTGAGATCTCGGGACGATGACGCAAAGGTCGAACTGCTCGACGCGGCTTACTGGAGAAAAGGGTGCAGTTCGCTCGGCAGCCTGCGATTTTGCGTGCTTTTAGGGGTGGGAGAAAAGAAGCGTCAATTGTGCCTTATGGATATCAAGGAAGCTGTTGCCGCGGCGGCGCCACAATATGACGGCGTCGAAATGCCTAACGACGAGGCGCAGCGCGTTGTCGAGGGATGCCGGCATTTGTCCCCTCATCTGGGGGATCGAATGCGCGCCTCGCATCTCCTTTCGCGACCTGTGTTCGTGCGGGAGCTGTTACCGCAAGATCTCAAGGTGGAACTTACATTCATGACCCGTGAGGACGCGACGAGCGTCGCCGGATTTCTCGCCAATGTCGTCGGCCGCGCGCATGCGCGGCAAATGGACGAGACGACGCGCAAAAACTGGGTGGCGGAATTGAAAAGCCGCAGCGTCGGCGCCCTTGATGCGCCGGCGTGGTTGTGGAGCGCCGTTGCGGATCTGCTCGCAATCCATGAGCGCGCTTATCTCGAACACTGCCGGCGTTTCGCGCTGGAAGTGGATGCATGAAAGGCCGCGACGCGCGCATTATCCTCGGACGCGCATCGCGGCGAACAAGTCAGCGGTCAGCGAAACCACGGAGGCGCGAAGGGATTTTCGGGGCTCGCGGCCAGCGCGGACGGGTTTATTCTCCTGTCGCCATAGTAACGGGCGGTGCGTTGGCCGCGATTTGCAGCAGCTTCACGAGTAACTCCCTCGCCGCATAGGTGGTAGCCAAGACTGGCAAGCTGTGCGCCGGAGATTTTCATCAGCGGTCCGGGGACAGCGCCTCTCGAGGCGATGACGTGGGAAATGAACATGCGACGCAGCGCAGGCCTGTATGAGTGTGCGAACATCGCAGTAAGTTGCGGGCTGACGACTCCAGCGTTTGGCGCGCCCACCCAGGGTGCGTGGAAACCGAAGACAGCCTGCGGGGAGACGCAGGTGTGACGCGAACCCAGAAACAATGTGCAGGAGGAGTTGCATTCCACCGCGCCAATGCGGATTGGTTCCCCGCGCGATTCAGCAACGGCTATGCGCTGCATATAGCTTCCGATTTGACCGCCGTGGTCGTTGTTGTTGATATCCAGAGCGCTAGCCGGGGCGGAGAACAGCGCAAGCGTCATCATTCCTGCAAGACCGAAAGATCGCAGCATTTTGGTTTTCCTTACAATGGCTTTAGTAGTGCGCACACGCCTTTACTGAGCGTTGCGTCGCTTGCAGCCGAAGGAGGTCCTGATGTGTTTCGGTTTCCAGCCGGCTTGATAATCCATTTGCAAATCTATTTTGGCGACAAAAAGGCGACCGAACGCCGCAAATTGCGATATTTCGCTGGAATCGTTGCAACAGCGAGCCGCAGGCGGAGCCTTTCTTCCAGCGAAACAGGGGCGGCCCCGTTGATCAGTTCAAGCTTCTGGAATACTTAAAAAAAATTCCATATGGCAAGTGTTATCAAATGATATGTTGGACACCGCTGCGGCGATTTCTAGCGAAGACTCACTTTTCAGCATCGCGCGCTCTTCGCCACGCGCTGTCGAAAAACCGGGAAAGCGACTTATCCCGCGAATGACGCGTCGACCAATTTGCTCGCCCGCGCTGCTGTTCGTATTCTTCCGGACTTTATGAAAACCATGCTTTTCCTAAATTAAAGCTCCGTAGGCGATTGTGAATCTTCGGGAGAGAGTCGTGAACTATAGCCCTGCCGCTCCAGCCGTGCTTCGCACGATCAACAGCCTCGCCGCCTCTCAGGCCGTGGTTGGCGTCGCGATTGGTTTGATCACTCTGGGGATCTTCATTGCAACCGAAAACGCCGCGCTCAAGGTCGCGCATTTCGTGATTTTCGACGAGTTCTTAGTATAAAGGCGGTGAAGGTTCTGGCGCGAAGGACTTCCGCGCCAGCGAGCTGTTTCCTTCTCACGGATTGATATGCGCTTCGATAAACCAGAGGTCTTTGTCCAAAGCCCGAGAAAAGCCGGTAAGAATATCCGCGGTATCTGCGTCTCCAGCCTCGTCCGTAGCTTCGATGCCGGCGCGCACGGCATTTGCAACTTGACCATAGCGTTCGGCAAGCGCCTGCAGGTGATCCTCGACCTTCGAAATCTCAAGCGGGTAGGGCTTCAACGTGGTCGCTTCCGCAACGGCTTGAGTTGAGCCCTTCGCGGTGCCGCCCAGCTGCACCACCCGCTCAGCGATCGTGTCGACATGGGAGTCAATCTCAGTTCGGAATTGATCTATCATTTCGTGGACCGCAATAAATTGCATGCCGCGAAGGTTCCAGTGCGCTTGTTTAGTCACCAGCGCGAGGTCGATCGCTTCCGCAAGTCTGGCGTTCAAAATCTGAATCACCGCTGTTTTCGAATTCGACGGCAAGTCATTACGTGTTTGGTGTAACTTCATGGTGCATTCTCCAGTTGAGAAACAGCTAACTCTTTAGGAGCGAAAATGATCAGCTCTCCTTCAAAGCGCCGTACATAAACGGCGCCGCTAAAGCTTGGTCGCATTGTCGCCCGCGCAAAACGATCTAGGGCGCAATTTAGAGCAGCCAACGACTGCAACCGCTGGCCTTTTTATTATCGGAAACAGAACAGGGCGAGGAGGTGCGTGATATGTCGCCCATCTGATGAAAAAGGCAGCATGAGCCATTCGCTGTTCGAACGGCCGTCCACCTCGTGGCATGGCAATCCCTTCAGCGCCAGCGCGTACGCGTAATAGAGAGGTCCCACCGCAGCCTGGTGCGAAGGTTCAAAAAACGTGGATCCTCGCTCATCCCCTAATTTCTCTGCGATCATTGTCCCCATGCTTTCATAAAGGAACGCGGGAAATTCCATGTTGCCGCTCAGATGGACCAGATAAGAGCGATCGTTGGCGCCTTCGCTCAACGCTGAGGCCACTGAAAGCTCTGGAACGCGCGTGTTCTTGCGTGCGACGTCGCGCCAGCGAGAGAGCCGCTCGCGCATATCTCCCGGCGGCAGACTTTCTGTCAGGACGTCAATGCGCTGCAAGGTCGCCGCCGGCAGATGCTCCGTGGGGACACGTCCCAAAGCCTGCAATACTTTTGCGGCGAACCACGTTCTGTCGATTGGTTTGTTCACCACCGTCGCTAGCGGATCTAGCCCTGACTGTTCTTCCCCGGCGAGGAGCAGCAAAGGCGCCGGATAGCGCATATCGCGAATAATTGACGTAAAGTCCGTCGAGTCCACATTCGCAACAATGAGATCGATGCGCAAAGGTTCCAGCAGCACGCGACGAGCTTCCGCGGCGTCGAGAACTTCCAGGACGGTGTAGTTTAGCTCTTTGAGGAAGCGAGCGAGTTCGCTTGTTTCTCCCTCACCGCTATGCATGAAAACAATTGTTGCTGCGCCATGCTCTCGTATGGTCCAGCTCGGCGCCGAGGCCTCTGCGGAGATGCAGCGCGGGAAATACAGCACGATGGAAGTGCCTTTTCCGTGAGCGCTGATGACCTTGGCCCGGCCGTGCGCGGCCTCGGCCAGTTTGAAAGCGGATGCGATGCCCAATCCCGTGCCGGCTCCTTTTGCCTTGGTTGTGAAGAAAGGCTTGCCTACCCTGGCCAGAATCTCGGGCGACATACCGCAGCCGTCATCTTTCACCTCCAATCGCACGTAATCGCCATCCTTGAGACGGGCGGGGCGACTTATCGAGGGCACGTTTTCAGATTTAAGCAGAAGGCGGCCGCCCTTCGGCATGGCGTCGCGAGCATTGGCCGCGAGGTTCAGATACACCGCCTCAAGTTTGGCCCGGGAAACAATTATCGGCCAGCAATCCGAAGGGCACTCCAGGTCAACCCTGATGGAGGCGCCAACCAGAGTTGACACCAGTTCGCCAATTTCTTTCAAAGTCGTCGCGGGCTCGATAAGGTCTGGTTCGATCTCCTCGAGTTGGGAAAAATCGAGCAGTTGACGAACAAGCTTTACGCCGCGCTGGATCGCCGATGATCCCTGATCAAGAATTTCCTTAGCGAAGCGATCCGCCGCGACCCGCTGGAGAACGCGCAACGAGCTGTCTGCAATAGAAAGTACATTATTGAGGTCGTGCACAACCACGCCGATGAATTCGCCAAGCGCTTGCAGCTTTTCGGAATGAGTCAGAGCTTGTTGCGCCTCTGCGAGGCGCGTCGATTTATCCGCTAACTGCTCGACGAGATTGATCAGCGTGCGCTCGCGGGCGGCGAGCGTGTCGCGCGTGTGCTGGAGAGCGTCGCTCAGGTCCTGGTGCGACTCGATCCATTTTGTGACGTTGTAGGATGCGGAAAGAATCGCCGTAACATGACGCTTATTGTCGAAGATCGGCATAACTTCCACTTCCCACCAGCGGAGTGAACCCTTTGGAGTAGGGCAGGGAGCAGTGAACTTACTCGACTCTCCCGCAAGCGCTCTGGCGACGGCTTCAGACACCAGATGACGGGATTCCTTGGGCCACAGCGAACTCCATACTACGCCGCGGATAGCGTCGAAATCGTCGATCTCCATCTCATGTTGTCCGGAGCGGTTGATCGCCACCAGCCGACCGTCGAGCGTGAGAACCTTCATGCAATCGCGAGACGCCTCGAACAGCGTGTCCAACATGTTTGTAGCGGAATCGGCACTGATAGAACTCAAGGAGAGGCCATCGGACCAGCAGTCTTTTACACTCGGGCCGCCAATGGTTTTCGACTCCCAACCTGTTGGCCGGATGCTTTCTCGATCATTTTCTTCATTTGGCCGCGATCCGGAACTGCTCCCGCGATCATCGCATCCTGCGCGCGTTACCGGATCGGTTGGCTGCATTGCGTTCACCCTAGAGGGTTGCAACGATACGTGCGCGCAGCCCATCCTGCGCAAAGTCCAAATCTATGGATCCCTCTAACTGCTGAGCCAATGCGCTCCGCAGGAGATAGAGGCCAAGTCCGCCGCTTGCGGGTTCCACAGCCGGAGGACCGCCGACTTCGCGCCAATCCATGAAAAGCTTCCGCCTGTTGCCTACGCCTTCGCAATACCAGGAAAGCTTGACAACGCCGCCCGCACAGGAAAGCGCGCCGAATTTCTCCGCGTTCGACTTCAGTTCATGGAGGGCGAGGCCAAATGCAAGCGCGACTTGCGAACGGAGCGAAACGGGTTTTCCACTTAAAGAGAACCGTTCCTTGTTTTGCTTGAGTTCGAGCTCGGAATCGACCAGATCGCCAAGAGCAATCTGATCCCATGAATTTTTTGACAGCAATAATTGCGTCCGGCTCAAGGAATGCACCCTGCCGGAAAAGGAGATCCTGAATGAATCGACGTCATTAGCCGCCCTTGCGCTGAGATTGGCGATCGCTTGCACCATCGTCAACGCATTGTTGACGCGGTGATGCAGTTCGAGGTTCATCAGACGTTGCTGTTCTTCCGCGCGCTTTAGATCGTCGATGTCGGTTACGGATACAACGGCTCCGATCACCTTGCCTGAATCGTCACAGAGAGCTGAGCCGATGACCTTGATCCAGATGAAAGTCCCGTCTGGGCGAAGGTAGCGACACTCCAGTTCGGGGTGAGTTTCCGTTCCGGCCAGGGCGCGCGCCAAAGGATATTCGTGGCCTTGGACTCTACGTCCATCTTCATGGAAGGCGACCCAGTCCCGATAGGCCTCAGTATTTGGAGAATATAAAACGGGATGACGAAGAATCGTCTCGATCGACTGATTTCCTTCTATGATTTGTCCACTTGGAGCTTCTGCCAAGATGATGCCGGTAGGTAAAGCGTCGAGAATGAGTCTCAGTCGCTTTGCATAGCTCGCAGGGTCCGCCGGACAGCTGCCGGCCGCATCCGCGAGGTTAAACATTCTTTCCATCGATTTAACGCCTCGAGGAAGGTGCAGTCGAGAAGCCTACTCACGCTCCTGTGGCGCTCCCGCCGAGCTACAGCAAGATCGAGAAGTGCTTTGTTCGCAACCTAATGAAATTTGGCCCTGTTTCAACTGCGGCTTTTGACAGCCTTTTGGTCGAAGAATAAAGCCTGGCTTATGGTCGCTTTAACCGCTTCGACTTTATAGGGCTTGCTGATCAAAAAGGTTGGTTCGGGCCGTTCGCCGGTCAGCAGCCGCTCGGGATAAGCGGTGATGAAGATCACCGGAACTTCGTATCCTTTAAGAATTTCATTGACGGCTTCCAGCCCGGAGCTGCCGTCGGCTAGTTGAATGTCCGCCAACACCAGTCCCGGCGCTTTTTGCTTTACCAGGTCTGTGGCTTCCTGATGCGTGCGAGCGACGCCTATGACGCGGTGGCCGAGATCCTTCGCAATAAACGAAATTTCTGCCGCTATCACCATCTCATCTTCAATTACGAGCACGTCGGTCGCGATAGACTGCGAAATCTCTTGGCTTGCAGCCCTCATCATTTCCGAGACTTCATTTTTCGAGACGCCGAGAATGACAGCGACATCTTCGTCCGAGAAGCCCTCCACCTCCCGCAAGAGAAACGCTTGTCGTGAGGCTGGCGTAAGCAGCGCAAAATTACGCAGAGCCGCAGATTGGCCGGGTTTGAGCGCCTCCGCTTCCCCGCTGCTGGCATGATTAAGGGGGAAGGATCCCCAAATGCGTGTAAAGACGCGATAAAGCCCTGCCTGGGGGCTGATCTCACGCGGAAAGATCGATGGATCAGTCACCAGCGCTTCGAGAGTGGACATGACATACGCGTCTCCACTTTTTTGCGACCCGGTCAAGGCGCGGGCGTAGCGGCGCAGATATGGAAGATGAGGAGCTATCTCTTTTGAAAGCGGCATTGGTTGTTTCCATTAACAGATCTAGCTCACTAGTCTGCTCAAAGATGCCAATTTATTTCCATTGCTGTCAATCTCCCGTCGCGCTGAGACCTAGTTTTCCATGGCGCTACGACTAAGTCTTTTCGGGACGGTTGAATGTCAAACAATCGAAAGGGGTACTTATGTCTCGACAGGCCAAAATAAATGATGCGACGGGCGGCGAATTTGTGAAAGGGGGCGTATCCAATGATCGCAAGCCCATACTCGACCGGCCGACGCAGGCTAAGTTGGGAAAGACGTTTCATGAATATTGCAAGAGCCTGGTTGAGCAGCCACTACCCCAGGAATTTATTAGCCTGCTTGCGGAAATCGAGGCACAGGAGCGTGCGACAACATGATCGCTTCTTTACTCAAATTATAAGGAAATGCTCTATCTGCGACAATCCGCCATTTCGCTGTAGACGATCTTGTCCAGGAGACCCCTCTGAAGCCATAGACTGGCGCCGACCCATCTCGGGCGGGCTCCAAATAGCGCGCATGGATCATGATCATCTTGCGCAGTAGCTATTTTGGACAACTACGAAAAATGCGCCGGGAAACGGTGGATTTAGAGGATGCTCCTGGCGGGAAAAATCATGGTTGATGGGGCCAGACATACAAACGACGTTTAGAGAGCGATCAGCAAACTCCTCCCTCAGAAGCGCGAAGTCCTCTCAATGAATACGCGTCGCTGACTTCTCTGACAAGGAGGCGGCTCAGACTGCGGCGTGGCATAAAGAACGGTGAAGAGCCGCCTCCGTCGCGCCCGTGCAATATTGCAGGTCATCTTGGCACAACGACTTCAGCAAAACTTCTTTCCCGGAACAAATGAGCGCTGAAAAGGTTCTGTGAAAAAGGAGTCGTGCAATGAAGATCTTGCTCGTCATGCTGAGTCTTTTCTTAATCTCCTTGGCGCCCTTTCAACCAGCTTGGGCGCGAGGCTGCATCAAAGGCGCAATAGTTGGTGGATTGGTGGGACACTATGCCGGCCACCATGGACTCCTTGGAGCAATGGCGGGCTGTGCAATCGGACGCCACGAAGCGCATAAGCATCAGATCGAGCAATCCGAGCGGCGAAATGTGCACCAGGGTGGAAATACCCTTTGAAATTACGCGAGCTGCGCAA
Organism: uncultured Alphaproteobacteria bacterium; assembly: GCA_963724845.1. Lineage (GTDB taxonomy): Bacteria > Pseudomonadota > Alphaproteobacteria > Rhizobiales > Beijerinckiaceae > Methylocystis. The sequence goes on from CAVRWF010000012.1 coordinate 537,421, forward strand.
TGCCTGTTCGGAAATGAGGAAAGAGATAATATGCCTGGATAGCTTGCTCGCCTTTATCTGGAAATGTAACTGTATTTCAGTCGAGCGCAATCAACTCGCTGGAGCCGCCTCCACCTTCTCCCTAAGTACTTTTACGAGGTGGTTGCATATCATTGGCGCCCAGCCTGGATCTCGATGCGGGCGCCGCCGCATACACCGAATCCAGATGATCTTGCGTTTACGAAGCAGCAATGGGCGCGACCGCGCCCGCGAGCGGGATTCAACCAGTATTTAACCAAGCCCGCGTAAATCTGGCGGTCTTCCTTCTGCGAGCAGCCAAGCGCGAAGGCTGCGCCTTCAGCATAGCGAAAGGAAAGCGCGGACGACGCCTCCACCTCAAACGGCATCGTGCTATGCTTGAATTCCCTCTACAGATGCCCGAGGCAGCCGTTCGCACAGGTCGCCGACAGGTCTTGGAAAGAGAACTCTATGTTTGGAGTGTTCAAATTTGGGTTTTCTCGTCTGGCCGCATTGCTGGTCGCCGGCGGCCTGCTCGTCCTCGGATTACTGCTCCTGATATTCTACTTATGGTCGCCGCACGCAACTTTGCGTATAACGACGGGGCCGGCGGGTGGGATGGCTCAACGCTTCATTTCCATCTTTACTTCAACCACGACTGCTGCGCACCCGCGCATCCATTTTCAGACCGTTGAGGTTTCCAACCTGGAAGCCAGCTCCAAGGCTTTGGAGGACGGTCGGGTCGACATGGCTCTGGTGCGCAGCGATGTAGCGCCGCCGGCAAACGGGCAGACTCTGGTAATTCTGCGCCGAGAACGTCGTCGCCATAATACTTCCCGCCAATTCCACGATCAAAAACGTTGCGCAACTCTCCGGAAAGGCTGTCGCAATACCAATTGGACCAGTGCAGGACGACAATTCTCGCGCGCTCGACCTGATCCTCAGCTACTTTGGCATAGCACCCGAGGCAGTGAAGCGCATTTTTCTTCCGGTCGCGGAAATTGGCATTGCGATACACGAGAAGCGCGCTTCGGCCGCGCTCGCAATTGGACCGATCGGACCTGGCGAAGCCGTTAATGTCGTCGCGGCCGTTGCAAAGGCGACCAAGAAGAATCCTGAAATATTAGCCCTTGACGAGGGTGACGCGATCAACAAGCGGTTTCCGGGACTGGAAACAATCGACGTGCCGGAGGGCGCCTTCAAAGCCCATCCGCCAATGCCGGACGACACTGTAAAAAGCGTCGCGGTGACTTACCGGTTTGCAGTGCCGTCGACGATGCTGAATGTGGTGGCCGGCGCGATTGGAAGATCTATCTTCAAAGCCAAAGCGAAACTTATGGCCGCCACGCCCCTGGCCTCGCAGATCGAGGCTCCAGATCCAGATGACAAAAATCCGGTTCTTCCCGTTCACCCCGGCGTTGCAGCCTATCTCGCCAGTGGCGATCAAAGCTTTTTCGACGCCGCTCAGCAGTATCTGTATATCGTCGGAATCCCTTTAAGTCTTATTGCCTCGTTGGCGGCGGTGCTCATTGGACTCTGGCGGAATAAAAAGCTGCAGAGCGACCAACAGAAAATCCTGCGGCTCCTTGTCATCGCTGACGAGGCGTTGACTGTCGACAAAGCCGGTCTGGAAGCTCTGGAACAGGAATTACACACCATTGTGTCGACGTGCCTAACCAGGCTCGTTGATGGTTCGAGCTCCGAAAATCATTGGCCGGTGTCGTTGGCGATAGACCATGCGCGCCGCTCGGTCGAGGAGCGGAAAGCGGCCTTAGCCTTTCTGGCTAAGCGCGAGAAGAATCTTCCGGTTTCCTGACTGCCGACGGAGGAAGCTTTCAGTCTCCGAGGCTCGCTCCGGATTCCGCCTCCTTTTCCGCGTCGTCTCCTTGAGCTGTTTGCGATAGTTCTTCTATCTGTTCCGTGAAGGACTCAAATCGTTCCCGGGTTTGGTTGACGACAAACTGCGACAGTTCCCAGGGCGTGCCGATGCGCGCAAGATCGCTTCCGACCTTGACAGCCGCGAGGAAGTTGGCGGCGCAGAGTTCGAAAAGCTTCGCATTGAGCGCTTGAGCATGCACAAACATCGCCCACGCTGGATTCTTGGCGGGATTGAACGCATCGGCTTTCATGGGGCTCGCCTTTCTTTGGCGCCGGCTGCTACTCAGCAATTCGTGGCGCTTGAAACGCTGTCTACAGCGCCGCAGTGCTGCTTAAGGTTGGGGTTAGCTGGCGAAAACTCCCAACCAGTCTCCAAACTTGGAAAGTAGAACGATGATGAAAACTATGGCGAGGATCACGGCTATCACTTCCGTGACGACATCCTCGTCCCGATGAGCCTGCTCCTTCATAATCAGCTGTTCCTTGCCTAATGGCGCGCTGGCCGATGACTGTCGCACCTATCGCGCGCTCGTTTTTCATCAAGGGCAAAAGATTGACGGACTGAGTTTCATCGAACCAGAGAAAGGGAGCGGCCGCTCAACGACGGGTCAAAGCATGACCTCAACTCGTGCGTGGCCGGTCGAGCGCAGCACGCTGACCGAAACTTCGCCACCATATCGCCGAAGCAAGATGTCCAGGCGGGCGTTTCCAACGGCCAGGGAACGGATGGTCAGCTGATCAAGAAATGCTGGCAGCTTCGGCTGGCGGAAGCGAACACACTCCGCTGCGAAGTCGATCTCGAGCCCGAGGCTGGCCTGCAGTAGCGCGAAGGGAGCCGCCGAAGACCACGCCTGAGGAGCGCAGGCGACCGGATACAGCGTCGGAGCCTTTCCGCGCGTGCGCTGAAAACCACAAAATAATTCGGGAAGCCTTCTCAGATCCATGTAGCTCGCCGCATGGAATTGCCCGGAAAAAAGCTGATGCAAGCCATCCTTAAGTCCATAGTGAGCCAAGCCGAGACCTATAAGCGCATTGTCGTGCGGCCAGATGGAGCCGTTGTGGTAGGACATAGGATTGTAACGCGGCTCGCCCGAAGCTATCGTTCTGATACCCCAACCAGAAAAGAACGATTTGCTCAAAAGTTGTTCTCCAACTCGCCTGGCGTGAGTTTCTGGGGCGATGCCGGCGAATAACAGATGGCCGGCGTTTGAGGAGCGGATTTCGCAACGCTTTTTGTTGCCATCTAGCGCGATAGCATAGGTTCCGATAGCTTCGCACCAGAAAGCCTCGTCGAAGCGCGCCCTAAGGTCTTCCGCTTCGCGTATAAGCCGAGCCGCATGAGCGGAAAATCCGATCGCCGCAGCGATCTTCGCCGCATGGCGCTTCGCCGCGTAAACGTACCCCTGAACCTCGCAAAGTGCGATTGGACCATGCGCCAGCGAGCCGTCTGCATGGAAAATTGAATCGGATAAATCCTTCCAGCCCTGGTTTACCAGTCCGCTTTCATCCGCTCGGAAATATTCCACAAAGCCGTCGCCATCACGATCCCCATATTTGTCGACCCAGTGCAGCGCGGCCTCAATGTGCGACCACAGATCAGATATCGTCTTGAGGTCTCCGGTACGGTCAAAATAGAGCCCTGCCAACACAACGAACAACATTGTGCCGTCCACGGAGCCGTAATAGCGTGCGAACGGCACTTCACCCAGTCGAGCCATTTCTCCCCGACGCATCTCGTGAACTATTTTTCCGGGCTCGGCATCGGCTTCCGGCTTGAGCTCCTTTGCCTGCGTAGCCGCAAGATATTTGAGCACTCCCTCTGCGACCGTTTGATCAATCCACAACATTTCAATCGCAGTTATGATGGCGTCGCGCCCGAAGATCGTGCTGAACCACGGAACTCCTGCATAAGGAAAGGGGCCATATTCCGTCGCGGTCAGCAACATATAGAAATCAGCCATGGACTGACAAAGCACCTCGTTGAACACCTGGTTGGATGTCTCGATCGTCGCCGCCCGGGCTGTAGCTCTTCGTAGCTCGCGGCGCGCCTGTTTCAAATTGCTGAAAAAGCTGCGCGGCGGTCCACTTACTGCTTCGTTTCCTTCCGCGCATCGCACTGAGAAAAATAGCGACGCGCGTCCCTTATCGAGAAGATTCAACTGATAAAGCGCGCTATTTTTCGAAAGCCTGACCGGCGCAGGATCAAAGACAAGAGTGGTCCGACGCAAGACGCCATCTAGACCATGATAGGCGATAGTCGCCACATCGTGCTCGACTTCAATGTCAGTATGGCCGCGTCGTGGGCGACTGTTCCCGCGAACCTCGAAAATGTCGGCGAAATCTGCGCCAAAGAGAATTTCGACGTCGATACGCGGATTTTTAGCATCGTAGTTCCGAAGACCAAGTCGCTCGTAACACGCCCCTTGCCAAAGAAATTTCGAGCGTACAATGTGGACCATGTCCCGCTGCAAGACCAGAAGATCGTCCTCGACCAAATCTGGATTGGTCAGATCTACGCTAAGCGCCGAGTTGTTATCCTCGACTTTTGAGCTCAGAAAAAGAGGCCGCTCGCCGTTGACAAGGAGAGTAAGGCTTGAAAGGTACCGGGTGTCATTGTGGTAAAGCCCTTCCTGGCTGCCCTCCCCGGCGACGAGGTCTCCGTAACGATCGAAGACTCCGAATGTGTCGCCGTGCTTGAGTACCTCTGGTTCTTCTCTCGAGCAGGGAAGCCGTCGCGGGAATATAGAATTGAACCGGCAGCGCCTCTTGCGCAGGCCTTGCCCCGAGAGCCGACGGATCATTCATCTAACGGTTGCTCCCTCGAACGTTCAAAGGGGATCGCGTTGCACCGAAGCGTATGTCTTGCCTGAACCATTCACTGGCTTAACCAAAGCGAGCCCCGAGGGCGCCTTCATTTTGCTCGCTGGCGCAACTCGACGGTCCAAAAGGCCTCTGTAAACTCGAAGATAATTGCGAGCCATAAGCTCCGCCGTGAAATCGTGTTTCGAACCTCTTGCGTACAAGGGTTCGGCTTAATAAGTCGACTACCTTGAGAGCGGCTAAGGCGTCTTGCACGCTGTCCACGACAAACCCGGTGACTCCTGGCTCAATAACTTCTTGCACCGATCCGCAGGGCCAGGCAATGACTGGCGTCCCGCAGGCCATCGCCTCAATCATCACGAGACCGAACGGTTCGGGCCAGTCAATAGGGAATAGAAGCGCTTTCGCTTTCCCCAGGAATTCCGCCTTCTGATCCTCGCCTATTTCTCCAATGAACTCAATATTCGGCGCGCCTAGCAATGGAGCGATCACATCGTCAAAATAGGCCTGATCCACTTTATCGACCTTGGCGGCAATCTTCAGCGGATAGCCGGCTCGTTGGGCGATTTCTATGGCTCGCTCGAGTCCTTTTTCCGGGCAAACCCTCCCCAGAAAAGCTAGATAATCGCCTTGGCCTCCATGCGATGAGGAATACAGATCGGAAGGTAGTCCATGGTGCACGGTCGCGACCCAATTGGCGGAGAGAGGACGTCGCTGATGCGCGGAGATCGATACGAGAGGCATGTCGTCAAACTCCCGAAAAAGGAGCGGGAGATCAGGTAGATCAAGCCGGCCATGCAAGGTGGTTACGGCGATCGTTGCAGAGTTTCGCATTAAAGGGAAATGGAAACAGTCGTTATGAAAATGCAAAATATCGAACTCGTCTGCGCATTTTAGCACATGATTCAACTGCAATATGTTGTAGGGCATCGGGTCGTGCACGCGCGCAAGCCGCAATGCTCTCGGACTGCAGGGAACCAGTTCCGCTGAAGTCTGCGAGTCGCCGCTCGCAAACAGCGTGACGTCGTGACCTTGCCGAACAAGTTCTTCGGTCAGGTAAGAAACAATTCGCTCTGTTCCACCGTAAAGTTTTGGCGGCACACTTTCCATTAGCGGTGAAATCTGAGCGATTCTCATTGGATCTTGGCCTCCAAAACTACGCCGGCAAGGGCGAACTGAACGCTATCGAATATCTAGGGCGGTATAGCTGTAGAACCAAAGAAAAAAACAAAACCGCGCCCTCGCTGTCGCCCGCGATGCATAGAGGAATGTTCTCTCGCTCGCGGCGAACTCTTCGCATCTGCGGCAAAACGAAAGCCAATAAATTAACGCTACGCTCGTGACTTTTACAGCAGCGCACGCCAATTTCGGAACAAGGTCAGGGGGCTGTGCTGGTGGAGGGGCAATGTCGATCATCCTCAATCACGTCATCGTGCCCGCGCGAAACAAGCATGAGGCCGCGGTCTGGTTTTCCAACGCTTTTGGCTTGGAACTCAGCGAACCGGAAGGCCATTTTGCCGGAGTTCAGGTCAATCAGAACTCTCACATTACTTTTCGCTGATGAGAGTTCTTTCAGTCGGAGCCATTATGCATTTCATGTCAGCGATGAGGAGTTTGACTCGATCCTGAATCGCGTCAAAGCCGAGAACATCACTGTCGGCAGTACTCCGTGGACTCCGGAAGACGGCAAGCTGAATGATTGGAACGGCGGACGTGGAGTATATTTTCGAAGCCCCGACGGCCATCTTTTTGAATTGATGACCGTCGTCGCTCAGTGAATGACTGCGACCTGTAAGAAAAGAGCAACGAAAGGAGTCTTTCATGGTCTACAGGCTCTATTATTGGCCGGGCATTCAGGGGCGTGGTGAATTCGTCAGAACTCGCTCTTGAATTCGCAGGCGCCGATTACATTGACATGGCGAAAGAGCCGCAAGCCGAAACGTTGCTGGAAAACTTTCTCAGGAAACAGGATAAGGCGCATGCACCGTTTGCGCCTCCATTCTTGGTGGACGGCGAACTGGTGATCGGCCAGACCGCCGCCATTCTATTGTATCTTGGCGCCCGCGAGAATCTTGCTCCCCCGCAGGAAGCCGAGAGGCTTTGGGTTCATCAAATTCAACTCACAGTCGCCGATCTGGTCACGGAAGCTCACGACTCGCACCATCCTCTCGGAGCTCATCTCTATTACGAGCAACAAAAGGTTGAGGCGCTTCGGCGCTCTGAAATCTTTTTGCAAGGATCGAATTCCGAAGTTTTTGAATTGGTTCGAAAAAATTCTGGGTTCCAACCTCGATAGCGAAGCTTTCCTTGCGGGCGACAAGGTAAGCTATGCTGATCTATCTCTGTTTCAGGTCGTGGAAGGGCTACAATATGCTTTTCCCAAGAATATGAAGACTGTTCTTGTGAAGACTCCGAGGTTGGTCGCGCACCGAGAAAAGATTGGGCGTCTTCCGCGGATTCGAACCTATCTGGACAGCGAGCGGCGCATTCCCTTCAACGAGCAGGGCATTTTTCGCCATTATCCTGAACTGGATTGCTAAAGCGAGGCGTTGGGCTTCAGCCTTATCCCCTGCGGAGCGAAGCGGCGTTCGGCAAGATCGAATAGTCCTTCGACCCCCAGCGCAAGCAAGGCAGCGGGGATCGCGCCCTCGAGAACCATGCCAAAATTGTCGAGCCGAACCCCGCTGAAAATTGGCTGACCGTAGCCTCCCGCGCCAACCAGCGCCCCGAGCGTAGCTGTGCCTACATTGATTACTGCGGCTATCTTCATTCCAGCCAATATGGAGGGAGAGGCTATGGGAAGGTCTATCAGTACGAGGCGTCTGAACGGAGTCAGTCCGAGCGCGATGGCGGAATTGCGGATAGGAGATGGAATGCTGACCAGGCCCGTTGCCGTATTTCGAATGATCGGCAAAAGGCTGTAAAGATACAACGCCGCAATGGCGGGGGCGGCGCCTACGCCCAGGACAGGGATCATGAAAACAAGCAACGCAAGCGACGGTATCGTTTGCAATATGCTGGCGAACGCTAATATGACGCGGCCGAGCGCCGGACGCGCCGCCGCCAGCACTCCTAAAGGCAGGGCAGTACAGATCGCCGCCGCAAGCGACAAAATGGTCAGCCGAAGATGTTCGATAGTGCGCCTCAGAAGCCTGCTCGCAAGACCGCTGGGCTCTTGAACATTCGCGACGCCAAGGTTCGTCGCCAAGAAATGCGCCGCGACATCGGCCTCGGATCGTCGATCAATCTTGACGGCCCTGTTCATTGCGATCATGCCGGAATTATCGACCCGGCCCTCGAGCCGCAGCATGGCCGTCAGCGCCTTCGGCGCTCTCCTTTCCAGGTCGGCGCGGTAAAGAATAATGGCTTTGTTCTCAGGAAAATGACGGAGATTATCCTTCAGCATGCGAATGCGGGGATCTCCGACCTCGGCGTCTGTGGTGTAGAGATCAATGACGTCGATGGATCCGTCGATGAGAGCTTTGTAGGCGATGTCATGGTCGAGCCCGCGTATGTCCGCGGGCTGCAAGCCATAGGCGGCACGCAAGCTGGGCCAGCCATCCCTGCGACCCAAAAATTCATCGCTCACGCCGAACTTCAGAAATGATCGTCTGGACAGATCGGAGATGTTGTCCATCGACAATTGTTCTGCTTGCTCCCTTCTCATTCCCAGAGCGTAACTGTTGCTGAATCCTAGTGGTTTGCTTTTTTTAATTCCGCGCTTTTCAAGCGCCCGATCGAGCGAAGCGTCGCCCGCAACGTTCTCATCAGCCAGAATCTCTTCAGCCAGAGTGCCTGTGTATTCAGGATAGGCATCGATTTCGCCGGCGAGCAGAGCGTCCCACAGCAGTCGCGTACCGCCCAGCTCCTGACGCTGGACAATCATTGCGCCAGACGAGTCGGAAATCTGGCCCATCAGGTCCGCGAGAATGACGGACTCTGTGAATTTCTTGGACCCAATGCGCATCTCTTCGCGTGGGCCGGCATAACAACTCAAGCTTGTCGAAAGCATGGCGAGCGCCGCGAACAGACCGTAAGTGCGAAACAGGAGCTTCACTGTTGAGACTCCGCGGGAGGAAAGTCCTTAAGGGCGTCCAATCTTCGCAGCTGGGCTTTGACGAAGCCGGTGACAAAGCTTGTTGCGGGTTTGGCGACGAGATCGCGGAACGACCCCTTTTGCAGAATGCGCCCCTGACGCATAAGCATTATCTGATTCCCGATGAACGCCGCTTCGCTAAGGTCGTGGGTCACGAGAAGGACTGTTTTTTGAAGGCGTTGAAATATGCTCTTGAGGTCATCCTGGAGCTCGGCGCGAATCATGGGGTCGAGCGCGCCTAAAGGCTCATCCATAAGCACAATCGGCGGATCGAGCATCAGGGCGCGCATGAGGGAAACGCGTTGACGTTGTCCGCCCGACAACTCCATCGGATAGCGGTCGAGACCGTCGTCAGGAAAGCGTGTCAAAGAGCATAGCTCGCTCAGGCGCTTGCTGCGACGAACATTCGTCCAGCCAAGTTCCCTCGCCATAAGTTCAATGTTGGCGCGCGCCGTCAGATGGGGGAACAGACCTCCATCTTGGATAACGTAACCCATCTTGTGCCTCAAATGCAGCGCGGTTTGAGGCGTAAGCTGCTCTCCGTCGATCGTAACGCTTCCACTATCAGGAACTTCAATACCAATCACGAGGGAGAGCAAAGTAGACTTTCCTGAACCCGAAGGTCCGATCAGGACTGTCGTTTCTCCGCGAGGAATTGTCATCGATATATTATCGATGATCAGTTGGCCTGCGTAGGATTTGACTGCACTGTCCACCCGGATCATGGCGCATCGGTTTCTTCATGAATATGTTCGCGATATCTAGCGCAGTGAACCCTCAAGTCTGCGGCTGGCTGCAATTCATTTCAAAATGCCGGGATCCGAAAGGCGGCAATCGGAGTTTCCCTAGCGCGGACACGCTTTGTCTCGGTCCGACTAAACTCTTGCGTTCTTTCTGATCGAACGCTCAGACGAGAGCAATGCTATGATTCAATTGGATTCCAATATTGCTACAATTACGAGGACTGACAAATTCAACGATCGTTTGCACTCACGTCTCTTCAAGACCCGGGAGCTTTCCCTTCAGCTTGCGGCGCCTTTGGGAGCGGAGGACATGGCGGTGCAGGCCATGGAAGATGCAAGCCCGACAAAGTGGCATCTGGCGCACACCACATGGTTTTTTGAAACCTTCATTTTGCAGCGTTTTCTGGATAGCTATCGCGTGTTCGACGACGCGTTCAACTTTTGCTTCAACTCCTATTATGAACAGCTTGGAGCGCGCCAACCGAGACCCAAGCGCGAAATACTCACGAGACCGTCGCTCGATCGAATTCTGAGCTACCGGCGTCATGTGGACGCGGCGCTCGAACGCCTCTTCAGCCTCGACCTTGCCCATTTATCCGAGTTGACGGATCTCTTGGAGTTGGGCGTCAATCACGAACAGCAGCATCAGGAATTGATGCTCACCGACATTTTAGCGTTGTTCGCCGCAAATCCTCTCAGGCCATGTTATCGCTTCCCTCAGGCGCGAGCGAAAATTGCGCAGCCTGACTCCGTCCAATGGATCGACTTTGAAGGCGGCGTTCGCCAAATTGGACATGGCGGTCAAGGCTTTGCCTGGGACAACGAGCAACCGCGCCACAATGCATTCATTCAGCCGTTCCGGTTGATGGACAAACTCGTCACGAATGCTGAATGGTTGCAGTTCATTCAGGACGGCGGCTACGCTAAAGCGACGCTCTGGCTCTCCGACGGATGGGCGAGGCTCAACCGAGAGGATTGGCGGGCTCCTCTCTACTGGGAGCAATGCGATGGCGAATGGCGCGCCATGACGCTCGACGGGCTGTCGCCGCTGGAGCCGCTCGCTCCTGTCGCGCACATAAGCTACTTTGAAGCAGACGCATTTTCCCGCTGGGCGGGAAAGCGCCTGCCAACCGAATTTGAGTGGGAGTGCGCCGCCGGCGCCGCCGCGAAGGGTGGAAACGATCTATCCGGAGGCGCATTGCGGCCTTTACCCGCGGAGCCGGGGGCGAGCGGGCAGTTGCGGCAGATGTTCGGCGATGTTTGGGAATGGACCGGCAGCGCCTACTTGCCCTATCCAGGCTATCGAACCCCAGAAGGTCCGCTGGGCGAGTACCAACGGAAAGTTCATGGTAGGTCAGCACGTGCTGCGCGGGGGCTCCTGCGTAACGCCCGGCGGCCACACGCGTCCCACCTACCGTAATTATTTCTATCCACATCAGCGCTGGCAGTTCACGGGCCTGCGTCTCGCTGCGGACCTTGCTTGAGGAGGCAGACGATGAGGGCGCTTACTCAACACGCAATGCAACGCGAGCACGACGACGACTTCGCGTCGAGCGTGATCGATGGGCTGTCGAAGATCCGAAAGAGTCTGCCCTGTCGCTTTTTTTACGATGCGCAAGGCAGTCAGTTGTTTGAAGAGATCACCGCTCTCCCCGAATATTATCCCACGCGGAGTGAAGTCGAAATTCTGGAAGCTTACGCCCCGGATATGGTGCGGGAAAGCTCTAACGTATCCGTTCTCGTCGAGTTCGGATCCGGATCCTGCCGAAAAACAGAACTACTCCTGGAGCGGTTGCCACAGCTGTCGGCCTATCTGCCGATAGATGTCTCGCACAGCGCCTTGGAGGAAGCAAAGCATCGCCTTGAGCAGCGGTTTCCCAGACTGCAAGTGCGTCCGCTTATCGGCGATTTTACGCAGGGCGTGGTCTTGCCCGCGAGTTTTTCCAACGACGCCAAGCTTGGGTTTTTTCCTGGTTCGACCATCGGCAACTTCACTCCGACAGAAGCCGTGAGGCTTTTGCGTCTGATGCGGCGATCGTTGGCTCCGGGCGGTTCCCTTGTCATCGGCGTCGATTTGAAGAAAGAGGTTCGCCAGCTTTTGAGCGCCTACAATGACTCACGTGGCCTGACGGCTGCTTTCAACCTCAATCTGTTGAAGCGGATCAACAGAGATCTCCATGGAACTTTCGATCTTGGGCATTTCCGTCATGAGGCGATATACAATTCGCTTGAAGGCCGCATCGAAATGCATCTCGTTAGTGAAAAAGCGCAGATAGTAAGCGTCGACGACGAGCTGTTTCATTTCGGCGCCGGTGAAACAATACATACCGAGAATTCCTACAAATATTCAATCGACCAGTTTCACCATCTGGCCCGTATGGCCGGATGGAGTCCCGAGCGTGTGTGGAAAGACGCTAACGCGTACTTCAGCGTCCACGAACTTATTCCCGCGGGAAGTTCGAATGACGCTTCTTGAAGGGGTCGCATACAAGCCCAATTACCCAGCTGGCTGAATTGAAATACACGGAGCTTAAGCAATGCCCGCAAAATCAAAAGCCCAGCAAATGGCTGCCGGAGCCGCCCTTTCCGCGAAGCGCGGTGAGAAGAAAAAAAGCGAGCTCAAGGGCGCTTCAAAATCTATGGTCGAGTTGATGGATGAAGAACAACTTCACGATCTGGCGTCAACGGCGCGCGAGGGAAAGCCAAAGCACGCCCATAGTTCTGGAGAACACGCGCGCAGCGCAAAATGATGTGAACAGAGCAGGCTCCTGCCGACGGGAGTAGTTGTCGATATACGTAGGATCGCAGCTTTAACGTGGAGGTTACCATGCATGTCGAGGCAATGATTGGCACGCATCCTCAAATCGAAAATCGGGAGAGCAGTGCGCTGGCCCGTTGCATTGAGCTTTGCTTCGACTGCGCTCAAACGTGTACCTCTTGCGCCGACGCGTGTTTGGGCGAGGACAATCCGGTCGAGCTTCGCCAATGTATTCGGCTGAACCTGGATTGCGCCGATCTTTGTTCCGCCACGGGAGCCATTGGGTCGCGGCGCACCGGCCGGGACGACATGACGATGCGTCTTGTCCTGCAGGCTTGCGCCGAAGCTTGCAGCTTTTGCGCTGAGGAGTGCGAGCGCCACGCTAGTCGACATGAACATTGCAGGATTTGCGCCGAAGTTTGTCGGTCCTGCGAGCGCGCATGCAGAGATGCCGCGCCAGCAGTGCATTAGGCGCGGCTAAATCGCAAGCAGTCGAGAGGTAGCGCGGTTACACACTTAATCCGCCGCTGCGACGGGTGCGAGAAAGACTTCTTTTCTGAATTGAGAGGCGGAGGGCGTCTAGTTCGTCACGCCGAATGGGACACGGAACTCCATAACGCTCGGCGAAGTCATTGGCCTGACTCCACAGACTGTCGAGATAATCCGGCAGTATATTTTGGCTCATCTCCGGCCTGCCACGGACATGTTCGATATAATCGCGAACTATCGCAGGCAGATCGGCATCCGGCTTTTTTTTCCGAAGTGGCGATCCACAGATATTAAAATCAAGCGCCATGGCGCGCCTCCCTCCTTTTAGGATTTCCTGGATCACAGGTCGGTGCGTCAGCCTCCCAATTGAACGACTCGTTCGGCGTGTTGGCGTTTACCGGCTTAAAGCGGCCGGCGTTTTTGCGGCGGTTACCGTTTTTTGGACTGAGTTGATTCTGCAACAGTCTTAGCACATGAAAGGGCGGCACCGTGGCAAGAGAGTGGCGCTCCGGTGAGGCTTAGCAATTCGAAATACTTCGATTGAAAGTGACGGTCGCACGGCTTCCTCGGACCTGCCGATATTCGAAACATTCACGCTTGAAACGCCGATCCGAAACGACATTTGCTAGGCCTCAATCTCGTAAGGGAGCGGAATGATGGAGAAGCTGACAAGAGACGTGACGGAAGTAACCGGACTGGAGCCTTCCATCGCAAAGGCGGCCGTGGGGCATGTGCTGCTGTTCCTGCGTGACGAGGCGCCGGGAGGCCATATCGCAGAACTTATCGACAAAATGCCCAGGGCTCACGAAGCCGTGGAGGCCGCTGCTGCATCGGGCGACGGTGGCGTGACCGCCGCGATAGAGGGCATGACCAGCTTTATGGGACACGGACGCGCCGACACCAACATTCTCGCCGGGAAGCTGTTAAATCTTGGTTTGAATCAGCGACAGATTGTCGATCTGGTCAACGAGGTACTGTCCCGAGCGGAATCGGTCGTGGGGGCCGAAGGCGCGGCCAAAATCAGGGAGATTCTTCCCGCGCTGAACGAGCGATTCGGCCAGGCGCCGACGCCAGCGGTGGATCAGCCTCAGCCCACGCCGCCGCGTAGCGCGTGACGCGACTCGCCCGCGTGGCGCCGCCTTGCAGCTTCGCTGCGCGGGCAGAATTTTGGATGAGGAGTGAGGCGCTTTTACACCCTCTCTGGTTGCCTGGCGCCAAGATTGGACAGGCCATCTGCTACGATCGCTTTAACTTCATAGCTTGCCGTTCGCACTGCGTCGTCGATCACTTCATGGGTCCACGCCTGGAAATCATCCTGCAATACGCTGACTCGCGATGGGAACGCATGCCGTCTTATGACGGCTAATACCGGGCTCTTGTATTCGCAATCGACCTCGCGTTCGATAGCGGACTCGACAATGGCTTTCTCGGCAGGCGGCAGGGCGGAGATGACCGCGTCTTCAAATCGCGAGAGAAACACTGCTTTCAAGTCCATTAATTCACTTACCGTTCTTTGAAGGGCCTGAAATTCGGCAGTACTCATGTTTGCAACCCCTGAGCCAGTTCACGCTGTCTGCATTTGCCGACGCCGATCCTGGATACTCTTTGGTGTTCATAAAACCACAGGATTGCAATGCGGCTGTTAACAGCGTCCCGAGATTTTTATCGATATTTTTCGCGACTGGCCGTCCTCGACGCTTTTGCTGCAATAAAGACATTACTTTTTTAAAAACGGCGCCATTCCGGCTCGAGCCAGCGCGTCCGCGCGCTCGTTCATTTCGTCGCCCGCGTGCCCTTTGACCCAGTGCCAGACCACATCATGCCGTTCCTCGGCTTCCTCAAGACGCTTCCATAATTCGACATTCTTCACCGGCTTATTGTCGGCGGTTTTCCAACCGCGCGCTTTCCAGCCGGCGATCCATTGCGTCACGCCATTGCGCACATATTGCGAATCCGTGTGCAGATCGATCGCGCAGGGACGCGTCAGCGTCTCCAGCGCCACGATGGCGGCCATGAGCTCCATCCGATTGTTGGTGGTCAGCTTCTCGCCGCCGCTCAGCTCTTTCTCGTGACCGTTGAACTGCAGAATGACGCCATAGCCGCCCGGGCCGGGATTGCCGGAGCAGGCGCCGTCGGTCCAAATGCTCACGCGGCGAGTCATCGGACGCCATTCATGGCGTAAAGCCGTAATCGCGCGCGTCGCTTATGCTTTGATGAAAAATCAGCTTCGCCAGATACTCGCGCGGATCCTTTGGTCGAACGAGCGCGCCCGGCGGAACGTTGAGCGCATCCACGAACCGCGTCAGCAGAAAACGCATCGCCGCTCCGCGCGCCAGCAAAGGAAAAGCGGCCCATTCCGAAGAGTTCAGCGCCCTCAACCGACCATAGGCGTCAATCAGGGCTCGGCCTTTGCCCGGATCGTAAACGCCTGCGGCGTCAAAGCACCAGGCGTTGAAAGATATGGCCAGATCGTACGCGAAGGCGTCGTTGCAGGCAAAGTAGAAGTCGATCAGACCGGAGAGCTTTTCGCCCAGGAACAACACATTGTCCGGGAAAAGATCGGCGTGAATGACGCCCGATGGCAAATCCCGCGGCCAGACGCGCTCCAGATGAATCAGTTCGTCCGAAATCAGTTTGCACAGCCCCGGCGCGATCTCGTCGGCGCGAGCGGACTGTGGCTCAAACAGCGGACGCCAACCCGCGACCGACAGGGCGTTGGGACGCTTGAGCGCGAAGCCTTCGCCGGCGAGATGCAGTTGCGCGAGTTTTTCGCCAAGGGCGGCGCAATGCGCTTCGTCGGGGTGGTGGACGGCCAGACCGTCAAGAAAAGTGACTATCGCAGCGGGCCGTCCCGCGAGCCGGCCCAACGCTGCTCCGGCGCGGTTGCGCACCGGCTGTGGACAGTTGAGTCCCGCAGCCGAGAGATGCTCCATCAAGCCGAGAAAAAACGGCAGGTCAGCTTCGGCGACGCGTTTCTCGTAAAGCGTCAGAATGAAGCTGCCGGCGCCCGCATGGAGATAGAAGTTCGAATTCTCGACGCCCTCGGCTATGCCTTTGCAGGACAGCAGCTCGCCGAGTTGATAGGTAGCGAGGAACGCGATCAGCTCCTCGTCGTCGACTTCTGTATATACGGCCATGGCCTTGCCGGTTCTGAGCGAATGCTGCCGGACAAGACCGGCCGATATGTCTTAAACTGCCGGGCTCTCAGGCGAGCGCTCGAAGCTCCTTGGGCAAAGGAAAGGACACGCTCTCGTCGGCGGCGGAGATGCTTTCCACAGCGATCTCGTAACGCTCCGCGAAAGCGTCCATGATGTCTTCCACCAGAACTTCGGGAGCGGAGGCTCCTGCCGTGATCCCCAAAGAGCGAATGTCGCTGAAAATGGACCAGTCGATCTCGTTGCGTCCCTGAACCAGCTGCGCCGGCGCCCCGGAGCGCTCGGCCACTTCACGCAGACGCTGCGAGTTGGAGGAGTTGGGCGAGCCCACGACGATCATTGCGTCGACCTGTGGCGCCACTTGCCTGACCGCCGCCTGACGGTTGGTCGTCGCATAGCAAATGTCTTCCTTGTGGGGGCCGACGATGGTGGGAAAGCGCTGCGTCAACGCCTCGATCACTGCTCGCAAATCGTCGAGCGAGAGAGTTGTCTGGGTGACATAGGCGAGGTTGCTCTCGTCATCGAGATTCAAGTCGAAGGCGTCCTGCACCAATTCGATCAAAATCACCGCGCCGTCCGGCAATTGCCCCATGGTGCCGACGACTTCCGGGTGTCCCGCATGACCGACCAGCAGAACTCGTCGGCCGCGCTTGAAATGGATCTCCGCCTCTCGGTGCACCTTGGTGACCAGCGGACAGGTCGCGTCTATGGCCAGAAAATTTCGTTCCGCGGCGGCGGCGGAAACGGATTTGGCCACTCCATGGGCGGAAAAGATCACCGGCGCGGCGGTGTCGGGAATTTCTTCCAGATCCTCGACGAAGATCGCGCCTTTGGCTTTCAGGGCCTCCACCACGTAGCGGTTGTGGACGATCTCATGGCGGACATAAACTGGAGCGCCATACTTGGCGAGGGCGCGCTCCACGGCGTCTATCGCTCGCACCACGCCGGCGCAAAAGCCGCGCGGGGAACACAGGAAAATCTTGAGCGGCGGCTTTACGGACCGTGGCTGCATATTCATTTTGCGCCTTTTTGCATTGCGCGCCCATCGCGACAAACGAACGAGGCCGCGGGGCCGTTCACGAAGCGCGAAACGCGCCGTTTGCGCGAAGTGATGTAGCGCCGGGGCGAAGGTGTCAAGCCGGGCCATTTTGGACGAGATCATCAGGCGCTGGCCAGCAACCCAAGCGCGAGCAGCAGCCAGAGCGCGGCCAGTGCGCCGCGGTAGAGCGCCAAAGCTCGCCAGATATCCTCGCGGCTGGCCTCGAAGCGCCCGTCGCCGAAGGTGGCGCCCGCGACGCGCTGTTCGCCATAATTGCGGGGCCCGCCGAGGCGCAACCCGAGCGCGCCAGCCATTGCCGCTTCCGGCCAGCCAGCGTTGGGGGAGGCGTGGCGTCCCGCATCTCGCAGCGCAATGGCGAGGGCGTTGCGCGCATTGCGGCCGGCCGCCAGGGCCAGTAATCCCGCCGCGAGGCGCGAGGCCGGGAAATTCAAGACGTCATCGAGCCGCGCCGAGGCCCAGCCGAAGTCGAGATAGCGCGGGGAGCGGTGGCCAATCATGCTGTCGGCGGTGTTGATCGCCTTATAGGCCAATGCGCCGGGCAGGCCGAGCAAGACCATC
Organism: uncultured Alphaproteobacteria bacterium; assembly: GCA_963724845.1. Taxonomy (GTDB): domain Bacteria; phylum Pseudomonadota; class Alphaproteobacteria; order Rhizobiales; family Beijerinckiaceae; genus Methylocystis. The sequence continues at coordinate 554,975 of CAVRWF010000012.1, forward strand.
CACAGGGCCGGCGCAACAACTCCGTCGGAAAAATTTTCAGCCAAACTCTCGATCGCAGCGCGGGCGACCCCGGCCTCGTCCAACCGCGAAACGTCTCGACCCACTATCCTCGCGACCGCCTCGCGACCGTGGTCAAGCGAAACGTTCAGTCCCCGCGCCACGTCCGCGACATGTGCGTGGAGGCTGCGCTGGGCCAGAAGACTGGAGGAAAGCAGCGCGAGCGGCAGCAGACCCAGGGGCAGAGCCAGCAGGCCAGTTTGGATCGCCGCGCCAATAGTCAGCCCGCCCAGCGCGAGCAGTCCCGCCGTCACCACGCCAGCGGCGCGCCGCACTACGGGAGGACCATTATTGAGTCGGGCGTCGAGCACGTTCAAACAGGCGCCGATCCAGACAACCGGATGGGCGATCCGCGAGAAAAAGGGCTGCGGATAGCCCAGCGCGGCTTCGCTGGCCGCCGCCAGCAGCGTCAGCGCCAGATGCCCGAACAGCGCCTCCTGCAAGGCCTTAGCGGCCGTAGGTCGAGGTCAGCGTCGCCTTGGCTAGCGCGTTCTTGTTCACGGTGAAGCCGACGATGGCGGTCCTGGCGCTCGTCGGCAGGCCGAGCGTCTCGACCGAAAGCGCGTAGACGGTGAAATTATAATGATGCGCGCCGTGGCCTTGTGGCGGGCAGGGGCCGCCGTAGCCCGGGTCGCCGAAATCCGAGTCGAGTTGCTTGGCGCCCGGGGGCAGCTTCTTGCCGTCGGCGGAGCCGGCGCCCTGCACTAAGCCATGCGCCGAGGCGGGAATGTCGACGACGAGCCAGTGCCAGAAGCCGGCGCCCCCTGTCGGCGCGTCCGGGTCATGGACCAACACCGCGAAACTCTTCGTTCCCGCCGGCGGATCGGTCCATTCCAGAGCCGGGGAGAGGTTCTCGCCCTTGCATCCGAAGGAGTTGTAGACGAATTTTTCGCCGATAGGCTTTTGTGCCGAAATGTCCGGGCTGTGGACTTCGAAGGCTCCGGCGCCGTTCGCCGAAATTGCAAAGAGGGAAGCCATTGCGAAGGGAATGAGGCCGCGTTTCATCTTTCCTGCTCCTGCCCAAGGGAAATAATGCCGGGATATTTAGCGGATTGTGGCGGCGGTGTCGCCTCGCTTGGGTCAAGCCGTCGAAGGGCGGCCCAATTTCAAACTGTCTCCCGCTCTGAACCGAGCTATGAAGGGGCATGACCACTCGCTCGCCCGACAAACCCCTGCGCCGTGGCTGGACCACCGGGGCCTGCGCAACAGCGGCGGCGCGCGCGGCTTTTGTGGCGCTGCATCAAAGCGTTGCGCCAGATCCGGTCGAGATCGCGCTTCCGGGCGGTCGTCGCATCGCCTTCGCTCTTGCTCAGTTCGAGCGAGGAGAGGGCTTTGCGGAGGCGGGCGTGGTGAAGGACGCGGGCGATGACCCCGACGTCACTCACGGCGCGTTAATCGTCGCTAAACTCAACCTCAACCCCCGGGGCGTCGGCGTGACGTTCAAGGCTGGCGCCGGCGTCGGGACCGTTACGCGCCCGGGCCTGCCGCTGGGTGTGGGCGAGCCCGCGATAAACCCCGTTCCGCGCGCCATGATGCGCGAAAACCTGGCCGAGGCCGCGCGAGACTTGGGCGTAGCGCTCGACGCCGAGATAGAAATTTCCATCCCCGGCGGCGAAGAGATGGCGAAGCATACGCTCAATGGCCGGCTGGGGATTGTCGGCGGCTTGTCGGTGCTGGGGACGACGGGAATCGTCGTGCCTTATTCCTGCGCCGCCTGGATCGACAGCATCCATCGCGGCGTCGACGTTGCGCGCGCCTGCGGTCTGACGCATATCGCCGGCGCCACTGGTTCGACTTCAGAGGCGGCCGTGCGCGCGCTGCACGGATTGCCCGAAGAGGCGCTGGTGGAAATGGGCGACTTCGCCGGAGGCCTGCTCAAATATCTGCACAAAAATCCCGTCGCGCGAGTGACCATCGGCGGCGGCTTCGCGAAGCTGACCAAATTGGCGCAGGGCCGGCTCGATCTGCACTCGAACCGCTCCAGCGTTGATATGGCGGGGCTCGCGGAGTGGGCGCGCGAGGCCGGCGGGACGGAGAGTCTCGCCGCGCGGATAGCTGTCGCCAATAGCGCATTGGAGGCGCTGCATCTGGCGCAGGTCGCCGGCGTCGATCTTGCTGCGCTGGTCGCGCGGCGTGCATGGGTGACGGCGGCGCGGGCGCTCAACGCTGACGTCGAACTGGAGATCATGGTGTTCGATCGGGAGGGGGCTTTGCTGGCGCGTACAGAGTTTAGTAAGGCCTTCGTATGAGCGAAAACCCCTTTCTAACTCTCGTGCTTGGCGGCGCTCGCTCGGGCAAGAGCGCCTATGCCGAGGGGCTGATCGCCGACTATCCGGCGCCATGGATCTATATCGCCACGGCTCAGGCTTTTGACGACGAAATGCGCGTGCGGATCGGCAGGCATCGTGCGCGGCGCGGCGACGGCTGGCTGACTTTGGAGGCGCCGCACGAACTGGCTAAGGCCATCGCCGACGCTCCGGCTGCGCAGCCCGTGCTTGTCGATTGTTTGACGCTATGGCTGTCGAACCGGCTGCTTGCGGCCGCCGATCTCGCCGCTGACCGCGCCAGGCTCTGCGCGGTCCTCCAGCTCCGCAAGGCGCCGACGGTTTTGGTTGCGGCGGAGGTCGGTCTTTCCGTCGTGCCGGAGAACGCGCTCGCCCGAGCCTTCCGCGATGCAGCCGGGGAACTGCATCAGGCGGTTGCGCTGGTGGCGGGTCACGTGGCGCTGACCGTGGCGGGCTATCCGGTGACCGTCAAGGGCGCTCGCGCTCCCTCGCCATAAATGTCGCCATTCGCCACGTCAAAGCCCCTTTATCATCGTATCCGCCAAGCGCGAATTTGACGCACTTGCGCGGGCGCGCCGCCAATGTGCATAGTGCGCGCCAATAATAACATCTTAAGGGAGCCCGGCGGGGCGGAGCGGCCCGCGCCGCGCGTGATCGAAGCCGATGCGCATCAGGATTTTGGGTTCGGGCGCCGGCGGCGGCTTCCCGCAGTGGAACTGCAATTGCGCCAATTGCCGGGCGGTGCGTGCGGGCGCCCCGGGCTTCTCGGCGCGTACGCAATCCTCGCTGGCCGTCAGCGCCAATGGCCGCGACTGGGTTCTGCTTAACGCCTCGCCCGATCTGCGCGAACAGATCGCCAAGGCGCCGCAGCTTTCGCCCGCCGCTGGCGAGCCCGTGCGCGCCAGCCCGATCAAGGCGGTCGTTGTGACCAATGGCGACGTGGATCACGTCGCCGGGCTGCTCAATTTGCGCGAGGCGCAGCCTTTCACGGTCTATGGCGCCCATCGCGTTCTCGACGTGCTGGCCGCCAACAGGATTTTCGATGTTCTCGCCAAGGCTTCGGTCGAGCGCGAGGAACTGCCGCTGCGCGCGCCGCTGGCTCTTTCGGGAGCGGGCGTCGATCTTGGACTGACGGTCGAAGCTTTTCCCGTGGCCGGCAAGATCGCGCTTTGGCTCGAGGACGCGATGGCCGCCAATTACGGCAGCGCCGAAGGCGACACGCTGGGACTGCAAATCACCGAGACGGCGAGCGGCAAATCGTTCTTCTATATTCCCGGCTGCGCAGGGATTGATTCAGCGCTTGTGGAACGGCTTCGCGGCGCGACTCTCGTTTTCTTCGACGGCACGCTCTGGCATGAGTATGAAATGATCGACCAGGGCCTGCTCGGAAAAACGGGCTCGCGCATGGGCCACATCAATATGAGCGGGGAGGACGGCTCCATCAAAGCCTTTTCCACGCTCGGCGTGGCGCGCAAGATTTATGTGCATATCAACAATTCAAACCCGGTCCTCGACAAGGGCTCCAAGGAGCGCGCCGAGGCCAAGGCCGCCGGTTGGGAGATCGGCGAAGACGGAATGGAGGTTGCGCTATGAACGACGTCATCGAATCGCATGCGTTTCTCAACGCGCCGCCGCTTTCGCCAGAGGCGTTCGAGGCCGCGATCCGCGCCGTCGGGACTGAGCGCTACCACGACAAGCATCCATTCCATAAGCTGCTTCACGGCGGCAAACTGAACAAGGATCAGGTGCGCGCCTGGGCGCTCAACCGCTATTGCTACCAGGAGGCGGTGCCGCGCAAGGACGCCGCTTTCATGAGCCGCGCTCATGACCGCGAATTGCGGCGCGAATGGATACACCGCATGCACGATCATGACGGGTTGGGAGACGAGTCGGGCGGCATCGAACGCTGGCTCGTGCTCACCGACGGGCTCGGACTGCCGCGCGACTATGTGGTCTCGCGGCGCGGCGCGCTGCCCGGCACCAAATTCGCGGTCGAAGCCTATGTGCGATACGTGGTGGAGCAACCGCTCGTAGTCGCGGTGGCGTCATCCTTGACTGAGCTGTTCGCGCCGGCCATCCATCGCGAGCGTATCGCCGGCATGCTGGAGAATTACGACTTCGTCGATGATCACGTGATGGCCTATTTCAAGCGCCGCCTGTCGCAGGCGCCTCGCGACGCGGATTTTGCGCTGGACTACATCAAGAAGAACGCGTTGAGTCGTCCCGAACAGGAGGCTTGCATCGAAGCCGTTCGATTTAAATGCGACGTCTTGTGGGCGCAGCTTGACGCCTTACATCACGCTTACGTGGCGCCCGGCGTAATTCCGCCCGGCGCCTATCAGCCTGGACAGGCCATCACGTGAACACGACACCGCAGGGTGGAGCGCGCTTCATCGTCGCCCCGCAGTCAAAACCTGCCTTCACGCGTTTTTCGCGGCTGCATGAAGACCGCGTGCGTGACCGCTTTGTCGTGCTGGCGCCGGAGCGCGCCTACGAGATCGACGCGATCTCGCTCGCCGTGCTGCGCCTGATCGACGGCGAAAAAACGGTCGCCGCCATCTCCTCGCAGCTTGCCGCGCAATACAGTGCGCCGGAGGCTGTCGTATCGCGCGACGTGACCGCATTGTTGCAGGGGCTCGCCGACAAATGCCTGCTGCGCGACGGTCCCGATGCTTTCATCCCGCCGCCGATGTCCGCGCTTGCGCAATCTTATGCGCCTTTCGCGGGCGGTCCCGCCGGACTGCTGGCGGAATTGACGCACCGCTGTCCTTTGCAATGCCCGTACTGCTCCAATCCGCTCGAACTGGAGCGCGCAAATGTCGAATTGAGCGCGAAGGAATGGGGCGCAACCTTCCGCAGCGCGGCCGCGATCGGGGCGCTCCAATTGCACCTTTCCGGCGGCGAGCCGACGTTACGCCGCGATCTTGAAGAAATCCTCGGCTACGCCGTGGAGGCCGGGCTTTACACCAATCTCGTGACCTCCGCCGTCATGCTCACCCGAGCAAGGCTGGAAGCGCTGGCGAAGATCGGCCTCGATCATGTGCAGGTGTCCATACAGGACGTCGTCCCTGAGTCCGCCGACCGCATTTCCAGTTTTGAGGGCGGCGTAGCCAAGAAGCGGGACGTCGCGCTATGGACGCGGGAATTTGGCATGGGCCTTACGATCAACGCGCCGATGCATCGCCAAAACATTGATCATCTGCCGCAGATCATCGACTTCGCGGTCGAGGTCGGCGCGCAGCGGATCGAAGTCGCACACATTCAATATTACGCCTGGGCCGAAAAAAACCGCGCCGCGTTGATTCCCACGCGCGAGAAATTCATGGAGAGCGTCGCTGTAGTCGACGAAGCCAAGGTGCGCTTGAAGGGCGTGCTGAATTTCGATTTCGTCATTCACGACCATTACGCCACGCGTCCAAAAACCTGCACAGGCGGCTGGGGCCGCTCGATCCTTGCCGTGACGCCCTCGGGCAAGGCGCTGCCCTGTCACGCTGCGCAGACATTGCCTGGGCTGGTCTTCGATAATGTGCGTACACGCGATCTCGGCGACATCTGGCGCAATGGATCGGCCTTCAACGCGTTTCGCGGCACGGATTGGATGAAGGAGCCGTGCCGCTCCTGCGATCGCCGCGAGATCGATCTCGGCGGTTGCCGCTGTCAGGCGATGGCGGTGACAGGCGATCCTGCGGCGACCGATCCCGCCTGTCATCTCTCGCCGGATCACGCACGTTTCGCCGCCTTCGCCGAGACCGAGGCGCATGCGCCGGCGCCGGCCTTTATTTACCGGCGCATGAGCGGCGCTCCGGCTTCGGAAAAAACCGAGCTGGAAAGTCTATGAAACATTAAAGCAGCGCCTTCCTCTCGAAGGAGAGGCGCTTCCAGCGTTCACGGCGAAGCTTGCGGCCAGCCGTGGATCAGGCGAGCGCGCACAATCAGGTCGGACCACTCTTTCGCCGTATAGCCGTGTCCTGCTTCGGGAGTTTCGGCAGCCTGTTTGCGGGCGCAGACATCAGGATCAGCGGCGTTCTCTTTCGCGCCGTCAACGTAAAAGTAGATGACATTCATCTTGAGTATGGAGCGCTCCTGGTTAAGCACCGTGCCGCGCTTGTGCAAAAAGACTCCCCACGTGCCGGATTTTGCGGGGCCAAGCTGCGCTGGCTTAAAACCGTAGGCGTAATCCCCTTCGCCGCGAAGCAGATCGAAGCGGATGTAACACAGCTTTCCCGCGGGCGTCGGCTGCGCAACCAGTTCGCGCGTTACGACGACATCCTGGTTGTTGTAAGCGACAGAGTAATCCACTGGAAAGTTCCAGACATCGACTCTTTCGAAGGACTTGAGCAATGCAGCTTCGTCCGGGTCTTGCGCGGAAGCTTGCGCTTGTGCTGTCGAGGACAATACGCAGGTAACCGCAGCCAGGCCCGCCACGCGGAGCATTGAGCGAATGGACGATAGCGCGTGCATGAGGACTCCGTTCAATGTGAACTGATCCGATCGCAACCGGATCAGTGAGTGCACAGTAAATGCTGGACGCTCAGGCGACGCTGGGTGCGTCGACATTGGACTTCCTGGAACGGATTCCAAGCATATACCAGAGAAATCCACAGAGCGCCGTGAACGCGACGCCATAGAGAATGTACTCGAGGTAGCCCATAAAGGTGAATATGCCGACCGTGAATGGGAAGCGCGACACCCACTGATTTCCAAGGTCATCCGCTACGGTCACTATACCGACGTAATGCCCGGCATCCTTGAAGTTATGTTCAAATGTCATGGTTCCATTGTGATAGACCTTTGGCGGGAAGTAAGCGACAGTCACAGCGTCGATGTTCGCCTTTTCATTTTCTTCGCCAATATCTTTAACTACGCGAACGCCAATGGACATGTCGCGCAGATCGGGCGAGATGGCGGTGAGAGCGATTACCGTCGGCCCCGTTCTTGCGATATCTTCGCAGAATTCCTCCTCCTCGCCCTCTCGCTGATATCCGATGAAATGCATGGTGTTGGGACCGATCTTCAGAACGCATTCGTCCTGCTCCAGCTTGACCCCACCATGCGCATAAGCTTCGCCTGCAGCCATCAGGGCGAATAGCCCGGCCGCCATTGCGACGAAGGAGTGTCTGAACATTCGAAATTTCATTTCGTCCCTCCGATCAAGCGCGAAACCGCGCGAAGACGCGCGTCGCTGTCTCAGCCTTTGACGTGGGGATATATTACCTTTTTTTGATATGACATTTTGCCGCAATTGAAAGCTTAAGTCCCAATATTACCCGAACGTTACCTACCACTGGACAAGAAATCGCCGTCACGCAGTGCTTCCAGGTTGTGCGCTTCCAGACCGCGACACCGGTTTCGGGGCTTCTAACGCATGTCGAGCGTTGGTCGGCAGGAAATAGCGAAGGCAAAAATGGATTGCGTAGGGGGCGCTCAGAATGCATGGCGCCATTTATTTTTTGGTAACCAAAAGAAAACTTGTGCGCGAAAGCGGCTTATCGGTTTGCTGTTAACCTTTGGCCTGCGAGTTGGGTAATCGTGCTGCTGCGAGTGTGCTCGCCGCCACGCTTCATTCCATTCGTCATGCGTTTTTTGGAGCGAAGACATCGGACTCGAGCTTCGATTGTGCGCGCGCGTTGTCGTCAAGAATGGTTAATTGCGTTTGGAACAGCATTAAAAATATTGGTTGCAGGTAACCAACAAGCAACCTCCTGCACGCATAATCACCCTGTCTCGCGAATTGGAGGGTGGTTGTACCAGGCGCAACGCGCCGCGCGTATCGGAGTGCTATTATGAAGTCGCGGGATACTTTAGTGCGCCTGAAAAAATTTCAGGCAGATGAAAAACGGCGACGGGTCGCGCAGTTGCAGACGATGATCGCCGAATTTACGCGCATGACCAACGACCTCGATCGCGAGATCGGGACTGAGGAAAAGCGAGCAAATATCAGTGATCCGGCGCATTTCGCCTATCCAACCTATGCGCGTGCGGCGCGCGTGCGTCGCGACAATCTTATGCTTTCGCTCAACGAATTGCGCGAGAAGCTAGAGTTTGCGCAAGAGGAGGCCAAAGAGGCCGGCGAAGAATTCGCAAAGGCGCAGAGCCAGGATGCGCGCGATCATGCCGCCGAACGGCTGGTGGATGTCGTCGCAGACCGTCGCGGCGCTGCGATGAGCGAAGCCTTTCGTCGCGCGTAAGGCTGTCGTTCAGCCTGGAAAAAGCCCGGCCGCCGCAAGGGGACCGGGCTTTCGCAATTTCGCCGCGGCGGAGTTCGCTCGCTACGCCGCGAGTGGCAATTCCCCGAAACCTTTCGGCGCTGGCGCCGGCGCTCCCGCCGCGCTCACGCGCCCCCGAGCATCTTTCAATGCGCCCGCCGAAAGTTCGAGGCCGAGAAAACGCGCCGGATCGACCCAGCCCGGCAGCGTCAGCCCTTCGGTCAGACCACGCTCAAAGCCAAAGCGCGCATAATAAGGCTCGTCGCCGACCAGCAGCACGGCGCGGTGATTGCGCGCTCTGGCTCGGGCCAATCCGGTTTCAATCATCGCTGCGCCAAGCCCAAGCGAGCGGTAATCGGACGCCACCGCCAACGGTCCCAGCAAAAGCGCCGCGCGTCCAGCGCCAGCCAGCACGGGCCACAGCCGCAGTGTGGCTACGAGCCGCTCTCCCTCGTGCGCGGCCAGAGCAAGCCCTCGCGCCGGGACGCGCCCGGCGCGCAATCGCTCGCAGGTTTTCATAAAGCGCGCGGGACCGAAGCAGGCGTCGAGGAGCTTTTCGCGCGCGCATACGTCGGCCGGGGACTCGTCCGTGATGGCGAAAGGCGCGCGCGCGGATAGCGCACCGTTGAACGGCGCGGCGCTTCCCGCGTGAAGGGCGAACTCAAAGGTCATCACTGCCTCCGATGGAAGACAAGCGACCCTCGCGCCATGCGTTGAACATTTCAGCGCCGGCCGGACGGGACTGGGATTGCGTGTTCAGATAACGAAGGACTCCAGCGGCTCAAAGCCGTTGAAGCAGACCGAGGAATAGGTCGTCGTATAGGCGCCCGTTCCCTCGATCAGCACTTTGGAGCCGATCTCCAGACTGATCGGAAGCTCATAAGGCTCTTTCTCATAGAGAACGTCGATCGAATCGCAACTCGGACCGGCGATCACGCAGGGGCTGACGGCGCCGCCATCAGCGTGTGTGCGGATCGGATAGCGGATCATTTCGTCAGTGGTCTCGGCGAGCCCGTTGAACTTGCCGATGTCGAGATAGACCCAGCGGACCGCGTCATCATGCGACTTCTTCGAGATCAGCACGACTTCCGCCTCGATCATGCCGGCGTTGCCGACCATGCCGCGACCCGGCTCGATGATCGTTTCAGGAATGCGGTTGCCAAAATGCTTGGATAAAGCGCGAAAAATCGCAGTCCCGTAAGTCTTCACCGCCGGCACGTTCTTGAGATATTTGGTCGGAAAGCCGCCGCCGAGATTGACCATCTGCAACTGAATGCCGCGTTCCGAAAGTTCGCCAAATATGGTCGCCGCCGATTTCAATGCGCCGTCCCACATGCGCGGATTGCGCTGCTGCGAACCAACATGGAACGAGACGCCATAGGCGACGAGGCCCAGGGCGTGCGCATGTTCGAGCACGGTGGTGGCCATTTCAGGAACGCAGCCAAACTTGCGCGACAGCGGCCATTCGGCGCCCGCTCCGTCGCAAAGAATGCGGCAAAACACTTTTGCGCCGGGCGCGGCTCGAGCAATTTTCTCGACCTCCGCCTGGCAGTCGACTGCGAAAAGGCGCACGCCGAGTTCGAAGGCGCGAGCAATGTCGCGCTCCTTCTTGATCGTGTTGCCGAAGCTGATTCGGTCCGGCGACGCGCCGGCGGCCAGCGACATTTCGATCTCCGCCACCGAAGCCGTGTCGAAGCAAGAGCCAAGATTCGCCAGCAGCGAGAGCACCTCCGGCGAGGGATTGGCCTTTACGGCGTAAAAGACGCGCGTGTCGGGCAGCGCCTTGGCGAAGGCGCGATAATTGTCGCGCACGACATCGAGGTCGACAACGAGACAAGGGCCGTTGTCGCGGCCTTCATGGCGGCGCGCGCGCAAAAATTCCTGGATACGATCGGTCATCGCGGCATCCCCTGACGAAGGGCGCGGGTTGGCGCGCCAGTCAACAAACTTCGGCGGACAGCGGACAGCTTTCGCTCGCGCGCGATGGAGACGCGACGAACGTCGAACTATCAGCGATCCTTAGATCGACGCCGCGCGAAGGTCGCGCGTCATTCGATCCGGTGATGCGCCGTTGGCGATCCAATGAAGACAGACATGCGCGTGACACGCATGACGGTCATTTGGACAGCCTCGTTTGGAAGGGGAAGTCCCGATCCGCACGCCCGGCAAGAAAGACAAGCCTCTTCGGTAAGTCGGCCTTTGGAGGGCCAACAGAGACGAAAAAGCCCGGTCCGTCGTTGCTTTAAGTCGCGATCCTCCGCAGAGACGGAGTTCGCCGGTTCGCCTCCGGCTGCCGGTTTTTTTAGATGGTGGTTAACCGGCCTCTTGTCCGGATCCCCACCGACCGACACACGACCACAGGCACGTGCGATTTGGGCAATCCGTAGATACGCGCTTTTCGATTGATGACAAGTGCTTTTTTAGGCGGCCGCGTAAATTCTCGGCGCCGTGGCGCCAAGCCGGTAAGCGAAGCGCCGGGTTAATGGTGTTTTTGAAATCAGGCCGGGTCGCCCGGAAAGGCCGGTCCCGGTTGAAAAGACTTCACGAACAAAGCCTGTCGCCGGCGCGCCTGTCTTGCCAGCGCGCGAGAAGCCGTTTAGGCAAAAGGCGTGCCTTGGTAATGGCCGGGCCGCAAAAGCGCGTCTGGTTCGGTCGCCGCAACGCGGACTGGGGCCGTCGTCTTTTTGGGATCCGCCTCCTTCGCCGCGCGCCGCTGAGGCGTCTGAGCCTTCCGGAAAACATAAGAATGACCGACATCACCCGTCGCAAGCTGCTTGGCGCCATAGCTGCTGTCAGCGCGCCACAAGCAGGCTTGCAGTTCGCAACAATGAGCCACGTTTTCGCGCAAGGCGCGCCAAATCCGGCCGCTTCGCCGGCCAAACCTCCGCGATTCGGTTTCGACGATGTGCTTGGCCGCGCCCGCGAACTAGCAGGTGCTCCCTTCGAGGACGCTCCATCGCGCCTCCCCGAGGCGTTCGACAAGCTCGACTATGATAGCTGGCGCGACATCCGCTTTCGGCCGGATCGAGCTCTGCTGGGCAATAGCGGCGGCTCGTTTCGGCTGGAGACCTTTCATCTGGGCTTTCTTTATCGACGCGCGGTGACTGTAAACTTGATTCGCGATGGGTTGGCTTCGCCAATTCCCTATTCGCCGAATCTATTCGACTACGGCCGCGTCAAGCCGGAGAAGGACCCGCCGGTCAATCTGGGCTTTGCCGGTTTCCGTCTGCATTATCCACTCAATGACCCCCATGTGAGCGACGAGCTCATATCTTTTCTGGGCGCGAGCTATTTTCGCTTCCTGGGGCGCGACCAAAAATACGGGTTGTCCGCTCGAGCCTTGTGCGTCGAGGCGGGAACGGACAAGGAGAGCTTTCCGTTCTTTCGCGAGTTTTGGGTGGAGGCGCCGCCGGCTGGCTCCAATCGCGCCACCATCTACGCGCTGCTGGACGGGGAAGCGGTTACGGGCGCTTTTCGTTTCGACATCACTCCGGGCCAGGAATCCGTGGTCGACGTCCAGTCGACCCTGTTTCCGCGCCGCGCCGGAGTCAAATTCGGGCTCGCGCCGCTGACGTCGATGTTTCTCACGGGTGAAAACGACCAACGCGTGCGAGACAATTTCCGCGCCGAGCTGCATGATTCCGACGGGCTGCTGATGCAAACCGGCGCGGGCGAATGGCTCTGGCGTCCCCTCGGCAATCCGACGACGGCGCGCATAACCTCATTTTTTGACAAGGACAACAAGGGCTTCGGGCTCATGCAGCGCGATCGCACTTTTGAGTCCTATCAGGATCTGGAGCTTGGCTACGAATCTCGGCCAAGCTATTTCGTCGAGCCGCAAGGCGGCTGGGGCGAAGGCCGGATTGAACTGATAGAGCTCTCCACCGAGGACGAAAGCAACGACAACATCGTCGCAAGCTGGACGCCGACGACGCCGCCCGAGCCGCAAAAGGCATTCGCCTGCGCCTACCGGATTTCGGCTTGTATAGAGCTTTCCCGTCTCTCGCCCAACGGGCGGGTCGTCAACACCTTCCGCGCGCCGGCGCAGGCTTTGGGTTCTACCGAGCGAGTGGCGGTGAATTCCCGGCGGTTCCTTGTGGATTTTGCAGGCGGCGACATGGCCTATTATGTCGGCGATCCCAGCCAGGTCGAAGTCGTCGCCACCGCGACCAATGGTCAGGTCCTGCGCACGAGCATCGCCTCGAACCCGCATATCGAAGGCTTGCGCGCCTTGTTCGACGTTTCGGTAAAGTCGGGCCAAACCGCCGATCTGCGGTTATTTTTGCGCGCAGGCTCGCGGACATTGACGGAAACCTGGACCTATCCCTGGACTTCGCCCTGATCGGCGACGGTGAACCTTCCGCGCCGCTGCGGGGCAAGTCGCTTGCTATGACGCACTGCGCCGCCACGCAATCAGCCCCGCCGTCGAACCGTCAAGCGCCGCCGTTGACGCCCCCGTGTCCTCGACGATCGGCGCGAGGCGGTTCGCCAGTTCCTTTCCCAGCTCCACGCCCCATTGGTCGAAGGGATTGATGTCCCAGATCACCGATTGGACGAAAACCTTGTGCTCATACAGCGCGACGAGCCGTCCGAGCGTGCGCGGATCGAGGCGTCGATAGAGCAGGGTGCTCGACGGCCGGTCGCCGGAAAAAACTTTATGCGGGGCGAGACGCTCCACGTCGGCCTCTCCGCGGCCTTCCTTGTGCAGCAGCGCCTTGGCCTCGTCCAGCGTTCGCCCATGCATGAAGGCTTCGCTTTGCGCGAGGCAGTTGGCGAACAGCAAGGCGTGATGATGCGCGTCGGCGTCAGTCGGCTCGGCGGCGAGCAGGAAGTCGATCGGCGTGACGTCGGTTCCCTGGTGCAGCAGTTGGAAGAAAGCATGTTGGCCATTGGTTCCGGGCTCGCCGAAAATCACCGGACCCGTCGCGCCTGCGACCAGCGCGCCATCGCGCGTCACTGATTTGCCATTCGACTCCATGTCGAGTTGCTGCAGATAGGCGGGAAAGCGCGCGAGGCGCTGGTCGTATGGAATGACCGCATGCGCCGCGCGGCCCAGCACGTTTCGATGCCATACGCCGAGAAGACCCATCAGCGCGGGGATGTTTTTATCGAGCGGCGCCTGCTGGAAATGCGTGTCAATGTCGAAGCCGCCGCGCAAAAACTCCATGAAATGCTTTGGCCCCACGCTGACCGCCAGCGCGAGCCCGATTGACGACCACAGCGAATAGCGGCCGCCAACCCAGTCCCAGAATCCGAAGACGCGCGAAGCGTCGATGCCGAACTGCGAAACCTTGTCCAGCCGCGTCGACACGGCGGCGAAATGCTTGGCCACCGCCGCTTCGCCGAGCTCCGCGACAACTCGAGCCCGAGCGCTGGCGGCGTTTGTCATCGTCTCCTGCGTCGTGAAAGTTTTGGATGAGACAATGAACAGCGTACGCGCGATATCGAGCGGAGCGAGCGTGTCGGCGAGGTCGGCGCCGTCGACATTGGCGACGAAATGCGTGCGTGGCCCTGCACCGCGCCAGGGCGAAAGCGCTCGCGCCGCCATCGCCGGTCCAAGGTCCGAGCCGCCGATGCCGATATTGACCACATCCGTGAAAGGAAGTCCGCCCGCGCCTGTCAGTGCGCCCTCGCGTATCGCTTGCGCAAAGGCGAAGACCTTCTCGCGCTCGGCTTCGATCTCCCGGCGCATGTCGACGCCTTGCACAATAATCGGCCCGCCGGATAAATCGCGCAACGCCATGTGCATCGCGGCGCGCCCTTCCGTGCTGTTGACCGGTTCGCCGGCGAAGAGGGCCGAGCGTCGCGCCGTCAGATTGCGCGCCTCGGCGAGCGCGACCAGCAGGTCAAGCGTCTCGCGCGTGATCTTGTGTTTGGAGAAGTCGAACAAAAAGTCGTCAAGCGAAACGGAGAATGTTTCAAAGCGTTTGGGGTCCTGCGTGAAGAAATCGCGCACATGCGCCGGGGCCAGAGCGCGGGCATGGACGTCTAGGGCTTTGAAGGCGGTGGCGACGGCGGGATGCGGCATGAAAGCGCCTTTGCGAGGGATTTAGGATCAAACTGAGTCGGAGCGCGATTCGCGCGAGGTTGATAATAGCAAAAGCCGTCGCCGCGCTCGCCGGTTCATCGAGTCGTCGCGCGGCGTGTTTAGCGAGACGTGAAAGCGCCTTCTCAAGCCTCAATCGAATTTGTGCAGATAACGCTTAGTTTTATTGTGCAAATCGAAATTTGAGGCATAATCGAGGCGGCGGGAGGCGTCAGTTTTCGAGTTTGCTCCGGCTGGGGAAGCGGAAGCCTTTGTATAACATTAGCATTTGCGCGAAAAGCCCGGGTTTGCCGCGTCTTCTCTGATTTGTGACGGAGCAAAATATGCTTCGTCCTCGAGCCTGCGTGACAAGCGCCGGTGATTACGGGTCCGCAGATCTGACCCTGGGGCGACGCTCCAGCGGCAGACAAATTACCTTCTGAAATATGGCTTGCTTATTGGGAGAAAATTATGGTTCGAGCGCAATCGTCGTTCCTTTCACGCGTCGCCAAACTCGCCCTTGCCGTTCTGTTTACCACGACGTGTTCTGCGGTCGCATTTGCCGACGCATTGAAATTCGCCGATCAGGGATCGCAATGGACAGCAGCGGCCAGAAAGGAATTTTACACGCGCGACCAGGGCGCGCGGTTGATGCCTTTCAACTGGTTTCGCGCATTGAAGCGTGTGGACGGCACGGGCTTCCTTGACGACAGTCTCGCGCGATACGGCTATTTGCCAAATCCGGACAGTCCGATTCCAGGTCTGCCCGTGGGCTTCCTGGCGGCATTGGACATTGAGGGTGGCGCCAGCCTCTCGATAACCTGCGCGGCCTGCCACACGCGGCAGATCGAGATTGGCGGCGCCGCCTTGCGCTTAGACGGCGGGCCGGCAATCGTCGACATAGGGAGTTTCTTTTCCGATCTCGACGCCGCCTATGCAAAGATTTTGAAAGACGATGCAGCGTTCAAGGCCTTCGCGGTCTCGGTGCTGGGCGCCTCGACTTCCGATGATACGGTGAAGAAACTGAAGCTGGATGTCGAAGCATGGTTCCTGCCGTTCCATGCGATCATCGACGCGGGCGTGCCCAAGCCGCCAGCTTTGATCTGGGGGCCGGCGCGGCTCGACGCGGTGGGAATGATCTTCAATCGCGTGGCGGGACTGGATATCGGCCCGTCTTCGACGCGTATCATACCCGGGAACCTCAAGGCCGCGGATGCGCCCGTGCGCTATCCGTTTCTCTGGAACGCCGCCATTCAGGACATGACGCAATGGCCGGGCTTCGCCCAGAACGGCGATGATGTTACGGGGCTTGGTCGGAATGTGGGCGAAGTTTATGGCGTCTTCGGCGTGTTCCATCCTACGCCGACGGCCAATCCTCTCGTCGTTGATTTTCTAAAAAACTCGTCACTAAATTTTCCTGGTCTGCTTCGTCTCGAGACCTTGATCAAACAAATAGAACCGCCGAAATTTCCCGGCCCCATTGATCAGAATCTCGCGGAGCAGGGCAAAAAAATCTTTGACCGGAAGGAGGGAGGCTGTGGGCCGAACTGTCACGAGATAGCAAAGGGCGAAGCGCGTCTTTGCAACAAAAACACCTGGAAAACTCCGGTGCAGGACGTCAAGACCGACGCCAAGGAACATCAAAATCTTCTCCGTCCCGGCAACTCTGGCGTGCTGGAAGGTCAAATCATTCCGACGCCGCCGTTCAAGAACTCTCCAGAAGACGGATCTCATAGCCAATATTTTGAGCGTCGCCGTCGTCGGGTCCATTGCAGAGGGCCCTTTGCACTTTGGGCCCGTGCCGTTCTTGCCGCTGGTCGAAGAATGCTTGCGCAATGAACCGATCAGTCCCTTCGAGAAGGTCGAGTTCTTGAACCAGTTCCTCAAAACCGGCTTGCAGAAAGGCTTGCAAAGTCTGTTTATAGTTCCGGAAACTCCGCCGTCGGCCTACGAGTCAAAAGTCTTGCAGGGGATCTGGGCGACAGCTCCTTACCTGCACAATGGCTCCGTGCCTTCTCTAGCCGAATTGTTGAAGCCGCCAGCGCAGCGCGTCCCTTCCTTCCAGGTCGGGCCGGCCTATGATCTGGATAATATCGGACTCGCCAAGACGCAGACGAAATTCGGCTCCTACAGCTATCAGACCACCGCCGACTGCGGCGGCGACAAGCGGGACGCCTCGGGCAACAGTCGCTGCGGACATGACTTCGGCACTTCGCTGAGCGACGCCGAAAAAAGGGCCTTGCTCGAGTATCTGAAAACGCTGTGATCAACACGGAAGCGCGGGTCAGGCCCGCGCTTTCCGATGAACCCCGGAAAGCAATCTGTTTTGCAAAGAAATTTATTCGCCAGTCGCGCCAACGCCGCGCGCAAACTCTCTTTTTTAAGATAAGACCGCCTCGCGAAAGCAATCGCCGTATTGTGATCGTCGCGTAGCAACGCCAATGTGTTGTAACCAGGCGCCTCAAAACCATCGCATGGTTCTTGTATTGTTGCGCTTTGCAATCGCGTTGCGCGCGGCTATCTGTGCAATGGACAGACCGGAGCTGATTTCAGACGGTTGATTTCAGACTATCCAGATCGCGACAATGCAAAGGCGGCGTTTATGAGTTCAAATCGAGCGAATTACGAACTCGTTTCCATCCTGACCCACTGGATTTTGGCGTTGGCGACGCTGGCCCTTCTTGGGCTCGGTTTTTATCTCCACTTTTCGCCGACGACCACCGACGAACGCGCGTTTCTGTCTGATCTGCATGTCTCCTTGGGTCTCACCACCGCGATTGTTCTCCTTTTTGCGATCCTGTTGAAGCTGTTCGTCAAGGCGCCTGACTATCCAGAGAGCATGCCGCGCTGGCGCCGACTGCTCGGGACTTCGCTTCACGCGCTGATTTATCTCGCGCTCTTCGCCGTGGCGATCAGCGGCTACCTGCAAGAGGTCTTTACTGGAGCGACGGTCCATTTTTGGGGAATGCCCTTGCCTGCCTGGGGCGAGCCGGATGACCGGCTGGCGAATCTGGGAGCGATAATTCATGGAATCGCCGCCTATGGGCTCGGCGTCCTTATTCTCGCCCATATCGGACTTGTCGCCGCGGATAGCGTTGTCCATCCGGGTTTTGCTGGCAGAATGCTGCCCGGAGAAAGCTGGGCGTCAGCAGGCGGACCACTTGTGCCAGCGAGCGGCCTGGCGGCCAAGTTGGGACGAGATCTCGCCTGGAAAATGACAGCTCTGGGTTGGGCGGGGTTTTGGATTCAGTTCATATTCGCTTTTCTGTCCGCGTTGCTGCTGCAATTCGCGACGGCGGGAAGAATGCTGAGCGCGGTTACGGCAGGCATCGCCGACGGAATCTATTGGAGCGCCTGCGCTTTGGGAATTTTGATCCTGACCTGCGCGCTGTCTTTTTTATATACGAGGCGGGCGAAGCGGATCGCGCTGGCGCCGGAAGCCTTCTTGACCAGAAGTGACGGCGCCGGCCTCTGGTATCTCAGTGCAGGCATGACTTTTGGATTTTTGGGCGTTTTGGCCTCCTTTGGCGGGGTTGCGCTGAGCATTACGCTGCTCATCGCCAAAACCGTCTCTCAACCGCCAGGCATAGCCATAACCGATCCCAGCAAGATCATCAGGGCGCTGGACGTATTTGTCCTGCTCATGAGCTTTCTGCTGCTCATGGCGCATTTTGTTGGCGGAGGAATAAGCCTTTGGCTCCGCGTCGCAGCGGGTAAAGCGCGCGTGAAATATGGCCGAGCGCGAGCGAAAGCGGCGGAGGCCTTGCCGCCTCCGGTCGTCATATAAAGACTTGCACATATCTTTATTGCGCTATCGCAAAACCTTTGCTATAGCCGCGCCCAGAGGCGCGGCGCGAGCCGGCCTGACCTCAGGCGACATCCGCGCCGCGATCAGAGGAAGATCATGACTGCTCACTTCAATGATTATGTCGTCCACGACATCGGGCTCGCCGAATGGGGCCGCAAGGAACTCAACATCGCCGAAACCGAAATGCCCGGTCTGATGGCGACGCGTACCGAATATGGCCCGACCCAGCCGCTGAAGGGCGCGCGTATCGCGGGCTCCCTCCACATGACCATTCAGACGGGCGTTCTGATCGAAACATTGAAGGCGCTCGGCGCCGACGTCCGCTGGGCCTCGTGCAATATCTATTCTACGCAGGACCACGCCGCCGCAGCCATCGCCGCCGCCGGCACCCCGGTATTCGCCGTCAAGGGTGAAAGCCTCGAAGATTACTGGGATTACACCCATCGCATTTTCGAGTGGTCGGACGGCGGTTGCCCCAACATGATCCTCGACGACGGCGGCGACGCCACCCTGTTGATCCACCTCGGCCTGCGCGCGGAAAATGGCGATGTCGCCTTTCTAGAAAAGGCGACGAACGAGGAAGAGGAAGTCCTTTTCGCGGCGATCAAGAAGCGCCTCAAGGCCAATCCGGGCTTCTACAAGCGCAACGCCGAGTCCATCAAGGGCGTCACTGAAGAGACGACCACAGGCGTGCATCGCCTTTACATCATGCAGAAGGAGGGCAAGCTCCTCTGGCCGGCGATCAACGTCAATGACTCCGTCACGAAGTCGAAGTTCGACAATCTTTACGGTTGCCGCGAGTCGCTCGTCGACGGCATCCGCCGCGGCACCGACGTCATGATGGCCGGCAAGGTCGCGATGGTCGCGGGCTTCGGCGACGTGGGCAAGGGTTCGGCGGCTTCGCTGCGCAACGCCGGCTGCCGCGTCCTCGTCTCCGAGATCGATCCAATCTGCGCCCTGCAGGCGGCGATGGAAGGATATGAAGTCACCACGATGGAAGACGCCGCCTCGCGCGCGGACATCTTCTGTACGGCGACCGGCAATGTGGATGTCATCACGCTGGAGCACATGCGCCGCATGAAGGACCGCGCGATTGTCTGCAACATCGGTCACTTCGACAGCGAGATCCAGGTCGCGGGCCTGAAAAACCTGAAATGGCACAACGTGAAGCCGCAGGTCGACGAGATCGAATTCTCCGACGGCAAGCGCATCATCCTGCTGTCGGAAGGCCGTCTGGTCAATCTTGGCAACGCCACCGGTCATCCGTCCTTCGTGATGTCGGCGTCCTTCACCAACCAGACGCTGGCGCAGATCGAACTGTGGACCAAGCAGGGTCATTACGCCAAGGAAGTCTACACACTGCCCAAGCACCTCGACGAAAAGGTTGCATCGCTGCATCTTGAAAAGATCGGCGTCAGGTTGACGCAACTGTCCGACCAGCAGGCGGTTTATCTCAACCTGCCGAAAAGCGGCCCCTTCAAGCCGGAACACTATCGCTACTGATCGCCCACGGCGCCGAGGGCGCCAGCGTTCTCGACGAAGGGCCTCGCTTCCAACAGGAGGCGAGGCCTCTTTTTTCGCCCATGACATTTTTCTTCTCAAAACACGGATTCCCCTTTTCGCGAGCACGTTCTAGATTGAGGTGATTCGAGCGTTTGCGGCGGGCCGGCGGCGAGAGGTCCAATAGCCCGCTTTTCCCAAGCGTTTGCCTGCCTTTGACGTTGCGAGATTCTCGCTTTCGTGGGGGAAAGGCTTTGTATGTCGACGGCTTACGGCGTTTGTTGAGATGTGACCCCGCAATCGACCGTGGAGACCGGTTCGTATGAGACAAAAAGAGATGCGCCCAATTGCCGGAGCCGCGTGCTCATGACGCGATTTCGGCGAAAGTTTTTATGCGGGACTGTCGCGACGCGGTTTAGCGCAACAGGTGGCGTTCCGGCCCTGCTTTTTAACAAGATTTCCCGCTTTGGAGCGCCTTGCGTCGGGATTGCCTGCTTCTCGTCTCCAGCATCGGCGCAAGCTCTTGAATTGCTGCCGGAAATAGGCCGGGACGTTGAAGTCTACGGCTTTGCTTTGAGCGGCGGTCTCGCTCTGTTCTCCACTTTCGTCGCGCTTGCCTATATGGCGGAGCGCAAAGCCTGGCGGCGCACCGAGGCGGAGTTAGCCGCGAGGCTTGAACAGACGCGCGCTCAGCGCGACCGCGCCGAGGTTTTTCTATCAAGCGAGCAGCAGTTGTTTGTCGCTTGGGACGGTCCCGCGAGCGAGCCGGACATCGAAGGTTCTCCGCTGCTTGTCACCGATATGCCGGTCCCTCGCCGCGTGCTCGCCTTCGGCGCCTGGCTCACGCCGGAGGCCGCGCAGGATCTCGAACACAGGGTCGACCGACTGCGGCAGCACGGCGAGCCGTTTCATGTTCCTTTGATCGGTTTGACGGGACGCCATTTCGACGCGGAGGGGCGCGCCGTCGGAGGACGCGCCGTGCTTCGACTGCGCGAAGTCTCTGGAGACAGGCTTGAATTACTTAGCCTGCGCGAACGCTTTGAAGCGAGCAAGGCCGACGTGCGCGGACTGCGTGGATTGCTTGAGGCTTTGCCCGCGCCGGTATGGCTGCGCGACGCGGATGGTCGCCTGGTGTTCGTCAACAACGCCTATGCGCAAGCCGTCGAGGCTCGCGACCCTGCGGACGCTATAGAACGGCAGATGGAACTGCTGGACCAGTCGGTGCGCGCCGCGACCAGCGAGGCGCAATCGAAGTCTTTGACGTGGCGCGACCGGGTTACCGCGGTAGTGGCCGGGGCTCGGCACCAGCTTGATGTGATTCAGGCTTCCTCGACGGACGCGGCGGCGGCGATCGCCCTCGACCGTCAGGAAATCGAGACGATGCGCGCCGACTTCGAACAGCAGATGCAATCGCATACGCGCACGCTGGATCAGTTGCCAAGCGCGGTCGCCATTTTTGACGGCGCGCAACGGCTCGTCTATCGCAACGCCGCCTATGAAAAGCTGTGGCGGCTAGATGCTTCCTTCCTCGATCAAAAGCCGTCCGATAGCCAGATTCTCGATCGTTTGCGTCTGGCCCAGCGCTTGCCGATCGAGGGCGATTTCCGCGCCTGGAAATCGCGTCTGCTCGAAGCCTATCGTTCAACTGATGAACCTCCATTGCATATCTGGCATATGCCGGACGGACGCACGATCTGCGTCAAGGTCACCCCAAACCCCAAAGGCGGCGTGACCTATCTCTATGACGACATGAGCGAGCGATATGAGCTGGAGTCGAGATTCAACGCGCTCTATCGCATGCAGAACGAAACGCTTCAGACTTTGCACGAGGGAGTCGCCGTGTTTGGCGCCGATGGGCGTCTCAAATTCAGCAATCCAGCGTTCGCCGCGCTGTGGCGGTTCGACAACGCAGTCCTCTCCGACAAGCCCCGCTTCGAGAAAATCGCCGAATTATGCAAGACGCTGCATCCTAATGAAGAAACCTGGCGCGATCTGCGCGGTTTCGTGACCGGACTCAATGAGATGCGTGTGGGATTCGCGCGCCGTCTCGAGCGCAGCGACGGTCTCGTGCTTGATCTCACAGCGCAGCCGCTGCCGGAGGGCGCGGCGCTGCTTACTTTCGTTGACGTCACGGCGGATGTGAATGTCGAGCGCGCGTTGACGGAGCGCAACAAGGCGTTGCTCGCCGCGGAAAAACTCCGCAACGACTTTATTCATCATGTCAGCTACGAATTGCGTTCGCCTTTAAACAACATCAATGGCTTCGTGCATTTGCTGAGCGACGAAACGACAGGAGCGCTGAACGCGCGGCAAGTCGAATATCTCGGCTATGTGCGCAAATCCTCCGCCGCCCTGCTCGCAATAATCGATGATATTCTCGATCTTGCGACGATGGACGAAGATGCGATGGCGCTGGAAATAGAGGACGTCGACGCTAAAAGCGCGATGCAAGGCGCCATCGAAGGCGTGCAGGACCGGCTTGCGGAAAACAAGATCGAACTGCAGATCATTTCGCCCGAGGATGTCGGAACGTTCCGGGGCGACGCGAAGCGGGTTCGACAGATTTTGTTCAACCTGCTGTCCAATGCGATCGGCTTCTCACGTCCGGGCCAGACCGTGACCCTCGCCGCGCTGCGTCGAGACCGCGACGTCGTGTTCAAGGTCGTTGATCGCGGTCGCGGCATCCCGCCCGAAATTCTCGAACGCGTTTTCGACCGCTTCGAGTTCGCATACTTCGGGCTCCCGCCATCGCGGCGTCGGCCTGGGCCTCTCCATCGTCCGCGCGTTCATGGATCTGCACGGCGGCAAGATATTGATCGATTCCGCGCCCGGCGAAGGCACGACCGTCACCTGCATTTTTCCCGCTCATCAGGAGCAGGCTTCGCCCGCGCCACAGCCGGCCGAAGCGCCCGCTGCTGTCGCGCACCTCCGAGAAGAACTCGACGCGAGCGAACTGATGCGCGCCGCCGCCGAGCGGCTACAAGCGCAACTCGAGCACAAGAACGTCAAATTGCGCGTGCTCCCGACCAGCGCATTCGACGTCTTTTTCGGGAACGGAAGCGAAATTATAGAAGCGCTTGCGGGGCTCCTCGCCGATGCGATCGACTCCACTGGCGCCGATCATGCCATCACCCTGGCTGGTTTTCAGCGCAAGACCGAGGTTGTCTTCAAGATCACCGACCGGGGCGGCGGCGTTGACAAGAATCGCGCCCATGCGCGACAACTCATCGAGGCCAACGGCGGCGCGATGCATGTCGACGCCGCTCCTGGCGAGGGCGCGACATTGACCTGCGCCTTTCCATCCAACGCCCGCGCGGTTTTGGCGCGGGATGAAGGCTAAAGGCAATGACGGCTGACGCAACGAGCAAAACCGCCCCGAAGACCATATGGCGGCTCGACGTTGCGGACGAGGCGGCGACGATAGCGCTCGCGGAGGATCTCGCGTCTCTCCTCATCACGGGCGATGTGCTTACGCTGTCAGGAGATCTCGGCACAGGCAAGACCACTTTCGCCCGCGCCCTGATCCGCGCCATAGCCGGCGACCCGATTCTCGAAGCGCCGAGCCCGACCTTCACGCTGATGCAGATCTATGAGGGTGACTTCGGCAAGATTGTTCACGCGGATTTTTACCGGATCGAATCGGCAGCCGACGTCTCCGAACTGGGATGGGAAGAAGTCACCGAAGACTCGATTCTAATCGTCGAGTGGGCGGAACGGGTGCGTGAACTGTTCCTGGGCGACCATCTCGAAATTCGCTTCAGCTTCGCCGAGCCAGAACGGCGCGACGCTCGCATAGTGACCATCTCCGGCTATGGCGCTTTTGCGCCCCGTTTGGCCACGTTCAAAGCGTTGCGCGAATTCCTGCGCGGTGCGGGATGGGCTGACGCAAGGCGCTCATTCCTGCAGGGAGACGCTTCCAGCCGAGCATATGAGACGCTGGAAAAGCCGAACGGCGAGCAGGCCATTCTGATGATCTCGCCGGCCCGGCCGGATGGCCCGCCCATCCGGTACGGCAAATCCTACAGCGCCATCGCCCGCCTTGCGGAAAACGTCAGAGCTTTCGTAGCGATGTCCGACGGTCTGAACGCGCAGGGTCTTTCCGCGCCAAAAGTTCTGGCTCAGGACCTCGACGCGGGACTGTTGATCGTCGAAGACCTTGGTCGCGAAGGCGTAGTGGACGAGAGCGGCCCCATTCCAGAACGCTACCTTGAGTCGGTCGCGGCTCTGGCGCATCTCCACTCAAGCAAGCTTCCTGACATGATCGCCATTGCGGGAAACGGGCTTTACCACATCCCGCCCTATGATCTCGACGCGCTGCTTATCGAAGTCGAACTACTGGCCGATTGGTATGTCAGCCATATCGCACGCTCGATCGTCGCTTCGGGCGCACGCGCGGTTTTCGTCAATCTATGGCGACAGGCGCTGCTTGAGGTTGCTTCCGCACAGCCGACATGGACACTGCGTGATTATCATTCGCCGAACCTCATCTGGTTGCCTGAGCGCGAAGGCATTCGCCGCGTGGGAATTATCGACTTTCAGGACTGTGTTTTGGGGCATCCGGCATACGACGTCGTTTCGCTGACGCAGGATGCGCGCGTTACGGTTGCTGATGAATTGGAAATGAAGCTCATCGCGCATTATGCGCGCGCGCGGCGCGAGGCCAACCCTGACTTCGACATGGCCAGCTTTGCAAAAGCCTATGCCGTGCTCGGCGCGCAGCGGGCGACAAAGATCATGGGGATTTTCGCGCGTCTCGACTTGCGCGACGGCAAGCCTCATTATCTCACGCATCTGCCGCGCGTCGAGCATTACCTGAAAAAGAGCTTGCGCCATCCGGCGCTTGCGGACATCAAGGCGTGGTATGAAGCCAACCTCCCCGCTCTCTTCGAAGCTTCCGCCTAGCGAGTCCGATTTTCCGACTGTGGCGATGATTTTTGCTGCGGGTCTTGGCACGAGGATGCGCCCCTTCACCGACAGCGTTCCAAAGCCGCTCGCCCGCGTGGCCGGCAAGGCCTTGATCGACTACGCGCTCGATGATTTCGCGCAGGCGGGGGTGACGACGGCGATCGTCAATGTGCATCATCTGGCGGACCAGATTGAGGCGCATCTTGCAGACGCGAGCGTCGCCCCGCATCGTGATTTCCGATGAGCGCGCCTCGCTTCTCGACCAAGGGGGCGGAATAAAAAAAGTGTTGCCGCAATTTGAAGGCAAAGCCCTTTTTTATCTGCAATACAGACGCCTTCTGGAACGACGCGGGCGCCGCCAATCTTCGCGCGCTGGCGGCCGCCTGGGACGCCGGCAAAATGGACGTGGCGCTGCTGCTGGCGCCAACCAAGGGCAGCGTCGGCGTGGATTGGGATGGAGACTTCGATCTCGATGCGGAGGGCCGCATTTCGCAGCCGCCGGGAGCGAGACGCTATGTTTATTCCGGCGTCGGCATCATTAAGCCCGGACTGTTCTCGGGCATGGACGAAGACGTTTTCAAACTCGCGCCGTTCTTTTTCAATGCGGCCAAACAGGGGCGTCTGTTTGGCGTCGCGGCGCAGGGACTCTGGCTGCATGTCGGAACGGTCGCCGCCATCGCCGAAGCGGAAAAAGCTGTCGCGGCCTGACCCCGCACTGATAGGATCGCCGCGCTGCGCTCTCCATTCAACGGAGGGATGGCTGAGCCGCGTCATTAATTTGCAAAGTGCAAAGCCGCACAGGGAGTCGTCGTGGGACGTAATGTCTTCACCATCGCGCCGGGCGCGCCATATCTCGAGACATTCGTCAATTCCTTTTTGGACGGCCGGATAATTGCCGGCGTTTCGCGCGACAGCGCGCCGCTCGAACTTGCCCGCATCACGATGTATGTGCCGACGCAACGCGCCGGCCGCGCGCTTGCTGTGGAATTCGCCCGAGCGATAAAAAAGCCTGCCGCGCTGCTGCCGCGCATCCTGCCGCTCGGAGCGCTCGACGAGCAGGAAAACGCTGCGCTGTTCTCTGATGACGCAGATGCGCTGGAGGAAAGATTGGCGCCGGCGATCGAGGAAATCGACCGTCGTCTGATCCTCGCGCAGCTCGTCATGCGATGGGCGGATGCGCTGGGTCACGCGGTCGTTTCGATCGGTCCCGATGGCGCGCCTGTGCTCGACCGGCGCGAGGCGATGCTCGTGTCGCCGTCGCCGTCCAACGCCTGCGCATTGGCGAAGGAGCTTGGCGCGCTGATCGACGAATTCATAATCGAAGATGTCGATCCCTCGTCCATCGGCCGTCTGGCCGATGAAGTCCTTCGATAAATACTGGGCCATCACGACCCAGTTCCTGCGCATCGCATTTCAGCAATGGCCGCTCATTCTCGAGCAGCGCGGCATGATCGACGCCGCCCGCCGTCAGAAAGCGCTGCTTGAGGCGCAGATCGAAAGCCTCAAAAGCCTGAGCTCGCGCGATCCCGTGATTGCGCTGGGGTCGACCGGCTCCAATCCGACGACTGCGCGCTTGCTCGATGCGATCTCGCGTCTGGGGCGCGGCGCTGTTGTGCTTCCAGGTCTTGATTGCGAGCTCGACGAAGCAGCCTGGCGCCACATCGGCGACGCCATTGACGATGACGGCGAACCAGCCTTCACCCATCCTCAATCCATGTTGAAACGCCTGTTGCGCGTAATGAAAATGGATCGCGAAGAGGTGCTGGAGCTCGCCACGCTCACGCCGCAACTGTCTGCCAGACGCGCGCTGGTGGCTCAGGCTCTGCGTCCGGCCGACAGCACCGAGCATTGGCGCGGCTTTCGCGAACGTGAGGGCGCGCGCTTCGTCGGCGCGCTGCATGGCGTGTGCATCGTGGAGGCGCCGGACGAACGTCTGGAGGCGCTGACGCTGGCGCTCTATATGCGGCGGGCGCTCGAGACGCCCGGCCGCACGGCGGCGCTGATCACGCCGGACCGCGGTATGGCGCGAAGAGTGTCTGCGGAACTCGCGCGCTTCGACATAGAGATCGACGACTCCGGCGGCGAACCGCTTGGCGCAACGCCCATCGGCGCCTTGGCGCGTCTGCTTTGCGCAATCGCTTCGCGAGGCGCGAGCGCCGTCGATATCGCCGCTCTTCTGGCGCATCCCTTCGCCGCCTTCTCGCTTTCGCGCGAAGAGATTGCGCGACTGGCTCCGCTGGTCGAGATCGCCGTCTTGCGGGTCGTCGTTGGCGAAGGCGAGGGCTGGGCGAAACACGTCAACGAAGCCCGCGAAGCTGCCAGGGACGTTCACGCCTTCCCGGCGGCGAAATCGATTGACCGACGAAGACTGGCGCGCAATCGAGGATTTGCTGTCGCGCGTCGACACGGCGCTGGCGCCGCTGTCCTCGCTCGCGCATGACGCTCCGCTCGCAGCGCGCGTCGCGGCTCTTCGCGCAAGCATCGAGGCGGTGACGGCGACGTCAGAGCCGCAACTGCGAGGTTGGGACGCCGACGCGGCAATCCAGGAGCGATTTTGGTCCCCCGATTTGCTTGGCGCCGCTCGCAACGAGGGCGTCGAAGAATTTCTGGCGTTGCTCGACAGGCTGGAGGATGCGCAAGCGCCGCTCGACTTTGACGCTGCCAGTTTTGCCGCCTTCCTTGATGCGCTGCTGTTCGAGACCATAGTGCGTGGGCCGCGCCGCGCGCATCCGCGCCTGAAAATTCTGGGGCCGCTGGAGGCGCGCCTGATCTACGCTGATGTTCTGCTTGTTGCGGGGCTGGACGAGTCCATTTGGCCGCCGCAGGCGGACGCCGGCGCGTTCCTCAATCGCTCGATGCGCAAGCAGCTCGAACTGTCACCGCCGGAGCGCCGCATCGGACAGAGCGCGCATGATTTCATGATGGCGCTCGGCGTGCGTGATGTGGTGCTCAGCCGGGCGATCAAGCGCGCCGGCTCGCCAACAGTCGCCTCGCGCTTTATCACGCGTCTGTCCGCATTGGCGGGGGACGCGTTTGAGGCGTGCAAGGCCCGCGGCGAGGAAATGCTGGCCATCGCCGCGGCGCTGGATCAAACCCTCGTCCACTGGAAGCTGCGAACGACCGGAGCCGCGTCCGCCAGTCGAACTGCGCCCCAGGCAGTTGAGCGTGACGCGCATCGAGACGCTGCGCCGCGATCCATACGCCATTTACGCCGAGCGCATATTAAAACTCGTTCCGCTGGCGCCGCTTGGCGCGGAGCGCGGCGCAAGAGAAATGGGAACGGCCATTCACGAAGTTCTGGCCGATTTCACGCGGGCGCATCCCTGCGGCTTCTTGAATGCTGGCGCCCGCGAGAAGCTGCTTGAGCTCGCGCGGGAACAGCTCTCGATCTTCCTCAGCGATCCGGGCTTCGCCGCCTTCAAATGGCCTCGTGTCGAGGCGGGCCTCGACCACGCTCTGGCTTTCGAATGCGCGCGTCGCGAAATCGGCGTTGAAATCCATGTGGAGGAGCGTGGCGACTGGAGCTTTACGCTTCTGGACGGCACGACATTCCGACTGACTGGCTTTGCAGACCGCATCGAAGTGGACATCGAGGGGAGGGCGGCCGTTTTCGACTATAAAACCGGCGCACCGCCGAGCAACAAACAGGTATGCTCGGGATTGGCGCCGCAGCTCACGCTGGAGGCGGCGATGATCGAGGCTGGCGCGTTCAAGGCGGTGGGAGCGCATCAGGTGGACTGCGCCGCTTATGTTCCGATTGGAGGCGCTGGCGCTGGCGATCCGCTCTGGATCAAACCGAAGGACATGAGCTTCGCCGCGCTTGTCGCAGAGCATAAGGCGCAGCTGCGCAATTTGTTGAACCAGTTTCGTAACCCCGAGCGTTCATATCCTTCGCGCCCGTTTGTCGCTTTCGCATCGCGTTATGGCGATTACGACCATCTCGCGCGCGTCAAGGAATGGTCACGCAATGGAGGTGGAGAACAGGCGGGAGGCGCAAGCGAATGAGAGCAAAGCGTCCAATCCCGCAACCGACGAAACAATGTCAATGGACCGCATCTGATCCCAGATTGTCGGCCTGGGTCTCCGCCCATGCGGGCTCTGGTAAAACGCATGTGCTTTCGCAACGCGTCGTGCGGCTGCTGCTCTCGCGCGTGCCGCCCTCGCGCATTCTCTGTCTCACCTACACCAAGGCCGCGGCTGCGAATATGGCGTCGCGCATCTTCAAAATGCTCGCCGAATGGACGCTGCTGGACGACGCCGCGCTCGACCGCGTTGTCGAAGAGGTAAGCGGAGCGCGGCTTGATCCAGCGAGGCGCGACTTTGCGCGGCGGCTGTTCGCGCGGACTGTCGAAACTCCGGGGGGCCTGAAAATCCAGACCATCCATGCCTTTTGCGAGAGGATTCTTCACCTCTTTCCTTTCGAAGCGAATGTGCCCGCAGGCTTCAACATCCTCGACGAAATCGAACGCGGGGAATTACTGCAGCGTGCGCGTGAAGAGACGTTGCGTCGCGCTCTGCATGAGGATGGTCCATTGTCCGAGGCAGTCGCTACCATCGCGCGGCAGGCTAGCGGGGCGACTTTTGAAGCGTTGATGCAAGAGCTGCTGAGACATCGCGGCGCTCTGCGCGATAGCGTGGATAACCCCGACTACGAGCGTGATTTGCAGCGGCGCCTGGGACTCTCTGTCGGCGAAACTTTGACCGCGATTGAAACGCAGATGATCGAGGGGGGCTTTGCGTCGAGAGGCTGGCCGGCGCTTGCGGAACGACTGCGACAGGGCAGCGCTAACGATAAAAAGCTTGCCGAACGGCTTGTTTGCGCGTCGACCCTCGCGCCAGATGCAGCCTGCATCGAGGAATATCTGCTGGTATTCTTCACGCAGAAGGGTACGCCGCGCGGCGGCGATGGTTGCATGCTCACGCAGGGCCTTTGCAAGAAAGATCCTGATCTCCTGGCTTTGCTGGAAGCTGAGCGTGCGCGCATCACGCCGCTCATCGAGAAACGCAAGACGGCGATGGTTTTTGCGCGCTCGCTGGCGCTGGCGCAGATCGGCGAAGCGATCATTTGCGAATATGAACGGCTCAAAAGTCGTCGGGCATTGTTTGATTTTGACGACCTGATCGAGCGCACGCGCGGATTACTGCGGCGCTCGAGTCCGTCCTGGGTGCTCTACAAGCTCGACCAGCAGATCGACCATATTCTGCTCGATGAGGCGCAGGACACCAGCGCGCCGCAGTGGGAGATTCTGCAAGCCATCGCCAATGAATTTGCACAGGGCAAAGGCGGGCGTCCGCGCAGCTTTTTTGCTGTCGGCGACGAGAAGCAGTCGATCTTTTCCTTTCAGGGCGCCGCGCCAGAAAAATTTGACGCCATGCGGCGCGAGTTCCAAAACCGCTTCACTGCGGCCCAGCTCGATTTCAGGCAGATACCACTCACCATGTCTTTTCGTTCCGCGCCGGTGATACTTGCCAGCGTGGACGCGATTTTCAACGTCGGCGAGAATCGCCGCGGGCTCTCCTCCGACATGCAGGAGCCAGCGCCGCAACATCGTGCCTGGAAGAGCGACGCTGCCGGCCTCGTCGAGATCTGGGACGCAATCGGCGCAGACAGGAGCGACGCGCCGACCGACTGGACCTTGCCGCTGGATTATGTCGCCGATGTCGATCCCTCCGTACGCCTCGCGCGTAAGATCGCCAGCAAAATAAGAGCGCTGCTCGCCGAAAATAGCGGCGAATGGGTTGAAGGGGAGCAGGGACCGCGGCCGGTCGAGGCGGGCGACATCCTCATTCTCGTGCGTAAGCGCGATGCTTTTTTCGAGGCGATGATCCGCGCGCTCAAGGAACAGCATATTGCGGTGGCCGGCGCCGATCGACTGGATCTCATGGAGCATATCGCCGTCATGGATTTGTGCGCCCTTGGGCGCGCCGCGCTGCTGCGCGAAGACGACCTGACAATGGCGACCTTGCTAAAATCGCCACTGATCGGTTTGCGTGACGACGATCTCATCGCGCTGGCGCCGCAGCGCGAAGGCGCGCTGATCGACGCGCTGAAAGCTTCGGGGAACCCCGCGCATCAGGCGGCGGCGCGGCAATATGAACAATGGCGTAGCGATGCATTGCGTCTGCCGCCTTTCGACTTTTTCACGCGCGTGCTTGGAGCCGGGCGCGGTCGCGACAGGCTTGTCGCGCGGCTCGGGCCCGAGGCGAACGACGCCATAGACGAATTCCTGCAGCTTGCGATCAATTTCGAGCGCGACGAACCGGGAGGGCTTACGAGCTTTCTCGCCAGCGTCGAAAATCTCGATGTGTCAATCAAGCGCGACATGGAGGCGGCGGGCGACGCGGTGCGCGTGATGACGGTTCATGCAGCGAAGGGACTGGAGGCGAAGATCGTCTTTCTGCCCGACACCTGTGGTGCGCCGACCGGTCGCCACGACCCCAGCATTTTCGTGCTTGGCGACAGCGACGCCCCGGACGACGCGAGCCTCGCCTGGTCGCCGAAAATGGACGCCGACAGCCCCGCTGTCGCCCGTGTGCGCGAGAAACTGCGCGAGGCTGCGAAAGGCGAATATCAGCGTCTCTTATACGTGGCGCTGACCCGCGCCGAGGAGCGGCTGTATGTTGCAGGATATTTTGGCGACAAAGCCCCGCCCGACGGCTGCTGGTATCAGATCATTCGCGGCGCGTTGGAACCGCAGTTCGAGGCGTTTCCAGACCCGGACGACAGTGAAAAGCAAATCCTGCGCAGCAAGGATGCGCCCGCTAGGCTCGCGTTGACGCGCAGTGTAATGCGGGCAGGGCGCGTTGAAATTCCCGCCTTTGCCCGCACGCCCGCGCTGCCGGAAGCCTCTCCGGCGCCGCCGCTGCGGCCTTCCAGCGCGCTCGCCGGAGCGGACGCCGCGCCTGCTTACGCCGCCGCTGCGCCGACGAAGCGCGACGGCGACCGTCTGCTGATTGGCCGTCTGACTCACGCGCTGTTGCAACATCTGCCTCAATGCGGCAAGGAGCGGCGAATGCAGGCCGCGCAATGTTTTCTCGAACTGCGTGCGCCGCGACTGGCGCGCGAACTGCGCGAAGAAGCTGCCCGCGCCGCGATTAACGTGATCGAGAACGACTTGCTGGCGCCGCTGTTTGGCGTTGGATCAGCGGCGGAGGTCGACATCGTGGCGCGGATCGATTCTCCAGCTGGAGCGATCGACATCGCAGGCCGTATCGACCGCATCGCCGAGACGGAAAAAGAAGTGTTCGTCGCCGACTTCAAGACAGGCCGGCCGCGCGCCGCGCCCAGCCCAGCGCAACTGCGTCAGCTCGCGCTTTATCGCGCGGCCATGACGAAGCTCTACCCGGCAAAGACTGTCCGCTGCGCGCTGATCTTCACGGAAGACGCGTCTGTAGTCGAGCCCGGCGCCGATGCGCTGGAGCAGGCGTTGCAGGAGGTTGTCGACAGGATTTGAATTTAGAAGCTGCATTCCTTTGGCAGCTTCTCGTCGGACCAGTCTTGCAGCCTGATCGCGGAGAGTTTTGTCTCGACCGGCTTGCCGTTGCGCGTTCCCTTGCCGCTCAGGAAATTAATGTCGCAATTCCCGCCCGTCTTGGGTTCGAGCGTGTCGCGCGATTCATAGGTGAGGCCGGCGACCAGATATTCGTGATTGCGAAAGACGATGGTCAGCGCCTCGCTCCAGCGGCTACGCCCTATCGCCTCGTTTTGGGATTTCATCACCAGCGAACCCTTGGCGTTGGCGTCGAGCGTCGGCCGCGAGCCCCACATCGAGCCGTTCCAGGCCGCCTGTTTTTTCACCAGATCCGGCTTCATCGGCGCGTCGGCCTTGGCGTCCTCGACGCCGCGAAAAATATAGAGATCCGCGCCCGAGTCGAAATTGTCGACCAGCACGGCTCGGTCCTCCGAGCCGTCGTCGGCGAAGCTGAGCGTGACGGAGGAAATTACACGCTCATAGGCGGCAGGTTCCGCCTGCGCAGGAAACGTGCTGAAGGCGCAAAGCGCAAAACTGGCGAAGACGGCAGGACGATGAAACATGCGCGGGCTCCCTTAAGCTGAAAGCCCAACGCATAAACGAATATAAGTCGCTTTGAAATCGCCTCCTCTCCCGCGTGGGAGAGGAGGCGCGCATCATTACTCGCTCGCCGGCTGTTCGGCGGACTCGGCGGCGGCCTTCGCCTCGGCTTTGGCCTTGGCTTCGAGGTCTTCGCCAGTGGCCTGGTCGACGACGCGCATGGAGAGGCGCACCTTGCCGCGATCGTCGAATCCGAGCAGCTTCACTTTCACCTTGTCGCCTTCCTTCACAACATCGGTGGTCTTGGCCACACGCTGGCTGGAAAGCTGCGAGATGTGAACGAGACCGTCCTTGGCGCCGAAGAAATTCACGAAGGCGCCGAAATCGGCGGTCTTGACCACCGTGCCGTCGTAAATCTGGCCGACTTCCGGATCGGAGGCGATTGATTTGATCCAGGCGATGGCCGCCTTGATCGAATTGGCGTCGGACGAGGCGACCTTGACGGTGCCATCGTCCTCGATATTCACCTTGGCTCCGGTCTTCTCGACGATTTCGCGGATCACCTTGCCGCCCGTGCCGATCACTTCGCGGATCTTGTCGGTGGGGATTTTCAGCGTCTCGATGCGTGGCGCAAACTCGCCCAGTTCCGCGCGCGAGGTGGTGATCGCCTTCGCCATTTCGCCCAGAATATGCAGGCGGCCATCGCGGGCCTGCGCCAGAGCGACGCGCATGATTTCTTCGGTGATGCCGGCGATCTTGATGTCCATTTGCAGGGAGGTGACGCCTTCCTGCGTGCCGGCCACCTTGAAGTCCATGTCGCCGAGATGATCTTCGTCGCCAAGAATGTCGGAGAGCACCGCGAAGCGCTCGCCTTCGAGAATAAGGCCCATGGCGATGCCGGCCGTCGGACGCTTCAACGGCACGCCCGCGTCCATGAGAGCGAGCGAGGAGCCGCAAACCGTCGCCATCGAGGACGAGCCGTTCGAACTCGGTGACTTCCGAGACGACACGCAGCGTGTAGGGAAATTCCGCCGGAGCCGGCAGGATCGGACGAATGGCGCGCCAGGCGAGCTTGCCATGACCAATCTCGCGGCGGCCGGGCGAACCCATGCGGCCGGTTTCGCCGACCGAATAGGGAGGGAAGTTGTAGTGGAGGAGGAAGCGCTCCTTGTAGGTGCCTTCCAGCGAATCCACGAACTGCTCGTCTTCTCCCGTGCCGAGCGTCGCGACGACAAGCGCCTGCGTCTCGCCGCGCGTGAACAGCGCGGAGCCGTGGGCGCGCGGCAGCACGCCGACTTCGGAAACGATCGGACGAACCGTCTTTACGTCGCGGCCGTCGATGCGAACGCCATCGTCAAGGATGTTCCAGCGCACGACCTTCGCCTGAAGATCGTGAAAAGCTTCGCCGACCTGCTCCTTGGTGAATTTGGCCTCGGCGCCCTCCGGGAACAGCGCTGCGTTCACTTTCGCCTTCACAGCGTCGACAGCGGCGTAGCGCTGCTGTTTGACGGTGATCTTGTAAGCCGAGCGCAGCTCCTTTTCGCCAATCTCGGCGACGGCCGCAGCAACGGCGGCGTTATCGGGCGCAGCGAAATCACGGGGATCTTTGGCGGCGCGTTCGGCAAGGCGGATGATGGCGTCTATCGCCGGCTGGAAGCCGCGATGGCCGGTCATGACGGCTTCGAGCATCGTCTCTTCGGAAAGCTCCTTGGCTTCCGACTCGACCATCAGCACGGCGTCGGCGGTGCCAGCCACGATCAGATCGAGCGTAGAGTTCTTCATCTCCTCGATGGTCGGGTTGAACTTCAAGGCGCCATTGATCTGGCCGACGCGCGCCGCGCCGATCGGACCCATGAAAGGAACGCCTGAAAGCGTCAGCGCGGCGGAGGCCGCGATCAAGGACAAAATGTCGGGGTCGTTTTCAAGATCGTGAGAGAGCACGGTGACGATCACCTGCGTCTCGTTGCGATAGCCGTCGACAAAGAGCGGGCGGATCGGCCGGTCGATCAGGCGGGACACCAGGGTCTCGCGCTCGGAGGGACGACCCTCGCGCTTGAAATACCCGCCCGGAATGCGGCCTGCCGCGAAGGCTTTTTCCTGATAGTTGACGGTGAGCGGAAAGAAGTCCTGGCCGGGCTTCGAGGATTTGGCGGAGACGACGGTGGCGAGCACTGTGGTCTCGCCCCAACTGGCGAGCACGGCGCCGTCCGCCTGACGGGCGATCTTGCCCGTCTCGAGCACGAGCTTGCGCCCTGCCCAGTCGAGTTCTTCGCGGTGAATCTGAAACATATTCGGTCTTTCTTTCATGAGGCGAGCCGATGGTCGTCATGAGCAAGACGGCGAGACGTTGCGGTTCCCTTTGGGATCTGCGCAGCGTCCGGCGATCCTGCCCTGACGGATTCTGGGCTCTTTTGGCCGCGCGGCCCCATGCCGACGGCCAAGTTCGGGAGCGAATTCTTGAGGCGACGCTCCCTGCGCCAAACGCAAATCGCGAGCCTTTGAAAAAGGACTCGCGATCGCAGGACGAACCATTACGGTTCGCGGACAAAAAATACCGTCGACATTAGCGGCGGATGCCGAGACGCTCGATCAGGCTCCGGTAGCGGGGCTCGTCGCGTCCCTTGACGTAGTCGAGCAGCTGACGACGCAGTGACACGAGCTTGAGCAGGCCGCGACGCGAATGATTGTCTTTCGCATGTGTCTTGAAATGCTCAGTCAGGTTGGAGATGCGTTCGGTCAGAATCGCCACCTGCACCTCGGGAGAACCCGTGTCATCGGGCTTTGTCGCATATTCCTTGATGAGCGCCTGCTTGCGCTCTGCAGTAATCGACATCGAAAGTTCCTTTTCTTTTAGGGGTTTACCGCACCAAAGCGGCCACAGGCCGGGATGTCGTCCAGCGAGGTCGCAGGGGGCGGGAGCGCTCAGGCGAGTTCTGGCGCTGGCGGCTTATAGCATAATTGCAGGGGTTGACCAGAGGCGAGAGTTAGGCTCGCGGCGTTCCGCCCTGGACCACCATCGCCCCCGGGGGCGCACGCGGCCGCGCGTCTGGACGGGGTCTATGCGCAGGCCAACGCCTCGCGAATGGAAGCCAGCAGCGCGTCGTGATTTAGAGGCTTCTCAAAGAAATCATGTGCGCCAAGCTCTTTCGCCGCGCCCTCAAGCTGATCGTCCGCGTGAGCTGTGATGACGATTACCGGCATGCAAACATGTTGTTTCTTCATTATCACCAAGAGATCGAGTCCAGTTATTTCCGGCATGTGCATGTCGGTAAGGACGCAACCTCTGTCGTCCGAGCAGAGTCCATCTAGAAAGTCATTCGCGGAATCATAAACTCTGACGCAATATCCCTCTAACCGCAACAACAGCCGCAATGCATCGAGCATCGCGGGATCGTCATCGATGACATGTATTTTTGGGACTGAGATCACCAGGCAATCGCCTCCTGCGCGCTCATGTCAGACAAACCCCAAGACAAAAGCGGAAAAAGCCCCGACGCTCAATGCGTAAATACCCGTAAGAATTAAGTATTTCCGCACAAGCTTGGGTTGAGATCCCGAGTGAGCGTCAGTCGCATCTCGCCGTCTTTTGCGTCAGGGCGCTTCAGCAACCTTTGGATGACGACGAAAGAATTCCAGCATGTATTCCGTCACGAAAGGTCCGCTGACGAGATGGTCTAACTGCTTTGGCCACTCGTGACCTAGCCGCGCGAAGGTCCAGGCCTCAACTGCAGTGCCATCGAGGCAATGAGTAAACCGCTGCAGGCTCCCTTCGCCTGCCGTCTTCGAAATTTCCGGTTCTCCCATGCAGCCGTTGGTCGTTTTCCAAAAGGAAATCGAGTCTGGGACGGAAACGCTTTCGCGTCCGCGCAGACCTTGGCGGACAGACAGTGAAATTCCCCCTTTGTAGGGGAACGACAGATCTTCCTCGCCGTGAACGATAAGCAGAGATACGGGCTGTTCCGGATTTGCGATCCGCACTTCGGGGGCAAAGAAGTGCGCCCTCCCGCCGATGGCTCCCGCCACAGCCGCGATTCCCGCGACGGTCCGCGAGCGAGCGGCGCCCCAGCGGTAAGCGAGGTTTGCGCCGTTTGAAAAGCCGGCGACATAGACTCGCCGACGATCGATGTGCATTTCTGTCCTCAGCATGTCCAGAATCTGATCGAGGAAATTTACGTCATCGACGCCGCTCTGCATCGCGGACCGACAGCAAAATCCAGCGTTCCAGGAAAGCTCATTTGGATTGGGCCCGGAGCCCTCTGGAAAAACGAAAATGAAATCGTCGCGATTGTTGAGTTGGCTAAAGCCCATTTCCGTCCTGGCTTTGGAGGGATCCGAACCGAAGCCATAAATCACCAAAAGAACTGACCTGCTGTTGGCGTCATCGAAAGAAGGCGGGCGATCTATGAGAAAACGGCGCTGCTTGCCCTCGATCTGTATCTGCTTCCAGATCAGCTGCTCTGCTTGCAGAGGCGGCGCAATGGCGCATGCAAGCGCCCATGTCGCGAGCGCAGCAAAGATCGTTTGGATCCTCGCGGTGATCAGCTTCTCCATAAAACTTTGACTCGTTCAGCTCGAATGGAGCCGCAGTCAATTCCATCGACACGATTCATAACCGAATGCGCCAAAACATCCCGTGGCCTTTGGAACTACCTCTCACAGGCGCGACACTGCTCCGCTGACGTTGCGAAGGGGTCGAGCCTGCAAGTTTTCGGGCGTCACGCGCCCTTGTCTGGACCCAGCACATCGCCGTCGCCGCGCAACAGGCGCGCCACGAAACCGGTGGCCTGTTCCTGACCGGCCGGCCGTGACAGGGCCGACGCCACGCCCGCGCCCAAGCCCGACACCGCACCGGCAAGCGAAACCGCGGCCAGCAGTTCTACGTCGCCTGCGCCGCCGGCGACCACGATGGTTATGGTCATGCCGAAAAGCCCGCCGATCAGGGCGATCAACGCATCGCGGTCATTGGCGCGCGTCCACATGGCCAGAATCGCCAAAGGCGTGACGGCGGCCGTTGAAATGGCGAGCGCAAGCCCCAGCAGCTCGCGCGGGTCGAATATCCTGTAGGCGCTCGCCAAAGCGCCGAACGCCGCGATCGAGACCAAAGCCAGCCGCGTGGTCGCGAGTCGGCGGCTGGTGAGATCCGTTTCGCCTCGAATGTGGTAAACGGCCTCATGCCCCAGCGCCGTGCCGAAGGCTTGCAGTCCCGCCGCCCCCAGCGCCAGCGCCAGCGCGATCTGCGCCGAGGCGAGCAAGCCTGACATTGCCGCGCTCAGATGTTCCAGGTCAGGAAGGGCGGTGAGCAGAAATTCGCGGCTGACGTCGAAGTCCTTCGGCCGCAGCGCAGCGCCGGCGGCGACTCCCTTAGACGAGCAGGCGCGCAGGGCGCTTCCCGGGTCGGGAGCCCTTGCTCCGCAAATTTTTACAAGGTCATGCGCACTGGCGACGTAAAGCGTCTGCGGCAAATGCTCCGGAGTTTCGCCCACCGCCTTGTTGCTGAAGGACAGCGCCGTCGCCGCAACTGTCGTCGAGATCAGCCAGGCGAACAGGAAAGTCCAGCCGACAGCGGCGTAGCCAGCGCTGCGCGCGCTCGCGGGCCGCACCGCGGTTATCGCGGGCGCGAGAAGGGGAGCCAAAATTGCGGCCCCAAGCGTCACCGCTATCGTGGCGAGAACATCGACGCCATATCCCGCGAAAGGAGCCACCGCGCCCCAGCCCTCCAGCTGCGAGGCAACCTCGCGCCAGGTCGAGCCGCTCGAATTGACGAAAGGGGGAACTCCTTGCAGCGCCAGCGTCGCAGCGGGCCAGCCGTAGCCCGCCAGAGCCACGGCGCCCGCCGCGCAAGCCGCCCAGATCGAACCGAACAGACCGCCCGGTCCGGCGATCAGCAGGACCGCTGCGCCGACAACCAGAGCCGCGAAGCTTCGGCTGCCGCCGGATATTCCCGTCAGCGCGTCAACCGCCGACTGCTGGGCGGCGAGAGCGACGAGGGCGGAAGCCGCGCACTCAAGCGCAATAACCCCAAGCCGCGGCGCTAGGCCCGGAAAACGCGCCGCGAGCAGGCCGGACAAGGAAAACGCGCCGCTTTTTCGCAGCAAGGGCCCCAGATAAACCCCGGCCAGGGCGACGCCGGCGAAAATCCCGCCGCAAAGTCCGAGGAGCCAGGATCGCGCCGCGAAATTCGCCCCGAAGGGCGCGATGACGCCCGCGACCAGCGCCGCCTTCGCGAATCCAGAGTATTCAGCGGGAATGGCTCGACCGGCGGCATAGTAGAAAGACACCCGCATCGAGTGCAGAAATGCGCCCAGCAGGGCGAAAGCGACTATGGTGAAATAGGGTTCAAGCGACTCGATGAAGGCTATGGGCGCGCCAACACGGTCGAGCAAGGCGACGAAAGCATAGACGAGGACGAAGGCCGCCGTCACGAAGGCGATGCGCGTGTCAAGCCTTTCGCGTTCCACGCCGTCGTCGTCGGAGGCATTCGCCATGGATCGTCCTCTTCGCGATGTTTATATGAAAGAACTCTATCGAAGCCCGCCGCCCATTCCTAGATGCGGGCTTTTGGAGGAGGGACAAATCAATTGACCGCCCCTTTCAGCATAGCCGTGACGACAGTTGCAAGCGCGGCCAAGGCGCGGGAGATCGCCCGGGCGGCGCTCGAGGAGCGGCTTGCCGCCTGCGTGCAGCTTTATCCGATTCAGAGCCAGTATGTCTGGAAGGGCGAGCTGCGCGAAGACGCCGAGATCGCCCTGCACATGAAAATACGCAGCGAGGATTTTGCAACGCTCAGCGCGTTGATCCGTCGGTTGCACGATTATGAGACTCCCGAAATCCTGCGGCTCGAGATAGCGGAGGGCGACGGCGCCTATCTCGACTGGCTCGCCGCTTCCGTTCGAAGGTGAGAGCGGCGCAGCGTCCTTCAAATGCCTCTTGCCCTCGCGAGCTTAGCGTTTTAACCCGAACGTCATGAGCATCACTGAACGACTGGACGCCGCCAGACAGGCCATTGAACGCGCGGCGCGCGATTGCGAGCGCGACCCGGAAAAGATCGTCCTTGTCTGCGTAACCAAGACTTTTCCCGGCGAGGACGTGCTGCCGCTGCTTGAAGCGGGGCAGAGGATTTTTGGCGAAAACCGCGTGCAGGAGGCGCGTGGCAAGTGGCCGCCGCTGCGCGAAAAATATCCAGACACCGAATTGCATCTCATTGGCCCTTTACAGTCCAACAAGGTCAAGGAAGCAGTTGAGACTTTCGACGTCATTGAAAGCGTCGACCGCGAGAAAATCGCTCAGGCGCTGGCCGCGGAAATTGAACGACAGGGCAAGCGTCCGCGCCTGCTTGTGCAAGTGAATACCGGCGCCGAACCGCAAAAGGCCGGCGTTCTGCCTCAGGACGCCGACGCGTTCATAGAACTATGCAGACAAAAATACGGGTTGGAGATCGAAGGCCTGATGTGTGTGCCGCCGGTCGGCGAGCAGGCTTCGCCCCATTTCGCCTTGCTCGCCGACATAGCCGCGCGCAATGGTCTCGCCACATTGTCCATGGGCATGAGTTCTGATTTCGAGCTGGCGATTCAGCTCGGAGCCACCCATGTGCGGATCGGATCTGCGATCATGGGCCATCGCGATTACTCCGGCGACGCCGCTCGATAGATTTTTTTCGTAAAAGAACGCCTTTTTTACGCGGCTTCCTAGAAGTGTAGCTGCGCAACGCGCCAACATTACAATCGTTAAGCTATCCTAATGTTCTAGTTCCTATTTTAAGCAACAAAATGTAAACGCTCTTTCTTGAAAGGCGTCGTCGGCTTTCAGCTTTTCACAGCGGCGAAGCGAGGCGTCAGCGCTTCGTCGCGTCTACAAACGCAGCAATTCGCGAAGGTTAGACAACTGCGGCCTGGCGAAACGGGCTTCATCGGAAGATCAGCGTATCGATGCGCAGTGGTGGATCTCGTTTACCAGTGTGAAGTGATTCGAGACTAACTGTGTTCGCAATGCGTCAAAAAGCCGCTCGACGCTTGTCTCGTCCTAGCGGCAATTCCAATCGGCGGATTTACGAAAAACAATTGCGCTCTCTCGGCGCGATGAAATTGAAGGAGATCATCGTGTTGCGTTCCACCTCCCATGTTAAGGAGCTGCTACGCTCCCTGCAACGCTCCGGTAGGGACTTCTCCGGCGCTCGCGCCGGCGCAGTCGCCATGATGTTCGCGCTCGCCGCGATTCCGCTCTTTCTGGTCCTGGGCGTCGCGATCGACTACAGCCGCGCGACGACCGCGAAATCGCATCTGCAAAGCGCCGTGGACGCGGCTGCGCTTCAAGTAGGAGCGCAGGCCGCTTTGTCGGCGACCCAACATCAGACGCTTGCGGCCAATACGGTCACCGCGGACCTGGGAACCGCCGCTCCCGGCCTCAACGTCAATGTGACGGAAACGGACCTCGGGAATGGCTCCTGGAAGGTGAGCGCGACCGGTTCGGTTCAAACGACAGTAATGAAACTTGCGCAAATCCCGGCGATGACGATCAACGCCACCTCGCAGGCGAGTTCGCTGCTCACGACGCCGGGCGGAAATGTGATCAAGAACATCAACGTTCATTTTCTTGTCGACACGTCGCAGTCGATGGGCGTGGGCGCTGATGAAACCGATCGCGTCAATATGTCGGCGAGTTCACTCCAGTGCTCCTTCGCCTGCCACTCGGGCGTTGCGGCCTACACAACTTCGACCGACGCCTGCCGCGGACCCTCGAAAAGCGTATCGGTTGTCGATGGCGTCACCTATGCGCATCAGCAAAACATCAAATTGCGCATCGACGTGATCAAGACTGCTTTGGGCAATCTTGTCGCCCAGGCCTCCCAAACTGCCGCCGCCAATGGTCAGACGATCAAGCTGGCGCTGTATAGCTTCGACAACAACTTCCGCACCCTCCAGTCGTTGACGAGCACCTATTCGCAGTTCACCACCGCCGTTAACGCGCTCGACATCGCCGGCGCCAACGAAGGCGGTGGCGGGGGAACGAATTTGCAAACCGCCTTGCAGCAGGTTCAATCGCAAATCGGGACGAATGGCGACGGCACGTCCGCCGGCTCGCCGCTAAACTATGTCGTGCTCATCTCTGACGGGCTTTACGACAACGCCAATGCGCTCGCCAACACTTTTACCCCGGCTCCCGCGCCAGTGTGTCAGCAGCAATGCCAATGCGTGGACTATTGGGGCAATCAATGCGGCCAGTGGCAGAACGGCTGGGGTCATGATCATGATCAATGCGGCGGCTATAATGACAACGGCTGGAACAACTGTCATCAGCAATGCACGCAGACCTGCACCAGCAATTACACCGGCACAACCATCACCGGCACTTCCACTCCCGGCAGCTCTGATAGCCTTTATAACGGCAATGTGGGCAATGTCGCTAATACCAACAACGTCTATAACTACGCGCTCGACGCCAATCTCAATTTGCTGACCGGCGACCAGAACAACAATGATCATTGGTCCGTCGGCGCGGCGCAGACCGGAACCTTGTGCTATCCGAATGCGACGAAGGGCTCCAATCCGCTGGGAACGACTCCCTATGTCACTCCCACTGGAACGCCGAATCCTCCGCCCTGCATTCCCGATCCGGTCAACGGCGGCAATTTCGAACTGGCCCCGATCAATCCCAGCTGGTGTCAGGCTGTGACCAATGCCGGAGCGAAAGTCGTCACGCTCTACACGACCTATGTCATGGACAACCCGAACCCGACCGCTCCCACGGACTCTCAGTATAATGACTGGCGCGTCTACTATATGCAGAACTATCCGGGGTTCATGACGTCGCTACAAACAAGCATGGCCGCCTGCGCCACATCGTCCAACCTTGCCTATCAGGCGACTACATCGACCCAGATCGCTACCGCGCTCACCTCCATCTTCAGCAACCTCACCACTGGGCCGCTGCACCTCGTCAAATAGCGCATATGCCATCAGCTGACGCCGCGCAGAAGCGCGGCGTCAGCGCCCGCATCACATTATGAAGCGAATGGAAAAGGAGGTTCAGATGTCCAGGCGTTTTAGCGTTTTGCTGATGGCTCTGCCAATTATGGTTTCGGGAGCCCATGGGGCGCCCGCTCCGTCGAGCGACCTTGGCGACCATGCGCCCGTCCTGTCGACACCCGCCCCTCAGCAGGCTGCGATGCCCGCCGGCTGCGGGGGGTGCGTCAATCACGATTGCGCCAACTGCCCGCTCCACATGGCGGCAGTCGGCGCAAACGGCGCTCGATCTGCGCATGCCGACGAAACTCCTTGCACAGATAAATGACAAACGGGGTTTAGTTCCTTTCCCTCCCGGCGGGATAGGAGCTAAATGTTCTTCCCCGGATAGCGGCATAAGTCGGCGATCAGGCAGGTTTCGCACAGAGGTCTGCGCGCCTTGCAGACATAGCGTCCGTGCAGAATAAGCCAGTGGTGCGCGTGCAGCTTGAAGCGCTCCGGCACAATCTTTTCCAGGCCGGCCTCAACCGCCTCGACAGTCTTGCCCGCCGCCAGAGGCAAACGGTTCGACACGCGGAATATATGCGTGTCGACCGCGATCACCGGCTCGCCAAAAGCGATGTTGAGCACGACATTCGCGGTCTTGCGGCCGACCCCCGGCAGCGCCTCCAGCGCCGCGCGATCGCGCGGGATCTCGCCGCCGTGGCGCTCGATCAGCAATCGCGAGAGAGCGATGACATTTTTCGCCTTGGTGCGAAAAAGTCCGATCGTCTTGATGTAATCCCGCAGCCGCTCTTCGCCGAGCGCAACCATCTTGGCGGGCGTATCGGCCACCCGAAAAAGCGCCGCGGTCGCCTTGTTCACGCCCGCGTCGGTCGCCTGCGCAGACAGCACCACGGCGACGAGCAGCGTAAACACATTGGTGTGGACAAGTTCGCCTTTCGGATGAGGATCGGCCGTTTCAAAGCGCTCGAAAATCGCGGCGATGCGAGAGGCCTCTGCGGATTTGTCGACGGCTCGCCGCTTCTTGGGGCTTTCCCGTATCTGTTCCTTGGTCATCCAGACGTTATAATATCGCCAAGGAGGCGAAGCCAATGGCCGGACGGGTCGAACCCGAGGACCAACGCATTTACGCGACCCGGCTGACGCCGTATCGTTCGCTGACCCCGGCGGGTTTCAAGCGTCTCATTGTCGGAATTGGTTGCGCGGCTTTTCTGTTGTCATTGCCCTTTTTTTTCATGGGCGCTTGGCCCGTGGCCGGCTTCATGGGACTTGACGTCCTGGCGCTTTTCATCGCCTTCAAAATCAATTTTCGCTCCGCCGGAGCCTATGAAACCGTCGACGTGACTCCGCTGGAACTGGTGTTCCAGAAGGTTTCCATCCGCGGTCAGCGAAAGGTCTGGCGTTTCAATCCGTCCTGGGTGCGACTCGAACAGGACGTGCACGAAGAGTTTGGCACTGAGCGCGTGGCTCTCGTCTCGCGCGGGGAAAGCGTCGAGATCGGCGCATTTCTCGGTCCCGATCAGAAGGCGGCGCTGGCGCGCGACCTGAGCAGGGCGCTGTCGGCGGCCCGGCGCGGCCCGAGCTTCGGCTAGAGGGCGTGCTCCAGGCCCTTCGCGGCGATGGCCGCTTCGGCTTCGCCCAGGAGCCGCTCTTCATGAATTTTGAAATAACGCCAAAGATAAATCAGCGCGCCAAGGACAAAAACAAAGGCGACGAAAGCGAAGGGCCCTTCGACGCGCTGAAAAGCCGAGGTAAGATAGTATCCGCCAAGTCCAAACACATGCGCCCAGACAATGCCGCCGGCGGCGTTGAAAATGAAGAACTGTCCGGGCGAGAGGCGGTTGGCGCCTGCAAGGAAGCCCGCCAGCATTCGCAAGAGAGCGATGAAACGCCCGACAAAGACGATCCAGCCACCCCAGCGCATGAACAGATATTGCCAAAGTTTAAGCTTTTTAGGGGTTGCGCCTATCCATGAGCCGTGGCGCTCCAGCAGGCCTGTGCCATATTCACGACCCACCCAATAGCCGATATTGTCCCCAGCGATGGCGCCGCCAGCGGCCGCCAGAATGATATGCTCGATCGCCAATCCGCCGCCCTGGCCCGCATATATGGCGGCGCCGACGAGCATTGTCTCGCCCGGCAGCGGTATGCCTGCGCTCTCCAGCGAG
Source organism: uncultured Alphaproteobacteria bacterium (assembly GCA_963724845.1). Classification (GTDB taxonomy): domain Bacteria; phylum Pseudomonadota; class Alphaproteobacteria; order Rhizobiales; family Beijerinckiaceae; genus Methylocystis. Next base: position 599,903 of record CAVRWF010000012.1, read on the forward strand.
ATGATGGTAAAAATCACCCAATAACCATAGTTAGAAACGAGATGGATGATTTGAGCCTGATCGAGCAGATGTTCCATGGCCTCGCTTCACGTTGAATTCCGTCGGCGGGAATAACTACTCTACTATTTCACGGTAAACATAAAAAGATGGAACGCCATGTGTGACTGTTCGGACCATTAAAAAAGCCTCTCCCTGTTTCGGAGAGAGGCGTGAAGGCCGTGCGGCCAATCCGGGCGCAAAAACGCGGCTAATGAAGTCGGGATCGGCTGTCGTAAAGCGTTTTGCCGCGAAAGGCGCCGCTTGGAACGTCGAGCGCCCCCTCATCGAAAAAAGCCGCGCCGTCGTTGAGGACCGGCTCGATGACCTGAACAAGACCATGCAACAGCGGTTGGTCGGCGCCGGAGATTTTCTCGCGCAACGCTGAAAGCGCCTCGTCATTGGCGCGTCGGCCGAAGTCCCGCACGATGATCGCGACGAACCGACCCACGTTCATCCCGTTTTTAACGGCCACAGCGGCGACCCGCTCCGCAAAGTTGCCCCCAATGCAGGAAACGGCGGCTTCTGCGACACTGGCGTTTGAACAGGAATGGATCATGTCCGCGATCAGCATATTTTCCTCCGTTGCCGTTGTTGCAATTTCACGCCTGCGCCGAGCTTTGTTCGCCACCTCTTTCGTTCTCGCACGCGGCGACAATACCGCGTTTTTGCTTAGCCGGCGTTTCCTTGGCCTTGTGTCGCCGCGAGTTGGGACACGCGGTAAACGCGCTGTGTCGTTAAGCTTTCACAGCCAGGGCGCCAACGCGGCGTTCCGTTATTACTATAATCGCGCCATCTCTTTGACCCGAACGTCTAACCAAAACCTAAAAATCGTCGGACCTGCCAGAATTTACGGCGCCCACTTTCTGGGGATGCAACGCATCGCCCCTCTGACGGCGACGTATTCCGCCATGGGTCGTCGAGTGACGCATAAGGTGAACGCATGGTTTTCGAAACGGTTCCGCCTGTCTATGCGTAATTTTGTGCTGCGCCGCGCAACATTCTGCGCGGCTTACCTCACCAGACGCCGGTGTTTTGCATTGAAGCCCAAGGCTCCTGCGGCGCTAGCGCTCCCCCGTGCTGCAATAATTCTATTGAAATATTATCCGGCGAACGGATGAAGGCCATGTGACCGTCACGTGGCGGGCGGTTGATTGTCACGCCCGCCGCCTGCAACCGCGCGCAGGTCGCGTAAATGTCGTCGACGGCGAAGGCGAGATGACCGAAATTTCGTCCTCCCGTGTAAATCTCGGCGTCCCAATTGTACGTCAGTTCGAGCAGAGGCGCATCGCTTTGCCGGGCTGTCGACACATCCTGCGGCGCCGCAAGATAGACCAAGGTGTAGCGTCCTTTTTCGCTGTCGCTGCGGCGGATTTCGACCATTCCCAGCGCGCCGCAGTAAAATTCGAGCGAGCGCGAAAGATCGGCGACCCGGACCATCGTGTGCAGATAGCGCATCTCAATAAAACCCTTCCTGCTTTTGGCTTTTTCCAATTAGCGTTCGCTGCGGCGCAACGCGAGCTAGAAACTTTCGAACGCCGAAGTTAGATTTCCACAGAGAGCTTCAGCTTTTTCTCCAACCACAAGAAGCGGAATTCATCTATGTGCGAAGCGCGCGGACTTCACATCCTAACACATGGAAAGATAATCTCTCGACGCAAGCTCTTGTCGATTGGCGCGCAACTGACGGCGACGCTTGCTGCGTCGGCCAGCGCCATGGCCAAGGACAGAAAGGCGACCCTATCGCCCAAACCTGGCAATGTCGTGACCCCCGAGCAGGCGCTTGAGCGTTTGAAGGAGGGCAACAAGCGCTATGTGCAAGGCGTCGCCAAGCGGCATGACTTTGTCGCCGAGCGGGAAGCCCTTGTTGGCGGGCAGAATCCCTACGCTGGAATATTAAGCTGCGCCAACTCGCGCATCGCCCCGGAGTTCGCATTCGACAGTTCGCGCGGCGATCTGTTTGTGGTTCGCGTGGCTGGAAATTTCCTCAATCCAGACAATCTCGCAAGCTTCGAATATGCTGTGGAAGCGCTTAAAACCCCGCTGATCATGGTGCTGGGGCATGACGCCTGCGGCGCCGTGAGCGCGACGATCGCATCCATAAAAGACAAGACGACCTTGCCAGGACATCTGCCGTCTCTAGTCGCGAGTTTGGCCCCTGCCGTGAATGCGGTCGCCAATCTTCCCGGCGATCTTCTGGAGAACGCGACCAGGGAGAATGTGAGACGCAATATGGAGGCGCTGAAGACGGCGACGCCAATACTCAGCGCGGCCGTCAATGAAAAGCGCCTCCAGATTGTCGGTGGGATTTACCGTCTTGCGAGCGGAGAGGTGCAACTCCTTAGCTGAACCGCCAATCTTTCACGCCGCGCGTTCCTGCGGAGAGAGGCCGCCGCTTCGCATCTGCTTCAGCGCGTCTCGCAACAAGGCGGCTGGCGCGTCCTCGAAATTCTGAAGCAGTCGAAACTTGCCTTCATATTCAAGCTGACGGGCAATCTGCTTCTCGTTCCACCACCAGATCAAAAAACAAACGGCGGCGATGCCTGCAAACGCCGTCCAGGGCTCGTGGGGAGCGAAGAAGGTTAGATCGGGAGCGCATTCCTTCGCGTATTCGCAGGCGTCGGACCAGTCTTGCAGCCACGCTTTGATCAACTCCATGAACAACTCCTCGCTCCAAATGTGCGTCGCGATATCAGCGTCGCGCAAAACATGGATATGCAGAACAAGGATATGCTGGCATTGGTAAAATTTAACTGAATTTCCATGTCACTCAGAGCGTCACATTGGCGCAGGGAGGGGCCTTGTGCGTTGCATTATACATCCGGCGACTGTCGACAAATTTCCTCGTTTCTCGCAAGCCTATGCGCCGCCGCAGGAATTGATTCAGACGCTCATGGCCGGATAATCGGTGTAGCCCTTGGCGCCCGGCGTGTAGAATGTCGAAGGATCGGGCGCGTTGAGGGGCGCGCCGGCCTTCAGGCGGGCCGGCAGATCGGGATTGGCCAGGAAGCTTGCGCCAAACGCCACGGCGTCGAGCTTGCCTTGAGATATTGCGGCGTCGGCCTCGGCGGCGTCATAGCCCATATTGGCGACCAGCACGCCCCTGAACGCCGCGCGCACGGGCGTCATTACATCGCCCGTCTGTTCGCCGAAGAAGTCGCCGCGCATGACGTGGAGATAAGCGATGCGGTATTCGTTCAATCGCGTGGCGAGCCATGTCGCAAGGCCGATCGGATCGCTGTCGATCATGCTGTTGTAACTGTTGAGCGGCGAGATGCGAAGCCCGACGCGATCAGCGCCATAGACGCCGATCACCGCCTCCAGAACCTCGAGAAGCAGGCGGGCGCGGTTTTCGACGCTTCCGCCGTAGCGGCCCTGCCGTTTGTTGGCGCCGTCGCGCAAGAATTCGTCCAGCAGATAACCATTCGCGCCATGAATCTCGATGGCGTCGAAACCCGCATTTTTCGCATTGCGCGCCGCCTGAGCGAAGCCCTGCACGATTCCCGGCAATTCGTCGTCCCGCAATTCGCGCGGCGTCGCATAAGGCTTGTTGCCGTCTGGCGTATGAATCTCGTCATTGGTGATCGGAATGGCGCTTGGAGCGACGGGCGTCGCGCCATTGTTCATCAGCGGATGGCATGCCCGGCCGCCATGCCAGATTTGCAGGGCGATCAGTCCGCCTTTGGCGTGGACCGCGTCGACCACGCGTCGCCAGCCTGCGATCTGCGCTTGTGAGTGAATGCCGGGCTCTGTCCAGAAGGCCGAATTGCAGGCCATCGCCATGGTCGCCTCGGCGATGATAAGTCCTGCGCCCGCCCGCTGCTCGTAATAATGCGCCATCAGCTCGCCAGGAACATGGCCGGCTTCAGCTCGGCAGCGCGTGAGCGGAGCCATGAGAATGCGATTAGGCAGTGTCAGCGCGCCGACTCGCAGCGGCGAGAACAAAGCTTCAAAAGCCATTTGGAAATATCCTGCCAATGACGGGCGGCTACTTCCGCCGGTGCGGCAGAATATTGCACGGGCGCAGTTGTTGAAACAAGGCAGTGAGGTCGAGGAAGCTTCGCGTCTCAGCCCTTTTTCAAGCCCTGTTCCTGCTTGCTGAAATTGGACAGTTCGCCCGACCGCGCCGCCGCCTGCCGCCATGATCTTGCGATTGCAGGATATTTGATCTCGGACGAGATCCGGGCGACCTGCTGTTGCAGTTTTTTGCTGCTGCAGGAAGGACACGCCGGAACGTCGGACGAACGGACAAGAAGCTCGAATTCAGCGTTACAGTCCTGACAGGAATAGGCGTAAAGCGGCATTAAACCCTCGCGACGCGCGTGTCGTAGATCGGACAAAGTCCTCCGGCTTTCCGGTTAATGCAATATTGGCGCCGACGTCGCTCACTCGGCGGGCAGGGCTTCGGCGGACGCTTCCTTTTCGCGCAGCCTGTTTTCGACCTCGACCATGTAATCGCGAGTTATCGGCGCGGCGTCCACCTTCTTGACGAGTTGGATCTGGAAGATGGCGATTATGCCGAGTCTGAAGGCGGCTTCCGAAAGCGCGAGGTAAAATTCCCACATGCGGCAGAAGCGCTCGCCGCTTATGGCGACCGCTTCCGCGCGGCGGGCCAGAAAGCGCTCGCGCCAATGCTTCAGAGTTGTCGCGTAATGGAGCCTGAGCACCTCGACATCCGAAACAATCAGGCCCGCGCGCTCGATCGCCGGAATTATTTCGGAAAGGCTCGGCACATAGCCGCCCGGAAAAATGTATTTTTGAATCCATGGATTTGTCGGAATAGGCGCAACAGTATTGCCGATCGTGTGAATAAGCGCGACGCCGTCGCTTTTGAGCGAGTCGGCGACGCATTTGAAGAAGGCGTCGTAATAGCCAAGTCCCACATGCTCGAACATGCCGACCGACACGATGCGGTCGAATTTCTGATTGACGTCGCGATAATCCGCGAGCTTGAATTTTGCTTTCGAGGCGAGGCCGAGACGTTCCGCGCGAGCGCGCGCGATGGGAAGCTGCTCTTGTGAAAGCGTTATGCCGGTGACGTCTGCGCCGCATTCATCGGCTACATACAAAGCGAGGCCGCCCCAGCCGCAGCCAATGTCCAGCACGCTTTGACCCGGCTTCAGCAAAAGCTTTGCGGCGACATGGCGTTTCTTGGCCTCTTGCGCGGCGTCGAGCGAGTCGCCGGGCTGTTCGAAATAGGCGCAGGAATATTGCCTGTCGCGGTCGAGAAAAAGATCGTAGATACGACCGTCGATGTCGTAGTGGGCCTCGACATTTCTTTTCGCGCTCAGCAGTGTGTTGCGCTGTCCAAGCCGCCGCGTCCATGAACGCAGACGCGAAAGCGACTCCAGCCACTTCGGTTGTCCGTCAATCGAGACATTCCGCGTGCCGAGCATCAGCGCGTCGAAGATTGTTCCTTTCGTCACAGTCAGGCGCTGGTCCATGTACAGTTCGCCAAAAGCCATTTCGGGATCGCTGAGCAATCGCAATTGCGCTGCGGCGTCGGCGAAGCGCACGCCCACCGGGGTCCCGGACCCGTCGCCGAGTCTGAAAGTTGCGCCTGAAGCTGTCTCCACCTCCAGATTTCCAACCCGAATGATTCTGCCCAGGAACTTTTGCAAAAACATGCTCATCGGCGCCTCGAACCATCCCCTTTCAAATCGTTTAAATTTAGCGATTCTTCAGCGCCGGAAAAAGCCTTCGCGTCAAAAAAAATCCGACAATGAAATCATGAGTCTGTCGCAGGACATCAGCTTGCGTCGACCGACTGCAATGCGAAAAGCCGCGGACCCTTCGAACGCCATTTGCGCATGGGCCGTCAAATTGCTAGTGGGGTTGCGACAGCGGCGATGCCGGCCTTGTTCGAATCCGTCCGGACGCTCCCATGACCAATTTCGAGGACTTCGAAACCGCAGCGCCTTCGCGCAAGCTGGGCGCTGCGAAAGCCTCCATAGCCGCAAGCGCTCTGCTGGCCCTCGCAAAGCTCGCGGCGGGACTGTGGTCCGGCTCGCTGTCGCTGCTGTCGGAGGCCGGACATGGCTTTGTTGACACGGGCGCGACGATTTTGACCTTTTTCGCTGTGCGCGAAGCGAACAAGCCGGCCGACGAAGAGCATCATTACGGCCACGGCAAGTTCGAAGCGTTGGCCGCACTGGTGGAGACAGGTTTGTTGTTCGGCCTCGCGCTTTTCGTCGTGTCCGAGGCCGTGCGCCGATTGAACGACGAGGCCGGCAATCAGGTCGACACGGGCTGGCCGGTGTTTGTGGTGCTGGGCGGCTCCATTCTGGTCGACGCCGTTCGCTCGCGTCAATTGTCCAAAATCGCCAATGCGGAAGGCAGCGACGCCCTGGCGGCGGACGCGTTGCATTTCGCGAGCGATTTGATCTCTTCGATTCTCGTGCTCATTGGCCTCGGCGCGACGCATCTGGGCTTTCCGAACGGCGACGCGCTGGCGGCGTTTGGCGTCGCGCTGTTTATCGCCGTCGCGGGTTTCCGGCTGGGGCGGCGCACCATTGAGACGCTGCTCGACGCCGCGCCGCAGGAATTGGTGCCGCATTTCCAGAAAATCATCACCGACGTCCCCGGCGTCATTGCCCTGGAGAGCTTGCGCTTGCGCATGATGGGCCAAAAGGTGATGGGCGAAGCGTCGATCGCGGTTTCCCGCGCCCTGAGCGTCGAGCAGGCGGCGCGCATCAAAAATGTGGTCCTTCGCGTGATCGCCGCAGACTCCCCTCAGGCGGAGATAACCGTAACCGCGGAGCCGCGCGCGCTCGACGACGAGACCGTGATCGAGCGCATTTTGCTCGTCGCGGCGCGGCGTCATCTGCAGGTCCATCACATCATCACGCAGCAGGTGGAAGGCAGGCTTTCCATCAGCATCGACATGGAACTCGACGGCGAGATGGAGCTGCGCCGCGCGCACGCCATCGCCTCGGCGTTCGAAAACGCGATAAGAGATGAATTCGGCGCGGATATCGAGATCGACACCCATCTGGAACCGCTGGCGCCGCATGTATTGATCGGCCGCGACGCCGATCCCGTAATGCATGGAGCAATCGAAGAAGCTTTGCACCGTCACGCCGCCGCCCAGGGCATGGTTCATGATGTGCACGACGTGCGGGTGCGCGGCACCGCCGGCGGTCTGGTGGTCAACTATCACTGCCGTCTCGAAGACGGGCTCACCGTCGAGGCCGTGCATGAAGCTGTTGACGGGGTCGAACGCCGGCTGCGCGAGGAGTTTCCGACGATTTTGCGCATTGCCGGGCATCCCGAGCCGATGGAAGCGTAATGGCTGCGGAACAAGTCTCTCGCAGCTATCATGGGGAGGGGTCGCGCCAATGGCGCTGATCGGCTAAACTCGCCGGAGTTGATCGCAACCTAGAGACGCGCCGTGCCCGATACTGTCGCCGACATCGCCTCCATGCCTTTTGAAAAGGCCATGCAGGAGCTTGAGGAAATTGTCTCCAAGCTGGAGAAGTCCTCGATATCGCTGGATGAGTCCGTGAAGCTTTATGAACGCGGAGACGCGTTGAAAAAGCGCTGCGACGTTTTGCTCGCTCAGGCCGAGGCGCGTATCGAAAAAATCACGCTGGGCGAAAATGGCGCGCCCAAGGGTGTGACTCCGCTGGATGTCGATTAGCTCGCCTGTTTGCCAAACTGGCCAAAAAAAGCCAGTGTAATCGCCGCTATGCAGGGTTGGCGAGAGGTCCGCTCGCAGATAAATTTATATCTTCGCAGGAGTTAGAATTATGTCCGAGCAAAAGCCCGAGGCGCAAGTCCAGGAATCCGTTTTTAGTGGCTTTCTCAGGCGCGACTGGCCGTATATCGCGATGTTGATCGCCGCGGTGCTCGGCGTCGCATTCGCGAGCGTGGCTCCTGACGCGACGACCTATTTCTGGGAAGTCCTCGTTCCGTTTTTCGCGGCGGTCTGTGTCTGGACGCGGCTGCACGACGCGCAGCATCAGGCTGTGCTGGGGCGGCTGATCCGCATCGAGGCGCTGCACTGGGGCGCGGTGTTTTTCGCCATGCGCGTTGTAACCATGTCGGACGTGAATCACATGATGAATGCAGACGCCGCCGCCTTGCTGGTGCTGACGATATTGGCGCTCGGCACATTCACGGCCGGCGCACAGATAGGCGCATGGCGCATTTGCGTCGTCGGGGCGGTGTTGGGACTGGGCGTTCCTTTTGTCGCCTGGCTCGACCGCGCGACCTTGCTTATTACGCTGATCGCCCTTGTCGTGGGCTCCATCGTCGCGTTCGTTTACGCGCATCACAAGGCGCCGGTCTCACAGTTGCGACTTTAATCCACCTGTTCTTCCTTGGCCGCCTTTTGCGAGAGGCGGCGCAGACGCACCATGAACAGCCAGGAAGCGAGAACGGTGAACGGCAGAGCCAGCGCGGTGACTTCTTCCGCCGTCACATTTGCTGGCAGCCAGCCCGCGTCCTTCGCGCCCTTGGCGACGAAGGCCGTCAGCCCAAGCAGGTAATAGGCAAGCGCCGCAACCGAAAGTCCCTGCACGATGCGTTGCAGACGCATTTGCAGGCGCGCGCGGCGGTTCATGTCGTGCAGCAGATCGCGATTCTGGCGCTCCAGTTCGAAGGTGATGCCGGTGCGCATCAGATTGATCGCGCGCTCCACCTGGTTCGACAACCGCGCCTGCCGCGCTTCCACTGCATTGCAGGTTTCAATGGCCGGATCGAGTCTGGCGCTCAGGAAGTTCGAGATCGTCACATATTGGCTTTCCTTGGCCTCCTGCAGAAGCTCAAGCCGGTTCTTGACCAGAGCGTGATAGGCCCGGCTGGCGCCGAAGCGAAACGCGGTCTTGGTCGAAAGCGCCTCGCCAGCGGCGAGCAGATCGGACAGGCGCTTGAGCAAATCCTCATTGGTGCGCGCATCCTGCATGCGACTTAGCGCATGGGTGATCCCCGAAACTTCGCGCTCCATGGCGCGCAACTCCGGGCTGGCCCGACGCGCCTCCGGCAGGCCAAGCAGCGCCATGGTGCGATAGGTTTCGACTTCCAGCGCGCGCTGGGCGATACGGCCAGCTTCCAGCGCGCTGGCGTTGTTCGAGCGGATGATCAGCCGCGTGAACCCTGCTGCGTCCAGCGCAAAATCCGTCATCAAATCGGCAGCGCCCTTGGCGACGCTGATCACGCAAAGGCTTTCCGAATTGAACAGTCCCGCAAGCTTGTCGAGCGAGTTTTCTCGGCCGACGACGCAAAGATGCGCGGCGACGATCAGCCGTCCCGGCGCGCGAAATTTCACTTCTCTCGCGCCCAGAGGATCGGGGTGGGAAAATGGCGTGGCAGCGTCCCGTGACGTCGACCAGGTGTAGGTGGTGAATTCTGTATGCTGCTCCCAGCGCAGATCCCAGGCTCCGAAGGTCAGGCTCTTGAACTTGGCGTCGCTCGCCGTCGCCGCGCAGTCATGCGAGCTGGCCAGCCGCTCGATTTCCCCGCGGTCGGCGCGCGCTTCATCATCATTCGTCGCAAAGGCGAAGTGATAGACGCGACGCGGCGTCTCAAGCGGCACGAAAGGGCGTGCATGAAGCTCTGCAAGAATAGCGGCGCGGAACTCATGCTCGACCAGCGGGCCGGGGGCGGGCTCAGTCATAAAGGAGTGCCTTCAGTTTCCGCATGGCTCGATTTCTTTTGTCGTAGGACTGCGCTTCGTGAGTTCCTCGCTGCACCGTTTTAGCGGCAGCCGCGAAGGAGAGACGCGAGCCCCAATTCTTATAGATGATCAAAGCAGGGGCGGCGCCGCCCGGCCTCCTCAGGTAATCACGCTCGGGCTGGGGCGATGGGTGAAGCGTTCGATTTCGGCGAGCGAGCGCGACAAGGCGATAAGGCCTTGCAGCGCCGTTTGCGTCTCGACGTTGTGGCGCGCGACGTCGGACTCGAAACTCTCGATGTAGACGCGCAGCGTCGCGCCCGAAGTGCCGGTGCCGGAGAGACGATAGACGATGCGGGAGCCGTCCGCGAACATGATACGCAACCCCTGATTGGCGGAGTCTGATCCGTCGACCGGATCGTGATAGGCGAAATCATCGGCGTCCGCGACTTCAAGCGCGCCAAATACCTTGCCCTTGAGCGTCGGCAACTGGTCCCGCAACTGCTTCATCAGCGCGTTGGCGCCGTCGGTATCCACTTCCTCGTAGTCGTGGCGCGAGTAATAATTGCGGCCATACGTCGCCCAATGTTCGCGCACGATAAGGTCGACGCTTTGCTTGCGCGCGGCGAGTATGTCGAGCCATAGCAGCACCGCCCACAGCCCGTCTTTCTCGCGCACGTGATTGGAGCCAGTGCCCGCACTCTCCTCGCCGCAGATCGTAACCAAGCCGGCGTCGAGCAGATTGCCGAAGAATTTCCATCCCGTCGGCGTTTCGTAAATCGCCAACCCCAGCTTTTGCGCGACGCGATCGGCGGCGGCGCTGGTCGGCATGGAGCGCGCGATGCCCGCGATGCCGCCTTTATAGCCCGGCGCGAGATGAGCGTTGGCCGCAAGGATGGCGAGGCTGTCCGAAGGCGTCACGAAACGCGAGCGGCCGATGATGAGATTGCGGTCGCCGTCGCCGTCGGAGGCTGCGCAAAGATCGGGAGATTGCGCGGACATCGCCAGATCGTAGAGATGCTTGGCGTGAACGAGATTCGGGTCTGGATGATGGCCGCCGAAATCCGGCAGCGGAACGCCATTGATGACGCTGCCCTTGGCGGCGCCCAGCGTGTCCTCGAGGATCGCGCGCGCATAGGGGCCGGTCACCGCCGACATGGCGTCGAACTTAATGGTGAAGCCGTTGCGAAAGGCGTCGCGGATTCGATCGAAGTCGAACAGCGTCTCCATCAGCGCCTTGTAATTCTGAACGCTGTCGACGATTTCGACGCGCATGGCGCCGATGTGGGACACGCCGATCTTGTCGAGATCGACATCGGGGGCCTCGACAACCTTGTATGAGTTTATGACGCGGGTGCGGGCGTAGATCGCTTCGGTGATTTTTTCGGGGGCTGGGCCGCCGTTGCCGATATTATATTTGACGCCGAAATCGCCGTCCGGACCGCCGGGATTGTGACTGGCGGATAGCACAATTCCGCCAAAGGCCTTTAGCGAGCGGATAAGCGCTGAAACGGCGGGCGTCGAAAGAACGCCGCCCTGTCCCACCACCGCGCGGCCAAAGCCATTGGCGGCGGCGATTTTCAGAATCTTCTGCACCGCTTCACGGTTGTAGTAGCGGCCATCGCCGCCGACGACGAGTGTCTCTCCCGAGAATCCTTCAAGGCTGTCGAAAATGGCCTGCACAAAGTTTTCGACATAATTATTTTGCTGGAATACAGGGACTTTTTTGCGCAGGCCCGAGGTGCCGGGGCGCTGGTCCAGATAAGGCGTGGTCGGAACAATCTTGGTCATCGGGCTGGCTCTGGTCGAGAGGCGACTGAAAAGGCGTCTGCTCGGCGAAAAAGCCCAGAGACGATCTGTTGCAAGTCGGCGCGACGAATCGCTTTCCGACCCTCACGACCATCTGTTAAAGCCAAAGTCCCACGCTTAGGAAGAGGCTATAGCGCCGCTCTTGTTCAACGACGCCCGCCCAGGCTCCCGTGAAATCCGCCTCCATGGAAACCGCCCCCATGGAAACCGCCGCCTCCGCGAAAACCTCCCCCTCCATGAAAGCCGTATCCACGGCCGGCGAAACCGCGCCCGCCCCAGCCGCCGGCGTGGCGAAAACCGCCGTAGCCGCCGCCCCAGCCGCCGTAATAGGGATAGCCGTAACCGGAATAATAGGGGCCGTAATCATAATAATACGGCGCTGTCATCAATCCCAATACAGCCCCAAGGAAGGCTGGGCCGGGATTATAGCCATAGCGGTGACGCCAGTGATGGCGATAGTGATGATAGCGGTGACGGCGATAATGCCGCGCGCGGTAGTGATGGCCCCAATGGCGATAGTAATGCGCGTTCTGCACTTGCGAGGCGAGCGAGACAATCTTAGGCGGCGCGACTGCCGTAGGGCCGGCCAGACCCTCGACGGGCGCTAAAACAAGCGAAAACACCGTCAGTGCGGCGGCGGCCAGGCTGGATTTAAGCTGATTTTTCATGACAAAGGCCTCCAGCGCGGCGGAACGACGCAGTTGCCGCTGCCCGCACTTCAAGAGCGCGTTGATTTAATTGGTAGATAGGATGCAGGCTCCAGATTCCAAGAAGAGCTCGCGCCTTCAGGAATCGCTGTTCATTTTCAGGTGCTGCGAGAACTCGGAGAGCCGGTCTTTGAAGAATTGCCGCACACGCGTCGCCGTCGCCGGATGTTTTTCGAGAATCTGGTGAAACAATATGCGCGGAATCTTCAGCACAGTGGAAGGTTCGCGCGCCAGCGCCGTCGCCGGCCGCGTTGTCGAGGCGACGAGCGCCGTCTCGCCCAGAAGAGCGACCGGCCGCAAAATTTTCTCCGCCGGCTTCGCGGGGTCGCGGGCCTCGAGCGCAACTGAACCGGCCGTCAGCAGATAACCGCCATCCGAGGCTTCGCCGCGCCGAAACAATGTGTCTCCCGCTCGCAGCAGCCGCGTCTCCGAACTGAAAACGAGGTCGCGCAAAGCAGTAAGTTCAAAGGCTGCGAAGAGATCGATGCGCTGGATGTCTTCGAGTTCGGTTTCAAACGCCATTGATGTTCCATTCGTCACGCAATTCAAATAGCGTCCTGCGTCGAAGCGGTTAAATCGCCTTCTGTGACCAAGCGGTAGCCGCCCTGCGCCGTGAGTAGCAGCTTCGGCTGAGCCGCCATCGTTTCAATCTTTCGGCGCAAACGATGGATATGAGATTCCAGCGTGTGCGTCGTCACGGAAGGGTTATAGCCCCAAATCTCGCGCAATAACACGTCCCGCGAGACGACCTGGCCCTGCGTTCGGGCCAGCCGCGCCAGAATGGCCGTCTCCTTTTCAGTCAAGGCGCGCTCGCCGTCGGGCCCGGATAGCGTTTGCGTCGCCTCGCAGAAAATATGCTCGCCCAGCATAAGCCGCGCGACTGGCGCTGTAGGGAGCTGACCCAGTTCGCGCAGCAACTCCAGCAGCCTGTTGAACCGCAGCGGAAGCAGCAGCGCGGCGTCGAACTCCCCTGCGGACGGCTCCTTGCTGTGCGCAAGCAGAACCGCTGCGCCCGCAAAGCCGGCGCCGCGCGCCGACGCGAGCAGCGCCGCCGCGCCCGGGGAGGGGAGGTTGTCGGCGACGAGCAGGAAGTCGCAGGGACTGGACTGAAGCCGCACGAGAGCCTGTTGCGGCGTAGCGGCTTCCTGAACCGCAACCGCGGGCGCTTGGGCGAACTGCTCCATCAGCGACGCGCGCAGATCCACGTCGCCGGCTATCAGAAGGTTCATCGCGTCGAATGCGGACATCGAAGAGGTTCTAACGGGTCGCGGGGCGGGAGTCATCGTTGGGGTTGGCGGCCAGCGGCGCGCTTGATCCCGCTGCGCCTTTGCTCGAAAGATGGCTTTAGAAGAAGGGCGAATGCGCGAGATTTGATGAAAACGACATTTCCGGTCAGGGCGCGCCGCCACGGCATCCGACGACTGCTCATATCGCGGATCGTCGGGCGCGCGCCGCATCAGGGTCGGCTGATTTGCGGAACGGTGACGCTGCGTTGCGCCCTGGGCCGCTCGGGCATGAACTCGAGACAAGCGCGAGGGCGACGGGGCGACGCCCAAAGGGCGTTTGAAGCTGCTCTATGCGCTGCTGCGGCCGGGACGTTTCCCGCGCGCGGGCTTTTTGCCTCCCGCAAGCCATGTGCGCGAAAAAGACATCTGGTGCGACGATCCAAAAAGCTTTCTTTACAATCGTCCCCTGCATGGTCTTTCAAGAACTCGGTCATGAAGAGCTGTGGCGCGGGGATCGGCTCTATGACTTCATCGGCGTGCTCGATTATAACCTTCGCCCGGCGGTGCGCGGGCGCGGCAGCGCGATCTTCTTCCATGTCGCGACGGATGATCTCGGGCCGACGGCGGGATGCGTGGCGTTGCGTCTGCGGGACCTCGCGCGTCTGGCTCCGCGCCTCGCGCGGCGGGTCACGCTGGAGATAGGATAGACTCTACCGCGTCCTGTCCCGCGACTCCCAGAAATGATCCGGCGGACCGGATCCGCCGCCCAGTCGGAATGTCTCGCCCGCGATGAGCGCATGCTCCAGCCATGTTTTCGCACGCGAGATGGCTTCGTCGAGCGTAAGGCCCTGTCCGAGTCCCGCCGCGATGGCCGAAGAAAGCGCGCAGCCCGTGCCATGCGTCTGACGTGTTTCAATGCGCGCGCCGGAGAACAACTTTGGCGCGCCGCCGGAGAACAAGACATCCACCGGGGCGCCGTCGCAATGCCCGCCCTTGACCAGCGCCGCTTCTGCGCCGGCCTTAACCAGCGCGCGCGCCTGCGCCTCCATTTCGTCGACGTTTTGCGCGAGCGGAGTTTCCGTCAGCGCGGCGGCTTCGGCGAGATTGGGGGTGACGACGGCGGCGACAGGCAGCAGGCTGTCGACGATCGCCACAGGCAGTTGTGCGCCGCTGAAGGACGCGCCGCTTGTCGGCGCCAGCACCGGGTCGAGCACAATATTTTTCGCTCCGGCGCGCCGCAGCGACTGCGCCACGGTCCGTGCAATTTCAGGCTCGGCCAACATTCCGATTTTCACGGCGTCGACTGGGATGTCGTCAAAAATGGCGTCGATCTGCGCGGCGATCAAATCGGGCTCAACGGGAGAAGCGCGGATTACGCCGCGCGTGTTTTGCACGGTCAACGCCGTGATGACGGCCATGCCATAGCAACCGAAAGCCGAGAAGGTCTTGATGTCCGCCTGCGCGCCCGCGCCGCCGGAAGGGTCGGAGCCGGCGATCGACAGGAGCTTTACGAGCGCAGCCACGTCAGGCCGCGGGCAGCGTCAGCAGGCCTGCTTCGCCGTTTTCGGCGCCGAACAGCAGCCTTGCGCCACGCGCGTCCCATGCCAGCGCGGAGATTTTCCTGTGTTCGCCCGCGTCGGGACGGCGCACCAGAAGTTCGGAGGCGTCGGTGATGCGACAGAGCAGGACCATTCCATCCTCATAGCCCACGGCCACGACAAAGGCGGTGGGGTGAAAAGCTACGCGCGTCACCTGCACCTCGGCGCGCACGCCGCATTCCCGCGGCGCAGCGCCCATCGGACCGTCCTTGCCCTGAAACGGCCACAGGATGCAGGCGTCGGACCCGGACGTGGCCAGCCATTTGCCGTCGGCAGACCAGGACAGCGAGCGCGTTTTGGCCGGATAACCGGCCATGCGCATGTTCTTGTTATCGGAAAGCCGCCAGCCATGCAGGGTGTTCTCCTGCATCGACGTGATGACGAAACGCCCGTCGGGAGACACGGTGACGTCGAGATGCGAGCCTTTCCATTCCAGCGTTTCAGGCTTTGCCTCCGCGGCCGGAAACCAGAGGCTGACGCCATTGTAATGCGTCACGGCGAGCCGATAGCCCTTCGGCATGAACGCGAGGCCGCGCGATGCGGAAGGCAGTTCGAGCGTTTTCGTTTCGCCGGAGGCGGCGCGCGCGCGAACCATGCGGCCGGCGCTCCAGGCCAGCGCGCCATCGGCGCGGAGCGCCACGGCGTCGATCCATTTGCAACTTTCGTCCGCGATAAGAGTCGTTTCGCCCGAGGCGCTGATCGCGACAAGACGGCCGTCGTCGCCCCCCGTCACCATGCGCCGCCCATCGCCCGCTGCGCACAGCACGGCGCCTTCGCTATGGGCGACGACGCGTGTTTCGCTCTCCGGCAGCAACACAACGCCATGCGCCAGCGCGAAAGCCGGCGCGTCGCCAACAAAGGCGGCGGCGATCACCGCCTCTTCCGCCTTGAATGGCGTCACGCAGGAGGTCAGGCTGGGAGCGGCGTCGGTCACGGTCAGGGGCTTTCTTGCTCTGCAACTGAAGGGGGAGGAGCTATTCCTCGACCGCCGCGGCGCCCCAGTTGGAAGGAAGATGCGGACGCTTTTTGCGGAACTGCCCCCTGATGACCAGAACATAGGCGATGGCGTCGAGCCCCGCCAGCGTGAAGGCCCAAAGCTGTTCCGCCGCCGGTCCAAGCAGACAGATCATAAGTCCCGCGCCAAGGCCCGCCAGCAGGAAAGGCGAGAGCGCCGGGCGCAGCAGGCCGATGCGAGAAAACGCTTTCGCCGCCATGGCCGCGAAGGCGGCGGCGCCCAGCACCCCAAGATCGAACCAGATCTGGAAGACGAGGCTGCGCGGCGTGTGGGGATCGAGATAACCGCCAAACAGTCCGTAAAAGGCCGAGCCGAAGCCGTGTCCGATCAGTGTGCGCGCCCCGTCGTTCGCAATCATCTGGCCCCAGACCGCAAGCGGGCGCGCAAAATCTGGCGTTCGGGCGCCCAGGGCAAAATGCGTCAACAACGCCAAAACCGGCGCAAGCGCGATGACGGCGGCGGCGATATAGCCCAAAACTCCCGCGACGCGGCGGGCTCGCCCATAAGAAAAGGCGAAGACGGCGGCGGCGCAGAGCAACGCTGGCGTGACATTGGGCGCGCCCGACAGGAGCACGGCGGCGGCCGAGACGACGGTCAGAGCGGCGGCGAAATACCATCTTCCCCGCACCGCCAGCGCCCCAGCCGCCGGCCACATGAGCAAGGCCAGTCCGACGCCCGATCGCGCCAGCGCATTGCCGTCGACAATCTCTTCCAGCGTCAGCTGCTTGTGCGCGTAAACGCTTACGGCGCCCGCCGCCGCCAAAGACACCGCCGCGGCGGCGACGCCCATGGGCAGGAGATTGAGATTGCAGGTGCGGGTCCGCGCGGGCAAGAAACCGGCGGCGATGGCGACGAGCGCCAGAGTCGCGCTGTCTTTGAGGAAACGCTCGATCGACTGCGACGCAAAAGGCGTCCAGCTGAGCGACAGGCCCGTCAGCGCCACGATGAACAGCGCGCCGAGCACCGGCGGTTTGGCCAGCAGTTCGCGCAGCGATTTGGTTTTTTCGCCGGTTTCGGGCGAAACGGTGGCCCCGGTGAGCAGCAGCGCCGCGCCGACCGGCAACAAAATATAGATCGTCTGGCCGGCGAGAATTGGCGCCAGCAGGGAAACCATGAACAGCAAGAACACGCCAATCCGCGTCAGCAGCCCGGAGGCCGCTTCGGCGGGATTGTCGGTGGCGCGGCGAGCGGAAGAAATCATGGCGCAGTCAACAAACGGCAAAGCGGCGGCGAAGGGCTGGGAGCGCTCCATAAACATATAGATCGCGCAAGCGAATTCGTCGGCTGCCTCATGACGCGGCCCTCATCGGGGCTTGCCCGAGTTCAGCCCGCAGACGAGCGGCTCCGGCCGCGAAATAGTCGGCGTCGATCTCGGCCGCGTGGGCGATCCGGCCAGTCCGCAGGGCGGCGACGCTGGCCGACATCAGCCCGCCGAACGGCTCCCAGACCACGTTGTCCGCGTCGCTGGAGGCGAGAATTTGCCGCGTCATCAGGGTCAGCGGCTTTTGATTGGCGTGCAGCGCTCCCGCGCGGCGTGGATGCTCGATACGCTCCGCGCCGCGCGCCGGCGGCTCGCGCCAGACATTGGTGAGCGCATGGACGTGGGTCCACTTGGCGCGCAACCGGTCCCATTGGACTGCGGTCGGCGGATGGACGCCGTTGAGGGAAAAATAGGGGCGCGCGGTTTTGGCTCCAAAGCGCTCGCACCAGCCGGCCATGGCGACGACGGCGTCGCCCGGCGGACAATACCAGAGATGGCAGCGGGTGAGGTATTTTCGCGTTGCGGCATTTGCGACGCCGCAGGCCATGTTGCTGTGCGAAAGCGGGAGGCCGGAACGACGCCATTCGTCGCGCAGCCAATCCTGCAGGGACGCTTCCACTCCGTTCTTGGCCCGCAGCGTCGCCCGGCGCGTGTAGCGCACGGCGATCTCGGTGACGATCGGCAGTCCGCGAATGGTGCGTGAGTTCACATTGCCGGCGATATGCGAGACGCCCTTGTCCCAGACGACGGTTTCTTCATAACGCCATCCGTTCAGCTCAAGCGCCGAATGAGCCTTGGCCCAGCCAATCTCGCTGTTCCAAAACCAAAGCGTTGTGTCGGGTTTTGCGTATTTGGCCCAAGCGGCGGCGTGGGGCGCGTACCATTCCGCGAGGCCGTCGGGGGAGGTGGGTTCGCCGGGGTATTTGCCGAGGCCGTAGGGCCCGTCCGAGACGATCACCGTCGGCGCAAGCCAGCCGCCATAGGCCGAGAGCGCATCGCCCTGGTAGGCTGACGCCCTTCCAAGCCTCAGGCTTCGGTCATCCGACCGTACAAAAGCAAGCTTACCGTCGCGCATGACGAACCCTTCGGTTCTGTCTTGCCTTTCTTTGATTGCGCATTGCAATAAGTAAACTAACGGAGCTTCTCATTTTTCGGCGGACTGTGTTCTCTTTTGCCCACTCGCCAAGGACCTCGGAATCGCTCTCGAGCGCCCGATATTTTTGCGCGAGCGCGGTGAATTTTCGCGGCGGCAGCAGTCGCGCCAGCGCCCAGACCGCTGCGCCTCGCACCAGCGGGGAAGGCCAGCGAAGTAGAGCTATCGCGGACGGGATGAGATTTTCTTCGCCACTGTTGCCGATCGCGATCAGCACATTGCGCAGAAAGCGGCTGTGGCCGAGTCGTTTGATCGGGCCGCCCGCGAACATTACACGAAAACCCGCGTCATCCAGCCCCGCAAGACCGGCCAGCGGCGGATTTTCCAACTCGGCCCGCGCTGTCAGCTTCGCCTCCTGCGTCGCCTGGGCGAATTTGTTCCAGGGGCATACGGCGAGGCAATCGTCGCAACCATAGATTCGGTTCCCGATGGCCCTGCGGAGCTCTCGCGGAATCTGGCCTTTGTGCTCGATGGTCAGATAAGAGATGCAGCGTCGCGCATCGAGCTGATACGGCGCGGAAAATGCTCCGGTCGGGCAGATGTCGAGGCAGGCCCGGCAGACGCCGCAGTGGTCCTTTTCCGGCGCATCAGGCGCAAGCTCGAGATCGGTGAAGATTGCGCCCAAAAACAGCCAGGAGCCGAAGTCGCGCGAGACGAGATTGGTGTGCTTGCCCTGCCAGCCCAGGCCCGCCGCCTGCGCCAGCGGCTTTTCCATCACCGGCGCGGTGTCGACGAAGACCTTGAGCCCTGCGCCCGACCTTTGGCCGGCGATAAAGCCGGCGAGCTGCTTCAGTCGGCCCTTGACGAGGTCGTGATAGTCGCGATTGCGGGCGTAGACGGAAATCGCTCCGCGCTCCGACTGCGCCAGCGCCGCCAGCGGGTTTTGCACCGGTCCGTAGTTGACGCCAAGCATCACGATGCTTTGAACCTGCGGCCACAAAGCCTTTGGCGCAGCGCGGCGATCCGCAGTCCCAGCCATCCAGTCCATGTCGCCATGCGCGCCGTCGGCCAACCATTGCGAGAGCCGCGCGCCAGCCTGGGGGGCGGAGTCGGAACGCGTGAAACGGCAGGCGTCGAAGCCCAGTTGCTTCGCCCTTCGGCGGATGTCTTCTTTGAGGCTCATGCGCTCGCCGGGCAATCGCTTGAGTTTCCTGTGCCGCGAAGCGGGTGATCAGGGCCGGGGCCTAGAAATCCAGCTCAGCATAATATGGCCCCGGCGTCATTCCCGGCGCCCGGTCCGCAATAAGGGGCCGGAATGCCGGACGCGACTTGACCCTCTGATACCAGTGCTTCGCGCCTTCGTCCTCGTCCCACGGGACATCGCCCAGATAATCTGCGCAGGAGAGATGCGCGGCGGCCGCGAAATCAGCGTAGGTCAGGGCGTCGCCCGCGAGCCATTTTCGTATTCCCGTCAGATAGCCGATATAGCGCAGGTGCGGCCGGATATTGGCGCGTGCGACCCGCAGCAGGTCCATGTCGGGGGCGCCGCCGCCATTGGCGGCGGAAGCGAAGCGTTTATAGACCTTCTCGGTGACGAGCCAGTTGGTCACTTCGTCGAAGAATTTGACATTGAACCAGTCGATGAGCCGCCGCGTCTCGACGCGCTCCTCCATGGATTGCGGCATCAGCCGCACCGCGCCCGCCGGGCCGCCGCGCGTCTCGTCGAGATATTCCGCGATGACCCAAGCTCCCGGAACCACCATTCCGTCGTCATCGACGAAAACCGGCGTGCGTCCTGCGGGATTGAGCCGCAAAAACTCGGGATTGCGCTCGTTGGCGCGTTCCTCGATCAGCTGAGTCTCGACGCCATATTCGTTGAGAATCAGCCGGATGAAACGCGAATGCGGGCAGAGCGGGTGATGAATGAGCGTTGGCATGTGGCCTTTGGAGAAGCGTTTCCGAGCGAACTGTTACTGTTTTCGCGTTAAGAAAACGCATCGAAATGAAATGAACGGGGGACCAGGCGAACCGCAGCGAAGCTTCAGCCGGCGATCAAACTGCGGTGGCACGCGGGGCTTATAGGCTGCGCCTTGTCGCTAAACAAGCGGGCGAATTTGAGGAATTCAATGCAGGCGCTTTTTGGGCTTTGGCTGCGACTGCAATTCCCGCTTAGCGAAGCCGCCGCAAATAAAAAGGGCCACCGGAACGGCGGCCCTGAACAACAGCTTCCGCGAGGCGGCTGAAGGCTTATTCTCAGATTTCCTTGAGCTGGTCGGCCGAGGACTTGCCGGTGCGGCGGTCCTGAGCGATTTCGTAGCTTACTTTCTGGCCTTCGCGCAGGTCGCGCAGGCCGGCGCGCTCTACGGCGCTGATATGGACGAAAACGTCCTTATCGCTGTCGTCGGGCTGAATGAAGCCATAGCCCTTCTGGGCGTTGAACCACTTGACGGTTCCGGTAGCCATGTGTCGTCTCTCCAAACTTCCAGAGGAGAAAAGGCCCGCGTGCGCGGGGCCGGTCGATCGAGTTTGGGAGAGGTCGTCAGCGGCTTCGTCGCCAAAGCCGGTCTACGTCGTCAGGCCGAAATTCGATGAGATGCATATTTGCAAAAAACTACTGCGATTGCAACGGCGGAACGACCTTTATGCAGCCCAGCCAGCGTCGAGATTGTGGCGCGCGCGTGGCGCCGTTAAAGATTTTGGCAACCATTATTGCGTAGAAATTTCGGCAATTCATTCATGGTTCAGGCGCTGAGCGCTAAGCTCTCCCCGATGTCGAAGATCGATCCATGCGCGAGCGCGCTATGTACGGAGTGCCCGGCGCGAGCGTCGGATGTAATGGAGTTGGAGTGATGCAAGATATTATCCGCCAGTTGCTGGAGCAGCATGGCCGTCTGCATAGCCCTGTCGACCAGATTACGTCGACCGCAGACCTTTACGACGCCGGACTGACTCCCTTCGCCGCCATCCGCGTGATGCTGGCTCTGGAAGAGTCCTTTGGAATCGAATTTCCGGTGAGCCTGTTGCGCCGCCAGAGCTTCGCCTCGATCGACGCCATCGTTGCCTGCGTGGAAGAGATCAAGCCTGCATCCAATGAGTTGGACAGCCGCGCGGCCTGAACAAAAGCTGAGCAAGGCGCAGGCCTTCGGCTGCGCCCACGCGCGAGAAAACTTCCTCGCCCCGGCTGTTGCGGGGCGACGCGCCTTCCGCTAGGTCATCTTCACGTTATTTGCGCGGCGAACGCCTTGCGCCAACGAGAAGAGACCGCTCATGCCTCCCTATCGCTCCCGCACAACCACCCACGGCCGCAACATGGCGGGCGCGCGAGGCCTTTGGCGCGCCACGGGCATGAAGGACGAAGATTTCGGCAAGCCGATCATCGCCGTCGCCAATTCCTTCACGCAATTCGTGCCGGGCCACGTGCATCTGCAAAATCTTGGCCAGCTTGTCGCGCGTGAAATTGAAAAAGCGGGCGGCGTCGCCAAGGAGTTCGACACCATCGCCATCGACGACGGCATAGCGATGGGCCATGACGGCATGCTCTATTCGCTGCCCTCGCGCGAGATCATCGCCGACAGCGTCGAGTATATGGTCAACGCGCATTGCGCGGACGCCATCGTCTGCATCTCCAACTGCGACAAGATCACGCCAGGCATGCTGATGGCCTCGCTGCGGCTCAACATCCCCGTGATTTTCGTCTCCGGCGGACCGATGGAGGCGGGCAAGGTCGTGCTTGGGGGCAAGACTCAGGCGCTCGATCTCGTCGACGCCATGGTCGCCGCCGGCGACGACAAAGTCTCCGACGCCGACGTCGCGGCGATCGAGCGCTCCGCCTGTCCGACCTGCGGCTCGTGCTCGGGCATGTTCACCGCCAACAGCATGAACTGCCTCGTCGAAGCTCTTGGACTCGCGCTGCCCGGCAATGGCACGACTCTGGCGACGCACAAGGACCGCGAGCGGCTGTTCGTCGAAGCGGGCCACGCCATCGTCGATCTCGCGCGGCGCTGGTACGAGCAGGACGACGCCTCAGCGCTGCCGCGCTCCATCGCGACCTTCGAGGCCTTCGAGAATGCGATGACGCTCGACATCGCGATGGGCGGTTCGACCAACACCGTGCTGCATATACTCGCCGCCGCCCATGAGGCGGAGGTTCCCTTCACCATGGCCGACATCGACCGGCTGTCCCGCCGCGTGCCGGTGCTGTGCAAGGTGGCGCCTTCGCGACCCGACGTGCATCTCGAGGACGTGCATCGCGCCGGCGGCATCATCTCCATTCTCGGCGAGCTTTATCGCGCCGGACTGTTGCATGGCGATCTGCCGACCGTGCACAGCGCCAGCCTCAAGGACGCGATCGCGCGCTGGGACATCGGCGTGACGTCGAGCGAGACCGCGAAGAAATTTTTCCGCGCTGCGCCCGGCGGCGTGCCGACACAGGTGGCTTTCAGCCAGGAGCGCCGTTTCGACACGCTCGACGACGACCGCGCCACCGGCGCCATTCGCGACGCCGCGCATGCCTTCTCGAAGGATGGCGGCCTTGCGGTGCTGACCGGCAATCTCGCGCTCGAAGGCTGCATCGTGAAGACGGCGGGCGTCGACGAAAGCATTCTGAAATTCTCGGGCTCCGCCCGCGTCTATGAAAGCCAGGATGCGGCGGTGTCCGGCATTTTGACGGGCGAGGTCGTCGCAGGCGACGTTGTGGTGATCCGCTATGAGGGGCCGCGCGGCGGGCCGGGCATGCAGGAGATGCTCTATCCCACAAGCTATCTGAAATCGAAGGGGCTCGGCAAAGTCTGCGCGCTGATCACGGACGGGCGTTTTTCCGGCGGCACTTCGGGGCTGTCGATTGGCCATGTCTCGCCGGAAGCGGCGGAAGGCGGGTTGATCGCGCTGGTGAAGACCGGAGACCGCATCGAGATCGACATTCCAAACCGCAGCATCACGCTTGCGGTGAACGATGCGGAGATCGCCACGCGCCGCGCGGCGCAGCAGGCCAAAGGTTTTGTTCCCGCGCCGCGCCAGCGCAAGGTGTCGAAAGCGCTGCGCGCCTACGCCGCAATGACCACCAGCGCGGCAAAGGGGGCGGTGAGAGAGGTGCCGTAGGGGGCTCTCCCTCTCCCCGCTCGCGGGGAGAGGGCAGGGGTGGGGGGCCTGGGGAAAATGGCGGTCCGTGATTTACAGCAAGCGTCGCGTTGGGCGCAATCCACTTGCGGGATAATGCCCTTAACCCCTCACGCTAACCCTCTCCCCGTAAATGGGGAGAGGGGATGGGCTTCGCGAGCTGGATTGGGGAAGACATATGCGCGGCCTGCGCGTTTTTGAGAGAAATCGCAGCCGCGATCTACGCCGCAACCAAACTGCCGCCGAAGAAACGCTGTGGCGCAAGCTACGCGGCCGCCAGATCGCGGAGTGCAAATTCGTACGTCAGGAGCCGATCGGTCCTTTCTTCGTCGATTTCGTCTGCCGCGAAAGAAGACTGATCGTCGAAGTCGACGGCGCTACGCATTCGACGCGGGATGAACTCGCCCATGACGCGAGACGCCAACAGTTTCTAACCGAGGCGGGCTATCGTATTTTGCGCGTGACCAACGATGAAGCGTTCAACAATCTCGATGGTGTTTGCGAGACAATTTTTCTGGGGCTGACGGGTAATGATCTTCCTTCGAAATGAAGTGCACTCTCCCTCTCCCCGCTTGCGGGGAGAGGGGACCAACCACGGACCGCTCAATGAAGCCTCTTCATCTCGCATCGCTCTGCATCGCCCTCTTTCTTCTCACAGCCGCGCAGGCGGACGAGAAAAAGCTGAAGGTCGCCTTCTTCGGCTTCGAGATGATCAACACGTCGCCCGCGCCGACAAGCGAGGACGAGAAAGCGCGCATCATCCGCATCGGCGAGGTGCTGCGCGAGATGCTGAACGCTTCCGGCCGCTATGAGGTCGTCACGCTCTCCGACGCGCTGCAAAGGAAGATCGCGCAAAGTTCGAAGATCACCGGCTGCAATGGCTGCGAGATCGACTGGGCGCGGGAGGCGGGGGCCGACATCGCCGCCTTTGGCACGGTGCAGAAGGTCAGCAATCTGATCCTCAATGAGAATATCTACATGAGCCGCGCGGACGGCGCGCCATTCTTCTCGCACAGCGTCGACATCAGGGGAAACACCGACGAAACCTGGGAGCGCGGCATGCGCTATCTGATCGGCAATTATTTTCTGACACAAAAGTGAACGCAAAACGCCGCGCCCTGCTTCAGCCGCATTCTGCAATGAGAAGCGTCTGCTGACAAAGGGTGAATGAATGCGAAAGAATCACAAGGACTGTCGATTTTTTACGGGCGGCCGGCGGCTTGCGCTTTTTGCGGGCTTGACCGCAGCGTCGCTGACGTCGGGCGCGCAGGCTCTCGAAAATCCGCTGAACCGCGGCGCGCTCGCCGATTTCATAAATGTGTTTCGCGAGCAGGCGATTCCCAAACAGGTCGTCATCTGGACCCATCCGGAGTTCAAAAAAGGGACAGTGGTCGTCTCGACCAAGGAGCGCCGGCTTTATTACGTGCTGAGCGACAAGGAAGCGATTGAATATGGCGTTGGCGTCGGGCGCGACGGCTTCACCTGGTCGGGCGCGAAAACCGTCAGCCGCAAACGCGAATGGCCCGACTGGACCCCGCCGGCGCAAATGCTGAAACGGCGTCCCGACCTGCCAAGGCATATGGCCGGCGGAATGGAAAATCCGCTGGGCGCACGCGCGATCTACCTTGGTTCGAGCAACTATCGCATTCACGGTTCCAACGAGCCTGACACGATCGGCGCGGCGGTGTCCTCGGGCTGCATCCGCATGACAAATCGCGATGTGGTCGACCTTTATAGTCGGGTCAAGGTTGGCACGCGCGTCGTCGTCATGAAGTGACAACTCAGGCCGCAGCCTCTTGCAGCCTGCCGCGCAGCGCGAAACCTGCGCCTGCGGCCAGCGCCAGCCCCACCGCCGCCATCGCCGCCATGCCGAGGTAGCCGCTTTCGCCGAAACGCTCGTAAAGCATGCCGGAGCCGAAGGTCGCGACGCTGACTGTAGCGGCGTTGGCCGCCGCCAGCCATCCCTGCGCCTGCGCGATGCGGCTGGCGCCGCACAGCGTCGCCAGCAGGTAGGCCGGTCCAAGCTGCACCGCGGCGCAGGAGACGCCGTGCAGCGCCTGCGCCGCGAATATCCCAACTGTTCCGGGGTCCCCCGCCATCGTCAGCCAGCGGATGATCGCGGCGACGCCGCCCGCGAGCAAAAAGGCGATTGCGCGGTTTTCGCCGCCAAACCAGCGCCCGGCCATTAGAAAAAACGCGACCTCGGTCACGAGCGAGGCCGACCAGGCCAGCGAGACGAAAGTTTCGTCATGTCCCATCGCCTTCCAGTGCAGCGAGCCGAAGGCCCCGACAAAGGCGTGGCTGCTTTGGATCAAGGCCGCCGCGATGATTACCGTCGCCACAAGCGCGGGCCGGGCGAGCTTTTCAGCCGGCGGCCGCGCATCTTCATGCGCGCTGACCTCGGCGAGCCCGCGCAAGGCGAAGAAAGCCGCGCCCGCCGCCGCGAAAGTGACCGAGGTCAGCAGCCACACCAGCGCCGAGTTCGGCAGCATATTGGCGATTGGTCCGCTCGTCAGCATGAAGAAAAGGATCGAGACGGAGCCCCAGCCGCGCACGAACGAATAATGCAGCGGGGTGCGGCCTGTTTCGCGGCGACGCTGCGCCGCGCCAAGAATGATGCCGTCGCCGAGGATGCCGACCGGACCTTGAGCAAAGACCAGCAGCAGGACGCCCGCGAAAAGGGGCAGAAAGCCATGCAAGAAGCCCAGCAGCACATAGGCGAATCCCGCCGCCGTCGCATAGGAGACGAGAATTGCGGCGTGACGGCCGGTGCGGTCCGCGCGACGCGAGGCGATCAGCGTCGACAGAATGCGAATGGCGGGCGGAGCCCCCAATATGGCGCCGATCTCCGTGGCGCTGAGGCCGCGCGAGTTGAGCCAGAGCGAGAAGAAAGGAAGCTGCACGCCGACGACGGCGTAGATCGCCGCTGTCAGAACGGAAAGACGCAGCTCCTCGCTGCGGTCCTGCGCCTGTTGGCCTTGAAGAATCATGAAGCCGACTATGACCGGCGCAGGTTACAATTCTCTCTCCCGACCGGGAAGAAACGTCACTCCATGACTGCCGCTTTGAGAATGCAGACCATGGTCGCCTGGGCCGGCGTCCGGCCGAGATTGCGGATCACATGCGGGCGGTCGCAGCGGTAGCGGAGGGTCTCGCCCGCCTTCGCGCTTTCGATGACGCCGCCGACCTCGACGGTGAGTTCTCCCTCTCGCACCGAAAGGCTCTCGACAGAGCCGCGCTGATGCGCCTCCAACTCCAGCGCGCCGCCGGGGTCGGCCGAAAAGTCATACGCCTGCAACCACTCCACCGTCTTGATCCAGCCGATGATGGCGAGCCGGCATTTGCCGTCGTCGGACACCAGAATGGGCGTATCGGCTTTGGTGGCCTTTTCCAAAAAGGGCTCGTCGTGAGCGGTTTGCAGCACGCGTTCGATCGATACGTCGAGCGCTTGCGCCAGCCGCCAGATGGTTGCCAGCGTTGGATTGGTTTCGTTGCGCTCGATCTGGCTGATGATCGACTTGGCGACGCCCGACTGCGCCGAAAGCTCAGACAGCGATAGATTATAGGCCTTGCGCAGTCGCTGGACTGTCGCGCCGAGCTGGCCGGACAACGCGAGCGCGCCGGCCTCCAGAATCTTCTGCTTTTCACGCCCTTCGACGCCCATGGCGTCCGCCTCTCCAGTCCGCTGCCGGACGGAGTAATAACCGAATTTGTGCGGAATATCGAACTTTGTTGCGGGAAATCTCCGCAGAACCTTTCTTTTGCCCACCCGGCGGCGCGTCAGATCGCCAGTCTTTGTCCACTCCGGGTGATGATTTCCATGCCCCAGCGGAACTGGATCATCTCGACAATCTCAAGAAGAGGCACAGTATGTTTTTCTACTTTGCGAATAATGCCGAAATCGTCATATTGAGTGGCGTTGATATAGCAATTCGCATGATCTTGCTTCACCGAAACTTGTTTGAACAAATCGGACCCAAGCTCAAAGAAATATTCGTGGTCGCACTTGTCCATAGGAGTCGCACCTCCCTGAGGAGCCATACACAAACCTTACCGGCATTCGCATGTGAAGCCGATAAAACTAAGCTTTTATACGAAAAGTAGAATAAGCCATAAGCATGACCACAATAATACGTACTGTTCCGTGTCGAGCCGTTTTCTTAGGCTAAACAGCTACTTGGCGTGGTCGAGAATTATGGATTAATCCATATTTGCAAGCACAAGGCTAACAGAAGCCAATTCGTTGCTATCAAGGCGCCTTTTTTGTCTTGAATGCAGATCGCCCGCAGAACATGCGTGCTCAAGAAATCTCGCTGAGCCCGCCAAGAACCGCTGCGATCCGCTGTCATCATCCCGCAATGCGAATCTGATGTCTTGCTCATGGCTTGACAGAGACGGAACTTCGCAATGGATGAACCTGCGGCGACCAGATACCGCGCGCTATTTCTCTCCGATCTGCATCTTGGCGCGCGCGGCTCGCAAGCCGAGCTTCTGCTGGATTTCCTGCGCCATAACGACGCCGACACCATCTATCTCGTCGGCAACATCGTCGACGGCTGGCGCTTGAAAAGCGGGTGGTACTGGCCGCAGTCGCATAATGATGTGGTGCAAAAGCTGTTGCGCAAGGCGCGCAAGGGCGCGCGCGTAATCTACGTGCCGGGCAATCATGACGAATTTGCGCGCGATTATACGGGGCTGGTCTTTGGCGGCGTCGAAGTACTGGGAACCGACGTGCATGAAACAGCCGACGGCAAGAAAATGCTGATCATCCACGGCGACCAGTTCGACATCGTGGTGCGCAACGCGCGTTGGCTCGCCTTTCTCGGCGATTGGGCCTACGACCTGGCTATCTTCCTCAACACTCATTTCAATCGCATCCGGCGCTTGTTCGGCGTCGAATACTGGTCCTTCTCCGCCTGGGCGAAACTGAAGGTGAAAAACGCCGTCAATTTCATTGGCGACTTCGAGAAGACTCTCGCGGCGGAAGCGGCTAAACGCGGCGTCCATGGCGTGATCTGCGGTCATATCCATCACGCCACGATCAAGACCATCGACGACATGCTGTATGTCAACACCGGCGATTTCGTCGAGAGCTGCACGGCGATCGCGGAGCATGAAGACGGCAGTTTTGAAATTCTGCGCTGGCAGACCATGGCCGAAGCGCGCGCGCCTGCGCCGCAGCCGCTGCGCCTGACCTCGAAAGCCGCGGCGTGACGCCAAGTCCGGCACATCGACATGACCGCATCGGAGCGCATTCTCCTTGCAACGGCGGACGCGGTCCGCTGTCGTTCATGAAAGCTGAAACATGCGTATTCTGATCGCGACGGACGCCTGGCGTCCGCAGGTAAATGGCGTGGTGCGTTCGCTGGAGTCCATGTCCGCGGCGGCTGGTGAGCTTGGCGCACAAATCGACTTTGTCACGCCGCGCGATTTCAATTCCATGCCGATGCCGACATATCGCGAGATCGACCTCGCCTTCGCGACGCCGCGCGCCGTGAAGCGGCGTCTCGAAGCGGGCTATGATCACGTTCACATCGCCACCGAGGGACCCGTCGGCCTTGCGGCGCGGGCCTGTTGCCTGAGCAACAGCCGTTGCTTCACCACGAGCTATCACACCCGTTTTCCCGAATATATCCACGCCCGTAGCGGCGTTCCTCTGGGGCTCACCTATGCGGCGCTGCGCTGGTTCCACAATGCCGGCGCTGGAACGATGGTGTCGACGCAGAGCCTTTCACGCGAGCTTTCGGAGCGCGGCTTCAAGCGCATGCTGCGCTGGTCGCGCGGGGTCGATCACCTGACGTTCAACGCCAGCGCCGCGACGCAACTACCCTTTCCGCGTCCGATATTTCTCTATGCGGGACGGCTCGCGGTGGAGAAAAACCTCGAAGCGTTTCTCTCGCTCGATCTGCCGGGAACAAAACTCATCGCGGGCGATGGCCCCGCGCGCCGCCGGCTCGAAGCGCAATATTCGGACGCGCGTTTTCTGGGAGTCCAAACTGCGGTGGAACTTGCCAAGCTCTATGCAAGTTGCGACGTCTTCGTTTTTCCCAGCCGCACTGACACATTCGGCATGGTGCTGCTGGAGGCGATGGCCTGCGGCGCGCCCGTTGCGGCCTTTCCAACGCCGGGGCCGCTCGATGTCGTCGGCGCCAGCGGCGCAGGCGTGCTGGACCCGGATCTGCGCAAGGCGGCCCTGGAGGCGCTGGAAATCGATCGCGATATCCCGATCGGCCACGCGCAGAGCTTCACATGGGAGAACAGCGCCCGGCAGTTTCTCGACAGCGTCAATCTCGCGCGCGGGGCTCCAAGAACCCTGTCAGCCGAACAGCGCGATTTTGCTTTCGAGCGAAAGCCGATCCAGCCGTGACAAAGCAATAAGGCGGGGGTCGAGCCGCGGCAGCGCCTCCTGAGCCGCGGTAGGCGGCGACAGCGTCCCCGCAGGTTCTGGCGCGCTCGCATCCGTCGCCGAGGCTGCGGCGGCCGGCTCCATATACCGGGCTGAGGCCGCGTCGCCGAGGCTGCGTTCGAGCCGGGCGATGGCCTCCAGCAATTTAGCGGTTTCAGCGGCGTGCTGGCGGCGGGCGAACTCCATCAGAAACCAGCGACCGCGCGCGGTCTCCATGACGGCGGCTTCAATGCGCTCGTAATCTTCGGGAACGAGGCCGGCAGGAGGAGTCGTCAGCGTCATGCGCCCTAAGCCGCTCTGGTTGATTCCCTGGGCGCCCGAAACGAATCGCCCGAACCAAGATTAAAGCAAGCCCTGCCGTCTAAGCGAGCCATCCGCGCAGCTTTTTCAGGATTTATAGGCCTCGTCCAGTTCTTTGAGCTTTACTTGCACCTTTGGCGCGGTCCTGATCATAAATTGTTCCGCTTCCTTCAGTGTTGGGAAAACTTGCGCGACGGCCGGCCCGTTGGGCGTGAAAGCAACGACAAGAAATGGTTTCCCCTCGCTTGGCGAGGGATAAAGAACCAGCTCGTAATCCGCCATTATATGTCTCCTTTCCCGAAGACATATCACAGGCGCAGAGCGGCGCTAGTCCTTTCAAATCAGCCGCGAACGGCGTTCGGCTTGCGCTTTTTGAGCACGATCGTCAGCTTTGCGCCCTTCTTGGATATTTTGACCGACTTCAATTTGCATGCGCCTGTCGCGACATTGCCGCCGAGGCTGTCCATCCACTCCCGCACGAGAGCGCTGTTGGTCATTTCGTTGATGCTTTTATCCAGCATCTTTCACTCCTCGAGCTTGAGACCGACATAACAGGCGCGAGGCGCGCCTTTGGCGCAAGCTTCGCGATCTATGGTTGTCGCCGGCGCAACCTTAACGCGGCGGCAATGTATCGGTGGAATCTTTATCCGTCGCAACATGCGCGAGGTTGAAATGTAGTTAAGGACCGAGACCGTGGATATCGCCAAATTGCTTTTTTCATTTGAGGGGCGCATCGGCCGCAGAGTCTTTCTCGCGCTCTGGTTTGCGTCTGTCGTCATTCAATTGATGTTACCCTTTTTTCTGCCCGGCGAAATCGACGACGAACCTAAACCCGACATGGTCGCCGCTCATTTCAACAATCTCTGGCCGCTGCTGCTTGTCGCCTTCCTGACGGCGTGGATCAGTCTGGCCAGCATCACCAAGCGGCGTCACGATTTTGGCAGATCCGGCTGGCCGCTTCTTTTCGACGTTCTCGCCCTGATCGTCTCGATCGCGGCATGGTGGTTCTGCGCCTCGAGAAACGTCCAGATCGGCGTTCTCGCCAGCCAGGCCTTTGGCGCGCTGGCGGGACTCTACGGCGCATGGATTCATGTCCAGTGCCTCTTTCTTCGTGGCGACCCTGCACCTAACGATTACGGCGTGACCCCCGGCTCCGCGGAAGCGCCGTCGAGCAAACTGAAGCTGCGTCTCAACAGGAAAATGCGGGTGTCGTTAGAATCATTTTCGCCGCGGCCGGGCAGCAGAGGGTTCGGGCGGCGGTAGAACGCGTTTCAAGCAGTCCCCGTCGAAGCCCTCTTGCCCAGAGCCGCCTGCGCCGCCGCGAGTCTGGCGATCGGCACGCGGAAGGGCGAGCAGGAGACGTAATCCACGCCCACTTGCTCGAAAAAGGCGATGGAGGCGGGATCGCCGCCGTGCTCGCCGCAGACGCCCAGCGCGATGCCGGGGCGCGCCTCGCGCGCTCTCGCGCAGCCAATGGCGATCAGCTCGCCGACGCCCTCCTGGTCGATCGTCACGAATGGATCGGCGGGCAAAACGCCCTTGGCCGTGTAGATGCCGAGAAACGCGCCCGCGTCGTCGCGCGAAATGCCCAACGCCGTCTGCGTCAGGTCATTGGTGCCAAAGGACAGGAACTCGGCCGTATGCGCTATGTCGCCGGCGCGCAACGCAGCGCGCGGCAGTTCGATCATCGTGCCGAGATGATAGTTCGGCCTGATGCCGGTCTCCTCCTCGACGGCGCGTGCGGTCTCTTCAACGCAGGCCTTGACCAGATCCAGCTCGGCGCGGGCGAAGACCAGCGGAACCATGATCTCGATTTGCGCCGCCTTGCCGGTTTCCATCGCCACGGTTATCGCCGCCTCAAAAATCGCGCGCGCCTGCATGTCGGCGATTTCCGGAAATGCCACGGCGAGACGCACGCCGCGAAAACCCAGCATCGGGTTGAATTCGGAAAGCTCCTGCGCGCGCTTGCGCAGCTTGGCGGGGTCCGCGCCCATGGCGCTGGCCACGCTCGCGATCTCGGCGTCGCTGTGCGGCAGAAACTCATGCAGCGGCGGATCGAGCAGGCGGATCGTCACCGGCAGGCCGGCCATGATCTCGAACAGCTCCTTGAAGTCGTCGCGCTGCATCGGCAGCAGCTTGGCGAGAGCGGCGCGGCGACCGGCGGCGTTGTCGGCGAGGATCATCTCGCGCACCGCCACGATGCGCTCGCCCTCGAAGAACATATGTTCGGTGCGGGCGAGCCCGATGCCTTCCGCGCCGAAGTTGCGCGCCGCGCGCGCGTCGGCTGGCGTCTCGGCGTTGGCGCGGATCTGAAGCCGGCGCGTCGCGTCCGCCCATCCCATCAGCACCGCGAATTCTCCGGTCAGCTCCGGCCGCTGCATTTTCACGGCGCCGGCGATCACATGACCGGCCGAGCCGTCGATAGTGATCATCTCGCCTTTGGCGAAGCGCCTGCCCATGACCGAGAAGCTCTGGTCGTCATAATCCACCCGCAGCCCCACCGCGCCCGTCACGCAAGGCTTGCCCATGCCGCGCGCGACAACGGCGGCGTGCGAGGTCATGCCGCCGCGCGCGGTCAGTATGCCCTCAGCGGCATGCATGCCGGCGATGTCCTCGGGGCTGGTTTCAACGCGCACCAGAATGATCTTGCGGCCTTCGCCGGCCAGCGCGACGGCCTCCTGCGTGTCGAACACGATCTCGCCATAGGCCGCGCCGGGGGAGGCGGGCAGGCCGCTGGTCAGTATGGCGCGCTTGGCCTCGGGATCAATGGTGGGATGCAGCAACTGGTCGAGCGAAGCAGGATCGATCCTTGTAATCGCATCGGCGCGCGTGATCAGTCCTTCATTGGCCATGTCCACGGCGATTTTCAGCGCGGCGGGCGCGGTGCGTTTCCCGGCCCGGGTTTGCAGCATCCATAATTTGCCGCGCTCGATCGTGAACTCCATGTCCTGCATGTCGCGGTAATGCGCTTCGAGCTTTTCCGCGTAGCCCTTGAACTCGTGGAACAGTTGCGGCATCGCCAATTCCAGCGACAGCGCCCCGGATTTTGCCGCGATGCGCGCGGCCTCGCTGATCGGCTGCGGCGTGCGCAGGCCCGCGACGACATCCTCGCCCTGGGCGTTGATGAGAAACTCGCCATAAAGCTCGCGCGCGCCGGTGGAGGGATTGCGCGAGAAGGCGACGCCGGTTGCGGAGTTGTCGTCCATATTGCCGAACACCATCGCCTGCACATTGACGGCGGTGCCCCAGTCAGCGGGGATGTTGTTCAATTCGCGATAGACGAGCGCGCGTGGGTTCATCCAGGAGGAGAACACCGCCTTGATCGCCCCCATGAGCTGGGCGTGGGGGTCCTGCGGAAAGTCGGCGCCCTTGTGATGCGCCACAATGTCCTTGTAGAGCGCGACGACGGCGCGCCAGTCCTCCGCGTGAAGATGCGCGTCGAAGGTGACGCCGCGCCGCTCCTTGTAGGCGTCGAGCGCCTCCTCGAATTCGTGGTGCTCGACGCCGAGCACGACGCAGGAATACATTTCGATAAAGCGGCGGTAGCAGTCGAAGGCGAAACGCTCGTCGCCGCATTTTCTGGCCAGAGCGCCGACAGTCTTGTCATTGAGCCCGAGGTTGAGCACCGTGTCCATCATGCCGGGCATGGAGGCGCGTGCGCCCGAGCGCACGGAAACCAGCAGCGGCCAGTCCGAATCGTCGAAACCATGGCCGGCCACGGCGCCGACCCGCGCCAACGCCGCCTCGAGCTGCTCCGGGAGGTCCTCGGGCAGAGTCTTGTCGTGGTCGTAGAAATAGGCGCAGACGTCGGTGGTGAGCGTGAAGCCGGGCGGGACCGGCAGGCCGAGCCGGGCCATTTCAGCAAGACCGGCGCCCTTGCCGCCAAGCAGCTCCCGCATCGAGGCGGCGCCGTCGGCTTCGCCCTGACAGAAACTATAGGCCCATTTGGTCATTCTTCGCGTGTCCGGCGCCGATGAAAGAGTTTTAAGGCCTGCGTTCCCTTGCGCGGTCAGCGGGGAAAGGATTCGGGTGAGGGACTTAGGGCATTTGTCTCGGAGGCTCACGACACCAACGCTTTCGCTAACGCAATTAACACGACCGGCGTTCGCCGGACGCTGACGACCCTGACTTTATCCGCGCGGCGGCAGGACGGGACTGTGGCTGCGCGGGCGCAGGAACAGTCCGAAGTGCACCCAGCTCGCGCCATAGACCACCATGTCGACGCCAAGGAAAATGCCGAGCACATAGGCCGAGTTCTCCGGCCAGCCGACCAGAATGAATATGCCGAGCAGCGTCGTCACCACGCCGGCCAGTGCGACGTAAAGCCGGGCGCCGTCCGGCAGCCGGGTCGCAAAGTAGATCCGCAGCACGCCGGTCACCAGCAAGGCGACGCCAAGCATCAAGGTCAGGCCGATCGCGCCCTGTTCCGGGTTCGCCAACACGAAGGCGGCTGCCACGATATAGGCGAGGCCGACCAGCACGAACCATATGCCGCTGCGCCAGTTTGGCGCCCCGAAGCCGACCGTGATCTCGACGCCGCCGATGAGGATCATGAAGGCGGCGATCAGGGAGACCGATATGAGCGTCGCGAGACCGGCGGCGACAAGCAAGGCTATGCCGAGGATGAGCGTGACCACGCCAAAGCCCACGAACCAGCCCCATCGCCCCCGCAAATGCGCGATCACATGGCCGATGTCATGCGGGATCGGGGAAAGGGGGTCGCCATTCAAGGCCATGATGCGCTCCGTGGAAAGGGCTTGTTGGATTAAATACAAGAACTAAACCTCCGGCGTCGACCGGAGGTTTTCCCGGTCAACACTTTAGCATAACTTTGCATGTAGCGCCCGCGCGCAATTGTAGCAGGCAGGGAGCCGTAAAAATGGCCGAAGATCCGGACGACAAGCCCCGTCCCCCGCCGACCCATGTGGTCGGCCAGCCGCTGGACGCGCTCTCGGTCGACGAACTCGCCGAGCGCATCGAGGCGCTGCGAGGAGAAATCCTGAGACTCGAGGCCGCGAGAGCGAAGAAACAGGCCGCCAACGCGGCGGCGGACGCGTTTTTCAGGAAGTGAAGGGGGGTGGGGCGGGGGCCTACTTTCCAGACGGAGCAGGGGGCGGAGTTGGAGCGGCCTCGTTCGGAGGCGGAATATCTGGAAGCCCAATACGCGCAAGATGTGCAGCAAATCTTTGAGATAGATGCTCCCTGAACATATCGCCGAGACGACATACAAATCTTTTCGCGCGGATAGATTCAAGATAACTCAGGTGCGCGGAAAAATAATGCTTGAAGTCGGCAACCTGAGCCACAACAGGAATTTGATCAGGAAAATCCAGATAATGATATCGAGGCCTCTCATTATTTTTTAGAAAATCGATCTCCCGTGACTTTCTACTCATTACCGTCATTGACATATCTAGATCGTCAAGATGGGTGCCGGTTACAACATGTTCAGCATTATAAAGTGGTACGACTAGAACAGACAGCAACCGCTTGTCATCTGTCGAGGGTCTTTTTAATTTTGGATTTTTATACCTTGCATCCTGCTCCAAATCGCAATCCTGTGTGAGAACGACGACCAGCGGGAAAATAACTTTACTGACTTCGATAATTCCGCGTCGCTCGGCGACATACTCAATGCATTCAACGTCGCGGAAAACGTCACCCTGAGCGATGCGTCGTTTGCGCTTCGTTTCCACCTTAATGTTAGTCACTAGAAATCTTTCCTTTAATAACAACCCGCCGAGGCTTACCGGAGCCGTAACGGCTCTGCTCTACAACGAATTCTTCGTCGGAAGTTCCAACGACATTCGGCTGCAATTTCGCCTGCTGCTTATCCGGGGAAAATACCGTGGAAGCGGAGGTGGAAGACGAGCCTTGAACATAAGTGTTCCCTGCAAACGGATTCTGCTCAGTCATTCATACCGCTCCTCAGGTCAGTAGTGATACTCTCTTCGAATAGTTTTTGTATATGACCGTGAGCTATTTCTATATTTTGAAGCGCCTCACCAAGTGAAATAACGGAAACGGAGTATGCATCAATATCAATTATAAACACTGGGCGCTTTATAATTGCTGGGAAATCCGCATTTGGGAAGCCATATTGGAACCGCAAGTTCATATCGCCAAACTTCAGCTCAACTATGTGAAAGTTCCTAGTAGTTTGCCGCTCATATGCACCAAAAGATTGAGTTCCCAGCAGAGATTCTGAAAAATACTTCCTTGAATTAGAAAGGGTCAACTCACCAATATCAAATTGATTTATATATCTAAGACCAAACCTCTTCGCAGAGGTATTAGGGTGCTCTTGGTCAATTGCATTTACTGCTAATTGGAACTCCTCTACCAAATCCTCGAATCTACTGTATTTTGTGTACCTTACATAAAGTGCACCAGAGTCAATGGTAAGCTGCTTTTCGCGTTCCTTGCCGAAGAAATTCCACTGCTTCCCACGCAGTTCTTTCTGTTTCACACCATCAGGCGCAAATTCAAAATGCTGAGCTATAGATTCTGTCGGTTCTGCGATTGGAAATTTAGCCTTTATTTTATTCAGTATTTTGCCAGATATATTTTTTTCGAACGCCTCAACAGGCGCCAACAAATCTATGCGAGCAACAACTTCTGCTAGATACGACTTTTTATAACAAACATCTTCGAACATTATTCCCCCTTACTTCTTTGCGACATGAAAGAATTCTATGCCGAAAGCCGCGCAATCGTCCAGCCACTGACGTTATATCTGTGGCCATTTTCCGCAAGCGTTTCCTCGCCACGGTCGCGGCGGTTGATCGCCTTTTTCTTTTGACGGCCCGTGACTTTTGACGGCCTCTTCATTTGTACCCCTCGGGCCTCGCCGCGCTCGCGGCCTTCGGTCATGCGGGCGTGGATGAAGTCACCGCTTTGGCCGTCCGTCGAAACTTGCGCATAGCAACAATCATCATACCGCTCAGCGCGCCGGGCTGAATTCGATTTTGTCGCTCATGGCGTAGGGGTCGATGTCGAGATGCAACATGCCGATGACCGGCGTTGGCACGCGGCGGCGGTCGACCGTCTTCATCTCCAGAAGCCCGAAGGCTTCCAGCTTCCCCAACGTCCGCAACAAATTCGGCTCGGCCCGATTGACCAGTCGCGCCAACTCGGCGACCGATTGCGGTCTGGCGTCGCGGATCGTGCGTAACAGGCTGCGATTTTCCGGCGTCAACAGCCGGACAAGCGCCTCGGCTGACTCCACGCTTGGCGAAGCCGCGTCGGCGGGGGCGGCGATCTCGCCCCGTGCGACCTTCCGCATCTCAATTTCAAGATCGGTCATGCGCTGTATTTTCATGGTTCAGTCCTTTCGCTGCCTGTCGCTTTCGCTCACCACGGCGTCGCTGATTCCGCGTTCGTCCAAAACCCGCCGCACCTCGGCGAAGAAATCCGCAAGCAACTGGTCGGCGGTCGCGAACGCATACGGTCGCCCCGGATCGTCGCCGCTGCGATGCCAATGGTCGTGTTCGTCGCTGGCCCGACGAAAGCGCGAACCCAATGGCCGCACGCTGTGGGCATTGTCAAAACCGACAAGCCGGTCGCCATCCGGATCATGCAAGGTGAAGGCGTAGCGCAATCCATGGGGACGCTCCGGCGTCGGCTCCACGCGCGCAATCTCGAATTTAAGCCAATAGCCTTTTTCGAGATGGTGCAGGCGTCCATTGAACGCCAACAAAAATTCGAGCGTGTGTTCGTCGGATAAAGGACTTTTCCTTACATATCATATCACGAGAAGATAGATATAATCAGTTGAGGTTTCAAGGGGCCTCCTCAAACTCCAGCGCCATCGCTCCATCGCGGCCTCGGTCAAAAGCTGCTCAACGCATGGACCCTCCGCTCCCCCCCGCC
Source organism: uncultured Alphaproteobacteria bacterium (assembly GCA_963724845.1). Taxonomy (GTDB): domain Bacteria; phylum Pseudomonadota; class Alphaproteobacteria; order Rhizobiales; family Beijerinckiaceae; genus Methylocystis. Next base: position 637,954 of record CAVRWF010000012.1, read on the forward strand.
TTGACAGACGCGCCCCGCTTATGCGCTTTTCCGCGCCAAAGCGGGGCCGGCCCCGCGCCGCCTTTCCTTCCAGCAAGAAGAACTCAAAATGCACCGTTACCGCTCGCATAATTGCGGAGAACTCCGCGAGGCCCACGCCGGGCATTCGACCCGGCTTTCCGGCTGGTGCCACCGCATCCGCGACCATGGCGGCGTGCTGTTCATCGACCTGCGCGACCATTACGGTCTGACGCAATGCGTGGTCGATCCCAATTCGCCGGCCTTCAAGGAGGCCGAAAAACTGCGGTCGGAATGGGTCGTGCGGCTCGACGGCGAGGTGAAGATGCGCCCCGCCGGGACCGAGAACCCGGAAATGCCCACGGGCCTGATCGAGGTCTATGTGCGCGAGATCGAGGTGCTCGGCCCCGCCGCCGAATTGCCCGTTCCCGTGTTCGGCGACCAGCCCTACCCGGAAGAGACGCGGCTGAAATACCGCTTCATCGACCTGCGCCGCGAGAAGCTGCACGCCAATATCATGCTGCGCGGGCGTATAATCGACAGCCTGCGCCAGCGCATGAAGCAGGGCGGCTTCTTCGAGTTCCAGACGCCGATCCTGACTGCTTCATCGCCGGAGGGCGCGCGCGACTTTCTGGTGCCCTCGCGGCTTCACCCCGGCAAGTTCTACGCGCTGCCGCAGGCGCCGCAGCAGTTCAAGCAGCTTCTGATGGTCGCCGGCTTCGATCGCTATTTCCAGATCGCGCCGTGTTTTCGCGACGAGGACGCGCGCGCGGACCGCTCGCCCGGCGAGTTCTACCAGCTCGACATCGAGATGAGTTTTGTGACTCAGGAAGACGTGTTTCAGGCCATCGAGCCGGTGCTGCGCGGCTTGTTCGAAGAGTTCTCCAACGGAAAGCCGGTGACGAAGGTTTTCCCGCGCATCCCGTTCAAGGAAGCGATGCTGAAATACGGCTCCGACAAGCCAGATCTGCGCAACCCGCTCATCATCGCCGACGTGTCGGAAGTATTTGCGCACGATGGAGTTAGCTTCAAGGCTTTCAAAGGCAAAACCGTACGGGCGATACCGGCGCCGGGCGCAGCCGCGCAGCCGCGCAGCTTTTTCGACAAACTTAATGACTGGGCGCGAGGTGAAGGCGCGCCGGGGCTGGGCTATGTTATCTTTGAAGAAAGCGCTGACGTGCCCGACCCCGCAATTAAAGAGTCTATTCGAGAGGCAATTGCGCAGCAAACCGGAAACCTCCGGAGGAACACAAGGCCTTACGACATGTTGTGGGCAAGGGGCCAATAGCCAAATTCATACCGCGCACGCAGTTGTTAGAGATCATCGCCGCCAGGCTGGCGTGAAGAGCCGGCGACGCTGTGTTCTTCTCCGCCGGCGAAGAAACCCCGGCCGCGAAACTCGCGGGCGCGGCGCGCATTCGCATCGGCACGGAGCTGGGACTGTCGAAAACCGACGTGTTCGAGTTCTGCTGGATCGTCGATTTCCCGATGTACGAATACAACGAGGAAGACAAGAAGATCGACTTCTCGCACAATCCCTTCTCCATGCCGCAAGGCGGGCTGGAGGCGCTGGAGAGCAAGGACCCGCTCGACCTTCTCGCCTATCAATATGACATCGTCTGCAATGGCGTGGAGCTGTCCTCCGGCGCGATCAGAAACCATCGTCCCGACGTGATGAAAAAGGCCTTCGAGATCGCGGGCTATGGCGAGGACGTGCTGATCGAGCGCTTCGGCGGCATGTATCGCGCGTTCCAGTATGGCGCGCCGCCGCATGGCGGCATTGCGCCGGGCGTGGACCGCATCGTCATGCTGCTCGCCGGCGAGGAGAATCTGCGCGAGGTGACTTTGTTCCCGCTCAACCAGCGCGCGGAAGACCCGCTGATGGGCGCGCCGTCGCCCGCGACCAACAAGCAGTTGCGCGAGCTGCATATAAGGCTGAACCTGCCCGAGAAGGGGTGAGCGATGTCTTGGCGGTCAAGCGGTTTGATCGGCCCATGATTTTTGTCGCTGGCGATTGCGTTGAGGATGACGAGCAGCTTGCGCGCCGTGGCGATGATCGCGACGAGCTTTGGCTTTCCGGCGGCGACGAGTTTGTCGCGAAACGTCTTGAGGGCTGGATTTATCGCGCGAGCGACCATGGCTCCCATGAAAAGCGCGGCGCGCACGCTGGCTCTGCCGCCGCCGAAGAAGCTTTTGCCGCGCCATTGACCGGATTGTCGCGTCCAGGGCGCGAGGCCCGAGGGCGGCGATCTATGCGCCTATCGAGCGTTCCGAGCTCCGGCAACTCGGCGAGCAGCGTGCGGGCGATGGTGGTTCCGATTCCCGGCACGGAGGCGAGCAGGTCTTCTTCTCGCGCCAGATCGGCGAGCCATTAACGCTTCGTCGATGTCGCCGTCGAGGCTGTCGAGTTCGCGTTGCAGGGCTTTCAGAAGGCGGAGGATGCTCTTTTTGACCCGCGCCGGCGCGTGCATTTCACGTTGCCGCTCGGCGACGATCATCGCCACGATCTGGCGTCTTTTGGCGACGAGATCGGCAGAAGCCTCGTTTCCACGTCGCGCAGGGGCCGGATTTCCGGGGCCGTGGCCTCGACGAAATGGGCGATCACCGACGGCGTCGATCGGATCGGTCTTGACTATTTTGCCGAGCGCGTTGGCGAAGGCGTGCATGCGGATTGATCACGACGACCGGCAGTCCGGCGCTCGCCAGTCCGGCGGCGACGAAGGTCTCGAAGCCTCCGGTGGCCTCCAGACCGATCGCTCCCGGCCGCAAAGGGCGCAGCCGCTCGATCAGCGCGGCCAGACCCTCCGCGTCGCGCGGAACGACAAAACTTTCGTTCCGCCCGCGAACATGTACATCCAACTGACTTTTCGAAACGTCTATGCCGACAACGGTGGCGTCCATCCTGCCCGTCCTGCGCAAGCGGGCTACGCTGGCGGCCCAAGCGACTGTTCGGGTTCGATGGAACGGCGGACGAAGACCCTTGCTCACCCACGGGCTTGATGTCCCTAGGGGGGATCGTCTTCCGTCCGCCACCGCGAGGGCTATTATCCCGAGTTGGCGCATTCAAGTTACAAGGCTTGGCAAAGCCCTCATCCAACTCGTTGCTGACACAAGGGCCGACTTCTCCCACAAACAGGAGAAGGGATCGCATCTCTTAAGCTGTGCTATTTAAGTCGAATCATGCGGCCTCCTCTTTCTCCCGCCCGCGGGAGAAGGCGGCCCCGCGGAGCGGGGTCGGATGAGGGCTCTCGCCGCTCTATCGCAAGGTCCTTTCATGTCCGCACTTTCTCCGATTCTCGTTTTCGATCTCGACGGCACGCTCGCAGACACCGCTCCCGATCTCATCGCCACGCTGAATGTGCTGCTGGCGCGCGAAGGCCTGCCGCCGCACACCAATGACGTCGCGCGCGTGATGGTGGGAGCGGGTGCGCGAGCGCTTATCGAGAGCGGCTTTGCAGCCGGCGGCGCGCCGCTTGCTTCGTCGCGCACCGACGCGCTGGTGGCCGATTTCCTCGATCATTACCGGCAGCATATCGTCGACGAGACGCGGCTCTTTCCCGGCGCGCAACAGGCGCTGGGCCGTTTCAAGGATTCCGGGTTCAATCTCGCGGTCTGCACCAACAAGACCGAACGCCTGGCCAAGCTGCTTCTGGAGCGGCTAGAGGTCGCGCAGATGTTTCAGGCGATTTGCGGACGCGAGACCTTCGCCATGTCCAAGCCCGACGGCCGCACGCTGCTCTCGACCATTGCGCTCGCCGGCGGCGATCCGTCCCGCGCCGTGATGGTCGGGGACTCAAAGACCGACATAGACACCGCCCGCAACGCGGGCGCGCCGGTGGTGGCGGTGGATTTTGGCTACAGCGACCCGCCGGTGACGCAGCTCTCGCCCGACCGCGTGATCTCGCATTACGACGAACTGTGGGACGCGGCGACGGGATTGCTGGGGTAGGGCGCATCAGCTTTCGTCAAATCGGAACGGTCGCGTTTCGATCGTCAGCGCTGCGCCGGGAGACGCCAGGGCGCCGACATAGCCGGGCGCCGGGCTGACGTCCTGCAACGACCATGCGCCGTTGAACTCGCCGATGCGCGTTCCGACGAGGCGGGCGTCGTCCGGGGCGATCGTGACGTCGAATCCGTCCAGCGGCAGCGAAAGGCCGCCGCCCACGGCTTTGAGCAGAGCTTCCTTGCGCGTCCACCAGTGGAGGAACGCGCTGCGCTGCTCCTGTGGCCCCAGAGCGGCGAATTCGGCGCGCTCCTGCGTCGAGCCGAAGTGGGCGATCAAAGGCGCGACGTCAAGCTCCCGGTTCAGCCGCTCGACGTCGACGCCAAGCTCGGTCGCCTGCGCCAGAGCGACAAGCGCCAGATCCTCGCAATGCGCTACGCTGAAGCGCGGACCGGGACCCGCCAGAGAGGGCTTGCCGTTGGGGCCATAGGCCAGAGCAATTTCCATCGCTGGCAGCGACAAATACCGGCCGAGAATAAGCCGCAGGGCGCCGCGCGCGATCACAAAGCGCTGACGGTCGCGCTCGAGGCGAAAGCGCAGGGCGCGGTCTCGCTCCTCGACGGCGAGACTGTCGAAGATCGCGCCTCGCCATTGAGGCGGCCGCAAATCCACAGTCCAGAGATGCGCAACGCCAGAGGGAATGAGAAAAGCAGCCTCCCGCGACTTCAGGGCGAGAACGGATATTAGTTGAGGGCCGCCGCGACGGCCACCCGGCGCCTTGAAGCGCAGCCCTCGCCTCGCCCCTTGACGAAACGCCCCGCGCGCACGTAAACGATGGCGACCTTCGCTTCAAGGCGGCGGGCGGCTAGCTCAGCGGGAGAGCACTCCCTTCACACGGGAGGGGTCACAGGTTCAATCCCTGTGCCGCCCACCATTAAAATCAAATAAATTCAACAGCTTTTCCGACGCCCTCTCCTTTGTCTCCCAGCCTGAAAATGTGAACAGATAGCGAAATCCCCCTAAAAAGCGGGGGAATTCTGGGGGAGACTGTTCACACGGCGTTCTCTTGGCCGCGTCCATCAATGGGGGATGGGCGATACAAATTTGGACAAAGTGGAGAGCCCGGCAGGGGGTGTCCCGTGAGGGGATTGCGAAACAACTCGGTGTTGGCGTCGCGAGCGTTTACCGGGTGCTAAAGGCGGCGAGAGTAGCCGCATAGGCGACATCAGGAACTTCTTTTTGCATCTCGCCGTCGCCAAATCCGCCTCATGCGGTTGCTGACGCGAAGTTCAAACCAAAGACCGCCCCCGGATAGCATTCCGAATGGACGCCATTCAGGGTCATTGCGCTTACGCCTAACCGCATCGAGAAATTTCTGGCTCACTCGTTCGCGCAGCGGTGAACTGAGGAAGTCCCGATATTCTTTTTGAGCCGCGGTTTTCTCATAACGGACAAGTTCTTCAGCCACCGAAACCAACGGCAAATGCGCCTCAGCCCTTAAACGGTTGCGTTGTTCGATTTCCTGACGCGCTTTGATTTTGTCAAACATGCCCACGCCTCCACCATCGACAGGGAGGCTGGCGATTTCCGTTTTGTTGCCGTGTTGCCGACCACATCTCCACTTGCGTGGATGACCACCTTGCCCGGAAAGCAGGTTGGTGAAGGCGCCAGCCCTCGTCTTGATGCAAGGCGCATTATCGCGAGAGGCGAATGGCGGAGCAAGCGAATTGCGACTTCTTCTAAAGCTCTACTCCGCAATAGGCGTTGCCTGAGCGGCTGAATGTGACGTTTCATAGCGAGCTAAGATTTCCACTACGGATAAAATTAGGCCGGATGGCTAACATGAACAACACCAACGCTTTATCTCGATGGCCCTTCATGCGTTTCGTGCTCGCTGGCGTCGTATGGCTTGCCATGAGTGGGTTGGGGGTTGCGCAGGAGACCGTGCTCTATGCGTTTCAAGGCGCCGACGGGGCGTATCCTCAATACGGTCTGATATCCGATACTGAAGGGGCGCTCTATGGCGCGGTGTCGAATGAGGTATTCCAGCTAAAGCCCCCAGCAGTGGGGCAGACGAAATGGACAAAAACAGTAATTGCAAGCGTCGATGGCACGCAGGGCAGCCTTATCTTCGGTCCCCAAGGGTCGCTCTATGGCGTCTCCTCTACCACGGTGTTCCAGCTAACGCCGCCGGTAATTGGTGGGGCGGCATGGACGCAAACCACTCTCTGGAGTTTTAGTGGAGGATTGGATGGCGCTCACCCGATGGGCCCGCTGATGTTCGATACTTGGGGAGCACTCTATGGCGTGACGTTGCACGGAGGCCTGGCGAGCGGCGGTACAGTGTTTAAGTTGACGGCGCCAGTCAGCGGGCAATCGGCGTGGCGAAAGACCGTTCTTTGGAATTTCGCGGGAGGCGCGGACGGCGCAGTTCCCCAAGGTGGCCTGGTCTTCGACCACCACGGCGCGTTGTATGGCACAACCGCGCAGGGAGGCGTGGCCGGTGTGGGCACCGTGTATCAATTGACGCCGCCAGAAGAAGGCCTGACGAAATGGCGGAAGACTGTGCTCTATGGTTTCCGCGGAGTCTCCGCCGGCCAACTGGTGGGTGACGGCGCTTATCCATACGGTAGCCTCGTGTTCGACACTGAAGGCTCACTCTACGGCACTACGTCTCAAGGCGGGTTCGCCCCCAATGGAATCGGCGAAGGCACGGTGTATCGGCTGACGCCGCCGCCCGATGGGCAAAAGGAGTGGACCGCGCCCCCGTGGCTGGAAACAACGCTGCACATATTCAGTCCCGTGGAAACCCATCATGGTTACGCACTCGGCGGCCTGATTTTCGACACTCAAGGCTCCCTCTATGGCACGACAGCGGGCGACGTCAACGACGGTACGGTGTTCAAGCTGTCGCCGCCCTCACAAGGTCAAACTACATGGTCATTGGCAGTGTATGGAACTGACGGCGTTCCAAACGGCGGCCTGATTTTCGGTTCACGAGGCGCCATTTATGGCACTACGTTTACCGGGGGCGGCCCGATCTTCCAACGGGGCTACGGCTCGGTTTTTGAGATAACCCCCTAACCACGATTGCGCGTTTGCCGCGAGCGCTACGTCTGCAATTCGCGAGGCGTGCAGAAAGGATTTTTGAACCGCCACCTGCTCACAAACGGACAAGTTCTTCAGCCACCGAAACCAACGGCAAATGCGCCTCAGCCCTTAAACGGTTGCGTTGTTCGATTTCCTGACGCGCTTTGATTTTGTCAAACATGCCCACGCCTCCACCATCGACAGGGAGGCTGGCGATTTCCGTTTTGTTGCCGTGTTGCCGACCACATCTCCACTTGTGTGGATGACCACCTTGCCCGGAAAGCAGGTTGGTGAAGGCGCCAGCCCTCGTCTTGATGCAAGGCGCATTATCGCGAGAGGCGAATGGCGGAGCAAGCGAATTGCGACTTCTTCTAAAGCTCTACTCCGCAATAGGCGTTGCCTGAGCGGCTGAATGTGACGTTTCATAGCGAGCTAAGATTTCCACTACGGATAAAATTAAGCCGGATGGCGAGCATGAACATCACCAACGCTTTTTCTCGATGGCCCTTCATGCGTTTCGTGCTCGCTGGCATTCTTATGGCTTGCCGTGAGCGGGTCGGCCATTGCGCAACACCCTCCCCCTCCGGGGACTATCCTCTATACGTTTCAAGGTCACGCTGACGGAGCTTATCCGCAAGGCGGGCTGATATCTGATACCGAGGGGGCGCTTTATGGCGTCGTGGCGAATGGGGTGTTCCAGTTGAAACCCCCGGCCACCGGGCAGACGGCATGGACAGAGACGGTAATCGCAAGCGTCCTCGGCCCGCAGAGCGGCCTGATCTTCGAACGAAGCTCATTATATGGCGTGAGTAGCAATGGTTACGGCACAATCTTCCAGCTATCGCCGCCGGTAAATGGCCAGCCCCCATGGACGCAAACAACGCTCTGGACTTTCAATGGCGGCGCCGATGGCGTTTCTCCCCAAGGTCCACTGGTTTCCGATACTTGGGGCGCACTCTATGGCGTGACATCTCAGGGTGGAACAACAAACGCGGGCACGGTGTTCAAGTTGACGCCACCAGAAAATGGTCAAACAGCGTGGCGGAAGACTGTGCTTTGGAATTTTGGGGGAGGCGAGGATGGGGCTGTTCCCCAAGGCGGCCTGATCTTCGACCATCGGGGCGCGTTGTACGGCGCGACTTTGCAGGGAGGCGTCTTCGGCCTCGGCACGGTGTATCAGCTGGCGCCACCGGAAGCCGGTTCGATGAAGTGGCGGAAGACCGCGCTTTATAGTTTTCGAGGAATCCCCTCTGGTCAGCTCTATGGCGATGGCGCTCATCCCTACGGTAGCCTGATCTTCGACACTAAGGGCTCCCTCTACGGCACAACGTCGCAAGGCGGGTTCCAACTTGGCTACGGCACGGTGTATCAGCTGTCGCCGCCAAGCGAGGGACCAACAGCGTGGGCGACCCCTTGGCATGAGACCGTTATACGCGCACTCAGCGACCTCGATACTTTTCATGGCTACACCCTCGGCGGCCTGATTTTCGACTCCGAAGGAGCACTCTATGGCACGACGGTGGGTCAGACCTACGAAGGCAGTTTCTATAAGCTGATGCCCCCTATCAAAGGTCAATCGGCATGGACATTTTTGAGCATATGGGGGATTGCCGGTTTGCCAAACAGCGGCCTGATTTTCGGCCAGCATGGCGCCATTTACGGCACAACATACTACGAGGTCAGCTTCGGTCGCCCGTCCGGTTACGGTCAGGTGTTCCAAATCAACCCATGATCTGCCACGAGTCCTACGTCTGAAACTCGCGCGAAGTTCGATAAAAAGCGAGCCTCGGCGAGAGCCTTAAAGGCATAGAATTTCCGTGGGGCTTGTAGACGCGCACTGGAGCGACGCGAAACTGTCTGGACCCCTGGTTGTTTGTGATGGTAGACTCAGGCGACGGAATAAGGCCATGCTGCGCGCCTCACCCTGTCGGCTCCATTTCAGGGAGTCCGTTATCGGCAACACTAAATGGACCGGAGATACGGGAATTGCGGCGACAACTGCTTACCGGCCAGCTGGACGCCACATGTCGGGCGTGTCCCCAGAAGTCGTTGATCGGCGTGAGGGCGCTCCATTTGCGGGTCCCTGCGCAGTTGGTCCGGGCGCAAAGCGAATAAATGCCAATTGTCGCTATGGAAAATAATGCGCTTTTGCCCGAAGAGTTCGACGCAGAGCTCTATCGTCGGAACTACCCGGACCTCGGTCGGCTGAACGACCGAAAGCTGTTCGCTCACTGGCAAAACTACGGTAGCGACGAGGGGCGCGTTGCATCGCAAGCCGCGTATCGAGAGAACCTTCTCGAGCTTGTGAAAAACGCCAATTCAATTCTTGAAATTGGACCCTTCTCGCGTCCGGCTATAGAGGGCGCGAACGTAAAATATTTCGATCTGTTCGATGGCGAGGAACTGAGCGCAAGAGCTCGCTCCGTCGGCTACACGATTACAGCAACTCCGAACATTGATTTCGTTTCGCCGATCGGCGATCTGTCGATCGTACAAGAGCGCTTCTCCGCAGTTGTCAGTTCGCACTGTATAGAACACCAACCCAACCTGGTCCGTCATTTGCAAAATGTCAGCGCCATCCTCGATCGGGATGGCGCCTATTTTCTTATTATTCCCGACAAGCGCTACTGCTTCGATCACTTCATCGAGCCGTCCACGATTGAGCAGGTGATGGACGCGTTTCAAAATAAGCGAGCCACGCATTGTTTGCGGAATGTGATTAATCACCTGGCTATGACCACTCACAACGATTCAATGCGTCACTGGAGAGGGGATCACTCGGACCCCGATTATTTTGCTAATATGGGCGCCCGCACTATCGTAGCCGAGAGAGAATTCTCTCGGGCTAATGGCGCCTATGTCGACGTCCACGCTTGGCAATTTACCCCGAAAAACTTCCGGTCCATCGTGCGACGTCTCTTCGATTTGGGGTTAACGGACCTATACCCGGTAAGGGTTTATCAGACCCCTTGCCCGCGGGATGAATTCACTGCGGTTTTGCAGAAGCGACCGGCAAGGAAGCGCGGTCTTGTCGATCGCATCTTTCTGGATCCAGCTCGGTCATTGCTGGGCAAGCACAATTAGCAGGTGGAGTCGCTCCGGCGTCCGCTATTTCAGGCAGCTATATGAACTGCCATCCCATGCGCCACCGACGCCCTGGGATTGCAGGTCGCATTTGTGGGCGGGACGGGCCCGGACCAAGCGTCAATTGCTTGAGATCGGCTGCAGCGTCCCGGTGTTGCTACCGTTGTTGATGATGCTGTTGTCCTGATAGCTCTGCAGCAAGGCCTGGGTGGTGTAATAACCGCTGCCGTTCCAGGTGATGGTGGAGCGGCGCAGGAGCGCCTGAGTAGAGTAGCCGCTCAGATAGACCCCGGTGCCGTTGCCGGAAATGACGGTATCTGAAACTGTGAACTGCGTTGTTCCTCCGCTCGCCTCCACTCCGGCCCCGTTATTGAGGAGCTTGGCGTTGTTGATATTGCCCTGCACGACGCCTGCATAAGTATATACATAGACGCCATAGACGCCGTTGTTCTGGACGATAGTGTCCGCGATCAAAAACTTCAGCGTCCCGGAAAATGTATTCACGCTGATGCCGTATTGGGTGAAGTTTTGCACAAGGCAGTTGGTGACGGTCAAATTGGCGGCCGCTCTGACGTTAATGGCGCCATAGGCTTCGCCGTTTCCTTCGATGGTCAGTCCTTTCAGCAGCACATTGCCACTGGTGTTTACGGAGATCGCAATCTGGCCGCTCGGCGCTCCCGTTCCCGCAGTGCCCACGCCGTCGTTGATGACCGACACTGCTTTGGTGATGGCCAAGGGACCGAACGAGCCAGAGTCGCGAACGAGAATATCGCCGCCACTGGATCCGAGAACATTGTCATGCGCATATTGAAAGGTGCGGCAAGGCGAGGCCATCGGCCCGCAACTGGAAATATCCTGTCCCGCGCCGGAGACCCAGGCCGAGATGGCGGCGCCCGCGTAAGCAGGCGCCGAAAAGACGAGGGGCGAAATGGCCGCGAACGCGGCGAACGCCTTCAATTTGAACATGAAAATCTCCCTGGTCGCGCCCGAGTTTGGGCCGAGGAAATCTAGGCTTCCGGCGCCTCCGCGTCCAGTTGCCCAAGCGCCGCTGCGTCGGCGGTTGACGGCTGATAGCTGTCACCATTCCAGAAAACCGGGAATAGCTCGCCCGTAGCGGATCAGGCACAGCGGTTTTCGCGCGCGAGACAGGCCGGGCGACAGAGTGCTATTGCGGTTCCGACTCGGCCCTGAATACCGCTACCCGTCCTTCTCGTCTGCCGCTGGTGACGTAATGCAGAGCAGCTCCCGTGGTCGAAGCAGCGACGTCAGGATAAAGCTTCAAATAGGCGTCTTCATCGAATCTTGCTCGATGCAACCGACGTAACTCCCAAAGCGACGCTATTTTGTACCTGAGCTGGCGAAACGGGCTAAACGCGCCACCTTGTTTCAGAGGGGAATCTGGAAGCGCAGTCAATTTCAGCAGTTCAGTCCGCAGAGCGGCGTTCGCAAAGGACAGGAGCGCCGTTTTCTCAACAAGGGCATGCTGCGCACGATCCTTCTCGGAAAAAAGCCTGGCCTTATCCTCGGACAGAGAACGCACCTCGAGGCTCAGCGCATCCGCCTTTTGCGCCGCAGACATCAGGGCTTCGTCGTTGGCGGCTGTTAATTTCCGTGTGGTCTCGGCGTGTTCTGCGGCGATGGCCTCCCTCTCCGCAATGAGGCTGTCGCGGTCGGCGCAAACGGTCGCCAGTTGCGCGGCGAGGGCGGCGCGTTCTGCGGCGATAGTGTTGCTCTCCGCTGCGAGGCTGTCGCGGTCGGCGCAGGCTGTCGCCAGTTGCGCGGCGAGGGCGGTGCGTTCTGCGGCGAGGGCCTCCCTCTCCGCAATGAGGCCGTCACGCTCGGCGCAGGCTGTCGCCAGTTGCGCGGCGAGGGCGGCGCGTTCTGCGGCGATGGCGTCTCTCTCCGCAGTGAGGCCGTCACGCTCGGCGCAGGCTGTCGCCAGTTGCGCGGCGAGGGCGGCGCGTTCTGCGGCGATGGCGTTTCTCTCCGCAGTGAGGCCGTCACGCTCGGCGCAGGCTGTCGCCAGTTGCGCGGCGAGGGCGGTGCGTTCTGCGGCGAGGGCCTCCCTCTCCGCAATGAGGCCGTCACGCTCGGCGCAGGCTGTCGCCAGTTGCGCGGCGAGGGCGGTGCGTTCTGCGGCGATGGCGTCTCTCTCCGCAGTGAGGCCGTCACGCTCGGCGGAGACGACGTCCTTCGCCGCCGCCAGGGGCTCTGCGCGCGCCGCGTTATCGGCAATCTCCACCGCAAGCTGTTCGCTTTTGGAGTGCGCCTCCTCGGCTTCCCGGCGGGCCGCCGACCAATTTTCTTCAAAATCGACCAGGATCCGGCCGAAAATTCTGGAGGCCTTCTCGAATTCAACTCTCACGTCATGAAGGGTTTGTCGCGCGCGCTCGGAAGACGGATCGGCGACGAGCGTGCTCATCGCGTGATATGCGTCTCGAACCCACTCGTTCACGTCGGGATGAACGATAAGAGATTCATCCATGGCCGCAGTGTGGTTCGACCTCGGCGTGAGGAAGCCCTCGGTCTCTGTGACGGCGTTATCCGAAACCTGCGACCGGGGCAGGCCGATTGCATGGTCCTCGCGAGCCGTTGGAAAACGCCAATCGGCCACGAAGTCCGCCCAATCCATGACAGCAGTGGGAAGTTCACGGCTCGATGCTTCTGCGTCTAGTGCATGGCGAAGCCAAAGCAGCAGGCCCTTGCTGATTGGAAAACCATCCCGCAGTCGGAAAGATCGGGCGACTTCCAGCGGCGAGCGCACCGGCAGGATCACGCGAACAGCGTAGCCGGCACGACTGAAGACCCTGGACCAAAATGGCATCAATCGGCCGATGCGCGGGTCGTCGATGATGATGACGCGCGCCGCCCCTAACTCCTCGGCGAGGGTCGCGACCGCCTTCTCCTCGAATTGCTTTGCCACTCCGGACGAGAACCAGGAACTGTTTAAAGCGCGCCAGTCGTCCCACATCGCGCCAGCCGACGAGAGTATGTCGTCGTTGATCTGCCTAAGCGCGACGGATTCATAATAGCCAGGTTCGCTGCTCGCGTTTTCCGGGGCAAGCCACTCGGGCTCTCCAGGGCTGGAACTCGCTGGGGTCCCGGCGAGCGACGCTGCGCCGGTGCGGTGCATCCCGAGCACCACAAACGCCAGCTTGCCGGAGGCCGCCGAAGGCAGAGTTGGATCAGGCGCAAAGGGCGCGCCCGCTTCGTTCATGCCGGCGAACTGCGCCAACTCCTTTTCCATCGGCGAGGAGGGCGCGGCTCTCAGGAATGGTTGCCGCTTTCGCGATCTCTTGCCGGTGTGCACAGGTGAAGGCTCCTTTGTCCGGGTTCACTCCGATTTGGAGACACCAGTTCTACTCCGTGAAAAAAAGCTCGTCGACTGAATGTCAACGCCGGTTTCGCCGCAGTTAAGTCGAATGCAGCAACCTTGTGCTCGGCGTTTTTTGAACAAGCGTCTAAGGGATTGAATTCATGACTCTTCTTGCGGGCGGAACACGCAGCATGCATCATGGCGCAGAAAATATCCTGCAGCCGGAATCCCTGATTGTTTCTCTCTTGGCAGTTGCCCCGCGGCCTTTAAGGTCCACTTAGTTCTTTTGGGACGCCGAGGACGGCTCGCTTTCCCGCGCTCAGAGGGAACAAGTGTAATGATAGCACAACTCAGCGTGAAACCGAAGAATAACCTCAAAAAATTCGCAACGAATACTATCGATTATTTGTGGAGTTTTTCGATGGTCATAACGATCCTGTTTGGAGCGTCAGTTTTGCTTCTGGGCGGGATGGGCCTCATGATATCTGCTGGTGTCATCAAGCCTCCGCCGCAGTTATGCCATTACATGACTGAAAATATTCATATGGAAGATTTCTGCACGCAAACGCCCTGAAGCCGGGCGCGACGCAATTGCGTCCCCGATCGCGCCAGATCGCAGGGGGCTGCGACCAAGGCGCAATCTTTGGAACATGCTGTATGCGCCGCGTTGCTGGCTCAGATAAGGTTTGTTGCGATCTGGTTGAAGACCGTCTGCAAGCCGCTGCCGACGCTTTTGAAGGCCGCAATAGCGACGATCGAGATCAGCGAAGCGATGAGGCCATATTCAATCGCGGTGGCGCCGGAATCGTCCTGGATGAAAGCGAGGAACTTCGCCATTATAACATCTCCTGTTTGTTCACATCAGAGCCTATTCACGAGGACACCATTGCGGCCCGAAGTTTCAACTCGATTAATCGCCGGTCAGAAAGGAGGCTCGACATTGTTTTTCATATCTGTCTGGTAAATTTTCCGCTTTCTTCTTTACGGCAGAGCTGCCTGCCGCAATCAAAAGATGAATTCTGCAGAGCTATATTGCTTGCGGCTGTATTTCTCGCGACTATGCGGGCGGGACCGCCGCCAGACCCCGCCAGTCTTCAAGATCCAGATCCGGGCGCTCGCGCCGGTATCTGGCATAAAGCGCAACTCCTGCCTGATCCTCCAATACGTCCACTTTGACCCCCTTGCTGCGCAGAAACTCCTCGTTGCCGCTTGCGTTCGTCACATCCCCGACGACAACCCGGTCGAACTGGCGCATATAGACCAGCGTCGCGCAGACGTCGCAGGGGCTAAGAGTGGTGTAGAGGGTGGCCTCGCTGAAATCCCGCCTCCCGGCGTCTCTGATCGCCGATGTCTCCCCGTGGTTATAGGGATCGTTTTCCTGCACGAGGGTGTTGTGTCCCTTTCCCATGATCTGGCGTGTCTTGTTATCGACGATCACCGCGCCAATGGGGCACCCGCCCTCGTCAAAGCTCTTTTGCGCGAGCCGGACGGCGATGCGCATGAAATCGCGGTCGCTCAATTTTTCAAAGAATCTCTGTTCGACGACAGACAGAAGGCTGGGCGTCGGTATATGCGCGATTGCATTGAGGACTTCGTCGGTGACTGCGGCGTCCTGTTTTATCATGGCGCTCAAGGCGTGTCCCTTCATCGCAGCTGCGGCCGCGGCGCGAAGCCGCAGCCGCTTTTCTCGTAATCAGCGTGGACAATTGTCCCAGAAGCCTGCGCGCTGGGTCGGGTCTGTGTAATACCAGCACAGGCCTGAAGCCGGCGGCTGCGACGAGGCTATTGCCAACGCGGTTCCTGCGGTGAGGAAGCCGATCGCGGCGCCGGCCGCTATGGCTCCGCCCGGAGCCCAACGATAGGGACGCCGCCAGCCGCCTCCGACATAGACATTATGTCCGCCGTGATACCCGCCGTGATACCCGCCGTGGTAACCTCCATGATAACCTCCGTGGTATCCGCCGCGATGTCCTATTGCGGCGCGCGCGAGGGTCGTCGGGACGCCGATCGAAGCGGGCAGCGGAGCGATCGGAACCGCATTGGCCACGTCGCCGAGAGCCAGAATTGTCGTCGCCGCGACAATGAAACTGCGCAATCCATTACGAACCATTTTCTCGATCCTTTCTCAACTCGCCTATGAGGCTATCTGTGCCGAAAGGCTGAGCTGTTGTCGACCGAAATCGAAATCACGGATGGAAAGCCGACCGCGCCGGCGACGGCGGCGATGTTTGTTACACTGCGCGTCGCCTCTTCAAGCGGGCGGCTTCATGTCAGCGGGCGCGCGTTTGTGCTTCAGCAGCTCTTTGTGGCCTGCTCCATATTGCGCGATGCTGGCGGCGAGTTCCCGCAGTTTCACGTCGAGGAAGACAATCCGATCTCTCGCAACGACGTGGATCATTCCGGAGAACGGCGCCGGAGCCGAAGGCAGAAACACGGTGAAATTGCCGTCCTGGTGGTCCTCGATCACATAGGCGGGCCGCTGCATCCCTTCCGACAGCAACACCATCGCCGGTCGAAATCCACCGTAGGACTCGGGCTGCGCGGCTTCGGAGAAAAGGCTCCTGAGCACCTTGTATCCGGGAAGGCGGTCGAAGGAGCGCCGCTCCAGCCAGCGAAACATGCGCCGGAACAGGGCGGCGCGCAGCAAGGCGCCAAGCACGAAGGACGCGAAGATGAGCAGAAGGAGGGCGACGAGCTGTCTGTGTTCGGCGGTGTCGGACAAAAGCGTTTTGGGAACGAGATGCAGGATGGGCGTCGCGATTTTCACGAGCATCTCGAGGGCCCGCTCGAACACGCCCCATAACAACAGCACCGGCAAGATAACCAGAAAGCCGCCGATGATCGTGTTTTTGAAAAATTTGGTGATGGTTCTCATTTTTCTCGCCTGGCCTTTGACAGCGGAGCCGCTCGCCTTCACTGCTGAATAGCCCCATATCCAAACGCAAGAAAGCCCCGCCCGGCCTTGCGCCGAACGGGGCTGCATTGTTTGCGATGGGCGGGCTATTGCAGCGCGCGCTTGATCCAGCCGGGGACGCCGTTGGTCGCAAGATAGATCGCCATGGCGCCGACGCCGCCGAACAAGACCCGGACCGCCCAGACGACGCCGATAAGCCTTTGCCGCTCATTGTTGATCGCATCCATCTTGCGGTTCAGACCCGACAAGACGGCGTCCATCTGCACGGCGCGTTCGGCGCGCGCTTTCTCGACGGCGGCTTCGCGCTCCATGCGCGCCTTTTCGATTTCATCGAGGCGCGCGCCGATCGCGCCGATGTCGCGGTAGCAGTCTGGCGAAGGCATGGCGTCATTCCCCATAGCCGCGCCGCACATCTGCGTAAAAATCGGCGTCGTCGACGAGCCGGCGGTTGGCGAGGATCGCGGCCTTGCGGTTCTCCAGCGCGAAGACCTTGAGGTCGCCGCCCGTTCGCGCGGCGGGCAGACTCACGGCCTTGCCAAAGTCATTCGGCGGCGCGGGCAGCCTTGGCTTTTCGGGCACGGACGCTGGCGTCGAAGTCGCGCACCCGGCGAGCAAAGTCGCTATCGACAAAGCAGGGGCGAAGCGCAGGCGAGGGGGGCGTTGCAGCAGCTGGCGGAACATCGAGATTATCCTTTGCTTTGAGGTCGTCGATTTTGGCTTGAAGCGCGCGCGCCGCCAGCGCGTCGCTCTGCGCGCGCTCCGTGGCGTCTCTCGCGATGACGCGGGCGGCCTCCTGCTCGCGCGCGACTTCCCCCGCGTTTGCAGCGGCAAGGGCCGCGCGCTCCCGCGTTTCACGCGCCTCATAGACGCTGCTCGCGCTGTGATGGCCCCAGCCAAAGGCCAGCGCAGCAACAATGACAATATTGCCCGCGCGCGTCTGCGCCGCGTCCAGCGCGATTTTGACGAGGGTTTGGAGAATGAGAAAAAAAGGCATGCGTCAAAACCTCCCGTTGACGCCGGTGCGGGCGTCTTCCACGCGCGCTGCGGCGACAGCCTGCGCGCCGGACCAGATGCGCCAGACGAAAAAGCCCAGCGCCGCGACGGCGACGCCGAACGCCAGCGCTTGCCAATGCGCTTGCGCCCATTGCAAAGCGCCCGGCGCCGAATGAATCGCAGTCGAGGCGCTGTTCACGGCGTCGCTCGCCTGAGTGAGCGTGTCATGAGCCTGAGACACAAGGGCTCCGGCGCCTGCAAGCGTCGCGGCAGCCCCGCCAAGACCGCTTTGCACCGCATCCGCGCCTTTGATCGTGCGTGATCCGGCGCGACGCAGATCTTCCGTTGTCAGCTCTTCCCGCGGCTTGTCGAGCGGCTTCCACTTCTCATAGGCGCGCGCCAGCAGCGCGTCATAATGATTGCGCTTCTCGCCGGGACCATTGTAGCCGAGCGCGAAGGCGCGCCACTGTCTGTCCTTGAGATAGCGATTGAGTCCGCTCGTCTCGATGAAGCTGGCCATCTGCTCAAGCTGCGCTCCCTCGCTCTCGCACGCGGCCGTAAACATCGCGACGGCTGAGTCATATCCCGCCGCGGCGTGGTTTTCGCCGAGGATCTGGCCAAGGCCAATGGAAACGGCGCGAAAGGCCGCCTCTTCGTCGATAGCGATGGCGCGCTGCAAGCGCTCGTAATTTCCGTCGCTGGCGCGCGGATAAGGGCGCTCGCCCCAGCGCGGATAAGCGAGACCCTCGCGCATCGCGCGGCCGCGTTGCGGTTCGCCCAGCACGCGATAAAACACATGCGGCTCGAACAATATGATCGGGCGGCGCTGCGCGTCATAGCCGCTGTTGCGGCTTTCGACCGCCATGACGGCGCGCAGGGCGGGGACCTCGCAGGCGAGGCGCTGCGCGACCTGCGCCACATCCTGCGCCGTGATGCGCCGGGCGGCGCCGGAAAATTGAGTCATTGGCTTGTCCTTCTAATGAAACGCGTCTCGTCATTGGCGTCGACATAGGCGCGCAGGATTGCGAGATAGTCGGCGCGCGTCATCGGCATGCCGAGGCAAACAGCCTGAAAGCAGGAGTGTCGGAGGTCCCGGGAAGAAAGCCAGCACGCGATAACGAAACGTCGCCAGCGCGCGCGCTCCAAAGGATCGTGCGGCAGCGTCATGGCTTCGCGCCGCCGGGTTAAGCCGGCGCGCGCATGGCGATCAGCCCGCGCAGCGAATGACGCCCGAGATGCACGCGGTGTCCGCGTCCATTGCCGGAGATGGTGAGCCCGTTGCCGGCATAGACGCCGACATGGTGACGCCAAACGAGGATGGCGCCCGGCGACAATCTCGTCGCCGGACGTCCATAACGGGCGTAGTCCATTGCGCGATTGCTCGCGAGCGCGCGATAGCCGGCGCGATGCAGCCAATGGCGCATCGCCGCCGCGCACCATCGCGACACGCCGGTAAAGTTCCGCGCCCCGATGTAGCGCGAGGCGACGACAAGCAGCGGCGGCCGCGAGCGCGCCGCCGCAAATCTTGCGGAGCGCGCTCCAAACACATTGCCGAGCCAATCCGCCTTTGCGGGCGCGGCAAGGCACGCGAGCGCCAGCGCGCCCGCGAGGATGCAGGTTCGAAATTTCATGATCGCTCTTGGATGGTCGGCGCTACAAGGCGGCGCCGGAAACGCGAATCAGGAGGATTGCGAAATCACTGTCGCAACAGGCCGCCAATAAGGTTTGCGATACGAACGCCGAAACCGAACTGGCCGGTTGTCGATGGGTGGACGCCGTCAGTGAAGCAGCAAACATCGCTGTCGCCATTGCCTGCGAGCGCGCCGACATAGCCGGTCCCGGTGAACCAGGAGTTTGTGATCGTGTCGATGAACGGCAACTGTCCGTTGATCTTCGGCAGCGCAGCCTGACAGGCGGCCAGGATCGCCGCGTTGCAGGTCGTCACCGCCGCCGGAACGCTGGCGCCCGGCAGATACATATTGCCCACGACAAACAGCAGCATATTGGGATATTTCGTCGCCAGCCCCTGAACAAGGCTTGTATAGGCGGCGATGACCGCGGTTGACGTATAGGCGGGGTTGCTGCTTGTGGTGTCGTTGTGCCCCATCGCGAGAACGAAGATAAAAGGCAACGCATTGCCGTTGCCGTCATAAGGCATGTGCAAAGCGAGGTCTCCCGGCCAGCGCGTGATGGTCATGGGGTCGATCGCGCCTGTAACGCCGGAGCTGTTCAGAGTCATGGCGCCAGCAAATGCCCCGTTGGAGCCGTTGCCGACAATCCATGTGTTATGTTGGCCAGCCGCATTGCCTTGGATTACGGTAAAACTGCCTGCTCCAAACGCCGCGTCGCACGCCGCCTGGACGGTTGCCTGGGTAGCGCCCCAGGCAATGCCGGCGGTGGTGACGCCGTTTTGCGTCAGCGTCCAATTGCCTGACCCCGATGTGCCGTTCCAAGTGAGGAACCATGAATTGACCGGCGGGAGCAGCCTTTGCGCCAGCGTATAGGAAGCATTGCTTCCGTTGTTGAGCACGCCCGTCCCGCCAACGGACAGGTTGATCAATTCGCAGCCGAGCTGATCCGCGATCACGCGCGAAAGACTGCCGATGCCGCCCATGCCCGAGCCGGTTCCGGCGGCGAAGGAGTCCCCCCGACGATAAGCGGCGGGTTATTCGCTTCCTGACAGGGAATTACCGTGTCGATCGCGCTGGTGACGTAAATCCCCCCGAAAACCCCGCCGGCGATCTCTATGCGATAATGCCGCATGCGCCGCTCGCCGCTCCATGCGGCGGTGGCAAAATACGTCGCCCATCCGGTTTGCGTGAGGTTTGACCACAACGCTCTGCTGTCAGTGATTTCAAACAGCGAGGTCGCATCGGGCGCCGTCGTCCAATTGGGCGAAATGGTCGCGACCTTGGTGGCGCCGACATAGCCGGTGATGAGCGCATATTGTCCCGCGCCTGTGCCACTGGTGATGTGAACCCAGTTGTTAAAATACAGCCCATTGGTCGCCGACGCGCCCGCGTCGAGCGTGATGGTGGAAGTCGAACCGCCTTGCGCCGTCCCCGCGCGAATGCCGCTTTCGACGCGAAAAATCTCTGCGCCGTCGACGATCACCCGCGAGGCGGCGGCTTGGGCTCTTGGGTGCAAAAAACTTATCGTTGGCGCGTCGGAATAAAATTCGATATAGGCGCCGCCATAGCCGAGCGTCATGTTCGGGGGCTGTTGCAGCGTGGCTTGGGTGTAATAGGGATATTGCGTCTTGCCGGGAGCGACGTAAGCCCCGCCCTTGAACGAAAAATTCGCAGCGTTCAAAACGCCGCCATTGGAGGCGGAAACGGCGGTTGGCGTCGAACCGGGCGGCGCGTTGGCGAGCGACAGGGTTGGCGTTGTGACCAGCGCACCCTGATTATTGCCAGGCGTCAGGGAAAGCCCGGGAAAAAATTTTGGTCCGGGAATATACGGCGCGCTCGGAGGAATGGCAGGTGCTGTCATTATCAGTTCCCCGTGTAGTAATAGACGTCGCCGGCGGTTCCATTGACGTAGATCGCGGATGCGTTGGCGATGGCGCCTGACCAGGCTTCCCCGGGCGTCAGGCGATAGCCATTGCCCGTGCCGTCATCGGTTGTCGTCACTGCTGGACCGCCGACAAATCCGTTGCCGGCGTTCGTGCTTTTGGCCTTGACGACAATCCCGTTGACCAGCGCCTGCGCCGGCAGCGCGACGGCGAGGCCGCTCGTTGCGATTTTTAGCTGGCCAGTGAAGGGCGATGACGGCGTTGGGCTGTAGGCTGCGACCGCAGGCGCGTAATTGCCGGGATCAAGCACGGGCGTTGCGGCGCCGTTGATGTTGAGCTGGTCCGACATGATGAAAGCCTTTCGCTAAAGGAGGAGTGTTTGCAGGCGCCGATCAAAACTCGGCGGAAAACATGGCCGCTACGGCGGAGGCGACCATGAAGGCCGTTTGTCCGACGGTGAGGCCCGAGAAGGAGCCGAGAGCGAGCAGCGCGCCGTTAGGCGAAACCGGAAAGCCGGCGAGGCTGTGCAGCCCGCTCGCCGAGAGATAGCCGGTTCCCATCGCGTAAATCGAATAGGTCGCCGTCGGCGGCGCCACCGACGCCACCGGCGTTGAGACAATTGGCGTCGCGGCCATCTGCACAGGGAACTGCACGCCGAACACGATGGCGCTGGCGCTGTAAACGGAGCCGAACACGCCGGCCAGCATCGTCGCAAACAAGTAACGCTGGCAAAATGCAGCCTCGAAAGCAGGGCCGCGCCGCTCGAAACTCGTGGCGTAGGCGCCCGGCTCGAATTGCGGGCGGAGCACCGAACCAGTGGAAAACTCGAGATTGGTCTGTGCGTTTACGGAGAGGCTCGCCGTCGCGAATGGCGCGCTCGCATAGGCGCCGGAGCCGGCGTAGCCCGTACCCTGCCATACGCGCGCCTGCGCCGTTCCGGCGTTGGAGACGGCGTAGGCGCCGCCTTCGATCAGCGCCGCCTCAATGGGCAGAATGAGTGAACCGGCGGTGATGGTGAGCGTCGTGTCGAGCCCGCTGGTCACGAATGTATAGGTGCAGCCGGCTGCGCCCGCCTTTACGCCGTCGTGGCCATAGACGCCCGCCGCCAGCGTCACCGTTCCGGAAACGCCGCGCTGGTTGATCGCGAAGGACGCATTGCGCAAGCGGTTGCGAAAGCCTGCTAGCGATCCGGAGCCGATGCCGCTCGGGAAGGATACGAGGCCCGTCGATGGATCGACATTGATCGACTCGCGCCACAAGGAGCCGTCGGGCGAGCTTTTCACATGGAAGTGATCGTCGCCGGTCAGGCCGACTTCCGCACGTCCGGAGAATCCGTCCTGAAAAAGATAGGAAGCCGTGTTGGCGGCGCTCGCCTTGTTGACGACAAGCCGCATATTGCCGGCGCTGGCGCCGCCGGCCGCCGCGTTGAACAGGGCGGCGTTGGCGTAGACGGATAGCGGGTTGCTGGGGTCGGGCGCAGTTCCAACGCCAAGCAGCGCGAACTCCTCGTTGGGAGGACTTGCGGCATATGTCCAGGCGTTGGCGCCATTGCTCTCCAGCGCGACGCTCATATAGGCGCCGTTGAGCACGGTGCTCGCCGCGCCACCGATTGTGTCCGCGCCGGCGCGGCTGATGGAAATGGCGTTGGTCGCGGAGCAGGCGCCGCTTTCGTCGACAATGAGCAGTTGCACGCCGACGGGAAAAGCGGAAGCCGCGGGGAGAGTCACCGTGCGCGCGGCGGTAAGGCTGGAATAGGCGACAATGCGATCCGTGATCAGCACCGCGTAATTGGCGTCGGCGACCGCGCTGCGCCGCGCTGTGATCACCTCGGAAAGCTTCGCCGCCGCAAAGCCGCCTACCGTCGCGCCATCCTGCACGACAAGCCGGTTGTTGGTCGTGTCGACGATGACCTCGCCCTGCGCGCCCGTGAAGGCGGCGACACTGGCGGCGACATCGCGCCGCAGCTGGACTTTAACGCTCATGATGGGTGGTTCCCTGTGCGGGTGGAATAGAAATCACGTCAAGGAAATCGCGGCGCCGTTTGTGCGACTCCGCTTCCTGCAGTCACCTTGTCTCGCGAGCGGAAAAAGGCGGCGCGGGGGGCGGACTGAGGCCGCGCTTTCAAGACAAGGCAGCCGCTAGGCGCTCACGCTCCCCAGATCCACCGCGACATAAGACGGGTTCCCCACCGTCCCCCAGTCGTCGCCTTGCGCGACGGCTGCGCTGGCGAGGCCCCAGTCTTCGGCGATTCCCTGTTGCAGGTTCAGCACGATCTGGCTCGTTTGGCCGTCGCCGTTGGGCACATAGCTGTAGACGGCGCAGGTGGAGATGTCCTCGAGTTCCGCCGCCGAACACGTTAAAGCTCTGGAATTTGAAATACACCGTCTTGCCGATGAAATCGGCGGGCAGGGGATAATGCGCAATCGCGCCGTCAAGCCGGGCAAATTGCGCGCCGGCCGCATGCATCGCGGGGCTTGAGCCATACATTCCGCGCGGCAATCCAGCGAGATTGTATTTGTTGGCCGCCGTCGGCGTCGCGCTGGTGAAACCGATCAGCTCATTGTCGACGAGGCAAAGCGTTTGCCCCGCCAGCGCCGCCGCCTGCGTGGATGTCGCGAGCGTTCCGCCGCTTTCGGTGAGATCGACGGCCAGCGTATCGCTGGTGTCGTAACCGCTCGCCAGCGCCAGCGGCGCGGTCAGAACACCCTGGCGCATCGGGTTCGAGATCGTCGTGATCTTTTGATAGGACACATTGTCGAGCGAGGCCCAGACCGTGCAACCGCCCCAGTTTGGATCGGCGACGCCGCCGTTTCCGCCCGACGCGCCCAGCCAGATTTGCGCGGTGTTGTTTGTGAGCGCGGGCGGCGGCTCGAAGATGAGCGGCGCATTGACCGGGTCCGCGGCGACGGCGGTGTTGATGGAGTTGCCGCCACTGTAGCCGATCGGATTGACGGCGGGCATGGAGACGCCGATCGTCAGCTCCTCGGCGGTGATCGACAGCATGCCGCTGTCGTCTTCCTCAATGTCGATGACGCGCACGAGCTGGCTGGCGAGTCCAAGATTGGCGTCCGTCAGCGTCACGATGTCCATGGGATCGAGCAGGCAGAACTCCCAGCCAAGCGCGAATTTGTAGTTGGCGCGCACATAGAGCCCGCGTTGCAGAATCGTCTGCACGGCCACCGCCGCGACATTGAGATCGCAAAACTCATGCGCTGTGATGGTGGAGCCGACGCGAAGGCCGAATTGTTCGATCATCGCCTGGTCGCGCGCGGCGATAGGCGTCGCCTGATATTCCGGCTCGCCCTGCGCCTCCAATATGCCTGTTGTCGAGGGCGCGAGTCCGGTGCGGTTGAGCGCCTCCAGCCATTGGAAATTAGGCAGGGTGAATGGATCGAGACGCGAGGCCTTTATCGGGTCTTCGCCAGCGGCGAAAACAAGGTCGTCGTCGCTCAGCGCATAGGCCGGGGTGAGATTGGGAACATATTCGACGCCATTGCCGGCGACGGGCTGATCGCCATAGGGAATGAGACGCAGTTTGTCGCCCGACCATACCGCCGCTATGCTCAGGAGCTGCAGCCAGCGTGTCAATATGCTCGACGCGCTTTCGGTCTGATTGAGCAATGGGCTGAAGCAAAGGCCCATCGCGCGGCACCAGCTTTGCACGGAGGCGTCGCCGCCACCGCCAAAAATGGTCGTGGCGTCAATGCTGGAGCCGGGAAAGCCGACGCCATATTGCGGATTGAGCAGGAAATCGGCGATCACCCGCGAGGGGTCGGCGTCCAGTCCATTCGCGCCGGTGCCGTAAAACGGACCTTGAACCTCGAAATTGAGCGTGCCGATGCTGGCGTCGGAACCGAGGCCGAAATTGGCGGCGCAGACGTAGGCCGTGCCGGGATAGGGGAGCGCCTGCGTGGAATAGTTCGCGCCAAGATAGCCCCATGTCGCTTGCGGAGTCGTTCCGTTGAACAGAGTCAGTCCCAGCGCCGGCAGGCCCGAAGCCCCGCCCGAGACGACGCCGCCCGCCGCGCTGCTCGTCCAGCCGCCGTAGCCTGTCCCCAGAGTGGAGGATGCGCCGCCATAAACCGCCTGGCCCCGCCAGACCTGCGCTACGCCGGCGATCGGCCCTTCGCACAGCGCCATCATCAGATCGGCTGAATAAGTCCAGCCGGTCAACTGCCAGTTGACGCCGCCGCCGCCCTTGCCGTTTCCGCCCTTGCCGGTCTGCTGTTGCGGCGTGAAAACAGGATGCGCCTGAAAATTCGCGTAAAAGAAAATATTCACCGCCGCCTTCGTCATGCCCCACAGCAAAGGAATGGGCATCGAGTTGGCGGAGGTTTGCAATTGCAGGCCGGTGTACGTCGGCCACACCATTGCGCTTTGCGGCGAGGCTTTTTTGGCGGCGAGAAAACTCATGCAAGAACCTCGACAATGCTGGCGAACAGCGCGGTATCCATGCGCTCGCACATCTGCGCGTTTTGCATTACGGCTTCCTCCAGCACGATTTTGGCGGGGTAGGACGCATGCACGATGGTGAGCGGATCTGCTGCGGTGACGATGCCGCCATGCGAATAACAACGACCGACGCGAAACATCATCGCGTCGCCGGGCTCGGGTCGTTCGACCCTGGTCGCACGCGCCAGAAGCGCGTCGAGATAGCGCTCTTCGCCGCGGTGCAGGTGCCAGTCGTGCGTATAGGGCCGGGGATCGAACGGCGCGACGAGACCAAGATCGACATAGACGCGCAAAAGCAACATGCCGCAATCGACGCCGACGCCTTTTATGTCCGCGCAATTATGATAGGGCGTGCCGATCCACGATCGCGCCTCGGAGACGATGGCGTTGCGCATGGGAATCCTCGGGCGATGGGTGATTCCTTCTCCCGTTCACGGGATCACACCGCCATTTGCGGCGGCGGCACGAAGGGGAAGGCGCGGAAGTTTGCGAGATTGTCGAACTTCGCCTGGCACGTTCCCATAGTATGATCGCAGCCCCAGAAGGCGGTGAGCGCGTCGCCTGGGGAGGGCGCGTTTGGCAGGGGATACATCAGCGACGCCGAGACGCCGGGAACCACGGATTTAATCGCGCAGCGCAGGCCGGCGTTGGCGCCCGATGAAAAGATCAGCGACCCCTGAGCATGCGCGGCCTGTGCGCCCGCGAAATTGATCAGCGTCGCGCTCGATCCTGCGCCTGCGACGTCATTGGTCGAAAATGCGCCGGCTGGCGCGCCGCAACCAAGATCGTAAAGCGTGTGCAGACAGGTCGGCGCGAAGATGTTGCGCGGCATGTCCACGTCGAGCAGCACCAGATCATTGGCGACGGTCACGCGCGCCTTGGTGCGGCCGACTTCGTCGACGGTGGAGACGCGGCCGTGAAACAGCGTCACGCCATCGACCAGTGTCCCGCCGAGAAAATCGGAAAAAAACACGCGGTCGCGCTGCAATATGCAGCCGTCGAAAGCTCCGTCGCGCAGCGCGCTCAAAAAGGGCGCGCCGCCGGCGAGATCGCCCGGCCGCGCGGCGATGACGATTTCCTGCCGATCGACATTCAGCCCGGTCGAGGCGCGGTATTTGAGACCGGAAACCAGAGGACCATTGGCTAAGAAAATCCTGCCGGCGTAGCTGATGGGGACGTCTGCGTTGGTGTAGGCGAAGACGGTTCCCGTCGCCTGCGTGAAGGTGAAACATTCCGCAAAGGCGATAGTGATGTCCTTGTCCGCTCTCGCCTGTGCGAGGAAGGAGACGAGCGTGGCAGAAGCTTTCTTCATTGCCGCACGCTCCTGAATTTGACGCTTTTGGCGGACCAGAGATTTTGCATGAAATTTTCGAAGTCCAGCGTGTCGTCCAGAAAGCGGCAGGCGAAAGCGTAGGTGAATGATGCGCTGACGCTCGCGCCGCTCGCCGGGGGCGTCGCGAAAGACAAACTATTCGGCGCGGCCAGCGACCAGCCGGAAGGTTGCGCGACGCCGTTGACCAAGACGCCCGACACGCCAGTGACGAATCCAACCGTCTCAAGCGCCAGGCCGATACGACGCTTGAAAGGAAATTGCGTCGTGACGCCGTCGCCTGTGGCGATGATCTGATCGACGGCGGAATTGTCATTGGGGTCTGTATAGAGGAATGTTCCGAGCGCGCCGGAACATTGCAGATAAAGCCCCATGACAGCTTGCATCGACGCAGCGCCGAGTCCGGGATTCATCGCACCGTCCGAGGCAAGGCCGTCGAAAGCGACCTCGAATTCATACAGCCCGCCATAAAGCGCGGTGCGGACCTCGCGGCCGGAGTCATGCGCCGCGACAATGGTCGTGGCGATGGGCGTCTTGGTCACGAAGCCCTGGCCTGCGAATGCGGGGAAATTTGGTGGAGACATGGGTGATACTTTCCAGCGGCCGTACGCTCGGCGTTTAGCAATGTCGCGCCGTGGATGGCGGGCCTCCCCCTCTCCCCGTTCACGGGGAGAGAGTTAGGGTGAGGGGCCTGGGCCTTCGCTCTGCAAGCGGACTGTGTGAAAGCGATGCTCGCCTTGTGGAGCGTTCACGAAAAAATGCTTCCTCTCACAACTTCACCGTGGTCAGCTTCACGCGCTTGGAGCGGAAAAGGTTGTAGGCGAATTGCTCAAGACTCAGCGCATCGTCATTGAAACGGCAGAGCCACAGCGCACCGGCGTCCATCGTCACCGACGCGCCGGCGGGCGGCGCGTTTGTCAGCGTCAGCGTGGGTTGATATCCCGTCGAGACGCTCCATGCGGCGGAAGGCAAGGCGCTTCCCGCGACATAGACGGCGCTGACATTGGATGCGCCCGCGAGCGGCTCCGTGAAAGCGCCGGTCGTGCGCAGCAAAGGAAAAGTCGTCGTGGCGCCGTCGCCTGTTCCAAGCAATTGACCGCTCATCGCGGCAAGCCCCGGCGGCGCAAGCCAGAAGGGTTGCGCCTGACCTTGCTGCGCGGCGAAGAAACCCGCAATCTGTTGCAACTCCTGCGTCGCGTCGCCGCGCAGAAAATCGAAAGTCAGTTCGATTTCGTAGAGCGGCCAACGCATTTTCGAGCGGCGCGCAGATCTGCCGGAGGCGCGGTCATGCGTCTGGGTTGCGAATTTCGGCCGGACAACGCTGGACCAGCCTTGTCCGAGAAGAGCGGGAAAAGTTGGAAAGGGACCAAAACTCGGCGCGCTAGAAGGCGCGGACGCGCTCAACGCCGGAAACTTGCCATTGAGCCAATGGCCGTTGGCCCAATTGACCCCATCCCTCCAGATGTCGGTGCGCAGCGGAAATTCCGGCAGCGGCCGCGCGTCCCAGCACCAGGCGAACATCAGATCGGTCGCGATCATCGGCAAGCCGGCGGCGGAAGTCTGGTTGTGTCCGTCGCTGGTCCAATATTCCCGGATGGCCTGCAATGCGCTAAGCGCGATGGAACTGTCCGTCAGCGGCGCCGATTTTGCCGCGTTCCACACCGACCAGAAGGGAACGCCGCCGGAGGTCGAGGCGGGATCGAAGAAAATATTCGGCTCATTGGTCGCGCGGTCGCTGGTGGGAAAACCATATTCCAGAAAGCCGATGCTCTTCGATTGCGGAATCCACTCGGTTTGCGGGCCGTGTGGCGCAACGCCCGCGCCGTCGCCAGCGTCATAGACCGCGTGATGCGCAGTGTTCCACCACCAGCGCAACTGCTTGAAGGCGAGCAATTGCTGGCCGGCGTAATAGGCGTTACGCGTCTGCGCCAGCCGGTCGCCCTGGGGCGCCGTCACCTGTTGCAGGGTTCCATTTGGATCAAGCGCCGGCGCGCTGGCGTAGTCCGCGTACCAGTAATGAAACTTTTCGCCGCCTTCGATATTGGCCTTCAGATAATTCTTGTCGCGAATGTCTGGGGCGGATGTGAGCCCGAAGCCGAGCGTGTTTGGCGTGGACAAGGGCCACGAAGCCGGCGGGGATGCACGCCAGTTCTGCGCATCGAGTCCGCCGGTTCCCGTGGTCCAGTCGGACAGCGGCATGTAATTGTCCAGCGACACAAAATCCACATTGGGCGAGGCATAGAGACTGTCGAGATGCGGGAATATGCCGGAAACGCTGGCGTGCTGGGCGCCCATCCATTGCGACCAGTCCGCCGAATAGGCGATGAGGTTTTCCCGCGCCGTCAGGTTTTTCGTCAAGCCCGCCGCGTCGAACACCGCGCGGCAATCATTGACGAGAGCGACAAGCCCCGCGACGAAAGGATAATCCCATACTGCGTTGCCGCCTCCATCCGTCGAGCCGGCAGGCGTCCAGGCGGGGCCGCGTATCGCCTCCAGTCCGCGCAGCTCGGAGCCGATGGCGAAGACCGAAACGCCGCCTGCCATCACCGCAAGATTGGCGTAATGCAGCACGAAGCGGCGATAGGTGAAGTCCAGTACATTGCCGGAGTAATGCACGGTGAGATTGGCGGAGTCCTGAGTGAACTGCCAGGTCGTCGCAGAGCCCAGGAAGCTTGTGACGGCCGTCGTCGCCGCAGTCGAAATATCACTGGCGTAAGTGACGAGCCCGCGCCAGGGCTGGCCCGCCACATCCATGTTCATCATCAGATAGAGCGAAGCCTTGAGCCCGCGCCGCTTTATCTCCTGCAGACATCGCACGACGGACTGGTCGGAGGGCGTGCCGCCATAGGAGGCATGCACGCCGTCAGGGCGGCTGATGGGAATAAGGCCTGCGGTCGCCAGCGTCACGTCGGAAACGCGCCAGGAGTCGCTTCCGCCGGCGGTCGGCTGGAATGCGCCGCCGATAAAGGTGGAGGAGGGATAGACCTTGCATTGCGAGGCGTCGAGCGAGTCGCCCATCCATTGCACGACGAGCGCCACGTTTGTGCAATTCGGCAATGCGGCTTGCAACTGGTCAAGCGCATACATCACATCGGTGCGCGTTCCGCCCGGCGCATGATAGCTGTTGATCGGCGCCATTGCGCCGCCGGGCTGCCGGCCGCTATAGGCGACCGGGTCATAGACAAACTCTCCCGACGCCGGGATGAGGTTTATGGCGCCGATATAGGGGAAGCTCATGCGGGACTCGAATTGTTGTCAGTGCGGTTGCTCGCGACTCCCTTTCCCCGTGGGGAGAGGGTTGGGGCTTCATGCCGGATTCAGTCCGCGCAGGCCGAGATGCGCGCCGTCCTGCACATGCCTCGCCACCGCGCGCATGATTTCCTTGCCGTTATTTTGCAGGAAGTTGGTGACGCCCTGCGAGTCCATCGCATGCACGTGAAAATTCACCGGCGCATGCACATGCGTGTCTCCGCCTGTGGCGCCGCTGGCGTTGTCGAGCACGTTACGGAAGGCTTGGCCCTGGCTCGCGGTCATCACCAGTTCGTTTTTATGCACCATCGCGAGCTGATCTTCGGGAATGCTCCAGGCGCCGATGTCGAAACTGGCGACGCTCGCCATGCCTGCCACGGTCGCCTGCGCCGCCGCCGCAGGTCCCGCGGCGGCCGGTCCCATCAGGGGCGCCATGAAGCCGAATACGCCGGCGAAAGCCTCCGCCGACGACGCCATGATGCTTTTGAGCGCCGCCGCCGCCTTGGCGGCGATATCAGCGACGCCGCCCGCCGCGACGCTGGCGCTGCGCTCGCTCACCCCGGTTTGCGTCGCCGCCGTCATGGTCTGTTCGCCCATCACATGCGTCGCGATGTTGCGTGCTATGGTCATGGCGTAGCCGGCGATCCAGTCCGTGCCCATTTTGACAAAATATTGCGTGATCTGCGTAGCCATCTGCCGCGCCGCCTCGCGGAAGGTCATGGTGTGCTGTAACAGGCCCATGATCGCGCCGGACATGCCCTGGCTGATGCGGCTCGAAAGATCCTGCCAGATCTGCGCCTGCTCCTGCGCGGCTTGATACGCGAGCTGCAGCGTTTGTTTCT
Source organism: uncultured Alphaproteobacteria bacterium (assembly GCA_963724845.1). Taxonomy (GTDB): domain Bacteria; phylum Pseudomonadota; class Alphaproteobacteria; order Rhizobiales; family Beijerinckiaceae; genus Methylocystis. The sequence continues at coordinate 668,678 of CAVRWF010000012.1, forward strand.
GATGGTTCGCGTCAAGCTGCGCGATCTTGTTCAGCGCCGCCTGCTTTTGCTGCGTGCTCTGGCCTTCGAGATCGGCCTCCTTTTGCAACAGCGCGCGATGCGCCTCGTATTCCGCTTGCGTCGCCTTCTTCACAAGGTCGAGCTTTTCCTCCTCGCTGATGTTCTTGAGATTGGCTTCGCCGTCATAGATCACTTTCTTGATCGCCAGCGCGTCCTGCTGCGCCTTGATCTCGCCTTCGATCTGGGTTTTGGCGAGTTTGAGCGCGTTAGCGAGATCGCCGGAGACGCTGCTCGCAACATCCTTGAACTGACCCGACAAGGGCGCGGATTTCTGCGCGGCTTCCGAGAGACCTTCCGAAAGGCTTTTGAGCTGCGGCGCAAGATCGCCCAGCGCGCTCTGCACATCCGCGAGACCCTGCTCCAACTCGCCAACGTCGGCGCCGAATTTGACCGTTACCTCGTCAACCATGAGCCGTCGCCTTCTGTGGAAGTGGTTTGCCGCTTTTTCGTGTTTGCATTAATCAAAATACAACCTAAGCGTGCTAAAGTCCCGCGCGAGCAGACGATCACGAGAGGTATGGAATGCCAATTTTCTTGTTTTTAATGATAGTTTTAGCCTTACAGGCTCAGGCGCAACCTTTACGGGTGGATGCTCTGCGCAACCCGGCGGTGACGCAGCTGACCATCGACGCGACGATTTGCGTTCCAGGCTGGACCCGCCAGGTGCGGCCATCAGCCTCCTACACCCGGCGCATCAAGCTTGCGCTGATTCAGGAACTGGAGATTCCGCAAGAACAACTCGCCGACTACGAACTTGACCATCGCATCCCCTTGAGCCTTGGCGGCGCGCCGTCGGACCCGCGCAATCTGGAGCTTCAGCCGTGGGAAGAAGCGGAGCCGAAGGATCGCAAGGAAGCCTGTCTGGCTCGTGCGGTCTGCGCCGGCGCGCTCACGCTGGAGGAGGCTCAGCAGCGCATCTGGACGGATTGGCGCAGTGTTGGCGCAGGGTGCGATTAGTCGCTCAAGCGTAGCGCGCCTTCAGACGCGAGTCGCCCTTGGCCGCGCGCGCTCCATATTGGAATTTGTCCTCTCGGACCGACCTCGGTTTCGTTAAAGGCAAGCGCATGAGCCAATATAAAATTGCTGTCCTGGTCGGAAGTCTTCGCCGCGACTCCTTCAATCGCAAGTTCGCCAACGCCATCGTGAAGCTGGCGCCTGGAGACTTTTCCTTCGAGCAAATGCAAATCGGCGATCTGCCGCTTTACAACCAGGATGACGACGCTGCGCAGGCTGAGTCCGTCAAGCGTCTGAAGGCTGGAATTCTCGCCGCGCAAGGACTGCTGTTTGTGACGCCGGAATATAACCGTTCCGTTCCCGGCGTGCTGAAGAACGTCATCGACCACGCCTCTCGCCCTCATGGCCAGAACGCTTTCGCCGGCAAGCCTGCGGGGGTTATCGGCGTCTCCGTCGGCGTCATAGGCACGGCGGCGGCGCAGCAGCATCTGCGCAATATACTCGCTTATCTCGATGCTCCGACGCTGGGTCAGCCCGAGGCTTTCATGCAGGTGAAGGAAGGGCTGTTTGACGAAGCCGGCGACATCGGCCCCTCCAACCGCAAGTTTCTGCAGGACTGGATGGACCGATATGTTGCATGGGTGAAGAAACAGGCGGGCTGAGCGCGCGTCGCTAAATTGTTCCGCCTGGAAACATTGCGCGCAAGGTCGTCATTGCGTCGTCCTTCAGTTTATCACGCTCCTGTGGCTTGAAAGCGCCCAGTCCGACCGCGATCGCGCGCAGAAGAATGTGCGTCGGTGGAAATTCGCGCCAGTAGTCCTGCCGCGAGAAATAGCGCGGAAAGGTCAGAGTCGCCTCTAGCTCGTCGCTCCATCGCTCGCCGCTGGACTGGCAGTAATGGGAGATGAGCCGGTCGAAGAATTCAGGGGAGCCGGCGTCTCCCCTTGCGCTTCCCCCTCGGTCTGCTCCGATACGCTGGTCGGCCTGAAAAAGCCGGTCTGCCGAGTGACGACGCCGAGCGCCGCGACGAGCTCCGGCGTCGATATCGGCAGATCGAGAAACGCATCATGCGTGAGCGCGGGATAAGCGCGCGTGAGCGCGGCGTGAATGACGGCGACGATGGAGTCGAAATTGTCTTCGCTCAGTCGCCCCATCGCGCTAACTTCGCCGCTTTGCAGTTCTTGCAGCACCGGCATCAGACGCATCAGTCCCGGCACGACAATGCGCGCCTGGCGCATGGCGAGCACGGGGACAAACCATTCGCGTCCCGCGAGAACGACGACGGGCGCGCCCGTGCAGTCTATTTTTGGATCTGGATTCATGAATTCCTCTGAGCGGGCGTCCCCCCGCAGAGGGAGACGCGCGAATGCGTCAATGGCTAGATCGTCAGATCGCGGTGTTCAGCTCGCCGAGATTATTGGCCGCATTGGCGAAGGCTTCGAAGTCCATTTCCGGAATGGTGAAAGCTTCGAGCTTTGAGGCGAGTCCGAGTTTTGACGACATGCAGGCATAAAGCCGAAGCGACCATTGCGCGCCCGCGATGTTCGGGTTCGTCTGGTAGAAATCGATCTGGAACGTGGGCGCGACGCCCATCGGCCTGTTGGCGATCACGGCCTTCGAACCCGTGACCGCCTGCGTGTAACTATATGTCGCCAGCACCGCCTTGCCGGCGTCGGCGGCGTTGAAAGTATATACTCCCGCCGCGACACTATACTGTCCCGCGGACGGCGCGCTTGCGACCTGGACCAGTTGCAGGCCGGAAGAAGCGTAAACCACGCCCAGATTGGCGTCGAAGGCGGCGGCGTTGGCGACGCTCACTGTGTAGGGCGAAGCGGAGGGCACGCTCGCAGCCTCATTGTAGGACCACAGCTTTTGTCCTGTGGTCGGCGCGTCGCCAAAAAATATCTGGTTGAGCACCGGCCCGTCGATATTGGCGAATTTCGCCTTGCCTGAAACCTTGCCGGAGCCGCGCGCGATCGCGACCGGAAACTGATATTGGCCCATCAGCTGCTTCATCGAGAAGCTGAAATCGATCGACACATCCTGCAATGTGCCGAATTGCAGTGGACCCGAGGCTGTGGTGCCGATGAGCACGCCGGCGCCGAAGGCGACCGAACTGTTGTTGGACATGTTTTAGAGCTCCCCGATGCGCGCAATGAGGCGCGGTTTCAGTTGGGCCACGGCCTCGCGGACGTGGTTGTAAATCTCGGTGGCCCGCGACACAGGAGAATTATGAATTGTCTCCGCGAACCAGCGTTCGATTTCGTCTTCGATCTTTTGCGCAAGCGCTGTGGCCTGCTGGGCGGCTTCTTCCGTCATCCATGGTCCTTTCAAAAAAGGGGAGGCGCAGCGCCGGATCGTTTCGCTACGACGATGCCTTTCGACTGCGCTCACACCGCGACGATCTTGAGCGGAACCCAGAGCAGCCCGTCGCCGTCGAGGTCGCCGGGGTCTTTCATGACCTGTCCGTCGATGCGGCAATGGGAGACGAGGCCGCCCAGAGTCTGTCGACCATCGTCCGTTGGCGCAGGTTTCAGCGCCGTCTCTATCGCGTCCATGATGATGTTGAGCGAGATCGCCGGCACGGTGTTCATGTCGCTGGCGTCGATATACACGAAGAGATCGACATTAAGCGTCGTCCTGCCTTGCAAGGCCTCGCTTTGGTAGGACTGCTGCTCGCGGTGCTCGGTGAGGAACAGTGCAGGGCGTTGCGACTTTGGCGTATCGGCCCAGAGTTTGAGTCGACGCGACATCGATGCAAATGTCGTCTTGCCGTTGACCGGCGCAGAAAACGCAGCGCCCTGCAATTTTGCGACAAGCGCCGCCATCACGGCTTCGCGCGAGACATTCATGAGTCCAGCCCTTCCTTTATCGCCGTGGCGAAACCCTGCGCAATCTCGTCCTGCATCTCATCCAGCGAGGAGCGCATGTAGCTTCGCTCGGGCAGATGCATGTGGCGCGAGAAGGCGGCGACGAAAATCGTTTTGGGGGATATGGCTTTGCCGAACGCCTGCTTGATTTCGCGGCTGTGCGCGGCGACAAACTCTTCGCCGTCAAAGCCATATTCCTGCGCGGCGGCGTATTTGACATCGCCGGAAGAAAAGACCCGCGCTTCGAGCTCGACGTCGAAACTCGTCTCGATCGAATCGCGCAAGGCGCCGGTCCGGGAGGCGAGCGTTTCGCCCGAGAGTTTCGCCTTGATGGCGTCCAATAGTTGCTGCGCTAGCTCCGCGCGCTTTTGCGCAACCGCGGTGCGAATCGCATCCGGCATTGCGGCGATCTGGCGCACGAGTTCGTTCGCGCCAGCGAGTTCGACGTCGAGCATTGCGGTCCCTGGACTTGCGTCAATTGGCGAGCACGCGACGGAAGTTCGCCAGCGATTGCGCGACGAAACCCGGTATAGCGTCGAGGCGGTAAGAGGCGGTTTCCTGACCGCCGAGACTCTTGCTCGCCATGCCGATGCGATCCTTGTAGCGGTAGCGTTCGGCGACCCACTCGAGCGCGCATTGCGACAGGTCCGCCGGCACATAGCCATAGGAGATCAACAAACTCGCGCCCGCATCTGTGGCCGCGAATGTGTATGTGCCGCTTGTGGGATCTATCGAATATTGTCCGACGGAAGGGTTTGCGGCGACCGGCGTCAGCGCCGCGCCGTTGGCATATGTCACGCCGGTATCGAGCGCAAAAACGCCATAGGGCGCTTGGGCGACGAGCGTAAAGGGCGCAATCGCCGGAACGCCCTGCGCCTCGCCGACAATCTCGTAGCCGGCGCGATAGGCGATCGAGACGTTCTGCCTGCCTTTGCAAAAGCGATATGCGCCGCGCAGAAACAACTGCTGCATCGCGCCGGGCGGCTTGTCGTCGCCGGCTTCCAGCACATAGCCCGCCGAGGGCGTCGCGCCGGGCGCGGGGGGAATTGCAATGCCGTCGACGGTCACGCTTGTGATCGCGCCCACCGGCCAGCTGCGCAAAAGCAACCGGTCGCGGCCGAGTCCGTCGTAGGACTCGACGACATTGCGCGGCAGCACGAAGGAGCGATTGATGCTGTTGTATATCGCTCGGCTGATTTGCGAGATGAGCGTGGCGAGCAGCACGTCATCATTATCGGTCGTGACGCCGAGCCAGGCTTTCGCCGCCGCGAGCTGAACGAGATCGCCGGTCGCCATGCACGTTACTCCCTTGCGGTTTTCGCGGAGGCGACTTGCGCACTGCTTGCCGACTCCGCGCCGGTTTCCTTGGCGAGAGCGCGAACGGCGGCGAACACGCGGTCGCGCTTGTTGGATGGCAGCGAAGCCAGGCCATGCAGTTCGTCGTCGCCGAGCGTCTCGGCGAAATTGCGTGCGTCATCGGCGAAACGGCGCAGCAGCGTGGCGCGAGCGTTCTGCTCGAGCGGCGCTGGAGTCGCGGAGGCGAAGCCATGCGCGAGCAAATCTTCGACAAACTCCGGCGCGATCTCGACGCAGCCGCCGACGATGATGAGCGGCTTTCCCGCATGCGAAAAGCCGGTGAGGCCCTTGGGGGCTTTCATGGAAATCATGGACGATCCTTGCTGGATGTTTCGATCTTCTCTCCCCGCTTGCAGGGAGAGAAGATTGCGCGCGTTTATCCGTTGGCGATGTTGGTCACGACCGCGAGCGACGGCGGAAAAAAGTGCTGCAGCACTTGATCGGCATAAACGCCATATTCGTAGCGGCGCGTGCGCAGCGGCCATTCGATCTGATAATAGTCGCGACGCGTCCTGATCTGGAACACATTACCCACGCCCGACAGCGGGTAGGGAATGCTGCGCGCGGTCATCAGGATCGTGCCCGCCGGCATGTTCGGGTGTACGCGAATGTCGAGCACCTGGCCGCCGTTCATCGAGAAGCGGTTGAGATAGCTGCGAACCATCACGCCGCCGCCGATGGCGTTCTGCTGTGCGTCGAACACGAAGCGCTGCGCCGCGTTGGAGCCGCCAGCGAGAATCTTCTTCGAGATGTTCAGCGCCTCCTGGCTGTTCACCCAGATCGTGTCCGGCGACATGCGGATCGTGTCCCACATGCTTTTCAGCGCCGCGTCGATTTCGACCACGCCGCCCGCGCCATCGGCTGTAAGAGGCGTGCCGATTCCCGCTGTGCCTGTGGGCTGCGCCGCGACATAGGCGCCCGAACCGGGCTTCAACGCGATGGACAACAACCCGTCGAAGATGAGGTTGTTGTTCGACCAGTCGGCCGCAGGCAGCGACGCTGCTGTCTGCGTTCCCGCAGCGTTCGCTGTGATGGAGAGCGAGTTGATCGAGTTGATCGCGCCGAGGACTTCGGAGCCGGCCGCACCCCAGAACCAGGCGTAGCCAACCGCGCCGCGCACGGTTGCGACGCTGGCCGTGACGGCGCCTGTCGGTCCGGTGACGGCGATAGTGGCGCCCGCAGATTTCTGCGCCGCGCCGCCGCCGAAAATGTCGCTGGAGCCGTCGACATTGGTTCGGGTAATCTGCGCCTGAACGCCATTAACCACCGATCCGTTGATGAAGCCGTCGAGCGAGAGCGCGACGCAAATGACCGACAGAGTCCCCGTGGCGAGCGCGCCCCCGCCGGCGCTTGCGGCGAGCGTGGGCGTTGGCGTTACGCCGAGCGGCAGCGAGTTGTTGCCGCCAAGGATCAGCGCCTCCTCGCCGATCATCGTGGCCTGCAAGCCTCGCAGACCCGCCTGGGCGCGCACGTCGTCAAAGCCCATGCCGGCGTATTCGGCTTCAAAATCGACGCTGGTTTCAAGGCCGATGCCCTTATAGGCGGCGAAGAAATCGGCCGTGCTGATCGCTTGCGCGCCGCCGCGGTTGCCGCCGGAAACGCCAAGGCGAAGGCCCGTGGCGTTGATGCCGGTGATCGCGCGCCAGTTGGCCTGAATGCCGCCCTTGCCCGAAACGCGGGGCGTCTCGTTGCGCAAAGGGGTGAGCACGGGCGCGAGGAATTTGGCGCCGGGTTCAAGATCGTAGAAGTTGAGGCCCGAGGTCGCGCTTGAGGGCTGCGAGAAGGTGCTCTTTTCGAGCCCCAGCGCGGCGAGGCGCGGATCGGCGATGGCGACGCTCTGCGATTTGCGAATGGCGTCGAGAATTTCCTGCGTGGTCTGTTGAATGGTCATGGAGTTGTCCTGCGGGAGAAGCGCGCCGTCCCCGGCGCGGAATTTGGTGCGGAGTCGAACGGCGCCTTAACGCAACGGCAGCGGCTGGCTCTGCGCGGCCTTGATCAGCAGCGCGGCGCGTTCTTCGTTTGTGAGTTTGGCCAGCGCGCTGGCGAGATCGTCGACGCGCTGGTCGCCGCCTTTTTCGACCGCACGCGTCCCCGCGAGCATGGGCGGCGGCAGCGGCTGGCGGCCGATTTCCTCTATGCGCGCGCTGAGTTTTTCAAGACGCGGTGTCAGCGTGTCGAGCAGGGCCTTGTGGCTGTTTAGTTCCATCTCGGCGGGCGCGTCGTCCTCACCGATTTCGGAAATGATGAATTCCCGCAGCCGCGCGATGGCGTCGTTCAGCGCGGCGACCTGATTCTCGTCCTGTTCGCCTTCTGCGATTTCCTGTTGCAGCAGAGTGAACACAATCTCGAGCGCGGCGATTGCGGCGCCAGCGTCGAAAACCGGCGCGCCCAGCGCTTTCTTAAGGGGCGCGAATTTCTCGCGCTTTGCCAGACCATTCTCCATGCGTGCGACAAGCCCCAGCATCGGCGCGGCGCTGGCATGGGCGAGGGCGTCGGCTTTCTTCTTGAAGGTCTCGCCGTCGCCTGTCATCCAGACCTGTTCGACTTGCGACGCGAAGTTTATCGTCTCGACAGCGCCGTCGACCTTGATCATCGAGAAGGTCGCGGCGGGCAGGCACGGGATGTCGACGAGAGAAATCTCGGTCGGGTTGGCGGTGTATCGCGTGACGTCTGGATCGCTCTCGTCCGTCCAGCGCCTGACATAACCGCCGCCCTGCGAAAAGCCGGTGTAGACTCCGGCTTCCACCTTGGCCCATTCGGCGTCGTCGACGATCTTCGCGCAGATTTCGATCTGCTTCGCCTCGTCGTTGAAGCTGATCGCCTCGACGCGGCCGGCGGCGACCTTGCCGTGCATCGCGCGAAGATTGCCGAGCGACTTGCCGCCGCTCGCCTTGTGAAAATCGGCGGACCATTTTTCGTAATAGGGCTTCGTCGTCGCGTAATCGCAAATCTCGCCGGCGCGGTCCGGCGTCTCGGCGGTGGCGACGCCATAGACAAGCCGCCGCGCGGCGTCGGCCTTGACGAGGGGAATGAACATGTTGAGTTCGCTCATGCGTGGACGTCCTTCAAAAGAAAAGGCCCGCGCGAGGCGAGCCCTGGGCAGTTGTTCGAGAAATGGTGATCTTCCACGTCAGAGAAAGCCAGCCGCCGCCGCTGCGGTGACGGGCGACTTCCCTTCTCCCACCTGTGGGAAAGGGTGGCCCCGCCATGGGGCGTTCTATAGGACACCCGTCAGGAATGACGGGCTATGGCGGGAGCGGTGAGGGGCGTCGCCAATCTCGGCGCGGACTTATATTCAACTGGAGCGATCAAGGAGAGTCGAAATTTCGACTAACGCGTCACGCCGGGGAGCCAGAGCGCTTCGCCGATTTCTTTAAGTTCCGCGTCGATCTTCGGGTCGGACAGGACCGAAGCATCGTCGCCGAGTTTCAACAATGTCCCCGCGCGATAGGGAACGGCTTTTCCCGTCCTCGCAAAAATCTCCGCAACTTTCTCCTCGCTCGTATAGTTGAGCCATCCAATCGCATAATTTGGTTGTGGTGAAATTTTGAGAATCTGGTAGCTCCCGTAAACAGTGCATTTTAGCGGATTGTAGGTGTCGATGAAATAGTCGAACAGGCGGTGCGCCACGGCTGGGTCCGACCATGCCGCATTGATTTGTCCCGGTTCATAAAACGGGATGCTGATAGAATAAACCCCATTGTCGCAGGATAGGTTATTCTTGAGCCCAGAAGCGTTAAGGCTGACGGAAATACTGCGCCAATAGTCTTCTTCCGCGTGAACGTCAGAAAATGTTTCCCCAAATCCATAGGGAGAATAGGAATCGGGCGTGAGCTTCCAATTGTCGGGATCATTTTCATTGTAATATCGAACGTCGTCATAACTCCGCAGCGCGCGCATCACCACTTCGTCGAAGTCGGAAAGATCCGCCGCGACCGGCATGCGGTTGGTTTCCTTGGTGCATCCGCTTACTGCGAATGGGCGCCGCCAGGGCAACATCGTCTCGAGATCGAGCATGATCTTCTTTGCGCTTTGAATCGACTGCCGCGCCGTCATCGCCGGGCCAAAATCGGCGGCTTGAATGACCATCGCATCTGGGAATGAAAAACTCATTGCTTGCTCCTAGGGCAGAAAAACCTCGATGTCGATGCCGGTAATGCGCTCTCTATATAAAATGCTCCCCACCTTTTCGGCCTTCTCCGGCGAGGCCATCCTCCAGACGATCTTCGTTCCCTTCGCCGCGTTGATCTGATTTCTGGCCTGCTCAATTACCGAACGGGATGAGAATTCTTCATCTATCGGCCATTTGTTCCAGTATTTGGCGTCGATCAACGTGTTCGTCGCTGGATCGTAGCCGTCGAAACTCGTGACGCCTGCCGCTGCGTTGGGGTTTACAACGTTGTAAGCCGTGCCCGGCTGGGCGCCAGTCGCCTTTTGTTGATAGGCGGCCTCTTCGGGCGAGAGGCCCTCGTTGACCTTCGCCCACACACCCGGCCCGCCATCCGAGGCGCCGATCCGGTAGCTTGCTTTCCTCGGTGTTTGGCTGCTGGCGTCGTCTTTGCGTGGCGCGTCTTCCGGGTCATCCGGCGGCACTGGCGGTGCGGCTGAAGACGAAGGAGTTTGCATTGCTGGCGCGCCCGCGCGCCGGCCCTTGTCCGCCGCTTCGTCCTTGTTGGAATGGACATCGTTCGTTGTTGGGGCTGTCCGGGCTCGGCCCCGATCGAGCCAATCCATGATCGCGTCCACAGCGCCGCCAATCTGGCGCGACGGGCTATGCGTGTCATCGGGGCCAGAGAAGGCCAACGCTTCACCGTGCGCGGCGTCTCTATCCGCATGGCGCGTTTTCGGCGCGCCTTGCGTCTTCGCTTTCGGCTCGCCGCCGCCCGCGCCAAACCTTCCACGCCAGTCGCGCGGCTGATCGGGGTTGAAGCCCTTCTTCGGCTCGCGCGCGTCGCGCGCGATTACGTGGACGCGTCCCGGATCAGCAACCGCCTGCGACTCTCATGGATCCAGAGCGCTTGAGATCAAGCCAAAAAATTCTTTCACCACGCCTTCTTCGCCCGAAATCATGAGGTCGGAGCCCGCGAGCTGCATGACTCGCAAGAGCTCACGGTCGCTTAAATTCAGCGCGAAGAGGCTGACAATATAAGCCTCAACCACTTTTCTCTCGCACAAATCCAAATTCGCTACAAGATATTGTATTAAATCTTCGTTTGAAGTGAAACGCGGAAGAGATTCGTCCTGGCACAGCTTACGGCAAATCTTCCTGAATTCTTCGGGAATTTCGAGGTTGTAGCGCGGCATTGCCTGGGGATTATATATATCCATCAGCCTGCTCTCTCATCGTGAGTTGAACGGAAAGCTCGTGACGACGCGGTAACCGCCTTTCATGTTTTCATCGTGGCGGATGATGACCTTCACCGAATATGTCGGCCTAATTTTGAATTTCGCTCCACCGCTTGGAGCATAGGATTCATAACCTGTTGGCTGGTCGAAAACCTTCTCTACTTCCGCCTCGGGTAAGCCGCCTTTATCTTCAGAGGCGACGACTTGGCGTACAATTTCTTGATTGTCCGCAATGGTCGAGTTGACGAGTTTTCCGGCCGATTGAAGCGAAGCAAACGAGCCGAACGCCTGCCAGCGATCAAACCGTCCAACAGCGAAGCGCGTCGCTTCGGAACGCCTTATCAAATAATCCTCGGATTTCGCCACATGTCTTTCGATCGTATGGCCTCCATTCCGCTCTTGCTCGGCGAGATCAACTGGGAATCCGGCGCTCTGCGATAGAGTTATGCCGGGTTCGACATCACTGGCCACATGCGGATCGACGTTCAGCGCGGTTTGGATATTGTTCGACGCTCGATTGTCGCCGCCCGCGCCAAATCTCCCACCCAGTCGCGCGACTGATCGGGGTTGAAGTCCTTCTCCAGCTCGCGCGCATCACGCGGTGCGCCAAGCGCGACCGCGCCGCTTCCCGTCGTCACCGCCAGCGCGTCGGCGGCGCCATTCCCCACCGGTTCCTCGCCCAGCCTCGCGCGCGCTTCATTGCGCGTGAGAAAGCGTAGCAGACAAGACGCGCCAGCCATTCGTCGAAGAGATTCTTGAGCTCCGGCTCTTTCCGAGAGATCACGTGCGACACCATAAAGCGTCACACGCCACGCTATTTCAGAGCGGAGCTGGCCACCAGTTGTTCGAATTCCTCGAGCGCCGCTACGAATCCGGGATAAAATGCTGGGTCGGTTATGATATTCGGCCCAGCATTTTTGACCTCGCTCACGATCAGCGGCGCAACCCTTCGCAGTTCCGCGCGTTCGCTTTCGTTCAGCTCGCTGAGGTCGAGATATTGCACTCCTGCATCCACCGCCGCGAAATCTTGATCGAGACTCGGAAACTCTCCGTATTGTTGGAGGCGGCTAACGATGGCCCTAAGCACCCATGCGGCGCCAACCCAGCCTTCGTCTTCGCTAATGTTTATGGACGCCATCTTCAAAATCCAATCTTTATTATCTTTGCGCGATGCTCAGGAGGAAGGGTGGATATATAGTCGTCAACTATCCTCATATTATCGGGCTTCATGCCTGTCAGATCAATGACCGTAGTCATTTCTGATTTTCGTAAATGGGTCTTAATTGAGTTGGCGAATTTAGTCATATTGAAGCGCTCGTCCGGAACGGGGCCCACAGCGTCATATACCTTGCCGTCGGGTGCGACGAAATCACCTCCGATAGCGCTTCGTTCCAACGGCTGCTGTAATATTTCCTGCAGCCGCCAAGCGGTTTTCACCTCTTCAGCCACGAATTTATTTTTAGCTGGATCCCACCCCAATTTATAGTCTTCCGGATTGTCAATCGACGGCTCGCGATCCGGGACCGTGAAAGTTCTCTTCGGTTCGGCCGGCTCGTTCTTCCTCTTTTCCGGCTCCTCCGGCGGGGGCGACGCGGGCGCAGCGGTTGGCGCCTGAGGGTTTGGTGGGGCAGCAGGCGGCGCTTCGTCTTCTTTCCGCTCCGAGTTCAACCATTGCACCGCGCGCCGGGCCGCCTCGGCGCCAACAAGTCCCGGGGCGGCGAGCGTAGCGGCTGCTCTCGCTGCGTCCGCGATCGCGCCGCCCGCGTCGGACGCGGCGTCGTTCGTTCTTGTTGTGTCGTGCGCGACTTGCGTCTTTGCCTTCGGCTTCGCGTTGCCCCCGCCCTCGCCAAACCGCCCATGCCAGTCGCGCGGCTGATCGGGATTGTAGGCCTTCTCCAACTTGCGCGGGTCATGCGGCGCGGCGAGCGCGACCGCGCCGCTTCCCGCCGTCACCATCAGCGCATCGGCGCCCGTGTCCGGCGCGGGCGTTTCGCCAAGCCTCGCACGCGCTTCATTGCGCGTCAGAATGCCGGCGTTGACATAGCGGGATATGTGCTGCTGTTGGTCGCAACCGGAACGTTATTTATACTCGCCCGAGGCGACTACATTATCGCAATAGGCGCGCCATTCGGGAGACCAGCGATTTGACTCGCCCGGCCCCGCAGGTACGGCGTCCTCTTTGACGGCCTGCCCAAGCAAACGCACGTTTAGCCAAGGATCGGCGGCCATTTTGTCGATCATGCCCGGTTCGAACAATTCCGGCAGATATTTTCTCGCATGCGGATAGCCCTGTTCTTCATCAGTCAAAAACAGATCGACGAATATTTTCCTTTCTTCCTCCAGCTTGTTCAATTCCGCTTCGGTCCGTCCTGGCGGAGCATATTCGTCGAAGGAGTTCTCGGGTCCGATGACGACTCCCTTTGGATTCGCTGCTTTGAAACGATCGTACAGCAGCTTCAAATGTTCCGGATAAAGATAGAGAAGCTTGTGGGAAGACGCACCGAGATCGGACGACCATATTTTCGGGCCGCCGCATGTTTCGAGCGGTGGAACCCGGCGACCGTCGTCGTCGATCGTGACGATCTCAAACGTATCGCGACCGAACATGTTTAATGTGCGCATGGTGACTTTACCTCATGGAAACGGTTGCAGAGGGAGCAGAAGTTTGCCATCCTGGTCAACAACCAGTATCGATCTTCCGGCTTTCTTACTTTGACTCAAATTCCTTATTTTTCCCGTGAAGCGAATATCCATGTCTTTGGGAGCTTGCAGAGCAACGACGTCGAGCGCGCTATTCTTGTCCAAAGCTCTTTTCGTCGCCGCCTCCGCCGCGTCCAGGTTCTTCGCTGTCTTCACCTCGACGCTCGTCACAGGGGCGCCGTTTGCGTCCTCATAAATAATATCGGGACCGGCGACGTTCTTGCCGACAATTGTGGCTTTTGTGCCCTGCGGTTGAGTTTCATCAAGGATTGCATTCGCTGCATTGGTTGTTAGAGGCAAGCCTTTTGGATTGCTGTGTTCATCAATGAGTCGCTGAATATCCTCCGCGGAAGGGCGAATAGTTTTCATGTCCTTCGTTTCTTTTCTATTTCCGGGCTCGTCCTCTGGCGGAGGCGCGGGCGCGGCGGATGTGGCGCGGGAGCGTTTCACATCCGCCGCGTTATCCGAAGACGCCGGCTCCTTCGGCTCCGCGCTTAACCATTGAACCGCGCGCCGGGCCGCCTCGGCGCCAACAAGTCCCGGGGCGGCGAGCGTAGCGGCTGCTCTCGCTGCGTCCGCGATCGCGCCGCCCGCGTCGGACGTGGCGTCGTTCGTTCTTGTTGTGTCGTGCGCGACTTGCGTCTTTGCCTTCGGCTTCGCGTTGCCCCCGCCCTCGCCAAACCGCCCATGCCAGTCGCGCGGCTGATTGGCGTCGAGGTCCTTCTCCAACTCGCGCGCGTCATGCGCCGCCGCGCCCAGCGCAATCGCGCCGCTGCCCGTCGTCACCGCCAGCGCATCTGCGGCGCCATTCCCCACCGGTTCCTCGCCCAGCCTCGCGCGCGCTTCATTGCGCGTGAGAATCCCGGCGTTGACATAGCCGACGAGAATGCGCTGCTGCTGCTCGGCGTCGATCTGCGCGTCGTCGCCCCAGACGAACTCAAGCTCGCTCTCGCCGAAGTCCTCAATGAGCACGCGATCGATCAGCCGCTTGATCCATTTGAGCACCGGCCAGAGGCCTTCTTCTTCGGCCATCTCCTTCTGCGTCTCGCCGGTGGCGCGATTGATATGCGCGACGAAGGCCTGCGGCGACACCGAGAAAGCGTAGCAGACAAGACGCGCCAGCCATTCGTCGAAGAGATTCTTGAGCTCCGGCTCCTTGGTCTGGATGAAGGTCTTGGCCACGCCGCCGGGAACGAATTTCGCGCGTCTGCGCGCGGCGAGATCGCCGGTAAAATAGGCGTCCCAATAGTCCTGGAAATTCTTGATCTGGTCCGGCGTCCAGCTGTCCGGCACACCGATAAGGCTTTCGGGAATATTGCCTTCGGTGAAATGCGACAGCGTGAAGGTCTGGCGCTTCAATGCAATGCTCGCCGTCATCACGATCTGTTCGACCGGCGAGAGGCCATAGACGCGGCCGGTGCGCAGATTGCGTGGCGCGTAGAGGATGTCGCGCGCGGCGTAATCGACGGCGGGGTAACCTTTCAATATCTGCTGATAGGCGACGGGATGCACCAGCGCGTCATTGTCGTAAAAGGGCTGCGGCGTGCGGCCCCAGTCGTCGATCACGCGCTTGATTGTGGCGCCGTCGAGAGGATGCAGCGCGACGAGCGAACCATTGCGCGCGCGCTGACGCCACAGCGTCGGCGCGTCGATGACGAAGAGGTCTTCGAGCAACATGCGCAGCCAGGCGGAGAAGCAATGTTCGCCGTCCGGCAGTTCAAAGAATGTCGTGAGCTGATTGATGCGCGCCGCGCCAGGCCCGCCTTTGCCGGGCTTTGCGCGCAGCGACCATGACATGCGTTCGACCTGATCCTTGCGCGTCTCGATGACTAGACGCAGCAGGTCATAAGTCTCGGCCAGCGCGCGCAGATCCTGAAAGCCGATCGGCTCGAAGGCGCGCGCGCCCACGGCGATGTTGTAGCCGGAAGGAAAATCGAACTGGCGGCCGGCGACCGGCGGCGGCGCGATCGGGTCGAGCGGCGCCAGCGGACCGAACCAGCCGGAAGCGTTGGCCTCTCCTGTCGCGGACATGAATTGCGCCTGGCCATAGGCGATGGACAGACTCTGCGGCGAAAGCGACCACGAGGGCCGCCCATATTGAGTGTCGCGCGTCGCCATCTACAACCTCAAACCAAAGCGCCGGTGGCGGGATCGCGCCAGTTCTTGCCGTCGTGAACGATGTTTTTCGCGAGCGTCTGATCGTGAAAAGTGGTTCCGCGCCGCGCGTTCGAGGGGCGCTGCGCGCTGGTTCCGGCGCCGCCCACCGCGACCTTGATCCAGCCCACGGCCTCAAGCGCGTCGCCATCGAAATCCGGCGCCACGACAATGGCGCCGGGCTGCGCGGAATAGGTGCGGCCATTGACTCTGGTTATCGCGCCAGTGGCGGGCGGCATGAGTTGATGCAGCGGCATGTGAGGCCTCGTTTTTTTTGGGGGGGATTTGGAGGGCGTGCATCCTTCTCCCGTGAAACGGGAGAAGGTGGCCCCGCGTAGCGGGGTCGGATGAGGGGTTCCGGGATTGCAGCGATGCGGATTCGAAGTGGAAAACCCGAAGCGCGAGGACAAAAATCTGACGACGATCTGAGAGAATAAGAGTTGATCTCCAATCGGAGGTTCGCGCGGCGATCCTTGCTGAGTGTTAGAACACTCAAGAAATTCATCTTGCGCACGAATTTACTGCACGTTCTGTCCAGGGCCCTCATCCGACCCGGCTTCGCCGGGCCACCTTCTCCCACAAGTGGGAGAAGGGAAATGCGCCCTTGCTTACTAATTCTCCCGCGCCTGTCTGCGATAGAATTCGATAATCGACGTTCCGTCCGGAGCGTTGAAACACAGTTCCGTCACCGCCCAGACCAGCGCATCGACGCGGTCGGGCGAAACGCCCGCCGTGCGGCGGTCGAAGTCCGGCGTCATCAGGCACATCTGATCTTCGAGCTTTGCGAACACGCCCAGATGTCTTGCGCGGCGTTGCTCGTAGAGTGCGGCGACAGGTTCGGCGCGCGTGAACTTGCCTCTGCTGGCGCGCACGGATTTTACGCGGATGTTCGGGTCGACCTGGCGGATGACCGCCTCGATCATGTCGCCGCCATTATTGACTTCGGCGACGATGGCGTCGGCGTTATGCATGCGCGCCGCGCTGACGGCGCGCGTCGCCCAGCCGAGCGGCGTCTCGCCCTGGCTGGTGAGGTCGGCGAGAATGCATGGCCCGCCGTCTTCGCACAGGCCCGCGACGATGATGCCGCACTCGTCGGCGTTCTCGCCAGAGCTTGCAGGGGGATCTATCGCAACCACGATGCGCGATAACATCGGCGCCTGCGCCTCTTTGAGGTAGGCGGCCTCGATCATCGCGCGCGTCCACAGCGCGCCCGGGGTGTCGAGCAGAAGTTCTGCGTCGAGCTCCTGCCGCCCGAGACGCGTGCCCTCATATTTGCGGATGATCCTGGTGACAAACCCCGGCGCGAGGTTTGCGATGTTGTCGTAGGTCGAGCCGCGCGTCGCCAGCGTTAGTGGATTGGCGAGCAATTCGCGAATGATTTTTGTCGGGCGCGGCGTGGTGGTGATAATCGCCTGCGGCCGGTCTCCGAGGCGCAGGCCGAACACCGCCTGGTCGAGGGCTTCAGGATAACGCCAGGCGGCAAGTTCGTCGCACCAGAGTTTCATGTGTTGCTTGCCGCGCAGACGCTCCGGCGTTTCGGCTGAAAGCAGCAATGTGCGTGCGCCGTTCGGCCATTCGAGGCAGTTGCGCGCGGCGATATATTTGGGGCGCTCAGCCGGCGGACAGACGGCGAGCAACCCGGATGCGCCTTCGACCATCGCGTCGCGCACATCGTCCATCGTCGCGCCGACGATGTTCACGTGTTCATTCGTCTCCACCCATTTGCGAACGGCCTCCGCGCCGGTGCGCGTCTTGCCAAAGCCGCGCCCGCCGAGCGGCAGCCAATAGACCCAATCGCCCGGCGGGATAAGCTGCTCCGGCCGCGCCCAGAACTCCCAAAGGAAGGGCAGCAGCGCCGCCTCGGTTTCGTCCAGAGCGGCGACAAAGGCCTTGCGCTCCTCGCGAGTCATGCGCGCGAGTGTGGAGGCCTGAAGCATCGAGGACGACTTGCGACTGAAGGTTCTGGCTGCGTTTCAAGCAACGGAATCGCAGGATTAACGGGAGCTTGGCTTGTCAAACCCGATGGAGTGATCTAGCGCTAAGAACAATCGAATTTCATCTATGGAGGCGTCGTCATGAAGCGTATTTCTTCCGCTGTGTTCGTTTGGGCCGCCCTGACTTCAACTTCGGCTTTCGCAACTTGCACGCAGCCTTCCGGCGTTTACAACGGGGCGTCCGCGGGAATCTTCTACTGGAACGGCAGCGCGGCGGCGGTGCATGATTTCGCCTGGGTCCTCAATTTTACAGGCGCCAATCAAGGCGCGATCCTGCAAATCGGCAGAGGCATGACGCTCAATGGCGCTTCGACGCCGGTGACGACGAAGTTAACCTGGACATTTCCTGCGCCCGGTTCGCCCGCGCTCTGGTATCCGCAGTATTGCGGCGGGGAGTTTACTATGGTCAATACGACCGCCAATCCTCCCCCGACCGCGCCTTTGACCGAGACTTTCGCCTATACCGTGAGCGATAGCGGCAAGGTTATTACGCTGACATATCTCTCCGCCACTTACGCCAATAACATTCCCGATTATTTCGTCCCGGGCTTCGTCATTCGGCTGGAGCAGCCGTAACAGGCGCTGGATCTGACAGTCCGTTTGACGGCGGCGTTGGCGCAGCGCCAGCGCCGCTAATTCTCGCCGCCATCGCGTCGAGTTTTTCGAGCAGCTTCTGTTTGGCGTCGGCGGTGTCCGGCGCGTCTTCGCTGGCGCGCGGCGCATGGAGGCCGAGCAGCTTGGCCCTGCGGTCCATGATCGCCAGCACGCGGTCAGTCGCGGCGGCTTCTCCGGCCAGGGCTTTCGCATAGTGCGCGGCCTGCAACTGATCGAGCCGCATCAGTTCGATGCTGCGCGAGTCGCCCGGCAGCTTTGCAGCCCGCTTGAGCTCGCTCTGCACGATGCGGTTGATTTGCAAAGCCGACAGCGGGGCATAGCCTGCCGGGGGCAATTCCCGCGCGATGCGGGTGAGCGTGTGGCCTTGCAGACGCCAGTCGAGGATGACGGCCGCGAGGACCGCCTTATCGACGCATGGCTGAGACACCGACTTGCAGGGCGGTTGCGCGGGCGCGGCGCTCTCGGTCACGGGACTGCCAGCCAGGGAAGGATCGGTGACCGGCGGTTCGCCGGCAACAAAAAAGCCCGGCAACTTGATCAGCTCCGGGCGCAACTTTCGACGATTTCTAACTTGTGCCATAACAGCCCGCGCCCGTCAAGCTGCTTTTTTCAAAGCAGCGCATTTTTTTCAAAAATCGATGCAGTAGCTGAGGCCGGCGGCGATTGAAGCGATCCGCAGCACGCCTAATTTCGGTTGGGGGCAGGAGCCGCAGATGGAATCTTGCGACAAGCCGCTCGCAGACATGGCGCTTCGCGAAGCCGGACAATGCGCCTGGGACACTGGCTCAAGGGCTCTGTCCCATGTTTTCCACAGTCCTGGCGCCGCGACTATAACGGACTGGGGCCTTGCCATTTTGGCGGCGCTGATCGTTCTGAACTTGCTGCTGTTGCTTCTCGGCCTGTTCGTTCCGCGGCGGCTGTAAAGTGTGGGCGGCTGTAAAGTGTGAGATTTCCTCTCGCCTGGAACGCCGCCGCCGGAGTTTTGCGCAAAAAATTCAGGCGGCGCGGCGGCAGATAATGAAATCAGTGCATTGAATTAACGAAAGCAAGGCGGCGATTGTCTACGAAACGCCAGCTTATCAGATGAAAAACATTAGCGTTTTGCTCAGTTCGACGCGCCCCCGGCGTCAATGAAATATTATGGATTTCCGTCCAAGCTCGGCCTGCTCATCCTGTGAGGATTCATGTCTTTCGACCTGCAGCTCATTGAACCGACCGAGACCAGCCGCGAGGAGGCCGTTGTCGCCCTGCAGAGCAAGGCGCTGGTAAATCCGGTTTCGGGTCTGGCGAACGACTATCTCAACTTGTTCAACGAACTGGTGATGATGCTGGAGCAGATTCCGCAGATGCCCGAACTGCTGGAGGATCTGCTGGAGTGGAGACCGATGAGTTATCAGGAGTATTTCTCACGCTCCAAACTTTCCGGACGCCACTCGGCGCTCGAGGCCTATGACCGCCTCAATCCCTCTTTCCGCCGCCGCTTTGAAACCTTCGTCGCCGAACTCGACGTGATCGCATTGGCGAGCGTCGCTTCGGTGCGCCGCCAATTCAAGAACGGCGTGCCCGACGATATGCAGCGGGTCACGACAATATGCCATCGCGCCGGCGAAAAAATGCGCATCATCCTTATCAGGGCGTCGCGGCTGGTGAATTACGCGAATCTGCGTGAAATGGAGGAAGCGGAAGGAGCATAATGCGCTTCTTCGCTAGCCTCGCGCTGCGAAAAACGCTTGCAGCCGCGCCTTCAGCTCCGGGCTGGCCAGCGCCTGCTCAAACAGTCGCGCTTCCTCGAACATGCGTTCGCGCAATTGCGCCGGGTCGCCGCGCAGCAGCCGGCGCGTCGCCTGCACGGCCGCGGCCGGCTTTTGCGCCAGACGATGAGCGGCGTCCAACGCGGTGTCGAGGAGATCGCCGGCGGGCGTCACGGCGTTGACAAGATTGAGCCGAGCCGCCTCTGCGGCGTCGAAGCTCTCGCAGGCCATCAGATATTGCGCTGCCTTGGCGGGTCCAAAAAGCCGCGGCGCGAGCAGGCTTGCGCCGGCCTCCGGAGGCAATCCAAGGTCGACGAAGGGCATTTTGAATCGCGCGTCCGGTGCGGCGTAAACGAGATCGCAATGGAACAGCATGGTCGTTCCAACCCCCACAGCGTCTCCGGCCACCGCGGCGACGACGGGCTTCTCGAACGCGGCGAGCGCCAGCACAAAACGGAAGGCTGGAAACTCTTCCAGACGCAGCGAAGGCCCTAGAAAATCGGCAAGATCATTGCCGGCGGTGAAATCGCCTCCGGCGCCGCAGAACAGCACGGCCCGCAACGCGGGGTCCGTCTGCGCTTCCTCGAGCGCCGCGATCATCGTCAGATACATTTCGCGGTCGAGCGCGTTTTTCTTGGCGGGGCGGTTGAGCATAATGCGCAGCACGGCGCCTTCGCGGGCGACAACGACCTTTGCGTCCATGTCTTTCTCCGGGGCCATGCGCGTTCAGCTTACGAGCAGCAGCGGCGAGGGTGAGGCAAGAGGCAGCGGCTGTCCAGTATCTCGGAGATGTTCACGCTCATGACCGTCGAGTTGAGGCTGAATCTCTCATAGGGCTCCACCGAAAACGGTCCGCTTGTTCCGAGGATCGTCACTTTCCTGATCGGACTCCACGATCCGTCCGGGTTATGCTGAAAGTCGCGGCAGAAAATGCCCCGCGCGTGCAAAGCGGGGTCGAAAAAGACGCGAGATTGCGCCGCAGCTGGCATCGCAGGCGAAATCAGAGAGGCGGCGACAAAAACACAAATCGATTTCATGGCCAGAACTCCGTCAAAAGCTCCTTGCGATAGGCCGCATGCCTCACCTGTCGCGGCTCGCCGCCGGGTTCAAGAGCCCGGCCACGGTCGCGTAACCCTGTGTTTTCTTCGGGATGTCGGACAAAATGCATGACATTCTCGTATTGCGGGAGTTGCAACCGCCGATTAGTTTCATCTTTGAAAGCCGGCGAACTCGCCGCGCTTGAAAGGCGGCTCAGCTAGGGTCGCAAGCGAAGGACAGTCAAAATGAAAATTTCCGCGCGCAATGTTTTCGAGGGCAAAGTCACCGAAATCAAGAAAGGCGCGACCACCTCTCACGTCACGTTGGATGCGAAGGGCCTGATCTTCACCGCCTCGATCACCAATGAAGCTGTGGACGAACTCGGCCTCAAGGTCGGCGGCGTCGCCAAGGCGATCATCAAATCCTCCGACGTGCTTGTCGCGACCGCCTGAGTCCCGAACGTCGTTTGACGACTGCGAGATTTGAAGTCCGTCATTGCGAGCTTGGGAAGCAATCCAGAGCCGAGGCTTTTATGGTCGCTTGCGCTCGCAATGGCGGCATTTTTCAACCGTTGAATCGCACCGCGCCAAAGCCGGAAACGTCATAGCCGCCAAACGCGTTGGCCTTGTCGCGGAAAGCAGGCGAAAGGCAAAACGCGACCAGCTTCTGGAATGGCGGGTCGAACCAGGCCTTGCGCCAGACCAAAAGATCGAAGCGCTCCTCGATTAGCGGCTCGAAGTCGAGCTTGAACTGCCGGGCCGCGGCCTCGATCCCAAGTCCGAGATCCGCGCGTCCGTCCGCGATCGCCAGAGCGAGGTCCGTCTCCGATCGTTCGACGGCTTCTACAAGGTGCAGGTCGGCGCGTTTCAACTTTTCAGCCGCTAATAATTTGTCGAGCACCAGCTCGCTTCCGGCCTCCGCCTGCCGTAACTGGAAACGCAAGCCACGCGCCGCTTTCAGACAATCGGGACGCCGGGGCAGGTCGCGCCGGATGATGAGGCCGCGCCTGCGCCGCGCCCATTCGACCAGCACCCAGGGTTCGCCCTCAAATCTCGCTTTCACCGCGCCAACATTCCAGTCCTCGCCTTCGGGAATATGCAGCCCGGCCATGATGCACTCGCCTGCCTGCGCGCGGTCCAGTCCGTCGAGAGCGCCATCGAAAAAGCCGGGTATGCCCGAGCGTGATTCGCGCAAGGCCCATTCCAAAAGAGGATCATGTCCGCCGGCGGCGACGAGAGGCCTGTCCGACTCTTGGGGAGGATGAGTCCCTGTCGCCTGCGCGCCGTTTCCTGCGTTGTTGACTTGCAGCCATTGCGCGATTTCCTCGCGTGGAAACAGCAGCTTGCCGGTCACGCGACGGAAAGGCAGCGTGTCTTTGGCGACGAGGTCATAGACCTTGCGCTCCTTCACCCGCAAAAGTGCCGCGAGTTCGCGGGTGGTGTAAAATTCCGACATGGCGCCTTTCGTGTCGTTCTTTCCGCCCTTTAGGAGAAAATGACACGAAAAGACATAAATGACAGCACAAATGGACGGCGCCCAGGATCGCGCATCTTGTGGCGGAGGAGTGAGAGAGGTGAGGCGCCGCTGAAGGCTGGTTTTGGCAGTTCAGGGAAAGGGCTCGCGGTAATCGAAGCTGTCTTCCCCGCCCGCGGCTATCGGAAAGTTTTTTCGAGCGCCCGAAGAAGCGTGGCCCACGCCGTTGATGTCGTAAGCG
This sequence comes from uncultured Alphaproteobacteria bacterium, assembly GCA_963724845.1. Classification (GTDB taxonomy): domain Bacteria; phylum Pseudomonadota; class Alphaproteobacteria; order Rhizobiales; family Beijerinckiaceae; genus Methylocystis. The sequence goes on from CAVRWF010000012.1 coordinate 691,230, forward strand.
GTGCATTGTCCTTTGACGAGCGCGGTCGGCTTGACGCCTTCCAGCGCGGACATTTGCAGCGTGAGTTGTATCGTCGGGTCGCGAGTTCCTGGAAGGGTCGAATTCCGTTGTGCCCGAGACGCTGCGGCTCCCGTTCAGGGTCATTACGACCGGCGAGAATATCATGCTCGCAGTACATTGAATGGTCGGATAATCCAGCGGGCTGGAGCTTCCAAATGTGACGATGATGTGGACCGTCACGACTTGCGTGCGCCATTTCGAAGTGTTCTGCGGCGTGGTCTGCGGCGCTGTCGGCGCCGCCAGCGGCGTGAAGGAGCCGGCGCCAGGATCGTAGTAACCGGGGATGCTGTGAGCGCGCGGGTCCGGCGAATTGGTTGGAGCAACCGGCTGAGCCTGTAGGGAGGGCTGCTGTTGCGCGAGCGCCGGAAGAGACAGCGCCAGCAGGGCGGCCTGCGTCAAAACGTACGGGAGTTTCATGCTCATGCCTCCCGATTACATCGCCCCGGAAAATGTTACGGGAGTGTTGGCCCCATTGGCCGGCAGAGGGACAGTGGTGCTGAAGGCTGTGCTGAAATTGAAGGTTTCCGCCGCCGCAACGGTGGCGCTTGCGTTGAGGCCGATGTGGATGGTGTCGGAAGTTGACGAAACCAGAAAAGTGTAAGGCACGCCTACATTGATCGTGATTGATCCGCCATTGACCGTGGCGCTGCCGCTGGTCGCGTGCGAGTTGGTGAAGGAAGCGTCGTAGGTGGACACGCTCGCATTGTAATTTACAGTTGTTCCGTTCGGCATTTGTGGATTTGCCGCCAGCGTCGCAGTGATTGTGAATGTCCCATTGAACTGCAGGATGGTTGTCGCCGGCTTTAGCCGCACGAGGGCGGCGCCCGGAGGCATGACCGGCGCAGTTTGCGCAAGGACGGGAAACGGGCCCGTTGTCAGGGCCGCGCAACAGGCCGCCGCAATCATCCTCGAAACTCTCATGGTGACGTCCTGATCAAAGCTGCACCGGCGCTGCGAGATTGGTGGTGGCGCCGTTGGCGGGCAGTGGAATGGCTGTGCTGAGGCCGACCGTGTCCGACAGCGGATAGGTCAGCGCGGGCGTCACCGAAAGAGAAAGGGAGACGTTTTTGAACGGGTTCTGCAGAACCCACTCATAGGGATACTGGATGGTCACAAGCTGCGAGGCGGAAGTTTTCCTGACCGTCGCGGTCACCGTCGCATATTGATCGTCCGACGTCGGGTTTGTGTATCCGGACACGGCGATGCCGAGATTGAGATTGATTGTCGTGTTCATCGGCACGTTCGCGCCGGACGCGATGGTGACATTGACATTGATGACGCCGGTCAGGGTTTCGGCCCTGGCGGAGATGGAGCCGGCGCAAAGAATTGTGAACGTCAGCGCCATCCGGCGGAAGTGGACGCCGCGCATCCGTGCGCTGGACTCAAAAGGTCTGGTTGAATGTGACATTCGACACATGTCCGTTCGGCGGCAAGGCGAAGGTTTGCGTCGAATTGGACGATCCCCCGTTCGATGCGTAAATGGTCAGGTACAGGCTAACCGGGTCATTCATCGACGAGACCGTCATCGTGTAGGGAAGCGTAATGGTGGCGACTCCCGTGGAACCCGTGACTACGGCCACTGCTGTGGCGTCGAATCCCGAGGAGTAGGCAGGGTAGGCGGAAGGCGAGGGCGTCGTCTGTACGCTGACGCTCGCCTGCGCCGTCGTTCCGGCGGGCGCTGTGGGCCCGAAGCTGATGTTCACGGTTACGTTCAGCGTGCCGGAGACGACAATAGGGGGAACGGGCGTGCGCAGCGCGTTTTGATTGATGGCTGGATCTTCATCGGGCGCCGCAGTGAAGATCCTGGAGACGGGATCAAGATAGCCGAACACGGGACCGCCTGAAGCCGGGGTTACGGCGTCCGCCGCCGCTGGCGCGACCGATGCGATAGCCAGCGCTGTCGATACAAAAACGCAGGCCGAGGTTTGGTTCATGTCCACAATCCCGCCACAAAAAAGCTTAGACTTTTCCTTAATGTATCGAGTTGTTAGCTTATGTCAAACGACGGTGAGTGAACGCTGGTCGCTCCAATTCAGGCAACAAGCAACATAGAACGTACGGCGAGATCGTTATGGGCGCGCTGCTGAGCCCGGCGACAAGCTCAAAGTCGTAAAAGCTTCGCAATCCCCGGCTATCGCTTCTCAGTGGCTAAGGTCCCAAGCCGCGAGCAAACTATGCTTCCGAAACGCATCATCTTTGCAACCATTCCAGAACATCTCTGGAATGCTTCTCAAGCGCGAACATAGCGCTTTATTTTTTGCCGATATTCTGTTCGAAAGGGACATGAGCGGTTCGGAGCACATGGGCGACAGAGATAGCTGCGTGACGCGCAAGCGTCAGGCGATGCGGGTTCACTTGTGGGCCTTATCCTTTGCCTTCCTGACAAGCGGCGCGACGACGGTGCGCGCCGCTGAAGCGTCTCCGCCGCCTGCGTTCAGTTGGGCTGGAGCCTACATCGGCATGAACATGGGCGGCGCGATTCCGCTCTATGATTCCGAGCGGCTGCAAGCGCTGAGCGGGTTCGGCCTCAGCGCTTATGATCTTTATCCCGCGAGCCGCGTTGGCGCGGGCGTCACCTTCGGGCTGCAGGCAGGCTATAACTGGCAGTATCAAAACTGGGTCTATGGTCTGGAGACCGACTTCAATTTTCTCGACGGCCAGCGCGCGCCGATGGGAACATTCGTCGCGCCGCCTTCCTACGCCGCGACGGGCGTCAACTCCTACTCACTCAACCCCGACTCCGGCTCAACTTACTTTTCGAGCTTGCGCGGGCGGCTCGGCTTCGCGGTCGATCGCACGCTCTATTACCTGACCGGCGGCTTCGCCAATGGGGGATGGCGCGGCGCTTCGACATTGACGCTGAACGGCGGCGGCCCCGGCAATCCGTTCAACGCCGCCAACTCACAATCCTCGCAGACGAAATATGCGCTGGGCGCCGGCGTCGAATACGCCTTCGCCGATCATTGGTCGGCGCGCGCCGAATATCTGTTCCTCAACCAATCGCGCAATGCGCAGATCTTCGCGAACGCCGCCGGGTTTGCGTACGCCCCGATCAATCAGGCTGACAGCCACATATTGCGATTTGGCGTGAACTATCACTTCGACGAGCAGCCAAGCGCGCCGGCCGCCTCCGAAGTGAGGGAAGAAAAAAAGAAGTCCGAGACGCCGGAGCCCGAGACCTACAGCGTGCACACGCAGCTCACCGTGTTGCCGCAGGGCTATCCGAAATTTTCGGCGCCCTATTCGGGCGCCCACAGCCTCCCGTCGAGCGGACAGGTTCGCTCCACCGTTTCCGCGACGGCCTTTCTCGGCGTGCGGCTGTGGCAGGGCGCCGAGGCCTATGTCACGCCTGAAATCGACCAGGGATTCGGTCTCGCCGACACTTATGGCCTCGCGGGTTTCGCCAGCGCCGAGGCCTACAAGATCGGCCGCGCCGCGCCCTATCTGCGCTTCCAGCGCTACTTCCTGCGTCAAGTCATCGGCCTTGGCGGAGAGACCGAAAATCTCGACCCGGGACAGGACGTGATCGGCAGCACGGTGGACAAGAACAGGGTCGCTTTCACCGTCGGCAAATTCGCCATCGTGGATTACTTCGACGACAACAGATACGCCCACGACGGAAGAAATGGCTTCATGAACTGGTCGATCATCGACATGGGCGCCTTCGATTACGCTGGCGACGCATGGAGCTATACAAACGGCGCGATGGCCGACTGGAAGCAGGACTGGTGGTCGGTGCGGGGCGGCGTGTTTCAATTGTCGCAAGCTCCCGGCAGCGAGCAAATCGAACCCGTCCTTTTTCGCCAGTTCTCTCCGGTGGTGGAGCTGGAGGCCCGGCACAGACTGCTGTTCGATCAACCCGGCAAGATCAAGCTGCTTGGCTTCGCCAATATCGGCTATATGGGTAAATATGAGGATGCTTTAGCCGCCGGCTATCTGACCGGAACGACGCCTGACATTTCGCTGGACCGGAGGAAGCGCACAAAGGTCGGCGGCGGAATCAATGTCGAGCAACCCATAACCAGCGACCTCGGCTTCTTCTTGCGCGCCAGCGCGGCCAATGGACGTTACGAAAGTTTTGATTTCACCGACATCGAGCGTTCGCTCTCCGCGGGTTTCGTTCTCACCGGCGAGCGATGGGACCGGCCAAAGGACGCCATTGGTCTTGCCGGCGTCGCCAACGGGGTTTCCGGCAGTCACGCCAATTATCTCGCGGCCGGCGGACTTGGCCTGCTTGTCGGCGACGGCGCGCTGTCCTACGGCGGCGAGCACGTCATGGAAGCCTATTACAAATACAGCATCCTCGACGGCTTCAACGTCACCTTCGACTATCAGCTCGCCGACAACCCTGCATATAACCGTGCGCGCGGCCCGGTGAATATATTCGCGCTGCGCATCCACGCGGAATACTGAAAAGCCGCGTGGCGCGGAGAGCTGTCATTCCGCCGCCTGAGCGGGAGGCGCCATGAACTCCGGCCCCACCGGCGCGCTGATCGAACTCGTTGAGAATTTTGTCGATCTCGCGCATCGCGGACTCGTCGAGTTTCCAGCCCATGACTCCGCCTATCGGCGCGAGCTGTTCGGGTCGCCGCGCGCCCCATAAAGCGACATTGGAGTCGGCGCGATCAAGCACCCACCTTACCGCCAGATGAATCACCTCTTTGCCGTAGGCGTCGCGCGCGAATGTGGCGAGCCGGTCGACCGCGTTCAGATATTGCTGTCGGCGCGGCGCGTTGAATTTTGGATCGTGTTTCCGAAGATCGTCGCCCGAGAATTGGGTGTGACTGGTGATGCGGCCGGTCAGCAGTCCGCGACACAGCGATCCGTAAGCGATTGTGGTAAGTCCGCGCCTGGCGGCGTAGGGCAGCACGTCGGCTTCTATGCCGCGTTCGAACAGATTGTACGGCGGTTGCACGCTATGGAGGGGCGCGACCGCGCTAAACTCCTCCATCTGGCTCGGGCTGAAGTTGCTCACCCCTATAGCGCGTATTTTTCCCGCGCGGAAAAGCTCATCCATGGCCCCGGCGGTTTCGGCGATGGGCGTGTTCGGGTCGGGCCAGTGCACCTGATACAGGTCGATTGCATCGGTCTGCAGCCGCCGCAGGGAGTCCTCGACTTCCTTGACAAGTCTCGCTTTCGTAGCGTTGCGATAGGGAGCGGAGTTGCGCCAGTCGAGTCCGACCTTGGTGGCGATGACGGCGCGTTTTCTTCGACCGTCCTGCGCCAACGCCTTGCCGACAATTTCTTCAGCCCGTCCGAAGCCGTATACGGGCGCGGTGTCGAACAGCGTCACGCCACGATCCTGCGCCTCATGTATCGTGCGTATGGCCTGCGCCTCGTCCGTGCCGCCCCACATCCAGCCCCCGATCGCCCAGGTGCCGAGTCCGATGCGCGAAACGGTCAGCGGCGTTCCGACGATCCTGACGGTCTCCATGTCGAAGTCCGACGGCTGGGCTTTGTCGATCATCTTGATCTCCTCGTCTCAACGATTTCCCTGTGCTTGACTCAATGGCGACATTTGAACGGAGGCCAGCAGTGACTCCAGCGCGGTCATGTCGATGGGTTTTACGAAGTGATGATCGAAACCCGCCTCGACGCTGCGCCGACGGTCGTCCACGTTGCCCCAGCCGCTCAATGCCGCCAACATCAAGTTCTTCCCTTGCGGAAGCTGGCGTATCCGGCGCGCTGTTTCATATCCGTCGACATCGGGCATGCCGATGTCGACAAACGCCAGGCGCGGCATGAACTCGCTGAGCGCGTCGATTGCAGCCATGCCGCTATAGACGACGAGGGTATTCACGCCGAAGGTTTGCAAGAGCATGGAGAAGCTGTCGGCTACGTCGTGATCGTCGTCCACGACCAACACTCTGCAAGCGGAGCCGGAAGCGGCGTCGCATTTCTCTTCAACCGGCGCTTCGGCCGCCGCTCCGTCGGTCAGCGGAAGCCAGACCACGAATTCGCTGCCTTTGCCAGCGCCGCCGCTGAAGCCGTGAATTGAGCCTCCATGCAATTCAACAAGTTTGCGTGCAAGAGAAAGGCCAATGCCTATGCCGCCCTGGGTGCGGCCTGTCGAGCGATCGCCCTGGGTGAAGATTCCAAAAACCTTCGGCAACATTTCGGGAGAAATTCCTATGCCCGTATCGCGAATGCTGACGATCGCCTCACCGCTCTCCTTTCTAGCCGTAATGCTGATCTGTCCGCCCGAAGGCGTATATTTGGCGGCATTGTTCAGAAGATTTGTGAACAGCTGCGCCAGGCGAACCTGATCGCCTTCGACGACAAGCGGTTGCTCGCCCAGGGAAATCGTCGTGTTGTGTCGTCCGGCTTCAAGCAGCGGCTGGCTGGTTTCCACCGCCTGTTGTATCACGGCGGCGAGACTGAGCCGTTGCTTGCGAAGCTCGATCTTTCCGGTGGAAATCCGCGAGACCTCGAGCAAGTCATCGACAAGGCGAACAAGCTGAGTGACCTGACGCTCGATCATGCCGTGCAGGCGCTGCATGTCTCCGGTGGCGCCGGCTATCCTTTGCAGAGAATGCAAAGCGTTGGCGATCGGCGTCAGGGGATTGCGCAGCTCATGCGCCAGCGTTGCGATGAATTCATCCTTGTGACGGTCCGCTTCGCGAAGCGTCTCCTCCATACGGCGGCGCTCGCTCACGTCGCTGACAAGCGCCATCAGATGCGCTGGCGCGCCCTTTTCGTCGTGCAAAATCGAAACGAACTTATGCACCCAAACCGCTTCGCCGTTTTTGCGAATATACCGGTTTTCAATTTCGAAGAACGGCAATGAATGTTCGCGCAATCGTCCGATCTCCTGAAAATTGTCTGCGCGGTCTTCAGGATGCACCAGGTCGGAGAATGTGATCCGGCTGAGTTCGTCCTGAGTATAGCCGAGCAGATCACAATAGGCGGGGTTGGCGTGGGTTATATGCCCTTCCCAGTCGGTGATGGCGATGCCGATCGCCGCATGTTCGAAAATCGCCCGAAAGCGTTCTTCGCTTTCGCGCAAACTGGCTTCGGAAATCTTGAGCGCCTCGACATCGTCGAGCGCGGTCACGATCAGCGCCACGCAGGGGCGCTGGTTGAAGCTTATGGGTGCGGCGGAGAGGCGGACGGCCACGCAGCGGCCGTCGTCGGCGATCAAAGAAGCCTCGGCCAAGGCCTTGCCTTCGCCGCAATCGGCCAGAAATTTCTGAATTCTCTCGCACTCATTAGGCGCGACTAATTTGAGGAAGTCCTGTCCGGCAAGATTTTCAAGCCCAAGTATCTTTCCGAGCCGACCGTTGCAATACAAAATTGTCGCGCCGTCGATGACGACTGCGGCCTCGGACATGCGTTCTATGAGCTGGCGGTAGGGCTCATCTGCGCCCTCCAGCGTGTAAACGCGGGGTCCGTCTTTTCCCTCTACGACAAGGGCGTCGGCTTCGCCCAAAACAATAGCGTGTAAAGTTTGTTCGGCTTCGGCTCCGACCGGAGCCAGTCCGCTAAGATACTGGCCGAAATTCTTTTCGTTGTCTCGCGTCGTCATCGCTACTCATTCAATAAGTCCCAACTCGGCGGACAGCGGACGGATGTCGGACATATCGCCAATGAAGAGTCGCTTGGGAGCAGGAGATAATTTCAGCAGTGTCGGCAACGCAACGATTTGATATTTTCGCGCCTCCTGCGGTTCCCGGTAGATGTCGATCACAACCAATGTTGCGCGGCCGGCCAAGGTCACCTCGCACAACTTCTTCACGGCGACGATCGCGCGCGTCGATCGAGGGGTGGCTCCGCTTACGAACAGCCGGAACTGGAACTCCACGGTATTCTCGGCGCTAGTGACGGCTATGTCCACTCACCTATCCTTCCACGGGATCCAGCTCCAACCCTAATATAACTCTTTGTTCATTGGAGAGATCCCCGATCATTTTTTTCAGCGGCTGAGGAAGTTTACGCACAAGCGTCGGAATCGCTACGATCTGATCAGCCTTCGCGAGTTCTGGATGTTCGATCAAATCAATTACTTCAACAACGTATCGACCAGCCAGTCGTTCCTCGCAGACTTTCTTGAGGTTCGCAATTGCCGCGACGGACTTGGGCGTTTTTCCGGCGACATAAAGTCGCATTGTCCACCGATCCGTGGATTCGGGACTGTGCTCGATCATTCGACGCCCCGGCTCTTGGCTATTTCGCGATCAACAACAGCCCCTGCGTCGAGGACTGCGCTTTGGCTGGCGAGTAGCATTTTGCTTTCATTTTCCTGATCGGCAAGCTCGGCTTGCAGCGTTGCGATCTGCGTTTCGATCTGCCTGCGCTTGCGCTCCAGCTCACGTTGCTTGGCGGCCTCCGCCATTTGTCGCTCGATTTCTTTCTGGCGCTCCATCGCCTCCAGCGCAATCCGCGCCGAGCCGGTAACGACGCCGCTGAGGCCCAGATAGGGCTTGCGCAATATTACGCCTTCGTTGGTCAGCATGAACTCTCTTATTTGATTTGAATGAGCCATCCCGCGCGATTTGAGAACATAAAGCGCACGGTTGCGTTCGCCGTTGCTTTCAAGGTTTCGCAGTTGCAGCCATGCGTCCATGAGCGACGAGACGCCTGATTGTTCCAGTTTTTGCGCGTCTTCCCCATCCACTGTGGTGAAGATGGCGGTCGTTTGTCGACTCTTTAAATAATCCACCAGTCGAAGCAGCATGGATTTGACTTCATGCTGGCTTCCGATCGCGCCAAAAATATAGATCGGGTCGATGACCACGACTTCGGGCGAAAAGGCTTCAATCTCCCGGTGCAATCGCAGCAGGTGCATCTCCAGCCCGGAAACCGTGGGCCGCGAAGCGAGCAAGCGGAGCTGGCCGGCGTCGATCCATTTCTGGAGGTCGAGTCCGACGGAGCGCATGTTGCGTACGATTTGGGGCGGACTCTCTTCGAAGGCGAAATACAGCGCCCGCTCGCCTCTGCGACAGGCTGCGTCGACAAAGCTTGAGGCGATCGTGGTTTTCCCGGTTCCGGCCACCCCCGAAACCAGGACGCTCGAGCCCCGCCAAAAGCCTTTCCCGCCCAGCATCTCGTCGAGACCCGGAATGCCCGTCGTGGTTCGCTCGGTTGAAACCTGATGCGCAAGTTCGACAGAAGTGATCGGCAGGACGCAAAGGCCCTCTGCGTCAATCAGGAACGGATACTCATTCGTGCCGTGAGCGGCGCCGCGATACTTGACCACGCGCAGACGTCGCGTTGCAATCTGCTCCGAAACGTCATGGTCGAGCAGGATCACGCAGTCGGATACATATTCCTCAAGTCCTTGACGGGTGATCGAGGAGTCGCCCCTTTCAGCCGTAATGACCGCGGTAAGTTTTTGATCCTTGAGCCAACGGAACAGGCGGCGAAGTTCAGCGCGCAACAGCGCCTCGTCGGAAAGGCCCGCAAACAGCGCTTCAAGCGTATCGAGCGCGATCCGCTTCGCGCCGACCGTGCGAACGGCGTGAGCGACGCGAACGAAAAGCCCCTCCAGATCATACTCGCCGGTTTCCTCGATCTCGTTGCGCTCGACGTGGATATAATCCACGGCCAGCTTGTTATCGGCGACGAGTTGTTCGAGATCATAGCCCAGCGACGCGACGTTCTTCGCGAGTTCTTCTTCGTTTTCTTCAAAGGAAATGAAAACGCCCGGCTCTCCGTATTTGAGCGCGCCTTCCAAAACGAAGGTCAGGGCGAATAATGTCTTGCCGCTGCCCGCGCCGCCGCAAATCAGCGTAGGTCGATGCAAGGGCAGTCCGCCGCCTGTGATTTCGTCAAGCCCGCTGATGCCGGACGGAACCTTGACGAGAGGTGTGACTGCCGCCATCGCGAAACCCCACTGAAAACTCTGCCGCATGGGCGCGGCGTAAACAGACCTGAACTTTATATCCCAGGATTCGAACGTCCGTCCATAAGCTTAACCATGCATCGCTTTGGGCTTTGTCCTCGTCTAGTCCTTGAGTTAGTTCACCTACGGTCAGGTTCAACTTTATTCCGCGCGCTTCGCCGCGAATTGTCAGGGCCGAGTAAAGGGACCGGGGGCTTTAGCGTGTGGGATCGCCATTTGGCGCATCAAAACAATCAGGGTCGATTTTTCCTGTGTCCAGCCGCAGGAACGATCATGTTTCGTCAGCGTTGGGGCGAAGAGCGTGTCGCCGAGGCGAACACTCTGGACTTTCGGAGGAGGAAGCAATGACGAAACTACGCACAACCCTTACGGCGGGTCTCGCCGTATTGATGCTTGCCGGCGCTGTCACCATCTCTACGCCCGCCGATGCGCGCTGGGGCGGCGGCGGCTGGGGTCGCGGCGGCGGTTGGGGCCACGGTGGCGGTTGGGGCCGCGGCGGTTGGGGCCGAGCCGGTTGGGGCGGCGGCTGGGGTCGCGGCGGCTGGGGCGGCGGCGGCTGGGGTTATGGCGGTGGTTGGGGATACGGCGCGGGGCTGCTCGGCGCAGCGGCGCTCGGCGCAGCCGCTACTTACCCCTATGGTTATGGTTACGGTGGCTATCCTTATTACGGCACCGGATATGGATACGCGGGATATACTGCCCCCGCTTACAGCGGCTGCGGTTGCTTCTAACTGCGCATATCCCACCTACGAACAGGCCCGGCGGCAGCCGGGCCTTGTCGTCTCCGCCACCTCGCGTGATGAGCGCTGGAGATCGTGCCGCCCAATGTCTTCGCCGTCATCAATTAGCATTAGCTCCAAAGCCGTTCTGCCGTCGGAGTAAGCGTCATTCGTTGCGTCAGCGACAAGCGCTTTTTTGTTTGTAATGAGGAGAACGCTTGTGAAAGCGATTGTCGCTTCGTCGTCGTTTCAAAGGCGGATTTCCATTCTGATGCGTTTCGATGTTTTGACCGCGCTGCTGATGACCGTCGCTCTCGTCGATGCGCCTTGCGCGTTCGGCGCCGCCGGCGCCTTTGAAACGGTGATCTACAGTTTTGGCGGGGTGGCGGGCGACGGCGCCCAGCCTCAAGCCGGCCTTGTTGCTGACGGCGCGGGAGCCTTTTACGGCGTGACGCCGGCGGGAGGGGCGTTCGGCCGCGGCGCGGCGTTCAAGCTTGCACCTCCGTCACACGGCCAGTCGCAATGGACAATGACCATTCTCTACAGCTTTGGCGGCGTCGAGGGCGACGGGCAGTTTCCGGTCTGCGTCGGCAATCTGACCCTTGCGGCCTGGGGCGGGCTTTTCGGCACGACAACGAAAGGCGGGGCCTATGGTCAGGGGACGGTGTTCCAGTTGACGCCGCCGCAGAACGAGCAAGGGCAATGGTCGGAAACCGTGCTCTACAGCTTTGGCGACGTGTCCGGCGACGGCGCCGAGCCTATGGCCACTGTCACGCTCGATGCGTTCGGCGCGCTATATGGCGTGACCCAAAGGGGAGGAGCTGGCAATGTCGGCGCGGCGTTCAAACTTACGCCCCCGAGCATGACGCAAAAGCGATGGACTGAAACCATTCTATACAGTTTCAGCGGCGCCGACGGCTCCGGCCCGATTGGCAATTTGATCTTCGGCGATCGCGGCGTGCTGTACGGCACGACAGAATACGGGGGCCAACACCCTTTTGGCTACGGGACGGTGTTTCAACTGACGCCGCCACCGCCTGGAGGCGCGGCATGGACGGAAACAGTGCTGTACAGTTTTGGCGGCCCGCCGTTGCCCAGTCCTCCCCACGCGCCCTCAATCCCCTATGAAGGCAGGCCGCAGTCGGGGCTCATCATGGACGGGCATGGCGCGCTTTACGGCTCCTCGATAGGCGGGCTCGAACGTGACGGCACTGTCTACATGCTGTCGCCGCCGCAGAATGGACGGACACAATGGGTTGAAACCATCATCCACAAATTTGGCTCCTCCTACGGCGACTACGGCCGCCCCTATGGCGGATTGATCGCGGACAATAACGGCGCACTTTACGGCTCGACCTTCCTCGGCTCCGTGTTCAAAGTGACGCCGGTAACCCTGACCAACACTCAATGGTCCGGCGCCGTGTTGCATATATTCGATGCATCGACCGTCGACGGCTCAGCGCCGCTCAGCAATCTTGCCTTCGACCAACGCGGCGCGCTGTACGGCACGACGGAGTCGGGAGGAGATTTCGGCAGGGGAACGGTTTTCAAGATCCAGCTTCTGGCTCCTGCCCATTAAGCCGCGTCTGCGCCGGTCAGCTCTCGACCAACTTCAACGTCAGACATTTCGCGGCTCCGCCCGCCTTGAAGAACTCGGACAGCGGCGTCAGGATGGGGGTGAAGCCGGCGTCGTGCAGGCGCCTTTGGAGCGGGACTGAAGCGTCATTCATGAACACGCAGCCATCAGCTTCGACGGCGTTGCAGGCGAAGGACATGGCGTCCTGCTCGCTGACTTCGATCCGTTTCTCATCCGGCACGAGCGCGGCGATCGTCTGCTGCGAATCATGATCGAAGGCTGGCGGATAGTAGATCAACCAACCGCCGTCGAGCGGGCAGAAACATGTGTCGAGATGATAGAAGCGCGGGTCGACAAGCCGCAGTCCAACCGCGCGTCGTCCGAAGATTTTTTCCAGCAGTTTTGGCGCATTTTCGCTTGAGCGCCAGCCATGGCCGCACCAGATCAGCGGCGAAGCGCGATCGAGCAGGGCGTCGCCCGCGCCTTCGAAAGTCACGTCCTCGGGCCATTGCGCAATGGTGAAGCCGCGACTCTCGAACCAGTCGCGAAACAACCTTTCCTCCGGCCGCCTTTCTTGCGCGCGAAAACGGCTGACGACGACCGTGTCGCCGATCACCATGCCGCCATTGGCGGTGAACACCATGTCGGGAGCTCCAGGCTCCGGCGCAATGAAGCTAAGCCGAGCTTTCGCGGACAACTCGCGTTGCAGGTTCGCCCATTGTTTTTGCGCCAGCGCGCGCTCGGCCTTTCCGATCTGATTTTCCATCCACGGGTTGATGACGTAATCGACGCAGAAATGATCGGGACCGCACATGAGGATGTGGTCCTTCGCGGGCGAGTTCGCGCGCTTGTCATTCTGCAAGATGTCGGAGTCCTGCGGGCGTCTCATTGCCGTGCTGATCATCGAAGTTTTCCTTCTCGTTGCGCCGACCCGCTCTTGGCGTCAGGCGCATCGCCTTGTTCGATCGGTCTCCCGGGACTGCAACAATCCAAACAGATTCTTGGGATCGGCGGGTTCGGCGATAAGATCGATTTCTTCGCCGACGCCGGTCTCTATCGCGAGGTCTCGCAAAAGGCGGAGCACGGAAAAATCCTCGACCGCAAATCCCACGCTGTCGAATATGGTTATGGCGTTCGCCGACTGGCGACCGGGTTTTCGTTTCGCGACGACTTCCCATAATTCGGTTACGGGATGATCGGGGCCGAGTTGTTGAATCTCGCCTTCGATGCGGGTCTGCGGCGCATATTCGACGAAAATTTCCGAGCGCAAGAGAATGTCTCGCGCGAGTTCAGTTTTTCCGGGACAATCGCCGCCTATGGCGTTGATGTGCGTTCCCGCGCCGACCATGTTGTCCGACAGGATCGTCGCGTTTTTCTTGTCTGCCGTGATTGTGGTGACGATGTCCGCGCCGATCACCGCATCCTGCGCGCTGGCGCAACGCAAGAGCGAAATCCCCGATCCCGCCATATTGCGTTTGAACTTCTCCGCGGCGTCGTCATCGATGTCGAAAACGCGAAGCCGGTTGACGCCGAGCGCAGCCTGGAAAGCGCAGGCCTGAAACTCCGATTGCGCGCCGAGCCCGATGATCGCCATTGTTCTGCTGTCCGGCCGCGCCAGATGGCGCGCCGCAAGCGCGGATGTCGCCGCCGTTCTGAAGGCCGTCGCGAGGGTCATGTCCGCAAGCAGCCGGGGATAGCCGGTCGCGACATCGGCCAGCATGCCGAACGCCGTCACGGTCTGGAGTCCCTGCAGCGTATTGCCTGGATGCCCGTTGACGAATTTGAAGCCAAAAGTTTCGCCGTCGCTCGTCGGCATCAGTTCGATGACGCCGCTTTTCGAATGGCTGGCGAGACGGGGCGCTTTTTCGAAAGATTCCCAGCGCACGAAATCATCCCGCAAATAGTCGATCAGCCGAAACCAGAACAGGCGCAGCCCGACCTGATTGACGATCCGTGCGACGTCTTTCGCGTTCAGAAATGTCACCATATCCCGCCCTCTAAACTCATGCGCTAGCAGCAAGGCTAAAGGGGCGCGGCGCTAACCGAAACGCCAATAATTTATCAATTTCACTGGAAATCTGGCGATTTGACTATAGCTTATGAATGTTTTGACAGCACGGGGCGCAAGCATGGACGATCTGGATCGCCGTCTGGTCTCGCAATTGAGAGTGGACGGCCGCGCGCCGCTCTCGGAGCTTGCGAAATCGCTCGGCGTTTCGCGGGGAACCGTGCAGAATCGGCTTGAGCGCCTGATCGCATCCGGCGTGATCCTCGGCTTCACCGTGCGCGTCAAAAGCGCGGCCGCGAGCGATCGCATTCGCGCGATCATGATGATCGAGGTTTCGGGCAAGAGCACAAGGCGCATCGCGCAGGCCTTGCGCGGTCTGCCGCAGATACACGCGCTTCACAGCACCAACGGCGCTTTCGACCTGATCGCCGAGATCGAGGTCGAGAACCTCGGCGAATTCGACCGGGTGCTGTCCACCGTCAGGATGATCGAGGGAATCGCCAGAAGCGAGACCAGCCTGCTGCTCGCGCCGGCTTGAAGGCAAACCAATCATTTGAATTCAGCCGCCGTTCATCAAGCGGATGATCAGGTGATAAGCGGGAAAGCGCGGCCGCGACATTTAGCCGAAGCTCCGCCATAATTGGAACCAAGGCCAAGCTTAGACGTTTTCCCTATCGCTCGGCTTGCGGCTGACGCGCCGGGTTGTGCATATCAGGAGGCAGGACAATGATCGGGTTCAAGAAAATCTTCACCACAGGCCTCATTGCGGCGACGCTGGGGGCCACTATCCTCGCCTCGACGCCCGCTTCGGCTTGGGATCGTTATGGATATGGCGGTTATGGCGGCGGTTGGGGCGGCCCCGCCGTCGCGGCCGGCGTGCTTGGCGGCCTGGCGGTTGGCGCTGTCGCCGCCGGGGCAGCGGGAGCTTATCCCGGCTATTACGGCTACCCGGCCTATGCCGCTCCCTATCCCACGCGCAACTGCCGCACGCGCGTGCCGCTCTATGATGGGTGGGGCAATGTGGTGGGTTATCAGCGCGCCTACGTTCCCTGCTGAGGCTCGCATAATTTCGCGTCGGCCGCCCCCCTCCGCTGCTGCGGGGAGGGGAAGCCGGCCGCCTACTTCACGCGCGCAAACACGATGAGTTGCTCGCCGTTTTCCCCAAGCAAGATCAGCTTCGAATCTTCGAGGCGGAAAGAGCGAGCAGCGTTCAGCGCGGCGAGATATTTCGTCTCGGCGGCTCCGAGCGCGGGCGGACAGGCCATTCGCGTTGTAGCGAGAGGGCCAAAGGTGACACGGTCGCCCTCGATCCTCGGCGCGCCAGCGATGCGGTTGCAGCCCACCGTGGAGCTGAACTTCCCATCGCCGCTTAACCGCATTTCTGTTTTTGCGGTATCGAAGGGCTCGGCGCCGCTGACGCCAGCGACGCGCCATTCACCGGCGAAGGGGGCTCCGGCGGCTCCGGCCGGCCCCGCCGCCAACAGCAGCGCGAAAAGCAAAACTGGACCGCGCATCACCTTCTCCGCATTTGCAAGCTTGCCTGACCGATACTATGCCGGCCGGCCCATCTTGCAAAATCGGCTCAAGACCTATCGGTTTGAGCCGTTGTCCGGGCTCATCCCGTAGCCGTTGTATCTGTGGTGACGGGTGCCCGGATTGGCCATTTTATTGCGGGGCGACGCGGATTTGTTAAGCGGGTCGGCGCTTCTGTTGGTTCTGCCCATGCCTGTGCCGGTTCCCATCTGCGCGCCAGAGCCCGTGCCCATGCCCTTGCCGCCAAAACCGCTTGCGGCGCCTGTTC
Source organism: uncultured Alphaproteobacteria bacterium (assembly GCA_963724845.1). Taxonomy (GTDB): domain Bacteria; phylum Pseudomonadota; class Alphaproteobacteria; order Rhizobiales; family Beijerinckiaceae; genus Methylocystis. Next base: position 707,235 of record CAVRWF010000012.1, read on the forward strand.
CCGTTCCCCCGGTGTCGCCGGTCCCGGTTCCCATGCCGGTTCCTGTGCCCATGCCCGTCCCCGTACCAGTACCCGGCGCCGCCCGCTCCACCGCCGGCTCCGCCCGCGCCCCCGCCCGCGCCTCCACCAGCTCCGCCGCCGGCGGCGAACGCGCTGCCCAGAAGAAACAGCGTCGCCGCCGTTGCAAGGGCTGTCCTTGATAGTTTCATCGCATGCTCCCTAAACTGCGGGGTCGTCCCGCCTTGCGAGAGCAGGTTGGGCGCGCAGGGCGCGAAGCAAGCGAGGCTTGGAAAAACCGAAGGATGTTTTGGAGTCGCCGCTTGCAATCGCGACGCGCGCGAAGGAAGGCCTTCTCCCGCCTGCGGGAGAAGGGGATCGCTTGAGGCTGTCAGTCCAGACGGGCGACGACCGCCAGACGCCTGATCTCGCCGCTCTGGTAGGCTTGCAGGAACGCCTGATAGTTCCTGAAGGAGACGCAGCCGTTGGAGTTGCCGTTGGGGCCGAGCATATAGGTATGCGCCAGCAGGCCCGCGCGGCCATAGACGGTTCCGCCTCCGACGGGATTGAGGCGCAGCGCCTGCACGCCGTGGAAAAGCTGCTCGCGCGGCGTCAGCTCATAGACGTTCGGGGGCGTCGCTCCGTGCATTTTTTCATGCACGTAGCGCGGATCGTCAAGCCTGCCGCCAAGACCCGAATGCGCCTCCAGCCTCGTGCCGTTGGGCAGATAGACGGTGTGCGCGGAGATGTCGTAGATGGCGGTGTAACGATCGTAGCGGAGCGACGTGGCGCTCGTGGCGCTGCGCGCGATGCTGGTGAGGCCACTTTGGACGCCGCTTTCGGGAGCCGCATAGGCGAGCGAGCGTCCCGCAGGCTGCGGAGCCGCGCCCTGCTGCGGGCCAAAGAGCTTTTCGAGGAACGAACGGTTGTCGACCGGCGCAGCCGCAACGGCGGCCTGCCTGCTTTGCCGAGCGGTCCGGCGGGAAGGAACCGGAGCGGGGGCTGGAGCCGCAGGCGGAGCGGGAAGTGCGATCGGTCCCAGATCGGTCGGACGGCGCGGGGGCAAAGGCGCTGCCTCGTCCAGGGGCGAGGGCGGCGGCGCCAGATTGGTTTGCATGTCTTCCGGCTTCGTTGGCGGAAGCGGGAATTGCGGCTCGACCGCCGCCTCAAGCTTCGCTTGCAACTGCGGAGTTGGCGACTGCGCAACCGGCGGCGACTGCACGGCGGCGGTGATGCGCGCATGAGATCGAAGATCGAGCAGCAGTCGGCCATAAGGGTGCGCGACGCTGGTTGTCTGGCCTGGCGTCTGCGGGGCTTCAATGGATTTGGGGGCGGCGGCGACAGGTTCGCCGACAACCGGCGCGGCCGAGCGATGCGGCTGCAACATCCAGGCGGCCGTCAGCAGGCCGAAGGCGAGGGCGCCTGCTCCCGGAAGCGTCCGGGAGGAAATGTTTAAAGAGAGGCGACGGCTTTCAAACGCAACAAGACCACTAGGCACGCTAAGACCCTTTGTCATTCTCCCAACCCTTAGAATGATTTTTCCACACAAGCCTTTCGACTTAGCTAACGATCCCTGAATCCCGGGAGCGTGACTTGAATCGAATGCGCTGTGTGCAGAGCGCCGCAGCTTCCTAAAACCAAAGCTTCACGGCCGTGCTTGGGCTGCACTGGGGCTATTTCTTGGCCAATTGTGGCGAAGACCGTCCGCCCCGGCCTTCCGCGCGGGGGCGGGCGCGGCGCGTTGTCACAGGGCGGCGCGGGCGTTTGTGGGGCAGGCGAGCTCTGAATCTGAAGAAGCTCGCAATGGCGGGAGCGACGATGCGGCCACCCAGAGCGGCTCTGCCGGAAGGATCGCATGCGCGCCTTAATCTCAAAATTGACGACAATACTATTTGTCGAAAAGCTCCTCCACGGCTTCATGAGAGCTGTGCTTTGCGTTCGAGGCAGGCGCGTTTCGCCGGCCTATAAAACGCGTTTCACTGGCCGATAAAAATTGAGTCGTCGCGGCGCGGGATTTTTCACTCTGCGCGGTTTCGAGAAGGCGTTTACTCAAACTTTTGCGCCTGTACCAGCAAAAACTTAATCAGCGCATGGATATTCATGGAACTATCTTCACCCTGTATCAAAAAGAGCCGTCATGCATTTGCGCTCCGCCAAAATCGCGACCGCCTGCATATTAGCCAGTTTACTTTCGCTCCCGGTGAGCGCGATGACCAGAACCGTCTTCCCGGGTTCGAACGACACGGCGGCAGTTCAGCGCGCGATCAACGCCTCCTCCTCAGGTGACATTGTCCAGTTCAGTCCCGGCGCCTATCATCTCGCCAATGTCACTCTGAAGTCTGGAGTGTCGATGATCGGCGCTCCGGGAGCTGTGCTTCATGACACCGCCGATAGCGTCGGCGTGTTTGAACTCAATTCTTCCGACAGCCACGACATCACGCTTCAGGGACTGTCCTTTGTCGGCACCGGCCGCGACATCTCCCACGGAACCGTTGAACTTGTCGGCGACACCTTCACGTCGCCTAATGGCTCCGTTCGTATTGCGATTGTGAACTGCTCGTTCCAGAAAAACGGAATATTCTACGTTATCCTGAAAGAGTCTTTGATCACCGGAAACAGCTTCAGCAATATCGCGGCGCCGGGATCCGGCATTGTCGGCTATTACGCCGACGATACGACCATCAGCCACAACACCTTCACAAACGTCTATGAACCCATCTCGCTGATCAATTCCGGCCAGAACCAGGGCCGCAACATTACCGTCTCCTATAACACCGCCAGCGGAATTTCGCGGATGGGCATCGAAATTCAGGGCCAGGGCGGAACCAATGAAACGAGCAATCTTCTCGTGCAGGGAAACCACTTCACAAATTGGGTCAATCCGGTGGCGGACGGCAACACGACGGCATATTCGATCGTCACGACGGGAACAGGGACGCGCGTGCTGAACAATTACGCGCAAAATAACTTTCCGACGGGCTACGGCGTAGAACTCAGCGGCCCCGGGGCAGTGGCGCTGCACAATTATATCGACGGGTTTGATTATTCTCTCATCGGTTACATGACCCGCGACAACATGTCGTATAACAACGTCATCAACAACGCGAGCGGTCCGGCCCCGGGGTCAATCTCCACTTTCGGACGGACGGATGAAACCGTGGTCGGCAATACTTCAAATCGAAATCAGCCTATTCCATTCGGCAACGGCCTGGTGAGCGTTGCAAACACTCGCCCCTGAAGAAGGCTGAGACGTCTGGCCGCTCGCAGCGGCCAGACGCAGACTATCAGTGCCAGAGCGCCAGCAGAATGATTATGGGAATCGGCACTCCGATCAGCCATAACAGAATAGAGCGACCCATTGTTTCCCCTCCTACAGTCTCCAGGCCATCAAATGACGGACATGCACGTTCTGATCGCGATGGCGACCGCCTAGCGTCGCTGCGCCCCACGCCGCAGCGGCGCCGAGCAACATCGCGGTGGCGGAGATGAAACTCAGCAGCACGCCGATCTTGCGCGCCTTGTCGGCGAGCTCCTTGGCCTGCTCGCGATCGTTCTTCAGATTCGTGTTCGCCGCGTCGACCCGCCGCTCCGCTTCCTGCGGATTGACGCCAGCCTGTGACGCCATGACATTCACGATGTAATTGCGGTCCTGCTGACTAAGATCGCCCGTCGCCAAAGTTTGGGTCAGGATGCGTTTCACGACCTGCCGCGGATATTCCGGCACTCCAGCCGTTGTTCCAGCAGTCGGGGCGGGCGCTCCTTTGCGCGCCGTCAGGTCTCCGTCTCCGCGCAGCAGAGTGTCGACCTGGTAGTCGACGGGATCTGCTTTCAATCCGGCGCCGCTTTCTTCGCCGGCGACAAGCGCCGCGCTGATCTTTCCGATCTGATACAGCGAAGTGGACGCCGCGAAGGCGAAGGCGATTATCGCCGTTCCCCAAACTGTCAGGCCATGGACGCCGTCGCGCAGTTCCGCCTCATCCGGCTTTACGTCGGCTGCGCGCGGCCGCAAACGGCCGCAGATATATCCGCCAAGCGCAAAGCTCGACAGGGTGATCCACAACAGCCACAGCGCCAGCGCAATGTAATGCGTCAGCGGCGACGCGCCTCCGTAAGGAGAGGAAAGCGAGAGGCCAATGCCCGAGCCGAAGAACGCCATGACGAAAGAAAATGCGCTGGCCACGGCGGTTCCTGCGAGAATTGCGGCCCAATCCACCCAGCTCCGGGAACTCTCCATCGCAACAGCGGCGACAGGCTGCGCCCTCGCCACTCTGGTGTCGCTGACTCCAGATGACGATGTGGGCATAGGCGTCTGTATGACATCCGACATTTTTTTTCTCCTTCAGCGCAATCCGAGGAGCGATAGGACCGCCATGATCACCACAACAAGTCCGACAACGTAGATGATCCCGTTCATGAGCGCCTCCTGAAGCCGCAAACGGCTGTAATGGTTCGCGGGTATAACTAAGCGCGATAAGCAATTGTTCCGCTCGCAATTCGGCGAAACACAAGGCGTCTATGGCTAAGCGGAGAGCTGCAATGCGTGGGGTCGCCAATGTTCGCGAAGTTAAACCCGAGGTCACGATGCTTATAGGGCGCACCGATGCTATATTCCGGCGTGGCCGAGGTCGCTTGAGAACCGACGCTTGATTTCTTTAACGCAACTTTGGAAGACGCCGAATGGCCGTTCTGGAAACCTTCGCCGATCGCATTTATGAGGCCGCCGTCGTGCCGGAGCTTTGGCCCGAGGTGCTGGAGGCGATAGCAGGGCGAGCAATTCGGTCGGCGGAATTCTGTTCGCCGCGAACCCGCAGTTTTCCGGCTGGGCCGCTTCGCCCGCGCTGGAGCCCTTGTTCGCCGAATTTGTCGAAAAAGGTTGGGCCGCAAAAAATCCTCGCCCGCAGCGCGGCAGGCAACTCGGGCTTGCCGGCTTTGCGAATGATCAGGCGATGTTCTCCGATGCGGAGATGGACGCCGATCCTACATACGCATATCTGCGCAGCATTGGGCTCGGCTGGTGCGCCGGCGAGATCGTCGAGATGCCGGACGGCGAGTTCATCATTTTCAGTTGGGAGCGGCGCTTCGATGATGGCCCTTTCGTTCAGGCCGATCTGGAGTCGTTCAACAACATAGCGGGACATTTGAACCGCGCCGCAATGGTGGCGGCCCGGCTCTGTCTCGAAAAGGCGCGCGCCGCCGTCGATACCATGCGCGCTCTGTCCATGCCCGCGGCGGTGCTGTCGCGCTCCAACCGCCTGTTGCTCGCCAATGATCTCTTCGAGCGATTCATGCCGGCGGTGGTGCAGGATCGTCAAGAAAGATTGACTCTGACCGATGCGCGCGCCGACCGCGTTTTCAAGAAGGCGTTGGAATGTCTCGACGCTGGCGGCGACGCGACTGCGGCCCTTCACTCCTTTCCAATCGCCGCGAAGGATGATCAGCCGCCAATCGTTCTGCATCTGGTGCCGATACGACGTTCGGCGCAGGATATTTTTTCTTCCGGCGCCGCGATGCTCATTATCACCAAGGTTGCGCCAGCCTCGGGCGCGAACGCCGCGATCATACAAGGGCTGTTTGATTTCTCGCCCGCGGAAGCGCGGGTCGCGCAAGCCATTTCCTCCGGACTTCAAATCGCGCAGATAGCCAGAAATCATGGCGTTTCGAGCGAGACGGTCCGGTCGCAGCTCAAGTCGGTTTTCGCAAAAACCGGAACGTCGCGGCAGGTGGAGCTGGTGCGGCTGCTGACGGGAAAAGCGCTTTTGTAGCAAGGTGACACATCGCAATGACGCCGCGCGGCTTAGCCGTTCACCAAATCCACAAACATGCCTCCAATCCCCCGTCCGGGTGATTTCTAACGCAGCGATGTCGTGCGACTTTCCGGGCGTCGGAATTTCCGCCGGCGTGCGGCGCTCTCCTCCGAGAGGGCCGTGAAGGTCGGGGTCGCAATTGCCGCGATCGCCCCTAACGCTGTCGAGCGCTTTGACTCGCCTGCGCGCGAGGCCACGCCCGCCCTCTGCAAGGCCGGATCGTTACGGCGGTCCGGCCTTCTGCTTCTGTAGCCGCGCGTCAAGCGTCCCTCGAATGCTTTATTGCGCCGGCAATGGCCGAGAACAGGACCGCCGAAAGGTTTGCCTTGACATCGGACAGAGCGAGCGAATCTCTGAATTTGTTACATCCGCGCTACCTCAAAAGAACGATTTATTTGGAGTCTTGTCGCCGTTAATGTGACGCTCAGGTTATCCATAAGCGCCGTGATTTATCAGGCAAACTTGTTGGGCGAGCTGATGGATCGACCCGTACGGGGAAAATCTATGCGACGCTGGTCCGGCTCCACAGTTTGCGTTCTTGTCGGCGAAAGCCTCGACCTTGACCTGATGAACGTGGCTATCGCCTCCCTGCCGGGCGAGCTGTTAAGCGGCTTTATGGTGATGGGACCGCAAGCGCTGCGACCCCTGGCGCGTCGCAATGGTTGCCGGGGGCATTTCGAGATCGAACTGTCCTCGTCCAATATCGCGGCGGCCCGCGACTTCCTGGCGACTTTGCCAAAGGGAGCCGTCGTCGTCGCGGTCGACGAAACAGGCGGCGACTTCGTAAGCGAACTTCCGCAGGGAGACTGGCTTGTGGCGCCGGTCTCGCCAGCGAGCGTTTCACGGCAGCTCCGTCACAAGTGGAACTTCTTTCAGTTGTGCCGCCGTCTGGACATTCCGGTTCCACAGACTGAGATCTTCTCCTGCAAAGAAGACATTGATTTCGACCGGGCGGCCGCGCGTCTGGGGCTTCCAATTGTCGTCAAGCCCACTGACGCCAGTGAAAGCCGGGGCGTCGTGATCCTGCGCTCGCGCGAGGACTTCGAACGACAAGTGCTCAATGAGCCGACATATAATTTCGCTCCTTTGCTCGCGCAGTCGTACGTGCCGGGCGAGGATCTCGACATCAGCGTGCTCGCCAGCGATGGCGAGGTGCTGCATTGTGCGATTCAAACCCGTTCGAACGACAAAATATTGTTCCTGCACAATGACCATCTTCTCACGTTAACGCAGCGTCTCATCAAAGGCTCCGGCTATTCGGGGTTCGCGCATTTCGACACGCGTCTGCGGTCTGACGGAACCATTGAGATGATCGAGTGCAATGCTCGCATCTGGTTTTCGCTGCAATCATCTACGTGGTGCGGGCTGAATTTCTTGCGGTGCGCCATCGATTTTGCGCAGGGGCGGCGCTCAGCCGAGCCGTTTCTCATGCCGGTCGGCTCGTCTCCGCTCAAGCGCAAGGATTTCCTGAAAATGCTGCTTTTGCAGTTCAAACGCTGGCAGGATTTTACGGCCGATCAAAAGCATATCGCCCAGGATTTTTTTGTCACCTTCGCGCATTATTTTAACGCCGCGATCAAAATGAAAATCCAGCGGAAATTCGGATAAGGATCGATCGCGACGCCAATCAACCGCTAGGGCAGGGCGAGCGGCTCTTTGCCGCCGATGATTGGCGGCATCTGCGCAACGGGGATGGGGCCCAGTTTGACAGCTCCATACTTGCTGGCCAGCAGTCGATAAACAAAGCGCCACGCAAAGATCAAAAGCAGAAGCCCGAAAATTGCGGCCACAAATAGACATGAAATTTGCGACAATCGATGATTGAACATGACACCTTCTCGCGTCAGCAGAACCATGAACTGAGCCCGCGCTAAATATCTATCATAACTCAATTTTTTTGGAAGAATATTGTGTTGAGCACGTAGCATTTTTGGGGTTGGTCGAGAGGCGATTTCAGTTCAACAATCTTATCAAAAGACCGGGCGTGTCCGCGCGCTGCGACGTCTGCGCCGTCGCGTCCACATAGGTGATCATACGAATAGAAACTGCCGGTCCGGCCAGCCCACATTGGGCGCGCGCAGCTATCAGATTCACGCCGCGCGCAGGGGACGCTGACGGTGACGGAACGGATCGACACGAAAAGAAACAGCAGGCTGATCGAGGCGCAACGCGAGATGATGCGCCGTATTGAGCATCTGAAACCCGGCAGCGATTACGACCGTCTGGTGCAGGCAGTACGGTTGCAGCGCTTTGGCGTGAACAGCCTGCGCTCTTTCGAAGCTTTGATGAAGCCTGGCGCCAGCGCCCCGAAGGTTGATTTCTCGCAGAAGGTCTCCTGGTTTTTATGGTCGATGGAGACCAATGCGATCATCCGTTATGTGGGGACTTACGAGCCCAAGAGATATGGCGCGGATGATTTTGGAAGGGCGAGCGAGAAAATGATCAAATGGGCGTGCGGAGACGCCAGCGAACGCGCCTATGTTCTCGGCAAGGTCATGGAGATCATCGAGCAGCTCGAAGCCGAGGACGACGACCCGACGAAGGCGCCTTGATTGGCTCTTGCCGCACGCGCGAATGAAACGCTGCTCCCGTTCAGCCCTTCGCCGCCGGCATGCTCACGCGAAATGTCGCGCCTCGTCCCGGCGCCAACTCCGCGTGAAGGCCCCAGCCGTGCCGGTCGCAGATGGATTTGACGGCGGCGAGGCCGATGCCATTACCGGGAAATTGCGCAACGGTTTGCAACCTGCGGAAGGGTTCGAAGATGGTTTCCGCATATCTCGGCTCGAAACCGATTCCGTTGTCGTTGACGGAGAGTTGAATCGCGCCGTCGCCCTCATAGGCGGAGACGATGATCTGGGGGCTCATGCCAGCCTTGTGAAACTTGATCGAATTGGAGATTAAGTTGTACATCATGCGCGTGAACTGCAACTTGTCGGCCCGCAACTTGAGGTCGGCCTGAATCTTGTTTTCGATATGGGCGCCGGTTTCCTTTATCAGCTCCGAGAAGTCGCCTTCGATCTGTTCGATTTCGTCTTTCACATTGATGAATTCGAGCTTGAGAATGGCTGAAATGTCGGAGCAATATTCCAGCAATCCCTCGACAAGGCTGCGCGCGCGCAACGCCGAACCATGCACGACGTCGCCAGCGTATAGCGCTGTCTCGGCGTCCTTTTCGGACAGAGCGGTTTTCATCAGGGCCGAAAACGAAACGATTTTCCGCAAGGGCTCCTGCAGGTCATGCGAGGCGATATAGGCGAAACGCGCGAGGCGGTTGTTGATTTCTTCAAGCTGCCGCCCTCTGAACCGCAGCTCTTTTTCGACCTGTTTATATCTGGTGATGTCGAACACGGTCACCGAGGAAAATGACGCCGTCAACGTCTGGATCGGAGTGATCCCCACGCGTAGGATCAGTTCGGCTCCATCTTTGGTCTTGCCAATTATCTCCTTATCGTCGCCCACAATGACTCTTTGCGGTCGATCCAGCTCGGGCCTTACGATCTGGTCCGCCTCGATGGAAAAAATAATGTCAATTCGCTTGCCAGTGAATTCGGCCGCCGAATAACCGAACAGGGCCTCGGCGGCGGAGTTGGCGAAAACGATCTTGCCCTCGCTGTCGACCAGAAAACGACAGGCGAAGGATGTGTCGATCAGCATTTTCAGCCAGGCGTAACCTTCCATGATGGACATGGCTCCCCACCTCGATCCGGCGCCACTGGGACATATACATAGATCGTGGTCGGCGGTTTTGCAGGCTTCAGGGCCGAGCTTGTGGGTGGAATCTGGCGCCTGGAGCGTATGGGGCGCTCCATTCCAGTCGGTCCGTTACGGGGAACACGTTCGAAGCGGGTGGCGCAAACCCACGACGCGAAGGCGGCGCCCCGACGTGTTGACGCCGTCGGCTACGTTGGCAGCATGATTACCTTCGTCTTGATCGGCGTTCGCGCATAGAGGTCGATCATGTCCTGACTGAGGAGGCCGGTGCAGCCGCTCGTAATGCCGCTCCCGATCGTGTCGGGGTCGCTGGTGCTATAGATCGTGAATACCGTGTAAGCGCCGTTCTTGTATAGATAAAGCACGCGGGCGCCGAGCGGATTCTCCAGCCCGCCCGGCATGCCGCTGGCGTATTTGCGGGCCTCTGGCTGGCGCTGGATCATCTCCTTGGGCGGCGTCCAGGTAGGCCATTCGGCCTTGCGCCCGACATAAGCTTCACCGCTCCACAGGAACCCGGCGCGGCCGACATTGGCGCCGTAGCGGGTGGCGTTTCCGTCGCCTTCGATACGGTAAACATAGTAATTGGCGGGATCGATGATAATCGTGCCGGGCGCTTCCTTGCTGTCGTAGCGCACCTTCTGGCGAAAATATTTCGGATCGATCTTGCTGACGTCGACCGCCGGGATCGGGAATTTCTCGTTGGGCGCGGACGCGTACCACTTCGCCGCCTCCGCGCGGATCATGCTGTCGGACGTCGCGCAGCCGGCAAGTCCCACCGCGCCGAGACCGAGGGCGGAGCCGAACAGAAACGACCGGCGGTCGATACGCCCCGACCGAAGCCCAAGCAGAGTTGCCTCGTTTGTTACGCCGACGCCGGCAATCCCATCGTCCATGATCATGATTTTGGAGTTTCCAATGTCCTGTCGCCCGACCAGAGAATGCTCCGGCATCAACCGGCCCAACGTCTTTGGTGAGCCGATTTGCCATCACAGGGCTCGATTGGCAAGCTCTGGCCTTCGCTTGTTATGCGCCAAAGTCCTTAACGTCCTCGCGGTCCCGCAGTCTTTCTTCGGGCAGATTTCGACAATAATATGCAGTTGTCGGCATCGGTGAGGTCGCGCCCTGGCTATCGGCCCGGCTTTCTGGGGGGGAGTCCGGAGGGTGTGCTGCTATCCGCCCCCATTCCCCGCAGCGCGTCCCCGCGCTATTCTGCCGCCATGTTCGCGCCTGCGCTCGACGCCGCCTTCGCACACGCCAGAGCCGCCGGCGGGCGGCTGCTCGATCTCGTCTATCCGCCTTCCTGCCTCGCCTGCCGCGAGGCGGTGGGCGCGCATGGGGGGCTGTGCGCCTCCTGCTGGAGCGGCATGGGTTTTATCGAGCGGCCCTATTGCGAGCGGCTGGGCACGCCCTTCGAGCGCGACGCCGCGACCCCCGGCATGATTTCGCTGGAGGCCGCCGCGCATCCGCCGGTCTTCGCCCGGGCGCGCGCCGTCGCCCGCTATGACAGCGAGGCGGCTCGGGGCCTTGTCAGCCGCCTGAAATTCTACGACCGGCTTGAGCTGGCCGAGCCCATGGGACGCTGGATGGCGCGGGCCGGGGCGGAGCTGCTGGCGGACGCTGATCTCGTCGCGCCGACGCCGCTGCACCGGCTGCGTCTCGCCTCCCGCCGCTTCAACCAGTCCGCCGCGCTGGCGCGGGTGATCTCGCGGGAGAGCGCGGTTCCGCTCGACGTCATGGCGCTGGAGCGGGTCAAGCAGACCTCGCCGCAGGTGGGGCTCTCGCGCAGCCAGCGCGCCGCCAATCTCGCCGGCGCCTTTCGCGTCGACCCGGAAGCGCGGGCGCGCATCGCCGGGCTCAAGGTGGTGCTGGTGGACGACGTGCTGACCACCGGGGCGACCGCCAACGCCGCCGCCAGGGCTCTGCTCAAGGCAGGCGCAACCCGCGTCGATCTGCTGGTTTTCGCCAGGGCCGTGACAGCGCCGTAATTTGTTGTATTAGAGGCGCTTCGGAACTTGCGGATTCGCCATGGCCCATATCGTCGTCTACACTACCGCCACCTGTCCTTACTGCCTCGCGGCCAAGAGCCTGCTGGAGAAGAAGAAGGCGGCCTTTGAGGAGATCCGGGTCGATGGCGACCGCGCGGCGCGCGCGCGCATGAGCGAGCTTGCGGGCGGGCGCAGCAGCGTGCCGCAGATTTTTATAGACGGACGCCATATCGGCGGCTGCGACGATCTTTACGCACTGGACAGCGAAGGCGGGCTGGACCCGCTGCTGGCGGTTGGAGAGGCGATCAAGTGATTCATTATTCACTCATTTGCGCCGAGGCGCATGAATTCGACGGCTGGTTTCGCGACAGCGCGACATTCGACGCGCAGGCTGCGGGCGGCCATGTGTCCTGCCCCTTTTGCCAGTCCAGCCAGGTCACAAGAGCGCCGATGGCGCCGCATGTGGCGCGGGGCGGCAAAAGGTCGCGGCGCAAGAGCGAGGGCGCGGAGGGGGAGACCCGCGACGTCGCCCTGCTCGACGAGCGCCATGAGCAGCTGCGCGGCATGATCCGCGAACTGCGCCAGTCGGTCATCGCCGCCACCGAGGACGTGGGCGAACGCTTCCCGATCGAGGCGCGCAAGATTCAGGACGGCGACGCGCCGGACCGCCCCATCCGCGGCCGCGCCACTTTCGCCGAGGCCAAGGCCCTGCTCGACGAGGGCATCGAGATCTTGGCCCTGCCGGGCTCGCTGACCGGCGAGGGGAGCTGAGAGGCGGGGACCTCTCCGGCGCCGCGAGCGCGCCGGATCTCCGGGGGCGGACTGCGTGAAATCGCGGGTCAAGAGCGTGATTTTCGAAGCGTGAGTCTTAATTTTTGCACGCCGCATTAGTCGATGCGGTTACGACTAATGCACAAGGGCATTTTCTCAGTGGCGGGATTAGCCAGTAGTTTTTTGTCATCCCGATATTTTTCAATTGTACGGCGCAAACGGCGCTTTTGCTCTGGACGGGTAGCTATCTTCAATTCAGGAAACAATTCGAAAATTCCCGTTGTGTCAGCGTCGGATGCCAGTGATTGAGGGTACAGAGTATAATACCATATTTGAAATACCTGCGCGGCTATCGGCAGACGTTTTGCCACGGCGAGGTAGTCCCACCAACCGATGAATAGCGGCACATCATTTCGCTTATCTGAAAAATTAGATAGTATTTCATCATCATTTCGCACATCACGTTTGTTCGGTTTGTAAAAATGCTTGAACGCATTCCAGTATTGATTTTGTAGCTGTGCAAGCTCGGCAGGACTAAAGTTTGGATGCGTTGCTTGAATGTGATTGAAGAACGGCGAAACCGTGGAGACAATGGCAATTCCATGCAACAGTTCACACGCACCGGATGCCAAACTGTGAATGGACACAGGGTCTTTATCCCGGACAAAAAGGTCAAGAGCTGTGCCGAGCTGATGCCGAGCAATGTCAATTTTCGTTAGAGGCATGAGCGGTTCTCTTGAGATGTACGAGGCAAAATGTGCGACTTTCTGGCCTATCCTATAGATTGTCCAAAGTCTCGATTTATGCAGTCAAAGAAGCGATTTGCTCACCGCTCCCTTCCCGCCATTCAGGCCAACTCATTTCGGATCCGTAAAACTACGAACGTAAAAATACGAGATTGACGTAAACGCGTGTCCCAGTTCTATTTTTCGCGCCCTGTTGCAAGCCTCTGCTTGGAAGCCGCGGCGCAACTGCGGCGTAGCTAAGGTTAGCGCGTTTGATTCTTGGCAGGAGAATCGATATGTCGAAAAGCAAGCAAATACTATCCTATGCGGCGGCGCTTCTTGTCCCGGCGGGAATATTATTGGCGGTCTGGCCAAAGCTTGCGGCCAATCTCTTCGCGAGCGGCTTTGGGCAGGAATCCTTTATGCCTCACGGGATGTGCTATCTGTGGGTGCCACAGCTCTACTGGATGCATGTAAGCTCTGATCTGCTGATCGGAGTGTCCTACCTGGCAATCTCGTCGACGCTGATTTATCTCATCTACTGCGCCCGCGAGGACATGCCGTTTTCATGGATTTTCGTGGCCTTCGGGGTGTTCATCGTTGCCTGCGCCGGCACGCATTTCATGGGAGCGTGGACAGTTTGGCATCCGGAGGTATGGCTCGCAGGATATATCAAGCTGCTGACCGCAGCGGCTTCGGTTGCGACCGCCATAGTGCTTCCTTTCCTGGTTCCGAAGGTTCTGTCGTTGATCAAAGTCGTGAAGCTTTCGGAAGACAGAATGGTCCATCTGGAGAGCACCCAGCCTAGCCTGGCGGAATGAGCTGGCGGAAGTCTGAAGGAAAGGCTTCGCAGACTTTATTGCATTGGAGAGCAGAGGGTAGAAGGGCCAATTCTCTTCTACCCGAGCCGGGTCTTCATCGGCCGTTAAAACAGGCGGCTGCGCGGGCGGCAAAAGCGTGGGGCTGGCCACCCGAGAACGAGGTCGCTGCCGGAAAGGTCTTAGGCCATCATGGTCGATAGGCCGTTCCATAGCATTACCGTCAGGCCAGGATTGATGTAACGCTCATATCACATCAAAGTAATGCTTGGATCATGCCAAAGTAATGCTTATGTCATTTCCAATCGATGAGCGTCTTTTTATCTGATTTAAAGTAGATAAGCTGTGTTTTTGGGGCAAGATTCAGAATTATTTAAATTCGGGATGTAAAGTTCATAGCACGGAAGACGAAGCGGCCCAGGCGCCGAAGAAACTTCCCAAGCGCCGCGCCGACGGCAGGGAATGCGGGTGCTCACGCATTCGTTCGACGGCGGGCAGGGGCGCAAGCCCCCTGGGCGATGCTGGATTTCCGATGGCGGGAATCTCTCGGCCAAATGCTGGAGTGAGGGCAAAATGAAAATGGTCACAAAGTTTTTGCGTGGTTTTTACAAGGACGAGAGCGGCGCTACTGCGATCGAATATGGTCTGATCGCTTCGCTGATCTCGATTGTGGCTATCGCCGCATTCAAGAGTGTTGGTAGCGGCCTTACGCTTGTTTTCAACCAGATCGCGACTAACCTGATCTAAGTCCCGGTCTGTCGCCAACACTCTCCGATGTGCAACGACTAAGCTTCGACGGCCGCCCAGCTCCGTACATATCGGGCGGCTCGGCGATCAACGGCTCAGCGCGGACATGCTGCTGCTGAGCCGTTGCGTTGCCGATTTGCTTTCATCGCCCGCAAGAACGGACTTCTGTTGATGGAAGATCACCGAGAACAGTCGAACTGGCAGGGCTCGCACGATCAATTCCGACAAGCCGAGAATCTTTACCGCAACGCTTTAAAGAACCGGCTGTCCGCTTCCGAAATCGAGCTGGCGCGACGCGATTTGGAGGAGGCTCAAGCCGCATGTCATAAAATCTCCCGCGATTTGGAAAAGGAGCGCCTTGCTGAAGGCGAGAAACATCCGCTGACATAAAAGCGATTTGGCTTAACGAAGAACATAGCTGTAACTCTTAGCTCCACCGCCTGTTCCGCGAACCATATTTGCGGGTGAGCGATGATCGATCAGACGATCGAGCGCTTGTGCGATGAGTTTTTTTTTATCTGGAAATGCGGGAAGTTTTGAGAGATTTTTCGCGCCGATGGTCAATTCTTGGGAAACTCTATCGGGAGCCGTGAAATGACCCAGCTTCAGATCGAAAAGGCGAAAACCGAATTGGAAGAGGCTCGATTGCAGCTCGATGAGGCGCTTCGTGCCTGGGACGCCAGCGTGTCGGAGTTGTGGCGTACATCGCTTGCTTTGACGCAGGCGCAAAAACGGCTGACGCATGCTCATGAGCTTTTGCGGGAAGCCGAAGACGCAAAGGAGCCTGGCGGTCGCTCGTGACCAGACTGTTGTGTATGATTTGAAGAAACGCACCCACCACGAAAGCGTCCACTAATTAAGAGGACGCGTGTTTTGACTCTTGTGCGCGCGAAATACTTCGGTCGCGCATCCAGGTTCCACAAACGCTGCATGATGCGAGCTAAGTTGCGGGCAGAAAAACGTCCGAGCGGATTTGTTTCAGGCTTGCGCCTTTCATGAACAGATCGCGCTTGAGTTGGCTGACCAGTCCCTCGCCTCCACACAAGAAGAATGCGGTTTCCTTCAGGGCTCGCTCCTGCTCCAGCACGGCGGCCGCGACGTCGCCGCCCTCACGTCCCACTTCGCTCAAAGCTCGCGGGACATAGGTGAAGTTCTCGCGCTTCGACGCGAGCGCCTCCAGCGGATCATGGAGATACAGGCCCGCGCGCTCGCGCGCGCCATGATAGAGTCGGATCGGCCCGCGATGACCGCGCCGAAGCGCATCGCGCAAAATGCCCATGAGCGGCGCGAGGCCCGTGCCAGCGCCGACCAGCGTCAATGGCTGGTCAGGATCGACGCCTTCATAGAAGCAGGTTCCCAGTGGGCCGGCGACGTGGAGACGGTCGCCCGGCGATAATTGCGCCGAAACGAAATTGCTCATTCTCCCCCCGCGATGAAGTCGAATGTGAAGTTCGACATGGGGGTCTTCCTCCGGCACGCTTGCAATCGAATAGTGCCTGCCGAGCCCTTCGGGCGCGATGAGTTCGAGGAACTGGCCCGGCCGGTAGCTGAACTCGGGGCCATGCGCCAGATACAGGCGCGCGACGTCGCTCGACAGGCGATCTATCGCGCGCACGGTGACCTCGGAGCGAGCCGCCGCCTCATCCGTCGGGATGACGGTCAGGGGCGCTTCAGGAACGCATACGCAGGCCAGGAAGTAGCCCTGAGCCTTCTGCGCTTCCGTCAGACCCTCCTGCGCCGCGGCGGGAGGATTGCCCTCGACGGCGCGGTGCAGGCAGGTTTGGCAAACGCCGGCGCGGCACGAATGTGGAGCGTCTATCTCGGCTCTCAGCAGGGCCGAAAGAACGTCCTCGCCCGGTTCGATATCGATGGCCGCGCTCCGATAGGTCAGCAAAGTCATGCTCAGCTCATCAACGGTTGAGAACGTCGGCACGCACGGAATTGGCGAGCGCCGCGACTTCCAGCACGTCCTTCTCGTCAACCTTGAGCTGACGCAGCGTGCTCGACAAATTCTCAATGACCGCATCGACATGCATGTCATTCAAACCTTTGGCGACGAGCTTCTTGTGCGCTTCGCGCATGTCCTTGCCGGTGTATTTGTTGGGCCCGCCAAAGGCCATTGTTAGAAAAGACTTTTGCTTTGCGATCTGCTCTTCCATATTCACATTATCGAAGAAACGAGCAATGCGACCGTCGGCGAGCACCCTGCGATAGAAGATGTCGACAGCGGCTTCGACGGCCGGCGCGCCTCCGAGGCGTTCATATAATGTGGGCATTTCCCTCTCCCTTGTTTAAAGGTGCATACCATATGCCTCTTTAAAGCCGAGGCTGGGATATTGCAAGAGGGACGCGGACCATGCGTTTGACGCTACACAGCGATTTCGCCCTGCGAACGCTGATTTTCCTCGCTGTCGCCGACGAGCGCGGGGCTAC
This sequence comes from uncultured Alphaproteobacteria bacterium, assembly GCA_963724845.1. Taxonomy (GTDB): domain Bacteria; phylum Pseudomonadota; class Alphaproteobacteria; order Rhizobiales; family Beijerinckiaceae; genus Methylocystis. The sequence continues at coordinate 724,226 of CAVRWF010000012.1, forward strand.
GATTCCCGAGATCGCGGCGGCCTATGCGATCTCGGAAAATCATTTGCGCAAGGTGGTGGGGCCCTTGATCGAGAACGGCTTCGTGGAGGCGACCAGAGGGCGTGGCGGCGGGTTGCGGCTGGCTGTTCCGGCGTCGGAAATTTCGATTGGGGCGGCCGTGCGCAAGCTCGAAAGCGATTTCGCGCTCGCCGAATGCATGGGCGTCGCCCCCGAACGCTGCGTGATCACCGGTCACTGCGGCTTGCAGCAAATCTTCAGGGAAGGGCTGAACGCTTTCTTCCAGACGCTCGACCACTACACGCTCGCGGACGCTATCAGTGGATCGCGCGGGCTGGAACAGGCGCTCGGAATCGACGCGCCTCCAACGCTCGCGCCGTAGAGGTTCGGGCTTCCCCGGCTGTGCAAGAACTGGCCAACGCATGTGGAACCATCAAGGATATTAAACGTCCGTGAACGCCGGCGGCGACGGGATGACGCAGTTTGCGAACAGTTTGTCGCGCTCTGGAATGTCTCCGGAAGAAGCCCGCATTCCATGCGACAGCTGGTTGTAGTTTTTCCGCGCCGATGGCGCGAACGGAACAATTTCTCGAAAATCACCCTCGTCGAAATCAGCTCTTCGCAGCGCCATTTGCTACCTATGTTCAGGGAACAGGCCGTGGCCCAGCTCCGCAACACGCAATGGAGAAAGCGCATGATCGAGCAAATGTCGAACTTTCCAGATCACGTTGTCGCCTTCGTTTGCAAGGGACGCGTGACGAAGGCCGACTACAACTCCGTTCTTGTCCCGGCGGTTTTGAAGGCGCTGGAAAAACAAGCCAAAGTCCGGCTCTACTACGAAACAGCTTCGGATTTTTCGGGATTCGATCCTGGCGCCATGTGGGAGGATTTCAAGGTCGGAATGGAGCATCTCACGCGCTGGGAGCGGGTTGCGGTCGTCACTGATGTCGAATGGATCAAGCAGACGATGCGATTGTTCAGCTTCCTGATGCCCGGAGAAATGAAGTCATTTTCGACGTCGCAAGCTGCGCAGGCGCGCGCGTGGATCGTTGCGGCAAGTTGAACGTCGGAAAGGCGTCAACAGCAAAGACGAGTAATCAGGAGCGCAAAGCTCAAGAAAAACGCGCGGCGCGGAACAACCGGGAAAGAGGGTTACTCCACGCTTTGAGTCATCTGCGAGAGCTCTGCAGAAACCTTCTTTGACCGAGCTGCATGAGAACCGACCCGCACCAGAATACTCCGGCGCGTCGCGTGAAAGCCGATACAGTTAGTCCGCACATGCTCGCAGGCACGTCGTCTGTTGTTCGCTACATGGCTCTCCACCGCTAACTTCAGGCGTTCCCGGCTTGTTGCCCTGGCTGTAACATCGCCGATAGGCTTTCTTGCAGCGTGACTCACACGCCCGCTGAGCGGAAGCCTTGCTCGTCTTCGCCGGAGCCTTGCTCGCCTTCACCAATGTAAAACTGGATGGGTATTGCGTGGATTGGTGCGCGAACCCCAGGGCGTTTCCCTCAACGACGGTCGCTACTTGATATGCCGCCGACTTCGGTCTGCTCGGGGAGTTATCTTCCGCGGCGACAAGCCCCGGGTAGAGAAACGCAAAGACGCATAGAGTGACGAACTGGATGGCGTAAGCCCGATTTTTCATAATGTGCAGTCCTCATTTTGAGGGAGTCTCCAGCCGCTGATTTACGCAAATAAAAACGGACGGTGGCGGCAAAGGTTCCCTTCCAGCGGCCAAGCGTCCGCATGCAACGATCGAGATTCAGGCAACGCATGGAGTCGCCGGGTTTTGCGGGCGGACCGGTGCAGTGGGAAAGGCTCTAGTCGTCGGCGCCCGCGTCGATCGCGCCGCAGGAGCGGCACGCCGCGTGCAGTCGCTCCCGCAGCCACATATGCGCCCGATCCCTCTCGTGACATGGACGCCAAAGCATCATCAGTTCGTACGGAGGCAGATCGATCGGGACCGGCAAAATCTTGAGTGGAGCTAGCTGAACGAACTTATCGGCGATTCGTCTGGGCAGACAGAGCAGCAAGTCTGTTTTCTCAAGAATCCAGGGCGTCGTCAGAAAATTCGGAAGGACGAGGGATATGTTTCTTTGCAACCCGGCCCTCGCGAGACAGTCGTCGATAAGGCCTGTTCCCGCTTCCCGCCATGTTATGAGAATATGCTTGCATTCAAGGAACTGTTCCAGAGTGATGTCGTTTCCCGGGACTTCCGCATTGCATTGCCTCGTCAGGCAAACGATGCTTTCCCCGATCAGTCTCTCCGAGCAGAGGTGCGGCGTGGCGCCGAACATTGCGTTGAAGCCGATCGCCAGATCAATCTTCTGTTCTTCGAACGCAATGTGAGACGGCCCGGTTATCGGCTGACGAATATGCAGCCCGATGTCGGGGGCCAGCTGGCTCACAAACTCGGCAAGCTCTGGCAGCAAAGCAAAGGTAACGTAGTCGCTCGTAGAGATCACGAACCTTCGCCGGCTCGTCCAGGGATCGAAGACCTCAGGAGTTCTGGACAATTTTTTCGATTTCGCGGAGCACTGCGACTGTCGGCTCCAGCAGTGCTTGCGCGCGCGCGGTGGGAACCATTCCCGACGCCGACTTGACCAGCACCGGGTCGTCGAGCTGCTCGCGCAGCCTGCGCAAGACATGGCTCATGGCCGGCTGAACTCATGCACATTTTCTCGGCGGCGTGCGAGACGCTCTTCTCCTCGATGAGCGCTTTAAGCGCGAGCAGAAGATTGAGATCGAAAGATCTGAGATTGGTCATACTCGCGCCTCATTGGGCGGCGCGCTCCCGCCGCTCTCTCAGAACTTTAGCTTTGCTAGAGCCTTAATTCGCCGAATAGGCCCATGAATTTTTCGAATTTTACCCTGCGGGCCGCACTCGATAAAGCTTCTACAAGCTCAACACAACTCACAACAATAGCCAGGAACGCAAATTGCGCGGCGCCTCTGAGGCGCTTCTCGCGAAACCGGGCGAGAGGGCGAGTGTGAGGAAAGCCAAGGAGAAATCGCCATGTCCGCCAACCCGCCAGCAGATCGTCCGCCGATAGATCCTTATCCGCTCAGCCCCTATGTCGCATGGGCCGGCAATCGCAACCGGGACCCTATCCTGAGCGTGTTCAAGGAAATTTTCCCCAAGAGCGGCGCGGTGCTGGAACTTGCGAGCGGCGCCGGCAATCACGTCAATTATTTCGCCCCCCATTTCCCGGGGCTGACGTTCCAGCCCTCCGACTATAACCTGGAGGTGTTCGACGCGATCAAGGAGAAGCGCGCCGAAGCCGGCAACACGAACGTCCTCGACCCCATCGAGATCAATTTGACCGCACCCGCCACCTGGCCCAGCGCGAGCGATCGGCTCTATGACGCAATTTTCGTCGTGAACCTGTTTCAGGTCGCGCCCGTGTCGATCTGCGACGGCATCGCGCAGGTCGCCGAGCGCGTGTTGACGAAGGACGGTTTCGTCGCGATCTACGGACCCTTCAAGATCGGCGGAAAATATACGACCGAGTCCAATGCAGCCTTTGACAAGGAGATCCTTGCGCCCCAGATCGCTGAATGGGGCCTAAAGGACGTGCGCGACCTCGAACGCGCCGCCAATGCGCACAACATCGCGGTGAAGAAGATTATGGAGATGCCTGCGAACAACCTCATCCTCCTGTTCGGACGCACATGAAGACGACCGGGGAGAGTCGAGAGTGACGACACCAGGGAAGCGGGCGCGCAAAGGCGCCGCGCTCGTGATCGGAGTCGGCGCCCAGTCGGGTCTGGGCGCCGGACTGGCGCGTCGTTTTGCGCGAGAGGATCTTCGTGTCACGATTTCCGGCCGCACGGCGTCGCGCCTGGAACGGGTCGCCGCGCAGATCGTCGCGCACGGCGGCGAGGTCGCGACAAAAGTGGCGGACGCCACAAGCGAGGCCGAAGTCGGGGCTCTCTTCGATGAAGCGGATCGCGAAGGCGACCTTGAACTCGTCGTCTATAATGTCGGCGCCAATGCGGCGGCTCTGGCGCAGGACACGACGCCAGACCTGTTCGAGCGCCTGTGGCGGCAGAACGCCTATGGCGGCTTCATTGTCGGGCGGGAGGCCACACGGCGCCTCTCCGAACGCGCAAAAGCCACGATCCTTTTCACCGGCGCGACGGCCTCCCTGCGGGCGCGTCCCCCCTTCCTCGCCTTCGCCGCCGCCAAGGCCGCGTTGCGCGCCGTCGCCCAGGGCCTGGCGCGGGAATTCGGTCCAAAGGGGATTCATGTGGCTCACATCGTTATCGACGGGGTGATTGCGGGCGACTATGCGGCGACGAATTTTGCTGAATACGTCCGCTCGAAAGGTGCGGATGGCGTCCTTGCTGTCGACGACATCGCCGACGCCTATTGGGAGCTGCATTGTCAGAAGCATAGCGCCTGGACTCACGAAATGGATTTGAGGCCCTTCAAGGAGCCGTTCTGAAGGCGCCGCTGCTCGCGGCCGCAGGAGACAGGAATATGACAGCGCAAACAAAATGGCGCCTGACTGGCGACTATTTGGAGAATTGCAACTGCGATATCGTCTGTCCATGCCTTGTCTCGACCAAGGCGATGATGGCGACGCCGACGCAGGGTTTTTGTGACAACGTGCTGGCCTTTCACATCGACAAGGGAAACTACGGCGAAATCGCGCTGGACGGGCTGAATGTGGCGTTGGCGGCGCATACGCCGGGTCCGATGGCCGAGGGCGACTGGACCCTGGCCGTCTATATTGACGAACGCGCGACGGACAATCAGACCGAAGCCCTGGAGGCGATCTTCGGCGGCGACGCAGGCGGGCCAATGGTCGCCTTCGCCAGCCTGGTCGGAACGCACCTCGGGGTAAAGAAGGCTCCGATCCATTACAGGATCGACGGAAAATCGCGGATGGTCGAGATACCCGGAGTGCTCGCCGTGGCCGTCGACCCGCTCGCGAGTATGCATCCGAGTGGCGAAATCTGGGGCATGACCGGGCATCCGCTCGCGCCAGAAAAAATCGCCTTTGGCGTTGGTCGTGAGGGCAATCAATTCAGCGACCACAGCATGAACTGGAATAACTCGGGCCAGAATGGCCATTACGCGCCGATCGAATGGTCGAATTAGAAGCTGGCGGCGACTGCATGGCGCAAACAATCACGGACCCAATCGAACTTCATCGAAGGCTGATTTTCGGCCTCCTGATTGGGCTTTCGGCTGCGGCTTGGGCCATGCTCATATGGCAAGGCGCAAGTCATGACGCCCACATGCGAATGACTTCGCCCTCGATGGGCCTCGACGCGCCGTTTTTCATCGCGGTCTGGGTGGCGATGACGGTCGCGATGATGTTTCCGACAGCCGCACCGATGGCGCTTGCCTTTCATAACGTGCAGGCGAGCAGGCACAGGCGTGGCCGAGCGTTCGTTTCGACCTGGGTGTTCCTCGCCGGTTACCTGCTGGTCTGGATTGCCTCGGGTCTGGTCGCCTATTGGGGTGCGCTTGCGGGAGAAGCGATCGCGACGCATTTCGATCTTTCGGCCGAGGCGTCAGCGCGCTTCGGCGGGACGATCCTTATAGTGGCGGGCCTTTACCAGCTCACGCCGCTGAAGGATCTCTGTTTGACCAAGTGCCGCAATCCGATGCGCTTTATCCTGACCTGCTGGCGCGAAGGGACGTTGGGCGCGCTGTACATGGGCGCGCTTCACGGCGTGTGGTGCCTTGGCTGCTGCTGGCTGCTTTGCGCCATCATGTTTCCGCTCGGGATGATGAACGTCGCCGCACTCGCGACGATCTCTCTCGTGGTATTCGCCGAGAAGACGGCGCCCTGGGCGCCCCCGTAGCGAAGGCGACGAGCGTCATGCTATTCGTCTATGGCCTCTCGATGATCGTTCACTAGAGCGCCTTGTCGATATTCCCCGGGCGAAGCGCCCGTCTGGTCGGAGAAGATAATCGAGGGGAATTTTATAATTAAACAGCGCAAGGGAGAAACGAATGACAAGCAAAATACTCAATGAAGTGCTCGCTGCCAACACGGCTTACGCCGCGAATTTCGGCGCCAAAAGCCAACTCGGGTTGCCTCCGGCTCGCGCCTTCGCCATTCTCACCTGCATGGACGCAAGACTTGATCCGGCCAAATATGCCGGCCTTTCAGAAGGGGACGCCCATGTGGTCCGCAACGCTGGCGGGCGAGCTTCGGACGACGCCATTCGTTCTTTGGTGATTTCTCACAAGCTGCTCGGAACCAAAGAGTGGTTCGTGATCCATCACACCAACTGCGGCATGGAGCTTTTTTGCGACGAGGTCATGGCCGACCTGCTGGACGACAGCCTTGCGACCGCCTCGCTCGACATGGGGACTCTCAAATGGTCCAATCCGCAGCATGGCGGCGGATGTGCGGCCGGCCATTTCATAAAATGGCATACGATCAAAAATCAGGAAGAGAGCGTGACGCAAGATGTGGCTCGCATCCGTTCGCATCCGCTGGCGCCCAAGAACATTCCGATCTACGGGTATATCTACGACGTGAAGACCGGCAAGCTGATCGAAGTGCCGAAGGCGAGCGAAATTGGCCGCGCGGCCTGACGCTTCATGCCGCCGCGGGTAACCGCGGCGGCAGCCCGTCGTATCGAATAGAACCGCCGTTCACTTTGATGTGCTTTTGATCTTTGGGAGCGCCGCGCAAGGCGATCAGGACGCCGAAGGCGTCGGGCCAAGGACTTCCGCTCCAACGGGCGTGTCAGTGCAGGGCTGTCGGTGAACGAAAATCATTCGATCAGGCTACGTTTTTTCTACCGGACGATACCCCCAATGACCACAATCTCCATCGCCGCTTCCAGATTAATCTAACGTCCTGGTCGCCAGAAAAATTAGTTCTGGAAAGGACGTAAATTGACCCAGCATCACTTTTCCCACTTTGCCGGCAACACGGCTGGCTCTCGTAAATTCATGCTTCTCTGCGCCGCGGTTTTCGCCGCCGAAGTCCTGCTGTCGCGGCCGGGTCCGGCGATGGCGGCGCAAGGGACCATGATCTATGATTTTAAAGGCAACGCAGACGGCGCCGAGCCGACCGGCCCACTGATTGCTGACACCTGGGGCTCGCTCTATGGCGTGACCTACCTTGGCGGCCAGGGCGAAGGAGGAACGGTGTTCCGGCTATCCCCGCCAACCACGGCAGGGGGAGCCTGGACCCATACGGTGCTTCACACCTTCCAGGGCGGAAACGACGGGGCTCACCCCTTGGGCGGCCTGACTTTCGACGAAGAAGGGGCGTTGATCGGCACGACTTCCGAGAGCGGCGCCGCAAGTGCGGGAACAGTATTTCGCCTGGCTCCGCAGGGTTCTCAATGGCAGATAACCACCATCTACAGCTTTCGCGGCGGCGTGGACGGCGCCGCTCCGGTGGGCGGCTTGATCCGTGATTCGGCGGGCGCCCTCTATGGCGTGACGCAGTTGGGAGGAATCGCCAACGCAGGCACGGTTTACCAATTGTTCCGCCCCCCGGCCCGGGCGGCAAATGCGCCATGGACGAAGATAACGCTTTACAGCTTCGGCGGCGGAGCGGATGGCATTCACCCGATCGGCAGCCTGGCCTTTGACAAGAGCGGCCGCCTGTATGGCGCAACTTCATCGGGCGGGGCTTCCGGCGGCGGCGCTATTTTTCAATTGACGCCGTCGGCCCCGCTGCAGACGCCATGGGCGAAAAAGACCATCTATGCTTTTACTGGCTCGCCCGACGGCGCCAGCCCGATCGGCAACCTCGTCTTCAGCACAAGCGGCGCGATTTATGGCGCGACTTCTCTGGGAGGACCCGGTTATCCTACGTCTGGCAACTTTGGCGTAGCGTTTCAGTTATCGCCCCCGGTTCAGGGCGAGACGGCCTGGACCTATGCGCCGCTCTTCGACTTCACGTCGCGAGTTCTCGGACCGCATCTGAACGACGGCCTGATCTTCGACACCAGTGGGTCGCTCTATGGAACGAGCAGCGAAGGAGCATTGCCTGAGGGCGTGGTTTATCGGCTGACGCCGCCGTCACCACCGCTATTGACAGGCTGGACAGAAACCGTGCTCTGGAGGATCAGCAGCGGCGTGAGCACCTTGATCCATATCTGCAAGGCGGATTGATCTTTGGCCAGTCAGGCGTGCTGTACGGCGTATTGCCGGGCGACATTTACGCTGGGGATTACGGGCATATATTTCAGGTCACGACGCCTTGACCGAACCGACGCCGACACTTACGACGCGCCGGGTTGATTGCGATCGCGAACTTCCCGATGAAGGGTTGATCGCTGCTCCTGCGTAGAACCAATGCGTGAAGTCCGGCGACGCCTCGGGGGCTGCGCCGTTCAAAGGTTCATTCTCATCCTATCATGCAACGCCGCGAAGTCAGTCTCTCGCGCGCACAAGGATTTCGTTAAATATATTCGAAATGTTTACGCTTCCTCGCGGCTATCAGGCGGAACGGCAGCCAGCCTGAACTATACAATCATGACGCTAGCCGCTACTTTCGAGGTACTACCCGCGCGGGAGCCATACCTCAAAAACCGGTCACTTTTCATGATGTTAAATTCAAGTTTCGAAATCCTGGAATTGAAAGCGAAGAATGCGCAGCTTGCAAAAGAGCTGGAGCAATCCAGACAGGCATACAGCGAATTGAGCCATCGGATTAAAAACGAATTGCAGGTGTTCTCGGCGCTGTTTGCAACACAGCTCAGGACTGCGGGGCAGCCGGAGCATTGCGCCCTGTGCCTGTCTCGCATTTCCGCGGCTGCAGCGTTGCATCACGCGCTTGAGGATGACCGTGCCGGGAAGCTTTACCTGGGCACGTTTTTATCGTCGCTCGCCGCCATACTGGACACCGCATTTGACGGCAACGTCGCCATGAAGATCGCGGTCGAGACTGATATCCCGATTGATCATTATCGCGCGCAAAAAGTCGGGATCATATACACCGAGGCGGTGATCAACGCTTTCAAACATGGTTTTCCACACGGCGCGACAGGGACAATCGAGACGCGATTAAATTGCATCGGCGATGAGCTCGAACTGATCATCGCAAACGATGGCGAGGCGTTGAACTCTGGCGCCTCGAACGGAAAAGGCGTTGGTTTGATGCAAACTCTCGCGGCGCAGTTGGCCGGTGAACTGAATTTGAAAAGTCTGGCGAAGGGGGTGGAGGTGCGGCTGGCGTTTCCAAGGCAAACGCCTGCCGCCGCATCCTGATCGGCGGCGCCATGCAGAGTCCTGGTTTACGCGTCACCTCTTTCCGTGCTGCCCCTGACAAAAATGAAGTAGCGTCCCAAATCGCGTCTGCGCTCTGGAGCCAGTCGGCGTATCTATGGTTTGAATCGATCCGGCTTACTGGCCAAGACCATGAGCAACGATCCGGCCTTGACATATGCGCCAATCAATACGCTTAAGCAGGCGTGCAAGGACATTTGGATCGTCGACGGGCCAGTCGTCCGCTTTGGCCTTCCTCTGCTCAGAATGCCCTTTTCGACGCGAATGACAGTCATTAAATTACGCCAAGGGATTTTTATTCATTCGCCAACACCTCATGTCCCTTCGCTGCAAGCGGAAATCAATACAATCGGCGACGTGAAATGGATTATAGCGCCTAACCGACTTCACTATACGTGGGTTGAGGATTGGGCAAAGGCCTATCCACAGGCTTGCGTATATTTAGCTCCGGGGATCGCAAAGCCGATCCGCGCATGCACTACAGACACGCTAGATAATGATTGCGGTTATCCGTGGGACGATGAGATCGCGACACTGCCAATCGCAAGCAGTTATATGACCGAGTTCGAATTCTTTCACTACGCCAGCCGTTCTCTGATCCTGACTGATTTGATTGAGAATTTTGAACCGGACAAGCTTGGCTCCCTGAGCATGCGACTGCTGACGTACATTGGAGGCGCGCAAGACCCGGACGGGGGTATGCCGCGCGATATGCGAATGACGTTTGCAACGCGCAGACAGCATCTCCGTGACGCGATTGAAAAGCTGATCTCCTGGAACCCGGAACGGATTATTCTCGCCCATGGCCGCTGGTATCGGGAGGATGGCGTCAGAGAACTGAAACGGGCCTTCGCATGGCTGGGTTTGCATCGCGGGAACGGCTGGCGCTAAGCGCCAGATTTGCCCGCGCGCCCCCTCACTCCGGCATGAAATTCAGCGCCACGCCATTGATGCAGTAGCGCAGGCCGGTCGGCGGCGGACCATCGTTGAACACATGGCCCAGATGCGAGCCGCAGCGGCTGCAATGGACCTCCGTGCGGGTCATTCCGTGGCTGCGGTCCACAGTGGTCTCCAGCGCGCCGAGCAGCGGCTCGAAGAAGCTCGGCCATCCCGAGCCGCTCTCGAATTTTCGCGTCGCCGCGAACAGGGGCTGGTCGCATCCGGCGCAGGAGAAGATCCCCGAGCGCTTTTCATGATTGAGCGCGCAACTACCGGGCCGCTCCGTGCCATGTTCGCGCATGACCGCATATTGCTCGGGACTGAGCCGCGCGCGCCATTCGTCCTCGCTATGCGTTACGGGAAAAGGTTTGGCTACGTCGTTCATGGCTGCTCCCCCTGTTGCGCTATCGGTCTGAAGCCGCGTTGGCGCAGCATAGCTCAGGCAGCGCGTCGAAACTGTGGCGACGCCGCAAAAGGCGTTTTCGCGGCGCGTTGCAGAAGCGGGCCGCTAATGCCGTGTGTCCGTCTTGGGAGCGTTCGCAGCTCTGTAATTGGCGTCCAGCCGCTTGAAGAAGCTGTCGAAGGAGCAGGCCGTGTCGAATGACACCTGCGCCATTGCGGATTTGAGATCCGCGAGAATCGTATCGCCCTCCGAATTGAGCGCCGACAGTCGCTCCTCCAGGGCCTTGTGGCGCCGCTCCAGTCTTTCGAGCTCCATGCGGTCTTGGATCCTCTTGCGGCCGGTTTCCTGCTTCACCTGGCGCCGCAGATCGACAATCCGCGTCTCCAGCAAGTCGGCCCGCATCTCAAGGCCTGGGTGTAAGCCTGTTCTTAACATGACGTATCTTTCCCCCGAGATATGGGTGTGAAAGCGACGGCGCGTCCGCCCTTGGCGATCGCGCCGCGCAGTTTCGTTGTGTTCGAAGACTCTTGAAGCCAAAGGCTTCCCTGCTTGAGATATAGCGGTCGCAGGCCCGGTCAATTGACAGCCAGGCGGTTCTTTCAATGCTTCAGCTTCGTCATGAGCGCCTCGCGCAACGCGGCCGCGTTGTTGTGCTCCACGTCCTTCGCGGCGAACAGCAGCGTGACTTTGGATTGCGCGCGCGCCATCGCGAGCAGTTCTTCAAGGGCGTGGCTCTTTGCAAGCTCTTCAAAATAGCGCCGCTTGAACTCCGGCCACTTTGCGGGGTCGTGGCCGAACCAGCGGCGCAGCTCATTGCTGGGCGCAAGCTCCTTGAGCCAGCCGTCTATCGCAGCATCCGCGCGCGCAAGGCCGCGCGGCCACAGGCGATCGACCAATATCCGCTTTCCGTCGCCGGCGTTGGGCGGATCGTAAGCGCGCTTGAGCTGAACCTGCATTGTGGATTCGCAACTCGCACATGATTCAACGGGTGTTGTTTTAAATAGTCTATCGGCGCATTGCGTCCAACGGCCGCAAAGTCGCAAACCAAATTCGGAACGCAAGCGCGTCGCCTGAGTTAACCCATGACGTTGCTAGCGCCACATTCGCTGGAGCATCAGATTTATGGCGGCTATTTTTCAACCGGGCGCAAATTTAACGGCGACTTTGAGTCTGTGGTTCGTGGCGGCGTTGCTGCTTGCGGGTCTTGGCGCATGGTGGCTTTGGCCCGGCAGCGACTATGTTCATCACGTGGGCTGGACGGTGAGCCAGCCCGTTCCATTCAGCCATGAACATCACGTCGCGGGCCTCGGACTCGATTGCCGCTTTTGCCACGCCTCCGTTGAGCTTTCGTCCAATGCGGGGCTGCCGCCGACCTACACCTGCATGACCTGCCATTCGCAGATCTGGACGAACGCCAAGCTCCTCGCGCCTGTGCGCGAGAGCCTCAGCGCGCAAAAGCCGATCGTCTGGAACCGCATCAACGACCTGCCGGATTACGTCTATTTCAATCACAGCATTCACATCGCCAAAGGCGTCGGCTGCGCCTCCTGCCACGGAGAGGTCGATAAAATGCCGCTCACCTACAAGGCCAAAACGCTCACCATGCAGTTTTGCCTCGATTGCCATCGCGACCCCGCGCCAAATCTGCGGCCAAAGGACCAGATCTACAATACGGAATGGAGTCGCACGCCGGATACGCCGTCGCCGCAGGAATTGATGACGCAGTATCATGTCGGCGGGCGCAACCTTACGGATTGTTCGATATGTCACCGCTGAAAGGTCAGTGGCGCAGTCTCGAGCAACTCGCGCAGGACGCGACATTCCTGGAGCGCGCCGCGCAGGAGTTTCCCGCGCTGGCGCAAGCGCTGGCCGAGCCGCGCGACAGGCGCACAGCGATCAAGCTGATGAGCGCGGCTTTCGCCATGTCGGGTCTTGGGGCCTGCGACCTTGGCGCGCCGGGCGGCCATCTCATTCCGGCGGTGCGCCAGCCTCCCGACATCATTCCGGCTTTGCCGAACTTCTACAGCACGGCCAGCCTCGTCAATGGCTTCGCCGCCGGCGTCGTCGTCAAACATAATATGGGCCGGCCGATCAAGGTGGAGGGCAATCCCAACCATCCCGCGAGTCTGGGCGCCACCGACGTCTTCGCGCAGGCGCAATTGATGGAGTTTTACGATCCCTCGCGGTCCTGGGCGATTTCGGCGCAGGGGTTTCCTTCCAGCATGAAGGGACTGGAAGCCGCGATGAGCGAGCAGCGCGGCAAGCTCGCTCAAAGTCACGGCGCCGGCTTTGTCATTCTCACGGGAGTCGTGACGTCGCCGACGCTCGGCGCGCAGATCGACGCGCTGCTCCAGAAGTATCCGCAGGCGCGCTGGCTGCAATGGGAGCCAGTTTCGCGCGCCAACGTCATCAAAGGCGCGGCGCTCGCTTATGGCGCGCCGGTGGACGCCGTTCCGAATCTGAACAATGCGGATGTCATCCTCGCGATCGACAGCGATCTCCTGAGCTCCGCGCCCGGACATTTGCGCTTCGCGCATGACTTCGCGGCGCGGCGCAATCCCACGCGCACGCAAAAGATGAGCCGCGTCTATGCGCTCGAATCCGCGCCAAGCCTTATTGGCGCGGCCGCGGATCATCGCTTTGTCGCCGGACCGCGCGGGCTCGGCCAGATCGTCGCGGCGCTTGGCGAAGCCGTTCTGCAAAACGCGCATCCTTCTTTCGCGCCGGCATGGCTGGACGCCGTCGTCGCCGACCTCAAGGGCAATCAGGGGAGGGCGCTGATCCATGTCGGACCCGATCAGGCTCCCGAAACGCACGCGCTTGCGCATGCGATGAACGAGGCGCTGGGCGCGCGGGGAAGCACGCTGGAACTGATAGAACCCGTCGCGCACAAGGGCGGCGAGGACCCGGCCGCGCTCGCCAATCTCGTCGCGGACATGCGCGCGGGAAAAATCAATTCGCTGCTGATGATCGACGTAAATCCCGCCTACGCCACACCGCTGGCGGCGGAGTTCACCCAGGCGCTGAAGGCGGTGGAGTTCAGCCTGACGCTCGCGCAAACGCCGAACGAGACGAGCGATGCGAGCATCTGGGCTGTTCCCATGAGGCATGCCTGGGAGACATGGAGCGACGCGCGCGCCTATGACGGAACGGCGACGATCATGCAGCCGCAGGCGCTGCCGCTTTACGACGCCATCGACGCGCATGGCGTGCTGGAGTTGTTTGCAAGCGAAGAGCGCGTTTCCACACTGGACATCGTGCAGGGACATTGGAAACAGCGCCTCGGGCAAGACTTTGACAAGGGCTGGCGCGAGGCGCTTTCGTCCGGCGTTGTCGCGGGCTCCGGCGCCGCAAAGGCGCAGGCGACGCTGCGCGGGGACGTCGCCGGCCTGACGCCTCCGGCGCCGACGAGCGACGCGCTGACGGTGCTGTTTCGCCCGGACCCGCACATCTGGGACGGGCGCTACGCCAACAACCCCTGGCTTCAGGAACTGCCGCGCCCCTTCACCAAGCTCACATGGGACAATCCGCTGCTGATCTCGCAAAAGCAGGCGCGCCGGCTCGATCTGCAGAACGGCGACATGGCGCGGCTCGCCGTTGGCGGGGCGAGCGTGACGGCGCCGGTTTGGATTCTTCCTGGCGTCGCGGAGGATTGCGCGCTCGCGCATCTTGGCTTTGGCCGCAAGACCATCGGCGACGTTGGCGCCGGCGCGGGCTTCGATTTCTATCCCTTGATGGGACAAAAAGGCGCGGTGTCGCTGCAAAAGGCGAGCGGACGAATGGAGCTGGCCAGCACAGAGCACCACAATATGATGTTTGGCGAAGAAGGCGATTACGCGCGTCACGCAACGCTCGCGGAGTTCAACGAGAACCAGCGCTTCGCCAGCGCCCCGGAACACAACCCGCATCTCTACAGATGGAAGCCGGAAGGCCCTGCGGCCTGGGCGATGAGCATCGATCTCAACGCCTGCATCGGCTGCAACGCCTGCGTCGTCGCCTGTCAGGCGGAAAATAACATTCCCGTCGTCGGCAAGGATCAGGTGTTGCGCGAGCGTGAGATGCACTGGCTGCGCATCGACCGCTATTACGAAGGCGGCGCCGAGTCGCCAGAGACTTTCTTCCAGCCCGTGCTCTGCATGCATTGCGAACAGGCCCCGTGCGAGACGGTGTGTCCCGTCGGGGCGACGGTGCATGATTCCGAGGGACTCAATGTCATGGTCTACAACCGCTGCATCGGCACGCGGTTCTGCTCCAACAATTGCCCGTACAAGGTGCGCCGCTTCAACTATTACGCTTTCGCGCAGGAGGAGGAGCGGCCGGCGCAGGCGCGCAATCCCGACGTCACCGTGCGCGCGCGCGGCGTGATGGAGAAATGCACCTTCTGCCTGCAACGCATCGCGGAGGCGCGCATCGTCGCGGATCGCGAGAACAGGCCCGCCGGCGAGGTTGTGACGGCCTGTCAGGCCGCCTGTCCGAGCAAGGCCATCACTTTTGGAAACTTGGCGTCGCCAGATAGCGAAGTCGCAAAGCGCAAGCAGAGCCCGCTCGATTACGCTCTGCTGGCGGATCAGAACACGCATCCGCGCGTCACCTATGAAGCGCGCGTGCGTAACGTCAACGCTGCGATAGGGGGGCGCAAGAATGACTGACGCCGCCGCACGCGCCGAAACCGACGAAGTTCCCCCGCCGCAGGCCGACGACCCCGTGCTGCTGCCCGGGCCGACCATCGGCTCGATGACCGACCAGATCTGTTCGATCGCCCTGCGCGACCGCGCCTTTCTCTGGTGGATCGTGGCGGTCGCGCTCGTCTTGCCGCTGTTCGCCGCGCTGGTCATCGCCATCGCCTGGCTGTTTTATGCGGGCGTCGGCATATGGGGCATCGACTGGCCGGTGGCGTGGGGCTTCGCGATCATCAACTATGTCTGGTGGATCGCCATCGCGTCCGGCGGCACATTCATCTCGGCGCTGTTCTATCTCGCCGGAGTCGAATGGCGCAATTCCCTCAACCGCCTCGCCGAGACGATGACGATATTCGCGGCGGCCTGCGCGGGGATCTATCCCATTTTGCATCTGGGCCGCCCGTGGCTGTTCTACTGGCTGTTTCCCTTTCCCAACACGATGACGTTGTGGCCGCAGTTTCGCAGCCCCTTGCTGTGGGATTTCTTCGCCATTCTCACCTATGTCGTCTCCTCGATCCTGTTCTGGTATTTCGGATTGGTCCCCGACCTTGCGACCATGCGCGACTGCGCGACGACGCGCGGCAAGCAGAAATTTTACGGAACGCTGGCGCTCGGCTTTCGCGGCTCCGAAAACCAGTGGCGTCATTATCACGCGACCTATAGCGTGCTTGCGGCGATCATGGCGCCGCTCGTCATATCCGTGCACAGCATCGTCGGACTCGACTTTGCCGGCGCGGCGACGGTCGGCTGGCACTCCACGCAATTTCCGCCCTTCTTCGTGTTTGGCGCCTTGCTGTCGGGTTTCGCGACAGTGCTGCTGCTGGCGATTCCGCTGCGCCGCCTGTTGCGGCTTGAGGACTTCATCACCGGCAGGCATTTCGACATCCTGTGCAAGATGCTGCTGGTGAGCAGCCTCTGCCTCGGCTACGCCTATCTGATGGACGCCTTCACCACTTTTTATGGCGGCGACCACGCCGAAATACTTCAGTTCAAGGACAAGCTGACGGGATCGGTGGCGCCCATCTACTGGGCGACCGTCGTGTTCAATGTGCTCGCGCCGCAACTGATGTGGTCGCAAAAAATGCGTCTCGATCCGCGCGTGATCGCGCCTGTCTGCCTTGGCGTGATCGTCGGGATGTGGTGCGAGCGTTACCAGATCGTGGTGATGAGCCTGCGGCGTACGCATCTGCCGAGCTCCTGGGGCAATTACGTCCCGACCTTCTGGGATTGGCTGACTCTGTTCGGCACGGTCGGCCTGTTCCTGCTGGGCATACTTCTGGCCGTGCGCTACCTGCCGGTGATTTCGATGTTCGAAATGCGGGAGTTGATTCAACGCCGCACAGATGAAGGGCAGGGAGGCGGCCGCGCTCCCCGGAACGACAGCTCTTCCTGAGGCGTTGAACAGGGCGGGACTGCGCGCTGTTGCGGTCCCGTGTTTTCAGTCGGGGTATTGCTTATGGATCCGCTCGGCAAACCGCATTTTCACAACGCGCCCGGCGCCGCCCATATCAGGATAGGCGTCAAGGAATTCATGTGCGTCGGCGATCTGCCGCCTTTCGATCATCCGCATGTGTTCCTCGACATGGGCGGCCGGGACGAGGCGATCTGTCCCTATTGCGCAACGCATTTCATTTATGACGCGCGCCTCGGCGAAGGCTGCGAGCCTCCCGAATGCGCCTATAATCTGGAGCCTGAAACGGAGTTCTCGGGCCCGCCGCCAACCTATGGCGTGGGCGAGGGCCTCGAAAGCATAAAGCCCATTCCCGAGCCGCTGCCTCGGCCCGTGCTTGTTCCCAAGGGCGGCTTCATCGCCTCATTCGCAAGCGAGAAACTTCTGCGCGAGGCGATGGCGCGCCTCGCCAACGACAATATCGAGCCGCCGCGAAGCTATACGCCCAAGCAGCGCGAGGACGCGCCGAAGGGTTCGCCGCTGCCTGTCGTCATTCTCATCGCGGGACTGCTGGGGACCGCTGCGGGATTTGGCATGCAGGCCTACGCCGATATCATCGGCTATCCGCTCGACATCGGCGGGCGGCCGGAGTTCTCCTGGCCGTCCTTCGTGCCGATAGCCTTTGAAATCGGCGTGCTCTGCGCGGTGCTCGCGGGTTTCTTCGGCTATTTCATCGCCGCCAGATTGCCAAGTCTCTATGAAGCGATTGACGAGCATGACGCCATGCGACGCGCGATGCGCGACAGATTTACGCTCGTGGCGCGTTATGGCGACGACGAGCAATCTGGACGCACGCGCGCGATAATGCAGGACCTCGGCGGGCAGCAGATCGAGGAGACGCCGCCTTGAGGCGCGCGCATGTCGTCGCGCTGGCGGTCGCGGCGCTTGGCGGCTGCGACGACATGAGCGTGCAGCCAAAACAGAAGACCTATGCGCCGCTGGTCGGTCCCGCCGAGCTTCCTGCGGGGATGGTGGACTTTGGGAAAAAGCCGGAGCCGGCGCCGCCGGTGACGTCGGCGCTGTTGCAGCGCGGGCAGGAGCGTTACCGCATCTACTGCACGCCCTGTCACTCCGAGCTTGGCGACGGGCGCGGCATGATCGTGCAGCGCGGCTTTCCGCCGCCGCCGTCCTATCACAGCCAACGTCTGCGCGACGCGCCGCCGCAGCATTTCTACGACGTCATCTCCAACGGCTACGGCAGGATGTATTCCTTCGCCGCGCGCGTGCAGCCGGCGGACCGCTGGGCCATCGCCGCCTACATCCGCGCATTGCAGCTCAGCCAGAACGCGAAAGTCGCCGAACTGCCAAAGGACGAGAACGGAGCGTCGCAATGAGGCGCAACGCTCTGGAGATCACGGCCTGGAGTTTTTGCGCGGCGGGCCTCGTCGGCTCGGCGGCGGCGTGGATGCTGGCGCCGGCGGCCTTTCCTCACGCCTGGCTCGCGGCGCTCTGCGCCTTCGTCGGCTGGCCGCTCGGCTGCATGGGACTGCTGCTCATTCACGCCCTGACCGGCGGCGACTGGGGCTACGCCATCAGGCCGCAACTCGTCGCGGGCGTGAGCGCGTTGCCGCTGCTGCCCCTGGCGCTGGTCCCGTGGGCTTTCATGCTGCAGCGGCTTTATCCCTGGCTGCAACCCGAGGTCGCGGCGCGCCTTGCAAACGGCTTCTATCTCAACCTTCCCGCCTTTGCGCTGCGCGGCGCGATTTATCTCGTCGTCTGGTTCGCTCTGGCCTTTCTGATCCTGCGAGCCCTGCAGGCGAAGGACCCGCAGCCGGCGCTGGCGCGGCTCGCGCCCCCCGGCCTCATCGCGCTCGCGCTCACGGTCACATTCGGCGCGATCGACGCGATATTGTCGCTTGATCCGTTCTTTCCATCCAGCGTTTTCGGGCTGATCGAAATTGCGGAAATGGGCTTGCTGGCTCTGTCGGTTTCGATCTTCGCCGCAGCGCTCGGCGCGCCGCCAAGGAGCCAGACGCTGGCCGCGCTCGCGAGGCTGCTGCAAGCGCTGCTGATCCTGTGGGCCTATCTCGATTTCATGCAACTGCTGATCGTCTGGCAATCCGACCTGCCGCGCGAGGCTCCATGGTACGAACTGCGCTGGAGCGGAGGCTGGGGCGTCGTCGCGGCGCTGATCGCGGGCCTGCACTTCGCGCTGCCGTTTCTCGTGCTGATGTCGCCGCGCCTCCGGCATTCGCGCTTCGGCATGGCCTGCGTCACAGCTCTCCTCGTCATCGGCGCGATGCTGCGCGGCTGGTGGCTTGTGCTGCCGGCTTCGGGCCTTGGCTTTAGCGCCGCCGCAGGCTTTGCGATGCTGGCGCTGGTCAGCGGCGCGGCGGCGCTGGCGATGCGCGCGCGATCCTCTCCGCTCATTCCCCGGGGAGCATGGCGCCGTGTTTGAAAAACTGCTGGAGCCCGCCAAACACGAGCCGCGCGACGTCGCCATGCGCTTTATCTGGTTGGGCGTTTTCGTGCTCTGCGTTTCGGTCGCGCTGTTGTCGGTGATCGTGCTGCTGCTGTTTCCAAACGCCACCATCGACCGTACGCTGCACTTGCCGCTGCCGGACTATCCGCAGCCGCGCCTCCAGATTGACCCGCGCGCGGACATGCAGCGCTTTTACGCCGAGGAAATGGCGCAGTTGAACAGCTCCGGCTGGATCGATCAGGCGAATGGCGTCGCCCATATCCAGATTGCGCAGGCGATGCGACTTGTCGCGCAGCAACAGATCGCGGGCTGGCCCGGCGCGGCGCCGCAGCCTGCCGCCCCACAAGTGGAGAAGCCGGCCCCGGTCCCGGCCGCATCGACGGAGAAGACTCATGCCGCTGCTCCTGCTCATCCTGTTGCTCAGCACGCCGGTCAGCGCCATTGCTGGTTCGACGCCCGACATCACCGGCATTGCCTACGAACAAAGGCCCGGCGAGCGCCTGCCGCTCGAAAGGGCGTTTCGTGACGAGAACGGCGAGTCCTTGCGTCTTTCAGCGTTGATGGAGGGACGACCGCTGATCCTCGTGCTCGGATATTTCCATTGTAAGAACCTCTGCGGCGTCGTCCGTTCGGACCTTTTCGACGCGCTGAAAAAATCCGGTTTGACCGCGGGTCGTGACTACGCGCTCGCCGCCATCAGCATCGACCCGGCGGAAACGGCGATGGACGCCGCCATAGCCAGATCCATCGATCTGCGGCGCCACCCCGCGCAAGGCGCGGAGCAGTTCTGGCGCTTTCTCACCGGCGACGGCCCCGCCCTTGCCGCGCTGTCCGAAGCGGTCGGCTTTCACGGGCGCGTTCAGGGACGCGGCTCCTACATGCATCCGCTCGGCGTGGTTTTCGTCACGCCCAATGGACTGGTCTCCAATTATCTTACCGGCGTCGGCTATCAGCCCGGGGATGTGCGCGGCGCGGTGCAGCGCGCCGCCGCCGGCGAGCTTGTGCGTACGGCCTCGCTGGTGACGCTGCTTTGCTATGACTTCGACGCCGCGACGGGGCAATATACCTTCGCCATCGTCAAGCTGTTGCGCATCGCAGCGGGGCTCACCGTGCTGGCGATCGCCGTGGGCCTGTGGCGCGCGCTGCGCTACGAGGGGCGCGGCGCATGAATTTCTCGCTTCCCCAGGCGACGACCAATGCGGCGGAAGTCGACTGGCTCATCGGCGCGCTGCTTCTGGTGTCCTGCGCCGTGCTTGCGCTGGTGTTCGGGCTGATCTGGGTTTTCATGATCAAATACCGCGCCGGCAGCTCGATTGATCGCGGGCCCGTCTCCGACAAGACCTGGCGCGTCGAGATCGCCTGGACCACAGCGACGCTGGTGATTTTCTTTGGCCTCTTCATCTGGGGCGCGGACCTTTACGTTCGGCTGTTTCAGCCGCCGGAAAACGCATTGCGCATCTATGTCGTCGGCAAGCAATGGATGTGGAAGGTGGAGCATCAGGGCGGCCAGCGCGAGATCAACGCCCTGCATGTTCCGGTGGGTCGCGCCGTGCAACTGGTGATGACCTCCGAGGACGTGATCCATGATTTTTCCGTGCCGGCCTTTCGCATCAAGCATGACGTGTTGCCGGGCCGCTACGAGACCTTGTGGTTCGAAGCGAAGGAGCCGGGAAACTATCATCTCTTCTGCACGCAATATTGCGGCACTGGACACGCCATGATGACCGGCGAGGTCGTGGTCATGAGCGCCCCTGATTATGAGCGCTGGCTCAATGAAGGCGGAGTTCACGAGTCCATGTCGGCGGGAGGCCGGGCGCTGTTCACGCGCTTTGGCTGCAACGGCTGTCACGGCGCCAATGGCGTCGGCACGGAAGGCGCGGCGCCCGCGCTGGCTGGACTCTATGGAACGCAGGTGAAGCTGGTCGACGGCTCCACCGCCACGGCCGACGACCAATATCTGCGCGACTGCATATTGGCGCCGGAAAAACGCCGCCTCGCCGGCTATCCGCCGATCATGCCCTCCTTTGCGGGACAGATCGACGAGGAAAATCTGCTCAAGCTCATCGCCTACATCAAATCCCTGAAGCCGGAGGCGAAACAATGACCGCGACGGAGCTGCATGGCGACGCGACCGACCTGCCTGGCGGCGAGTGCTATCTGACCGACGGCCACACTTTGCGCAGCTGGCTGCTGACGACAGACCACAAGCGCATCGCCGTGCTCTACATGGGCTCGATCACGCTGTTCTTCTTCGTCGGCGGGCTGGGCGCGGCGCTGATCCGCTATAATCTCCTGTCGCCGCACGGACTGATCCCCTCGGCGGAGACCTACAACAAGCTGTTCACCATGCACGGGGTGGTGATGGTGTGGTTCTTTCTCATTCCCGCCATTCCCACTGTGCTCGGCAACTTTCTCGTTCCCCTGATGCTCGGCGCGCGCGATCTCGCATTTCCGCGCCTGAATCTGCTGAGCTGGTATCTGTATATCGCCGCCGGAATCCTCGTACTCTATTCGCTGTTTGCGGGCGGCGTCGACACGGGCTGGACCTTCTACACGCCGCTGACCTCGCTCTACGTAAAGGGCCATGTGATCTCCACGGTGGTCGCCATCTTCATCGCCGGCTTTTCCTCCATCGCGACGGGGCTCAATTTCATCGTCAGCATCCACCGCCTGCGCGCGCCGGGCATGACATGGCACAGGATGCCGGTGTTCCTGTGGTCGCTCTACGCCACAAGCGTCATACTCGTGCTGGCGACGCCGGTATTGGCGATGACGCTGGTGCTGCTCGCCTTCGAGCGCATCTTTCACATCGGCGTGTTCGATCCCTCCATCGGCGGCGATCCGCTGCTGTTTCAGCATCTCTTCTGGTTCTATTCGCATCCCGCTGTTTATGTGATGATCCTGCCGGGCTTTGGCGTCGTCAGCGAGATCGTGCCGTGCTTCTCGCGCAAGAGCCTGTTTGGCTACACTTTCGTCGTCTGGGCCAGCATATCCATCGCGGTGATCGGCTTTCTCGTGTGGGGCCATCACATGTTTGTTGCGGGAACGTCGCTTTATTCGTCGCTGGTGTTTTCGATCCTGAGCTTCATGGTGGCGGTGCCGTCCGCGATCAAGGTGTTCAACTGGATCGGCACGATGCACAAGGGCTTCATCCATTTCGACGCGCCTATGCTCTATGCGATCAGCTTCATCGGCCTGTTCACCATGGGCGGACTGACCGGACTGTTCGTCGCTGCTCTGGCCGCCGACGTGCATCTGACGCAGACCTATTTCGTTGTCGCGCATTTCCATTATGTGATGGTCGGCGGCATGGTCTCCGCGTATTTCGCGGGGCTGCATTTCTGGTGGCCGAAGATCACGGGACGCATGTATCCGGAAATGTGGGGCCGCGCGGCAGCGGTCATCATCTTCATCGGTTTCAATTTGACCTTTTTCCCGCAGTTTGTGCTGGGATATCTCGGCATGCCCCGGCGCTATCATTCCTATCCGGCGGACTTCACCATGCTGAACGTGCTCTCGTCGGCCGGCGCGACGATACTTGCGCTCGGCTATCTGCTGCCGCTCATCTATCTGACCTGGTCGCTGTTTTACGGAAAGCGCGTCGGCGCAAATCCCTGGGGCGCGACCGGGCTCGAATGGCGGACGCAATCGCCGCCGCTTACCGAGAATTTCGAGCAGACCCCCGTGGTGGTCGACCCGCCCTATCATTATCCAAGACCGGAGGTCGTCGCCGCCCATGACTGAAGCATCGCTGCCGCACGAGTTTCAATTTTCCAGCGCGCGCCATCAGGCGGAGACGGCGTTTTCCGGCATGTGGCTGTTTCTGGCGTCGGAGTCGCTGTTCTTTGGTCCGCTGTTCCTCGCCTGGATCTATTGCCGCCACTGGACCGAAGCCGGATTCGATTTTGGCGCGCAGCAGACCGACCTCGAGCTTGGAACCATAAACAGCGTGCTGCTTCTGACCAGCAGTCTCGCCTATGGCGCGGGCGCGGCATTCTTGCAGGCGGGACGAAGACGTTTGCTCGTGCTTTGCCTTCTCGTGGCGTGGCTGCTTGGCGCTGGCTTTTTGTTTTTGAAATTTGGCATGGAATGGCGGGAGGATCTCGCCAAGGGGTTTTTTCCGGGCGCGACCTTCTCCGTCAACGGAACGCTGCGCGACGGCGCACAGTTGTTTTTCGCATTCTATTTTCTCGGCACGGCGATTCATGGGCTTCACATGGTCGTCGGGCTTGTTCTGGTCGGATGGATCGTCTGGCGGGTGCGGGAATTCACGCCAGCCTCGCATACAGCGGTGACTGTCGTCGGCCTCTACTGGAGCTTTGTCAACATGGTCTGGATCTTTCTCTATCCGCTCATTTACCTCATCGGACGCGGACCATGAGCGCGCGCATGCTCCATGTGCTGATAGCCTGGGCGGTGCTTCTGCTGCTGCTCGCGCTGGAGTTCGGGGTGAGTTATCTGCCCATCGGCCGCTCCCTGCGGCCGCTGCTGCTTGTGGTGGCGGTGCTGATGGCCGGCGTCATCGTCACGGTGTTCATGGAGGTGTCGCACGGCCCCGACGCCATTCGCCTTTTCGCGGTCGCCGGGCTGCTGTGGCTGGTGATATTGCTCGCGCTGGGGAGTCTCGATCCGCTGACGCGCATCGACTACGACGCGCAAGGGTCTGACACTACGGCAGTCATCCGCAAGGCGCCGCAGCACCCGTCTCAACCCGAAAACTGAAAGCTTAACCGAAAACGCCGGCCCGGCGGCGCCGGGTCGGCGAGCCTTTTTCAGCGACTATGATTTAGCTCTGACTCCAGGGGCGCATAAGGCCGAGCACCGTGGCGCTGAGGCTGCCGCCGGTGAGGATGAGCGTTGAGCCAAGCGCCAGCAAAGCAACCAGATTCAGCGTGAGGTCATTGATATTGCCCGCCACCGCGAGAATGCCGAGCACGACGGCCGCGAGTCCGGCGAGCGCCTGAATGCCCGCCGAGCCGGACGCCATTTCGCTGGCGAGCAATTCGCTGCCGACCGAGCGCGTTTGGTTCGCCGAGGTTCCCTGAAGCTGCGTCTCGGACCGCGCCGATGCGCTGCGGAGCACATAAAGATGCCAGACGGCGTTGCTGCTAAGGACGAGCGCGGTGCCGTAAGCGATGGTCGCGACGGGCGTCAGCACGCCCGAGTTGATGTTGAGCAGCGCAAGCACGCCGAGCACGACGCCGGTTGCGCCGACCAGAAACACTGACGAAAGACTGCTGCCGCCGAACTGATCGATCGGCGTGGCTTTGACGCCCGCAGGAAAAATGATGGCCGCATATTCGGACAACATCGTTCCGCCCTGTATCAGCAACGCGATGCCAAACACAATCGTCGCAATCGCGGCCATCATCGGCGCATGGATGCCGACCAATCCACATACGGCGAGGACAATGGTCGCAACGCCGCCAATCGCGTCGATCAAGCCGCCGTAGGCCGCGCTTTCCCTGTAGACAGATTCTCTGGACGTTAGAGTCATGGCGTAAAACTCCTTGCATGGATGCGTTTGCCCCTCGCGCCCATCTAGTCGCGATCGCCTGATGGGCAAGTTGTGATCAGGCGCATCGTTTCATGCAGGGAAGGTCTTTGTCTTGGCGAAGGTCGAGAAGCGAAAGCCGCTCCCCGGCGCACAAAAAAGCGAAGGCCGCGATAGCAGGAACTATCGCGGCCTTTTGTGGATTTTCATTTCCCTTGCGGGTGTGTGCAATGCGTCTTTTGCGGTGGAGGCGGAACTTTAAAAAAGCGGGGTGTTGATGAGCGAGCGGTCTTGTGTATCTGGCGGCGTGCAAGGCGTTCTGGCGTTGCGGTGCATGCGCGGCGCGCGGCTCTTGCGTTGCGTTGCGTCGTCGCCCGTGCGCCTGGCTTCGGGATGTTCATGCAGAAACATCCGCAACACCACCAGCAAATCGGCCGCATGTTTCGCGGCTCCCAGCTCGCGCGCTTCGCGAATATCGCTGATGATCAGCTCCCGCACCGTTTCGGGACCGAACTTCATATTCGCCAGATAGGCCGAAAGTTTCGCGCGATGAGCCTCGCTCGGACCCGCGCCCAAAATCAATTCGTCTAACACCAGTCCCGCAAAATCCTTGCACTCACCCAGCGAAATCATAGCCGCACTCCACGCTGCAAGCCCCGCAACTCCCTAAGCGTTCGTGCATAGATAGACGGTCCTGCGCAGAGCTGAAATTGTGGCGTCTACGTATGGGGCGAAAAGCCCTGGCTGCTTTACCCGGATTTTCGCCATGCGGGCGGGTAGTTAAACTCAGGTTCGCGTCGCCTGGAAAAAACTTTCACCGCGATTTCGCGATGCGCGAGGCGCTGCGCATCGTCACCAGCTCCTCGGCCATTGTCGGATGCAGCGCCATTGTCGCGTCGAAGTCGCTTTTCTTCGCCCGCATCTTCATCGCTACGGCGATGAGTTGCGCCATTTCGCCCGCCTCGGGCCCCAGAACATGCGCGCCGACCAGGCGGTCGTCGGCGGCGTCGACAAGCAGCTTCATGAAAACTTTTTCGGCGCGGCCGGACAGCGTCGCCCTCATCGGTCGGAAGGATGTCTCATACACTTTGATCTCGCCATGTCGCCGCATCGCCTCATCTTCCGAGCAGCCGACCGTTCCGATCTCCGGCGTCGTGAATACCGCGCTGGGCACGCAGTCATACTCCACTCTCACGTCCAGCCCGCCGAACTGGGTGTCGGCGAAGGCGTGCCCTTCGCGGATCGCGACGGGCGTGAGGTTGATGCGGTCGGTGACGTCGCCCACGGCGAAAATCGACAAGACATTGCTGCGCGAATGAGCATCCACGCACACCGCGCCATTGCCTTTCTGCAAGATCACGCCCGCATGCTCCAGCCCCAGGCCATGCGTGGCCGGGCGCCGCCCGGTGGCGGCCAGCACGGCGTCGAACTCCAGCTCGGCGCCATTGTCCAGCAGCGCCGTGACGCCGCCCGCGGTCTTTCGCAGTGATTTCGGCATGACGCCCGCGTGCAGCTTCACGCCGTTTAGCGCGAGCGCTTCCGCGAGCAGGCGGCGCAGGTCGTGGTCGAAGCCGCGCAGCGGCAGCTCGGCGCGATAGCTCATCGCCACCTGCGACCCGAGCCGCGCAAAAATGGACGCGAACTCCACGGCGATATAGCCGGCGCCGATCACCAGCAGCCGCTGCGGGAAGGCGGGCAGGTCGAAAATCTCGTTGGAGCTTACGGCGTGCTCGATGCCGGGAATGTCGAGATTTATCGGCGCGCCGCCGGTGGCGACGAGAATCTTGTCGGTGCTGGCGACGCTCCCATCGGCAAAGCGCACGCTGTGGGGCCTCTCTATCGTCGCGCGCATCGACAGGAGCCGCACGCCGGCTTTTTCCAGATTCTGCGCGTAGAGGCCCTCCAGCCGCGTGATCTCTTTTTCCTTGGCGACCTTGAGCTTCGTCCAGTCGAAGGAAGGTTCGTCGACGCTCCAGCCAAATCCCCTGGCGTCCTCGAACTCGTCGCGAAAGCGGCTGGCGAGCACATAGAGCTTTTTCGGCACGCAGCCGCGAATGACGCAGGTGCCGCCGACGCGAAACTCCTCGGCGATGGCGACCCTGGCCCCATAGCCGGCCGCGATCCGCGCGGCGCGAACTCCGCCGGAGCCCGCGCCGATGACAATGAGATCGAAGTCGTGTTGGGCCATTGCGGAGTCCTTTTTTGGCCGGGATTTCAGCCCGGCGCGGCGTAAATCATAACGAAGCCGCCCGCTCATTGCGAGCGCGGAACGCGGGCGGCTCTGGCGATTTTTATGCGCGCGCTGCTCGCGCGGCCCGCGAAAAGCCGGTCGGCATCACAGGGTTGGAGGAGTTAATCACCAAACCCGCTTGCCCGGTGCGAATAAAAGCATTATGTAAATCACTTACATTGCGCATTTTGTCTGCGTAAGAGCTGCTTTTCTTGCAATTTCACACTGAGGGGCAATCCATGAAACTACGTCATCTACTCTCCGCGCTCTTGCTTTTCGGCTTCGTCGCGGGATCGGCGCAGGTTCGCGCCGCCGCCGAGAGCGAGGGCCGCCACGAGCCGATTTTCGTCGTGAACGGACAAGTGCAGACTCCAAGAACCATTTACGCATCCGATTTGAAGAGACTGCCGCAGACTCAGGAGAACGTCACCTATTTCGCTGCCGGCGCCGTGGTGACCCAGTTTTTCACGGGCGTGTTGTTGTGGGATCTCCTGCAATATGTCGGCATCGTCCTTGACCCCAACGTCAAGAACGACATTCTCCGCAAGACCATCGTCGTCACGGGAAGCGACGGGTATGAAACGGTGTTTGGCGCCGGCGAGGTGTCGCCGAACTTTGGCGGCGACCAGATCATGATCGCCTGGCTGGCCAACGGCCAACCGCTGGGCTCGGACGGCCCCACGCGCATCGTTGTTCCGGGCGACAAGCAGGGAGGCCGCTTCGTGTCCAATATAGTCGCGATCACCGTCAAGGACGGCGGCTGAGGCGAGCCGCCTTTCCCCGCCGCGTGTCCTCTCTCGCCATCTGACTGAGGGCGCGCGGCCCGCCATTTTCCTGCATGAAACTTCCGCGACTCGCCTCGCAGACGAGCGCCTCAAACGCACCTTGCGGCCGCCAGCAAGTAAAGCCCCGTCGCAAGGGCGCCGAGCGCGCTTCTTCCCGCGTGGAGCCGGCCCCAGCGGCGCAACAGCCCGCGCGTATCGCTGGACGCCGCGTCAAGCAATGTTGCTTGCAGAATGCGATTGACGGGCATGATCGCCAGCATCGTGTAGGGCCAGTTCGCAAGGATGGCGGCGGCGCCGGCGAGCCAGAGCCGTTCGCCGCTGCTCCACCACGCCGCGACGCCGAGAAGCCCCGAGATGACGGCGAGACTCGCCTGCATGGCGAATCCGCGCGCATAGGAGGGACCCCATTGCGCCAGAGCGGCGCGCACATTCAGGCCAAGCCTTGCGGGATGTTCGGCGACGGTGATGTAGATGGCGGCGCCAAAGAACATCGCTGCGGTCGTTAAAGCGAACAAGCCTGACATTGAAACTCTCCGCCTTCGCGCAATCACCCCCCACCCGTTATCTGGAGGCCGATATACCAGGAAAAAGCATTCGTCTCGCTGGCGTGCTGGAGGCCTCTGCCGAGCGAAAACAGCAGATGGTAATGCTCGTTGAAATCATAGACGCCGCCGAAGTTGAAGCCCGTCGACTGCGCGCCGCCGATCGCGATGGGCGTCTGGTGAAAAAGCTCCAGGCCCAGCGCCAGCCGGTCGCTGACCTTGCGTTGCAGCACCCAGCCGATAAAGCCGTAGTTCCTCGCGCCGGGGCCGGGATTGATCCAGTAGCCGCCGCCGCCAAAAGTCGTCCAGTCGCCGAAATCCTTTTGCACCCAAAGCGGCAGGAAGGCGCGGGTGCGGCCGCCGCCAAGCCCGCGCGCGGCGTCGCCGGTCGGCGCCTCCAGCAAGGGATAGAAAGCGACCGAGGGCGTCGCGCTTGTCTTGTCCTGCGCGATGAAGCGGTATTTCAAGCCCAGCTCCGTGTCGCCGGCGCCCCATTGCGGCGCTACGCCTGCGCCTGCGCGAAAGGCGACGCCCGGCTGGACATGCAATTGAACATTGGGAAGAGCGCCGTAGTTGCAGTCGCATGAAGGCCATATGCCGCTCGTATCGCCCCTCGCGCGCATCCCCTGAGAGAAGCCAATGGCTTCCCAGTGCTGATAGTCGACGGGCTCGGGATCGTCGCTGATATAGGGCGGTCCCGCAAAGGCGGGGCAGGGCGCCAGAAGCAACGCCGCGAGCAGCGCCGGAAACCGAGCTGCTGGCGTATTCCTCGAGAGGCGGCGCTCCGCTGCGGTCGACATGGATTTTCCGATCAGCCGTCCCGGCGCGCCAGCCGATGCTCGCCCGCTCGTTGCGGCAGGACCGCGACGAGGACGATAATCAGCGCCGCGAGGATCGCCGAGGCGTAATAGCGGCTGAACTCCAGTCCTCCCTGCGACAGCGGCTTGTCGAGCAGATCGCCGAGCGTTGCGCCCAGCGGCCGCGTCAGGATGAAGGCGCTCCAGAACAGCAGGGTGCGGGAGATTTTGGTGAAAAAATACGCCGCCGCAACCAGCGCCAGTCCCACGGCGAAAACAGCCGCGCCGCCCTCATAGCCGAGCCCGTTCGTGTCGGCCATCCAGTCGCCGAGCGCGGTGCCGAGGGTTTGGGAAAACAGGATCGCCACCCAGTAGAACATCTCGACTTTGGGCGTCGCGACCGTATCGACGGAGATGGAGCCCTCGGACCGATGCCATATGGCAAGAGCCGCCATCAGCAGCAGGAACAGGATCGAGGCGCCGCCGGGATAGCCGACGCCCAGCGAACGATCCGCGAAATCCGCAATCGTCGTGCCCGCTGTCGTGGTGGCTATGATGACGAACCAGTAGAGGAAGGGACGGAACGTCCTTGCGGCGATCTGCGCGGCGACGCTGACCGCAAAGACGCCAATGAAAATAACGCTGCTGACCGCATAGCCGAGATCGAGCGACATCGAGACCGCGTCGCCGCCGGTTTCGCCCAGCGTCGTCGCCAAAATCTTGATGAGCCAGAAAGCCAGAGTGACTTGCGGAACCTTGCTGCGCGAGACTATCGCGGGCTCGTTCATGCGACGCTCCTCCATGCGACGGGCGACCGGCGGCAGTCTATCCGATCTTCGCCGCCGCGCGAGAGGCCATGTCAAAGGCTTGACCGGCGCAGGCGGAGCGGCTCTAGTGCTAACTCATATCCTCTGAACGATTTTATCGCTTCGACACGCCTCCCGGCCACCGATCTCGACAGGAACGTCACATGGTCAGATTCACCAGACTCGCGGTCGCGCTCGGCGTTGGGCTGGCGTCGCTGTTTGGCTTTGCAGGGCGACTGAGCGCGAGCGAAAAGCCGGTCACGGCGATCGACATCGTGCTGGAGCCGGACGCCGCCATGGTCCAGCGCGCGGAGGCGGCGAATGCGCGGCTGCTGAAGGTCTATCCGAAGGGCTTCGCTCTCGACGAGACGCATCGCCCGCACATCACGATTTTGCAGCGCTATGTCCGGACGGCGGACCTTGAAAAGGTCTATGCCGCAGTCGGCAGGATCCTCGGCAACGAGAAGGCCTCGCGCTGGCGGTTGAAGGCGTTCAAATATTATTACCTGCCCTTGCAGGAAAATGGCGTCGCGGGCATCGTCATAGAGCCGACGAGCAGTCTGACGAAACTGCAAAATCTGTTGATCCACGCGGTGTCGCGTTACACGGCGAAAACCGGAACCGCCGCGGCTTTCGCCGCCCCGCCCGACGATCCCGAAATCAACCAGCCGACGATCGATTATGTCGCGGCCTTCGTGCCGAAAGGCGTGGGCAGAAATTTCAATCCGCACGTCACGGTCGGCATCGCTTCGCAGGATTATCTCAAAGAAATGCTCGCCGAACCCTTCGACGCCTTCTCGTTCGCGCCAGCCGGGGCGGCGGTCTATCAACTCGGCAATTTCGGAACGGCGCGCAAGAAGCTGAAGGCGTGGGAGTGGAGGCCGTAGGGGGAGTGAGGCGAGGGGTTGGCGCCACCTTGACTTTCCTCGTGTCTAAAGCCATTTATATCGAGCGGTCGGGAGAGCTGCGCGTTACGCGGTTCGTTGGAGCAGAGGCTTCACTCGGCTGCATTTTTTTGTCGGGGAATTAATTTGCATATTCTCTATATTGACAACTCTGGATCGCCCGATAACCCCAATGAACGCTATTTTGTCTTGGGTGGCGTGGCGGTCTTTGAGCGAGGAATATATCATCAAATCGAAGCCGTAGACAGGTGTGTTGCAGAGTTTCAGCTTGGCGATGCTTATGACATAGAGCTCCACGGAAGCCCGATGTACAGTGGTCGAGGGGTTCCTTGGAAAACTGTGCGAGAGCGCAGCGCTCGTGAGCAAATGATTCAAAAAGCGCTTTCCACCTTTTCGGGCGCTGCAAGCGTGCGCCTTTTCGCCGTCGCCGTGGATAAAGCAGGCGTTGTTCCAGAAGACCCTGTTCAGTTAGCGTTTGAAGAACTATGCAACAGATTCAACTTGTTCCTCCAACGCAACTTCAATCGTAGCGGCGAGGCGCACCGTGGGCTGCTTGTAATGGACGAAAGTAAGCATGAAAAGCCACTTCAAGCAATGGCGAGGCACTTCAGAATAAATGGGGGGAGGTGGGGTGGTTTCAGAAACCTTGCGGAAGTTCCATTGTTCGTTGATTCGAGAGCTTCTCGACTGGTTCAATTGGCTGATCTCGTCGCGTACGCAACTTGGCGCCGTTACGAATATGCGGACGGGAGATTTTTCGACCCACTGATAAGGAAATTCGACTGCGACGGCGGGGTAATTCACGGCCTTGTGCACAGGCGCGGCAGTTCTGGCCGTGAGGATTGTTTCTGCCCAGCCTGCCATTCTAGAATGGTTTACGCCCCCAGAAGATAACATTGATCGATTTATAAAATTAGGCCCACACCAACAAGCTCGGAAAAATCGAGGGCGTTCACGCCCTCGACATGGTTAGCCAAAATTGAACTGAAATTGTCCGGGTCAGCCGCGAGTATGGGCGCACACAAACTCTAGCGCTCCAAACCGTATCCGGCGTATGCCCGGACGCGGACGCAAGGTCGCATTGACCATTTCCATGTCTGTTCCCCAAAACGGTGACAGGACATGCGATCTTGTGGTGTTGTCTGAAGTGCGCCGATGTACCACCTAAAAACGGTTCGGGTTTGCCACTTTCGATGAGAATGGCTAAGAAGCAAGCCCTTTGGGGCTAAGGTAATCGCCGGGTTATGAACCGCATAGCGCTTCCCTTTCTCTCCGCTGGCGCTTGGAGCGTGTTTCCCCGCCAAGAGAACTAGCTTCCCACGCATGAAACTCTTAAGACCCCGCGTTTCGCGACGGCTCTAGCTTGTGGCGCTTTCCAGGTTGATCATCAGGTCAATCGGAGCTCTCATCATCGTAGATTTGCGACACGTTCATTGCGAATGTGAACCATTTTAGCCGCTGTGCGGCTGGCCATTGATCACCTGTTGATGTCCTTGCCTCGAGCCGTTGAATATTTCTCTCAAACCCTTTTGTGGAGGCGACGAAGTCGAGCCGCCCGATACCGCCGATTATCGCCGTATCCCGCTCATGGTTGCCGGCCATTTTCCTTCGCAGCTCGCCGGCTGATCTTTGGCGCGCCGATTGAAGCAGTAGCGCCGAAGCGCTTGCCGCCGTTTCATTTTCGGTCACAAAAGTCTAGCTATCGGTCAGGATCGGAAACTCAGCCGTGAGACGCCTGCCATTTCGGTCATTTCGACGCAAATCGAAGGATTGGCGTCCAGTCCATCCGGCGCATCCACGCCACGGTTGATGCGCTACGCGCGTCCGGCCTTCGCAGTAATTTTGAGGCAGTCATGAAAATTGGTTTATCCGCATTAGCATTTCTGGTCATTGCGACGCTCGCTCATGCGGATCCCTCCGGCAAGGCCTCGGCGGCGTCTTCAGAGGCGGTTACGACTTATCATTACGATACTTTGCGAACTGGCTGGAACAGCAATGAGACAACGCTGAGCGCGGCGAATTTTCCGAGCAATTTCGGTATTCTCCAGACCGTGCAGCTCGACGATCAGGTCGACGCCCAGCCGCTCGTCGTTCCGGCTCAAAATATCGCCGGCGGCATACACAACGTCGTCTATGTGGCGACAGAGTCAAACTCGGTTTACGCCATCGACGCATCGACCGGCGCCATCCTCCTGCAAAGAAACCTTGGATCTCCGGTTCTAATGCCGCTGCACTGCAACAACAATGGACTGAATGTAGGAATCAACAGCACCCCCGTCATCGATCTCGCCAAGCAAGAGTTATTCGTTATCGCTTATCTAAGTGGACCGAACCCAACGCATCCAACCCCGACACATAAACTCCATGCGCTGCAATTGAGCACTCTGGCGGACGCGATTCCTCCCGTCACGGTCGCTGCAACGCATGCGTTGACCGACGGCTCTACTCTAAAGTTCAACGCGACATATCAACGGCAACGACCTGCGCTGCTCGAATTAAACGGCAATATCTATGCCGGATTTGGCAGTTTCTGCGACTATGCCGCCAGCTTTTCGCGAGGCTGGGTTCTGGGGTGGAATGCGAACACGCTCACGCCGCTGCCGACGAACCAACTCAACGATATGCAGGCGACGTCTCCAACCAGTTTTTTTCTGAGTTCGGTCTGGATGTCCGGCTATGGGATCGCCGGAACGATGAACGGCGGGCTGCCTCTTGCGGGAGGCGAATCCGGGCTTGGATCGGACAGGGCTGAACTGTTTTTCTCGACTGGAAACTCCGACTGCACCTGGTTGGCGAATCCGGAGGCATGCCCTTCACACACCACCTATGACGGCGTGACCCATATTCAGGAAAGCGTCGTGCGCCTGAATGGAAACCTGACTCGACAGAACGGCGTCGTGATTGAGCATGGGCAGCCTGTGCGAGGCGACATTTTTACGCCGTCGAATGTAGCCGCCCTGGACTACTACGACTATGATCTTGGATCCGGAGGCGTGTTGTTGTTGCCGAACGTGAGCGGCTCTATTCCGTTTCTCGCGGTGGCCGGGGGCAAGGGCGGCAAATTGTTTCTGCTTGATCGCAGCAACATGTCGACGCCTCTCGACACCCAGTCGGCGCTGGCTGAATGTTGGTGCGGACCATCCTATTTCCTCGGCTCGGATGGGATCAATCGCGTCGTCACCAGCCACGGCTCACAAATCCAAACCTGGCAAGTTCAAGTGTCGCCGTCTCCGCATCTTGTCGCGGAGGGCGCCGCAAACATCGTTGGCGGCAGCGAGAATACGCAGGACCCCGGATTCTTCACGTCAATTTCGTCCAACGGCGTCCAGCCCGGCACCGCGATTATCTGGGCGGTCGGCCGTCCAGGCCTCTCACGCACCGTCACCCTGAGCGCCTATGCAGCAACGGTGGAGCGCCAAACAGGAGACTGCCGGCTTCTCTATTCCTCGCCAGCGGGACCGTGGCCAAACGTCAACGCCAATGCGAATATCGTCCCGGTTGTCGCAAATGGTAAGGTCTATGTCGCCGCCAATCAGACGCTGACGATTTTCGGCGCCAATGGCCAATCCGTCGCGCAGATCGCGCCATTGACGTCGCATCAGCTTGCGCCAGCGTCACCGGACAGTCCCCACATGCTGACCGGCACGCTTCTATCGGTCAGCGGATCGACGCTCACGTTCCGAACGCGCACGGGCCAGACGGTGAAAATCGACGACGTTCTGGCGGTTCACGATCAGCAGGTCGCCCCCTTGCGCATAGGCGGGCAATTCACCGCGCTTGGATCCTCATTCAATTCGCTCGGCGACCTTCAGGCGACCGCCATCGGCCGCGCGAAAGGCTCCCCCGAATTGTGGCTGCCGGATCGCTGAAGGAGCCGCGTTAGCGAGGGCCGCACAGGCGCCCGAAAATGCAAAACGCCTCGCCGGTTCATCCGCGGTCGAAGCGTCTTGCGCCCGCCGTCGGAGCGGCGGGACCAATGTGGCAGATAGTCGCGACTGCGCGCAAATTCAACCATGCGCCCCCGAACCAGAAGCAGGCGCCCCAGGCAAGCGAGATACGTCGTCAGCTCACACGCTCGCCGGAGACCGCGCCGGGCTCGCCCACCAGACGCCCGACAGCATCGCGACGACGATCACGCCGGGGATCAGCGCGAGCCATGTTCCCGTCACCGCCAGAGCGGCGGTTCCGGCCCAGCCGTTCGACGACAGCGCCTCGGCGAATGTCGCCATGCGCGAGGAGGTCTGGCGTCGGCGGAACAGGCTGCGCCGAGCCTGCGCGCGGAACCAGTATTGGATCGCCGTCGCCGAGCCCGCCGCCACTGCGACGCCGACCAGCGCGACCAGCGCGGCGAAGGGCGCGACGGCCGCCAGCATCAACACCAGTGGAACGAAGACGATGGCGACGCCCATCAGCACCGCCTCGGTCTTGGCGCGCAGCACATTTTTGCTCGGCACCGGCGCCGTGGCGATGAGTTCGGGCGCGTCTTCGCCGGACACCGCGAGCCAGGCGAGGCCGCCGGCCAATTGCCCGGCCGCCATGATCAGTATCGGCGCGAGAAAGGTCGCGACGCCGCCCTCGCTGAAGAAACTGCGCCAGAGCAAAAACGCGGCGGGCGCCAGATAGAGCAGTTGCATCAGCGTCTGCGACATCAGCCAGGGATCGCGCACAAGCAGCGCCAGCTCCTTGCGGCGCAGCGCCTGCGCGGGCGAGGCGCTGCGCAAGCGCAACTCCTTGCGTGTTTTTTTGGCGGCGACATGCGACACGCCGCCCGCGGCCAGCGCCAGCCGGCCAAAGCGCGGCGCGAACACGCCGATCACCGCGGCGAGCGCGACGACGCCGAGGCCGCAGAGAGAGAGAGCGGCGCAGGCTCGCCGAACACGGCGCGGGCCGGCCACAGAATGGCGTTGTGGGGATCGAGCGCCAGCCGCTCCAGCACGGCGAAGCGCGGAACCGCCGTCGTGCCGAAAGAGGCGATGGCGGCGAACTGCAAGCCGATCGCGAAGGCCGCGCCGATGACGGCCGCGACAATCTGCGAGATGGAGCGCGTGCGTCTTGCGCCGATGACGGCGAACATCGCGCCGACGATCAGAATGGCGACGGAGACCGCGAGCATCGCCAGCGCGACGACGACGGGATAGCCGGCGAGCCAGCGCGGCCCGTAGAGCCACGCCTGCATGTTGATGAAGGGCGTCGCGAAAATCAGCGACATGGAGAGGATCGTCGCGGTTATCGCGGCGATGCGCACGGCGAAGAGGCGCGATGTTCGCGACGGAGAAGTCAGAATCAGTTCCAGATCGCCGCGTGCGTAAAAAGCGCGCGTCACCAATTCCATCGCCTGCGACAGCATGGCCGAAAAGGTCAGCGCCAGCATGCCCGTGAGGATGACAAGCTCCTGCGCGTCGCCCGAGCCCGAGAGCTGCATCGCGCGCGACAGAAACACATAGGCGAGGCCATGCAGAAACAGCACGAAGGCGAGAAAGCCGAAGGCCACGCCGCGCGCGCGGCGACGGCCGCCGCGCGTCATCAGCCAGCTCCAGTCGCGCCACGCGAGCCGCAACTCATGCGCGGCGAACCATTGAAGGGAGCCGGGCGCGCTCATGCCGCCACCTTGTCTTGCGCGACGAGCGCCAGAAAAGTGTCCTCGAGGCTGGCGTCGCCGGAGCCGGCGCGAAGCCGCAACTCGTCCAGCCCGCCGTGGGCGATCAGCCTGCCATTGGCCATCACGCCGATGCGGTCGGCCATGCGCTCGGCGACCTCCAGAATATGCGTCGTCATGATCACCGAGCAGCCCGCGCGCACGCGCTCGCGCAGCACGTCTTTCACCACGCGCGACGAACCGGCGTCGAGGCCGGTGAAGGGTTCGTCGAGAATGATGAACCTTGGCTCATGCACCAGCGCGCCGGCCAGCGCCAGTTTTTGCCGCATGCCCTTGGAGAATCCGGCGCAGCGCTCGTCGGCGTGCGGCGCAAGGCCCAGCAGCGAGAGCAGTTCGCGCGCCCGCGCCGTGGCGAGCCTGGCCTCGACGCCCCAGAGGCCGGCGACGAAGTCGAGATATTCCATCGGCGTCAACTGGTCGTAGAGCATAGGTTCGTCCGACACCCAGGCCGTGATGCGCTTGGCGCCGATGGGGTCGGCCAGCGCATTGACGCCGAAGATGGAGATGGCGCCGCTGTCGGGCGCGAGCAGGCCGGCGACCATGCGCATGGCGGTGGTCTTGCCCGCGCCATTGGGGCCGAGCAGCGTGTAGAATTCGCCGGCGGGAACGCAGAGGTCGAGCCCGTCCACGGCCGGGCGGTCGAAGGATTTGGAGAGCCCGCGAATTCTCAGCGCGAGAGGCGAAGAAGTGTCAGTCATGCAGGCCCCGCCGATACGCCGCGCGCCGGTGCGGCCGAGGCTTGATGAGTTTCAAGTCAAAAGGGCATGTCTCCCGTATATTTTAAGTAAACAGGGCGGTTTTGCGGGCGCGGGGCGGCTGGTTTAGGTTACGAAAGACTGTAAATCCGCTGATCCGTTTTGAATTGTCGCAGGGCGCCATGAAGCAGCTCATCTATCCGGCGATGATCCTCGCGGCGGCGACAGCGGCCCGCGCCGGGGGACCGGAGATCCGCAGCTGCGCCTTTGAAGTGAAGGCGCGCTGCGCCTCCGGCGACGCAAGCGTCACGCTCAAAGACGGCGTGGTGACGCGGCTGGAGGTCAATATGTTCTGGTGCGGGGAGAATTATGGGCAGTTCTTATTCAGCTCTGCGGCTATATCTATTCCGCACATTTGTATTCCTGGGCTGACATTTAAGCCGTGGCTTATCGTCATGCCACAAGGTAACTGGATGCTAGTGGCTGGCGTCCACGACCCATTAGGCCCTCGTTCAAACTCCGAACACGAAACGAATCTGCCTTGGGGTTGCGAGGTTTGAGCTTTTGTCATTGTGGAAGAGATGAGAGTGACAATTGCCGCGACGATGATCAGAAAACGCACGGGGAATATCTCCTAATTAAGCGCACAAGTTGTGCGCGTTAAGGATGCTACCCGATTCGCGTGGTTCGCGAAATACACAATCTCCGCGGGCAGGGCAATGTCACACTTGAAAGAACAAGAGGCTAAACGAGTTATTTCCCGAGTTGGCCCATCTCAACATGGTCCTATTAGGGGTTTCACGGTCGCGAAATACGCTCCGGGGGCGAACGGTGCTAAGGCGTCGTCTAGCCAGTTGGCGTGAGTGAAATTCTGAATTTAAGCGCTCGCATTACTGCCGCTATTGTTTCCCATCGCGGGTGGGAGCCGGGCTGCAGCGCTTTATAGAGACTTTCGCGGCCAAGCCCCGCATCGCGGGCCACTTGCGCCATTCCTATCGCCTTGGCCACCTCTCCCAGAGCAGTGAGCAGAACATCGGAATTCTCGTCCTCAGCCGCCGCCGTCAGATATTCAGAGATCACTTCTGGACTGTCGAGGTAGTCTGCGATGTTGAAGGTTGCGAAATTGGTGGTCATTACCGTCTCTCCTTCAACTCTCTCGCCATATCCTTCGCGCGTTCAATGTCCCGTTGCTGAGAGCTTTTGTCTCCCCCGTTGAGCAGGACATAGATAGTTGCGCCGTTCCTGACGTAATAAACGCGGTATCCGGGTCCGATATGTATCCGCATTTCGGAGACGCCTTCTCCTACAGCTTCACAATCGCCAAAGTTGCCGTGGGCCGCGCTGGTCAGTCTGGCAAGAATCCTCGCCTTCCCTTTCTGATCCTTCAGAGCCGACAGCCATTCGTCAAAAAGGGAGGATCGGACGAGAGTGAACATGGGTTAATGTATCCTGTTGGATACAAAAAGCAAGAACCCTCAGAAATCAGACCGCGCCCAATGCCCCTGGCTTCAGCAATCGCCAACGACAAGAGTTTTCAAAAGCTTTTTCGGAAAAACGATTTGACAAGCGCGCGCCGATGCCTGAATGAGCTTTGGCGGCAGAATAACAACAAGCCAACGGGCGCTGCAGGAAACATTGAGCAATCTCATCGAACCGGCTTCCGGATGCCGCGGCGCGGCGATTCCGGACGCGAGGGCGCTTGCGCGCCGCATGACCGAACTCAAGGCCCTCGCGCGCGAAAAGGGCTATTTCAACGTCCCGCTCTGGGAGCAGGCGATGCGCTGCGTCGAGCTCGCGGCGGCGCCCGTGCTCGCCTTCGTCTTGCTGGCGCAGGGAGGGATCGCGGCCGCCTTCGGCCTCCTCGTGCTCTCGCTGCACTACCCGCGCACCGCCTTTTTCGGCCACGACCTCGCCCATAATCACTGGGGACCGCGCGGCGACGCCAAGCCGCGCTTCATGCTCGGCGCCGTGGCGCTGTTCCAGGGCTTTGGCTCGACCTGGTGGGTCGAAAAGCACGAGCTGCATCACGCTTTCCCCAACGCCTGCCGGGTCAATGACAGCGGCGTGCTCACGCCCATCGACGGCGACATCAACTCCGCGCCCTGGATCGTCTGGGACAAGTCGCTGGTCGAACATCACGCAAAGCCGGCAAGCTCGCTGCGGGACCGGCTGCTCGCTCTGGTCCTGCCGCGCCTTCAGGTTCCGCTGTTCTTTCCGTTCCTGTCGGTGGCCCGCTTCAACTGGAGCTGGCAGAGCATCGCCATCGCTTTTCGCAAAAAGATCTTCGGGGAGGCCGCGCTATGCTCGGCCCACTGGATATTGGGGCTTGCGCTGGCCGTCTCGCTGACGGCGGGTCCGCTATGGACGGGCGCGGCCTGGTTCCTCTGCGCGCAGCTTCTGGGCGGATTCCTGCTCGCCATCGTCTTCGTCCTCAACCACACGGGGATGGAAGTTTACGACGCCAGCAAGGCCAGCGGCTTCTACGACCGGCAGGCGCGGTCCACCCGCAACACCCCAAGCTCCGTGTTTTTCGACTGGATCACGGGCGGCCTCAACAGCCAGATCGAGCACCACATGTTCCCGACCATGGCCCGGCGCAACCTGCGCAAGATGCGCGCCCTGACCAGGGCCGCCATGCAGGAATGCGGCTACGCCTATGAGGAGCTGCGGAACCGCGAGGCGCTGCGGGCGGCGCTGGGGGCGCTGAGCGAAGCCGCGCACGCCTGAGGCGGGGCGCGGCCTATTTCATGCCGGCGCGTTCAAATTTAATTAGGCGCGCCGCAACGTACCGCTCGACGAAATGGCCAAAAAGAGAGCAACCCGCTAATAATCAGGAACGCTCCAACCATTTCGATAATCACAGCCCACCCCGGAACGGTGTTCTGAGACGTTCTGGTTTCTCGCGTCAGCATTTAAATTCCTCAGCTTTAGACGGTAATCCCAATGTCTCAGTTTGAAATTTGATTTTCGTTGGCACATGAGTAAAGCCTCAAATCCTGAAATTTGGATTCAGGGCTCTCGTTCCACTCGCGCGGCTACGAGTTTTCTGGAAAAACGACCTCATCAAACGCTTTTCGCTGTTATCCAAAGGCCTCCCTATGGCGTCGCGGCAGGTGGGAAGCAGTTTTCTGTCGATATCTACAGGAACGCCCCTCTCTGTCTCCCAATAAGTGTCGATCCCATGCAGTTCTGTTGGTTCAAGTCTATTTACGAATTCGCGCGTCGATTCCTCGATCTTTGCGTTAGCGTCAATGGGTATATTAATGCCAACGATGAGGTTCGATTTATCCTGTGGCGCTGAGGATTCGCTCTTTTGGTCCCCTTCTTTTATGGACAAGAATCTTCGAATTTCGTCTTTTCCCCATTCAGTCGTAGTATCAGATTCTTGCATCAACTGATGAGATTGAGATCCCCTGGCAGGGTGAATTCCGAGTAAATGAACCCGAACACCATAGTTCTGTGCGATTTGGACTCCCACTCGCACATCTTCATCGCCAGATAATAGAAATCGCATCTGTGATAGACTTGAGTCTAGCGAGTTCAATAAGATCAGTTACAATTAAAGAATCAACGCCTTTTTGCTGCCCAGAGCTATTGATAAAACCGAGACGGAGCTTGACGCATCAAGATGAGCTAATGTTGCATGATCTATTGTTGACCGGGCGCCGCTAAGCGTCCCGTCGTACCAATATATACGCAGAAGCTTGCAATCCCGCGCCTTTGATCCAGAAACTTTTTTCAGGCTCTCAATCGCTTTTTGGGCATCGAGAACAAGCAAATTTCTCGCGATCTTACTTCCTGAAAGGGCGGTGCTGCCTTGAGCAAAGAGATAACCAGCATCAACAAAAACGGCCACACGATCCATGATTGGGACCCACAAATAGCAAGGGCTCCCGCAGGAGCCCTTTTATGCCAAAGCCGCCTAATTATCGTATTTGGCTGCTCTGGAGTGGCTGATAAATGGCATGTTAGTTGGAGTTTGGCAATAGGAAAATTGCCAATAATTCGTAAACATTAATGTACTCAGTAGCTTATAGTCTTATGCTTCAGCGATCGCCGTGCGCCGCTCTGGCGTCAGGTCCTCGGCGCACCCCCCGCGCGGCCTAGCTCGGCTGCGGCTTGGTTCCTCGCGGGCGCGTCGCCGAATTCCTCGGGCTCCTCGCCCGTAGCGATCTGCATGACTTTGACGGCGTTCCCGATTACGTCAGCGGGGCGTTTTTCGCCTTTAGGTCCGGTGGGCATTCGCTGTTCCTCTATTGACATTCGGCCCAACGACCGCTCGAGCCCATTCCTTTGTAGCAGAGGCCTGCGTCTTTGAGCGCGGCCGAGGCTTTTGCGGGCGTCGCAGGCCTCGTTGGTGTGGGCATCGTCGCCAGACCAGCCCCGACACATTTTGTCGAATGCGTAATAGGATGCGCGAGCAAGTTCTCATAACGAGCGGCATTGGCCGGCACCGGCGACGCCACAAGACCCATGATTAAGGCCAGTCGAAACCCGCGGCAACCCCTTTCTTTCCGCAAAGCATAGCATGGAGATGAGGCCGGCGCGAGGGCGTCAAGGCGTCATAGGCTGAGCTCCCAATTTCATACTGAGACACTACCGTAAATCGGGCCTACTCCACCACCTTAACCCCGTCGTCGCCCGCGACAATCACGGCGGAGGCCATGCCGATGAACAGCCCGTGCTCCACGACGCCGGTAATCGCGTTGAGGCGGGCGGCGAGGGATTCGGGGTCGGGCAGGGCGCCAAAGGCGCAGTCCAGAATGTAATGGCCGCCGTCGGTGACATAGAGCGCCTCGCCCGCGCGGCGCGGCGTCACGGCGCCCTTTAGTCCCAGCTCGCGCGCCGCCTGCTCGATGTGCAACTGCGTCGCGCGCGCGCCGAATCGGTCGATCTCCACCGGCAGCGGGAAACGGCCCAGCGTCGTCACATGCTTGCTGGCGTCGGTGATGACGATCATGCGCGCGGAGGCCGCCGCGACGATTTTTTCGCGCAGCAGCGCGCCGCCGCCGCCCTTGATCAACCGGCGGGCGTCGTCGAACTCATCGGCGCCGTCGACGGTCAGATCGAGCTGCGGCAGCTCGTCCAGCGTCGCCAGCCGGACGCCGAGCGAAAGCGCCTGCGCTTTGGTGCGCTCCGAGGTCGGAACGCCCACAACGTCGAGCCCGTCCTTCACTTTTGCGCCCAGCAGATCGACGAAATGCGCGGCGGTCGAGCCGGTGCCAAGGCCCAGCCTCATGCCGGGGCGGACCT
Source organism: uncultured Alphaproteobacteria bacterium (assembly GCA_963724845.1). Classification (GTDB taxonomy): domain Bacteria; phylum Pseudomonadota; class Alphaproteobacteria; order Rhizobiales; family Beijerinckiaceae; genus Methylocystis. Next base: position 766,499 of record CAVRWF010000012.1, read on the forward strand.
GTTCGAGGGCCAGGGCGGCGGCGGCGCGTTTAAGCTCGTCGGCGGTGCGGGTCATGCTTGGGTCCGGGTCGGGCGCGAACCACCCGCTTTACCGGGAGAGACGGGCCGCGGCAACTCCCTCTCCCCGTTTTACGGGGAGAGGGCAGGGGGCCTGGGCTGTGAAGCGATTTGCCTTTTTAAGGGCGCGAGACTCTTTGAGGTTTAGTTTCCAAGCCCCTCACCCTAACCCTCTCCCCGCGCGCGGGGAGAGGGGACGAGCCCACTCTCCCTTTCTCCGTAAACGGCATGAATCCGCTTACTTCGCCGGCGGGGTGCAGGCGACGGAGCTTTCATTATAGACGAAGCAGATCGACATCATGCCCGTGCGCATGTCGACGCGGAACACGCCGCCCTCGCCGGTGTGGCGCGAGGAAACCAGCGCATAGTCGCTGACCGCGCCGGCCTTGGCCCCTTCGCCCGGCGGATAGCACAGCGTCACGCCGATGGTCTGGCCCTCCTTGAGGCCGTATTGGCAGGCGCCGACCTCGCCCGTCGCCTTGTCGAGCCGGAACACGCGGTTGAGATCGGTCTGCGGGGCGGCGAGAAACTCATAACTGGCCGCGCGCGCCGCGCCGCATGTCGACGCCAGCGCAAGGCCGAGCGCCAGGGCGCGTCCGGCGACCGGAGGGCGAATCAAATTCTGGGGAAGCATGGGCCGTTCCTTGCTACAAATCATCTGGCGCATTCTATACGCCAATGCGGCCGGCATTGCGGCCAGCCGAAGGCCTCGCCAGGGAGAGAACTTGAGCGCAACAGCGGTGAAACGGCCGAGATTCCTGAATTTATTGACGGTTGAACGCCGGAAACAACACGAAGAAGAATCGGCTACGGGTTTGTACGCAGTCGACGTACGTAGAGGCCCTAGTGTTGCGCATTTGGCACGCTCGCCGAGAAAGCGACCAGCAATCCGGCATTCTGGGTTAATAATCGGCTTTGGAAGTTGAATGTTTAACCTATACGAATATGCTCCGCTCATCGTTCGAAACGCTCCGGTTGCGGGCGAGTAAATGATTAAAAGGGGATTAACTATGAAAAAGACGCTGATAGCAGCTACGGCTGTTGCGCTGGCGCTGTCCGCCGCGTCAGCTTTCGCCGCCGACCTTCCGTCGCGCAAGGAAGCCCCGGTCTACGTGCCGCCGCCGCCAGTCATGACCTGGACCGGCTTCTACGCGGGCCTCAACATTGGCGGCGGCTGGAGCGCCAATAGCGATTATCTCGGCAACAATTACAGCGGCGTCGTCGGTGGTGGCCAGATCGGCTATAACTACCAGATGAACTCGTTCCTGATCGGCCTCGAGACCGACTTCCAGGGCACGGGCATTCGCACCAACAACAACAACAATGGCTACTATGGCTACGGCGGCGGCGGCGGAGCTTCGCTGCCCTGGTTCGGCACTGTGCGCGGCCGCGTCGGCTATCTGGTCATGCCGACCTTGCTGCTCTACGGCACAGGCGGCTTCGCTTATGGCGAAGTGAACAGCCCCTTCTGGAGCAACACCCGCACCGGCTGGACCGCTGGCGGCGGCCTGGAATGGATGTTCATGCCGAACTGGTCGGCCAAGGTTGAGTATCTCTACACGGATCTCAGCAGCAGCGGCACGACCGGCTATTATGGCTATAACTATGGCTATCATGTCCATCCCCAGTTCAACACCGTCCGCGTGGGCGTGAACTACCACTTCAACTGGGGCTCGCCGGCTCCGGTTCTCGCCAAGTATTGATTCGGTCTTCGGGCGGCCAGGACTGGCCGCCCAAAAGTCGAACACAGAAGCCCGGCCCTCGCGGCCGGGCTTTTTTTGCTTTTAAATCATCGGCTTCGACGGCCCTGAGCGGCGCCCGCGGCTAAAAACCGTGAAGAGCGTGCGGGTCAAGATGTGTTGCCAAATAATCACTTTGTCCAAGAAAAGCGCCTCAGAATCGCGGTTATACCCCTCTGTAGACAATTATCGGTTGAACGGCGCTCCGCGCGGAATAACCTGTTTCAATCACTGGAGACGCTGATTGCGGGCTACAGGACTAGCAGGGGGTTACCGATGAACAAATTGATATTGTCCGCTTCCGTCGTGGCGCTGGCGCTTTCGGCCGGCGGCTCAGCCTTCGCCGCCGACCTTCCTTCCCGCAAGGCGGCCCCGGTCTATGTTGCGCCCCCGCCGGCTCCGATGTGGACGGGCTTCTACGTCGGTCTCAACGCGGGCGGAACTTTCGGCGGAAACGAATTGGTCAATGTTGGCACCTACGGCCTTTCGTCCAACCCCGCGCTCGCCGGCAGCCTCGCTGTCGCGTCGGCCTCGGCTCTGGCAGGCACGGGCAATTTCTCGATCAATAACGGCGGCTTCATCGGCGGCGGCCAGATCGGCTACAATTGGCAATGGAACAGCTTCGTTCTGGGTCTCGAGGCCGACATCCAGGGCATCGCGGGCAGCAACAGCACGGCGACCGCAGTCACCGGCGCCGGCATCGCCGGCTTCCCGCTGAACGCGCTGTCCGGCACTGTGTCGACGTCCAAAACTCTCGACTATCTCGGCACTGTGCGCGGCCGCATCGGCTATCTCTTCACTCCGACGCTGCTTGTCTATGGCACGGGCGGTCTGGCCTATGGCGGCGCCAACGCCAGCACCAGCGTCTTCCAGAGCCTCAGCGGTCCTGTAGCGCCGGGCCTGCAGACCGTCTTTGGGACGACTGGCAGCTATTCCGACACGCTGGTTGGCTGGACCGCCGGCGCCGGCCTCGAATGGATGTTCATGCCGAACTGGAGCGCCAAGCTCGAATATCTCTACTACGATCTCGGCACCGTCAGCTATGGCAGCGGCGTGGTCGCCAGCATGGCTGCCGGCGGCGCTAACTTCTTCACCAACGTCGTCAGCACGACAACCAAGTTCGACGGCCACATTGTGCGAGCCGGCGTGAACTACCACTTCAACTGGGGCGCTGCGGCTCCGGTTCTCGCCAAATATTGATTCGGCCCCTGGAGCGGCAGGGACAGCCGCCCGAAAGTCGAACAGACAAGCCCGGCCTTCGCGCCGGGCTTTTTTGTATCCCGAATCCTGAACTCGCCTGAGAGCGGCGCCCGCGGTTAAAGCCGTGGAAGGCGCGCGGGTTAAAAATCTGTTGCCAAATAATCACTTTGTCCAAAAAAAGCGCTCCAAAGCCGCGGTTATCCCCCAATGTCGACAGATTCGGGTTGAACGGCGCCCGGCGCGCAATAACGTGTTTCAATCGCTGGAGGCTACAGGACCAGCAGGGGGGTACTCGATGAACAAATTGACATTATCCGCATCCGTCGCGGTGCTGGCGCTTTCGGCTGCTACCGCCTTCGCCGCCGATCTTCCCTCCCGCAAGGAGGCTCCGGTCTATGTTCCGCCGCCGGCCCCGATGTGGACGGGCTTCTACCTCGGCCTCAACGCGGGCGGAGTCTTCGGCGGCAACAATGACACCGCCATCGGCACAGGCGCCGGCGCGATCAACACCGGCGTCCTGAGCGCGACGGGCGTCAATCACGCCCTCGATTACGCCCTCGCCTCCAACGCCCATCTGCCCGGCAACAACTTCGGCGGGTTCATCGGCGGCGGCCAGATCGGCTACAACTATCAGTGGGGCAGTTTCGTCGTCGGCCTTGAGACCGACATTCAGGGCGTCGCGGGCACGTCGACGATGATGACGGCAAGCGGCCTCGCCTCGATCGCCGGCGAAACGCCGGTCGCCGCCGGCATGCAGGCCAGCCGCACCCTCGACTATCTCGGCACTGTGCGCGGCCGGCTCGGCTATCTCGTCACCCCGACGCTGCTGCTCTACGGCACGGGCGGCTTCGCCTATGGCGGCGCGACGTCCTACGCCGGCGTCATCGCCGCCGAGACGGTTCCGTCGGGCCTGCTGCCCACCGGCGCCGCTGGCGCTTTCTCCAACACCCGGACCGGCTGGACCGCCGGCGGCGGCGTGGAGTGGATGTTCATGCCGAACTGGAGCGCCAAGCTCGAATATCTCTATTACGATCTCGGCACGGAGGCCTACCAGCTCTCGCCGATGATCGGCACGCTCGCTCCGGCGACCACCGCCTTCGTGCATGCTTCGGCGGTTTCCGCCCGCTACAACGGCAATATCGTCCGCGCTGGCGTCAACTACCACTTCAACTGGGGCGCTGCGGCTCCGGTTCTCGCCAAATACTAAGACCTGACATCGGGGCGGCGCTGTGACGGCGCCGCCCGAAAAAAGAGCCCGGTTGTTCAGCAACCGGGCTTTTTCTTTGTCCTCGTATTAATACGAATATTGCGAACGCCGTTTTTAAGCTACGATGCTTTCATAATAGCAAGTATCCATTTCTTGCTGTCTGTATTCGTAACGGCATATCATTGGAAACTATCGTCTACCGGCGAACGAATATTTAATCGCGGGCAGACGGTCACGAGTTTGATCAGCATAGGGCGGCGCCCCCGGTTTTCCCGCCGTTCGACGGTTGATCAGAAAAAGCCCGGCGGGGAGCCCCTTGCCGGGCTTTTTTGCGTCACGGGGCAGGGGCGGCGCTGTCGGCTTCGCTCATGGCGGCGTTGAAGGCCGCGACGGCGCGCGCCAGACGCGGCTCCAGTTCCGGCGGCGCGAAGATCGTCACCTCGGCGCGCGGGTTTCTGCCGCCGCCGGTCAGCTCATAGATGTCGACGGCGAGAAAGCCGCCATGTCGCGCGCTGGCGTAAAGCCCGAGTTGCGGCGGTCCGTCGAAGGTGAGGTTCAGAGCGCCGGTCAGCCGCATGGATGGACCTTCGCCGGATTGGAGCCGGCCGGCGTCGGTCGCCAGTCGCCGCGCCGCCCTGCGGGAGCTTGCGCCTGCTCCCGCGCCTGTTCCATGCGCAACGACAGCTCGCCATGCAGCACGGCGAGATCGAAGGCGGAAAAGCGCGTCGGCGCGGGCCGTTCGTCCTCGCGCGCCGCCCACTCGCTGAGCGCGCGCTCGACGCGGTCGACCCGGTAGCGCTCGTCGTCGATGAGACGGATGCGCTCGCGCGGATCGGCGACGAGCTGCAGATGAGTGTCGAGCCGGGCGAGGTAGGTGGAGACGGCGGCGCTCATGGCGCTGTTCCGGCGATGGGAGTCTGGACGAAATGCATGGGCGCCCCTGGTTGCGTGATCCGGGGAGATTATGATGTTTTAAAATCTCGTCAAGCGGAATGTGATTTTAATATCGCTGCACCTGCGAAGTGAAGATGTAAAAACATCCGAATCAGGCGCCTCCAGGGCGCATCCCTTCTCCCGTGGAACGGGAGAAGGTGGGTCGCCGATTGTTTCAACTCCAATAACCAAAATCGCAAGGGCGCATCCCTTCTCCCGTGGAACGGGAGAAGGTGGCCCTCGCGTTAGCGGGGGTCGGATGAGGGGTCTTGCGACTTGGCTGAATCTCCGGAGTCCTGCGCCGGGGCGGAGACACCCCTCATCCGTCGCTCCCCGCTGCGTTCTCCCGCAGGCGGGAGAAGGAGGGATGCCGAACCATTCAACTCCAATAACCAAAATCGCAAAGGCGCATCCCTTCTCCCGTGGAACGGGAGAAGGTGGCCCTCGCGTTAGCGAGGGTCGGATGAGGGGTCTTGCGACTGGGTTGAACTCTCCGGAGTCGTGCGCCGGGGCGGAGACACCCCTCATCCGTCGCTCCGCGCCACCTTCTCCCGCAGGCGGGAGAAGGAGGGAGGCGGCCTAATTCAACTCCAATAACCAAAATCGCAAGGGCGCATCCCTTCTCCCGTGGAACGGGAGAAGGTGGCCCTCGCGCAGCGAGGGTCGGATGAGGGGTCTTGCGACTTGGCTGAATCTCCGGAGTCGTTCGCCGGGGCGGAGACACCCCTCATCCGTCGCTCCCCGCTGCGTTCTCCCGTGGAACGGGAGAAGGAGGGAGGCGGCCTGATTCAACTCCAATAACCAACATCGCAAAGGCGCATTCCTTCTCCCGTGGAACGGGAGAAGGTGGCCCTCGCGTCAGCGAGGGTCGGATGAGGGGACTTGCGACTGGGTTGAATCTCCGGAGTCGTGCACCGGGGCGGAGACACCCCTCATCCGTCGCTCCGCGCTGCGTTCTCCCGCAGGCGGGAGAAGGAGGGAGGCCGAACCATTCAACTCCAATAACCAAAATCGCAAAGGCGCTCCCTTCTCCCGTGGAACGGGAGAAGGTGGCCCTCGCGTCAGCGAGGGTCGGATGAGGGGTCTTGCGACTGGGTTGACTCTCCGGAGTCGTGCGCCGGGGCGGAGACACCCCTCATCCGTCGCTCCGCGCCACCTTCTCCCGCAGGCGGGAGAAGGAGGGAGGCGGCCTGATTCAACTCCAATAACCAAAATCGCAAGGGCGCATCCTTCTCCCGTGGAACGGGAGAAGGTGGCCCTCGCGCAGCGAGGGTCGGATGAGGGGTCTTGCGACTTGGCTGAATCTCCGGAGTCGTTCGCCGGGGCGGAGACACCCCTCATCCGTCGCTCCCCGCTGCGTTCTCCCGTGGAACGGGAGAAGGAGGGAGGCGGCCTGATTCAACTCCAATAACCAACATCGCAAAGGCGCATCCCGCCCCCTACAAATCCAGCATCACCTTGCGCACGCGGCCGATGACGGTGGGGGGCGCGTCGAGGTAGATGGCTTCATGGGCGGGGTTGGTGGAATAGGGCTCCAGCCGGTCGGGCCGGCTCATCCAGCGCTTGAAAGTGGCCTCGGCGTGGTCGGGCGTCGCGAAGACGTAGTAGCCGCGCGGCTGCAGCAGCGTGTCGCTGCGGTCGACGATGATCACCGCGCCCTCCGGCGCGATCAGATTCATCGAATCGCCGACGACGCGCAGCGCCAGATAGTCGCCGGGCGGCAGGCCGGGCACCGGCAGATAGGGCGCCTCGCCGCGCTCGACGGCGGTGGGCTCGGAGAAGCCGGTCGCGGCCACCCATGAGCCCATCGGCGCCTCGGCGACGTCGGCGCCGAAGTCGCGGTCGCCGATCAGCCGCGGCCCCAGCCCGGTCGTGACCCAATACATGCGCAGGCCGAGCGCGTCGCAGATGCGCTGGAGATTGTCGACGCGCGGCCAGCGGGTCTCGCTGCGGCGAATCTGGCTCAGGAAGGTGCGTTCGAGCCCCGCGCGGCTGGAGGCTTCGTTCTCGCTCACCTTGAGTTCGGCCAGCCGCTCGGAAAGCCGGTCCAGAATTTTTTCGCGCGATATGTCCATGAAGTGATTTTAAAATTTATTTTCGCGGATGAATAGTGGCTTAAAAACCCTTGACGTGAGATTTATAAATCGCATACTGCGGCCATGTCAAAGCCTGCTTCGTCACTCGCCCGTTTCCTTCTCCCGTTCCACGGCGGAAGGAGGGTCGCTGTCCCGCTCGACATCAAAGCCTTTCCCGCTCCCCCGCGCGCGCGTCCTCCCGCTTCTCCCCGCGCGGCGACTGCGGCTGGCCTCCTCTGAGGCCAGCCGCCTTTTCCCTTCAAATCCCCTTCGCGAGTCCCGCATGCAACCAGCCGCCGCGCCGACCAACATCGAAGCCGAACAGGGCGTGCTTGGCGCGGCGCTGATGAACCGCGAGACGCTCGCCGTCATCGCCGGCTTTCTTGAGCCGCGTCATTTTTCCGAGGAGCTGCATGCGCGCATTTGCGCGGTCATGCTGGAGCGGTTTCGCGAGGGGCAGGCGGCGACGCTGGTCACGCTGGGTCCGCTGCTGCGCGAGATAAAACTTCCCGGCGACGTCTCCATCGGCGCCTATCTCGCGAGTCTCGCGGCGTCGTCTCCCGGCGCGGCCAATGCGCAGGACTATGCGCGCCAGCTTGTCGAGCTGTGGCGACGTCGCGAGATCATGCGCGTGGCGCGCGACGCGCATGACGCGGCGGCGTCGCCGGCTTGCGGCGGACCCGTCGCGCAGATTGCCGGCGACGCCATCGACGCGCTCAACGAGGCGCTCGCGGCGGCCAGCGGCGCGCGCCGCCGCGCGCTTGGCGGCAGCGCCAGCGCGCTGATGGATCATGCGCAAAGGATCCGCGCGGGCGAAAGCGTCTCGCAGGCGGTGACGACGGGGTTCAAGGACATCGACGACGCCACCGGCGGCTACGAGGCCGGCACATTATGGATCGTCGGCGCGCGGCCCGGCGTCGGCAAGACCATTCTGATGGTGACGTCGTCGCTCAAGACCGCGCGCGCCGGCGCACTGGCGCAGCAGAAGGGCGAGGGCTTCGGCGCGCTGTGCTACAGTCTCGAAGTGCCGGAGCGGCAGATCACCGCGCGCTATCTTTCCGACTTCACCTATATGCAGCGCGCGCCGATCGAATATGCGCGCATCGCGCGCGGCGATTTTGGCGCCGATGAATCCGCGCGTCTCGACGCGGCGACGCAGCGCCTCGCGCAATTGCCGCTCACGCTCGACGCCTCGTCGCGGCTGTCGCTCGCCGAAATCGGCGCGGGCGTGCGCGCCGAAAAAGCGCGCATGGCGAAGGCCGGCGTGCGGCTCGCGGTGGTGTTCATCGACTATCTGAAATTCATCAAGGCGAGCGACCGCTACAGGGGCCAGCGTCATTACGAGGTCGGTGAAATCTCTGCGGGGTTGAAGCAGCTCGCCAAGGACGAGGGGCTTTGCGTCGTCGTGCTGGCGCAGCTCAATCGCGCGCTGGAGACGCGCGAGGACAAGCGCCCCAATCTTTCCGATCTGCGCGAGTCCGGCGATCTCGAGGCCGACGCCAACGTCGTCGCCTTCCTGCATCGCGAGGCGCATCACATTTTGAAGAGCGCGGATTTTCGCGCGGGCCGCCGCGAGGCGCATGAACGCTTCGCCGCGCTGGAGCATGAGGCGGAACTGATCATCGGCAAGAACCGCGCAGGACCAGAGCGCACCGCGCGCCTGTGGTGCCTGCCGGCCTGTTCGACAATGGCCAATGCAGCGCGGGGAGGGGAGACGTGAAGCAAGGGCGCATCCTTCTCCCGTGGAACGGGAGAAGGTGGCCCTCGCGTCAGCGAGGGTCGGATGAGGGGTCTTGCGACCGGGCTGAATCTGCGGAGTCGGTCGCTGGGGCGGAGACACCCCTCATCCGTCGCTCCGCGCTGCGTTCTCCCGTGGAACGGGAGAAGGAGGGACGCCGAACCATTCAACTCCAACAACCAAAATCGCAAAGGCGCATCCTTCTCCCGTGGAACGGGAGAAGGTGGCCTCGCGCAGCGAGGTCGGATGAGGGGGCTGAGACTTGGTTGAATCACCGGAGTCCTGCACTGGGGCGGAGACACCCCTCATCCGTCGCTCCGCGCCACCTTCTCCCGTTCCACGGGAGAAGGAGGGGTCGCCGACTCATTCAACTCCAACAACCAAAATCGCAAGGGCGCTCCCTTCTCCCGTTCCACGGGAGAAGGAGGGGTCGCCGAAACATTCAACTTCAACAACAAAAATCGCAAAGCCGCCCATGAAACTCCCCTGGCTCAAATTCTACACTTCCGACTGGCGCGCCGATCCTGCCCTGCGCATGTGTTCGCTTGGCGCGCGCGGATTGTGGATGGAGATGCTGTGCCTCATGCATGAGGCGCAGCCGGCGGGCTCGCTGCTTGTTTCCGGAAAGAGCGTCACGCCGCGCCAGCTCGCGGGACTCGTCGGCGCTGCGCCGGGCGAGGTCGAACGCTGCTTTGCGGAGCTTGAAGCCGCCGGGGTGTTCAGTCGCGACGACGACGGCCTTGTCTACAGTCGCCGCATCCGCCGCGACCAGATGAAGGCGGAGGCGGCGCGAGCGCATGGCGCGCGGGGCGGCAACCCCAGTCTTAAGGCGGGGGTTAACCCCGGGGATAAAGCCCAGAAGCCAGAAGCCAGATTCCAGAAACGCGACGCGCCGGCTCGCGCGCGCGCCGAGCCCGACGGCGAGACGATCACGCTCGCCAATGGCGTGAAAGCGCCGAGGGCGGCGCTGATGGCGGCGATCGATCGCTGGAACGGCGGACATGACTGGCCCGCGACGCTCGGCGGTCCCCCGCATCGCCGCGGCTGCGCCCTGCCGGCGGAGCTTCTCACGCTCTGCGCGCGGGTGAAGGAGGACAGCGGATGACGGGGAATCCCTTCTCCCGTGGAACGGGAGAAGGTGGGGTCGCCAATTCTTTCAACTTCAAAGACAAAAAACGCAAGGGCGCTTCCTTCTCCCGTGGAACGGGAGAAGGTGGCCCTCGCGTCAGCGAGGGTCGGATGAGGGGTCTTGAGACTTGGTTGAATCTGCGGAGTCGCGCACTGGGGCGGAAACACCCCTCATCCGTCGCTCCGCGCTGCGTTCTCCCGTTCCACGGGAGAAGGAGGGTCGCCGAACCATTCAACTTCAACAACAAAAATCGCAAGGGCGCTCCCTTCTCCCGTGGAACGGGAGAAGGTGGCCCTCGCGTCAGCGAGGGTCGGATGAGGGGTCTTGCGACCGAGCTGAATCTCGGAGTCGTTGGCTGGGGCGGAGACACCCCTCATCCGTCGCTCCGCGCCACCTTCTCCCGTTCCACGGGAGAAGGAGGGTCGCGGCCTGATTCAACTCCAACAACCAAAATCGCAAGGGCGCTCCCTTCTCCCGTGGAACGGGAGAAGGTGGCCCTCGCGTCAGCGAGGGTCGGATGAGGGGCGCTGAGACCTGGTTGAATCTCCGGAGTCGTTGGCTGGGGCGGAGACACCCCTCATCCGTCGCTCCGCGCTGCGTTCTCCCGTTCCACGGGAGAAGGAGGGGTGCGGCCTGTTTCAACCTCACAACAAAAATCGCAAGCGCGCTTCCTTAGCAACCGCCACATCATTTCACTCAGCAGAAAGCTTCCCGCATGAACAGCACCGCGCCAAAGCAGAGCATCGGACGCTACTCCTCCATGCATGGCGTCGGCGGTCCCGATCTGCCGCGACAGGGCCAGCGCGCGGGCGGCAAGATCGAGATTGCGCATGGCGGCGTGATCGATCCCTACGCCAGCGATGCGCGTCCGCGCCGGCAGCGCGTCGCGCTCAATGCGCGCATCGACACGCTGGAATATGAGGCGCGGCGCGGCCGGCTGACGCAGGGCGCCTATGAGGCGGGGCGCTACATCGACGCGCTGCTGGAGCGCGCGAGCGGACGCCGCACCGGCCGCGATTTCGCGCAGGCCAATCGCGCGGCGATCTCGTCCTTCACGCTGCAACATGCGCTCGCCGCGCGCATGGACGCCGCGCGCGAGGCGCAACGCCTCAAGGACGCGATGGCGCATGACGTCGGCGCCAGCGCCGCGCGCGTGGTGACGAAAGTGATCGGCGAGAGCCTGTCCTTCCGCCAGATCGCGCGCCTCGACGCGATGGGGAACGGGAAAAATGTCGAGGCCGTCGCAACAAAAAAGGGCCGCGACTGCGAACGCGCCGCGCGCAAGGTCGCGCAATGCTTTCGCGATACGCTGGAGCAGTTGGCGGTGGTGTGGGAGCGAAGGGGACGGCCGGTGTAGAGGCGCGTTTGCGATATTGGTTATTGAGGTTGAATGAATCGACGTCCCCCCTTCTCCCGTTTTACGGGAGAAGGTGGCGCGGAGCGACGGATGAGGGCTGTTTCCGCCCCAGTGCAAGACTCCGGAGATTCAGCCAAGTCGCAAGCCCCCTCATCCGACCCTCGCTGACGCGAGGGCCACCTTCTCCCGTTCCACGGGAGAAGGGAACGCCCTTGCGATTTTGGTTAGCGAAGTTGAATCAGGCCGCACCCCTCCTTCTCCCGTGGAACGGGAGAAGGTGGCGCGGAGCCACGGATGAGGGCTGTTTCCGCCCCAGTGCGCGACTCCGCAGATTCAGCCAAGTCGCAAGTCCCCTCATCCGACCTCGCTGCGCGAGGCCACCTTCTCCCGTTCCACGGGAGAAGGGATACGCCTTTGCGATTTTTCCTCTTGTTGAATCTCTTTCCTTCCGCAACATTGCGCCATGCCCGCGCGCGTGTCCGACAACCAACTCGCTTTCGCCCGCAGACTGCGCCGCGACATGACGCAGGCGGAGACCATGCTCTGGCGCTCGTTGCGCGGGACGGCGCTTGGCGGGCTGAAGTTTCGCCGCCAGGTTCCCATCGGCCGCTATGTCGTGGATTTTCTCTGCGTCGAGCATCGCTTCATCGTCGAACTCGACGGCGCGCCGCATGACCGCGACGACCAGAAACAGCACGACGCCATCCGCGACGCCTGGCTGCGCGACCACGGCTACCGCATCCTGCGCCTGCGCAACGACATCGTGACCGGCGGCGGGAACATACCGCTGGACATGATCCGCGCCGCGATTGCGGCGGGTGATGGGTGATCGGAGCGCCCTCATCCGTCGCTCCGCGCTGCGTTCTCCCGTTCCACGGGAGAAGGAGGGATGCGGCCTGATTCAACTTCAAAGACAAAAACCGCAAAGGCGCATCCCTTCTCCCGTGGAACGGGAGAAGGTGGCCCTCGCGTTAGCGAGGGTCGGATGAGGGGGCTTGCGACTTGGTTGACTCTCCGGAGTCTTGCGCTGGAGCGGAAACACCCCTCATCCGTCGCTCCGCGCCACCTTCTCCCGTTGTACGGGAGAAGGGTGGATCGCCGAACCATTCAACCTCAACAACAAAAATCGCAAGGGCGCATCCCTTCTCCCGTGGAACGGGAGAAGGTGGCCCTCGCGTCAGCGAGGGTCGGATGAGGGGGCTTGCGACTTGGCTGAATCTCCGGAGTCGTTCGCCGGGGCGGAGACAACCCTCATCCGTCGCTCCCCGCTGCGTTCTCCCGTGGAACGGGAGAAGGGTGGGTCGCCGAACCATTCAACCTCAACAACAAAAATCGCAAGGGCGCATCCCTTCTCCCGTGGAACGGGAGAAGGTGGCCCTCGCGTTAGCGAGGGTCGGATGAGGGGGCTTGCGACTTGGTTGAACTCTCCGGAGTCTTGCGCTGGAGCACACAGAACCCTCATCCGTCGCTCCGCGCCACCTTCTCCCGTTCCACGGGAGAAGGAGGGACGCGGCCTGATTCAACTTCAAAGACAAAAATCGCAAGGGCGCATCCCTTCTCCCGTGGAACGGGAGAAGGTGGCCCTCGCGTTAGCGAGGGTCGGATGAGGGGGCTTGCGACTTGGCCGACTCTCCGGAGTCTTGCGCTGGAGCACACAGAACCCTCATCCGTCGCTCCGCGCCACCTTCTCCCGCAGGCGGGAGAAGGAGGGGTCGCCGATTCATTCCATCTCAACAACCGAACATCATCCGCCCGCCGGCGTCACCTCGATCGTCACATGCGACAGCGAGCGGAAGCGCGTCAGCTTTGCCCGGTAGTAGTCCGCGCTGTGCTGCGATGAGGTCACGATGCACAGGATCGCGCCGAGGTGGCCGGGGCCGAGTCGCCACAGATGCAGGTCGGCGAGCTGGTCGCCTTCGCATTCGATGGCGTTGCGCAGATTGTCGGCCATGTGGCGGTCGGGGTTCATGTCGAGCAGGATCGCGCTGGTGTCGCGGATCAGCGTGACCGCCCAGCTCGCGATCACGAAGGAGCCGACGACGCCGGCCAGCGGGTCCATCCACAGCCAGCCGAAAGCGCGCGCGAGCAGCAGGCCGACAATCACCAGCACCGACACGGCGGCGTCGGCGAGCACATGCACCACGGCGGCGCGCATGTTGTTGTCGCGCTGCGCGCTGTGCTGCGCATGTTCGTGCTCGACAAACTCCACCGCGTAATTCTGCGCGCCCATGTGCAGATAAGCGGTGAAGGCGTGCGGCTCGGGAATCTCCTCGAGCGATTCAAGATAAGCGCCGCGATCCGCCATCGCGAATCTCTGCCACGCGCCATCCGGGCGCAGCGTCTCGATCCTGATGTCGTCGGCGTCGAGCGCGCGGCGCGCCTCGCTGCGCAGGCGAAAGCGCGGGGGAACGCCGTCCTCGAATATTTCCAGCGCGACGCCGCCCTCGGCGGTCATGATGCGGTGAAGCTCTTCCTCGTGATGATGCGCGTGCTCCTGCGCATGCTCATGCGCGTGGCCGTGACTGTGGCCGTGATGATGCTCATGCGCGCCGCCGCCGCTCAGCAGCCATGCGCTGGCGATGTTGACAGCGAGGCCGGCGGCCGCAATCGGGATCGCCTCGGCGAAATGGATCGGCACGGGCGCGAACAGCCGGATGAAGGATTCATAGCCGATCAGCACGGCGATCATCGCCAGAATGATCGCGCTGGTGAAGCCCGCGAGATCGCCGAACTTGCCGGTTCCGAAGGTGAAGCGCGGGTCCTCCGCATGCTTGCGCGCGAAGGTGTAGGCGAGCGCGGCCAGCAGCAGCGCGCCCGCATGCGTGCTCATGTGCATGCCGTCGGCGACCAGCGCGATGGAGCCGAACATCAGGCCGCCAATGATCTCCGCCGCCATCATGGCGCCGCAGAGCCAGATCACGGCCCAGGTCTTGCGCTCGCTTCTCTCGTGGCTCGCGCCAAGAAACACATGGCTGTGAAAAGCCGACGCGGCTGCGTTCTCGCTCATGGCTGCCTCACTTCAGATAGCTGCGCACGACATCGAGCAACTGCCCGGCCGCGTCATGGTTCAGGGCCTTGGGATAGCGTTTGGCGTCGACGAGATGGGTGCGCACATGCTGCTCCACCACCTGCGCCATCAGCCCGGACATCGCGCCGCGCGCGGCGGCGATCAGATGCATCACCTTCTCGCAGCCGGCTTCCTCGTCGAGCGCGCGCTCCACCGCCTCGATCTGGCCCTTGAGCCGGCGCACCCGCGCCAGCAGTTTTTTCTTGTCGTGAACAGTGTGCGTCATTGTCTCACGATAATATACCCCCCATCCCTATACAAGCGGGGCGCGCGACGAGCGGCGAAAGGCGCAAGGGCTGAGACGTTTTCGCTCCGGCGTGATCTTCGGCGCCGACGGGTCTCTCTACGGGCTGACCGAGTTCGGCGGCGCGGCCGGCGCCGGCGCGGCCTACAGGCTGACGCCGCCAAAGTCGGGGACCGGACTGTGGACAGAGACGGTGCTTCACAGCTTCTCGGGCGGAGCCGACGGCGGCCCTGAACGCGGGCGTGACCTTCGACCTCGCCGGCGGGCTCTACGGAACGGCGATGTTCGGCGGCCCGCCCGGCAATGGCGTGGTGTTTAAATTGCAGACGCCGAGACTGCCGATAGGGCGCCTGTGAGCGGGGGGAGGTTGGGGAGTGCGTGATGTTCGGGCAAGAGCGGCGGGGCTCTGTGGTTCGACACAGTATGCGGCGCCGCCCATGAGTCCGGCGCGGGTGGTTAAGGTGGATTGGTGGGAAGCTGCGGGCGAGGGGGGAATTAGGGTGCAAAGGCTCGCCGCCTTGTTTTAATGCTTTGTACGAATACGGGGGAGTTGAGAGTAGGGACTAGTTTTATTGTGGCAGAATACGATCGGCCGGTGGGGGCGAAATGCCTTGCGTATGTTTACTGTATGTTCTATTTTTTGCAACGATTTGTAAATGGCTGCGTTGGGACACTGTGCTAACCGTTAAGAAAAAAGAAATGTCTGATTCGAGCAGGAGGCAAGCCATGATGAAGCTAAGGGTTACAACAGTTGGCGATGGTCTCCATCATAGTGAGGTTGTGGTGTCTGTCGCCACCAATGAAGGAAGTCAGAATCTTGTAATCGACAAGCGCTCGTTACAGGATGGCTCCATCCATATTGGATATCCGATTAAGCAAGATCAGAATGCATATCTAGTCGAATTACCAAGAGAGACTTCAAATGGATCATGGAGAGTTTGGGTCGATGGAAGCCAGCTTTTTGATGAGCCGGAAAGGATTTACGCGTGATTCTAACTGACAGAGAAATTAAAACAGCTATTAAAAAGGGAGTGATAAAAATAGAACCACCCCCTTTTGATGATGCTTACAGCTCTACTAGTGTTGATTTAAAGCTAGACTCTGAATTAACAGTCTTCAACGAAGAACAAGACGGACTAGAGATTATTATCGATCCTTCAAAGAAGAGAGACGATACGGAAAAATTCCTAAAAAAGCTTAGCAATCAAACAATTATAAGTAGCGATGGTTACGTATTAGGGCGTAACATGCTTGTATTAGGATATACAAATGAATATGTTGATTTGAGAGTCGACACGAAATACGCAGCTAGAGTTGAAGGAAAAAGTTCTCTAGCGCGAATAGGGCTGTCAGTTCATATTACAGCTCCAACAATTCACGCTGGTTTTGATGGCAGAGTTCGTTTGGAGATAGTAAATCACGGACCATTACCGATAAGACTCCGCTCAGGAATGGCAATATGCCAACTTATATTTGAACAAACGTTGGGCACGCCGGAAAAAGGATACGCGGGACAATTCGCAGGCCAGAAGCCGAGGTAATGATTCCCTCTAATTAAAGGCCTCAAAAGGTACAACGAAACTGTCGCGCTCCCCACTCTCCCAACCCCCGCCAAAATATGCTACACCCACCGCGGAGCTCAGGGTCAATGAGCCGGTCGGCGCGAGGGAGCGACATATGCGTTACGTTCTTGCTGCAATTCTGGTGTGCGCGATTGGCGCGCCTTTGGCCTCGGCTTTGCCGGCCGCCAGCCCCGTTTCGCCGGTCGTCTCGAAAGCCGGCCCGTTCGTGCAGGTCGCCAAGCGCACGCGCGCCCATGCCGCGCGTCGCAGCCGCAGCAGCGGCGGGGCCGCCGGCGGCATCCATCCTTTGGTTGGCAGCGGCGAATATTAAGTCGTAAGCGCAGCCGCGGCATTCGCGCTGCGGCGGCCCCGGCAGAGCTACCCCCTTTGACCGCTTGATCCTCCACGGCGACGGCGCAGTTTATGGCGTAACGGCGCAGTCTCGCGCCGGGTCGCTGGCGAGCCGGTCATGGAAGGGAAGCCTTTCCCGCAATCAAGCCGCAGCGCCGCGCGCGCGCTGCTCTCCTGCGCGGTTCTGGTGGCGGCGGGCGGCGCGGCCGCGCAGCAATGCCAGCCCCTGGTCGCGGAAAGCACGCTTTACGCGTTCAAGGGTGACGGCGGCCCTCCTGCCGGCGGGCTGGTTATCGACAGCTTCGGCGCGCTTTATGGCCTCAGTGAATTTGGCGGGAATGGCTTCGGGGCGGC
Organism: uncultured Alphaproteobacteria bacterium; assembly: GCA_963724845.1. Classification (GTDB taxonomy): domain Bacteria; phylum Pseudomonadota; class Alphaproteobacteria; order Rhizobiales; family Beijerinckiaceae; genus Methylocystis. Next base: position 783,512 of record CAVRWF010000012.1, read on the forward strand.
GTTCAAACTCACGCCGCCCGTCCCTCCAGCCACGTCCTGGACCCAGAGCGTGATCTACGCCTGGGGAGACCTCGGAGGCATGATGCCCGTCGGAAGCCTGACCCTTGCCGCCGGCGGCGCGCTTTACGGCCTGACGCAAACTGGCGGAAGCGGGGGCAGGGGCACGGTATTCAGCCTCACGCCGTCGGTCTTCGACTACCAGCCCTGGACCGAGACCGTGCTTTACGACTTCCCGAACGTGAGAGGCTCCGGTCCCGCGCCCGGACTGGTCGCCGACAGTTTTGGCGGGGTCTATGGCCTGATGTGGATCCCCGGCTTCGGCTCCGTGTTCGAGCTGCCGCCGGTCCCTTCGAGCGCGATCACGCTGTATGAATTCGCCAACACTCTCGCCGGCTCGAACCCTATCGGCCCTCTGGTTTTCGGCCCTAAGGGCGCGCTCTATGGCGCGACCCGCTATGGAGGGACCGCCAACGCCGGCACGGTGTTCAAGCTGACGCCGCCCGTCTCCGGCTTCGGGCCATGGACCGAGAGCGTGCTTCACAGCTTCTCGGGCGGCGCGGACGGCGCTCTTCCTTCTTCCGGCCTGACCCTCAGCGCCGACGGCTCCCTCTACGGCGCGACGAGCGCCGGCGGAAATTCGAAAGCCGGCGTCGTGTTCAAGCTGACGCCACCCGCCTCTGGAACCGGGCCGTGGAACGAGACCGTGGTCCACAGCTTCACCAGCGGCGGCGCCGACGGCGGCTATCCCTTCCCCGGCGTGATCATCGACAACTGGGGCGCGCTTTACGGCGTGGCGGGAAGCGGCGGCCCTTACGGAAGCGGCCTCGTGTTCAAGCTGACGCCGCCTGTCGCGCCCTCGACCCCATGGACGCACACCGTGCTGCACGCCTTCAACGGCGCCGACGGCGCCCGCCCGCAGGGACAGCTGGTCTTCGACCATGATGGCGGGCTTTACGGAACCACTGCGAGCGGCGGTCCCAACGGCAACGGAGTCGCGTTCAAACTGCAGACGCTCAATTCTCCGCCCGGCTGCCTGTGAGGCGCGACTCTGATTGGAACATTGTCATGATCGCCATTTCATTTTTTTCATCGAAACGCCGCCGCCTGCTCGCCAGCTCCTTCGCGCTGCTCGCGCTCGCGAGCGAGGCGATGGGCCTGCCATGTCAGCCGCCGGGCGGAGAAACCGTCCTTGCTGCATTCAGTTCAAGCGAGGGGGCGCCCATCGGCGGCGTGACCTTTGGCCTGGACGGCGGGCTCTATGTCCCGACCTCCAACCAGGTCGCATCTCAGACCGCGTTTGGCGCGGTGTACGAGTTGACGCCGCCGCCTTTGGGCTCCGCCGGTTGGAGCAGGACGCTGCTTTATCAGTTTTGCATCGAGGTGGCCTGCTCGAAGTTTCCCCTTGGCGCCCCCGTTGGCCCTTTGATCATGGACACCAGCGGCGCGCTTTACGGCGTCTCCCCGACAGGCGGTTTAACGCGCTGTCCGGGTCGCGGGCAAAGCCTGTGCGGCTACGTATTCGAGCTCTCGCCGCCGCCCTCTGGATCGACCACCTGGATCGAGGCGGACCTGCAACTTTTTGCAGGCGGCGGAAATATTCTCTCTGGCGGGCTGGCTCTGGGCGCCGCCGGCTCACTCTACGGGACGACCGACAGCGGAGGCGCTTATGGCGCAGGCTCCGTGTACATGCTCGCGCCAGGGCCGAAGGGATGGACAGCGAGCCCAATTTACGACTTCCCCGGCGCCAGCGGCGACGGCGCCAACCCTCGGGCCGGGCTGATCGTCGACAGCAGCGGCGCGCTTTATGGAACGACCGCTCTGGGCGGCGCTGCGGGCAGGGGCGCGGTGTTCAAGCTGACGCCGCCGGTGGCGCCCTCAACGGTCTGGACCGAAAGCGTGCTTTACAGTTTCCCCGGCCTTGGCGACGGAGCCTATCCAACCTCCGGCCTCACCTTCGGTCCGAGAGGCTCGCTCTATGGAACGAACACCGGCGCGGCGTTCAAACTCACGCCGCCGGTTTCGCCGGCGACGCAATGGCGGTTGACGGTCCTGCATAGTTTTAGCGGCGGCGCGGACGGCAGTACTCCCGTCGGGAGTTTGGTCGTCGACGCCAGTGGCGCGCTGTATGGCGCAACCGCCGCCGGCGGCGTCCGATCTTACGGCACGGTGTTCAAGCTGACGCCGCCCGTCGCGCCGTCGACGCAATGGATGCTGAAAACGCTTTACAGTTTTTCCGGCGGAGAGGACGGCGGGCTTCCCAGCGGCGGCGTGATTCTCGACAACGCCGGCGGCCTTTATGGCGCGGCCAGAGCCGGCGGCGCTTACGGGGGCGGCGTGGTGTTCAGGATCAACAATTCGTCGGCGACCTGCGAGTGACGGTGGGCGGGGGCTGCAGCCGCAGCGCCTCTCATCCGACCTCGCGATTTTTGGTGTTGAAGTTGAATCAATCGACGTCCCTCCTTCTCCCGCTTGCGGGAGAACGCAGCGCGGAGCGACGGATGAGGGGTGTCTCCGCCCCAGCGCAAGACTCCGGAGATTCAGCCCATTCGCAAGACCCCTCATCCGACCCTCGCTAACGCGAGGGCCACCTTCTCCCGTTCCACGGGAGAAGGGAGCGCCTTTGCGATATTGGTTATTGAGGTTGAATCAGGCCGCACCCCTCCTTCTCCCGTGGACGGGAGAAGGTGGCGCGGAGCGACGGATGAGGGGTGTCTCCGCCCCAGCGCAAGACTCCGGAGATTCAGCCCATTCGCAAGACCCCTCATCCGACCCCCGCTAACGCGAGGGCCACCTTCTCCCGTTCCACGGGAGAAGGGAGCGCCTTTGCGATATTGGTTATTGAGGTTGAATAAATCGGCGACCCCTCCTTCTCCCGTGGAACGGGAGAAGGTGGCGCGGAGCGACGGATGAGGGGTGTCTCCGCCCCGGCGCAGGACTCCGGAAATTCAGCCCATTCGCAAGACCCCTCATCCGACCCCCGCTAACGCGAGGGCCACCTTCTCCCGTTCCACGGGAGAAGGGAGCGCCTTTGCGATATTGGTTATTGAGGTTGAATGAATCGGCGACCCCTCCTTCTCCCGCCTGCGGGAGAAGGTGGCGCGGAGCGACGGATGAGGGGTGTTTCCGCCCCGGCGACAAACTCCGGAGATTCAACCCATTCGCAAGCCCCCTCATCCGACCCCCGCTAACGCGAGGGCCACCTTCTCCCGTTCCACGGGAGAAGGGAGCGCCTTTGCGATATTGGTTGTTGAGGTTGAATAAATCGGCGACCCCTCCTTCTCCCGCCTGCGGGAGAACGCAGCGCGGAGCGACGGATGAGGGGTGTCTCCGCCCCGGCGCAAGACTTCTGGAGATTCAGCCCATTCGCAAGACCCCTCATCCGACCCTCGCTAACGCGAGGGCCACCTTCTCCCGTTCCACGGGAGAAGGGATGCGCCTTTGCGATTTTTGGTGTTGAAGTTGAATAAATCGGCGACCCCTCCTTCTCCCGCCTGCGGGAGAACGCAGCGCGGAGCGACGGATGAGGGGTGTCTCCGCCCCGGCGACCAACTCCGCAGAGTCAACCCAGTCGCAAGCCCCCTCATCCGACCCTCGCTGCGCGAGGCCACCTTCTCCCGTTCCACGGGAGAAGGGATGCGCCTTTGCGATATTGGTTGTTGAAGTTGAATCAATCGGCGACCCCTCCTTCTCCCGCCTGCGGGAGAAGGGAGGAAATGCCGCTCACCGCCTCGGCAGCTCCGACTTCTCGTGCGGCAGGCCGCCGTCGTCGATGTCGAAATCGGGATCGAACACGGTCTTGCCCTGCGCGCCCGCAAAGGCCGGCTGAGCCTTGATCCACAGGCTCATCTTCTGCTGCTTCGCATAGGCCAGAAGACGCGTTTCGAGATCATGCACGATATCGGGGTTCTGTTCGGCGACATTGGTCGTCTCGGCGGGGTCGCGGACGAGGTTGAACAGCTCCGTCTTGCCGGGCAGGAGCGCAATCTTGACGAGCTTCCAGTCGCCCTTGCGGATCGCGCCGCGGAAGGCTTCCACATCGATCAGCACGTCCTCATTGGGGCTCGGCGCGCCCTCGGCGATCGTCTTCCACATATCCTTGCCGTCGAAAGGATGATCCGGGCTGCCCTTGCCACCGGTCAGCGCAAGCAGCGTCGGCATGACGTCGACCATGTGCAGCGGCGCGTCGACGACATGAGGTTTGAGCTTGCCGGGCCAGTTCACAAAGGCCGGCACGCGCACGCCACCCTCGTAAATGCCGCCCTTGCCGCCCCTGAACGGCGTGTTCGAGGCGGGGGCCTTCGCGCCCTGCTCGATCCCGCCTTCCTCGCTCTTGCGTTCGTCGTCGCTCTTCGCGCCCTGGGCGAACAGGCCGCTGGTCGCGCCGCCATTGTCGCTGGCGAAGAGGATGATCGTATTGTCGCGCAGCCCCTTCTTGTCGAGCTCGGCGACGATGCGTCCAATCTGATCGTCGAGGGCCGTGATCATCCCCGAATAGGCGCTGCGCTGCTTGTCGTCGAGCGATTTGTAACGGTCGATATATTCCTGCGGCGCCTGATAGGGCGCATGCGGCGCGAGCGAAGCGAAATAGAGGAAGAACGGCTGCTTGCCATCCTGCTGGTCGATCAGCCTGACCGCCTCGTCGCCGATCAGCGTGGTGTAATAGCCCTTCTCCTTGATGAATGTGCCGTTGCGCTGCCAGTCGATGATCCCGCCGCGCTCGCGGGTGAAATATTCGACCTCGCCCATGACATTGCCGTAGAAATAATCGAAGCCGCGGTTTTGCGGCCAGAACTTCTTGTCCGCATGGCCGAGGTGCCATTTGCCGGTCATCAGGGTTTTGTAACCGGCGTCCTTCAGGGCTTGCGGCAGCGTGCGCTCGTCGGTCGGCAGGCCGTACGTGTGGCTGGGGAAAATCACCAGGGTTTGCAGGCCGTAGCGCATCGGGTAGCGCCCGGTCATCAGGGCGGCGCGAGCCGGCGTGCAGACCTGCTGGCCGTAAAAGGATTCCAGCCGCACGCCGCCCTGCGCGAGCTTGTCGATGTTGGGGGTTATGACCTTGCCGCCTCTGTAGCCAAGGTCGGCGTTGCCGAGATCGTCGGCCATGATGAAGATGATGTTGGGCTTCTTGTCGTCGGCGTGGACGCAGGCCGGCGCGCACAATCCGACCGCCGCTGCGAGAAGGAAGAGTTTTTTCTTGTTCATGTCAAAGCTCTCTGTTGTCGAATGTCGTCAGCGTTTCGGCGTTACCGCAGGCGGCGTCCACCTTGCCCGTATCCGGTTTCACGATCGTCACGGGTTGAGTCAGGTCGGACACGCCGAACGAATAAAGCGTGTCGCGGTTCATGCGGACGATCGATTGCCTGTCAATCGAGGCGGGTTCCCGAACATGAACAATTTTGCCGAACATGCCGTCGTCAACCTTCTTCCTGAAATAGTAGTCGGACTCGGCGCGAATGAAATTGTCGGGCGTCACGAGTTCGGCCGCCGCGCCAAACTGCGCGGTGGCCGGCAGCAAGACGAGGAAGGAAACAAGCAACGTCTGTCTCAGTTTCATTTTGTCTGTCTCGCATCCCGTGTACGCCAGTTCGCAGGGTAGGCTTTCTGCGCTGTCAGCGCGAGAGAAACTTGAAGGGCTCCGCTGGAGCGAATAACCGCGCTTGCGAGCGGACTGAAATTGGCGTTTCCGGCGAACTTCCGTCGCAGGATCGAAGGGCCTATGCTTAACCCCGGCGTTTCGCGCATGCGCGCGCTGCGAAAAGTCGACTAAAGTTTTTTGCTTCCTCTTGCGTCAAGAGAAAATCATGATCCGCTATCGCTTCTGCGCCGCCTTCGCGCTCGCTCTGCCGCTGCTTTATGTTTCCGCCGCCCGCGCCGCCGATTGCGCAAGCGCCGACGCTTCGCTCGCGGGGCATTATTATCTCAGGGGCGTGATGGAGGTCGGCTCGGAACTGCAACTTCAGAAGAACGGCCGCTTCGACTACATGCTCGCCTATGGCGCGCTTGACGAACTCGCTTCGGGCTGCTGGTCGCGCACGGGCGACACCGTAACGCTCATCGCGTCGAAATTCGAAAACAGCATGGAAGACCCGATGAAGTTCGAGCGGCTCGATTTGAAGGTCACGCCGAAGGGCGAGTTGATCCGCAGCTTCGACGCCCGGCTCTCCGGCAAATATTCGCGCTGAAGCCGTTTAGCGCGCGGCCGGGCGGGTCGCGTGCTGTTGCGCCTTGATTGGAGAACAGTCGAATGGAAACAGCAGCCACAAAATCGCAGACGCCCGTCGACGCCGCAGCCTTCGCGGCGCGCCTCGCGTCGCTCCACGCGGCGGATGCGGTCGAGGCGGTCAACGCGCTCGATCCTGCTGCGGCTGTTTCGGTTCTGACGGCGACGCCGCCGCAGCAAGCTGTCCGCATGTTTGACGAGGCGGGCCTCGACCACCCGCACAGGCTGATTGAGGCGCTGCCGGCGGATCGCGCCGCCGCCATTCTCGAAGCGATGTCGGCGGACCGGCGCACCGATATTTTTCGAAAGCTGCCGGAGGAGGAACGCGGCAGGCTGTCGCGGCTGCTGCCCGCCTCGATGCAGATCTCGCTCAGGCAATTGCTCGCCTATCCGCCGCTGACCGCGGGAGGCATGATGACGAGCGAATTCGTCAGCATGCCGCCGGGCTGGAGCGTGGAGCAGGCGCTCGGTTTCATCAGGGCGATCGGCGGCAAGAAGGAAACCATCTACGCGGTCTATCTGGTCGATCCGGCGACGCTGCGTCTGGTGCAGGCGATCTCGCTCAAGGATCTCATTCTCGCGGACCCCTCGGCGCGCGTTGGCGCGCTGAGCCCCTATCGCGAGCCTCTCGTCGTCGCGCCGCTGGACGACCGCGCCCATGTCGCGGGCCTGATTTCGAAATATGATCTACTGGCGATTCCGGTGGTGGACGAGTCCGGACAGATCATCGGCATTGTGACGGTCGACGATGTGATCGACGCCATCGTCGACGAGGCGACGGAAGAGGTGCAGCGTTTCGGCGGCATGGAGTCTCTCGACGGTCCCTATATGGAGATCGGCTTCTTCGCCATGATCAAGAAACGCGCGGGCTGGCTCTGCGCGCTGTTTTTGAGCGAGATGCTGACCGCAAGCGCGATGCAGCATTTCGAGGGCGAGCTGGAAAAGGCGGTGGTGCTCACGCTGTTCATTCCGCTCATCATGAGTTCGGGCGGCAACTCCGGCTCGCAGGCGACCTCGCTGATCATTCGCGCTCTGGCGCTCGGCGAGGTCAGACTGCGCGACTGGTGGCGCATCGCCCTGCGCGAACTGCCGGCGGGTCTTGTGCTTGGCGCGATCCTCGGCGTGATCGGATTCATCCGCATCGCCATTTGGCAAAAGGTCGGCTTCCACGATTATGGAGAGCATTGGGTCCTGATCGCCGCCACGGTGGCCGGCGCGCTGATCGGCATCGTGACATTCGGCTCGGTGGTGGGGTCGATGCTGCCCTTCGCGCTCAAGCGGATCGGCTTCGATCCGGCGACAGCTTCCGCGCCCTTTGTCGCCACTCTGGTCGACGTCACCGGCCTCATCATCTATTTCAGCATCGCCTATGTCATCCTGCGCGGCACGCTGCTGTAGGCGCTCCGCCGCCGCAAAATGACCCCTCGTTAAATTCTCGCGCCGGCTGGATTGCCAAGCCATCGGAAAGGCGCAAGAATGGCTCGCTTTTTCAAAACACAAGCTGTGCCACTGAGTTAGATGACATTCGCATTGGAGATCAATATGCCAGTCGTTCGTTCTGCGGCTCTTTTCCGGGGGATTTTCTTTACAGTTCTGGCCGTGACCCTGGCGGGGTCGGCGGCGGCCGGGCAGGCGCCGGGCGCGCCGGGTTCGCCGAGCGCGACGACGGTGATCGACGGCGATCAGATTCCGCCCAATCCGCAAAAATTCGAGGGCAAGATCGAGCGCAACGCCGCGCAATCGAAACCCTATTGGCCCGCGCGCGTGGTCCCGCCCAAAGGCGCGCCCAATATTCTGCTGATCATGACCGACGATACCGGTTTTGGCGCGCCGTCGACCTTTGGCGGCGTCATTCCGACGCCCAGTCTCGACAGGATCGCGCGAGACGGCCTGCGCTACACCAATTTCAATTCGACGGCCCTGTGCTCGCCGACGCGCGCCGCGCTCATCACCGGCCGCAACCATCATTCGGCGGGCTTTGGCGTGGTCGCGGAGCAGGCGACCGGCTTTCCCGGCTATGACTCGATCATCACCCGCGACAAGGCGACGATCGGGCGCATCCTCAAGGACAACGGCTATCGCACCTCATGGTTCGGCAAGAACCACAACACGCCGCAATTCCAGGCGAGTCAGGACGGGCCTTTCGATCAATGGCCCATCGGCATGGGCTTTGAATATTTCTACGGCTTCATCGGCGGCGACACCAATCAGTGGCAGCCGAATCTGTTCCGCAACATGACGCCGATCTATCCCTACGTCGGCAATCCGAAGTGGAACCTCATCACCGCGCAGGCCGACGAAGCCATCAATTACATGAAGCGCATCGACGCGCTCGATCCGGAGCAGCCGTTCTTCCTCTATTACGTGCCGGGCGCGACGCATGCGCCGCATCACGCGACGCCGGAGTGGATCAAGAAGATCGGCGACATGCATCTGTTCGACAAGGGCTGGAACGCGCTGCGCGACCAGATCTTCGAGAACCAGAAGAAACTCGGCGTCATTCCGCAGGGCGCGAAGATGACGCCCTGGCCGCATGAACTCCTGAAGAACTGGGACGAGCTGACGGCGGACGAGAAGAAACTGTTCATCAAGCAGGTCGAGGTCTATGCCGCCTATCTCGCCTATGACGATAATGAAATCGGCCGCGTCATTCAGGCGGTCGAGGACATGGGCAAGCTCGACAACACGCTGATCATTTACATCAGCGGCGACAACGGCTCCTCGGCGGAAGGGACTCTCAACGGCACGCCGAACGAGGTCGCTTCGCTGCAGGGCGTCGAACTGCCGGTCGAGGCCCAACTCAAATATTTCTACGACGTCTGGGGTTCGGACCGCACATACAATCACATGGCGGTGCCGTGGACATGGGCCTTCGACACGCCCTTCTCCTGGACCAAGCAGATCGCCTCGCATTTTGGCGGCACGCGGCAGGGCATGGCCATCTCCTGGCCCAATGTCATCAAGGACAAGGGCGGCGTCCGCAACCAGTTCCACCACATGATCGACATCGTGCCGACGCTGCTCGAGGCGACCAGGATCAAGGCGCCGAAAACCGTCGACGGCATCAAGCAGGCGCCAATCGAAGGCGTCAGCATGATGTACACTTTCGACAAGGCCAACGCCGACGCGCCCTCGCGTCATCACACGCAATATTTCGAGATGATGGGCGATCACGCCATCTATAACGACGGATGGATCGCGAGCACGAAGGTGATGCGGCCGCCGTGGGACGTGGCGGGCAGGGTCAGTCAGGACCCGGCAGGTTTTCCATACGAATTATATGATCTTGGCAAGGATTGGACCCAGTACAAAAACGTCGCCGCCAAATATCCGGGGAAGCTGAAAGAACTCGAGAGTCTTTTCTGGAGCGAAGCCAAAAAATATCAGGTCCTGCCGCTCGACGCCTCGGTGGCGACGCGGGTGGTGACTCCCAAGCCGAGCCTCACCGCCGGACGCAATGTGTTCACCTACTCGGGCGAAATGACCGGCACGCCCAATGGCGACGCGCCGAGCATTCTCGACGCCTCCTATAATTTCAAGGCCGAGGTGGAAATCCCCCAGGGCGGCGCCGAAGGCATGATCGTGACGCAGGGCGGCCGCTTCGCCGGCTACGGCTTTTACCTGCTGAAGGGCAAGCCGGTGTTTCTCTGGAACCTCGTCGACTACAAGCGCCTGCGTTGGGAGGGACCGGAAGCGCTCTCGCCCGGCAAGCACGTGCTGGAGTTCGACTTCAAATATGACGGGCTCGGCATCGGCACGCTGGCCTTCAACAATATGAGCGGCATCGGACGCGGCGGGACCGGCGTGCTCAAGGTCGATGGCCAGACCGTCGCGACGCAGAAGATGGAGCACACGATCCCCTTGCTGCTGCAATGGGACGAGAACTTCGACGTCGGCGCCGACACGGGCACGCCGGTGGAGGATCAGGACTATCAGATTCCCTTCCGCTTCACCGGCAAGCTCGACAGGCTGACGCTCACCATCGACCGGCCGAAGCTTTCCGCCGAGGACGAAAGGAAGCTGATGGACGCGCAACGCAATAATCACATGAGCGAATAAGCAATCGGCGATTCGGCATGGAGCCCGCGTCCTGCTCCATGCCGGCGCGTCGCGCGACAGCGACGCAAAAAGCAAAACCTCAGGGCGCGCAGGACCGCAAAAGTGGAGGACTGAGCATGACTCGCACGAAACTTCTCGGACTATTGATCGGCGCCTCTCTGCTGATTGGGTTTGAACCGCTCGCCGAAGCCGCGCCCGTGAGCATCCCCGGAGCGTCAAGCGAAATCACGGTCTCCGACGGCCTCGTGGTCAAGGCCGTAACGCGCGCCGGCGTGGCGCACCGTTCCGCGCGCCGCACCACGCGCCGCGTCGTCCGCCGCCACTGATTTGGCCTGACGCGCTCCGCCGCAAGCAGAGCGCGTCACTCCCCGCGCGCCGCGACGCGCTTGCGCCACATGACATAGGGAATCGTGATGAGCGCGCCGAGGATGAGGTAAAGCAGGATTGCGGGAAGCACCGCCTTTTGCTGCGGGAAATTGCTCGTCGCAATCGCCAGCGCGACGCCGGGATGCCGCGTCGCAGTCGCGAGGGCGAGCACGGTGCGGTCCTGCGAATCCGGGCCGCCAAGAACATGCCCGACCAAAAGCCCGGCGATCAGGAATGCGGCGATGGCGATGACCGTCCCATTGCCGATCAACGCGACGATGGCCGGCCATGCGGTGAAGATGACGGGCGCAAAACACAACAGCAGCGTCGCCGCGCCGAGGCGCGCGGCAGGCCTGGAGATGCGCAGGGCGATAGCGGGAAGAAATCGCCGCACGAGAATGCCCGCCGTCAGCGGCGCGAAAACGGTCATGAGAACCAGCGCGGCGACAGGCCACGGCTGCATGTGCACTTGCATCTGGAACAGATGGCCGAGCAGTTCGATGGCGACCGGGATGAAAATGACCGCGACCGCTGCGGCCAGCAGCAGCAAGGCGATGGCGTAGGAGGGCTCGCCCTTCGCCTTGATCTGTTTCTTGGGAAGAATGGGCGGAGCGGGAGAGACGGCGAGCGCCACCAGCGCGACTTCCACGGCCGTGTTGAGATCGAAGGCGGCGACGATCGACGCCGCCAGCACAGGCATGACGACATCCATCGCCAGCAGCGAGCGCGCGAGCTTTCCGGGCCTGCGCAGGAGATAGACGACATCGCTTGGCGCGGAATCCAGGCCGATTGCAAAGACGCTGAGGATGATGCTGGCTTTCAGCGCAAAGAGAATCATCATATGCAAGGTCATGGGCGCGCTCTGCTTTTCAAAGAAGACAACCGTCAAGGGCTCTATGGCGCCTTTGACGCGCGCCGTGAAGAAGAAAGCCGGGCCTCGAGTTCGAATGCGGCGTTTCCGGAGTATAAGCGTGCGGATGTTTTCATTGACGCAATTTGGGATTGCATCGTGAGCAGCAAGCCTTTTCACGCGATCGCACTTTTTTCCGGCGCGGCGGCGCTTTTCGCAGCGGCGACCGGCCCCGCGCAGGCGGAAGACGCCTGGTCGTCTCTCTCCACGCAGCCGTCACTGCTCGACACGCCCGACGGTCCCAAGGAGCAATTGCGCCAGGCCGGAATTTCCACCGACGTCTGGGTGACGCAGTTCTATCAGGGGCAGACGGCGGGCGAGGGCGCCAATACCTGGCTCTATGGCGGCAAGGTCGACGGCCTGTTGAGGATGGACCCGGAAAAACTCGGCCTGTGGCCCGGATTGCATATCAATGCGCAATACGAGCATTATTTCGGCCAGGACATCAACAGGCGGGATTTCGCGCTTGTCCCCGTCAACACGGCCGAGGCCTATGTAAACGGCGACGGCTATCACTCCGCGCTTTCCGTAAACGTCACGCAGGATCTCGGCGAGAAGGTTTCCGTCAGCGCGGGCAAGTTCAACATGATGACGCTGGCGTCGCAGACGCCGCTCATCGGCGGCGGCGGCATCGACACGTTCATGAACAGGGCCTTCGCGCTGCCGTCGACGGGCGTCGGTTACACCGCCGCGCGCGGATCGGCCGCCGACCGCGTCGTCATATCGGCGCCTTACCTTGTCGGCGGCGTCGTGACCTTCAGGACCGAGCCGGCGATCCTGACGCTCGCGGTCGTCGATCCGCGCAGCGCGCAAAATCCGCAGGTCATCGAGCGTCCGTTCGAGAAGGGCGTGGCGGTGGGCGGGTCGGCGACCGTTCCGCTGGAATTTTACGGACTGCGCGGCTTCCACACCTTCCGCGTCGCCTACAGCGACGCGCGCGGCGTCGATCTCGACGAGATCGTCGGCACGCGCCCGCTGCTCGCCGCAAACTCGGTGGCCACCAAAAAAGGATATTGGTTCGCCTCTTACGCGCTCCAGCAGTATCTTTTTCAAAGCCCGTCGAATCCTGCGGTCGGCTGGGGTTTGTTCACGCTGGGGACCTTGACCGACGGAAATCCCAACCCGGTCAGGTGGAGCTTTCTTGGCGGCTTTGCGGGCAATAATCTGATCGAGGGCCGCGAGAACGACCGCTGGGGCGTCGGCTTCTTCCATTACGGCGTCACCGAACCGCTGCTCAACGCGCTGGCCGCGCTCGACGTCGCCAGACGCAGCGAGGGCGGCGTCGAGGCCTTCTATAATTTCGCGATCACGCCCTGGCTGCGCCTCTCCGCCGATCTGCAGATCATCGACCCCTGGAATCCCGTCAGAGACCGGGCGACCTACATGGCGCTGCGCCTGCAAACGAAGTTTTAGGGGAGTCGTGCGGGGCTTGCACGCATTGGTCGGCTCGCCTCGCGCACGGTGACCCAGACCGCAGCGCCGACGACCACGACGACGCTCTATGTCCACGACATCAACAATCACATCATCGCCGAGACCAACACCGCCGGGCAGACGCTGCGCGAATATATCTGGCTTAACGATCTTCCCGTCGCCGTGGTGGACAATGTGAACACGCTCGCCGGCGCTTTATTACGTGCACAGCGACCATCTGGGCCGTCCGGCGCGGATGACCGCGCCAAACCAGAGCTGGGCCTGGGACGTGATCTATGATCCGTTCGGCAATGTCTCCTACAGCTGGTCCAACCCGGAGGTGATGAACATCCGTTTTCCGGGCCAGTGGTTCCAGCTGGAGACGGGGCTGGCGTATAACTGGCATCGGCATTACGATGCGACGCTGGGGAGGTATGTGCAGCCTGATCCGTTGGGGTTGCGGGCGCTGATGAGCGATGGGCCGAGCGCTTATGGCTATGTCGGGGGGAACCCGATGGCGTATGTGGATCCGAGAGGACTCGAGGTTTTTTCCAATTATACAATGGGACCGTTGCAACTAGGCGATATTTGGGATTCTCAGCTTCCCAACTATCCGAATGCTCAGGTCTACACATCGATTGGAAGGCGGTTTATCGCTCCCAAAGGGACAGATTGGTGCGCTATCAAAGCAGCCGGTCAGGCCAACGGACTCAATCCGTTTGCAGTTTGGAAAAACGTCGGACATTACGGGACATACGATTTTCAGAGAATTGGAGGGAGGCATTCTGAATACATAGACGCTTCAAACTATAGTGTCGGCGTATACATGAACGGGGCGGGGTATTGGCAATGGAGGTACTGACGCTGTGGGCGGAGGGTATTCTTTCCTTTTCTCCTCAAATGCCAATTCTCCAAAACAAAACCTTTGGTGGGACAATGGATGGGATGATGCAAAAAGCAATATTGGATCCTGTTCATGCCAAATTCAAGGGAAGTAATTGTGAATGTGTGAGGTAAAAAGGATTAAAAATAAACGCAGATGCAGATATTGGGTGTTGGTAAACATAATATGCATGGGAATCTACCTGTATTTTGCGTCTAAGCTTTGGCCTCAGCCTGAAGATGCCGGTACGGACCTTGCTGGTAACCCTATTGTCTGGGTGCTTACTGTTTTTCCAGTTTTCGCCGCCTGTTCGCTGGTAAATATAGTCTGGTTAACACTGATAATAATTGATGGGCGCAAAGGAAATGGCTGGCGCTCGATGCGAGCTTGGCTGCTCGTCATGGGTGCTTGGGTTCTTGTCTACAGGATTGATTTTTACAACATCAATCATGGAAGCACTTTAAGTACAGGAAATTTAGTACCAGCTTCTGGTCTGGGGCATCCAGAAATGTTTCCTACAGCTGGTCCAATCCGGAAACGATGAACATCCGCTTCCCCGGCCAATGGTTCCAGCTGGAGACGGGCCTCGCCTATAACTGGCATCGGCATTATGATGCCACGCTGGGGAGGTATTTGCAGCCGGATCCGTTGGGGCTGAGGGCGCTGATGAGCGATGGGCCGAGCGCCTATGGCTACGTCGGCGGCAATCCGTTGGCGTATAGTGATCCGAGAGGAGAGTTTATTTGGGGGGCGCTCGGCTGGTTTGCTGTCGGTGCCGTAGGAGATCTGATTGTTCAATATAGGGATTTGATTTGGTGGGGGGTGAATAATTGGAATAAGGTTGGAACTCCACTCGACGAACGGCCTTTCTGGAACGCGACTTGCCGAATTAACTGGGTATCTCCCTTATATTCTGGTCTTTCCAGCGCAATTGTGCCATTACCGATAGTGTCGTCTTTTTGGAAGGGAGGCGCATGGCAGTATAATGGAGCTTTCTGGGCTATTATGAAAGTCGGCCCGCAGATTGCGCCTTCGTACAATCCAAATTGTAATTGTTAAAGTAACTAAAAGTAGCCATGCGCTTCGAATACCAAGATATTTGGCTGCTCGGAATAATCTGCGGCGGTTCAATTTATTTTTATAGGAAGTTCAATTTATCGTTTGCTTTGTTAATTCCGTATATTTTAGATTTAGTTGCGATATATTTGTATGAATTTTCATATTTAGAAATACTCATTCTTTTCCTTACTTCGATTGCCTTCCAAGTAATAGCATACAAAAATATCAAATAACTTGATCAGAGCTAAGGTGAGAACGGGGAATCGGTATAGGGTAGTGGTTCCAGCTGGAGTCGGGGCTGGCGTATAACTGGCATCGCCATTACGACGCAACGCTGGGGAGGTATGTGCAGCCGGATCCGTTGGGATTGCGATCGCTGATGAGCGATGGGCCAAGCGAGTATGGATATGTCGGCGGCAATCCGTTGGCGTATGTGGATCCGAAAGGGGAGTTTCTTCAGCTACCAATTTTAGCTTGGGCAGCGCTTGGTGTATATTATAGTGTTGGCTCACAAATCACGTTGAACCAACTCGATGGCCTTGATCACGAGCAAGCCGTTTTGTGCGTCAACCTTGTTCAGGTCGGAGTTGATGGTCCCGCGTGGGGATTGACGGGAATTGTTGGGGCTACACTCGATGTGGGGGTAAATATATGGCGATCAGGCCTCCAAGGCTCTAATTTCGCCCCACTTGGGCGCGCTTTGCCTGGGTGGGCTTCTGGAGCTGCGGCACAAAAGACAGCTCCGTACTTCTCATACACTATAGCTGATCTAATAGGAGAGAAGTGCAAATGCACCAAGAAATGAAGCTAAATCATAACTGCTTCTATCGATAAGGCGGCGCGCATGCCTTGGGAGTATGACATTTACCGCATAATCGCCTTTTTATTAGGGCCGCTGTCTGTACTAATTTCTGTAAAGACAAGGATGTATGCCGTGGTTCTGGTCCCTTACTGCCTGGCAATAGTATATTTTACCATATTTAACATGTGGGGAGCGTGGTCTTTTCTTTTGTTGCTGCTAGCTCTGGCTCAATTTGGAACCTACGTTTGGTGGAGCGTTTACAGACATAAAGGATAGAACAATCCGAGATACGCGAAGCAGCGCCCTTTGATGCGCTCAATCGCCTGATCAAGGAAACCGACGAGGTCGGCGCCGTCGTGAACCTTGCTCGTGACGGCCAGGACAACATAACCGGCTATCAAGACCCGCGCGGCAACGTCAGCAGCTATATTCGTAATGGCTTCGGCGAGGTGATCGAGGAAATCTCGCCCGATCGTGGCGTGACGGTCTATGTGCGCGACGGACTTGGCCACGTCACGCAAAAGACCGACCCGCGTGGCGTCGTGACCAATTACGCCTACGATCTTGCCGGCCGGTTGGCCAGCAAGACCTACGCCGGCCAGACGCAATATTGGCAGAGCTTCACCTGGGATGCGACTGCTTCGAACAACAAGGGCATCGGCCAGCTGGTCGGCGTCTATAGCGAAACCGGATTGAACTGGCGGGCCTTCGACGCGCAGGGGCGCATCTGGGTCGATTACCGCACCAATAATCCTGCGCCCGCTCTCGCCACCTCCTACTCCTACGACGCCGCCGGCAATATCACCGGCATGATCTACCCATCTGGCCACATTTTCGCCTGGCAGCGCGACGCGGCCGGGAGGATCAGCGGGATCACGGCCCAGCAGACACCAGCTTCTCCTATCCTGACGATCGCCAGTTCGGTAACCTGGAGTCCTTTCTGG